>NZ_JAHFZY010000005.1:0-803282 GCF_018603865.1 Actinomadura sp. NEAU-AAG7
TCCCACTTTGGTGGGGTAAGGCCCCCGGTTGATGATCGGGTTGATAGGTCGGAGATGGAAGCGCGGTAACGTGTGGAGTCGACCGGTACTAATAGGCCGAGTGGCTTGACCACACAATACGTTCAAGACATGTCGCAGTGTTGTTGTGTGGTGTTCGCGTCCCTGTGTGGTTCCCGGAAAACAAACGGGAACCCGTTTGGTCTTTACAAGTGAATGTTTCGAGCCTGGTCTCGGACGATGAGTTTCCCGCACCCCTGGTTGGTTGGGGTGTTGGGGTTGGTCGTTCGGTGGTTTTGGCGAGAGGGAAACACCCGGTCCCATCCCGAACCCGGAAGTTAAGCCTCTCAGCGCCGATGGTACTGCATGGGGGACTGTGTGGGAGAGTAGGACGCCGCCGGACTCATTGTTGGGAAGGGCCCCGCCTTGTGGCGGGGCCCTTTCTCATTTCTGGGGTATTCGCGCCGGCGCCGGGGTCAGTTTTCCGGGTAGTCGGCGCTGAGGGTGACGTCCCGCCAGGCATCGAAGCCCGTCCTGAGGGTGTCGAGCCTGGCCGTGGCGATGTCGAAGGCGGCCTTGCCGAGCAGCAGCCGCAGCGGGGGTTCGTCGGAGCCGACAGCGTCGATGATGGCGCCCGCGGCCCGTACGGGGTCTCCCGGCTGCTTGCCATAGGTGGCGAGGGTGCTTGTGCGCCGCGCGCCCGCCGTATCGGTGTAGTCGTCGATCGTGGTGCGGGACTGTCGCATGGACGGGCCCGACCAGTTGGTGCGGAAAGCGGCCGGTTCCACGATCGTCACCTTGATGCCCAGGGGAGCCACCTCGGCCGCGAGGGACTCCGACAGCCCTTCGACGGCGAACTTGGTGGCGTGGTAGTAGCCGGTGGCGCCGAAGGCGGCCAGGCCGCCGAGTGAGGAGATGTTGACGATGTGGCCGCTCCTGCGGGTGCGCATGCCCGGCAGGACGGCGCGGGTCATGTCGACCACCCCGAAGACGTTGGTGTCGAACAGCGCGCGGATCTCATCGTCCTCGCCCTCCTCCACGGCGGCGAGGTAGCCGTATCCGGCGTTGTTGACCAGGACGTCGATGCGTCCGAAGGCGGATTCGGCCTCCTTGACGGCCGCTGCGATCTGGCCGGTGTCGGTGACGTCGAGCGCCAGGGCGAGGGCGCGGTCCTCGTGGCCGGTGACCAGGTCGGCGATGGTGCGCGGGTCGCGGGCGGTGACCGCGACCCGCCGGCCGCGGTCGAGGACGGCGGCGGCCAGGGCCCGTCCAAGACCGGTCGAGCAACCGGTGATGAACCAGACGGGGGAGTTCGTGCTCATGCGGAATGTCCTTCTCTGATGTGCGGATGCGATCTAGGGCATGGGTCGGCCCGGGGTCGTGCGGGCGTGGGTGGTCAGTGGTCGCCGGTCGGGGTGTTCTCCGTCGGCGCGGATCCGGTCGCCTCACCGGCGGTGAGGCTGCCCAGCAGGGACAGCGCCTGCTCGGACGGGCTGCCCGCGGCGGCCTCGTAGACGACCAGCTGCTGGCCGGGCGCGCTGTTGACGGTGAGCGACTCGTAGTCGAGCGTCAGCTCCCCGACCAGGGGATGCCGGAAGCGTTTGGTCTCGTGCGTCTTCTGGCGGATGTCGTGGCGGGCCCACAGGCGGCGGAAGTCCTCGCTCTTCAGCGACAGCTCGCCGACCGTCTCGATCAGCCGGGGGTCGTCGTAGTCGGTCCCGGCGGCGGAGCGGAGCCCGCCGACGGTGTTGATCGCCACCCGCTCCCAGTCCGGGTAGAACCCGCGCGCGTCCGGGTCGAGGAACACGAGCCGGACGAGGTCGCCGCTGTAGGTGTGCCCGTCGAACAGGGCCCGTCCCAGCGCGTTGTGCGCGAGGACGGTCAGGCAGCGGCCGAGGACGATCGCCGGGGTGCGGTGCCAGCCGTCCATCATGCTGAGCAGGGTCGGGCTGACCCGCTCGGGGCGGACGCGCGGACGCCGCCGCGACGGTGCCGGGTGGGCGAGCCGGTGCAGATGCGCCGTCTCGTCCGCGGCCAGGCACAGTGTCCGGGCGAGCGCGTCCACCACCTGCGCCGACGGGTGCCGTTCGCGGCCCTGCTCCAGGCGGACGTAGTAGTCGGTGCTGACGCCCGCCAGCATCGCGACCTCCTCGCGGCGCAGCCCCGCCACCCGGCGCCGGCCCCCGACGGACAGCCCCGAGTCCTCGGGCCGGACCAGCGCGCGCCGGGCGCGGAGGAACTGTCCCAGCAGGTTCTCGCCGTCCATGCCTTCGACACTAGGCGCCGATCAAGCGTGGGTGGAGCCCGTAAGGGGGCCGTGATACTCCTACCGTCGGCGGTGTCAGAGAAGCGCGTTGAAGGTCGCTTCGGGGGCGTCGCGGTCGGTGTAGAGGGTCCAGGCCGCGTCGGCGAGGGCGTCCGGGTCGAGGGTGCCCGCGGGGAGCGGGCCGGGCATGGCGGTCATCATGCGGTGGATGTCGCCGCGCTCGATCAGCCCGCCGATCGTCAGGATTCCCGCGTAGACGCCCTGGTCGGCGAGGCCGGCGTGCAGGGTGAGGACGTAGTTGCGCAGTGCTGCGGAGGAGATCGCGAGGCTGCCGAGGGCGGGGACCGGGACGACGGCGCTGAGGCCCCCGGCGAACAGGAGGCCGCCGTCGCCGCGCTCCAGCATGCGCGGCAGGACGGCGCCGACGGCGTCGATCGCGGGGTAGGTCCAGCCCATCGCCTCCTTCGCCGACGCCACGTCGGTCGCGGTGATGGACGCGGGGATGGCGTCCGGGTCGGCGGCGCCCGGCCCGTAGTAGACGACGTCGATGGAGCCGTGGTGTCCGGCGGCGGCGTCCAGGGCGGCGAGCAGCGAGGGGCGGTCGCGGACGTCGGCCCGGTGCGCGGTCGCCTTGACGCCCGCCGCGTCCAGCGCGGCGAGGTAGCCGGGGTGGCGGCCCGCGTTGCGGGAGATCAGCGCGATCTCGTGGCCCTCGCGGCCGAAGCGGTGGGCGACGGACATGCCGAGCCCGGGGCCCGCTCCGATGACGACGGTCGTGGGCATGGGTGCCTCCGTTAAGTTGAGGGTGCCCTCAAAATTGAGGATGACCTCAAGTTAGCCGAAAGTCGAGGGTGACCTCAAGTTCGTAGAATGAGCCCATGGCGAGGACCAGCCGTGCCCCCCGGGCCGACGCGGCGCGCAACCGGGACAAGCTGCTGGCCGCCGCCGCGAAGGTCTTCGGCGAGCGCGGGCTGGACGCGCCGCTGGAGGAGGTCGCGCGGCGGGCGCAGGTCAGCATCGGCACGCTCTACAACCACTTCCCGGCGCGCCGGGACCTCATCGACGCGATCTTCCCGGTGCGGCTGGCGGCGCTGGAACAGGTCGCCGACGCGGCGCTCGCCGAGGCCGACCCCTGGAAGGGGTTCGTGCTGTTCGTCGAGGGCCTGTTCGCGTTGCAGGCGCGCGATCGCGGCCTCAACGACGTCCTCGCCCGGCGCTACCCGGCCTCCCCGGAGCTGAGCGGGGCCTGCCACCGGGGGTTCGTGCACCTGGTGGAGATCATCGAGCGGGCGCGGGGCGCCGGGTTGAGGGAGGACTTCGAGGCGCAGGACATGGCGCCCTTGATGTGGGCGATGTCGCAGGTCATCCGCGAGACGGCGGACGTCGCCCCGGACGCCTGGCGCCGCTTCCTGGCCTTCCACCTGGACGGGCTGCGCGCGGGCGCCGCGGGTCCGCTGCCCGCCGGGCCGCTCACCGAGGAGCAGGCTCGGGGCCGTCCGGGTGAGCCCGCGGGCTCTCCAGGGAGATGAGGAAGGATTCCAGCGCGTCCAGGTCGTCCTCGCTGAAGACCCTGATGCCCGAGCGCTCCAGGAGCGCGGTGGTGACGCCCGCGCCGGGGATCGGCGTGCCGGTGAACGTCCCGTCGTAGACGCGGTGGCTGCCGCAGGACGGGCTGCCCTCCTTGAGCAGCGCGACGCGGGCCCCGGCGCGGCGGGCGGCGTCGAGGGCGAGGCGGGCGCCGCGCAGGAAGGCATCCGTCACGTTTTCGCCGGCGGCGGTGACGATGCGGGCCGTGCCGTCCAGGACCGAGCCGGAGCCGACGATCTCGGCGGGCGGGCGGGGGACGGGCAGGCCGCCCGCCACCTCGGGGCAGAACGGGACGAGGCGCCCCTCGGCGCGCCAGCGTCCGAAGAGGCCCGCCTCCATGGGCTTGGCCCTCCCGTCGTATCGGACGGGCCTTCCCATGAGGCAAGAGCTGACCAGTATGCGTTCCACGCACACCAGCCTATTCGGCCACTTGCCTGACTCCCCGCACGGGCGAATAGTGGTGGCGACCGCCGCACGCAGGGAGACCGGCAATGGTCCTTCTCGGCCGCAAACTCCCCGAGGCGCCCGCCCCCGCGCGCCCTCGGGGCTCGGTACTGGTGTCGTGGGTGACCACGACCGACCACAAGGTGATCGGGTATCTGTATCTGATCACATCGTTCGCGTTCTTCCTGCTCGCCGGGCTGATGGCGATGGTGCTGCGCGGGGAGTTGGCCTCGCCGGGGCAGCAGATCGTGAGCAACGAGCAGTTCAACCAGCTTTTCACGATGCACGGCACCGTCATGCTGCTGCTGTTCGCGACGCCGTTGTTCGTCGGGTTCGCCAACGTCATCATGCCGTTGCAGATCGGCTCGCCGGATGTGGCCTTCCCCCGGCTGAACATGCTCAGCTACTGGCTCTTCCTGTTCGGCGGGTTGATCGTCTTCGCGGCGTTCCTGTCGCCGGGCGGCGCGGCGAGTTTCGGATGGACGGCCTACGCCCCGCTGACGAGCGAGGTCCGCTCGCCGGGGATCGGCGCCGATATGTGGATCATGGGCTTGGCGCTGTCGGGGTTCGGGACGATCCTCGGCGGTGTCAACTTCATCACGACGATCATCGGGATGCGGGCGCCGGGCATGACGATGTTCCGGATGCCGATCTTCACCTGGAACATCTTCTTCACCAGCCTGCTGGTGCTGATGGCCTTCCCCGTCCTCGCGGCGGCGCTGCTGGTGCTGGAGTCGGACCGGCGGTTCGGCTCGCACGTGTTCGACCCCGCCTACGGAGGGGCGCTGACCTGGCAGCACCTGTTCTGGTTCTTCGGCCATCCCGAGGTCTACATCATCGCGCTGCCGTTCTTCGGGATCGTCACCGAGGTCATTCCGGTGTTCAGCCGCAAGCCGCTGTTCGGGTATTTCGGCATGGTCGGCGCGACGATCCTGATCGCGGGCCTTTCGATGTCGGTGTGGGCGCACCACATGTTCACCACGGGCCAGGTGCTGCTGCCGTTCTTCTCGTTCATGTCGTTCCTGATCGCGGTGCCGACCGGGGTGAAGTTCTTCAACTGGGTCGGGACGATGTGGCGGGGCACGCTGAGCTTTGAGACACCGATGCTGTTCGCGGTGGGATTCCTCGTGACGTTCCTGTTCGGCGGGCTGACCGGGGTGATCCTGGCGTCGCCGCCGCTGGACTTCCAGGTGCAGGACTCCTACTTCGTGGTGGCCCACTTCCATTACGTCGTCTTCGGCACCGTGGTGTTCGCGATGTTCGCGGGCTTCTATTTCTGGTGGCCGAAGATGACCGGGAAGATGCTGGACGAGCGGCTGGGCAAGGTCCATTTCTGGTTCCTGTTCGTCGGCTTCCACACGACGTTCCTCGTCCAGCACTGGCTGGGCGCGCGGGGGATGCCGCGCCGGTACGCGGACTATCCCGAGGAGTTCACCGCGCTGAACCGCGTCTCCAGCGCGGGCGCGCTGATCCTCGGTGTCTCCACGCTGTTCTTCCTCTACAACGTGTACCGGACGGCGCGGCACGGCGTCCGGGTGCGGGCCGATGATCCGTGGGGCTACGGGAACTCGCTGGAATGGGCCACGTCGTGCCCGCCGCCCCGGCACAACTTCGACGCGATCCCGCGGATCCGCTCCGAGCGGCCCGCGTTCGACCTGCACTACCCGAAGGTGGAACCGGCGGACGGCGGGGGAGCGGCCTCCGGCTGACCGCCCGTCGCGCGCCCGACGGAGGCCGGCGCCCCGCCCGATTCCCGCCCTTGCCGATCGGCAATCATGACGATAACGCCGTCGTAACAATCTCGGCCTTCGCGACAAATCAGACGAGCCCGTGCGGCCGCTGGCACTACGGTTCCCGCGGGACGGTGAGCTGCATCACAGGGGGCGGCCAGGGGTGAGCGACGGACGCGGCGGCGGGGAGACGTGATGGCCAGGCGGACGCGGTCGGTACGGACGAAAATCGTGTTCCTGCTGGTCCCGCCGGTCGCGGCGCTGATCCTGCTGTGGGCCTTCACGGCGGCGGCCACGCTCGGCGACACCCTCCGGCAGACCCGGACCCGGACGTTCACCGACAAGGTCATCAAGCCCACCGACGCCATGATCGCCGCCTTGCAGGACGAGCGCCGCATGTCGCTGTCCTACCTCGGCGACGACCGGACGATCGGCCGGTCCGGCTTCGACGCCCAGCGGGCGCGGACCGACCGGACCCGCGCGGCGTTCCGCGCGGCCGCCTCCGACCCGTCGGTCCGGGGCGCCGCCGCGCGGCGCACCCGCGAGCGGATGGCCGACCTCGCGGCCTCGCTCGGCGAGATCGAGGCGGTGCGCACCTCGGTCGACAAGCGGCTCATCGACCGCTCGGAGGCGCTCGGCCGCTACACCGCCTTCATCGACCGGGCGGCCGAGATCTATGAGGAGCCGCGCTCCGACGACGACCGGATCGTCCGCGACACCCGGCTGCTGCTCGGCCTGGAGCGGGCCCGCGAGAGCATGTCCCGCGAGGACGCGCTGGTCACCGGCGCGCTCGCGGCACGCAAGATCAGCCATTCCGAGTACCTGCGGCTCGTGCAGCTCGTGGGCGCCCGCGCGTTCCTCTACGACGACTCGACCCGCGCGCTGCCGCCGGGCGACCGCGTCCGCTACGACGCGATCGTGTCCGGCGCCGCGTTCGTGGAGTTCCGCAAGCTGGAGGACGAGCTGATGCAGGCCGGCGCCGCGCAGGGGCGCCCGCCGGTGGACATCGGCGCGTGGCACACCTCGATCGAGACCGTGAACACCCAGCTCGCCGACCTGTCATCCGGCATCCGCTCGGCCGCCGCCGACCGCGCCGCGCAGAAGGCGGACGCCGTCCTGCTCCGGCTGTACCTGACCGGCGGCCTGGGGCTCCTCGCCGTCGTCGTGGCGGTCGTCGTCGCGGTGCGGATGGCGCGGCGCATCATCCACGAGAGCCGCGAGATGGCCGACGCGGTCACGACCTTCACCCGGGACCGGCTGCCCGCGATCACCGAGCGCGCCCGCCGCGGCGAACCCGTCCCGGACGAGGACATCGTCCCCGCCGCGGAGTCCAGGCCCGCCGGGGAGGCCAAGCCCGCGGAGCCGCCCAAGCCGGGCGAGGACGAGCCGACCGGCCCGCCCGCCTGGTTCGCGCGGTTCGCCGCCGCGCCGCCGCAGACCGGGTTCACGGTCACCGAGATCAGCCGGATCGACAAGGCGTTCGCCGAGGCGCGCCGCGCCGTCATCCGCGCGTCCTCCGGCGAGGCCGCCGCGCACAAGCGGCTCAACGACGTGTTCGTCACGCTCGCGCGGCGCAACCAGTCGCTGCTCCAGCGGCTCCTCGGCCGGCTGGAGGCGATGGAGCGCGGGACCGAGGACCCCGACGCGCTCGCCGCGCTTTTCGAGCTGGACCACCTCGCGACCCGGATGCGGCGGCACGCGGAGGGTCTGGTGATCCTGTCCGGGCGCCCGTCGGGGCGGAGCTGGCGGCATCCCGTCCGGCTGATGGACGTGGCGCGCGCCGCGGCCTCGGAGATCGAGGACTACACGCGGGTGGACGTCGTCCCGATGGGCCGGGCGGCGCTGTCCGGACGCGCCGTCGCCGACACCATCCACCTGCTGGCCGAGCTGGTCGAGAACGCCGCCGCGTTCTCCCCGCCGACCACGCGGATCCGGGTGACCGGCGGGGAGGTCGCGCACGGCTTCGCGGTCGAGATCGAGGACCGCGGGCTCGGCCTCACCCGCGAGGAGATCGCACGGCTGAACCGGCTGCTGGCCACCGACCCCGAGCTGAAGCTGGACGACTCGGTGCAGCTCGGGCTGTTCGTCGTCGCGCGGCTCGCGGCGCGGCACGGCATCCGCGTGTCGCTGCGCTCCTCGGCGTACGGGGGCGTGATCGCGATCGTGCTGATCCCGCACGCGCTCGTCGTCGACGCGCAGGACGCGGCGCGGGACCCGGGCGCGCCCGCCGGCGGTTCGGGCGAGTACCGGCCGCTGGTGGCCGTCTCCCGCACGACGATGGAGCCGGCGGGGGAGCGGGCCCCGGTGACGCCCAAGCTCGCGCCCGCGGCGCCGACCGTCCTGCCCTCGCGCCGCGAGGACGACGCCGAACCCGGCACCGGGCCGGGCGGGCTGCCGCGGAGGCGGCGGCAGCAGAACATCGCCCCGCAGCTCAGGGCGGCCGCGCCCGGCGAGTCCGGCGAGACGCCCGTCGAGCGCTCGCCCGAGGCGGCGCGCAGGCTGATGTCGACGATGCAGAGCGGCTGGCGGCGCGGCCGGGAGGACGACGCCGAGGCCGAGCGCGACGGCGACGGCCGGGCCCCGGAGACGCCGCCCCCAGGGCCGGGCGGTGAGTGATGCCCGACGAGCCGGACGACCTGTGGGTCGACGAGATGGCCGGGCCCGTCGTGCGTCCCTTCGCCGTGGCCGGCGGCCGGACGCGGCAGAGCGGCGCGGACGACCTCGACCTCATCGCGATCGTCACCACCGCCGAGGTCCCGATGCCGGATCCGAGCACGCTCGGGCCCGAGGACGAGCGGATCCTGGAGCTGTGCCTGCGGCCGCGGTCGGTGGCCGAGCTGGCGGCCGACCTGAGCCTGCCGGTCGGGGTGGTCCGCGTGCTGCTGAGCGACCTGCTGCGGCGGGCGCTGGTGACGGTGGACCGGCCCGCCGCGACCGCCACCGGGCGCCCCGACCCGCGTCTCCTCAAGGAAGTGATCGATGGTCTCCGTGCGCTATGACCGGCGCGGCCTGCCGAGGTTCAAGGCCCTGATGGCGAGCGCGGCCCTGCTCGCGGTGGTCGCGGCGGCCGGGTGCGGCTCGGGCGACGGGCGGGTCGAGGCGGGCGCGCCCGGGGTGACCGACAAGCCGTGCCCCGAGGCCGTGAACAAGGACCACGGCTGCATCTACCTCGGCACCATCTCCGACCTGACCACCGGCCCGTTCCGGGCGCTCGGGTCGGCGGTGACCAAGGCGCAGCGCGCGTTCTGGGACCGCGTCAACCGGCAGGGCGGCATCGGCGGCTACGACATCGACGTGGTGACCTACGTCCGCGACAACCACTACCAGCCGCAGGCGCACGTCCGCGCGTACGACGAGATGAAGGACAGGGTCCTGGCGCTCGCGCAGACGTTCGGCTCGCCCGAGACCGACGCGATCCTCGGCGACCTGCGCGCGAAGAAGATGATCGCGCTGCCCGTCTCCTGGACCTCGCGCTGGGAGTTCGAGGACGACATCGTCGAGTCGGGCTCCTCCTACTGCTTCGAGGCGATGAACGCCGTCGACTACGGCGCGGACGAGTACGGCGCGAAGAGCGTGATGGCGATCCACTACACCGGCGACTACGGCGACGACGCGGCGGCGGGCGCGCGGATCGGCGCGCGGGCGCGCGGGCTGTCCTTCACCGACGTCCCGACCACGCAGGGCGCGGCGGTGCAGAACGCCGCCGTGCAGGCGATCATGACGCGCAAGCCCGACCTCGTCGTGCTCACGACGTCGCCGGACGACGCCGCCTCCATCATCGGCAGGACGGTCGACGCCGGGTTCCGGGGCCGCTTCATCGGCGACAACCCGACGTGGGACCGGAGCATGCTGCGCGACCCGTCCGCGAGCGCGATCAAGTCGCGCTACCTCCAGGTCGCGCCGTGGAAGCCGTACGCGACCGACTCGCCGGGCCACACCGCGATGCGGCAGGCGGTCGGCCGGACCGATCCCGACGACAACCTCGTCTCGGGGTGGGCGCTGTCGTATCCGCTGAAGGCGGCCCTGCAGCGGGCGGTCCAGAAGAAGGACCTGACCCGCGCGGGCCTGTTCGCGGCGGTCCGCGAGATCACCTACGTCGACTACGAGGGCATCCTGCCGTCCGAGGCGGGCAACTCCTCCGGCACGCCGAACGACTCGGCGTTCCGCAAGACGGTGTTCTCCCGGCCGGACGAGCACGAGTTCTCCGGCCTCAAGGTGCTCACCGACTTCACCGAGGGCCCGACGGCGAAGGGCTACCGGCTCGACCGGCCCTGCCTCGCCGGGCCGTGAACGCTCACCGTCCGGCGCGGATGCGGCCGACGGCGAACTGCGCGACGCGGACGGCGGCCGCCGGGCTCAGCCGGGCGCCGCGCCACGCCGCCCGGCCGTACGCGGGCGCCACGATCAGCGCCTGGTTGCGCGCGACGCCCCGCATGATGTCGCGAGCCAGCCTGCCTGTCGTGTAGGGACGCGGCGCCGCACGCGCGATGTCGTCCGCGGCGTCGCCGCTCAGCGGCGTCTCCGGCAGGTCCGGGTTGATGTTGCGCAGCAGCGGCGTGTCGACGAAGCTCGGGCAGACGGCGCTGACCCGGACGCCGCGTCCGGCCGCCTCGGCGCGCAGCCCGAGCGACAGCCCGACGACCGCGTGCTTGGTCGCGGTGTAGGGGATCCCGGCCGGCATCGGGACGAGCCCGGCGAGCGAGGCGGTGTTGACGATGTGCCCGCGCCCCTGCTCCAGCATGATCGGGTACGCGGCGTGGACGCCGTGCACGACGCCCCGCAGGTTGACGTCGATCGCGCGGTTCCAGTGGTCGAGCGCGAGCTCCTCGGCGAGCCCGCCGATCGCGATGCCCGCGTTGTTGAACACGAGGTCGAGGCGTCCGTGCTCGTCCCGCACGGCGCCGTACAGCGCCGCGACGGCGGCGGCGTCGGTGACGTCGAGCGGCGCGGCGACCGCCGTGCCGCGGCGCAGGCCGTTCAGCCGGTCGGCGACGGCCCGCGCGCCCGCGGCGTCGATGTCGGCGACGACGGCGGTGTCGCCGCGCGCCACCAGCGAGGTCGCGATGGCGCGGCCGATGCCCGAGGCGCCCCCGGTCACGATCGCGACGCTCATGCGCGCGCCCCGCCCGACGGCTCGACGGCGCGGCGCGTCCGCGGCTCGTCCCAGATCCCGAACGCCTTCCAGATCCGCCGGTTGACCGGGTCGACCACGCCGAGCTCGGCCATCAGGTCGCGGATCTTGCCGACCGAGTTGGCGATCTCCGCCTGCGACGCCTCGCTCCGGTACGCGGCGCGCACCACGTCCTTCGGGATGCCGAAGTGCCGCACCATCGGGCCGGGCGGGGCCAGCATGATCCGCGCCATCACGCCGAGCACGACCGGGGTCGCGACGCCGAGGATCCGGCGGCGCAGCGGCCTCATCGCGGGCACCCGGTGCCGGAGGTAGTGCCGGGCGAAGGAGATGTGCCGGGCCTCCTCCGCGATGTGGATCTTCATGATCGTCTCTTCCAGCGGGTGCTTGATGTGCCCGCCCTTCAGCGACTTGCGCTGGACGTAGTCGATCGGGTCCTCGCCGCCGAGCACGAACACGAAGAACATCTCGGTGTTGATCAGCGGGATCCACGGGGCGGCCTGCGCGATCAGGCTGAGCGAGCGCGGCATGCCCCGGATCGGCATCCCGGTCCGGTTCACGAACTCCTGGAACATCATCCCGTGGTGACACTCCTCGGTCGTCTCGTGGTAGACGTACCGGAACTCCGGGCGGCCGTTCGGCAGCCGGTAGGCGTAGTTGAGCAGGCCCCGCTTCAGCAGGTTCTCGAACTGGAGCCCGATCTTCATCGCGGTCGCGACCCGCCACAGCCCGATCTGGGCCTGCACCTCCGGCGGCTGCGCCTGGTACCAGGCGGTCTCGCCGAGCCGGTCGAACGGCGGCAGCACCCAGCGCGGATCGTTCTTGTCGACCGCGAACTCCGGGTCCTCCCACGGGATGTCGGCGTAGGCCTCCCAGTGCTTGTCGACCGACGCCCTGTTCAGCCGGTCGATGACACCGAGGTAGGACTTCGCGTCGGTGACCTGCGCGCGGACCTCGTCGGCGAGTTCGGTGGGGGCTTTCGGCATGTCGGACTCCCTCGGGGCTGGTACGGGCGGCGTCGCCGTCGCCGGGCTGCGGTGTCGGGGGCCTTCAGGTCCTGGTGGGAACGGCGGTGGACGCGGCGGTGGGGGAGGCGCCGGGCTCGGGGACGAGTTGGCGCGCGAAGTCCTTGAGCGTGCGCAGGACGGCCTCCTGGTGGCCGCTCTCGTCGTCGTCCAGCGCGTTCTGCACCGACAGGCCGACGAACATCGCGAACACGCCGCGCAGGACGCTGTCGGTGAACTCCGGCGTGAGCGTGTTCGCGGGGAACAGCCGCTCGAACGTCTCCACGATGACCTGGAGGACGCGCTCGTTGAGGTCGCGGCAGAGCGGGCGCAGCTCGTCGTCGGTGCGGGCCGCCACCGCCAGCTCGGTCAGCGCCTTGGCGGGCTTGTCGCGGAACACCTCCCACAGCAGGTCGAGCGCGCCCGCGACGTCGCGCCGCTCCGCCGGGAGCACCGCGAAGGCCCGCTCGTAGGCCAGCCGCTGCGCCTCAAGGAGGTGCTCCAGCGCCGCCGCGACCAGGACCATCTTCGTCGGGTAGTGGTGCTGCTGCGCCCCGCGCGACACCCCGGCGCGGCGCGCCACCTCGGTGGTGGACGTGCCGGACCAGCCGAGGTCCACCAGGCAGTCCATGGTGGCGTCGAGGAGTCTGGCCTGGGTCCGGGAGCGGCGTTCCTCCTGGGTACGGCGGCTCCCGCCGTGGCGGCGGCGTCTCACTGGCACAACCCCGACGGTACGAGCGCACAAACAAGCAAGCAAGCCTGCATGTATGTTGCGCCGGTCACAATTGGACGCCGCGTCTGATTCGATCTTCCCGGCCGTACCGCGCGGGGCGTAGCCGGCGCGGTGCGCGCACACCCGGAGGCGCAGCACAGGTACCTCTCCTGGCCCGACGACGCGCGGCACGTCCCGGCGACACGATCCCGGACATGGCAAACGCGGCACAGGCAAGGCAAGCGACCAACGACGAGAAGAGGGGCCGGGGAGGGGCCAGGACGGTCCGGCTCAGCAAGGTGTACGGCACGGGCGACATGGCCGTCCGCGTGCTGGACGAGGTCAGCGTGGAGTTCCCGGACGGACGGTTCACGGCGATCATGGGCCCGTCCGGCGCCGGGAAGTCCACGCTGATGCACTGCGTGGCGGGCCTGGACGCGGCGACCTCCGGCCAGGTCTACGTCGGCGACCAGGAGCTCGGCGCGCTGTCGGACCGGGCGCTCACCCGGCTGCGGCGCGAGCGGATCGGGTTCGTGTTCCAGGCGTTCAACCTGCTCCCGACGCTGACCGCGCGCGACAACATCACGCTGCCGATGACCCTCGCGGGGACGAGCCCGGACCGGGAGTGGTTCGACACGGTGGTGCGCGTCCTGAAGCTGGGGGAGCGGCTCACGCACCGGCCGTCGGAGCTGTCGGGCGGGCAGCAGCAGCGGGTGGCCCTCGCGCGGGCGCTGGTCACCCGCCCGCGGATCGTGTTCGCGGACGAGCCGACCGGCAACCTCGACTCCCGCACGGGCGCCGAGGTGCTGACGCTCCTGCGCGAGGCCGTGGACGACCTGGGCCAGACCGTCGCGATGGTCACCCACGACCCGGTCGCGGCGGCGCGCGCCGACGCGGTCGTGTTCCTCGCCGACGGGCGGATCGTCGACGTCATGGACGCGCCCACGCCCGACCGGGTGCTGGACCGCATGCGCGGGCTGGGGGACCACTCATGATCGGCATCGTCCTGAAGGAGCTGTGGGGCCGCAAGCGGCGCCTGGCGGGCTCGCTGATCGCGGTGTTCCTCGGCGTGACGTTCCTGACGGGAACGCTCGTCCTGGGGGACACGCTCGCGGGAAGCATCGACGGCTACTTCTCCCGCGCCTACGGGGAGACCGACGTCAGTATCAGGAACTCGACCAGCGTCAGCGACGCGCCGTGGAGCGCGCGCGGGGAGATCGACGCGTCCGTCCTGGAGCGCGTCAGGAAGGTGAACGGCGTCGCCAACGCCGAGCCCTACATCCAGGGCTCGGGCCAGCTCCTCGCCAAGGACGGCACGACGATCCAGTCGCGCGGCCCCCGCACGGCGGGCAACTGGATGACCGACCCCAAGCTCAACCCGTACCGGCTCGCCGAGGGCCGCGCCCCGCGCGCCCCGGACGAGGTCGTCATCGACAAGATGTTCGCCGACAAGGGCAAGCTCAAGGTCGGCGACCGGACGGCGGTGCTCACCCCCGACCGGGTCGCCGTCACGGTGGTCGGCATCAGCAGGTTCGGCGACCAGGACGCCTTCGGGGAGACCTCGTTCACCGCCTTCAGCCTGGAGGGGGCGCGGCGGCACGTCACCCGGACGCCCGGCCTCGTCACCGGCGTGTGGCTGCGCGCGGCGGACGGCGTCGGCCAGGACGAGCTGGCCGCCAGGGTCAGGCCCGTCCTCGCCCCCGGCACCGAGGCCGTCACCGGCAAGGCGCAGGTCGACGAGGGCATGACCATGGTCGAGGACGGCTTCCTGCGCGTGTTCCGGATCGTACTCGGCGCGTTCGGCGGCGTCGCGCTGCTGGTCGCGGCGTTCAGCATCCACAACACGTTCGCGATCACCACGGCGCAGCGGACCCGCGAGTCGGCGCTGCTGCGCGCCCTCGGCGCCGGCCGCCGCCAGGTCGTGACGCTCGTCGGCGTCGAGGCCCTCGTGGTCGGCGGCGCCGCGACGCTCGCCGGGCTCGCGGGCGGCTACGGGTTCGCGGCCCTGCTCCGGCAGCTGTTCACCCAGCTCAAGATCGGGATCGCGATGGAGGGCCTCGTCGTGTCGGCGACCTCGGTGCTGATCGCGGCGCCGGTCGGGATCGCGGTGACGCTGGTCGCCGCGCTCGGCCCCGCGCTCAAGGCGTCGCGGGTCCCGCCGCTGGCCGCGCTGCGCGAGGTGGCCGTGGAGGCGGGGCGCCCGTCCGACACGCGGGTCATCGTCGGGGGCGTGCTGGCGGCGGTCGCCGCGGGCACCGTGGTCCTCGGCGCGGTCGGCGAGCAGATGGCGATGGCCGCCGCGGGCGCGGTGCTCACCGTCGTCGCGATGGTCGTGCTCGGGCCGGTCGCGGCCCGCCCGGTCGCCGCCCTCGCCGGCGGGCCCGCCGCCCGGCTGCGCGGCGTCTCCGGGCGGCTCGCCCGCGACAACGCCGGCCGCAGCCCCGCCCGCACCGCCGGCGCCGCGACCGCGCTGATGATCGGCGTCGGCGTCGTCACGCTGCTGACGGTGTTCATCGGCTCGCTGCGCGCCAACCTGGAGGACGGCGTCGCCGGGTCGTTCAAGGGCGCGATCGTCGTGGACGGCGGCAGCAACGAGACCGCCGGGTTCAGCACCGCCCTCGCCGGGCAGGCCGCGCGCCTCCCGCAGGTCCAGAACGCCGCCGGGCTCGGCAACGGCAACATGCGGGTGGACGGGAAGAACGCGGGCGTCCACGTCGGCGACCCGTCCGCGCTGCGCCGCGTCCTCGACCTGGACGTGCGGCAGGGCAGCCTCGCCGACCCCGGCGCGTTCGCGGTGTCCAAGAAGGTCGCCGACGACAAGGGGTGGCGCGCCGGGTCGGCCGTCGGTGTGCAGTTCGCCGACGGCGCCCGCCAGACGCTGCGGATCGGCGCGGTCTACGAGAACGCCGACCTGGTCGGCGACTACCTCGTGCCGAGGACGGTCTGGAACGCCCACACCCGGCAGCCGCTCGACCTCATGGCGTTCGTCGAGCTGCGGCCCGGCGCGTCCGCGGGCGATGTGAGGCAGGCGCTCACCGCGCTCGCCAAGCCCTACGGCGCGCCGGAGGTGGAGACCCGGGACGCCTTCGTCTCCCGCCAGACCGAGGAGATGAACGGCTTCATCGGCGTCGTCTACGGGATGCTGATCCTCGCGATCGTCATCGCGCTGCTCGGCATCGCCAACACGCTGTCGCTGTCGGTGCACGAGCGGACCCGCGAGCTCGGCCTGCTGCGCGCGGTCGGCGCGACCCGTCCGCAGGTCAGGTCCATGATCCGGTGGGAGTCGGTGATCGTCGCGCTGTTCGGCACGGCCGGCGGCCTCGGCCTCGGGCTGTTCCTCGGCTGGGGGCTCGGCACCGCGCTCGGCAACCCGTTCGCGCCGCAGGCCGTCCAGGTGACGATCATCGCGGTGGTCGGGACCGTGGCGGGCGCGCTCGCCGCGATCCGCCCGGCCCGCCGCGCGGCGCGGCTGGGGATCCTGTCCGCGATCGCCTCGGTGTGAGGCCGGCCCGTGACCCCGGGGATCGCCCCCGGGGTCACCGGCCGCGCGCGGATAGGGTGTCCCCATGCAGGTCAACCAGTCGGGCAAGCTGGCCAACGTCTGTTACGACATCCGTGGACCGGTGCTCAAGCGCGCCAAGCGGCTTGAGGCCGAGGGCAACAAGATCCTCAAGCTGCACATCGGCAACCCGGCCCCGTTCGGCTTCGAGGCCCCGCCCGAACTCCTCCAGGACATGATCCGCAACCTCCCCGAGGCGCACGGCTACAGCGACTCCAAGGGCATCCTGCCCGCCCGCCGCGCCGTCGTGCAGCGCTGCGAGGACGGCGGCGTCACCGGCGTGGACGTCGAGGACGTCTACCTCGGCAACGGCGTGTCCGAGCTGATCGTCATGACCCTCCAGGCGCTGCTCAACGACGGCGACGAGGTGCTGATCCCGGCGCCCGACTACCCGCTGTGGACGGCGGCGACGTCGCTGTGCGGCGGCACCCCCGTCCACTATCTGTGCGACGAGGACGCCGGGTGGGAGCCCAGCCTGGACGACATCGAGTCCAAGATCGGCGACCGCACCCGCGCGATCGTGATCATCAACCCGAACAACCCGACCGGCGCCGTCTACTCCCGCGACGTCCTCACCCGCGTCGTCGAGGTGGCCCGCCGCCGCAACCTGATCATCCTCGCCGACGAGATCTACGACCGGATCCTCTACGACGGCGCGGAGCACATCCCGATCGCGTCGCTGGCCCCCGACCTGCTCTGCCTCACCTTCGGCGGGCTGTCCAAGAACTACCGGGTGGCGGGCTTCCGCGCCGGCTGGGTCGTGCTGTCGGGCCCGAAGGAGCACGCCGAGTCCTACATCGAGGGCCTGGACATCCTCGCCAACATGCGGCTGTGCCCGAACGTCCCCGGCCAGCACGCCGTCCAGGCCGCGCTCGGCGGCCACCAGAGCATCGACGACCTCGTCCTGCCGACGGGCCGCCTCGGCGAGCAGCGCGACCGCGCCTGGAAGCTGCTGAACGACCTGCCCGGCGTGAGCTGCGCCAGGCCCCAGGGCGCCCTGTACGTCTTCCCGCGCCTGGATCCCGAGATGTACCCGGTCGAGGACGACATGCGCTTCGCCCTCGACCTCCTGGAGCAGCAGAAACTCCTCGTCGTCCAGGGGTCGGGGTTCAACTGGCCCTCCACCGACCACTTCCGCGTCGTCACCCTCCAGTACGCCGACGACCTGGAGGACGCGGTGGGCCGCATCGGCGAGTTCCTCCAGACCTACCGGCGCTGAGGTCAGGCGGTCGCGGCCTGGTCGAGGCGCCGGAGCGCGCCGCGCACGACCTCGGGGTCGGTCGTGGCCCAGAACGGCGGCAGCGACCCCTTCAGGAACCCGCCGTAGCGCGCGGTGGCCAGCCGGGGGTCGAGGACGGCGACGACGCCGCGGTCGTCCATGGACCGCAGCAGCCTCCCCGCGCCCTGCGCCAGCAGCAGCGCGGCGTGCGTCGCGGCGACCGCCATGAAGCCGTTGCCGCCGTGCGCCGCGACCGCCCGCGAGCGGGCCGAGGTGACCGGGTCGTCCGGACGCGGGAACGGGATCCGGTCCATGATCACCAGTTGCAGCGACGGACCGGGCACGTCCACCCCCTGCCACAGCGACAGGGTGCCGAACAGGCACGTCCGCTCGTCCTCGGCGAACTGCTTGACCAGCAGGGACGTGGAGTCCTCGCCCTGGCACAGCAGCGGATGCGACAGGTGGTCCTTCAGCTCGTCGGCGGCCTGCCGGGCGGCCCGCATCGAGGAGAACAGCCCGAGCGCCCGGCCCCCCGCCGCCTCGATCAGCTCGGTGATCTCGGTCAGGTAGGCGTCGGCGAGCCCGTCACGTCCCGGCTGCGGCAGATGCCGCGCCACGTACAGGATGCCCGCCTTCGGGTGGTCGAACGGGGAGCCGACGTCCAGACCCGACCATGTCAGCTCCTTGCCGTCCTCGCCGTCCTTCGTCGCGGTGCGGGCGAGGCCCTCGGCGGCGGCCTTGGCGTCCCGCGAACCGTTCTCGGCGAGCGGCGGCAGCCCCCACTGCCGGGCCAGCGGCTCGAACGACCCGCCCAGCGTGAGCGTCGCCGACGTCAGCACGGCCGTGCGCCGCTCGAACAGCGTGGTCCGCAGCAGGCCGCCCACCCCGATCGGCGCGACCCGCAGCGCCGGAGGACGCTTCGGGCGCCCCTCCGGGACGAACGGCTTCTCCAGCCACACTACGTCGAACCGCTGCGCGATCTCCGGCTGGAACGCCTCCAGCAGCCGCACCGCCGTGTCGTGCAGATCCCCCAGCGAGGAGCGCGCGGCCTTGCGCGCCGCCATGTCCCCGGGGTCGTTCTCCTTCTTGTCGGGGCCGAGCGCCGTGATGCACGCGTGGGCCGCGTCCCGCACGACGGTGATGGTGGTGCCGAGAGCGGGGGACAGGACGTCCATGCGCCCGGCGGGCAGATCCTCCAGCAGGATGCCGAGCCCCTCCGCCGACTCCTTGAGCCGGTCGGCGGTGGCCTCCTCGATCAGCCGCCCGCACCGCCGCGCGGCCGTCTCCACGGCCGCCGCGCTCAGCTCCCCGGTCGCGACCGAGGTGACCCGGTCGACCAGCTCGTGCGCCTCGTCCACGATCACCACGTCGTGCTCGGGCAGGACCTGGAACTCCTCCAGCGCGTCGATCGCCAGCAGGGCGTGGTTGGTGACGACGATGTGCGCCTCACCCGCCTCCGCCCGCGCCAGCTCGGCGAAGCACTCGGTGCCCTGCGGGCAGCGCGTCGCCCCGAGGCACTCCTTCGCCGTCACCGCGACCTGCCGCCACGCCTGCTCGCTGACCCCGGGCACCAGCTCGTCGCGGTCCCCGGTGCCGGTCTCCTCGGCCCACTCGTTGAGCCGCTTGACCTGCCGCCCCATCGCGGAGAGCTGCTGCGGGTCGAACAGGCTCTGACCGGGCTCGTCCTCCTCCGGGACGCCGGTCTGCACCCGGTGCAGGCACAGGTAGTTGCGGCGGCCCTTGAGGATCGCGAACTTCAGCTCCGTCCCGAGCATCGGCCCGAGCGCCTCGGCGAGCCTGGGCAGGTCCCGGTCGACGAGCTGCCGCTGCAACGCGATCGTCGCCGTCGAGACCACCACCGTGGTCTGCTTCTCCACCGCGTACCGGATCGCCGGGACGAGGTAGGCCAGCGACTTCCCGGTGCCGGTGCCCGCCTGGGCCGCGACATGCTCACCGGACCCGATCGCCTTCTCCACCGCCCGCGCCATGTCCACCTGGCCGGGACGCGTGGCGCCGCCGATGGCCTCGACGGCCGCGGACAGCAGGGCCGTCATTTCGGGAATCCGGGTATCGCTGCCGGTCAGCAGATCAGGGGCGGGCACGCCGCCCAACGCTACCGCCCGCGAAGGACACCCGCGTCCCTCCACCCCCACCCGGCCCCGCCAAACCTCCCAACCCCTCACTCCAACCCCTGACCGAATACGGCCACCCCACGGACCGGCCCGCGTCGGGCCATCGGGCCGTCGGCGTGCCGAGGCGTTCGGCCCGCCGCGCCGGGACACCGGGAACGCGTGCCCCGGGCCGGGCGCGCTCCGCCTCCGCGGCATCGGCCAGAATGGGAACGTGGCCGCAGAGAGAGAAGTCCTGACCTGGGAGTTGTTCGGCGTCGCGAGCCGTGACCTGGCGCAGAAGGTCGCCGACGGCGGCTACCGCCCCGACCTGATCCTGTCCATCGCGCGCGGCGGCCTGTTCGTCGCCGGGGCCCTCGGCTACGCGCTGGACGTCAAGAACCTGCACGTCATGAACGTGGAGTTCTACACCGGCGTCGACGAGCGCCTCGATCTCCCGGTGATGCTGCCTCCCGTCCCGAACGCGATCGACCTGTCGGGCGCGAAGGTGCTGGTGGCCGACGACGTCGCCGACACGGGCGCCACCCTCAAACTCGTCCGCGACTTCTGCGCCGACCATGTCGCGGACGTCCGCTGCGCGGTCATCTACGAGAAGCCCTATTCGACCGTCAAATGCGAATATGTCTGGCGCCGCACCGACCGCTGGATCAACTTCCCGTGGTCGACCGAGCCGCCGGTGGTCGCGGGCCGCGTCCTCGACGCCTGACTTATCCCCAGAACGGGATTCTGGTGCGCTCGGCGGGCCGCCGCTGCGAGTGTCGAGGCCATGAAACCCATGGTGATCCGCTCCGCTCAAGACGCCATCGTCGCCGTTCCGTACCTCCTCGGGTTCCACCCGTCCGCGAGCCTCGTCGTGGTCGCCTTCGACGGCCCGGACGGCACCTGCGCGGTCCGCGTCGACTTACCGTCACCCGATCCCGCCAACGTCTCCGGCATGCTCGCGGCCAACGGCTTTCGCCGCGTCCTCCTGCTCGCCTACGGCACGCCGGAGGAATCCACCTCCGCCACCGCCGCCATGCACGCCGCCCTGGTGGCCGCCGGCATCGAGGTCACGGAGGCGGTCCGCGTGGCCGACGGCCGCTGGTGGTCCTTCACCTGCGACGGGGACTGCTGCCCACCCGAGGGCACCCCGTACGACATCGGCAGCAGCGTCCTCGCCGCCGAGGCGACCCTCGCGGGCCACGTCGCCCTCCCGGGCCGCGCCGACCTGGCCGACACCCTCCGCCCTCTCACCGGCCCCGCCCGGCAGGCCATGCGCGAGGCCACCGTCCGAGCTGAGCGCCGCTACCTGGGCTGGGCCCGCGACGACACGTCCTCGTTCGAGTTCCAGGCGCACCTCGTCAGGGAGGGCGTCGCCGTCCTGCCCGCCCTGCTGGCCCGGGCCCGCGCGGGCACCCGTCCCAGCAACGACGAGGCAGCCCGCCTCGGCTTCCTCCTCACCGAACTCCGCGTCCGCGATGAGGGCTGGGTCCGCATCGACGAGGACGACCCGGCGGCCGACATCGACTTCTGGCGCGACATCGTCCGCCGCGTGCAGCCTCCCTACGCGGCCGCCCCCGCCGCCCTGCTGGCCTTCGCCGCCTACGCCGCGGGCAACGGCGGCCTCGCCAACGTGGCCCTCGACCGCGCCCTGGAGGCCGACCCCACCTACTCGATGGCCGTCATCCTCCGCGAGGTGATGGCCGCGGGGATCCCTCCGACCAGGGCCCGCATGCGCATGACCCCCCAGGAATTAGCCGCGGCCTACCACGAAGACGAAACCCGCCAAGCCAGCTGACCCACACCTCCGACGCCCAGAGCAATCCGCCACCCGCCCCTGCCACTCGCGCGGTACGCGATCTGCCTGCTCGCCCACCCGTCGCGGTTGGTCTGGGGGTGGGGGCGGCCGGGACGAAATGAACGAGCCGTACACGGGGTTGAGGTGATCATTGGGAGGCCGGTGCGGGAGGGGAATCCATGGTCGGCGTCAGTGTGGAGACCGCGGAGCAGACGGAGGCCCGGCTGCGCGGTGTGATCGCTCAGGCCGAGCTCGTCGTCCACGATGGGGTCTGGGGTTTTGAGGAGTTCCCCGCCGACCAGGCCCCCGCGCTCACGGCGGAGACCCTTGCGGTGGTCCGCGACGAGGAGAGCTGGAGCCGTTTGGCGCCCGCGGTTCCCGGGCGTGGTGGCGCCGAACGGTTCGGAGTCTTCTCCTTCCACTTCCCGGCCGATCAGGACAACAGCGGGTTCGTCGGCTGGCTGGCCACCCACCTCAAGGCCGAGTTGGGGACCGGCGTGTTCGTCATCTGCGGCAGCAACCAGGCCCGTGGCGGCATCTACGACTACTGGGGCTGCCCCATCGACATGCTGGCTGAGGCGGTCGCGGTGATCGAGGCACTGCGCACCGGCCGGCCCGGCCGGTAATCCCCGCCATCAGCGCGATGTTTCGCCGCTGGCGGACGACAGGGCCCGAGCGGGTCTGGTCGTCGAGCCCGCACGTGTTCTGGCCCGCCCACACGCCTGGTCGACCTGGCGCCGGCGCCATCAACACCGGCGCCCGCACCAGCCACTATCATCGCCAAGAAGCAGCCTTTGAGCGGCCATAACGATCTACGGCTGGAGTACTAGGAACAGCGCCTCCGGTGATTCGGCATGAGGGTTCGGCTTCTGCGGCTAGGGCGCTTCTGATGAATCTTGGGCGGACCCAACGAGCAACGTGGTTGTTGCTGCTGTGGCAGCAGGTCGCCGAGAGGTGGTTTGTGGAGCCGTTCCAGGACCCGCAAGGTCGCCCTGATGATCCATCAGAAACGCCCTAGTGCTTTGTCTTGGTGGTGGTCTTTTCGGGGCTCGGGCGTTTTCGGGTTTGGGGTTTCAGGGTCAGGCAGAAGAGGGCGGCTGCGGCGAGTATCGCTGCTGATGTGAGGAGGGTCGTCTGCATTGCGGTTGTGTAGGCGGCGGCGAATGTCTTCTGGCCGAGGTGGGTTAGGAGGGAGGTTTCCGCCGGTGGCAGGCCGTGGGGCGGGGGCGGTGGGCTGAACCGGTGGCCGTTGGTCGTCGCGGTGTCGATGAATTGGGCGCGTAGTTGCGGGGGCAACTCGCCGGCGTGCTTGCGCGCCTCGTGGTGCAGAGCCGCATTCAGGCGGGTGGACAGGAGGACGCCCATCACTGCGGTGCCCATCACGCCGCCGATCTGGCGGGTGGTGTTGGCCACGCCGGACGCGGCGCCCGCCAGGCGGGTGTCGACATGGTCCATCGTGACCTGTTGCAGGGGCGCGAAGGTCGCGCCGCTGGCCAGGCCGATGATCAATAGGCCGGGGAGCAGGTGCCGCACGCCGGAGTCGGCGCCTGCCGTCAGGGCGAGGACGGCCAGGCCGACGGACAGGGCGGCGAGCCCGGTCATGAGGACGAGCCTGCCGCCGACCCTGTCCGACACCCGTCCCGCGAAGGCCGAGCCGACCGCCGTGAGGGCGGCGTTGGGCAGCAGGACCAGGCCCGTGCGCAGCGGCGAGAAGCCGCGCGCCATCTGGAGGTAGAGGACGAGCACCAGGGATATGCCGATCATCCCGAACTGGAAGACGAAGCCGATCCAGTTGCCGGCCGGGAAGTTGCGCTCCGAGGTGAACAGTTCCCACGGCATCAGCGGCTCGCCTCGCTGGACGCGCTGCCAGATGACGAACAGCAGCAGGAGCATTACGCCGGTGGCGATGAGCGACGTGATGCCGATCGGCCCGCCGATCTTTCCCCAGCCGTAGCGCCGGCCCTCGATCAGGCCGAAGACGATGCAGCTCAGCCCTGCGGTGACGAGCGCGACGCCTCCCAGGTCGATTCTGTGGGTGCGCGAGGGGCGGAGGTCCGGGATGAATACGAGCGCCAGCACCAGGATCATCACACCGATGGGCGCGTTGATGAAGAAGATCCAGCGCCAGGTGAGGTGGGCGAGGACGAGGCCGCCCAGGACCGGGCCGATGATCGGCGCGAAACCCGCGATCGCGCCGAACACGCCGAAGGCACGTCCACGCATGGGGGGCGGGAAGGTGACCAGAATCGACGAGATCACTTGGGGGAACAGGAGCGCCGCGCCGATGCCCTGAAGGATTCGTGCCGCCAGGAGTTGCCCCGGGGATGCCGATAGGCCGCAGAGGACGGAGGCCATCGTGAAGATGGAGACGCCGGTCAGGAAAAGGCGCCTGTAGCCGAAGATGTCTCCGAGCTTCCCCGTGGTGATCAGCAGGGTCGAGAAGACGAGCAGGTAGGCGTCGATCATCCACAGCACCTCGTCGTAGGAGGCGTGGATATCGGCGATCAGTGACGGGACGGCGATATTGACGATGCTTCCGTCCAGCAGGGCCATGAAGAAGCCTGCGCACAGGATGCTGAGGGTCAGCCAGGGACGTTGGGCGGCTGGCATTCCGGTGACCTCCATGTGGGGGCACCGGCCGGTAGAAATGAGCGTGACATGCGGCCCTCGGCCCGGATCCACCGACCGGTTCGGGTTTGTGGTCCCTCAGGGCATGCCTGAGGGATTCCGTCCGGGCGCGTTAAGGCCGGGGCGCGGTTTCGGTGGATCGTGGGGCCGGCGCGTGCTCAGAGCACAAAAGGGCCGAAGTAGGGCGGGAAAGCTTCCGGGCTCGCCGAAAAGTCACAACCATCGCAGGACGCCTTGTCAGGATGTCGTGTGACTCTCACCTTCCACGTGCCATCGGACACGGGAAGCTGATTGGCGAGGCATGGCCCCTGGTGAGATATCGCGAGGGAGCATAGCAGGTGCCGTGCGGCGTTTCGCAAGCCCGCCGCTCGTCTTTTGGGGCACCGTTCTGCCGTGCCGTCGCATGGATCGTTCCCGGCGGCCGCGATGGCCGGAACGTGGTGACCCGTCCAATGTCAGGCGCCGGACCTCGTCGACGGCGGCAGGGGGAGCGGTCGAGTCCGAGACGGTCTCCCGGGCGGGCCGGCCCGGGCGTCTCCTGGCTCAGGGGGCGACGGCCTGGCCCGGGGTGCCCGGGTCGATGCGGCGGTCGCGGTTGCGCTCGTTCCACGCGCGCATGCGTGGCGGGTAGCCGACGATCTGTACGTCGTACACGGGGAGCCCAAGGTCGCGGGCCACCTTGCCGATGACCTTGGGGGAGCCGACGCGGCGGCGGGTCCATTCGCCGTCGTGGGCGACGGCGACGGCCGTGGTGTCGGTGGCGAACGTCTCCGGCTCGACGTAGAACTCCACGCCGCGCCGGTCGCGTGCGAAGGCGATAAGTGCCTCGATGTCGGAGTCGGTCGCCTCCCGGTCGAGTTTCGTCACCGTTGAACCACGGTTCTTGCGTATCCCGAATCGGTCGCGGAACCTCATGACCTGTCCCGTCGTGTCTAGGGCACCCGGAACCGTTCCGGGGCCGGTTTTGGTGTACGACGATAACGATCGTTCGTGGCCGACGGGTTCCCGACACAGCGGCGGCCTTCAAGGTACTCAAGAGCGCGAGCCCTAGACTGGCGGAACGGGGAAATCGGCGGCGGGGGTGTTGATGGACGGGCCGAGCCTGGTCCGGCGGGGGGCGCTCGGCGTGCTCGCGGCGGCGTTGTGCGGGGCGTTGAGCGCGCTGTCTCCACAATCGGGGTCCGCGGGGCTCATGACGGCGGCGCATCATGTTCCTCCGCCGAAGACACCGCGGAGCGCGCGGGGTTCCTCCGATGTGCGCGGGGCGGCCGAGAATGGGCCGGGGAATGGGGCGGACGCGTCCTCCGGTGCGGTCGGCCAGGAGTCTATTTCCGGTCAGGGCACGGCAAAGAGCAATGGCGGCCCGGAAGGTCCGAACACCCCGGGAGCGGAAGGGCCGAACGCCCCACGCGGGGATGCGCCGAACACCCCGCGAGCGGGTGGGCCGAACGCGCCTGGGGCCGGAGAGCCCAACGTCCCGCGCGGGGATGCGCCGAGTGCGCCTGGGGCCGGAAAGTCCAACGTCCCGCGCGGGGATGGGCCGAACGCGCCTGGGGCCGGAGAGCCCAACGCGCCGCTAGGGGATGGGCCGAACGCTCCCGCGACAGCGGGAGCGAATGTTCCGGGAGGGGGCGGGGCGAATGCTCCCGCGGCCGGAGGGGCCGACGGCCCGCGGGCGCATGGGCCGGACAGTCCTGCGACCGCGGGGGCGGACGCTTCAGGAGCGGAGGCGCCTGTGGGAAGGGGCGGCCATGAGTCCGAGGCGTCCCAGGTCAGGGCGCAGGTGGGCGGTGACCCGAACGCCGTCACCCAGCGGGTGCTGCGGGCGTTCGACACGCCCGGTGTGATGGGGGCCGCCGGTCTGGTGGAGAGCCCGAAGCGGCAGGAGGCGGTGAGCGGGGGCGTCGACTGCGCGCGGGCCAGGTGCGTGGCGTTGACCTTCGACGACGGGCCGGTGGAGAGCACCGCCAAGCTGCTGGACATCCTCGCCGAGCGGCGGATCAGGGCGACGTTCTTCCTCATCGGGAAGAACGCGGCCGAGCGTCCCGACATGGTGCGGCGCGAGTACGCGGCGGGGCACGAGATCGCCAACCACAGCTACACGCATGCCGATCTGGGGCACGCGCCGGAGAAGATGGTCGACGCCGAACTCACCGGGACGCAGGAGGCGATCCGGCGCGCGATCGGGGTGGCGCCGGTGCTGCTGCGCCCGCCGTACGGGTCGACGGGCCGGCGCCTGACGTCCAAGACGCGGCGGATGGGGCTGGCGCAGGTCCTGTGGACGGTCGATCCGCTCGACTGGCAGATCCGCGACAGCCGCGCGGTGGAGCGGCGGGTGATGAAGTCGGTGCGGCCGGGGGACGTGGTGCTGATGCACGACATCCACCCGACGACGGTGGCGGCCGTGCCGAGGATCCTCGACCGGCTGGAGCGCGACGGCTACGTCTTCGTCACGGTCACGGAGCTGTTCGGCGGGACGATGACGCCCGGCAAGATCTACGCCCAGCGCTGAGGCGCCCCGGACCCTGAGCGGGGCCCGGACGGGTGGGGGGAAGGCCAGGGTCATCCCCGATGGCCGTCAGGGGTGGAGCCTCCGACCATGGAGAGTATGGACAGCAGTTATGCGGCGGGGAATCTGCGGGTCTCGGACGCCGAGCGCGAGCCGGTCCTGGAGCGCCTGCAGGAGGCCTATGCCGAGGGACGGATCGACCACGACGAGTTCGACATGCGGGTGCACCTGGCCATGACGGCCAAGACCCGCGACGACCTGGGCACGGTGACGCGCGACCTGGTCCCGGTCCAGCAGCGGGGGGCGCTGTTCCCGGGGGCCGTGCCGGAGCAGCCGACGGGGGAGGACCGGATGCTCGCGGCGGCCGCGCACGCCGTCGCGGTGCCGACGTTGTTCGTGGGGCCGCTCGTGCTCATGCTGCTCAGCGGGAAGCGCTCGGAGTACGTCCGGACGCAGGCCAAGGAGGCGGTGAACTTCCAGGTGACGCTGCTGCTGGTCACGATCGTCACGTTCGGCGTCGGCGGGCTGCTGTACGCGGTGGCGTGGATCCTGGCGGCGATCGCGGCGGTGTTCGCGCTGACCGGCCAGACGTTCCGCTACCCCTGGATCCTGCGGCTGGTGCGGTAGGTTCGCTCCCGGTCCGCGGGAGCTGGCGGACGGGTTTGTCGCCGTGTGCCTTCGGGGAAAGGTTGACGTGGCCGCCTCTACGCGGCACCGTCGCCACCTGGAGAGGGCTGCTCGGAGATGGACGCGTGCGTTGAGGCTTTATTCCCCTCTCGACCTGTGATGACCCTAACGTCCGAGTTATATGGAACGTACATGGGATGATCGATTTACTGTGTCCGGGGAGGGGTAGATGACGGAGCTTGCGATCAAGGGCGACCACCAGCGGGCGGTGGAGGCGCTCAGGAGGTCCTACGAGGCGATTCCGGCGGGGGCGCCGGTGCGGCTCGCGAAGCGGACCTCGAACCTGTTCCGGTGGCGCGACCCCTCGGAGGCGCCCGGCCTGGACGTGTCCGGGTTCGACAGCGTGCTGAGCGTCGACCCCGAGGAGCGGACGGCGCAGGTCCAGGGCATGACGACCTACGAGGCGCTGGTGGACGCCACGCTGCCGCACGGGTTGATGCCGACGGTCGTCCCGCAGCTCAAGACGATCACGCTGGGCGGCGCGGTGACCGGGCTCGGGATCGAGTCGACGTCGTTCCGGGACGGCCTCCCGCACGAGTCGGTGCTGGAGATGGACGTCCTGACCGGGGACGGACGGATCGTCACCGCGTCCCGCGACAACGAGCACTCCGACCTGTTCTACGGCTTCCCCAACTCCTACGGGACCCTCGGCTACAGCCTGCGGCTGAAGATCGAGCTGCGGCGGGTGCGCCCCTACGTGCGGCTCCGCCACCTGCGGTTCGGTGACGCCTCCGAGCTGGCGAAGGCCATGGCGGAGATCACCGAGGCGGGGACCTACGAGGGCGAGACCGTCGACTTCATGGACGGGACGGTCTTCGGCAAGGCCGAGCAGTACATCACGCTCGGGTTCTTCGCCGACGACGCGCCCTACACCTCCGACTACAAGGGCCAGAGGATCTACTACCGCTCGATCCAGGAGCGGTCGATCGACTTCCTGACGATCCGCGACTACATCTGGCGCTGGGACACCGACTGGTTCTGGTGCTCGGGCGCGTTCGGCGTGCAGAACCCCACCATCAGGCGGCTGTGGCCCGACAAGTACAAGCGCTCGGACGTGTACCGCAGGCTCGTCGCCTACGACCGCCGCTACCATCTGGTGGCGCACGTGGAGCGCTGGCGGGGGCTGCGACCGCGCGAGGACGTCATCCAGGACATCGAGGTCCCCGTCGAGCGGCTGCCGGAGTTCCTGGAGTTCTTCCACGACAAGGTCGGGATGAGCCCCATCTGGCTGTGCCCGCTCCGGGCGAAGGAGCGGTGGCCGCTCTACCCGCTCGAAGTGGGCCGGACGTATGTGAACGCGGGGTTCTGGGGGACGGTGCGGCTGCCACCGGGTCGGATCCCCGAGCACCACAACCGGCTGATCGAGCGCGAGGTCGCCGCGCTGGAGGGGCACAAGTCGCTGTACTCGACGGCGTTCTACGCCCGGGACGAGTTCTGGCGGTACTACGACGGGGAGACCTACCGGCGTCTCAAGGGGGCCTACGACTCCCAGGGGCGGCTGCTGGACCTCTACGACAAGTGCGTGCGTGGACGCTGACCAGGCGTCCGATCGGGGGGATGCCTCGGAGGGCTGGTGGCCGACGGGGCGGAGAGACAGGAGGGATCAAGATGACGCTGGCCAGGGTCTTCGAGCAGCTCGCCGGGGCTGAGGCGCCAGTGGAGTTCACGGCCTACGACGGGTCCCGGGCGGGGGTGCCGGGCGCGGACATCCGGTTCGACGTCCGCTCCCCGTACGCGGTGTCCTACCTGCTGCATTCGCCCGGGGCGCTGGGACTGGCCCGCGCCTACGTCACCGGCATGATCGATGTCAGCGGCGACATGGTGCGGGCGCTCACGACGATGCAGCAGGTGCTCGGCGACGTGACGCCCCGCGACAAGGCGCGGATCGTCGGCGGGGTGCTGGGCGACCCGCTGCTGCGCGCGGCGATGTCGCGCCGGCTGGACCCGCCGCCGCAGGAGGCCCCGTTCAGCCGCGTCCCGACGTGGCTGCGGCACTCCAAGCGCCGTGACGCGAAGGCGATCTCGCACCACTACGACGTGTCCAACACGTTCTACGAATGGGTGCTGGGCCCGTCCATGGCCTACACCTGCGCGTGCTACCCGTCCGAGGACGCGACGCTGGAGCAGGCGCAGTTCCACAAGCACGACCTGGTGGCGAGGAAGCTCGGGCTCCGGTCCGGGATGCGGCTGCTGGACGTGGGCTGCGGCTGGGGCGGGATGGTGATGCACGCCGCCAAGGAGTACGGCGTGCGGGCGCTCGGGGTGACGCTGTCCAAGCAGCAGGCGGAGTGGGCGCAGAAGGCGATCGCCGACCGCGGCCTGTCCGACCTGGCGGAGGTCCGGCACCTCGACTACCGGGACGTGGCCGAGACCGGCTTCGACGCGGTCAGCTCGATCGGGCTCACCGAGCACATCGGCAAGAAGAACCTGCCGTCCTACTTCGGGTTCCTGCACGGCAAGCTCAAGCAGGGCGGGCGGATGCTGAACCACACCATCACCCGGCCCGACAACGCGTCCCCCGCCATCAAGCAGGGCGGGTTCATCAACCGGTACGTGTTCCCCGACGGCGAGCTCGAAGGCCCGGGGTACGTCCAGACGCAGATGAACGACGCGGGCTTCGAGATCCGCCACCAGGAGAACCTCCGCGAGCACTACGCGCGGACGCTCACCGGCTGGTGCGACAACCTCGACGCGCACTGGGACGAGGCCGTCGCCGAGGTGGGCGAGGGCACGGCGCGGGTGTGGCGCGTCTACATGGCGGGCTGCGTGCTCGGGTTCAACCAGAACTGGATCCAGCTGCACCAGACGCTCGGCGTGAAGCTGGACGACGACGGCGGCAGCCACATGCCGCTGCGTCCCGACTGGGGAGTGTGACCAGGGCGTCGCTCCCCGCGGGACGACGAGCCGGCCGGACGCCTCGGGCCGGCTCGTCGTCGTCCTGCGGCGGCCGGGACGCGGAGCGCCCCGGCGTGCGCGCCTTCGCCGCGCACGCCGCGCGTTCCCCGTTCCGTCCGCGTTTCCCGCGTTCTCTGTGTTACCTGTGTTCCTCGTTACCTGTGTTCCTCGTGCCACCGGCGTTTCGCATGGTCCTTTCGGTCTGCCGGACGGCTCATGATTCCCCGGACACGGCGGTCGATCCTATGGACGCCCTCATGATGGCCTGGGCCGCCGTCCGGATGGAGGAGTTGGACGAGAGTTCCGACAGGGTCGCCTTGTTCAGCGCGTAGACGGTGAACTCGTAGGTGTTCACCGACGACGGCGAGCAGGGGCCCTGGTATCCGAACAGGCTCGCGCTTCCCCGGTAGTAGACCTGCCGCGACCCGGCCGGGACGGTGGGCTGGTAGACGTGCTCCACATTCTGCGGGAGCGAGCCGACGGTCGCCGGAATGTCGTAGATGATCCAGTGCAGCAGCGCGTTGTTGTCGAGGTCGCGCATGATGATCGCGTAGCTCTTGGCCTCGGCCGGGCCGCCCGTCCACGCGAACGGCGGCGACTCGTTCTTCTGGCCCGGGTCGCCGCTGCCGTCGCTGGTGCACAGGTGGACCTTCGGGATCGTCCCGCCGGGACGGAAGGCGCTGCTGGTGATGGAGAACGCGGCCTTGGAGGCGGCGGGGGACGAGGCGGCGCGCGTCGGGGCGGCGGGGGCGGAGGCGGCGTCGGCGGCGGTCGCGGTGCAGGCGGTTCCCGCGGCGAGCAGTGCGCAGAAGAGGACTCGGCTGGTGATCACGGGGTGCTCCTAAGAAGGACGGTTCCGGATTCGGTGCTCCCCCCGTTTACCCCTGATATTCACGTTGGTCGTCTCGTAGTGTAGGGACAGCGCTTTCCGCGCGCCACCGCCCCGGTGCCGCCGGTCCCGGTCTTCCAGGAACTTCTGGGCACTTCTCGGGCTTTTGTTGGCACCTGCGGCGCACTCCGGCACCCGCGCGGCGCAATTGTGGCAGGGAAGTACAGATCACCGTGGCACGCATCGACAAAGGCGAAGAGTTTCGCCGGTGATGGCGGGCCGCCGCGCCCGCGGGTGAATAGCGAAAGGCCGGGCAATTCCCGCGGCCGGGATCGTCGACCCCGGCCGCGGGGCGCCCGGCCCCGTGCGGGAACGGTCAGAGGAGTTCGAGCGTGCCCATGATCTGGTCGGCGTCGTCCGGCATCTCGCCGTCCTTGGCCGTGACGGTCAGCGAGCAGGCGCGGGACCCGTCGGCGACCTGGACCTGGCGGCCGGTGAGGGTGCCGGCGGCGGTCCGCAGCGAGTAGGTGGTGCGGATCCCGGGACGGCCGGCGACGGTCGTCCGGGTGATCTCGACGTCCTGCGCGCCGAGTTGGACCATGCCCGACCGGGTGGCGGCCTCCAGCGCGTCGACCGAGGAGACGGGGGTCGGCGTGCAGAGCGCGTTGACGTTGGTGGCGTAGCCGCGCTGGGCGGCCTCGGTCTCGACCGCGTACAGGGCCTTCTGCTTCTCCAGCGAGGCGAAGCTCTGCCGGAGCATCTCCTCGTTCGCGCCCTGGAGGCCGAGGCGCTTGAGGCCCTGCTCGGCCTCGCCGCTGGTGAGGTCGATCTCCATCCAGCCGGCCGGGATCGACATGCGGACGCCGTTCTCGGGTCCGCCGACGGTCTTCCACCCGGCGGGCGTGCCGCCGTTGGCCGAGCCGGCCGGGGTCTGGGACGGGGCGCTGGCGGACGGGGCGGAGGGAGGGGTCGGGGCCGGGGGCAGCGCCGGGTCCTCCTTCTTGTCGCCCAGGCAACCGGTGAGGGACAGGGCGGCGGCCGTGGCCACCACCGTGCAGGCGATCAACCGGCGGACCATGAGGGGGTTCCTTTCGCAACACAGTGTGTGGAAAAGAGATGCTTTATCCGACCTTCCGGTTCAACCTCATCTCTGTGACCTGCATCACACACAAGGCGAGTATCCGTGGGGGATTGGCGGCATATATGTCCGGTTCGCCCGTCCTTGTGCGGGCGGTCTCGCCCCGAATGACCGGGTTCGAGTCCCGGGCCCCGTCGGCGGCGGTACGGGCCGGCGACGGTCCGGTGAACGTTGGGTGGCGACCCGCCCGGGTACGGCGGACGGCGGGAACGGCGCGTCTAGCGTGAACGCGAGGGCGGCCGCCGCCGCGCCCCCGCCGCCGTGCCGCCCCCTCCGCACCGCCGTCCCTTCCACCGACCTCACACCGGGAGCCCGCCGTGCCGGACACCGACCCGACGACCGCCGAGATCAACGGTCTGCGGGCGCGGGGCGACCGGCTCGCGGCCGACAACGCCGCCGTCCGGATGCGCCTCGCCGAGCTGGAACGCCAGCGGGACGAGCGCGACGAGCAGATCGGCCGGCTGATCGGCTCGCTCAACGACGCCGCGCGCCGCGTCGGCGAGCTGGACCGGGCCCGCGCCGAGCAGGAGCACCGCGCCGACAAGGAGCGGTGGCGGTTCGAGGAGCTGCGGCTGCGCCGCTGGACGCGGCTCGGCCCGGCGCTGGCCGCGCTGCGCCGCAGGCCGCTCGCGCCCGCCGCGCTGCGCCGCGTCCGGGACGCGCTGCGCGAGCGCCCCCTGCCGCCCGAGCCCCCGGCCGAGCCCCGCCGGACGCGCCGTCCCGACGTCCGCGTCGCCGACACCGAGCCGGTCGAGCCGGCGGGCGCCGCGCCGCGTCCGCCGGAGGGCCCGGTCGCCCGCCCCGGCCTCGTCGCGGCGGTCGTGCTCGGGCCCGTCCTGGAGGCGGCGCTGCGCTACGAGTGGACGCAGGTCGCCGGCCTGAAACCGGGCGACTGGTGGGAGACGCTGGAGGCGCGGCGCCCCGCGCTGCTGCTCGTCGAGTCGATCGGCACCGGTCTGCCCGTCGCCGAGATGGCCGCCTGGTGCCGCGAGCGCGGCGTCCCGTCCGCGTACTGGGACACCGGCGCGGGCCTCGGCGAGGCCGCCGGGGCCTTCGACCACGTGTTCACCGTCGACTCCGGCGCCGTCCCCGAGCACCGGCGGCGGCTCGGCCACGACCGCGTCACGCACCTGCCGTTCGCGGCCCAGCCGCGCCTGCACAACCCCGTCCGCGTCCACGACCACGGCCGGTACCCGCTGCTGTACGAGGGGGAGTACGACGCGACCGCCGAACCGCTGATCGCCCCCGCGCCCCGGCTCGGCGCGCACTTCGCCGCGACCGGGGTCCCGCACCTGTACCGGCAGCGGGTCGTCCCGCCGTGGCCGCACGAGCGGGCCGCGTCCGCCCGCAAGCGCTACCAGGTCATGATCGCCCCGGACGCGCGGCGGGCGTACGAGGCGGCCGCCGCCGGGGTCCCGGTCGTCCACCACAGGGCGGACGCCGCGCCCTCCTTCGGCCCCGCCGTGGAGGACGGCAAGGACGCGGGGCGCATCCTCCGCGCGCTCCTGCGCGCTCCCGAACTGCGCGACCGGCAGGCCCACCTCGCCCTGCGCGAGATCCACGCGGCGCACACCTACAGGCACCGGGTCGACACCGTCCTGGAGAACCTGGGGAGCGCGCCGGTGCGGCGGGACGAGCGGCCCACCGTGTCGCTGGTGATGTCGACCTGCCGCGCCGAGCAGATCGCCCCCGCCGTCGAGATGATCGCGGCCCAGGAGTGGCGTCCGCTGCAACTCGTCATGGTCCTGCACGACCTGGACCTCGACCCCGTCCAGGTGCAGAAGCAGGCCATGGCCGCCGGGCTCGACGACGTCGCCGTCCTCACCGCCGACCGCTCGCGCACGCTCGGCGCGTGCCTGAACATGGCGATCGACGCCGCCGACGGCGACTACGTCGGCAAGGTGGACGACGACGAGCTGTACGGCCCGCACTACCTGACCGACCTCGTCCCCGCCTTCTCCTACACCGACGCGGGCGTGGTCGGGAAGCTCGCCCACTACGCCCACCTCGGCTCGATCGACGCGACGCTGCTGCGCTACCCCGACCTGGAGAACCGCTACGTGGACGTCCTGCGCGGCGGCGCGCTCCTCGGCCAGGGCGACCTGATGCGCTCCTACCGGTTCGCCGACCTCGGCCGCGGCGAGGACACCGACCTGTTCAAACGGCTCCGCGCGGACGGCGTGCGCGTCTACGCCGCCGACCGGTTCTCCTTCGTCACGATCCGGCACGCGGACGCGGCGCGCCACACCTGGCGTCCGAGCGACCTGGAACTCCTGTCCGAGAGCCGCGTCGCGTTCTACGGGTTCGCCAGGGAGCACATCCTCTTCTGAGAGGCGGAGGTCAGCGCAACTCGCGCTTGAGGATCTTGCCGGTGGCGGTCATCGGCAGCTCGTCGCGGAACTCGACGATGCGCGGGTACTTGTAGCCCGCGAACCGCTCCCTGCCCCACGCGACCAGCTCGTCCTCGGTCACGGTGGCGTCCGGCGTGCGGATCACGTACGCCTTGACCTCCTCGCCGTGGGTGGCGTGCGCGACGCCCACGACCGCCGCGAGCGACACCTGCGGGTGGGTCATCAGCTCCTCCTCCAGCTCCCTCGGGTACACGTTGAAGCCGCCGCGGATGATCATGTCCTTGGAGCGGTCGACGATGTAGTAGTAGCCCTCGTCGTCGCGCCGGGCCACGTCGCCGGTGCGGAACCAGCCGTCCCGGATCGCCTCGTCCGTCGCCTCGGGACGGCCGTGGTAGCCCTTCATGACGTTGTGCCCGCGGATCGCGATCTCCCCGGGCCCCTCGCCCTCGATCTCTTTCCAGTCGTCGTCGATCAGCCGCATCTCCACGCCCCAGATCGGGAGGCCGATCGACCCCGCCTTGGTCGGACGGTCCGGACGGTTGAACGAGGCCACCGGCGAGGTCTCCGACAGCCCGTACCCCTCCAGGATGTTCACCCCGAACCGCTCCCGGACGCCCTTGATGACCTCCATCGGCAGCGCCGCCCCGCCCGACACCGCCACCCGCAGCTCGGCGCGGATCGCCTCGATCTCCCCCGGCGACGCCTCGGCGTGCAGCAGCCCCCAGTACATCGTCGGGACGCCCGCGAAGAAGTTCACCTTCTCCGCGACCATCAGCTCGACGGTCTGCCGGGCGTCGAACCGCGCCTGCATGACCAGCGTCGCGCGCCGGTAGAGCCCCACGTTCATCACGCACGTCTGCCCGAAGATGTGGAACAGCGGCAGCGTCACGAGGAACGTGTCGTGCAGCGTCCGCCGGTACAGCGTGTCGTCCACCATCGCGTTCATGAGCAGGTTGCCGTGCGTGAGCTCCGCGCCCTTCGGCTGCCCGGTCGTCCCGCTGGTGTAGATGATCACCGCGGTGTCGGTGCTCTCGGTGCGGACCGTCTCGAAGGTGTCGGGCTGCCCGGCGAGCGCCGCCCAGAACAGCTCGGCCCCCTCGACCGGCGACTCGGTCGTCGCGAGACTCGCCGGGAGCAGGAAGAGGTGCTCGCAGCCCTCCACCTCGGCGGACCCGGCGCGGCCCGTCTCGCCGAGCGGGAAGTCCGGCGTCCCCTCGAAGCAGAACAGCGCCTTCGCCCCGGAGTCGGCCAGGTGGTAGGCGATCTCGCGGGGCCGTAGCAGCACGTTCAGCGGGACGACGACCGCGCCCGCCTTCAGCGCCCCGAAGTAGACCATCGGGAAGTAGGGCAGGTTCGGTGAGGCCAGCGCGACCTTGTCGCCCGGTCCGATGCCGCGCGAGCGCAGCAGGTTCGCGACCTGGTTCGCGACCCCGTCGACGAAGGCGTAGGAGAGCCTGATGTCGCCGAACACGACGGCGTCCCGTTCCGGCGTCTCGCGGGCCGCGTCCTCCAGCAGCACGGACAGGTTGAGCATGGCACTCCTCGCGGGGTGGGCTCCCGCCGGTTGTTACCGGCGAGTGTTGGAACCGTCCAGCTCATCCTGCTGCATGCGGTTCGGCCCGCGCCATCCCCCGGTGTGTGCCGTGACGTGCCGTTCTTCGCGCCTTTCCCGTTCCCGGTGGCGGTCGCGGGGAGCGACCGCCCCGCCCCGCCGTGCCGGGCGGCGGGACGGGGCGGTCGGCCGGAGGGGGCCGGGGGCCGGACGGGTGCGCGGTCCCGTCCGGCCCCCGGCGCGGGCGCAGAGCGGCAGCCCGCGGGGGGAGGTCGAGGTCAGCCGAAGTCGACGTCCGAGCACTGGTAGAAGGCGTTGCCCGTGTCGGCGATGTCCCAGACGGCCACGATCAGGTGCCGGCCGTGGCGGACCGGCAGCGTGCCCGAGTGGGAGAAGTCGCGCGGCGGCTGCTTGTTGCCGTAGTCCAGGCGGAGGAACGGCGTCAGGTCGAGCGCGGCACGGGTCACCGGCCGCTTGTAGTCCCAGCCGTCCTTGGTGACGAAGTACCGGAAGGACGCGGTGGAGTGGGCCGCGGTGAGCGTCCAGGCGAAGGTGTAGGACTGCCCGCCGGTCAGGGACGTGGCGGGCCACTGCCCGCCGCGCGGGTCGTCGAGCGGGGCCCAGCGACTGTCACCGGCGGCGCATATCGTGCCGTCCCGGGGGCCGGACTTCGGGAAGCCCTTCGGGCCCTCGACGCTCTGCGGCTCGTACTTGACCTCCCCGCAGTCCTTCACCGTGCCCTGCTTGCAGAAGAGGGCGCGGCTGACGGGGGTGTTGGTGTAGCCGTGCGAGAAGGCGGGGGCGGCGACGACCACGGTGAGCCCGGCCGAGGCGGCGGCGGCGAGCACCAGCGTCCTCGCGCGGGGCGTGGGGAGCCTGCGGGATGAGGGGAGTCTTCGGGGCGGACGGAGTCTGCTGGGCATACGCGATCCTCCTGGCGGGGGGACTGGAGGGGTGGGGTCCGGATGGAGTCGGTAGCCGTGGGGCGGGGAGCGTGCCGGGGTGGGGCGTCCGGGGACGGCCTCCATTTCTAATAAGAAACCTTCCTATTAGTTTCCGGCTGGAACGGTGCCTAGTCAAGGTTTCAAACATTTGGCCGGATTCGGCCAGGTTCGCCCGGCGTGGCCGGGGTGCCCCCTCCGTCCCACGGCCGCGCCCGCGTCCCCGTTACGATGTGCCGCCTCACCGAGAAAGGGTCCGAGATCTTGATTATCTTCGGCTGGCGGGTGGTCTTCTTCACCCTGAGCAAGGGTGTCTTCCACTGCCCCGACTGCGGCGGCGACCGCGAGTACCGGCGCCGGCAGGGCCGCAACTTCTTCACGCTGTTCTTCATCCCGGTCATCCCGCTGAACAAGACCGGCGGCGAGTTCGTCGAGTGCGACACCTGCCACGGCCGCTGGAACCTCGGCATCCTGGAGGTTCCGACCACCGCGCAGCTCGCGCTGATGCCGGCGATGCTGCTGCGGATGGCCATCGCCCAGGTGCTGCGCTCGGGCGACTACACCCACGCGGCCGCCCGCGGCCGCGCCGTCACCGTCGTCCGCGAGGCGGGCGACCCGTCCTACGACGACGGCGCGCTCACCGCCGACCTCGGCCGCCCCTTCGACGAGGTGCGCGTCGAGATGGCGCGCGCGTCCTCCGCGCTCGCGCCCGAGGCCAGGGAGAGCATCCTGCGCGCCGCCGCCGAGGTCGCGCTGACCGACGGGCCGCTCAGCGTCAACGAGGAGGGCACGCTGTCCGCCGTGGGCGCCGACCTCGGCCTCACCCACGTCCAGGTGACCGGCGTGGTCTCGCTCGCGCGCCAGTCGTCGGGGCACTGAGGGGGGCCGCCGGAACCCTCGGCGGGAGGGCTTGCGGTTGCGCTACGCTTGCTGTATGCCAGCCAGGCTGCTCCTTATACGACCACGCTGACGGATCGACGTCAGCGTGGTGGCCCCTCCTGTGCGAGGGGCCGTTTCATGTCGGCGGGCGGTCTGGGGACCCAGTTGATCAGGATGCGGAGTCTGGAAGCGTGAGCAGCGACGAGCACTACGACCCACGGGCGGTTCAGGACAAGTGGCAGGCCCGCTGGGCGGAGCTCGACCCGTTCGAGGCCGTGGAGACCGGCGAGGGCCCCGAGCGCCGCTACGCGCTGGACATGTTCCCCTACCCCAGTGGTGACCTGCACATGGGGCACGCCGAGGCGTTCGCGATCGGGGACGTCGTCGCCCGCTACTGGTTCCAGCGCGGCTTCAACGTCCTGCACCCCATCGGCTGGGACTCCTTCGGCCTGCCCGCCGAGAACGCCGCGATCAAGCGCGACTCCCACCCCGCCGAGTGGACCTACGCCAACATCGAGACGCAGGCGGCCTCCTTCCAGCGGTACGCGCCCTCCTTCGACTGGACGCGGCGGCTGCACACCTCCGACCCCGAGTACTACAAGTGGACGCAGTGGCTGTTCCTGCGCTTCTACGACCGGGGCCTGGCCTACCGCAAGGGCGGCCACGTCAACTGGTGCCCGAAGGACCAGACCGTCCTGGCCAACGAGCAGGTCGTCGGCGGGCACTGCGAGCGCTGCGGCACGCTGGTCGAGAAGCGCGTGCTGACCCAGTGGTACTTCAAGATCACCGACTACGCCGACCGGCTGCTGGCGGACATGGAGCAGCTGGAGGGGAGCTGGCCCGAGCGCGTCCTGCTGATGCAGCGCAACTGGATCGGCCGCTCCACCGGCGCCGACGTCGACTTCCTCATCGAGGGGCGCGACGAGCCGGTCACCGTCTACACCACCCGGCCCGACACCCTGTACGGGGCGACGTTCATGGTCGTCGCCGCCGACGCGCCGCTGGCCGAGGAGGTCTGCGCGCCCGCGCAGCGCGCCGCGTTCGAGGCCTACCGCGAGGAGGTCTCCCGCGAGAGCGAGATCGAGCGGCTGTCCACCGAGCGCGAGAAGACCGGCGTGTTCCTGGGCCGCTACGCGGTCAACCCGGTGAACGGCGAGCGGCTGCCGGTCTGGGCGTCGGACTACGTGCTGGCCGAGTACGGACACGGCGCGATCATGGCCGTGCCCGCGCACGACCAGCGCGACCTGGACTTCGCGCTGAAGTTCGGGCTGCCGGTCCGCGTGGTGGTCGAGACCGGCCAGGCCGACCCCGCCGAGACCGGCGTCGCCACCCCCGGCGACGGCGCGATCATCAACTCCGGCCCGATCGACGGGCTGGACAAGGCCGAGGGCATCGCCAAGATCATCGAGATCCTGGACGAGCGCGGCACCGGGCGCGCCTCGGTGAACTTCCGGCTGCGCGACTGGCTGGTGTCGCGGCAGCGGTTCTGGGGCTGCCCGATCCCGATCGTCCACTGCGAGGCGTGCGGCGAGGTCCCCGTCCCGGACGACCAGCTGCCGGTGCGGCTGCCCGAGGGCCTGCGCGGCGCCGACCTGGCGCCCAAGGGCACCTCGCCGCTGGCCGCCGCGTCCGACTGGGTGAACGTCGAGTGCCCCAAGTGCGGCGGCGCCGCCCGGCGCGACACCGACACCATGGACACCTTCGTCGACTCGTCCTGGTACTACTTCCGCTACTGCTCGCCCGGCTACGAGGACGGCCCGTTCGACGTCGAGCGGGTCCGGCGGTGGATGCCGGTCGACCAGTACACCGGCGGCGTCGAGCACGCCATCCTGCACCTGCTGTACAGCCGGTTCTTCACCAAGGTCCTGTACGACATGGGCATGGTCGACTTCACCGAGCCGTTCCGGCGGCTGCTGAACCAGGGCCAGGTGATCCTGAACGGCAGCGGGATGTCGAAGTCCACCGGCAACCTGGTCGACCTGGGCGAGCAGATCGGCGAGTTCGGCGTGGACGTCGTCCGGCTGGCGATGCTGTTCTCCGGCCCGCCCGAGGACGACATCGACTGGGCCGACGTGTCCCCGCACGGCATGTCCAAGTTCCTGGCCCGCGTCCACCGGATCGCCACCGAGGTCTCCTCGGCGCCCGGCGCGGACGCCGCGTCGGGTGACATCGCCCTGCGCCGCGCCACCGCCCGCGCCGTGGACGAGGCCACCAAGCTGGTCGAGACGCAGCGCTTCAACGTCGCGATCGCGCGGATCATGGAGCTGGTCACCGCGACCCGCAAGGCCATCGACTCCGGCCCCGGCGCCGCCGACCCGGCCGTGCGGGAGGCCGCCGAGGCGATCGCCGTGGTGCTGTCGCTGTTCGCCCCCTACACCGCCGAGGAGGCGTGGGAGCTGCTGGGCGGCACCGCGCCCCTGATCCGCGCGGGCTGGCCGTCCGCCGACCCGGCGCTGCTGGTCGAGGAGTCGGTGACGTGCGTCGTCCAGGTCGCGGGCAAGGTCCGCGACCGCCTGGAGATCCCCCCGGCCATCGCCGACGAGGAGCTGGAGCGGCTGGCGCTGGCCTCCCCGAAGGTCCAGGAGGCCCTGGCCGGCGCCGACATCGCCAAGATCATCGTCCGCGCCCCCAAGATCGTCAACATCGTCCCCAAGCGCTGACCCCGCACGCTCCGGTACCCCGGCAGGCTCGTCCTGCCGGGGTCTTCGGCGTGTGCCGGCCACGCGTGCGCCGTGGAGCGCGGAACAGGCCGAAGGCGGTCACCCCGGTGGGGGAGACCGCCTTCGGTAGGCCCGTTCGGGGGCGCGTCACATCTTGCGCAGGACCGCCACGACCCGTCCGAGGACGGACGCCTCGTCGCCGGGGATCGGCTCGTAGGCGGAGTTCTGCGGCATCAGCCAGATGTGGCCGTCCTTGCGCTTGAACGTCTTCACCGTCGCCTCGCCGTCGATCATGGCGGCGACAACGTCGCCCTGCTCGGCGACCGGCTGCTGCCGGACGACGACCCAGTCACCGTCCGCGATCGCGGCCTCGATCATCGAGTCCCCGGTGACCTTCAGCAGGAAGTGCGTGCCCTCGCCCACGAGCTGCTTCGGCAGCGTGAACACGTCCTCGACGGCCTCTTCGGCCAGGATCGGCCCACCGGCGGCGATGCGGCCCACCAGCGGCACGTAGGCGGGCGCGGGCTGCGTCGAGGTCGGCTGGCCGCCCAGCCCCTCGTAGGTGTCGGGCTCGGTCCGCACCGGCGTCGTGCCCGGGACCCGCACCTCGACCGCACGCGGCCGGTTGGGGTCGCGCCGCAGGAAGCCCTTGCGCTGGAGCGCCCGGAGCTGGTGCGACACGCTGGAGGTGCTGGTCAGGCCCACCGCCTCGCCGATCTCGCGCATCGAGGGCGGGTAGCCCCGGCGCTGGACCGAGTCGCGGATCACCTCCAGCACCATGCGCTGCCGCTGGGTCAGGCCCGTCTCGTCCATGGGCCCGTCGGGCAGCTCCCGGACCTTGCTCATCGCTCGTCGCCTCCCGGGCGCCTCGATCCGTCACTCCTTGTCATGGAACGCTATCGCGTCCAGCGCCGATGATCAAACAATTGTTCGAAGATGAGGGTCGCGTTTTCCCGGTGTCCTGCGGTAGAACATCGTACAGGCGTTCGATCGAAAATGCATTCGACGCTGGGAGGGGAGAGATGTCCGGTTCACCCCATGAACATGTCCCGATCCGCCTGACGCGCCGGGGCCGCGTGGTCGTGGTGACCGGCGCCGCCCTCCTCACCCTGCCCGCGCTCTGGCTCGCCCGGGGCCCCGGGGCCCTGGCGGGCGGGCATGAGGGCGGCGGGCCCTCCGGTCCGGGCGAGACGGTCGTCGTGGAGCCCGGAGAGACCCTCTGGGAGATCGCCACGGCCGCCGAGCCCCGCTCCGACCCGCGCATCGTCGTCCAGCGCATCATCGACCTCAACGGCCTCGGTGGCGACCCCACCGTCCAGCCGGGGCAGCGCATACGCCTCCCCGCGCGCTGACGCGCCCGCGGGGGAGGTGTACGCGCCGTCTCCCGGGGGCTCCTTCCGCCGCCCGGTACGTCCCTGGCGGTCATCCACGGGCCGGATGTGGCGTTCAGCCGTGATCGTCCTGGTCAGGGGCGCGATGCGGGCCCGCCGCGCGACACGCCCGGACCAAGATCCATCTGCTTCGCCGTGACCTGGGCGGACGTGGCGGATGTGACACGGGTCAACGTCCGGGACGCCCGACCGAGGTTGCGTACGCCTGCGCGTCCCCGTACGGTTGACCACAACATCTAGTAGTCACACCGATGTACTTCACCTATATATGGCATCGTTCAGAGGTGTGACGCGTTTTCGTCAGGGGAGGAACCAGACGTGCATTGCCCGTTCTGCCGCAACCCTGACACCAAAGTGATCGACAGCCGGTCCACCGATGACGGGGGCGCCATTCGGCGCCGCCGGGCGTGCTCGGAATGCGGCAAGCGATTCACGACGCAGGAGAATGTGCTCGTCATGGTGGCCAAGCGCAGCGGGGTCACCGAGCCGTTCTCCCGGGAAAAGATCATCGCCGGGGTGCGCAGGGCCTGCCAGGGCCGCCCGGTCGACGAGGATGCGCTCGCGAAGCTGGGGCAGCGGGTCGAAGAGGCGATCAGATCGTCGGGATCCGCGGAAATCCCCTCGCACGAGGTCGGTCTCGCGATCCTGGGGCCGCTCAGCGAACTCGACGAGGTCGCCTATCTGCGATTCGCCTCGGTCTACCGGAGCTTCGAGTCGCTGGACGACTTCGCGAAAGAGATCGAATCACTGCGCAGGTCAGGCTCCTCGGGGGAGTCCGGTCCGCCCCGATAGGGGCGGGCCCGGCAGTACACAGCAGCACACACGTGAAAGCGCCACCGCGCCGGGCATGCCCCGCGCGGCGGCGGAGTTGTTCCTGAACAGGGCCCCGGCGGGTGGCCCGAGAGGGGGAAGGTCATGACGGAGACGGTGAGCGGCTCGGCGGCACGGCGCGGCAAGGGGGGCCGCAAAGGGCTGAAGGTCGAGCGCATTTTCACCACGCCCGGCGTGCATCCGTACGACGAGATGCGCTGGGAGCGTCGTGACGTCGTCATGACCAACTGGCGTGACGGCTCGGTGAACTTCGAGCAGCGCGGGGTGGAGTTCCCCGACTTCTGGTCCCTGAACGCCGTCAACATCGTCACGTCCAAGTACTTCCGCGGCGCGGTCGGGACGCCGCAACGCGAGTGGAGCCTCAAGCAGCTCGTCGACCGGGTCGTCCGGATGTACACCGAGACGGGACTGCGAGAGGGCTATTTCGCCTCCGAAGAGGACGCGGAGATCTTCGACCATGAACTGAAGTACGCGCTGGTCCACCAGCTGTTCAGCTTCAACTCCCCGGTCTGGTTCAACGTCGGCACCAAGTCCCCGCAGCAGGTCTCGGCGTGTTTCATCCTCTCGGTGGACGACACGATGGAGTCGATCCTCGACTGGTACAAGGAAGAGGGCGTCATCTTCAAGGGCGGCTCCGGCGCCGGCCTGAACCTCTCGCGCATCCGCTCCAGCAAGGAACTGCTGTCCTCGGGCGGCACCGCGAGCGGACCGGTGTCGTTCATGCGCGGCGCCGACGCGTCCGCCGGGACGATCAAGTCGGGCGGCGCCACCCGCCGGGCCGCGAAGATGGTCGTCCTGGACGTGGACCACCCCGACGTCGCCGAGTTCATCGAGACCAAGGCGCGCGAGGAGGACAAGATCCGCGCGCTGCGGGACGCCGGGTTCGACATGGACCTCGGCGGCAAGGACATCGGCAGCGTCCAGTACCAGAACGCCAACAACTCCGTCCGCGTCTCCGACGAGTTCATGCACGCCGTCGAGGCCGACGGCGACTTCGGGCTGCGCGCCCGGATGACCGGCGAGGTCGTCGAGACCGTCAAGGCCAAGGAGCTGTTCCGGCTCATGGCCAAGGCCGCGTGGGAGTGCGCCGACCCCGGCATCCAGTACGACGACACGATCAACGCCTGGCACACCAACCCCGAGACCGGCCGGATCACCGCGTCCAACCCGTGCTCGGAGTACATGAGCCTGGACAACTCCTCCTGCAACCTCGCCAGCATCAACCTGCTGAAGTTCCTCACCGACTCCGGGACGTTCGACGTCGCGCGGTTCGTCAAGCTCACCGAGCTGATCATCACCGCGATGGACGTCTCGATCACCTTCGCCGACTTCCCCACCGAGAAGATCGCCGAGACGACCCGCGACTACCGGCAGCTCGGCATCGGCTACGCCAACCTCGGTGCCCTCCTGATGGCGAGCGGCCACGCCTACGACTCCGAGGGCGGACGCTCGCTCGCCGCCGCGATCACCTCGCTGATGACGGGCGTCGCCTACCGCCGCTCCGCCGAGATCTCCGCCGTCGTCGGCCCGTACGCGGGCTACGCCCGCAACGCCGAGGGCCACAAGCGGGTCATGCGCAAGCACGCCGCCGCCAACGACGAGATCCGCACCCTCGACACCGTCGACAAGGCCGTCCACGCCGCCGCCACCAAGCAGTGGCAGGAGTGCCTGAAGCTCGGCGAGAAGCACGGCTACCGCAACGCCCAGGCGTCCCTGCTCGCGCCGACCGGCACCATCGGGCTGATGATGGACTGCGACACCACCGGCATCGAGCCCGACCTCGCGCTGGTGAAGTTCAAGAAGCTCGTCGGCGGCGGCTCCATGCAGATCGTCAACCAGACCGTGCCGCGCGCCCTCGACACGCTCGGCTACCAGCAGGAGCAGATCGAGGCGGTCGTCGAGTTCATCGGCGAGCACGGCCACGTCGTGGACGCCCCCGGCCTGCGCCCCGAGCACTACGAGGTGTTCGACTGCGCGATGGGCGAGCGCGCGATCAGCCCGATGGGGCACGTCCGGATGATGGCGGCCACCCAGCCGTTCCTGTCCGGCGCGATCTCCAAGACCGTCAACATGCCCGAGCAGGCCACCATCGAGGACATCGAGAAGGTGTACTTCGAGGGCTGGAAGCTCGGCCTGAAGGCCCTGGCGATCTACCGCGACAATTGCAAGGTGGGCCAGCCCCTCTCGGCGGCGGGCAAGAAGGAGGAGCCGAAGGCCGAGGCGCCGGTGGAGACCCGCCCCGTCCGCAGGCGGCTGCCCAAGCAGCGCCCCGCCACCGTCACCCGCTTCTCCGTCGCGGGCGCCGAGGGCTACATGACCGCCTCGTCCTACCCCGACGACGGCCTCGGCGAGGTCTTCCTCAAGCTCGGCAAGCAGGGCTCCACCCTCGCCGGCGTGATGGACGCCTTCTCCATGGCGATCTCCATCAGCCTCCAGTACGGCGTCCCGCTGGAGACCTGGGTGGAGAAGTTCACCAACATGCGGTTCGAGCCCGCCGGCATGACCGACGACCCCGACATCCGCATGGCCACCTCGGTGATGGACTACATCTTCCGCCGCCTCGCCCTCGACCACCTGCCCTACGACGAGCGCGCCGCCCTCGGCATCTTCACCGCCGACGAGCGCGCCATGCAGGCCAACGGCGAGGACCCGGGCGCCCAGCCCACCGAGGACGAGGTCGACCACGAGACCCTCGCCCAGTCGGCGGAGATCAGCAGGCCGGCCCCCGCCCCGTCCCGCGAGGCGCACTCCTCGATGGAGGTCATCGAGAGCCGCCAGGGCCGCACCGCCGACGCGCCGCTCTGCCTCACCTGCGGCACCAAGATGCGCCCCGCGGGCAGCTGCTACGTCTGCGAAGGCTGCGGCTCCACCAGCGGCTGCAGCTGAGCGGTGCTCCTGACGCCCCGGTCTTAGCCTGACGGCGAGGACCACGCTTGGACGGGCGTATCAGGCACAGGCCAGGAGGGGGCGGCGAGGCACTTTGCTTCGCCGCCCCCTCTCGGCGCGGATAACCCGAACAATCGAACAGAGTCAACGACGTCGCACGCGCCGCGAGGTCGGGGGAGAGCGCCGGCCATGGCCTCGGACGAGTACTACATCGTCAGCGCCGTCAAGATCCGGTTCGAGGACGGCGCCACGGTCCGCTCGGCCGCCCGCTCCGAACTCGCTCGGCTCAAGGAACGGCACGGGGACGACACCGAGCTCCAGCGGTTCTTCCTCGCCCCACCAGAATCCCCTGCCTCCGCCATGCACTCGCCATCACGCTTGAGTTCGCCGAGGCGACCGCTCTCGAAGAACTACGTGACGGACTTCGCCGGGTACTCGCCTCAGGCCCCCGGCGCAACCGTCCCAAACGGCTGGAACTCTAGGCAGTAGCGCGGCCGGCGCCCTGCCTCCGGTGGGCCCACAGACCGGCCCTCGCGCGGGGCCACCCCACGATCTCGCCTGCGAGTTCGACGGCCGGGCGCCGGACCGCCGGGTTCGTGCGCTGGGGAAAGGGCGGCCAGGGCCGGCAACGCCGCGACGCCCGCCTCGCATGTGCTCCCCTGGTACCAGAGCTGCGCCCATAGCCCGTTCGAGGCGTCCTCGGCTCCGGTCTCCGCCGCGTTGAGGAGGACCGGGATGCCCTGTGCGGGCCCGTGGACACCTAGCGAACACGGCCAATCGATCACCCCCGAGTTAGCACGACCGGGCCTGCCGGTCGGCGGGAGTGGCCTGCGGGCAGCTTTGTATGCAATGTATGCTTTGTATGCAATGGAGGTGGGGATGCAGGTCGACACGGTCTACCGGAGACTGCGGGGGCTGATCGTCGCGGGTGAGTACTCGCCCGGCGAGCGGCTCACGGAGGTGGCGGTGAGCGAGGCGCTCGCCGTGAGCCGGACGCCCGTCCGGGAGGCGCTGCGGCGTTTGGAGAGCGACGGCCTGGTCCTCGGCGCCGGACGCGGCGTCGTCGTGGAGGTCATGACGCCGGAGAGCCTGGACCACGCCTACGAGGTGCGGGCGGCGCTGGAGGCGCTCACCGCCGAGCTGGCCGCGGACCGGCGGCGGGCCGGGCGGATCGCCCCGGCGGCGCTGGCCGACCTGGAGCGGGACGCGGCGCACCTGGAAGAGGTGACCGCCGCGGGGGAGCTGGATCGCGCGATCGAGTTGAACCGCCGGTTCCATCGGGGGATCGCCGAGCTGGCGGGCAACCCGATCGCGCTGGAGAGCCTCGAACGGCTGTGGGATCGGATCATCGTCTCCACACGGGCGTCGCTCGTGCGTCCGGAGCGTCCGGAGACGGTCTCGGGTGAGCACCGGGAACTGCTGGGGGCGATCGCCGACGGCGACCGTGTCCGGGCGGGACGGATCGCCGGTGACCATGCACGTGCCACCAGGGCGACCCTGGAATAGCTGAGAAGGGCTGCGGGATGTCGAAGACCCACCACTACGAAGTGTCCGTGACCTGGACCGGAAACACCGGTGCGGGAACGAGCTCCTACCGCGCTTTCGAGCGAGCCCACGAGGTCGAAGTCGAAGGAAAGCCGTTGATCCCGGGGAGTTCCGACCCTGCTTTTCGGGGTGACCCGGCGCGGTGGAACCCCGAGGAACTGCTCGTCGCGTCGCTGTCGCAGTGCCACATGCTGTGGTTCCTGCATTTGTGCGCAATGGAGAAGGTCGTGGTCACCTCCTATGTAGACAAGCCCTACGGGACCATGGCCGAGACCCCGGACGGTGGGGGGCGGTTCGAGGAGGTCGTCCTGCGTCCCCGCGTGGGCTTGGCGGACTCCGAGAAGGCCGACCAGGTCGGCAGGCTGCACGGACGTGCCCACGAATTGTGCTTCATCGCGAACTCGGTGAACTTTCCCGTCCGGCATGAGCCGGTCATCGAGTAGGCGCTCCGCTTGTAACGATGGTTGATGGGGTGCGCGCTCGCGGCGTCGGGACGATTCGGCGCGGCGACGGTGTCCGGCTTGCTGAGATCCGCGGCATCGCGTTGGACTCCTGTTGCGGCTTTCACCACGGGACGGTCTCGCCGTGCCGGTCCAGGAATTGCAGGCCCGGGGCGCCCGCCTGCGCTTCGAGGACGTCGACCACGGCCGGGATGCTCTCCTGTGGAATGAGCGGCGCGTCGAACCCGCCGAGCCGGGTCTGGTTGTGGCCGGGGTCGATGAGCAGCTTGGTGTGGCCGTCGTCGGCATGGCGGGTGGCGTAACTGCGCATCAGTTGGTTGAGCGCGGCCTTGCTGGCCTTGTACAGCTCGTATCCGTCCTCGGTGTTCCGCGAGATGCTGCCCTGCTCGGAGGACATGACCGCGACGGTCCCGGCGGGGGCGACGAGGTCGCGGAGGGCTTCGAGCGTGCGCAGCGGGCCCAGCGCGTTGGTGACCATCACCTCGGTGAACATCTCGGTCGGCACCTCGTTGATCGGCAGGTCGCCCCGGTCGATCGCGGCGTTGACGAAGAGCAGGTCCAGCCGGTGGCCGTCCAGGCGGTCGCGCAGAGCGGTCACCTGCTCGGCGCTCGTCATCTCCAGCGACTCGACTTCGAGCATTCCGTTCCAGGCGTCGGCGCGGTCTTGCAGCTCGCCGCCGAGCCGGCGCGTCGTGGCGATGACCCGCCAGCCGCGCCGCGCGAGTTCATCGGCGAGGACGAGTCCAAGGCCCTGGGAGGCTCCGATGATGAGGGCTTGACGGTCGGACACGGGTCGCTCCTTCATGGTGGGAGCCCTTAGAGTAGACGCGACGTTGCGTCTAAACAAATCGGTGAAGCCGCTGGCGGTATGGTGTCTCGCATGCCCGCCACGAGCTCTCAGCCCCGCCGGCCGCGCTCCGGGAGCCGTCGCGACGAGGCCGCGCGCCTGGCCGTGCTCCACGCAGCGGACGATCTGCTCGTCGAGCGCGGCTTCGGCGCCCTGACCATCGAGGCGATCGCACGCCGCGCCGGTGTCGCCAAGCAGACGATCTACCGCTGGTGGCCCTCGAAGGTCGAGATCCTGCTCGACACGCTCATCGAGGACAGCGAGAAGCGCATCCCGGTCCCGGCCGAGCCGCCCACGCTGGAGAGCGTCCGCGGCTACCTGCGCGGCTTCGCGCGCTTCCTCACCCGCGACCCCGCCGGCAAGGTTCTGCTCGCGCTCATCGCCCAGGCGCAGCACGACCCCGACACGGCCAAGAGCTTCCACGCGCGCTACTTCGGGCCGCGCCGCGGCCACGAACGCGACATGATCGCGCGGGGGATCGACGCGGGGGAGTTCGCGCCGAGACTCGGCCCCGACGCCACGATGGACGCGCTCGTCGGCCCGATCGTGCACCGCGCGCTGACCGGTTCGAGCATCCCGCGCGACCTGGTGGACACCCTCGTCGAGGACCTGCTCACGCCCCGCTCAGACTGAACCCCAGCCCCGCCACCCCAAGGCCCACAAGCCGCTCGCCCCCCAAGCACACTCCCCACCCCGCGCTCTCCGGTCTATGTTCCCCACCCCGCGTTCCCTGGTCTATGTTCCCTGGTCCGCGTTCCCCGGCTCCGGTCCCCGGTCCGCGTTCCCCGGCTCCGGTCCCCGGTCCGCGTTCCCCGGCTCCGGTCCGCGTTCCCCGGCTCCGGTCCCCGGTCCGCGTTCCCCGGCTCCGGTCCCCGGTCCGCGTTCCCCGGTCCGATACCGGGCGCTGGTCGCCAGTCCGCGTTCCCGCTCCGTGGTCCCGGCCCGTGGTCCCGGCCCGTGGTCTCGGCCCGTGGTCTCGGCCCGTGGTCTCGGCCCGTGGTCTCGGCCCGTGGTCTCGGCCCGTGGTCTCGGCCCGTGGTCTCGGCCCGTGGTCTCGGCCCGTGGTCTCGGTCCGTGGTCTCGGTCCGTGGTCTCGGTCCGATCTCGGGTGCCGGTTTCAGTTAGCCAGGTGGTTTTCGCTCCTTTCAAGTCGGTCTTGGCGCCGGACGTTTGGCGCGCGCGATGGGGGGGTGCCTTCGCTCCTATCAGGTCGCTCTCGACGCGCGCGTGAGACTGGCAAGGCATCCGCTGGCTCGTTGTCTTTGCTCCTGGCAGGTCGCTCTCGCTGGCAGCATCCTCGGCAGCAAGCGGCTGCGCACCTGCCGCTTTGATCAGGTGGCGCCGCGCCGGGCGGTCCTGTCAACGTCGGCGTTGCGCTGGTCGCGTGGCTACGTGTCGCGGGGGTGGTCGGGGGCGAGCCAGTCGGTCGCGGACGTCACCTCCCGTGCGATGTCCGTCACCGGTCGCCCGTCGGTCGCCACGCGGACGGTCTGGGCGGAGACCTGGCGGTCCAGGAGCCGCGCCTTGCGGATGCCGCCCCGCAGTTCCTGCTCCAGCTCCGAGCCGATCTCCCGGCCCAGCAGGCGCTCGCGGGCCGTGTCGTCGGACGCGGTCAGCAGCACTCGTATGATCCGAGCACCGGGCCCGAGGGCGCGCTGGAACATGGGTGTCGTCTCGGGAAGGACGCTGAGGGTGTTGGTGTAGATCAGGCGGCGGTAGCCGCGCTCGGCGAAGTTCGCCCAGACCGCGGCCAGGTTGCTCTCGGTGATCTTCGCGCGATCGGGGTCTCCGTCCGGTGCCGGGTGCACCTGCCCCATGAAGTCGCCCTCGACGATCGCGTGGGGGACGGCCGCGGCACGCAGCAGGGCCGAGACCTCCCATCCCACCGTCGTCTTGCCGACACCCGCCCGGCCTCCGATGAGCAGTACCTCCGCATGATCCATCAGGGCAGCGTGGCAGTCGGGACGCGGCGCGCGCGAGCCGATTTCGGTCTGGGCGCTGATCGCCGGCTCGCCGGCCCGGCCAGGAGTGGGAGGGGTGTTCGGCCGGCCTGGCGGGTGCTGGGAGTTGGGGTGGTGTCGGGTGTGAGCCCGTGTTTTCGGGGTGTAGGGGGCCGTGTCGGTGTTCAGGGCCGGTCGAGGGGCCGTTTCGGGGGTGGGCGAGGGAACCGGGGGCGGTGCTGGGCGGGGGGCGGAATCGGTGGGGGAGTGGCGGGGTTTGAGGTGGTGTGATGCACGGTGAATACAAGGTGCCCGGCGGCAAGCTCGTGGTCGTCGATGTGGATGTCGTGGACGGGTTGCTGCGCGGCCCGCGGGTGAGCGGGGACTTCTTCCTTGAGCCGGACGAGGCGCTGGAGGCCGTCAACGTCGTTCTGGAGGGATTGCCCGCTGGGCTGGAGGCCAAGGAGATCGGCGCGCGGGTCCAGGGTGGGCTGCCCCCGGGGACGGTGATGCTGGGGATCACCGCCGAGGCCGTGGGGATCGCGGTTCGGCGGGCGGTCTCGCGGGCGTCGGACTGGCGCGACCACGAGTGGCGGCTGATCCATAACGAGCCGCAGGCGCCCGCGCTGCACATGGCGCTCGACCAGGTGCTCGCCGAGGAGGTCGGGGCCGGGCGCAGGCCGCCCACGCTGAGGGTGTGGGAGTGGGCGTCGCCGGCGGTGGTCATCGGGAGCTTCCAGTCGCTGCGCAACGAGGTCGACGGGGAGGCCGCGGAGCGGCACGGGGTGGAGGTCGTCCGCCGGATCAGCGGCGGAGGAGCGATGTTCATCGAGCCGGGCAACACGATCACCTATTCGCTGTACGCGCCGGAGACGCTGGTGGCGGGCATGTCGTTCGCCGAGAGCTATGCCTTCCTCGACGACTGGGTCTTGGGCGCCCTCGGTGAGATGGGGGTGCGGGCCTGGTACCAGCCGCTGAACGACATCACCTCGGATCAGGGCAAGATCGCTGGGGCGGCGCAGAAGCGGCTGGCCTCGGGGTCGGTGCTGCACCACGTGACGATGGCCTACGACATCGACGCCGGGAAGATGCTGCAGGTGCTGCGGATCGGCCGGGAGAAGCTGTCGGACAAGGGCATCGCGAGCGCGAAGAAGCGGGTCGACCCGCTGCGGCGGCAGACCGGGCTGCCCCGGGAGGAGATCATCGACCGGATGATCGGGCACTTCCGTGGCCGCTACGGGCTGCTGGACGACCGGCTCAGCGAGGACGAGCTGCGGCTGGCCGACAAGTACGTCGCCGACAAGTTCACCGCGCCGGAGTGGATCGGGCGGGTGCCGTGACCGCTCTCCGCGTGCCGGTCTCGGCCGACTCGCGGACGGCGTCGAGCAGGCGGTGCATGCGTATGCCCTGGTGGAAGTCGGGTGTGTGGGCGGTTCCGGTGCGGATGTCGTCGGCGAGCCTGGCGTAGAACTGGGCCACGTTGACGATCTCCACGTCGCGGGCGGCCTCGGGCGCCCACAGGTAGCGGTCGGGGATCGGGAGGCGGGAGCCTCGGCCGTGCACGGCCAGCTCACCGATCTGGACGCCCTGGGCGGCGGCCGGGCCGCTGGACAGCACCGCCAGGTCGCCGTCGGTGCCCGCGATCTCGATGCGGGTGCGGGCGTCGCTGACCTTGCCGTCGTGCACGTGGACGACGGCCGTCGCCCCGCCGGCGAGGGTGGCGGTGACGGCGATCTGGTCGGGGGTGGTCGCCGTGACCGGCTCGCCGGTGCCCTGGACGGTGTACCCGGTGCGCTGCACCGCCAGCGAGGAGGAGAGCTCGGAGATCTCGCCCGCCAGGAACTCCAGGGCGTCGAGGGTGTGGCCGGCGCCCACCTCAAGGGTTCCCGCGGCGTTGACGGCGTCGAAGGTGTAGGCCCACCACGGCGGGACCTGGCCGGCGGCGCCCTTGCCGCGTGCCGAGTAGACGTTGACGGAGGTCACCCGTCCGACATAACCGTCGGCCACGAGGTCGCGCGCATAGCGGACGGCGGGGGAGAAGCGCGCCTGGAGCCCCACCGCGTGCCGGACCCCGGCGTCCTCCGCCAGCCGCGCGAGCTCCTCGGCCTCGGCGGTGGTGCGGGCCAGCGGCCACTCGCAGTACACGTGCTTGCCCGCCTCCAGCGCCGCCCGCACGAGTTCGTCGTGCGCGGGGACCTTCACGGTGACGATGACCAGGTCGACCTCGGGGTGGGCCGCCAGTTCCCGCGCGTCGGTGAACGCGTGCGGGACGTCGAACCGGCGGGCGGCCTCCCGCGCGCTGTCGCTGCGGCTGGTGCCGACGGCGGTGATCTCGTAGCCGGGCAGGGCGCGCAGCGCGGGGATGTGCGCCCGTGCCGCCCACCCCCGGTCGGGGCTCGCGCCGATGATGCCCACGCGGATGTTCTGGCTGGTCATTCGAGGTCCCCCCTGGCGATCTAAACGGACAGTTCTGGTCCGCTTTCGTCGACGGTAGCCCAAGCGGACTCAGCTTGTCCACTTAAAACGGAGTGTAAGTGTCCGCTTATCGGTAGAATGGGGCCATGACCTCGACTTCCAGCGCCGTCGACCGGCTGCTCGACGACGGCTCGGGCCGCCGGCCGCGCGCCGACGCCCGGCGCAACGTGGAGCGGCTCGTCCGGGCGGCCAGGGAGGCGGCCGCCGAGGTCGGCGGCGAGGTCACCGCGCACGAGATCGCCCGCCGCGCCGGGGTCGGCGTGGGGACGTTCTACCGCCGGGTGAGCACCCTGGAGCTGCTGCTCGAAGCGGTTCTCGCCGAGATGGTGGAAGAGATCGTCGCCAGGGGCGACGAGGGCCTCGCCGACCCCGATCCCTGGGCGGGCTTCGCCGGGTTCGCCGGGGACTACATCCGCCTCCGCAACGAGCTGTGCGACATCAACGAGGCGGCCGGCGGATCCCTCGACCACGCCCGCTCCGAACTGCGCGACCGCATCCGCCTGCTGGTCGAGCGGGCGCAGGGCGCCGGGGCCATGCGCGCCGACGTCACCTGGAAGGACGTCGCCTTCCTGCTGGTGTCGGTCTCCACGACGGCGCACACGCTGGGCCTCCGCGCGGGCCACCGGCAGTGGGACCGCAACCTCCAGGTCGTGCTGGACGGGCTCCGCTCGCCTGAGCCCGCGCCGCTCCCAGGCGCTCCTCCCGAGGACGCGAACGCGACCGCCAAGCGCGTATAGACGGGCGCGCGGGGGGCGGCGGCCCAGGTGGGCGGAACTCCGCGGCGGTGTCGTCCGTCCTCCCCTCGTGGCAGGTCGCGGGGCCGAGCGACTGCCTCTAGGTTGGTCACGTCGGCTGATGATGAGGAGCGTTCATGTCCATGCAGAAGGGCGCCAACACCGCGGTGCCGGTTCCCTCGGTCCGGGTCGAGCTCGGCTGGCAGGGTGGCCCGGGCGTGCCGGACGCGGACGCGTCCGCGCTCCTGCTCGCGGGCACGGGACGGGTGCGCTCGGACGACGACTTCGTCTTCTACAACCAGCCCGCGCACGGTTCGGGCGCCGTCCGGCATGAGGGCAAGCAGCAGGGCCCGACCGTCCTGGACGTCCTGTCGGTCGAGCTCGCGCGGGTGGAACCCGACATCGAGAAGATCGTGATCGCGGCCTCCTCGGACGGCGGCACCTTCGGCCAGTTCCAGGGCCTGTACGTGCGCGTGGTGGACGCGGCGGCCGGCACGGAGGTCGCCCGGTTCGACAGCGAGGGCGCGACCACGGAGACCGCCTTCGTCCTCGGCGAGCTCTACCGGCGCCAGGGGGCGTGGAAGTTCCGCGCCATCGGCCAGGGGTACGACTCGGGCCTCGGGGGGCTGGCGACCGACTTCGGCATCTCGGTCGACGAGCCGGGGCAGGGGGCCGTGCCGCCTCCGGCGGCCCCGGCGCAGCCGACCCCTCAGCAGCAGCCGTCGCCCCCTCAGCCGCAGACGCCGCCGCCTCCGCCGGGCGGCCAGTACATGCCGCCTCCTCCCGGACAGGGCCAGTACGCGCCTCCGCCGCCCCCGCCCGGCGGCCAGTACAGCCCGCCTCCGCCCGGGCAGTTCGCCCCGCCCCCTCCCGGCCAGTACTCGCCGCCTCCCCCCGGGCAGTACGCGCCCCCTCCTCCGGAGCAGTACGCGCCGCCCCAGCCCGGGCAGTACGCGCCGCCGCCTCCCGCGCCCGCGTACGGCCAGCAGCCGCAGGGCGCGCCGCCGCAGCCGCAGCCGCAGGGCGGCAAGATCTCCCTCACCAAGAACTCGCCGTCGGTCTCGCTCACCAAGCACGGCGCGACCTCCGGGCACATGCGCGTCAACCTGAACTGGACCGCGCGGGAGGGCGTCGCCAAGGGACGGCTGGGCAAGCGCCGCCGCGGCGTCGACCTCGACCTGGACCTGTGCTGCCTGTGGGAGCTGACGGACGGCCGGAAGGGCATCATCCACGCGCTCGGCGACATGGGCGCGCTCGACCGCCCGCCGTTCATCAAGCTCGACAAGGACGACCGCACGGGCGCGGTGGCGTCGGGGGAGAACCTCACCATCAACCTCGACTTCACCACGAAGTTCAAGCGGATCCTGGTGTTCGCCGAGATCTACGACGGGGCGGACGACTTCCGCGGTCTGGACGCGGTGGCCACGCTGTATCCGGTGGGGTCGCCTCCCATCGAGATGCAGATGAACGACTGCACCGACGCCTCGCGTGACGCGGTGCTCGCGCTCATCGAGAACGTGGGCGGCGAGCTGGTCGTGCGGCGTGAGGGCCGCTACGTCCTGCCGCCTCCGGGGCGTCCGCGCTGGGGGAAGATGACGGTCGACCAGGCATACGGCTGGAACCTCGACTGGGTCGCCTCGCGCGGCAAGGACTGAGGGTTCGCCCCGCCCGTGCCGCGGCGGCCCCGGAACGTTGGCTGGTCTTGCCTGTTGTCCGGGGCCGGAGGCGCGCGGTAGGAACTGTCCCATGAGCACTCAGTGGCAGTACCCGGTCGTGCCGGCGCCCCATTTCGACGTGCCGGGCGAGCAGGCGGTCCAGCGGGCGCAGGCGTTCGCGGACTCGATGACGTTGCGCCGCACCGTGCGCGACTTCTCCCGCCGCCCGGTGCCGCCGGACGTCATCGACCACGCGATCCGGGCGGCGGCGACCGCGCCGAGCGGCGCGAACCTGCAGCCGTGGCGGTTCGTGGTGGTGACCGACCCCGAACGCAAGAGGCGCCTGCGGGAGGCCGCCGAGCAGGAGGAGCGCGAGTTCTACGAGCGGCGGGCCTCGCAGGAGTGGCTGGAGGCCCTGGCGCCGCTGGGCACCGACTGGCGCAAGCCGTTCCTGGAGGACGCGCCCGCGGTCATCATCGTCTTCGAGGTGCACAAGGGCCCGGAGACGCCGCGTCCCTACTACGTGAAGGAGTCCGTGGGGATCGCCGTGGGGTTCCTCCTGGCGGGGCTCCACCAGGCGGGCCTGGCAACGTTGACCCACACGCCCAGCCCCATGCGCTTCCTGAACGAGGTCTGCGACCGGCCGCAGGAGGAGCGCGCATACGTCGTCATCCCCGTCGGCTATCCGGCGGACGACGCGATGGTCCCCGACATCACCCGGAAGCCGATCGACGAGGTCATCGTCCGGCTGTGACGCCGCCCAGGGGCGTCAGGAGGAGGTGACCGAGTCGGCCAGCCTCTTGTCGCGGGACACCCGGACCAGCGCGGCCGTGAGGTGCGCCAGGTCCTTGGCCGGCACCTGCGCGGCGAGCTTGTCCGGGGCGCTGGGCAGGCCGACCCGTTCGGCGCCCTTCCTGACCTGGGAGTCGACGTAGGGGCGGAGCCACGGCCACATGGCCTGGGCCTCCCGGCAGAAGATGTCGACGCCGGTGGGGCCGATGCCGGGGAACTCCCGAAGGAGTTCGGCGGCCTTTCCCGGGTCGTGGTCCGCCTCGGCGGCGAGCCTGCGCAGATCGCCCCGGTACTTGTCCTGGACCATCCGCGCGACCTCGCCGAGGCGGGTCGCGGTGCTCTCGTCGTAGCGGACGTAGTGGCCCCGGCCCAGCGCGTCGACCCGCTGCTGCCAGGTCAGCCCGCTCATGCCGCGCGGCGTCCCGCCGCCCGCGTCGAACAGCTCCCGCGCGGCGGCCATGGCGACCCCCGAGGAGATGCGTGCGCTCAGCAGGTCGGCGAGGACCAGCAGCTTGAACAGCGCGGCGGGCTGGTCCTTCAGCGGGACGCCGACCTCCTCGGCGAACGTCGTGCCGGACTCCCGCAGCAACTTCCTGGTGACGGTGTTCATGGCGTGTACCTCCCGTTGGCGCCGCCCTACCCGGCCAGGCGGAGGTGACTCATGGACGGCCGAGAACGACGTCACAAGGCGCCGGCGCCTCACAGGAGGCTGAGTTGGCCTTCCCCTGCGAGCGGGTCGCGGTGCTTCTTCAGGTGGCGCCAGCGCGGTAGGTCGTCCAGGTAGGACCACGACATCCTGTGGTGCGGGGTGGGGCCGTACTCCTCCAACCCCTTCTGATGGACGGGGGACGGGTAGCCGGCGCTCTCCGCGAAGCCGTATCCGGGGAACTCCTCGTCCAGGACGGTCATGAGCCCGTCCCGGTGGACCTTCGCCAGGACGGAGGCGGCCGCGACCGTCACCGACCGCTGGTCGGCCTTGATCTCGCACCGCACGCGCCAGGGGCGGCGGAGGAAGTCGTGCTTGCCGTCCAGGATCACGATGTCGGGCGGGACGGGCAGCGCTTCCAGCGCGCGCACCGCCGCGCGGCGGAGGGCTTCCGTCATGCCGACCTCGTCGATCTCCTCCGGGCCGGACGCGCCCAAGGCGTGCGCGTCCAGCCACCCCGGGAGCAGTTCGGCGAACGACTCGCGGTGCGCCTCGGTGAGGAGCTTGGAGTCGGTGAGGCCGATGGTCCGCTCGCCCCGCCCCCGCAGGACGGGGGGCGGGCTCAGGTCGGTGACGGCGGCGCACACGACGACGGGCCCGGCCCAGGCGCCGCGGCCGACCTCGTCGACGCCGGCGATCCGGAGGGGGCGGCCCCCGTCCGCGAGCGCGGCCCGCAGCTCGTGCTCGATCTCGTATCCGGCGACGCGCGGCGTCCGCGGACGTGCGACGGGCGCGGCGGCGGAGGTCAGACCGGGCAGGGAACCGGTCGGGTCGGTCAAGGGGTCCCCCTCGGGAAGTGGACGCGCAGGCGGTCCCCAGGCGCGGTCATAGCCAACCATTGTGGCGGGCCGTGCCGACGGCCTCGATGCGGTTGCGCGCGTTCGTCTTCCCGATGGCGGCGGACAGGTAGTTGCGGACGGTGCTCTCCGACAGGTGCAGGCGCGCCGCGATGTCGGCCACGGTCGATCCGTCCGCGGCGGCGGTGAGGACGTCCCGCTCGCGCCCGGTCAGCGGGTTCGGCCCCACGGACAGGGCGGTCGTGGCCAGGACGGGGTCGACGACCTGCTCCCCGGCGAGTATCCGGCGCAGGGCCGCGACGAGGCCCTCGATGGGACCGTCCTTGACGAGGAAACCGCTCACACCCGCTTCCATGGCACGGCGCAGATAGCCCGGACGCCCGAACGTGGTGACGATGAGGACCTTGCATGCGGGAAGCTCCCGGCGCAGGTCGGCGGCCACGTCCAGTCCGCTGCGGCCGGGCAGCTCGATGTCGAGCACCGCCGCGTCGGGCCGGGTCCGCAACGCCTCGGGCAGGGCGTCGGTGCCGTTCCCCACCTGCGCGACGACCTCGATGTCCTCTTCCAGGCCCAGCAGGAGGGCGAGCGCGCTCCGCATCATGCCCTGGTCCTCGGCGAGCAGAACTCTGATCACGTGCCACCTCCCGGCCCCATTCTCCCCGGCACGGTTATAGAGACGACGCGAAAAAGCGGCGTTCTCATAGGGACGGGGTCACAGGGACGGTGACGGCCAGCAGGAAACCGCCGCCCGGTGCCGGACCGGCCTCGACCGTGCCGTCCGCCACCGCCATCCGCTCGGTGAGCCCGCGTAGGCCGTGCCCGCCACGCACACCGTAGGCGCCGTACTCCGAACCGTTGACGTCAGGCACGGCACCACCCGGGCCCACGCCGTCGTCCTTCAGCTCAAGGACCACGCGCTCACCGTCGTTCCGGACGGAGATCTCGCAACGGCGGGCGCCGCTGTGCCGGATGACGTTGGTGACGCCCTCCCGCACCGCCCAGCCCAGCAGGGCGTCGGGCCCGGCCGGAAGGGGAGGGCCGTCGCGGAGCACGGTCGCGTCCACGCCCGCGTCGCACAGCGCCGTGCGGGCGGCGTCGAGTTCGTCCGCCAGGCCGCGCCCGCGATAGCCGCTGACCGCCTGGCGCACCTCGCCCAGCGCCCGCCGCCCCACGGTCTCGATGTCGGTGGCCTGCTCGGCGGCGAGCACGGGATCGCGGTCCGCGACGAGCCGGATGGCCTGCGCCTTGACGACCATGAGCGAGAGCGTGTGCCCCAGCAGGTCGTGGAGGTCCCGGGAGAAGCGGAGCCGCTCCTGCGTCACGGCGGCCTCGGCTAGCTCCTCGCGCGCGTCGCGGAGCAGCGTGATGGCGCTGAAGAGCCGGAGGATGACGGCCGTCACCAGCCCCGCCGTGATCGTCCCGTAGGAGTTGCCGAGGATGCTCGTGCCGTCCTCGCCGCCCACCCACCCGGCCAGGCCGCAGACGGCCGAGACGCCGCCGATGCCCAGCAGCATCGACGCCTCCGGGCCCCGCGCCTGCCTGGAGGCGTGGCCCACGACGACGCCGGTGGCGAGGCCCAGCAGCGGGAAGAGCGAGTACCAGCCGCCCTTGAACCCGACCGCGACGACGGACGTGAGCCCCGTCTGGGCGACGACCAGGCTGATGGGGATCCGCATGGGCACACGCCCGTCGAACGCGGTCAGGACGATGGCCACGTGCACGGCGGCCACCGCGGCGAGGGCGACGCACGCCAGCCACAGCGGTTCGGCGTGGCCGCCGGCCATGTCCCAGAGAGGCCACACAAGCAGGATCATCCAGAAAATGAACGTTCGCCTACCGGGGCCCTTCCGCTCCACCTTCTCCAGATCCAGGTCGGGGAGTCGCGGGGTCGGCGGTCCCTTCCAAAAGCTCACCTACCGCCCTCCTTCGCCACGGGGAACACCGTATGCGGGCCGGTGGTGTCCTCCTGACCGGGGCGAACATCGGCGGAGGGCCGTGACGGAGCAGGGAGCGGGCGTCGACCGGAGCGCGCCGAGCGTCACGATCCGTTCGCCGTCCGCATCGCCTCGTAGCCTCCGGTCACGTTCATGGACACGGCACTCCCGCGTTCCGTCACCGCCCGGCTTTTACCGTGACGACGGTAGGGAATGAGCCCGTTCCTTCTACAGAGCCGTACATCCGCTTGTGGACAGTACAAATGTCCCGGTGCCATGCGAGGTGCGCCCATGAACCGGCACGGGCTCCTCCCGTCCTCTGCCAAGGAACCGCGTGTGGGGAGTCCCGTTCTGGCACGTCCTGCGCTTTACTCGGCTTTGATGGCTTTGTTCGGCAGGTCACGCTCCCGACCGGCGAAGGGCGCCCGGGCACGGGATCTATTCGAGCGCCTGCGGGTGCGCTACTTCCAGGTCACCCCGGGGCTGCGTTTCCTGGGCGGGGTGCTGCTCGTCGCCCTGGTGCTCTCGGCCGTGGTCTTCCTGGACGGACCGGTCCTGGGCGCCGCCGCCTTCGCGGTCATCCTGCTCGTCGTCGTCCACCTGACCCTGCGCTCACCCAGTGGCATGGCCACCATCGCGGTGATGACGACATGGCTGGCGCTGTCGATTCCGCTGGGCGGGCTCTACCCGGACGACGGACGCCCGCCCTATCTGAACCCCGCCCTGCTCTTGGCCGTGCTCGCCCTGCCGGTGGCGTTCGCCGCGTTCCGTCTCCGCGGCTACACGCCCTGGCGGACCGTGGCGCTCGCCCTGGCCGCGGCAGGGGTCGTCACCGCCGCCGTCGTGCATCCGCTCCCGGCCGCCAACGTGGCCCCGGGCTGGGCCGCCGCCCTGGCCGTCCTGTTCTACCGGTGGGACCAGGCGCGGCGCGCGGTGCCCGCGGAGGCGTACGAGACGGGCTGGGTCCAGGAGCAGTCCAACTCCAAGGGGGAGAGCGTGCCGGGGCCGTCCAAGAACCCGCCGGGACCGGACAAGCGTGACCGGCGCGGAGGGGGACCGGGATCGAGCGACAGGTCGGGCAGCGCGCCGCCCGGGGACGAAGCCGCGCCGGTGGGAATGCCGCCCGCACCGTCCGCCCAGGAGCAGCGTGCCGCCGCGCAGGCGGACGACGCGGCGCCCGTGCCGGAACAGGCGGCCTCCCCGGAGGGGCGTGCCGAGGAGGCGCCGTCCCTGTCGGTGGCCGAGGCGCTGGAGGAACTCGAAGGCATGATCGGCCTCGAACCGGTCAAGCGCCAGGTGCGCTCCATAGCCGCGTCCATAGAGGCCGCGCATATGCGCGCCGCCGCCGGGGTGCCCACGGAGAAGCCCATGCGGCATTTCGTGTTCGTCGGGCCGCCGGGCACCGGCAAGACCACCGTCGCGCGCGTCCTGGCCAAGATCTTCTACGCGTTCGGGCTGCTGCCCGAGCCGGCCGTGGTGGAGGCGCAGCGGGCGGACCTGGTCGGTGAGTTCCTGGGCGCCACCGCCCTCAAGACCAACCGGCTCGTCGACTCGGCGCTCGGCGGGCTGCTGTTCATCGACGAGGCGTACGGCCTGGTGAACTCCGCCGAGGGCCAGCCCGACCGGTTCGGCGACGAGGCGGTGCAGACGCTGCTCAAGCGCGCCGAGGACGACCGCGACAACCTCGTCATCATCCTCGCCGGATACGACGCGCAGATGGAGGAGTTCCTGTCCTCCAACCCCGGGCTCGCGTCCCGGTTCGGTACGCGCGTGCGCTTCCCGTCGTACCGCCCCGCCGAGCTCCTGCGCATGGCCGACTACCACACCGGCCTCCGCGAGGACCGGCTGGACGGGGAGGCCCGGCGCCGCCTCGCGGTCCGGTTCGAGGAGGTCGAGCGGCGCGGGATCATCGACGAGCTGGGCAACGGGCGCTTCGTCCGGTCGCTCACCGAGGCGGCGGCCCGCGCGCGGGACGTGCGGGTCGTCGAGTCCGTCTCGTCCTCGGGCGAGCCGGCCAGGCCCAGCGCCGAGGACCTGGTCACGCTGCGCGCCGAGGACGTCGAGGCCGCCTACGCGGAGGTGACCGAGAGGTACCGGGGCTACGCCGAGACCCCGACGCTGGACGAGGCGCTGGCGTCCCTGGAGGCGATGATCGGCCTGGAGCCGGTGAAGCGGCAGGTCCGCGAGATCGCCGCGCAGCTCCAGGTCGCCCGGATGCGGCAGGAGCAGGGGCTCGTCACCCGCCCGCCGACCAGGCATTTCGTGTTCGCCGGGCCGCCGGGCACCGGCAAGACCACGGTCGCGCGGGTGCTCGGCCGGATCTTCGCCGCCGCCGGGCTGCTGGCCCGTCCGGAGGTCGTCGAGGCCCAGCGCGCCGACCTCGTCGGCGAGCACCTCGGCGCGACCGCGCTGAAGACGAACAAGGTGGTCGACTCCGCGCTCGGCGGCGTCCTGTTCGTGGACGAGGCGTACGCGCTGACCAACGCGGGCTACTCGGGCGGCGACGCGTTCGGCGCGGAGGCGGTGCAGACGCTGCTCAAGCGCGCGGAGGACGACCGCGACCGGCTCGTGGTCGTGCTCGCCGGATACGAGGCCGACATGGAGCGCTTCCTCTCGTCCAACCCCGGGCTGGCCTCCCGTTTCGACGTGCGCGTGGACTTCCCCTCCTACGGCCCTGACGAACTCCTCCGCATCGCGCAGCTCATCGCGGAGCAGGGCGGCGACCAATGGGAGGAGCAGGCGCTGGACGACCTCGCCCTGGTGTTCCAGCGCGCATGCGGGACGGGCCGGATCGACGAACTCGGCAACGGACGCTTCGCCCGGTCCATGTACGAGAAGGCGTGCGCGTGCCGTGCCCTGCGCGCGGCCGAGCTCGGCTCCGCCGCGACAACCGCGGACCTCACGCTGCTCACCACCGACGACGTCCGGGACGCCTTCGCCGACCTCGCGCACCGCCTCGTCTGACCTGGACCACCACGGCGGGCCACCCGGCGATCCGTACTGTCGGCGGGCCGCGATGTAATCGGGGCATGGCTTCGGTGACATGGGCGCAGGTGCTGGCCTGGCGGATGCGGCGGCAGTACCTCGACCCGGCGGCGGACGTGTCGGCGACGGACGTCGCGCGGCGGTTGGCCGGTGTGCAGGCGCAGGTGGCGTCCGCCGCCGAGACCGCCGTCGCGCTCCGGCGGACGGGCCCCGCCCCGGGGGAGGTGCCGCGCGCCCTCCTGGAGGAGCGGACCCTCGTCAAGACCTGGGCGATGCGCGGCACCCTGCACCTGCTCCCCGCGGACGAGGCCGCCGCCTACCTCGTGCTGTGCTCGGCGGTCCGCAACTGGGAGAAGGGCGCCTGGCAGCGGACCTTCGGCGCCACGCCCGCCGACCTGGAGGCCATCGCGGCGGCCGCGACCGGGGCGCTCGCGGGCGGTGCCGCGCTCACGCGCGAGGAGCTCACCACCGCCGTCGTCGAGGAGACGGGGTCGAGGCATCTGGCCGAGGTGCTCGGTTCCGGCTGGGGCACCCTCCTCAAGCCGCTCGCCTGGTGGGGCGTGCTCTGCCACGGCCCCTCCCGGGGCGCCAACGTCACCTTCGCATCGCCGGAAAAGTGGCTTCCCGGCTGGAAGGGCCTTCCCCCGGCGGACGAGGCCGCCCGGACGGTCGTCCACGCCTACCTCGGCGCGCACGGGCCCGCGACACCCGACCAGTTCGACACCTGGCTGATGCGCAAGGGGAACCGGAAGCGCGACGTCAAGGCGTGGTTCGCCGCCGCCGAGGACGGCCTCGCCACGGTGGAGGTGGAGGGTGTCCCCATGTATGTGCGGGAGCGGCACAGGGACGAGTTGCTCGCCACGGAACCCACCTCGTCCGTCAGGCTGCTCGGAGGGTTCGACCAGTACGTACTGGGGGCGGGCACGGGGGCGACCTATCTGATCCCGGCCGAGCACCGGGGCGCGGTCAGCCGGACGGGCGGCTGGATCTCCCCCGTCGTCCTGCACGAAGGGCGAGTGGCGGGCGTCTGGGAGGACAACGGCGGCGAGATCGCCGTCACCGCCTTCGAGGACATCCCCGCCGACCTGCTGGAGGAGGAGAAGGCGCGCATGCGCTCCCTCCTGTCCTGACGCGGAACCCCCGCTACCGCCCTGACACGGAAGCGGCGGGCCGCCTCGCGTCGGGCGCGTCCTGCCTCGGCCACAGGGTGAGGGCCAGCGCGACCACCTTCCTCAGCTCGTCGTTGGAAGCGCCGTCGGCGGCCTGGACGGAGACGCCGTAGGAGATCGACCAGACGTAGCGGGCCAGGGCCTCGCAGTCGATGTCCGGGGGGAGGTCCCCCTCCGCCCGGGCGCGCTCGAAGCGGGCGGCCAGGTCGTGCTCGCCCGTCCGGCGCCGCGCCGCGATCTCCTCGCGGACGCTCTCGTTCTGCTCGCCCGTGGCGAGCGCGGCCTGCACGATGAGGCAGCCTCCGGGCCCCCGCGTGATGACCTCGACGGCGCCGTACAGCAGGGCCTCGGCCACGGCGCGCGCGGTGGGCTTGGCCAGGGCGCCGCGGACGTAGGACGCCGGGCCCTCCACGTAGCGGTCGACGGCCTTGCGGAACAGGGCCTCCTTGTTGCCGTAGGCCGCGTACAGGCTCGGGCGGTTGATGCCCATCGCCCTGGTCAGGTCCGACAGGGCGGTGCCCTCGTACCCCTGCCGCCAGAAGACGGTGAGGGCACGGTCGAGCCGCTCGTCCACATCGAATTCGCGGGGACGTCCGGTGGCCATGTGCCGTACTCCACTCCTGCGCTTGTGTATCGAACGGTATAGTACGCTACCGGTTCAGTACCGATCGGTACATAAAAGGTTGCTTGAACGGACGGGAGACGACGATGGTTCTCGACGGCAGGGTCGCGCTGGTGACGGGCGGGTCGCGGGGGATCGGGGCGGCGACGGCGCGCGCGCTGGCCGAGCAGGGCGCGGACGTCGCGATCAGCTACGCCGCGTCCGCGGGCAAGGCGGAGGGGGTCGTCCGCGAGATCGAGGCGCTCGGCCGCCGGGGCGGCGCCTACCAGGCCGACCAGGCCGATCCCGGTCAGGTGGCGGGGCTGGTCGAGCGGGTCGTGAAGGACTTCGGACGGCTGGACGTGCTCGTCAACAACGCGGGCGTGATGCTGCGGGAGGTGCTCGGCGACGCCTCCGAGGCGTCCCCTGAGGAGCGGCGGTACCAGTACGACGTCAACCTCGGCGGTGTCGTGGCGGCGGTGCGCGCGGCGGCGCCCGTTCTGGGCCAGGGCGGCCGGATCATCACGATCGGTTCGAACCTGTCGCAGCGGGCGGCGGCGCCGGGCGTGGCCGACTACGCGGCGACCAAGGCCGCCATCGTCGGCTACAGCAAGGGTGCGGCACGCGACCTCGGCCCACGGGGCATCACCGTGAACGTCGTCCGGTCCGGCTCGGTGGACACGGACATGAACCCCGAGGACGGGCCCAGCGCGGACTTCCAGCGGGCCGCCAACGCGGTGGGACGGTACGGGCGCCCCGAGGAGATCGCCGCGGGAGTCGTGTTCCTGGCCGGGCCGGGGGCGTCCTTCGTGACCGGCGCCGTCCTCGACATCGACGGCGGCTCGCTGGCCTGAGCCCGCCCGCCCGACGGGCCGGTCGCGGTCGGCCAGTGACGGTCGGCCAGTGGCGGTCGGCCAGTGGCGGTCGACTGGAGGCGGTCGGGGCTAGAGGCGGAAGTGGATCGTCTGGCCGGGGCGCAGTTGCGCGGCGGCGGGCAGCGAGGGCGAGGCGAGGACGGCGATGACGGGGTAGCCGCCGGTCGTCGGGTGGTCGGCCAGGAAGATGATGGGCAGACCGCTGGGCGGCACCTGCAGCGCCCCCGTGACCATGCCCTCGCTGCTCAGCTCGCCGTCGCGCGCGCGTGCGAGGGGAGGGCCGTCCAGGCGGACGCCGACGCGGTTGCTGTCCGGCGTGACCGTGTACGGGGTGGACGTGAGCGTCTCCAGCGCGTCCCGGCTGAACCAGTCCTCGCGCGGGCCGGGCAGGACGCGCAGGACGGGCGTGTCCGGGATGGGCGGCACCGGGGCGACATCCACCGTGATGTCCCCCAGGTCCCGGGCGGGGCCGACCGGGAGGCGGTCGCCGGGCTTGAGCGGATCGGGCCCCAGGCTCGACAGGAGGTCGGTGGAGCGGCTGCCGAGGACCTCCTCCACCGTGACCCCGCCGCGGACGGCGAGATAGCTGCGCAGCCCGGACGCCGGCAGGCCGAACTCGACCAGCGCCCCGGCCGGGACGTGGCAGGGGCTGTTCGCCCCGTAGGCGCGGCCCCCGATGCGGAGCGGCGCCGGGGCACCGGTGACGGCGATCCACGCGCTCGCATGGAAGCGCAGCGCCGCACCCCCGAGCGTGACCTCCACACCCGCCGCGCCCTCGGGATTGCCCACGAGACGGTTCGCCAGGCGCAGGGCGCGCGCGTCGGCGGCCCCGGAGTGCGGGACCCCGAGGTGGGCGTGGCCCGGCCTGCCGAGGTCCTGCACGGTCGTCAGGGGCCCGGTCCGCACGACCTCGATCAACGCTGCTCCTCGCGGACGAAACGGACACGGGTACCGGGACGCAGCAGGGACGGCGGGTCCCGCGTCACGTCCCACAACGCGAGCCCGCTGCGGCCGAGCAGCCGCCACCCGCCCGGCGAGCGCGACGGATAGACCGAGGTGTAGGGGCCCGCGATCGCGACCGACCCCGCCGGGACGGCCGTGCGCGGCGACTCGCGGCGCGCGACGTGCAGCGCCGGGTCGAGGCCGGTGAGATAGGCGAAGCCCGGCGAGAAGCCCAGGTAGGCGACCGTGTAGTCGGCCGACGCGTGCCGGTCGACGACCTCCTCGCGGGACAGGCCCGTCAGCCGCGCGACCTCGTCCAGGTCGTCGCCGTCGTACACGACGGGGATCTCGACCGGGTCGGCGCCGCCGGCGGCGTCGTCGGGCAGCGGCAGGCCGGGCAGCAGGGCGGCGAGCCGGTCCAGGTCGGTGCCGGGCTCGGTGACCACCAGGACGGTCCGCTCGCCCGGCACGACGTCCACGATGCCGGGCGGCGCCGCGTCCCGGAACGCCGTGTCCAGCCGGTGCGAGGTCGCGAGGTCGCCCGTCTCCACGAGCAGCGCCGCGTCTCCGGCGCGCCGCACCTTCACGCGAACGCCTCCAGCGCGACCCCCGCGTCGGACAGCGCCGACCGGACCGACCGTGCCAGCGTCACCGCGCCCGGTGTGTCGCCGTGCACGCAGATCGAACGGGCGCGCAAGGCGACCTCCGTTCCGTCCACCGCCGCGACGGTGCCGTCCACGGCCATCCGCACGGCCCTGCGGGTCACGGCGTCCGCGTCATGCACGACGGCCCCCGGCTCGCGGCGGGACACGAGCGCCCCGGACGGTGTGTAGGCGCGGTCCGCGAAACACTCCGCGACGACCTCCAGCCCATCGGCGACGTCGTGCAACGCTGATCCCGGCAGGGTCAGCAGGGGGAGCGCGGGGTCGTATGCGCGAACCGCGTCGGCGACGGCCCCGGCCTGGACGGGGTCGCGGACGACGCGGTTGTAGAGCGCGCCGTGCGGTTTCACGTACGCGACGCGCCCGCCCTCCGTGCGGGCGATCCCGTCCAGCGCGGCGAGCTGGTAGAGGATCTCGGCGGTCAGCTCGGGCGCGGCGACGTCCATCTCGCGCCGCCCGAAGCCGGGCAGGTCGCGGTAGGACACCTGGGCGCCGATCGTCACCCCCCGCTCGACCGCCGCGGCGCACACCCGCCGCATGATGAGCGGATCGCCCGCGTGGAACCCGCACGCCACGTTCGCGCTGGTGATCACGTCGAGCAGTGCCAGGTCGTCGCCCAGCTCCCAGATGCCGAACCCCTCGCCCAGATCGGCGTTGATGTCGATGATCGCCATCCCCAAGAACTACCACCGTCTCCCGCGCGCGCTCTGATCGGCCCCGGCGAGGAGGTCGAAACGACCTCCTCCGCCACGTCCTCCACCTCTTCTTGCGCCGCTCACGCCCGGTATACGCCACGGTCGAAGGGTTCGGGCCCCATCCGTTCCGCCACGGATACGTCGCGGCCGGAGTATCCAGCCGCGGCCAGCCGTCCTGCTCGCCGGGCACGACGAACGGCTCGCCGCGCCTGGCGCTCATGCCCGCTCTCCCGGCGACCGCACCGGCCACGTGCGCAGGTCGGCGTCGTAAACGGCCACGAGCGACGCGGTGCCGGACGCGTCGATCCGCAGCAGCTCCGCGCCGTGGGGCAGCCGCTGGCTCGCGGTCTCGAACTCCGGGATCGGGGTCGCCTCGCCCGGCGCGTGCCCCGACGCCCGGAACAGGGACGGGCGCACCGCCGCCCACCGGATCACGAAGACGCTCTCGTCCGCGGGCGTGAAGGGCGACCCGTCGTACAGCAGGCCCAGACCGCGGACGAGGGCCTCCGGTGTGGTCAGCTCTCGCACGTCCTGGAGGCGGTGGACGTGTCCCGCGACGAGGTCGAAACCGCCTTCCAGGTAGTGCCGCACATGCTCCTCCCGCAGCACTTTCTGCACGATCACGACCTCGCCGTCGGCGGCGAGCGGAGCATGATCACTTTCGGCGGGGGACGGCGGCGGGTCGGCGGCCGCGTCCGCCGCTCCACGGCTCTCAGCGGACCGTGACGGCCCGGCGACGCTTCGCGGACACTCTGCCGCCTCTGCCGCCTCCTCCGCGTCCGGCGGGCGTCTGAGGCCCTCTGAGGGCTGCGCGGTCGCCGCGGCCTCCGGGACGCGGGCTCGCGGACGCCGCCGCCGGATCCAAGATCGGCCCGCGCGTCCGTCGCCCGGCGGACGCGGCGCCGGGACGGCGGCCGCGGCGCTCGCGGGCACCCGGTCGCCGGGGTTGCTGATCGCGTCGGCGTCCAGGTAGGACGCGCTGGGCAGGCCCGCGTTGACGGCGAGGCGCCAGCCCGGGTGGGGCCAGCCCTCGGTCAGCTCGGCCAGCGACACCTGCCGGTGGTGGACGGCCTGCCCCTGGAGTGAGCGGTCCATCGCCTCGGGGGAGGTGAACGCCAGCACGAACGTGCCCTCACCGAACCGGGCCGTGGCGAACCGGCGGTCGTCCTTGGGGGCGTCCAGCGCGGGCAGGTACAGGACGGCGTCGGTGAGGATCTCCAGGTACCGCCGCTGGTCGCCCTGTTCGCGCGCTTCCGTGAGCGCCGTCTCCAGGCTGTAGGCGGAGGGCTGCGGCGCGCGCTGTTCCGCGGGAGCGTCTCCCTCGGCGGAGGCTAAGGGGAGGCCCAGGCCGGGCAGCGTGATCGGGCCGCCCCTCACACCGCCCTTGGCGCCGATCCGCTCGGCCTGGTACACGAGCCCGCGCGGCGAATCGACGCCGTAGACGTCCCGGAACGCGCCGACCATCAGCCCCGCGAGGAGCGCGCACGACTCCAGGTTCTCGCCGGACGCGCGCGAAGCACGGTCGCGGAGCGGCCTGCGCCGCCACCAGTTCCGCCGCTCGTCCCCGTCCGGGGGCTCCCAGCCGAGCGTGCTCAACCGGCGCTCCTGGTGCGGTGCCAGCGGGGGCGACAGGAACGCGTTGCCGACCGCCTCCGCGTCCAGGGCGCCCTCCGAACGCATCGCCTGGACGTAGGGGAGCCCGCTCGCGTCCTGGACGATGAGGAACGACCCGACGGGCAGCCGCGAGAGCTCCAGGGTCAGCCGCTTGGCGAAGTCGTTCCAGTCCACTCGGGATCCACTCTCGCGTCCGTGGGCGGTTCCGCGTGCCCGGCTGCGGCCGGGCCCCGCGTCACTCGGTGTGGGGGGCCGGAACGGCGTCCGTCCGGACCGGGGTCCAGACGCCGCCGATGGCGTCGTAGACCGCCAGCGGGGTCTCCTCGCCCGCACCGGCCGACTGCCAGAGCCGGGTGCCGTGCGGCGGCCGCAGAGGCACCCCGGCCGGCCGTTCCGGGACGGGCCCGGAGGCGTTGTCCGTGGGGGCGCCCAGCGGCGCGACCTCGGGCTGCGGTTCCGGCGCGATCGCGCGCGGCTCGGCCGCCGGACCGCCGGCGTCCGCGCCGCCGGCGCCCGAACCGCCGGTCTCCGCGACACCGCCCGCGACACCGCCCGTGAGACCGCCGCCCGTGACACCGCCCGCGACGCTTCTGCCCAGGTCGGTGTTCGTGACGGTGGGGTCCTGACCCTGGCCCGCGACGGCGCCGTTCCGGACGCCTCCGGCCGCGGGCCTACCGCTGGGCACGCCGCCGGATTCGAGCGCGGCACGCAGCTCGTCCAGCGTGTAGGAGTCGACCGCCGTGTGGTCGTCGTTGTAGGAAGCGCCGTTCGTGGTCGGGCTCGCCTTGGGAGCGGAACCGTTCACGCTGGGGACGGACCCGCCCGCGACGGGGTTCGGCCCCGACAGAGCATGCGGATCGACGTTCCCGTACGGGTTGGGGGCGATCGCCTCAGGCGCCGGAGCGCGGCTGAGGCGAGCGAGCGACGACGCGTCCAGCAGGACCTCGCTGGGCAGCCCCGGATTGATGGCGAGCTGCCAGGAGGGATCGGGCCATCCGGCGGCGAGCAACGCGAACGAGGTGCGCCGGTACAGGCCGGGGTTCGCGGCGCGCGCCAGCGCGCCGGGCGAGGTGAACACGGTGACGTAGGTGATGGAGCCGAGCGTGATGGTCGGCAGTTCGGCGTTGTCGGGGTCCTCCACCGCGGAACCGCTCGCCGGGAGCACCGGGTCGGCGTGCGCCAGGAGGTCGAAGTACGTGGTGTGGTCGCCGTGCGCCTTGGCTTCGGCGAGCCGGGGTTCGAGGAGGTCGGCCCCGGAGGCGGGAGTGCCTTCCGGCGGTAGCGGCATGGGGGTGCCTCCTGGGGGCGTGCCTGCGGGGAGCGGGCCCGTGCCCGTGCCCGAGGTCTCGGCGGAGGACCGGCGCCGCGCGACGCGCGACGCGTCGGCGGTCTCGATCCCGAAGTCGAGCAGCTCGATGAGCCCGGTGCCGTGCCGGTGGAACGACTCGTACACGAGGTCGGAGGGGCGCCGGACGCCCTGGACGTCGCGCAGCGCGGTCACCATCACCTCCGCCAGGCGGGAGTAGTCGCCCAGGGAGACCGACCGCATGCCGCCGGGCGCCCCGGACTCGGGAAGCTCGGTCCACCAGTTGCGGGGCGAGGGGTCGGCCGGCGGGCGCCAGCCCGCCTCGCTCATGACCTCCTCGTCGGCCGGCGTGAGCAGCAGCGGGCCGTCGAGGAAGTTGTTGCTGACGGCCTCGGCGTAGAGCCGGTCGGGCTCGCGCATGGCCTGGACGTAGTGGCGGCTCTCATCGCGTTCACGAACGATGAGGATGGTGTCCCGTTCGAGACCCGCCAGCTCGCGACCCAGCCGCCGGGCGAACTCGGACCACTCCAACAAGATCACTCCCTACGGCCGGGGGCGCCCCCGGCCCCGCGAGATCTGCCCGAGACCCGATGATTGTCGCCGGGGACGCCGCGCGCAAACCAGAAGTTCACTCGGGCGGCGGTTCGTGACGCAGCACACGCAGGGCGTCCCGGAGCGCTTCCGGATCGGCTCCGTGGGCGTCGAGGACGTCGATGAGCCGGTGCAGGATCTCGTGGCGTTCGTAGCCCACGTCGAGGAGCGCCTGGGCGGTGTCCCACAGCTGGGGAGGGTCGCCGTTCCACAGGCGCTCAGCGAGGCGCTCGTGGGCGTCCAGGTGCTCGGTGTCGGCGCCGGGGTGCTCGAACTCCAGCAGGATCCGGCGGTCGTCGGGGTCGGCCGGATCGAGGGTGGACAGGTCGATCGACCCGTGCCGCCCGGTCTGGCGGTGGACGCCCGACAGAAAGGGCAGCGCGAACGCGCGGCGGGGGAGCGCGTCGAGTTCGCCGTCGGGGAGCAGCCGGTCGACCAGCTCGCGGTCGAGCCCGAACGCGGCGGGGTCGCGGTAGGACTCGGCGAACTTTCCGGTTGCGTCCCAGACGGCGTCCAGCGTCGCCCTGACGCCCTCGTCGGGCAGGCCGGTGCGCTTGCCCGCCCAGCGCACCCAGGCGGCCAGCACGTGCGGCACGGCCTCCTGCTCGGTGGGCGACAGCAGCACCTTGCGGGGCAGCCAGTCGAGCAGGAACATCTCGCACTTGATGGGGCTGACCCGGAGCGGGCGCCCGAAGTCGTGGGTGCAGCCGTAGTCGATGATGCGGTCGACGCAGCGGCTCGCGGCCGAGCGGTCGGAGAGCTCCTCCGCCTCGTCGGAGGCCAGGAACCGGGCCGCGATGATCGCGCGCCGGTCGCGCCCGTACACGGGCGGCTGGGGGAGGCGCCCGCCCGGCGGGAGGATCCCCACGCGCGCCCGCGCGAACGCGTGGTAGGAGCCGAAGTTCTCGTTCACCGGCGGGTCGTCGGTCTCGTCGGTGAGGTTCAGCGCGCTCTGCAGCAGCGCCTTGGTGTCGCGCGGGTCCAACTGCTCGAACCGCATCAGCGGGTTGGCGCGGCCCTCCTGGCGGCAGTGGTCGAGGAGCTTGCCCACCTGGGACGAGACCCACGCGTCCCGGACCATGCCGCTCGTCGGCGGCCGTCCGCCGCGCGCGGGGGTCGTGAACGGGATGCCGACCTTCTGGACGGCGCCCGCCCTGTTGCGGTCGACCAGCACCACCAGGGCGTGCCGTTCCGCGCCGCCGTAGGTGTAGGTGCACACGATGGAGTCCTGGTCGCCGTAGACGTCCCTGGAGACGAAGCACTCCTCCGGGGCGACCATCCCGACGCGGTCGGCCCACCCCGGCCTGGCCACGCCGTTCTCCATCAGCTCCAGTGCGGCGCGTTCGGCCTTCACCGCCTGCCTGGGCGTGCCCAGGTAGGCCATGCCGGTGAGCAGCGCCAGCGCGGCGGGCGTCCCGGCGCGCGCGGCGTAGTCGACCAGGGCCTCGCCGATGACCTGTTCCACGTCGCCGCCGGGGACATGGTGGCCCCACCAGGATCCGAGGATCTCGCTGACGATGAGCTCGGCGTCCAGCGGGCTGCGCACGGCCAGCAGCTCGCGCGCGTGCTGCAGCATGCCGTCGAAAATCGCGGAGACCTCGTCGGGGGGATGCGGGCCGTCCCCTGTCGGATCCCCGGGGGAGCGGTGGCGGCTTCGGGGACTCACGCCCCCAGTTTCTCAGATCCGGCGCCGGGCGTTGTCCAAGACACCGGCGAAGGCCGCAATGGGACGAGCCGGTACAGGCTCTTACCAGCGCCCCTTACTGGGCGCCGCCCACTCAGTGCCCCCCGTCGCCCCCGGAAGCGCGCGTCCTCCCCGAGGGCGGCTCCGACTTCAGCATCCCCAGCAGATGCTCGCGCGCCATGCGCTCGACCTGGTCCGGGGACGCGTCGATCCCCAGATGCGTCATGCACGCATGCACGTCGGTGACGCAGCGTCGCACCGCCTCGGTGGGGAAGGTGGCGAACTCCTCCGAAAGGCGTGCCAGCGCGTCGTGTGTCGCTCTCGGGTGGTCGGTCAGTGCGGGCATCTGCGCAACCTCCGCGCACGGGACTTCGGCGGACGGGGCCGAACCGCCGGGCCGAGACGGAGCGCGCGGACCGACCCTGGCTGGGAGCTTCCACCCACACTCCACCTCGATGTCCCATTCCAGCGCTTTTATGAGGAGAGTCAAGAGATGCCGGGGCGACGTTTCGCAAATTCTGGGCCCTCTCCAGGAGACGCCCCGGTGGAATTCTCATTGATGCCGCTGACCTGCGCGTTCTTCTCCGCCCCATCCGCATGCGGCCGCGTCCCGTCCCCGCCCTGACGCACATGGGCCCGCGCCTTGGCCCGCGCTTCCGGCGCGACGTCCGCCCAGCCGGCGTGATGCCGCTCCGCCCACCCGCGCTCCACCCGCCCGGTGAGCATCCCCGTGAGCGCGCCGCGGTCCCGCAGCGCCTCCCACAGATGCCCGGCCGTCACCGCGAGGATCAGCAGGAAGAGCCAGTCGTGGACGAAGGTCGCGCCCGTCCTCCACCGGTCGGGCCACGGGCCGGGGAAGGTGAGCACCTCACCCGTCCCGAGCATGACCAGGATGGCCCCGGCGGTGAACGCGGCGTTCAACTTCTGACCGGCATTGAACTTCCCTACCGGCAGAACTCCGCGCCCTCTCTGCACGGCCCTGCGGTCGCCCCGCCGGAGCCACTCCCAGTCATGGGGCGCGAACCTGTTCAACCGCCGTAGGTCCGCCCGGAACGCCCGGGAGAGCAGGCCGAGGACGATGGGCACGGGCAGCGCGAACCCGCTCCACACGTGCACCGTCTTGAGCAGTTCCCGGCGCCCCACCATCGTGGAGAGGAACGGGAAGTACAGGAACGCCGCCGTCACCAGGCACACCAGCATGAGCAACGCGGTCACATGGTGGATCGACCGCTCGGCCCCCGTGAAGCGCGCCAGCCAGACCGCTCCGGGGCCTCCACCGGCATCCGCGGGGGCGGGCTCCCGCCGGCCCGCGTCAGGGGGAGTCGGCTCATGTGGGGGCATCGTTGCGTCCGTTCGACCGTCCGACCCACGCGTCCACGTCGTATCCGCGGTGCTCCCAGTAGCCCGGCCTGACCTTGTCGGTCAGTTCGATCCCGCCGAGCCACTTGAGCGACTTGTAGCCGTACATCGGCGCCACGTACAGGCGCACGGGCCCGCCGTGGTCGTGGCTGACGGGTCCGCCCTGCATCTGCGTCGCGACGAGGACGTCGCGCCGCCGCGCCTGGTCGAGCGTCAGCGACTCCGTGTAGGTGCCGTCGAACGAGGTGAACCGCACCGCCCTCGCCTGCGGCGACACGCCCACCGCCCGCAGCAGGTCCGGAAGCGCCACCCCCGACCAGCGGACGTCCGGGACGCGCCACCCCGTCACGCACTGGAAGTCCTTGTCGAGCGCCGTCTGCGGCATCCGCGCGAGGTCGGCCATCGTGAAGGCGCGCGGGGCCTGCACCAGGCCCTTCACCTCCATCCGCCACGTGGCCGCCGTGTACTTCTTCACGCTCCCGGTCACCGTGTAGTAGCGGAAGCCGCCCGCCGCCGGCAGGACGTCGCTGAGGCCCCCCACGGGAGCCAGGGCGTGGTTCACCTTCTGCTGCACGGACGCTCCCACGGCGGCCCCCGCCACGCCCAGGCCCAGCATCCCGAGCACCAGCCGGCGTCCGACCGGACTGCCTTCTGCCCGTTCCTCGTCGTTCACCCCTTCATTCGAACACTCGGGCGCCCGCGCCGCCATGCCCATGGCCCGTCCGTAACACTTCGGACAGATCTCCGCCTCGCCCCGCGGAGGGCGGTCCTAAGCTGGGCACATGGCCACGAAGGTTCAACTAGCGCAGCGGCCCGAGGCCGACGAACTGCTCGGGCGCAGCCCGCTCGCCGCCCTGGTCGGAATGCTCCTCGACCAGCAGGTGGCGATGGAGTGGGCGTTCTCCGGGCCCTACACCATCACCCAGCGGATGGGGACCGGCGACCTGGACGCCCACGAGGTCGCGGCCTACGACCCGGAGCGGTTCGCGGCCCTGCTGTCGGAGAAGCCCGCCGTCCACCGCTACCCGGGGTCGATGGCCAAGCGGATCCAGCAGCTGTGCCAGTACCTCGTGGAGAACTACGACGGCGACGCCGAGAAGGTGTGGGCCGACGCGGCCACCGGCAAGGAGCTGTTCAAGCGCCTGAACGCCCTCCCCGGCTTCGGCAAGCAGAAGGCGCAGATCTTCCTGGCGCTGCTCGGCAAGCAGTACGGCGTCCGCCCGGACGGGTGGCGCGAGGCCGCGGGCGCCTACGGCGAGGAGGGCTCGCACCGGTCGGTCGCCGACATCACCGGCCCGGAGTCCCTCGCCCGGGTGCGGGCCTTCAAGGCGGAGATGAAGGCGGCGGCTAAAAGCGGCAAATAGACCAAATCCGGCAACCAGGACGAGCTGCCGCCGCCGCGGCGCGAACCCGCCAGTCGAGTTTTGCCATCTTTTTGCTGGAGAGGGACGGGTGATGCGGCCGGGATTCGGCCGGGTTCGCCGCCGCCCGGAACTCGCCGAACGGACCGGGTTCACTGCCTGTGGCCTCAGGGCGCCGTAACATCTCCTACTCGCCCTCACCGCGGACCGCTCCCGGAGCCCCGCGGGGACGGCGTCCGAATCCGAGGTCGTCGCAGGGGGCCACAGGGACAAGGTTGTCCATCAGGGGTTCCGTCGGGGGCGAACCATCGGGATGATGAATACCTGACTCCGACCGGTGTTGTGATGGAGGCGGGAGCGCTAGCCTGCTCCCATTCACTCATAGTGATGAAAAATTGCCGCGCGGTACGGGACCTTCTGGGGCGGAGGTGTTGTCCATGAGCACCGATACGTCCGTTCCGCATCCCCGCGTCTCGGGGGTGGAGGGTCAGCCCATGGATGCGTCCGACGCCGCGCTGTACGCGACCCTGCTCAAGGAGGCCCCGGGCGGGCTCGCGTTCTTCGACGGCGACCTGCGCTGCCGCAGGGCCAACGACGCGCTCGCGGCGCTGCTCGGCGTCGCCGTCCGCGATCTCCAGCAGCGCCGCCCGGCCGAGGCGCTGCCCGCCGAGGTGGCGACCGCGTTCGAGGCGGCCCTGCGCAAGGTGCTCGACGAGGACCGCCCGATCAGCGACCTGGACCTGGTCGTGCCGGCCGTGCAGCCGCCCGCCCCGGCCCGCCCGGCTGACCCGCCGGGCGACGCCGCGGCGCTCGCCACGGCCGTCGAGGAGCGGATCCTGGCCTGCACCTGGCTGCCGGCCCGGAGCGGCGACGGCGAGGCCCTGGGCGTCGTCCTGACCGCCCTGGACGTGACCGAGCGGCGCCGGGCCGAGGAGGTCATCCGCCGCAAGGAGCAGCGCTACCGCTCGCTGGTGGAGGCCAGCGCCCAGGTGGTGTGGGTCGCGGCGCCCGGCGGCGGCGTGATCGACGACGCGCCGGAGTGGCGCGCGATCACCGGCCAGACGCCCGACGACTACGCGGCCGGCGGATGGCTCGCGGTCGTCCACCCGGAGGACCGCCCCCGCATCGAGGCCACCTGGCGCGAGTGCGTGGCCGAGAACCGGGTCTTCGAGACCAACTACCGCGTCCGCACCAAGAGCGGCACCTTCCGCCACTTCGACGTCCGGGCCGTCCCCATCTGGCAGGGCGGCGCGGTCATCGAGTGGGTCGGCGCCAACACCGACGTGACCGGCCAGCGCGAGGCCGAGGAGATGCGCGGGCGCCTGACCGAGCAGCTCTCGGCGGCGGCGCTGCGCACGGCGCGCCTCCAGCAGGCCACCTCGATGCTCGCCGAGGCGCTGACCGTCTCGCAGGTCGTCCAGGTGATCACCGAGGTCGGGCGGTCGGCGATCGGCGCCGACTACTCCGCCGTCGCGCTGCTGGACGACGACAAGCTGCGGCTCAGCATCGTCGCGCCGTCCCAGCCGGGCGCCGAGGGCGAGGTGCGGCCGATCGTCCGGGACGACATCAAGGTCAGCGACCCGACCGTGATGTCGGTGGCGGTGCGCGAGAGCCGCCCGTTCCTGGCCGAGCACCCCGACAGCCTCCGCCTGCAACTGGGACGCGACGAGAAGGGCCTGTTCACCCAGCACACCGAGGAGCGCGCCTGGGTGGGCCTGCCGCTCCTGGCGGCCGGGGCCCCGATCGGCGCGCTGCGGTTCTCCTTCACCCGCCCCCGGGAGATCACCGAGGAGGAGCGCGTCTTCCTGGAGGCGCTCGCGGGCCAGTGCGCCCTCGCGGTGGAGCGTGCCCTGCTCTTCGAACGCGAGCACAAGACCGCCGAGGAGCTCCAGCGCAGCCTCCTGCCCAGCGACCTCCCGCAGCTGCCCGGCATGGTGCTGGCCGCCCGCTACAACCCGGCGACCCGCCACGTGCAGGTGGGCGGCGACTGGTACGACGTGTTCCGCCTCCCCGACGACCGGCTCGCCGTCGCGGTGGGCGACGTGATGGGCAAGGGCGTCCTCGCCGCGGCCGGAATGGGACGCGTCCGCAACGCCCTGCGCGCGCTCGCGCTGAACGACCCGCGCCCCGCCGCCGTCCTGGCCGGCCTCGACCGGCTCTTCAGCGCGACCGAGGACGAGGAGCAGTTCACCACCGTCGCCTACGTGGTCATCGACCCCGAGACCGGGCACGGCGCCTTCAGCAACGCGGGCCATCCGCCGCCCCTGCTGATCTCGCCCGACACGCCCGCGCGGGTCAGCGCGCTGGAGCCCGGGACGCCCCTCGGCTGGCCGAGCCAGAGACAGCAGACAAATTTTTCCATCGAGACCAGCAACACTGTGGTGTTCTATTCCGATGGACTTGTGGAGAACCGTAGACGCGGGGTGGATGCCGGGCTGGAGGAGCTCGTCGCCGTGGCGGCGGACGCCCCGCCCGAGGTGGTAGGAGATCCAGAGAGGCTCGTCGACTTCCTGGTCGATCGGATGCTTGCCGGGTATGAGCAGGTAGACGATGTGACCGTGCTCGCCCTGCACGTCCCGCCCAAGCCCGCGTGACACCCGCCGACGGCGGCGCGAAGACGGTGTAGTACGTACGAAGGACCGTCCAGCGCCCTCTAAGGTGGGGTGTTACCGGGCAGGACTTCAGAAGCGGAATGCGCAGCAGTGCCAGAATGCTTGACCCTAGTAAGAGCGGGTACGCTGCGGTCCCGCACGGGGAGGTCCCGCCCAGTGTGTGGTCCCACCCAGTGTGAGGCCGGGCCCGTCAGGGCACTTGGGTCAACCCAGCCACACGTTCGTTCGAGAGGTATTTGTGTCGCCTGCTAGCTCGACCTCGAAAGCGTCAGATCTGCACGAGCACGTCATCGCGCAACTGATCGAGCGTGGACGGTCCCAGGGTTACCTCGAAGCCGACGACGTACGACGTACGTTCGAGGAGGCCGACATCCCCGTGTCGAAGGCCTCCAGCATCTTGCGGAGCCTTAGCAAGGAGGGTGTGACCGTCATGGTGAGCGCTGCCGACTCCGCGGCGCCCAAGCGTCCGCGCAAGCGCGCGACGCCGCCGGCGCGCAGGCCCAAGACAGCCGCTGCAGCCAAGGAGCAGCCCGACACCGTGACCGCCGTCGTCAGCGACGACGAGGTCCCCGCCGAGACCGCCGCCGAGCCGCGTCCCGCGGCCCCCAGGCCCGCGGCCAGGAAGGCCGCCCCCGCCAAGGGGGCCAAGCCGAAGAAGCCCGTCCCGGCCAAGAAGGGCGCGGCGCAGCCCGCCCCGGCCGCCGCGGTCCCCGCCAAGAAGGGCGGCGAGGACCCCGAGCTCGACGACGAGGTCGACGTCGACCTCGACGAGGACCTCACCGACCTTGAGGCCGACCTCGTGGAGGTGACCGCGGACGAGGCGGAGGTGACGCCCGAGCCCGAGGAGGACGAGGCCGTCCCGGCCGCGCCCGCCGCGGCCAAGACCCCCGCGGGCAAGGCGGGCGCCGACGGCGCCGCGCCGGTCAACGAGGAGGAGTCCTTCACCCTCGGCGACGACGAGGACGACGCGCCCGCGCAGCAGATCGCCGCGGCCGGCGCCACCGCCGACCCGGTCAAGGACTACCTCAAGCAGATCGGCAAGGTCCCGCTGCTCAACGCCGAGCAGGAGGTCGAGCTCGCCAAGCGCATCGAGGCCGGCCTGTTCGCCGAGGAGCGCCTCGCCGCCGACGGCCCCGCGATGTCCGAGGAGGACACCGAGGACTTCGAGTGGATCGCCGAGGACGGCCGCCGCGCCAAGAACCACCTGCTGGAGGCCAACCTCCGGCTCGTGGTATCGCTGGCCAAGCGCTACACCGGACGCGGCATGCTGTTCCTGGACCTCATCCAGGAGGGCAACCTCGGCCTCATCCGCGCCGTCGAGAAGTTCGACTACACCAAGGGCTACAAGTTCTCCACCTACGCCACCTGGTGGATCCGGCAGGCGATCACCCGCGCGATGGCCGACCAGGCCCGCACCATCCGCATCCCGGTGCACATGGTCGAGGTCATCAACAAGCTCGCCCGCGTCCAGCGGCAGATGCTCCAGGACCTGGGCCGCGAGCCCACCCCGGAGGAGCTGGCCAAGGAACTCGACATGACCCCGGAGAAGGTCGTCGAGGTGCAGAAGTACGGCCGTGAGCCGATCTCCCTGCACACCCCGCTCGGCGAGGACGGCGACAGCGAGTTCGGCGACCTCATCGAGGACTCCGAGGCCATCGTGCCGGCCGACGCCGTCAGCTTCACGCTGCTGCAGGAGCAGCTCCACTCGGTGCTCGACACGCTCAGCGAGCGCGAGGCGGGCGTGGTGTCGATGCGGTTCGGCCTCACCGACGGCCAGCCGAAGACCCTGGACGAGATCGGCAAGGTGTACGGGGTGACCCGGGAGCGCATCCGCCAGATCGAGTCCAAGACCATGTCGAAGCTCCGCCACCCGTCGCGCTCGCAGGTCCTGCGCGACTACCTCGACTGAGCCCGTAGACGACGCTCTGGGCCCCCGTCCACTTGTGGACGGGGGCCCAGACGCATGCGCGCGGGGGCGCGCCGGGCTCAGTCGTGGAGGATCACATCCAGGTTCGCGCCGTTCAGCTCGACCGTGTGGCCGAGGTCGGCGACGGTCTTCAGCAGCTCGTCCGGGGTGCCGGGGGAGGCGCCCGACCTGATCAGGTCGTGGGCGATCCGCCCGCGCGTCGCCTTGGCCATGTGGCTGACGACCGTCCGCTTCGGGACGCCGTCCACGACCGCCTCCCGGAACACCCGCACCGCCACCGCGGGACCGGGGGCCTTCCAGACGGACGCGTACGGGCCTGAGCGCATGTCGACGATCAGCCGGGCGGGCGGCCCGCCGGCCGGGCGTTCGCGCGGCGCCCGCCTGGCCCGAGGGTCCTCCAGGTTCAGGGCCGCCCCCATCGCCGGACGCCACAGGGCGCTCAGACGGCCCTCAGGCGGCAGCGACACCGCCATGGCCAGCCGGTACGGCGGGACGCGGTCGGTGAGCCTCAGCGCGCCCCACAGGCCCGAGAAGACGATGATCCGGTCGGCCGCGGCCTCGGCGTCCAGGCTCGGCAGGTCCAGGTTGTCGTACAGGACGCCGGTGTAGAGCCGGGCGGCGGGCAGCGTCGGCGCCTTGCGCAGGATCTTGTTGCGGGCCAGGGCGTCCCGCACCTGACCGGCGGGGATCTCCAGGATCTCCGCCGCGTCGGCGCGCCGGCCCGCCTTCCCCAGGGCCGCCAGCACGCGTCTCCGGACGGGGTTCAGCCCGGGGAAGCTCAGCGACGCGAGGTCGAGAGGCGGGCCGTCCCCCTCGGCGGCCTTCTTCTCCGATGGCGGAAGCAGGATGTGCACGATCCCCCCAGACGCGGTACGAGCCGGATGCGGTACGAGTCGGACGCGGTGCGAGACGGCGCCCCGGCGGTATCGGCCGCCGGGGTGGAGGCCGTCACGGCTGGTCGGGAGCTTACGGAAGCCGGTGGGCCGGGTCACCGCGGCGGGTATTGCCGATACGCTATGTGATCGATTAATGACGCTGCGGAGTCATGCCTTATTGACTCGGTGAGTTGCCTGATGGGCGGAATGCGAACGGCGGCCACCGTCTCCGATGACCGCCGTACAGGGGAACTTCTATTTCATGCCTACCGCTCGTCGTCCGTAGCGGTTGCCGGGGTTTCGTTGAGCCTGTCGGTCTCGTCCTGAATGTCGGCCCCGTTGGCGCGCAGGGCCTCCGCGTACCTGCGTCCGTGGTGGGCGCAGAACAGAAGGTCGCCGCCGCCTACAAGGACTGCACGGACGTAGGCCTGGGCGCCGCAGCGGTCGCAACGGTCGGCGACGGTCAACGGCTTGGTTGGGGCAAGGGCTCCAGTCACGGCACCTTCCTCATGCTCGGGGTCGGTACTTAGGAGAACATCTAACCCGACGTGGACGTTCCCAACCTGTTTCTTCGTACGCCCAGAGCAGAATGGACCAATAAGTGACCGAGGTCACATCAGGCCGCGTCCCAGCGGAACAACCGCGTCGCGATCAGGGCTCCGACCACCGCCACGCCCAGCAGGACGCCGATTTGCGGCAATGCGGACACGGGCCCGAGGCCGCGCCCCATGACGTTCAGCATGCCCTCGTTGAGATAACGCAGGGGGAAGATGTAGGAAAGCGCCTTCATCCAGGAGGGGGCCGCGTCGAGCGGGAAGAACGATCCGCCCAGGAACGCCATCGGCAGGACGATCAGCTGCGTGACCGCCTGGGCCGTCTCCTGCGTCTTGGCCCACGCGCCGATCACCATCCCGATCGACAGGAACGCCAGGACGCCCGCCATCACCATCGGGACCGCCATCCACCACGCGTGGCCCAGCCTCAGCCCGAACATCGGCAGCTGCGCCACCAGGACGAACAGCGCGAACTGGGCGAGCGCCACGGCGAGGCTGACCGCCACCCGGGCCGCGAACACGGTCGGGATCGGCGCGGGGGAGAGCTGGAGCCGGCGCAGGATGCCCTTCGTCCGCCAGGTCACGAGCGTCTGCGAGGCGCCGAACACGCCGGCGGAGGCCAGCGCCCAGCCGAGCAGGCTCGGGGTGAAGAACTGGATGGCCTTGAGGGAGTCGTCCTCAACCTGCTGGGTTGCCAGTTTGTATGCGGGCGGCTTACCGGACGCCGCCTGGTTCGCCGACTGGACGAGGGAGTCCATCAGACCCCGCACCGTCCCTGCCTTGACCTGGTCCGCCGCCGAGTAGTGGACGACCAGCTCCCCGCCCCGCTGCTCCACGACCGCGTCCGCGTCGCCCTTCTCCACCTTGCGCAGGGCCGCCGCCCGGTCGGACGCCCTGGTCACCTTCATGACCTTGCCGAGCCCGCCGGAGTCGTGCGCGACGGCCTGGTCCAGCACCGCCGCCCGGCCGACCTCCAGCACCTTGACCTTGGACGTCGTCTGGTGCCCGAACACCCCGCCGAAGATCGCCAGGAACATCAGCGGGAACAGGATCGTGAAGAACAGCGCGCCGCGGTCCCGGCTGAAGCCGAGGAACATCGCCCGCGCCAGGCTCTTGAAACTCGCGAACGTGCTCACGGCCTGAACTCCCGCCCGGTCAGGTCGAGGAAGACGTCCTCCAGCGTCGCGCCGCGGATCTGGACGCCGTCCAGGGCATCCCTGCCCGCCATCGCCGCGACCACCGCCGACGGGTCCCGCGTGGAGATCGTCAGGGAGACGCCGTCGTCGTCGGCGCCGTCGGCGCCGGGCAGCAGCCGCGCGTCCTCCAGCCCGAGGACGCCGCTGGCCACGCTGATCCGGGCGGGCGCGTCCAGGCCCCGCACCAGCACCGCCGGGGGGCCGAGCCGCAGCACCCGCCCGGCGTCCATGATCGCGACGCGGTCGCACAGGACCTCCGCCTCGTCCATGTGGTGGGTGGTCAGCACGATCGTCCGGCCCTCGGTGTTGATCTCCCGGAGGATGTCCCAGAGGTTGCGGCGGGCCTGCGGGTCCAGCGCGGCGGTCGGCTCGTCCAGGAACACGAGCTCGGGGTCGTGGACGAGCGCGCACGCGATCGACAGCCGCTGCGCCTGCCCGCCCGACAGCTTCTCGACGCGCACGTCGGCCTTGTCGGCGAGGCCGACCGCCTCCAGCATCGTGTCGGCCTTCGCCGCCGGGACGCCGTAGAGGGAGCCGAACGTCTGGAGCTGCTCCCGCGCGGTCAGCCGCTCGAAGAACGAGGACGCCTGCAACTGGACGCCGACGCGGGACAAGAGCCCCGGGTCGCGCGGCCACGGCGACCGGCCGAGGACCGACACCTCGCCCTCGTCCGCCTCCCGGAGCCCCTCGACGATCTCCAGGGTCGTGGTCTTCCCGGCCCCGTTCGGCCCGAGGATGCCGAAGAACTCGCCCTCCTCGACCGCGAAGGTGACCCCGTCCACCGCCTGGACGTCTCCGTATCGCTTGCGGAGGCCGGCGACCTCGATTGTTTGCGTCATGCGGAGGAGATTAGGGAACGAGTGAAGCCGTACGCACCCACCCATAGGTGGACGTTCGGCACCTCCACCCCGCGCGCGGCACGGGCCGCGGCGGCGAGCCTGGCGAAAGATTGTCGGCGGCCGGGGGTACTCTGCTGCCGAATGTCCTACCCCCGAGGAGCACAAGCAGTTGACCGCCGCGACCGCCGAAGCCAGCACCGACGACCCGCACGGCTACTCCGCCCGGCACCTTTCGGTGCTGGAGGGGCTGGAGGCCGTGCGGAAGCGACCCGGCATGTACATCGGGTCGACCGACAGCCGAGGTCTCGCACACTGCCTCTGGGAGATCGTCGACAACTGCGTCGACGAGGCCCTCGCGGGATACTGCACCCACATCAGCGTGACGATGCACGCCGACGGCTCCTTCGAGGTCGGCGACAACGGCCGCGGCATCCCCGTCGACCTTGAGCCGAAGACGGGCCTGCCGGGCGTGGAGCTGGTCATGACCAGGCTGCACGCGGGCGGCAAGTTCGGCGGCGTCTCCTACACCGCCTCGGGGGGCCTGCACGGCGTCGGCGCGTCCGTGGTCAACGCCCTGTCCGCCCGGCTGGACGTCGAGGTCGACCGCGAGGGGCACACCCACGCCATCAGCTTCCGGCGCGGCCTGCCCGGCGAGTTCGCCGACGAGGGCCGCCCGAACGCGCGTTTCAAGAAGAAGTCGGGGCTGCGGCAGGTCCGCAAGGTCGCCCGCAAGGTCACCGGCACCCGCACCCGCTTCTGGCCCGACCTCCAGATCTTCCTGAAGGAGGCGACGGTCGAGCAGTCCCTCGTCATGGACCGCATGCGCCAGACCGCGTTCCTGATTCCGGGCCTGACCATCGACGTCCGCGACGAGCGCGGCGAGGAGGCCGTCGAGGCCAGGTTCCGCTTCGACGGCGGCATCGGCGAGTACTGCAGCTACCTGGCCAAGGACGCCCCCATCGTGGACGTCCTGCGCCTCCAGGGGCGCGGCCACTTCACCGAGACCGTCCCCGTGCTGGACGACCAGGGCCACCTCACCCCCACCGATGTGGAACGTGACCTTGAGGTCGACATCGCGCTGCGCTGGGGCACCGGCTACGACACGATCACCCGCTCGTTCGTGAACGTGATCGCCACCCCGAAGGGCGGCACCCATGTGCGCGGCTTCGACCGCGCCGTGCTCAAGGTGATCAACGAGCAGCTCCGGGCGGGGCGGCTGCTGAAGAACGGCGACGAGGACGTCATCAAGGAGGACGTCCTGGAGGGGCTCACCGCCGTCGTGACGGTCCGGCTGCCCGAGCCGCAGTTCGAGGGCCAGACCAAGGAGATCCTCGGCACGTCCGCGGCCACCCGCATCGTCTCCCAGGTCGTCATGCGCGAGCTGCGCGCGGTGTTCGAGAACCCCTCGCGCGGCCAGAAGCAGCCGCTGCGCGCCGTGCTGGAGAAGGTGGCCGGCGCCGCCAAGACCCGCATCGCCGCCCGCACCCAGCGCGACAACCAGCGCCGCAAGAACGCCCTGGAGAACTCGGCGCTGCCCGCCAAGCTCGTCGACTGCCGCACCGCCGACGACCGCAGCGAGCTGTTCATCGTCGAGGGCGACTCGGCGCTCGGCACCGCCAAGCTCGCCCGCGACTCCGAGTTCCAGGCGCTGCTGCCGATCCGCGGCAAGATCTTGAACGTGCAGAAGGCGTCGGTCGCCGACATGCTCAAGAACGCCGAGTGCGCCGCGATCATCCAGGTGATCGGGGCCGGCTCGGGCCGCACCTTCGACCTCGACTCCGCCCGCTACGGCCGGATCATCCTGATGGCCGACGCCGACGTCGACGGCTCGCACATCCGCACGCTGCTGCTCACCCTGCTCTACCGCTACATGCGTCCGATGCTGGAGGCGGGCCGGGTCTTCACCGCCGTCCCGCCGCTGCACCGCATCGAGCTGGTCAAGCCGAAGAAGGGGCAGGACAAGTACGTCTACTGCTACAGCGACGGCGAGCTGACCCGCAAGCTGGTGGAGTTCGAGCGCAAGGGCCAGCGCTGGAAGGAGCCCGTCCAGCGCTACAAGGGCCTCGGTGAGATGGACGCCGACCAGCTCGCGGAGACCACGATGGACCCGCGGCAGCGCATCCTGCGCCGCATCCGCATCGAGGACGCCGACGCCGCCGCCAAGATCTTCGACCTGCTGATGGGCAGCGACGTGGCCCCCCGCCGCGAGTTCATCACCGCGGGCGCCACCGAGCTCGACACCGAACGCATCGACGTCTGACCGCCGGGGCTCCACCGTCGGGTGGAGACGAGGATGTCCAGCCGTGCGCCGATTCTCAGGGGGCGGGCGGTCACGTAGCGTCGGGGCCATGAACCCGCAGTGCACCCCTTCCCCCGGCGTCCCGGTCGGCTCGGCGCCATGAGGGCCGGCGCGGTGAGCCTCGGCGGAGCCGTCTCCGGCGAGCGGATCACGAGGGTGGTCGTCCTCGGCGTGCTGCCGCTCTGGGGGCTGGCGGCGTATGTGCGCTCCCTGCTCGGCCACGCCCCCGAGCCCGCCCTGCACGGCAGGGGGCTCGCGGTCGTCGTCCTCAACGTGGTCATGTTCGCGCTGGGCGGCGCCGGGATGCTGGTGGGGCGCGAGAAGGGCTCGCCGTGGCGCGGGCACGGGATCGCCCTGCTGCTGGCGTCGGTCGCGACGGTCGTCCCGCTCTACGCGGTCGCGCGGGACACGGTCACGTTCATCGCCATGATCCCGCTGTGGGTGCTGCTGCGGCGGATCCCGCTGCTCTGGGGCGTCGGCGTGGGCGCGCTCACGACCCTCGCGGTCGCGGTCGTCAGCGCGACGCACGGCGAGGCCGACCTCGGGCTGGTGGCCGCGTTCGCCGGGATGACGCTGGGCGGCCTCGCCAGCCGGCAGGCGTCGATCGCGCAGGAGGCGACCCGGCGGGCGGAGGCCGCGAACGCGGCGCTGGCCGAGCGGTCGCACATCGCGCGGGAGATCCACGACATCCTCGCGCACTCGCTGTCGGCGCAGATCGTCCACCTGGAGGGGGCGCGGCTGCTGCTGTCGCGCGACGGCGACCGCGTCCAGGCCCTGGAGCGGGTGGAGCGCGCGGGGAACCTGGCCAGATCCGGTCTGGAGGAGACCCGGCGGGCGCTCGCCACGCTGCGCGGCGAGATCCCCGAGCCGAAGGAGGTGATCGCCGGGCTCGCGGAGGAGTTCTACGCGGGCACCGGCCGTCCCTGCGACGTGCGGGTGACGGGGACGCCGCGCGAGCTGCCGCCCCAGGCGGGGCTCGCGGTCGTCCGGACCGCGCAGGAGGCGCTCACCAACGTCCGCAAGCACGCGCCGGGCGCGCGCGCCCACGTCGCGCTGCGCTACCTCAGCGGGTCGGTGGAGCTGGAGGTCACCGACACCGGCGCCACCGAGCCGGGGCTCGGAGCGGGCCCGGACCTCGGGGCGGACGGCGGCGGATACGGCCTGGCGGGGATGCGCGAGCGCGCCGAACTCATCGATGGGACGCTGGAGACCGGGCCGGACGGGAAGGGCTTCCGGGTGTCACTCCGGGTGCCCGCCTGATCCGCCCGGAGGACGAACGGGAACGGGACGCTGTGAGCGACGTGACGAGGATCCTGGTCGTCGACGACCAGACGGTGGTCAGGGAGGGCCTGGTCCTGCTGCTGGAACTGCTGCCCGGCATCGAGGTGGCCGGGTCCGCCGGGGACGGTGCGGCGGCGCTCGCCATGGTCGGCGAGCTGCGGCCCGACGTCGTCCTGATGGACCTGCGGATGCCGCGCGTGGACGGGGTGGAGGCGACGCGGCTGATCAAACAGGCCCACCCGGAGGTCGAGGTCGTCGTCCTGACCACCTACGCCGACGACGAGTCGATCTTCGCGGCGCTGCGGGCGGGGGCCCGCGGCTACCTCACCAAGGACGCGGGGGCCGAGGAGATCGCGCGCGCCGTGGCGGCGGTGCGCGGCGGCGCGGCGCAGCTCGACCCCGCGATCCAGCGGCGCCTGGTCGAGGCGGTCGCCGCGGACGAGCGCCCCGCCCGGCGCGGGGGCCGGACCGGCGGCCTGCCCGACGGGCTGACCCGCCGCGAGGCCGAGGTCCTCGCGCTGATCGCCCGCGGCCGCTCCAACGCGGAGATCGCCGGGGACCTGTTCATCAGCGAGGCGACGGTCAAGACCCACATCAACAACCTGTTCGCCAAGGCGGGCCTGCGCGACCGCGCCCAGGCCGTCACCTACGCCTTCCGGCACGACCTCGCCCCCTGACCGCGCCTGGGGTCCGCCGGCCGCGGGTTGGGGTCCTAGGGCCCTGACGTGGCGCCTTCCGCCGGTCCTAGCGTGGCGGGATCGGCCGCCAGGCCGGCGGGACGCATCGAACGGAAGGGGCCAGCGTCATGCCCGGAAACGAGATCGACGCCTACATCGCCGGCCAGCTCGACCCCAGGTACACCGGGATCCTCGGCGCCCTGCGCACGCTGATGGCCGCGCACGCGCCCGCCGCCGTCGAGGGCCTCGCCTACGGCTCCCCGGCGTGGCGGGGCGCGGAGGTCTTCGCCGTCGTCAGCCAGAGCAAGACCCACCTCACCCTCGCCTTCGAGCGCGGCGCCGAGTTCGAGGACGAGCACGGGCTGCTGGAGGGCGTCGGCAGGCGGACCCGGCACGTCAAGATCAAGAGCCTCGACGACCTCGACGAGCACGCCCTGCGCGACTACATCGAACAGGCCGTCCGCCTCGACACCACCTGACCCCGCCGACCGTCCCGACGCATTCGGCCGCCCGTGAGGGGCGTGGGCCCGCAAGCGGGGGCCTCGGCGCCGCCGCCGGCGCGGTCGTGCTGCACGGGGTGTCCCGGGCCCGGGGCGGGCCCGGGACACCCGCGTCATTGCGTGTCGGACGCGTCGTCCTCGGGCGGCGGCGGGCCCAGCGGGCCGCCGATCGCGGCGATCGGCCTGTCGAGCCTCTCGCCCGAGCCGTCCCGGCGTCCGAGGGCGGCGTTCAGCGTCATCGGCTTGCCGTTCGCGCCCGACGCGCGCAGCGGGGTGTGCGCCACCCACGCCTGGAGGAGGACGTCCTCGCCCTTGAGGAAGCGGTGCGAGCGGACGCCGCCGGTCGCGCGGCCCTTGCTGGGGAAGTCGGCGAAGTCGGCGAGCTTGATCGCGCCGGTCTGGGTGCCGGGCAGCGCCGTGGACGCCCCGGAGACCGTGATGACCCGCGCCTCCCGCGCGGGATCGAGCGCCCCGAACCACAGCACCCGGGCGCCCGCCCCGAGCTTGATGCCCGCCATGCCTCCCGCGGCGCGGCCCTGCGGTCGGACGTTGGACGCGGCGAACCGCAGCAGCTGAGCGTCGGTGCTGACGAACACCAGGTGCTGCTCCTCCGACACGAGCTGGACGGCGCCGACGACGCGGTCGCCCTCCTTGAGCCCGATCACCTCGAACTCGTCGCGGTTGGCGGGGAAGTCGGGGACGACCCGTTTGACCACGCCCTGCTCGGTGCCGAGCGCGAGCCCGCCGCCGGAGTCGTCGAGCGCGGCGATGCCGACGACGGCCTCGTCCGGTTCGAGGTCGACGTACTCGGTGACCGGCGCCCCGCCCGCCAGGGACGGGGGCGTCGCGGACGGCGGCAGCGTCGGCAGGTCGAGGACGTCCACCCGGATCACGCGTCCGAGCGAGGTCACCGCGCCGACCTGGGCGCGCGCGGACGCGGGCACCACCGACAGCAGCACGTCGTGGGGGGCGCGCGGGCCGCTGTCGGGCAGCGGGCCGCCGCCGTGCGTGCGCGCCATCAGCCCGGTGGTCGACAGCAGGACCGTGCACGGGTCGTCGGCGACCTCCAGCGGCACGGCGGCCGCCGCCGTGTGCCCGGAGGACTCCAGCAGCACGGTGCGGCGGGGCGTGGCGAACTCGGCCGCGACCTCGCCCAGCTCCTTGGACACCAGGGCCCGCAGCTTCTTCTCCGACTCCAGGATCGCGGTCAGCTTCGCGATCTCCTTGGCGAGCTGGTCCTTCTCCTTCTCCAGCTCCAGCCGGTCGTAGCGGGTGAGGCGGCGCAGCGGGGTGTCGAGGATGTACTGCGCCTGGATCTCCGACAGCTCGAAGATCTGCATGAGCCGCTGCTTGGCCTGGGCGGCGTCGTCGCTCTGCCGGATGACCTGGATGACCTCGTCGATGTTCAGCAGCGCGACGAGGAGGCCGTCGATGAGGTGGAGGCGGTCCTCGCGCTTCTTGCGGCGGTGCTGGGACCGGCGCCGCACGACCTCCAGGCGGTGGTCGATGTACACCTGGAGCATCTCGCGGAGCCCGAGCGTGCGGGGCTGCCGGTCGACGAGCGCGACGTTGTTGATGCCGAACGTCTCCTCCATCGGCGTGAGCCGGTAGAGGTCGTTCAGCACGGCCTCGGGGTTGAAGCCGTTCTTGATCTCGATGACGAGCCGGAGGCCGACGTTGCGGTCGGTGAGGTCCTTCAGGTCGGCGATGCCCTGGATCTTCTTGGCGTTGACCAGTTCCTTGATCTTGGCCTTGACGCGTTCGGGGCCGACCGCGTAGGGGAGTTCGCTGACGACGATGCCCTTGCGGCGGGGCGTGACGTTCTCGACCGTCGTGGTGGCGCGGGTGCGGAAGGTGCCCCGCCCGCGCTCGTAGGCGTCGCGGATGCCGTCCAGGCCGACGATCTTGCCTCCGGTGGGCAGGTCGGGGCCGGGGACGAAGCGCATCAGCTCGTCCAGCGAGGCGTCGGGGTGGTCGATCAGGTGCCGCGCGGCGGCGATGACCTCGCCGAGGTTGTGCGGCGCCATGTTGGTGGCCATCCCGACCGCGATGCCGGACGCGCCGTTCACCAGCAGGTTCGGGAACGCCGACGGCAGCACCTCGGGCTCGGTCTCCTGGCCGTCGTAGTTCGGCCGGAAGTCGACGGTGTCCTCGTCGATGGAGGCGACCATGAGCATCGCCTCGCGCGACAGCCGCGCCTCGGTGTAGCGCATGGCGGCGGGCATGTCGTCGCCGCCGAGCGAGCCGAAGTTGCCGTGCCCGTCGACGAGCGGCATCCGCATCGCCCAGGGCTGCGCCATCCGCACCATCGCGTCGTAGATGGCGCTGTCACCGTGCGGATGCAGCTTGCCCATCACCTCGCCGACGACGCGGGCGCACTTGACGTGCCCCCGGTCGGGGCGCAGGCCCATCTCGTTCATCGAGTACAGGATCCGCCGCTGGACGGGCTTCAGCCCGTCGCGCGCGTCGGGCAGCGCCCGCTGGTAGATGACGGAGTAGGCGTACTCCAGATAGCTGCCGCGCATCTCCTCGGAGACATCGACGTCGATGATGTTCTCTTCGAAGTCCGGCGGCGGGGGAGGGGCTTGGGATCCGCGTCGTGCCATGCCCCACATTGTGGCCGGTCCCGGGGACATCTTTCGCCCGACCGCCGGGCGCGCCGCCCGATCGGGCGGATCGAGGCCGTTCCGTCACCCGCCGCAAACCTGGCAGATTGAGGGCGGACGGAACGCATCGGGCGGCCCCCGTCCGGCCCGTGTCCCGGCGCGGCGCGCCGCCCACATCACGCCGGAGGTGCCGCTTGAGCCCGCTCGCCGACTTCCAGAACTCGATCTACCTGGAGGGGCTCGGGGACGTCCGTCCGGGCCTGCCCACCGACCTGACGCGGTTGGAGGGCCTCGCCGAGGGCGTGCTGTCGGCGCAGGCGTTCGGGTACGTGGCGGGCGCGGCGGGCAGCGAGGCGACCGCGCGCGCCAACCGCGCGGCGTTCGACCGGTGGCGGATCGTCCCCCGGATGCTGCGGGACGTCGCCGAACGCGACCTGTCGGTGGACGTGCTGGGCACCGCGATGCCCGCGCCGGTGCTGCTCGCGCCGATCGGCGTCCAGTCGATCCTCCATCCGGACGGGGAGCTGGCGACGGCGCGGGCGGCGGCGGCCGAGGGGCTGACGGCGGTGCTGAGCACGGCCGCGTCCCACTCGATGGAGGACGTGGCGGAGGCGGCCGGCGACGGCGCGCCGCGCTGGTACCAGCTCTACTGGCCGAAGGACCGCGACCTCGCCGTGAGCTTCCTGGACCGCGCGAGGGCCGCGGGCTACACCGCCCTCGTCGTCACCCTCGACACGTTCACGCTGGCCTGGCGCCCCCGCGACCTCGACCGCGCCTACCTGCCGTTCCTGCGCGGCGTCGGCGTCGCGAACTACTTCGCCGACCCGGTGTTCCAGCGGGCGGTCGGCGGGCCGGTGACCGGCGCCAACCGGCAGGCCGCGCTGCTGCACTGGGTCGCGAACTTCGGGAACCCGAGCCTGACCTGGGACGATCTGGCCTTCCTGCGGGAGCACTGGGACGGCCCGATCGCGCTCAAGGGCATCCAGCACCCGGACGACGCCCGGCGGGCCGTGGAGGCGGGCATGGACGGCGTCATCGTCTCCAACCACGGCGGACGGCAGGTGGACGGCGCCGTCGCCGCGCTGGACGCGCTGCCCGCCGTCGTGGCGGCGGTCGGCGGTCGGGCGTCCGTGCTGTTCGACAGCGGCGTCCGGACGGGCGCCGACGTCGTCAAGGCGCTCGCGCTCGGCGCCCGCGCCGTGCTGGTCGGGCGCCCCTACGCCTATGGGCTGGCGCTGGGCGGGCAGGCGGGCGTCCGGCACGTCCTGCGCTGCCTCCAGGCGGAACTGGAACTCACGCTGGCCCTGTCGGGGCTGACCCGTCCCGGGCAGCTCACCCCCGAGATCCTGACGAGCGCGCCGGTCCCGGCGTGACGCCGCGCTAGCGGCGGGCCAGGACGAGAGCGCCGCGCTTGGTCACCGGGAGCGGCGTGCGCACGCGCCGCGCCGCCTCGGCGGCCTCCGCGCGGGGCATCCGCCGGGCGATCAGGTAGTCGCGGACGGCGTCCCGGTCGGGCAGGGTGATCAGCGGCGCGTCCCAGCGCTCCACCTCGACCTCGCCGAACACCTCGCAGACCCGCGCGGGCGCGTCCTCGGCGTCGAACGGGGTCGGCGCCGGGCGCCAGACCGGCGCGAGTTCGGGGCTGTCGTTCCGGCAGATCGCCGTGACGATCAGCAGCCCTCCCGGGGCGAGTACGCGCCGCGCCTCCCGCAGCACGAGGCCGGGGTCGTCCAGGTGCCAGAGCATGTTCACCGCGACGGCCGCGTCGAACACGCCGTCGCGGAACGGCAGGCGCACGGCGTCGGCGTGGACGCGGGGCGGGGGGTGGGCGCGCAGCATGGTCGCCGAGGCGTCCACCCCCACCAGCCGGAACGGCGGACGGTCGGGCAGCGCGCCGCTCAGCGCGCCCTCCCCGCAGCCGATGTCGAGGACCCGGGACACCGCCGAGTTCAGCAGCTTCACCGCGATGTGCTCGTGCAGGCTCCGCGCCCCGATCAGGTACCGGCGCGTCACCCGCGTCGCGAGGCGGAAGCGTTCCGGGTCGGCGTCGTAGTCGCGCGTCACGGCCATGTCTGGAGTCTGCCCAGCCAGGCGCGGCGAAAGCGTCGCCCGGCGCCCGCCGCTACGGGGGCGGCACGGACGCGCACCGAATGTAGAACGCTCCAGTCGGGGACCGTCAGAGATCGGCGTGGTCGGCCGCGGGGCGCCCCGGGACGGACGGGCGGTCGAGGTCCAGCTCGTCGAGCACCGCGCCGTCGGCGGCGAGCGCCTCGATGACCGGGCCGCGGCGCGCCGACCACACCACCACGAGGTGCCCGTGGACGGGGACGTCCAGCATCCGCTTGCCGACGCGGACCGCCGCGACCTCCGCCGAGGCGCGCAGCCGCGCCTCGTTCACCCACTTCGCGCCCCAGGGCAGCAGCCGGCCCGCGTTGCGGACGGTGCGCGCCGACCCGTACTTGTGCAGGTAGCGGCCCAGCTCCCCGGACGAGCGGCGGGTGAGGGGCTGGTCGGGCGCCGACCCGCCGGCGCCGCCGAGCTCCATCCACTCGCCGTCCCTGCGGTGGAAGGTCCAGCCCTCGATGAACGCGCCTGTGCCGGACGCGCCGTCCCCCCGCTGGTGCAGGAAGGTGACGGCGGCGACGTCGCCGTCCTTGTCGAGGCCGAGCGGCAGGAACTCCCGGTCCTCGTCGAGGACGTCGGGCGCGGGATCGGGCAGGCCGTCCCGCAGGAGCCGCAGGCACTCCTCGTGCACCTCGTGGTCGTTCATGTCCGGGACCTCTGATCGTGCAGGCAGGGCGAGGGGCCCTCCCGCAAGAGGGCCCCGCTGTGTGACTCACTCTAGAGGTCCGGCTCGTCTGGTTTCACCCGTCTGGCGTACTCCCGTTGATGCTTTGCCATCCGGCCTTCACCTGCGGGTCGTCGTGCCGGTCATGTCCGGAAGCGGCGCCACGCGACGGGACCTGCGGAAGCGCTCGGGCCGCCAGCACCCCGCACAGCACCGCGACCGGAATCTCGATTCCGGCGGCGAGCGCGACCGCCAGCGCCCGGTCCGCGCCGGCCGCCGCGGTCACCACGTCGAACCACGCGTCCGCCACGAGCAGCGCGCCGGTCGCGGCGGCGACCGGCCCGTGCCGGGGGTCGCGCCGGGTGAGCAGGACGCCGGTGCCGAGCAGCCCGGCCGCCAGCATCAGGTCCAGCCCGACCCACGCCGTGGACCAGTGCGACACCTGCGTGGTCGAGGGAAGGGTCCTGGCCAGCGTCCACATCCACGGCACCATCGCGGCCCCGCCGCCGATCAGGGCCCACCCGAGCCGCCGCCCCCCTCGTTCCCGGGGCCGCGCGCGTCCGGGCACGGGACGTGACCGAGCGGGCGGACCGTAGACCAACGGACGGCGGGGCCTCAACGGCGTCGTGTCGGCGACCATGGTGGCTGTGCTCCCTGCGGTGACGGCTGGCGGCGCCCGTTTCCCCGGCGCCTCCTCAACCCTGGCCGAGCGGCCGGTCACCTTCAGTAGCGCCGCTATCCGTTCGGGGGTGGCACTGGGTTCACCATCGGAGCTGAAACAAGCTGCATGGCCGCGCGCTGAGCACGGCCAATACGGTTGCCCCATGGCATCCATCTCCGTGGCCCGGCACGCGCTCGCGCATGCTCCGTGGTCGAGGACGGCGTGGCGCGACACCGTGTTCGTCGCCTCCGGGGTGCCGTTGCAGTGCGCCGGATGGATGATCGTCGGCGTGCTCTGGACGGTGTGGACGCCGATCGACCTCACGCCGGTCCTGGTGCTCTCGGTCGCGACGGTCGCGCTGGTGCTGCTGGCGTCGCGGCCGCTGACCTCGTGGCAGCGGGAGCGGTGCTGGGCGGTGCTCGGCGTCGAGATCCCGCCGATGCCCGACTTCGACGGCGGCCGCCCCTGGGACGCGCTGCGCGACCTCCGCTCGCCCGAGCTGTGGCGCGTCCTCCAGTACCACCTGCTCGTGGGGCCGCTGGTGGCGTGCGGGGGGCTCGCCGTGGTCTCGGCGTGGGGCGCGGGGGCGGTCCTCGGGAGCTATGGCGCCTACGCGTGGGCCCTGCCGGAGACCACCTCGCCGGCGCTGTCCGACAAGGCGCAGGTCGTCCAGACGGCGGGGCTCATGGCGTGCGGTGCCGTGCTGCTGGTCGTCACGCCGTGGGTGGCGGCGGGCGTCCGGCGGCTGGACGCCCGCGCCGCCGCCGCGCTGCTCGGCCCCGACCGGGCCAGCGAGCTGGCGCGCCGCGTCGAGGACCTCGCCGGGAAGCGCGCCGACGTCGTGGACGCCGCCGACATCGAGCGCCGCCGCATCGAGCGCGACCTGCACGACGGGGCGCAGCAGCGGCTCGTCTCGCTCGCCCTCCACCTGGGGCTGGCCCGCGAGACGCTCGACGACGTCCCCGACCACGCGATGGAGGTGATCGTCGAGGCGCACGAGCAGGCCAAGGAGGCGCTCACCGAGCTGCGCACGCTCATCCGCGGCCTGCACCCGGCCGTCCTGGAGGACCGGGGCCTGGACGCGGCGCTGTCGGGCATCGCCGCGCGGGTGCCGCTGCCCGTCCGGCTGCGGGTCGAGGTGGAGCCGCGCGCCTCGTCCACCGTCGAGGCCGTCGCCTACTTCGTCGTCTCCGAGGCGCTCACGAACGTGGTCAAGCACGCCCGCGCCGCGTCCGTGGACGTCGAGGTGCTGCGCCGGGGCGGGGTGCTGCTGCTGACGGTCGGCGACGACGGCGTGGGCGGCGCCGACCCGGCCCGGGGGACGGGCCTGACCGGGCTCGCGCGCCGCGTCCGCTCGGTGGACGGTACTTTCCGCATCACCAGCCCCGCCGGGGGTCCGACGACCGTCACCGTGGAGTTGCCGTGCGCATTGTGATCGCCGAGGACTCGGTCCTGCTGCGGGCCGGGCTGATCAAGCTGCTGGAGACCTCGGGGTTCGAGGTCGCGGCGGCGGTGGGCGAGGCGGAGGGGCTGCTCGCGGCGGTCCGCGAGCACCGCCCGGACGCGGCGATCGTGGACGTGCGGATGCCGCCCGGCTTCACCGACGAGGGCGTCCGCGCCGCGCTGGTGATGCGGCGGGAGGCGCCCGAGGTCGCGGTGCTGCTGCTGTCGCAGTACGTCGAGGAGCGCTACGCCGCCGACCTGCTGGCGGCCGGCACCAGCGGCATCGGCTACCTGCTCAAGGACCGCGTCGCCGACGTCTCGGTCTTCCTGGACGCGCTGCGCCGGGTCGCCGCCGGGGGCACCGCCCTGGACCCCGAGGTCGTCTCCCAGCTCCTCCTGCGCCGCCACCGCGACCCTCTCGACCGGCTCACGCCGCGCGAGAGGGAGGTGCTGGCGCTCATGGCGGAGGGGCGCTCCAACGCGGGCATCGCCGGGGCGCTGGTGGTGAGCGAGAGCGCGGTCGCCAAGCACATCAACAACATCTTCGCCAAGCTCGACCTCCCGCACGCCGAGGGCGACCACCGCCGGGTGCTGGCCGTCCTGCGGTTCCTGGACGGGGAGACATGACCGCGGACACCGGGACCGGCGCGGTGCCGGGGACGCCCGCCCGCCCCCGCCGGCGCGGCGTGTGGATCCTCCTCGCGGCCGTGACGGCGGTCCTCATGGTGGCGCCGATCGGGTTCCGGGTCGCGGCGCACGCCTTCCGGCGGACCACGACGGAGACGACCCCGTACCACCTCGCGATCAAGGACGTCCGGCTCGACATGGGCGACGCGCGGGTCACGGTCGGCGCGGGCCCCGAGGGCGAGGGCAGGGTCCACAAGAGGCTGACGTGGGCGCCGACCAAGCCGACCGTGAACGAGTCGCTGGTGGACGGCGTGCTCTACATCACGTTCCGCTGCAACAGCACGGTGAGGATCTACGGGGGCCTCGAATGCGGCGGCGACATCGACGTGCGGGTGCCGCGCGGCGTGCGCGTGTCGGCGGTGTCGGAGTCGGGGCAGATCAACGTGCGGGGGCTGACCGGCGACCTCGACCTGCGGACCGGCTCGGGCGAGATCACCGTCGCCGACGCCCGGGGCCGCCTGCGGCTGAGGGCGAACTCCGGCACGGTCAGGGGGACCGGGATCGCCGCGTCCAAGACCCAGGCGGAGGTGGGCTCCGGCGAGCTGAACCTGCGCTACGCCGAGCCGCCGGACATCGTGGACGCGGCGGTCGGCTCGGGCTCCGCGCGGATCATCGTGCCGCCCGGGTCGCACTACCGGCTGGTCGGGCCCATGCCGTCCCACCTCGGCCAGGCCGTCGTGGACGACAGGTCGACCCGGGTCATCTCCCTGCGCGGCGGCTCCGGCCGCACCTACCTGGACTACAGGGACGAGTGACGGCCTCTCCCGAGGGTGCGATTTGCGTCAGTTGTCTGGAGCGGGTTAACTGATGACGTGACCGTGACATGCCCATGCCCTCAGTTCGGACCGCCGACCCGGCGGGCCATGGGGTGTGCGCGCCGCCGTCGAATGTGTGACCGCTGAGGGCCCCCGCCTGAGCCTCGCGCCCCGAAGCGAGCCGTCCCGAGACCCGAGTCGCGCATGATCTTCCAACGCCACCTGCTGAGCCACGCGCCGTACCCGCCCGGCCTGTCGTAGGCCGCCGCGAGGCAGGGCCGCCCCCGGCTCGCGCGTCCGGCGTGCCCCGCACGCCGTGACCTTCCGCACGTACCCGCATCCTCCTTCCGCACCGTCCCGGTCCACCGCGCCGACGCCTGCACAGCGGCGCCCGCACGCACGGATGATTCTCTGTGATTCAGATCGAAAAACTTCGCAAGGTCTACCGCGCCCGAGGACGCGAGGTCACCGCCGTCGACGGCGTCGACCTCACCGTCCCCGAGGGCGAGATCTTCGGCGTGCTCGGGCGCAGCGGCGCCGGGAAGAGCACGCTGCTGCGCTGCGTCAACCTGCTGGAGCGGCCGGACGAGGGACGCGTCCTCATCGACGGCCGCGACCTGCTGGCGCTGCGGGGCGCCGAGCTGCGCCGCGCCCGGCAGGGCATCGGCATGATCCACCAGCACTTCGGCCTGCTCGGCAGCCGCACGGTCGCGGGGAACGTGGCGTTCCCGCTGGAGGTCATGGGCGTCCCGCGGGCGGAGCGGCGGCGGCGCGTCGCCGAGCTGCTGGAGCTGGTCGGGCTCACCGAGCACGCGCGGGCCCACCCCGCGCGGATCTCGGGCGGCCAGAAGCAGCGCGTCGGCATCGCCCGCGCGCTCGCCGGACGGCCGAAGGTGCTGCTGTCGGACGAGGCGACCTCCGCGCTCGACCCGGAGACCACCGCCTCGATCCTGGAGCTGCTGCGGGACCTCAACCGGCGGCTCGGCCTCACCGTCCTGCTGATCACCCACGAGATGGACGTGGTCAAGCGCATCTGCGACTCCGCCGCCGTCATGCGCGACGGCCGGTTCACCGAGTCGGGGCCGGTCACCGGGCTGCTCGCGCGCCCCGGCTCGGAGCTCGCCCGGGGGCTGTTCCCGCTGCCGCCGGTCACGCCGCGCGCGGGCTCGACGGTCGTCGAGGTCACCTTCGTCGGCGGCGTCACCGACCAGCCGTTCGTGTCGGCGCTGGCCCGCAAGTACTCGCTGGACGTCAACATCCTCGGCGGCGCCGTGGAGACCGTCGGCGGCGGGCGGGTCGGGCGGCTGCAGTTGGAGCTGCCGGGCGACCCGTCCGCCAACGCCGCGCAGCTGGCCTTCCTCCGCGACGCGGGCCTCGCCGTGGAGGTCAAGACCCCGATCACCGACACCGAGGCGTCCGCGGCGGACGCCGACACATCCGCCGCGGAGGGCGGCGCCCGCGGGCCCGAGCGCGGCGCCGGGGCCGACGGGGCCGTGGCGGCCGGCGAGGAGGAGACGCGATGACCTGGGACGAAGTGACCCCGCTGCTGTGGCCCGCGACGCGGGAGACGCTCTACATGACCGGGGTCGCGACGCTGTTCACGGCGGTGCTCGGGCTGCTGTTCGGCGTCCTGCTGGTGATCACCGAGCGCGGCGGGCTGCTGCCCGCGCCGCCCGCCAACGCGGTGCTCGGCGTCGTCGTCAACATCGGGCGCTCGCTGCCGTTCCTGATCCTGATGGTGGCGATCATCCCCTTCACCCGGATCGTCGTCGGCACGAGCATCGGCAACGCGGCGGCGATCGTGCCGCTGACCGTCGGCGCGATCCCGTTCTACGCGCGGCTCGTCGAGATCGCGATCCGCGAGGTGGACCCCGGAGTGGTCGCCGCCGCGCGCGCGATGGGCGCCACCCGCCGGGAGATCGTCGGCAAGGTCCTGCTGCGCGAGGCCCGGCCGGGCCTGGTGTCGGGCCTGACCGTCACCGTCATCGCGCTGATCGGCTACACCGCCATGGCCGGGACGGTCGGCGGCGGCGGCCTCGGCAACCTGGCGATCACCTACGGCTACGAGCGCTTCGAGTCCAAGGTCATGGTCGCGACCGTGGTGCTGCTGATCGTGATCGTCCTGCTCGTCCAGGCCGTGGGGGACCTCGTCGCCCGGCGCCTGACGCACAAATAACACATATAACGCACAGCCGAATAAAAACCCTTAAAGAACGCACAGAAAGGCACTCCTCGTGCTTCGCAAGCTATCCATCGCACTGGCCTCCGTGAGCCTCCTCGCGGGGCTGACCGCGTGCGGTTCGTCCGAGGCGTCCAACGACGCGGACGCCCCGCTGAAGGTCGCGGTCAACCCGGTGCCCCACGGCGACATCCTGAAGTACGTCAAGGACAATCTGGCGTCCAAGGTCGGGCTGAAGCTCGACATCGTGACCTTCGACGACTACCAGCAGCCCAACACGGTGCTGAAGGAGAAGCAGGTCACGGCCAACTACTTCCAGCACGTGCCGTTCATGCAGGAGTTCGAGAAGAAGTCCGGCACGAAGCTGGCGTTCGTGGCGCCGGTCCACCTGGAGCCGCTCGGCGTCTACTCCAAGAAGGTCAAGAGCCTCCAGGCCGTGCCGCAGGGCGCGACGGTCGCGGTGCCGAACGACCCGGCCAACGAGGGCCGCTCGCTGAAGCTGCTCGCCGACAACGGCCTGCTCACGCTGAAGCCCGGCGCGTCCACGAGCGCGACCGAGAAGGACATCGCGAGCAACCCCAAGGGGCTGAAGTTCAAGCCGCTGAAGGCCGCGCAGCTGCCCCGCTCGCTGGACGACGTGGAGCTCTCGGTGATCAACGGCAACTACGCCCTTGAGGCGAACCTGGCGCCGAACAGGGACGCGCTCGCCGCCGAGAAGGCCGAGGGCAACCCCTACGCCAACGGCGTCGTCACCCTTCCCGAGAACAAGGACGACCCGCGCGTGAAGAAGCTGGTCGACCTGCTCCGCGGGCCCGAGGTGAAGAAGTTCGTGCAGGACAAGTACAAGGGCTCCGTGCTCATCGCGTCGTGACGCCTTGCCGTGTCGCTACGCGAGTGACCCCTGGGTGGGCGGTGCAACCGTCCGCCCAGGGGTTTCGTGTTCCTTTTTAACCGGTCGCAAGCGCACGCGGGCGCTGCCTAAGCTGACCCCCAAGGGGGCGGCCGGAAAAACTGGGGGACACCTGTGACCGATGCCCTGACCGATCCCGGCGACGGGGAGATCGACCTGGAGACGGCGCGCTCCCTGGCCGCCGGCCTCCAGCGGCTCGTCCGCACGGCGGGCGAGCGGATCACCGAGGACAACGCAGCCTCGCCGCTGGTGAGCCGCATCTGCGGGCACGTCGGCGTCGCGTTCCACGACCTCGTGATGGTCGGCCAGGAGTACCGGTCCTGGGAGCACGCCTGCCTGCAGCGCGGGCTCGACGCCTACCTCGCGGCCCACACGCCCGGCGCCGAGTGGTTCGGGATCGCCGGGACGGAGCGCCACTACGAGAACCTCAGCGCGATGATCGGCGCGGCGGTCATGCTCGGGACCTACACGCTCGGCCGTCCCGAGTACGGCACCGCCGCCGTCGGCCCCGAGGAGTCCATCGAGGTCGTGGAGCTCGGGCTGGTGCCGACGACCGCGCCGGACGGGTCGCCGGTCGTGCTCGGCGTCCTCACCCGCGAGTCCTACGAGGCGATGTGCGTCCTCAACGTCTTCGCCCGGGACCGGGCCACGGCCGCCGCCGTCCGCGACGAGGTGGACCGGCTCCGCCGCGAGCACGACGTGATGCGCGGCCAGGTGCTCGGCTTCGGCGCGAGCGAGTACCACGAGAACGCGCTGGTGTCGTTCCTGCCCCGGCCGCACCTGGCGGCGTCCGAGGTCGTCCTGCCGGACGGGCGGCTGGAGGCGGTCGAGGCGCACGTGGTCGGGATCGCCGAGCACGCCGAGCGGCTTCTCGCCGCCGGGCAGCACCTCAAGCGCGGACTGCTCCTGTACGGGCCGCCCGGGACGGGCAAGACCCACACGGTCCGCTACCTGATGGGGCGTCTTCTCGGGGCCACGGTCATCCAGCTCACCGGTCCCGCCATGCGGTTCCTGGGCCAGGCCGTGGCGCTGGCCCGCAGTCTGCAACCGGCCGTCGTCATCGTGGAGGACGTCGACCTCGTCGCGGAGGACCGCGACCTCGTCGACGACGGCACCAACCCCCTGCTGTTCTCGCTCCTGGACGCGATGGACGGCATCTCCGGCGACGCCGACGTCGTGTTCGTCCTCACCACCAACCGGGTGGAGATGCTGGAGCGGGCCCTCGCGGAACGCCCGGGACGCATCGACCTCGCCGTGGAGATCCCCCGTCCGGACCTGGAAGGGCGTGTCGGCCTCCTGCGCCTGTACGGGCGCGAACTGCGTCTCGACGCCGACCTCGCGGAGGTCGCCGCCCGCACCGAGGGCGTGACGGCCTCCTTCATCAAGGAGCTGGTCCGCCGCGCCGTGCTGATCGCGCTCCGCGAAGGCGCCGCGCTCCGCGAAGGCGCCGCGCTCCGCGAAGGCGCCGCGCTCCGCGAGGGCGCCGCGCTCCGCGAGGGCGCCGCGCTCCGCGAGGGCGCCGCGCTCCGCGAGGGCGCCGCGCTCCGCGAGGGCCCCGCGCCGGGCGCGCCCGAGCGCCTCACCGACGCCCACTTCGGCGCGGCGGTGGACGAGATGTTCGATCCGGCGCAGTCGCTCACCCGCGGCCTGCTGGGCGCCGCGCGCGGCTCCGGGGAGCCCGACGAGTTCGACGGCGTGTTCCTGGAGGACGACGGAGACGACGAGGAAGGCTGAAGCGGGCGCGTACTGTCCGCCGGTGCTGATAGGACAGGGACCCAACGATCACGTGAAGGGGACCCCATGGCCATATATCACCACCTGGAGGAATACGCCGGTCTGCCGGTGCACCGCTTCCCCTACCGGGAGGAGGGCGTCGAGGACGACGGCGACGCGGAGGCGCTCCCGGCTCCCGCCGAGGTCGCCTGGTACGTCGGGACGGGGTTCGAGGCGGAGCCGTTCAACGACGTCTTCGCGCGGTTCCTTGAGGCGGTGGACACCACGCAGGTCACCACGCTCCTCATCGGCTACTGGGGCGCGTCCTACGAGGACGACACCGGCGACCCGGTGGCGGTGCTGACCGGCGCCGCCGCGTCCTTCCCCGCCCTCAGGTCGCTGTTCCTCGGTGACATCGTCATGGAGGAGGCGGAGATCTCCTGGATCGAGCACTCCGACATCACCCCGCTGTTCACGGCCTTCCCCAGGCTGGAGCGGTTCGACGTCCGCGGCGCGGAGGGCTTGCAGCTGTCGCCGATCAGGAGCGGCGCGCTCAGGGTGCTGCGGTTCGAGTCGGGCGGGCTCCCCGCGCGGATCGTGCAGGCGGTGGGGGCGAGCGAGCTGCCGAACCTGGAGCACCTCGACCTGTGGCTCGGCGACGAGAACTACGGCGGCGACGCCTCGGTCGCCGACCTCGCGCCGTTCCTCGGCGGCGAGCGGCTGCCGTCGCTGCGCCACCTCGGTGTGGAGGACAGCCGGATCCAGGACGAGGTGGCCGCCGCCGTCGCGGGCGCGCCCGTCGTCGCGCGGCTGGAGTCGCTGAGCCTCGCGCTGGGCGTCCTGACCGACCAGGGCGCGGAGGCGCTGCTGTCCGGCCAGCCGCTCACGCACCTGCGCAAGCTGGACCTGCACCACCACTTCCTGTCCGACGCCATGGCCGCGCGCCTGAAGGCCGCCCTCCCCGGGGTCGAGGTCGACCTGGGCGAGCAGCAGAAGCCGGACGGCGACTGGTTCTACATCGCGGCGTCGGAATGACCCTCGCCGTCGTCGGCGCGCCCGGCGACCGGCGGGCCGCGCTCTTCGCGGCGGCGTGCCGGTCGTCCGGGTTCCCGGAGCCGCGTCTCATCCCCTGGACGGACGTCCTGCGGGGCGCCCCTCTCGCCCTCGGGCCGGGGGACGTGCTCCGCCTGGACTCGCCGGGGGAGGACCCGGATGCGGACGCCCTCCTGCGCGGCCCCGGGAATCCGGCGCGGGTGGGCGGAGGCGCCGCCTGGTACCGGACGTTCACGGCGGCGGTGGAGCGGATCGCCGCGTCCGCCGCGCGGGCCGGGGCGCGGCTGCTCGGCGACGCCGGGGAGATCGCGGTCATGTTCGACAAGCGCCGGACCCATGCCCGCCTGCTGGAGGCGGGGGTCCCGGTCCCCGGCGCCCTTCCGCCCGTCGGGAGCCATGCGGAACTCCGGCGGCGCATGGACGAGGCGCGCGTGCGACGGGTCTTCGTCAAACCCGCGCACGGTTCGTCGGCGTCAGGTGTCGTCGCCTTGCAGACCGCTCCCGGCCGGCACGGGGAGGCGCGGGTGAAGGCGGTGTCGTCCGCGGTGATGACGCCGTCCGGCCTCGTGAACTCGCTGCGGGTGCGGACCTACGACACCCCCGGGGACGTCGCGGCGCTCATCGACGCGCTCGCTCCGGACGGTCTCCATGTGGAGCGGTGGCTGCCCAAGGCCACGATCGGCGGGCGCGCCTTCGACCTGCGCGTGGTCGTCATCAAAGGCGAACCCACCCACGCGGTGGTCCGGACGAGCCGCAACCCGATGACCAACCTGCACCTCGGCGGTGCCAGGGGCGACCTCGGCGCGGTGCGGCGCGCGCTCGGCGAACGCGGCTGGCGGCGGGCGCTGGAGGTGTGCGCGCGGGCCGCCGCCTGCTTCCCCGCCAGCCCGATGGTGGGCGTCGACCTGCTCGTCCACCAGGGGATGCGCCGGTTCGCCGTGGGCGAGGTCAACGCGTTCGGCGACCTGCTCCCCGGGCTGACGGGCCTGCCGGGCGGCCCGGCCGAGGGCCTCGACACCTACACCGCCCAGGTCAGAGCCGTTCTGCCGGAGTACGCCCCCGCATGTACGACATGAACGAGATCATCGGCAGCCACGACGTGCTGCTGGTGACGCTCGACACGCTGCGCTACGACGTGGCCGCCGAGCTGGCGGCGTCCGGCGGGACGCCCACGCTCGCGGGGCTCCTGCCGGGGGGACGGTGGGAGCGCCGCCACACGCCGGGCAGCTTCACCTACGCCGCGCACGCCGCCATGCTGGCCGGATTCCTGCCGACCCCGGCCACTCCCGGCCCGCACCCCCGGTTGTTCGCCGGGGCGTTCCCGGGGAGCGAGACGACCGCGCCCGGGACGTGGACGTTCGACGCCGCCGACCTCCCGTCCGGGCTGGCGGCCGCCGGCTACCACACGGTCTGCGTGGGCGGCGTGGGGTTCTTCAACAAGCTCACACCGCTCGGCTCGGCGCTGCCGTCGCTGTTCGCCGAGAGCCACTGGGAGCCGGGGTTCGGGGTCGCCGACCCGGCGTCCCTGCCCCACCAGATCGACCGCGTGGCCGAGGCGGTCGCCCGGCTGCCCGCCGCGCGCCGCCTGTTCCTGCTGCTGAACGTCGCGTCCCTGCACCAGCCCAACTGGTTCTACCTCGACTCCTCCGCCGGCGGCTCGCGGAGCGACACGCGCGAGAGCCACGCGGCGGCGCTGCGGCATGTCGACGCCCACCTGGGCCGCCTGTTCGCCCTCATGCGCCGTCCCTGCTTCGTGATCGTCTGCTCCGATCACGGGACGGCCTACGGGGAGGACGGGCACACCGGGCACCGCATCGGCCACGAAGTCGTCTGGACCGTTCCGTATGGGGAGTTCGTACTGCCGTGATGACCACCGAGACCTACGAGGCGTACGTCTACGCCTATCCGCACAAGACCGCGTACCGGGAGCTGGAGCCACCACGTCCGTTGCGTGAGGTGTGGGCGGACGAGGACCTCGACGCGCTGTTCCTCTACATGCACATCCCCTTCTGCGAGATGCGGTGCGGCTTCTGCAACCTCTTCACCCGGACGGGCGCGCCCGAAGAACTGACCGGCGCCTACCTCGCCGCCCTCGACCGCCAGGCCACCGCCCTCCTGGACGCGCTGGAGGGAGGCGGCACCTTCGCCACGGCGGCGTTCGGGGGAGGGACACCGACGTATCTGACCGCGTCCGAGTTGGAACGCCTCTGCGACATCGCCGCACGCTTCTCCGGGTTCGGGACGGGTCCGCTGGGGGTGGAGACGTCGCCGAAGACCGCCACGGCCGACCGGCTGACCGTCCTCGCCGAACGGGGGACCACGCGCGTCTCCATCGGCGTGCAGACGTTCATCGACGAGGAGGCGCGGGCGGCCGTCCGCCCGCAGAAGCGCGCCGAGGTGGAGGCCGCGCTCGACCGCATCCGGGCCGCGGGCTTCCCGACGCTGAACATCGACCTGATCTACGGCATCGAGGGGCAGACGCCCGCGTCGTGGCTGTACTCGCTGAACGCCGCGCTGGCCTGGCGTCCGGAAGAGATCTACCTGTATCCGCTGTACGTCCGCCCGAACACGGGCCTCGCGCTGCTGGACCGGGAGTGGGACGACTGGCGCCTGACCCTCTACCGCATGGGCCGCGACCACCTCCTGGCCGAGGGCTACGAGCAGGTGTCGATGCGGATGTTCCGCCTGCCGTCCCCGGAGGCGGGCGGAACCGAGTACTGCTGCCAGACGGACGGCATGGTCGGCCTGGGATGCGGCGCCCGCTCCTACACCGCCTCCCTGCACTACTCCTTCGAGTACGCGGTCAAGGCGAGGCCGGTGCGCGCCATCATCGACGACTACGTGCGCGAGAGCGACTTCGGTAGCGCCCGCGTGGGGTTCACGTTGGACGCGGACGAACGCCGTCGCCGCCACCTCGTCCAGTCGCTTCTGCAAGCGGCCGGCCTGGACCGGAACTCCTACCGCGCGCGCTTCGCGTCCGACCCCTTCGACGACTTCGAAGCCGATCTCACGTCGTTCGCCAAACGGGATTGGATCGAATCGACGCCCGACACCATCACACTCACCCCGGAAGGGCTCGCCCACTCCGACGCCATAGGCCCCGCGCTGTTCTCGCCCGGCGTGCGGAAGCGCATGGCGTCCTACGAAGCACGCTGATGGAACACCTCACGCTGATGGAACACCTCACGTTGACGGGACGCCGCACGTTGGCAGAGCGCCGTACGCCGATGGAACACCTCACGATCCTCTACCGGGGGCCGCTCGCGAGCTGCGACTACGACTGCCCGTACTGCCCGTTCGCCAAGCGCCGCGACACGCCGGACCGGCTCCGCGCCGACCGGGCGGCGCTCGAACGCTTCACCGCCTGGGTCTCCGGCCGCGACCACCGCGTGTCGGTGCTGTTCACGCCGTGGGGGGAGGGGCTCGTCCGGTCCTGGTACCGGCGCGCCCTGGTCGCGCTCAGCCACCTCCCGCACGTCGAGCGGGTCGCGATCCAGACGAACCTGAGCCACCGCGTGTCGTGGACGGCGGAGGCCGACCCGTCGCGGCTCGCGCTGTGGGCCACCTACCATCCCGGCCAGGTGCCCTACGAGCGGTTCCTCGGCAAGTGCCGTGAGCTGGCGGACGGCGGCATCCGGTTCAGCGTCGGGATCGTCGGGCACCCCGACCACCTGGACGCGGCCCGCCGCCTCCGCGCCGACCTGCCCACGGGCACCTACCTGTGGGTCAACGCGGAGGAAGGGCGCCGATACGGCGACGCCGAGGCCGGCGCCTGGACCGGGATCGACCCGCTGTTCCCGGTCAGCCGCCGTCCGCATGCCAGCCGGGGCCTGCCGTGCCGCACGGGCGAGTCCGTCGTGTCGGTGGACGGGGACGGGACGGTGCGCCGCTGCCACTTCGTCCCGTCCGTCCTGGGCAACCTCTACGACGGCACGTTCCTCGACGCCCTCGGCCCGCGCCCCTGCCCGCTGGACACCTGCGACTGCCACATCGGCTACGTGCACCTGGAACCGCTCGGGCTCTACGACACGTTCGCGGGCGGCATCCTCGAACGCATCCCCGCCCTGCTCCACCGCGCGTGAGGTGGGGCGGGGGGTCGGTTCCGGCTCAGGTCTGCTTCTGGGGGGCGTAGTCGGCCTCGTCCACCCCGAAGGTCCAGGCGACGCCCGCGCGGGCCGTCCGGGTGGTGGGCGGCACCCGCAGGTAGTAGGTGCGGTGCGTCCCGTCGGGCTCGGGCGTGGAGTTGACCACCTCGACCATGACGACCGGCTCGTCGCCGGGCAGGTCGATGGACCACAGCACACCCGTCTCGTCGCGGTGCAGCGGCCGGGCGCCGGTCTCGGCCAGGTAGCGGTCGTAGCCGAAGATCTCCAGCATCACCCGGCGCAGCTCGGCGTTCTCCTCGGAGGAAATGCGGGAGGCGGTGAGGTCGGTGAGCGAGGCCACGAAGTCGGGCGGGATCGGCATGCCGCGCCAGGCGTGCAGGGCGAAACCGTCCGGGTAGGCCAGGGCCGGGCCGTCGCCGCGGTGGAGCCGTCCCGGCTCGTCGCGGTACAGGTCGGAGGGGCGCTCGGAGAGGATCACCAGCCCCTCGTAGGGCCACCACCACCCGGCGGAGCGCGCGACCTCCGCCAGGCCCGCGAGCGGGCCGCCGAGGCGTCCGAGCGACTCGAACAGCGCCAGCCACGGCGCGTCGTGCTGGCCGAGGACGGCGTCGAGCGTGGCGGCGCGCAGCAGGGTCCCGGCCTCGTTCTGGGCGGCCGAGGCGTCCTCGCCGCCCCCGCCCGCGAGGTCGCCGATGGCGGCGCGGACCCGCGTCACCAGCGACTGGACCTGGTTCCAGAGCAGGCCGCCCGACTCGCCCCAGACACGCGGCCACCGCTCCGGCCCCTGTTCGGAGCAGGCGGCGGAACGTGCCGCCTCCCACGGACGCGTTCTGACCTCGGCCAGCACACTCGCCCCCGCGGACCCCGCGCCCAGGTCTCCTTGGGCGCGGTCGACCAGATCGTCCAGACCGGCCGCCCTCAGCGCGTCGCCATGCCCGGCGAGGACGGCCGCCGCGGCCGCCCCCCGCGCGGGGGAGGGCACCCACACGAACCGCGCCGGAGCGTCCAGACCCGCGGACGCGTAGGCGGCGGCCACGCCCGCCTCGGCCCGGCCGCGGTCGGCGGGCCCGGTGCCGAACGCCGCCGACTGCCAGTCACTGACCACGAAGTGCGCCGCACGGGGCGCTTCGGTGAGCACGGCGTCAGTCCGCCACGACCCGGACGGCGCCCGGCACGTACTCGCGCTGCCGGACCACCCGGTACCAGCCCTTGGGCAACGTGATCGCCGCGTGCTCCTCGTGCACGAGCCGCCCGCCGGAGGGCAGGTGCAGGTGGTCGGGCGCGAGCGGGTCGGGGACCCGCAGCAGCGAGCCGGGCGCCGCCAGCGCGTGCGCGTGCCCGGTGGCCTCGCCGAGCGCCAGGACCATGCGCCCCCGCCCGTCGCGCGGGGCGGCCGGCAGCTCCCGCACGGCCCGCGGGACGGACTCCTCCGGCACGGGCATGATCAGGATGTCTCCTTGTCGGTACATGCGGCGAACGTAACGCCCGCCACCGACAGTTCCGGGAGCCGCGCGGCCGGCCTCAGAAGCCGCGCGTGCGGCGGGCGGCCGGGCGGGCCCAGCGGCCGGAGGCGCTCAGGCCGACGCGCTGGAAGGCCCGGACGAGCTCGCCGCCGAGGTTGACCCCGGCCCCCAGGGCCAGCGCCACCGAGAGCGCTCCAATGAGGCTCAGCACGCCCCCCTGGGGGTCGCCCGTGTTCAACTCCACCATGCCCCGGTACAGCATGGTCCCGGGCAGGAGCGGGCCGATGGCCGGGACCACGTAGGGCATCACCGGGGCCTGGTGGCGCCTGGCGAGCCAGTTCGAGAGCACGCCCACGACGGTCGCCGCCACCGCCGACGCGAGCACCGGAGGGAAGTTCCACCCCTGGAGCAGCACGTACAGGATCCAGATCAGCCCTCCGCCCAGGGCCGACGCGGTCAGGACGTCCCGGGGCGCCGCCAGCGACACCGCGAACGTCACCGACACGGCCGCCGCCGCCAGTAGCTGGACGGGCTTCAGCGTCACCGGAGCACTCGGCAGATGGCCGACGTCGATCGGCACGGTCAGCTTGACCGCGATGTAGACGATCGCGCCCAGCCCGGCCACGATCGCGGCGATCATGAAGAAGACCTCCAGCATCCGCGCCCCGGCGCTGACCAGGTCGCCGGTGATGCCGTCCTGGATGCTCGCGACCAGCGGGCGTCCCGGCAGCAGCGCCAGGATCGCGCCCGTGACGATCGTGGCCGCCTGCGCCGGGTTGCCCATCGCCACCACGAGCGCCGCGCCGGTCGCGCCGATCCCCGCCGCCACCGTCAGCTGGAAGAACTCCGCCACACCCCGCCTCGCCAGGGCCGCCGCCGCGCGGTCGCCGAGCAGCGTCGCGACGAACGCCGTCACCGCGACGAGCGGGCCGCCGCCGGACAGCACGCTCGCCGACGCCGCGATGAGCCCCAGCGACACGACGATGAGCCAAGCCGGATAGGGAGGTCGCCCCCGCTTCATCTCTGCGAGCCGCCGGTGCGCCTCGTCCAGTTCGACCATCCCGATGGACGCCTCCTGGACGAGGTTGTGCAGCGCGGTGAGCCGCCAGTACGCGGGCGTGCGGCGCCGGATGGCCCGCGAGCCCGTCACCGGCGCCGCGCCCTTCCCCGGATGCGCGCTCACCAGGAGGCTCGTGAGTGTGACCTGCACCTCGCAGCGCGGCAGCTCGTAGGCCACCGCGAGGCCGAGCATCGCCTCGTTCACCCGCTCGGTCGTCTCCCCGCTCGCCAGGAGGAGCTCACCCACCCGCAGGACGAGGTCGATCGCCCGCGGATCGACGGTCTCGCCCGGCTCGTCCTCGGGGGGCTCGGGGGTGTGACCCTCCATCAGGGCGTGCCAGGTCCGTCGCAAGCGTTCCCCCGCGCCCATTCGCTGCTTGCGCCCCTTCACCCGTAGGACTTGATCGTCCAGGGCAGGTTACCCAGGTCGTCGGCCCTCACAATCATCCGGGGTTATCCCCAGAACGGGATTCTGGTGCGGGTGGTCGGCGGGCGCTGATACCAAGGACGCATGAGCGATTTCGAGGGACTCCGAGGTGAGGCGGAGCGGTGCCTGCGCGCCCTCGCGGGCGAGCACGCGCGGCTCCGCGACGACCAGTGGACCGCGATCCACGCCCTCGTCGTCGAGCGGCGGCGCGCGCTGGTCGTCCAGCGCACCGGCTGGGGCAAGTCCGCCGTCTACTTCGTCGCGACCCGGCTGCTCCGCGAGCGCGGCGCGGGCCCCACCGTGATCGTCTCGCCGCTGCTGGCGCTCATGCGCAACCAGATCGACGCCGCCGACCGCGCCGGCATCCACGCCCGCACGATCAACTCGGCCAACACCGACGACTGGGACGCGGTCTTCGCCGAGGTGGAGGCGGGCGTCGTCGACGTCCTGCTGGTCAGCCCCGAACGGCTCAACAACCCCGACTTCCGCGACCTCGTGCTGCCCAAGCTCGCCGCGGGCGCGGGGCTGGTCGTCGTCGACGAGGCGCACTGCATCTCCGACTGGGGCCACGACTTCCGGCCCGACTACCGGCGGCTGCGCACGCTGCTGGCCGACCTGCCGCCCGGCATCCCCGTCCTCGCCACCACCGCCACCGCCAACGCGCGCGTCACGCAGGACGTCGCCGAACAGCTCGCCGGCGACGACGCCCTCGTCCTGCGCGGCCCGCTCGAACGCGAGTCACTGCGCCTGGCCGTGGTGAAGCTGCCCGGTGCCGAGCAGCGCATCGCCTGGCTCGGCGAGCACCTGGCCGACCTGCCCGGCTCGGGCATCATCTACACGCTCACCGTCGCCGCCGCCCACGAGATCACCGGCTACCTGCGCGATCGCGGCCACGAGGTCACCGCCTACTCCGGCCAGACCGAGCAGGCCGAGCGCCTCCAGGCCGAGCGGGACCTCCAGGACAACAAGCTGAAGGCCCTCGTCGCCACCAGCGCCCTCGGGATGGGCTTCGACAAACCCGACCTCGGCTTCATCGTCCACGTCGGCGCCCCGCAGTCCCCGGTCGCCTACTACCAGCAGATCGGCCGCGCCGGACGCGGCGTCGACCGCGCCGAGGTCATCCTCCTTCCCGGCCCCGAGGACCGCGACATCTGGGCCTACTTCGCCAGCCTGGCCTTCCCGCCGGAGCACATCGTCCGCGCCACCCTCGACGTCCTGGAGAACGCCGGCCGCCCGCTGTCCACCGGCGCCCTGGAACCCCAGGTCGACCTCAACCGCGCCCGGCTGGAGATGATGCTCAAGGTCCTCGACGTCGACGGCGCCGCCCGCCGCGTCAAGGGCGGTTGGACCGCCACCGGCCGGCCCTGGTCCTACGACCGCGAACGCTACGAGCGCGTCACCTCCGAACGCCGCCGCGAGCAGCAGGCCATGCTCGACTACATCGCCGCCACCACCTGCCGGGAGAAGTTCCTCCGCGACCAGTTGGACGACCCGTCCGCCGCCCCCTGCGGCCGCTGCGACAACTGCACCGGCGACCACTGGCCCGCCGACGTCACGCCCCAGGGCGCCGCCCAGGCCCGCGACCGCCTGCACCGCCCCGGCGTCGACCTGGCCCCCCGCCGCATGTGGCCCACCGGCGTCAAGGACGACCTGGGCGTCTCCGGCCGCATCAAACCCGAGCACCTCGCCGAGACGGGCCGCGCCCTCGGCCGCCTCACCGACATCGGCTGGGGCAACCGCCTCCGCGACCTGTTCGCCTCCGCCGACACCGACGTCCCCGCCGACATGGTCGAGGCCGTCGTCAAGGTTCTCACCGCCTGGGACTGGCCGGCCCGCCCCACCGGCGTCGTCACGATCGGCTCCCACTCCCGCCCCCGCCTGGTCACCGGCCTGGGCCGCCGCATAGCCGAGATCGGCCGCCTGCCCTACCTGGGCGAACTGACCCCGACCGGCGAACCCGTCCCGCGCCGCCACAACAGCGCCCAGCGCCTCCGCTCCGTCTGGCACTCCCTGACCGTCCCCCCGGACCTGGCCGCGGCCCTCTCCACCGCCCCGGGCCCCGTCCTCCTGGTGGACGACCGCGTGGAGACCGGCTGGACCATGACCGTGGCCACCCGCCTCCTCAGAGAATCCGGAGCCCCCGCCGTCCTCCCCCTGACCCTCGCCACCCCGAACTAGGAAGGCGCCGCCTAGCGCACGGAGGCCGGCCCACGACCGCGGCCGCCCGCCTCGTGCGAGTTTCCGGAGCCCTCACAGCGCTCCCTCTAACGCTCGCGCCGCCGAATTGGGGGGGTGACGCCTGGCACGTGGGGGTTGGTCGGCGACTGTGGTCGCCGGCCTCGTGAGGGTTTCGGGTGCCTCCGCGGTGCTGCCTCTAACGCTCGCGCCGCCGAATTGGGGGGTGATGCGTGGCACGTGGGGGTTGGTTGGCGACTGTGGTCGCCGGCCTTGTGCGAGTTTCGGGTGCCTCCGCGGTGCTGCCTCTAACGCTCGCGCCGCCGAATTGGGGGGTGATGCGTGGCACGTGGGGGTTGGTTGGCGACTGTGGTCGCCGGCCTTGTGCGAGTTTCGGGTGCCTCCGCGGTGCTGCCTCTAACGCTCGCGCCGCCGAATTGGGGAGGTGCCGCTTAGCGCATGAGGGCTGGTCCATGACCGTGGCCATCCGTCTCCACGGGGCGTGCTCGCGGCGCTGAATGCCGGGCTGATGGGGCTGCCCGCTGTCACCGTTGTGCAGGAGTACATCAAGGGGGTCGGGGCCAGCGACGCCCGGGGGACATCGCGGCTAGCAATGTGCGCTATCTGCTGCTCCTTTTGCGGGTGGCCGAGGACAAGCACCCCGACTACTGGACGCAGATCAAGGGTGAGCCGAAGAGTTTCTGGTGCCTCCGCAGGCTCTCGCTCAGCGTGTTTCGGGAGTGGGGGGAGCTGGCAGCGGGCCAGATTGTGACTTTCTGCCGCGATGCGGTGAGGTCGTGCTCGACGGTCAGCTCGTCTCGCGGTAGCGCGTGTCTCGGGGTTCCAGCTCGCCGATCAGGTTGCCGTCCGGGATCAGGGTGCACAGCCACGGCATCCGGAGCACCTCGGCGGAGAGCGCCAGGAATTTGCGCCAGGTCGGTCGGAGCCCGGGACGCGTGGTCACTCTCCGACTCGGCCTGCGTCCGTGGCTCCGGGCCGCAGGACCGGCAGCCCGGCCCGCAGCCGGTCCAGGAACTCGTCGACGTTCAGGCAGCGGTCCTCCGCGTCGACGACCTCGGGCACGAACGCCTCGACGATGCCGTCCCCGACGGCGAAGTCGACGTCGTCGTCATCGTCGTCGTAATTGTTCACCCAGCGCCCGCCGGGGGCGTACACGTCCATGGCGTGGTCGTAGTCGATCACCCACGGGGTATCGACGATCCCGGTCCGCAAAGAGCCGTGGTTGTACCAGCCGTAGACCAGGTGGGTGAAGGCGCCGTCGTGGATGTAGATCTCCCCTTCGCCGCCCTCCAGGGTCTCGGCCTTGGTGTGACCGCCGACGTACAGGCCGGGCCGGTCCCCATAGAGCGCAATCGGGCCGTCGACCGTCAGATCGCCGGTCACCACGATCAAGTCGACGTCGCCGCGCAGTTCTTTGATGGCGTCCAAAAATCACCGTCGAGGGTGAGGTCGCCGTCGAAGAACAGCACCTCGTCGTAACCGGGGGACGCTCCCGCCCCCTCGAACACGGCGGACAACGCGCCACCCAGGCGGGCATCGGCCTCGGCATAGCACAGGGACGCGGGGATGGCGGATTTCGGCATGGGGACGAGCATAGGTTTGTGTACAGACAATCCGGCGCGCGGCAGGGTTTTGAAACACGGCCGCAGGGCGTGTTTCAAAGGCGCCCATCACAGCCACTTATCGATGCAGGCGATGTGGATGGTGCCTCGTCGCGTTCGGGGAGCTTGTCGTATCCGGTCGCGACCGCCCGGTTGCGCTTGAAGCGGTTGATCCCGCACCCCGGCGTCCGCGATGGTCGGCGGGGTCGAACTCGGGTGTGCCGATGGCCTGTGCCTCGTCATCGGGCCGAGGGTGAGGTTCCTCCGCCCCCTACTTTGACCTCAAGTTAACTCAAGGTTCTACGGTGCCTGGACGGGTATCCAACCAAGGGGAGCATCGCATGTCGACTCAGCAGGTCTCCGACGCCGAACTGGCGGCGCAGCCGGCCGCCTACTGGACCGGGGTCGCCTACGAGGCCCTCGTCGCGTTCACCCGAGCCCGGCAGGCCGAGCAGGGCTACACCCATCCGCAGTTCTGGCTGCTGCGCAACCTGTCCAAGAACGACATCTCCCTCGACGGCCGGGGCATGACCCTCCGCGAGTTGCGGGACGCGATGAGCTCCTACATCAGGCCGGAGGACGACCTGGCGGCCGAGGCGGAGGTCCTGGTGGAGCGCGGCTGGCTCACCCGCGACGCCGAGGGCCGGCTGTGGATCACCGAGGCGGGGGAGCGGGCGCGGGTCGATCTCGGACGGCACGCCCCGGCGATCCGGGCCCGCATCCACGAGGGAATCGACGACGCCGACTACGTCACCGCGCTCAAGGTGCTCCAGCAGATGATCCGCAACACCGGCGGCACCCCCGCCTGAGGCAGTGATCGAGCGTTCTTGCGGCCGATCGCGCGGCCGGGAGGCGGGACGCCTCCGTGTTCCCGCGAGCCCTGCGGTCCGGCTCGTCGGGCGTGGCCGACGGGTTTGTGGGGGCGGGGGGCGGCGGGCGCCAGTCCAGATGGGGCCTGGGCTGGTGCCCGGTGCCGCCCCGCCCGCGCGCCCCTGTCGGCGCGGGCGGGCGATGGGTCGGCCCGTGCGCGCGGCCCCGCGCACGGGCCGACGATCGGCCCGGGGCGCCGCGGCGGAGAAGAGCCGCGGCGAACCGGGAGTCCCTAGGTGGCCGCCGCCTTGGCGGAGTACACGAGCTTGTCGGCCGGTACCACGACCAACTCGGACGGCACGGACGCGACGATCTTCGCGGGGACGTCCTGGGGCTGGACGGGACGCTCGGGGGCGGACGGGCTCACGGGTGCACTTCCTCGGTCGGGGGCGGGACCAAAGTGTTCTAGAGGTCAGGAAACGCTGTCCAGCTGTTTCAAAGAACATCTTGAGATAAGTTGAGCGGGAAATGTCATCATTTCCCGCTGGGATGCACGCTCGGCCATTTCGGGAGCAGGTAGTAATGTCACCCCCCGTGGCCCCGTCCCTCGACGAGCTCCTCGACTGCCCGTCCGGCCTGCTCGACACCACCTTCGACCAGCTCCGGACGCTGCTCGTGGTGCACGCGACAGGGTCGGCGCTGCGTGCCGCGCGGGTCCTCGGGCGGGAGCAGTCGAGCGTGCAGAAGCAGCTCGACACGCTCAACCGCAACAGCCAGGCGCTGTGCGGGGAGGTGCTGACCGTCCGGCAGGGGCGCGGGAAGGACTTCCTGTTCACCCCCACCGGCGAGACGACGGTGGAGCTGGCGAGCCAGACGATCGGGAGCTGGCTGGAGTCCATCCACTGGAGCCGCCGGCGGCTCGGCCGCATGCTGACGGTCGGCACGACCGAGTTCACGCTGCCGATCGTGTCGCGTGCGTGGGACCGGGTGTCGGAGGAGTTCCGGCAGCGCGAGGTCGAGTTCAAGGTCGCGCACGTCCGCACCAAGGACCTGTGGTCGCGCCTGGAGACCAAGCAGGTCGATCTGATCTGCGGCAGCATCGTCAGCACGCCGGAGGGCGACCGGCGGCTCGACGAGTACGAGGTCATCGAGTACGCGCGGGGCCAGGCGCTGCTGCTGACGAACCTGTCCGAGAACGAGCTGCCGGACGGGCCGGTGCGCACGAGCGGCCTCGCCGGGGTCCCGCTGGTGGTGCCGCCCGCCGGGCTCGTCGCCGACCTGCTGGCCACCTGGTACGGGCCGAACTTCCGGGAGCGGCTGAGCGTGGTCGCCGACATCGACGACGTCCACTACGGGCTGTCGCTGCTGAAGTCGGGCTTCGTCCGCGGCTGCATGATCGTGACCGGGTCGATCGGGCGGGGCATGGCGGGGCAGGACGACCCCGACGCGGTCCCGCTGCGCGCGATCAAGCTGCGCGACGACCTGGAGCCCAGGGCCGAGCTGATGACCGGCGCGTTCGTCCGCCGCGCCGACCTCGAACGCTACGACGCGGGGCATCCGCTCAACCGCCTGTGGGACGCGGTCCGCGAGGACGTGCGCACCTACACCCCGTCCGCCTGAGCCAGCGGGCCTCGCCGCGTTTCTTGCCGTCTGTTCGGTTTCGCCCGCGCCTGGACGACGCTGCGGACGGGGTTCGCCGATCGACGAGGGCGCGGCCGCATGGCCGAGGGTGCCCTCGGTCGGTGGCGCGTCCGCTGCCTCCGGCTGGGCCGGACCGGTCAGGTCTTGATCTGGTTGTCCACCACGTCCAGGGACGGGCGGGCGCCCAGGTGCTGGAGGGCCTGGGAGGCCAGCCGGCAGCCGGCGGTGAGGGCGTCGGCGGGCTGCTTGCCGTCCAGCCAGGGCGGGAGGAAGCCGGCGACGAACGCGTCGCCCGCGCCGGTGCCGTCGATGATCTTCTCGACGGGGTCGGCGGCGACCGTGACGGGCTCGGGGCGGCCGTTGGTGTACCAGAGGGCGCCGTCGGCGCCGACGTTGACGACGACCTGCGGGTACCAGGCGGTGAGGACCTTGGCGGCCTGGTCGGGGTTGTCGCGGCCGGTGAGGATCTCGGCCTCGGTGTGGTTGACGACCAGGAGGCGGGCGCCCTGCGTCCACTCCAGGAACGGCTCGGCGCCCATGCGCTTGAGCGGGGAGGACGAGCCGCCGTCCACCGAGATGGACATCTGCGCCTGGCGCGCGAGGTCCAGGGTGTGGCGGGCGGCCTTGCGGGAGCCCTCGTTGATCAGCGAGTAGCCGGACAGGTGCAGGTGCGTGCCCTGGACGAACAGGTCCTTGCAGCGCTCGATGTCCTCGGGGAGGAGGGCGGCGTTGGCGCCCGGGTCCGACAGCATGGTGCGGTCGCCCTTGTGGGTGACCATCACCACACAGGTGCCGGTGGGGCGCTCCTGGTCCATGACGAGGCGGGCGTCGACCCCGTACCCCATCAGCTCCATGTCGCGGTTGCGGCCCGCGATGTCGGCGCCGCGGCGGCCGACGAAGGCCACCTCGACCCCGTCGAGGGCGAGCCACGAGGCCACGTTGGCGCCGGAGCCGCCCCCGTGGGTCGTCACGGCGGCGGGCGTGTCACTGCCCTTGGCCAGGGGGAACGCGGCACGGGCCACGGTGTCTGTCATAAGATCGCCGACCACGACCACGCGCGTCATGGAGTCATCACCTCGATCAACACGGCCCGCGCGAGCGGCATCCTGGGCGTGTGCTCGACCGTAACAGCTCTTGCCCCCCGAAGAGGTCTCGAACGCGCAGCGAAACCAAGGAAGCCCTCCTTTTTCCCGGCAAGCTCACCTGGGGCGGCGTGCCTTACGCTCTGGTACGTGACCGAGCGTTACCCGGATCAGTGGGAGGCCGACGTCGTCCTCAGCGACGGCGGGACGGCCCATCTGCGGCCCATCCGGAGCGAGGACGCCGAGATCCTGCGGGTGTTCTACGCGCGGCTGTCGCCGGAGTCCATCTACTACCGGTTCTTCTCGCCCCGGCCGAGCCTCACCGACCGTGAGGTCGAGCATTTCACCTCGGTGGACCACGACCGGCGCGTCGCGCTGATCGCCACGATCGGGGAGGAGATGGTGGCGGTCGTCCGGTACGACAGCTTCGAGGATCGTCCGGAGACGGCGGAGGTCGCGTTCCTGGTGGAGGACGCGCACCAGGGGCGCGGGCTCGGCGCGGTGCTGCTGGAGCACATCGCGGCGGCGGCGCGGGAGCGGGGCGTGCGGCGGTTCGTGGCGAGCGTGCTGCCCGACAACCGGCGGATGACGCGGGTGTTCCGGGAGGCGGGCTACGAGGTCGGGCAGCGGTTCGAGGAGGGCGTGATCGAGCTCGTCCTGGACCTCGCGCCGACCGAGACGTCGCTGGAGGTCATGGCCGCGCGCGAGCACCGGGCGGAGTCGCGGTCGATCCAGCGGCTGCTGTTCCCGCGCTCGGTGGCGGTGATCGGGGCGAGCCGGGCCGAGCACAGCGTGGGGCACACCGTCCTGCGGAACCTGCTCGGCGGGAACTTCACCGGCCCGGTGTACCCGGTGCATCCGACCGCGATGGCGGTCGCGGGTGTGCGCGCGTACGCGTCGGTGCTCCAGATCCCGGACGATGTGGACCTGGCCGTGGTGGCCGTCCGCGCCGACGCCGTCCACGGGGTGGTGGACGAGTGCGCCGGCAAGGGCGTGCGCGGCCTGGTGGTGGTGTCGTCCGGCTTCGGCGAGACCGGGCCGGAGGGGCGGGCGAGCCAGGAGGAGCTGGTCCGGCTCGCGCGCGCCTACGGCATGCGGGTCGTCGGGCCCAACTGCCTCGGCATCGCCAACACCGACCCGGACGTGCGGCTGAACGCGACGCTGGCGCCGACCCTGCCGGGACGCGGCCCGGTGGGGTTCTTCTCCCAGTCCGGCGCGCTCGGCATCGCGATCCTCCATCGGACGGCGTCGCGGGGTCTCGGGCTGTCCACGTTCGTCTCCGCCGGGAACCGCGCCGACGTGTCCGGCAACGACCTGATGCAGTACTGGGAGGAGGACCCGGCGACCAAGGCCGTCCTGCTGTACCTGGAGTCGCTGGGGAACCCGCGCAAGTTCGCCCGGCTCGCGCGCAGGCTCGGCCGCCGCAAGCCGATCGTGGCGGTCAAGAGCGGGCGCGGCACGCAGGGCGTCCCGATCGGGCACTCGGCGCAGGCGCTGACCCTGCCCGACCACGCGGTCAGCGCGCTGTTCGCGCAGGCCGGCGTGATCCGCGTCGAGGACCTGTCGGAGCTGTTCGACGTCGCCCAGCTGCTGGCCTACCAGCCGCTCCCCGCCGGGGACCGCATCGCGATCATCGACAACTCCGACTCGCTGGGGCTGCTGGCGCAGGACGCGGCGACCGCGCTCGGCCTGGAGGTCAGGCCGCGCCTCGACCTCGGGCCGCGCGCGGGCGCGCAGGAGTACGAGGCGGCGCTCGCCGGGGCGCTGGCCGACGAGGCCGTCGACGCGGTCGTCGCGCTGTTCACGCCCCCGACGATCGGCGGCTACGACCAGCGCGTCCCCGAGCGGATCGTGCGGCTGGCGGAGGGGGCGTCCAAGCCGATCGTGGCGACCTACCTGGGCTTCGAGGGCATGCCCGCCGACCTGCGCGTCCCCGGGCCGGACGGCTCCGCCGCCGAGGGGTCGATCCCCTCCTACGCGGCGCCGGAGGACGCGGTGCGGGCGCTGGGCTACGTCGTCCGGTACGCGCGGTGGCGGCAGCGCCCGGTGGGCCGCCTCCCGGAGCTGCCCGACGCCGACCGCGACCGCGCGCGGGGCCTGGTCGGGGAGTGGCTCGGGTCCGGGGACGGGGGCCCGGTGCACGCCACGGCCGAGCAGGCCGCCGAGCTCCTCGCCTGCTACGGCGTCGAGATGCGCGCGGGCGGCGGGGGAGTGCCGACCCGCGTCGTCTCCATGGAGGACGCGTCGTTCGGCGCCGTCGTGTCGTTCGGCCTGGCCGACGAGACCGCCGCGCTCCTGGACGACCGCGCCTACCGGCTCGGGCCGCTCACCGACGCGGAGGCGGCCGAGCTGGTCCGCGCGATCCGCACGGCCCCGCTCCTGCTGGGCCACCGGGGCGCCGAGCCGGTCGACCTCGCGGCGCTGGAGGGCCTGCTCGTCCGGGTGTCGCGGCTCGGCTACGAGATCCCCGAGGTGGCGCGGCTGGAGCTGAACCCGGTCATGGCGGACGCGTCCGGCGCCGCCGTCGGCGGTGCCGCGCTGCGGCTGGAGCGCCCGCTCGGCCCGCGCCCCGAGCTGGGGCCGCGCCGCCTGCCCTGACCCTCACCCGGGCGGCGGAGGCGGGCTGGGCTCCGGTGTCGGCGGGACGGGGTCGGGCTCCGGCGGGCCCGGCGGGCTCGGCTCCGGAGCCGGTCCCGGGGGCGTCGGCTCCGGCGGCACGGGCCCGGGAGGCTGCGGGGCCGGTCCGGGCGGCGGCTCGGGGGGCGGCACCAGCGGCTCGGGCTGGGGGGCCGGATCCGGCGTGGGCGGCGGAACCGGTGTCGGGGAGGGCAGCGGATCTGTGTCCATGCCCACCCCGTACCCCGTGTTCCGCCGCCTGACCATGCCCCCAGGGGCATGTGCCGGTCCTGGCATGTGCGCCGCCGCCCCCGGACAGGGCAGGATGGGGGCCATGAGGGAAACCCGAGCGACCGATCACGGTTTGCGCACGGCGATCGAGCGCAGCGGTTACTATCCGGTCCTGGTCGCGGACGCGGTGGAGTCGGCCGTCGGTGACGAGCGCGTCATCGCCTACGTGGTGCACCACGAGGCCACCTTCGACCCCGCGATGGAGGTGCGCCGGCACGTGACCGTGCTGGTGCTGTCGGCGAGCCGGCTGCTGGTGTGCCACACCGACGAGCACCCGCCCGGCGAGGGCATGGCCCAGCCGCACGCGTCCACCACCACCGAGGCCGTCAAGCTGGACCGCGTCCAGTCGGTCGCGGTGACCCGGGTCGTCCCGGACCCCGCGTCCTACGTGCCGGGGGTGCCGCCCACCGAGGTGGTGCTGACGATCGGCTGGGGCGCGATCGCCCACATCGACCTGGAGCCCGCGACCTGCGGCGACGAGAACTGCGAGGCCGACCACGGCTACACCGGCAGCGTCACCGCCGACGACCTGTCGCTGCGGGTGAGCGAGGCCGCCGACGGCGCCGAGGCGGTCGCGCAGGTGCTGGCGTTCGCCGAGGAGCTGTCGACCGCGACGGCGCGGTGAGCACGGCGCGCCCGGCGCCGCCCCGCTACGGGGCGGGCGCGCTCGCGGACCTTCCGCCGTCGGTGCTGTCCGCGCTGGGCGTGCCGGGCGCCGTGAACGTGCTCGGCCTGCCGCCGGCGCCGCGCGTGTGCGTGCTGATCGTGGACGGGCTCGGCTGGGAGCTGCTGCGCGCCCACCCGGCCGACGCGCCGTTCCTGAACGCGATGGACGGCGGGGCGATCACGGCCGGGTTCCCCGCGACGACGGTCACGAGCCTCGGCTCGCTCGCCACCGGCCTGCCGCCCGGCGGGCACGGCCTGCTCGGCGTGCAGGTGCGGGTCCCGGGTACCGGGCGGCTGCTCAACTGCCTGCGCTGGCGGGACGACTCGGTCGACCCGGCGGAGTTCCAGCCCGCCCCGACCGTGTACGAGCGCGCGGCGGCGGACGGCGTCGAGGTCGCCTACGTCGGCCTCGGCTACTACCGGGGATCCGGGCTGAGCCGCGCCACCACCCGGGGCGCCGACTACCTGGCCGCCGACAGCCTCGGCCAGCTCGTCGGGCGGTCCGAGTACGCGCTGGGCCTCGGCGACCGGTCGTTCGTCACCGTCTACCACCCCGACCTCGACTCGACCGGGCACCGGTTCGGCGTCGCGTCCGCCGACTGGCGCGTCCAGCTGCGGTTCGTCGACGACCTCGCGCGGCGGATCGCCGACGTCCTGCCCGCGGGGGCGGCGCTGTACGTGACCGCCGACCACGGCATGGTCGACCCGTCCGAGCGGGTGGACGCCGACGCCGTCCCCGGGCTGCGCGCGGGCGTCGCGCTCCTCGGCGGCGACGCGCGCTGCCGCTACGTCTACAGCGAGCCGGGCGCGCACGGCGACGTCCTCGCCGCGTGGACGGAGGTCCTCGGCGACCGCGCCTGGGTCGTGTCCCGCGACGAGGCGGCCGCGAGCGGCTGGTTCGGCGAGCTGGCGCCGGGGATGGCGGAGCGGATCGGCGACGTGGTCGCGGTCGCGCGCGGCGGGCTCGCGATCACCGCGTCCGAGCGGGAGCCGTGGCTGGACCGGATGGTCGGCATGCACGGCTCCCTCGTCCCGGCGGAGCTGCTGATCCCGCTGCTCGGCACGTCGCGCGCCTGACCCGCACGGCGGCGGGCGGGGCGGCGCGCCGCGGCCTAGGCTACGAGTTGTGACGAACCAGAACTCGCCCCTCCCGAATCGGGGCAAGGACGGTCAAACTGGCGAGGTGCATCCTCTCATCGAAGTGCCCGCGCTGGACCGGCTGCTCCGGCAGCAGACCCCCCTGGTCCTGCTGGACGTGCGATGGCATCTGGGGGGCCCGCCGGGGATCGAGTCCTATCGCCGGGGGCACCTGCCCGGCGCGGTCTTCGTCGACCTGGGCCGGGACGTCGCCGGGCCGCCCGGCGCGGGCGGGCGGCACCCGCTGCCCGCGGCCGGGGACTTCGAGGCCGCGATGCGCCGCGCCGGGGTCTCGGCCGGCGGCCTCGTCGTCGTCTACGACGACGCGGACTCCACCGCGGCCGCCCGGCTCTGGTGGGCGCTGCGCTATTTCGGCCATGACCGCGTCCGGGTTCTGGACGGCGGGTACAAGGCGTGGACGGAGGCGGGCCACCCGGTGACCACCGCCGACCCGGAGGTCAAGCCGGGCGACTTCATCGCCGACCCGGGGCGGCTGCCCGTGCTGGACGCCGACGGTGCCGCCGCGCTGGCGGGCGCGGGCGTGCTGCTGGACGCGCGGTCCGCCGAGCGCTTCCGGGGCGAGCGGGAGCCCGTCGACCCCGTCGCCGGGCACATCCCGGGAGCGCGGAACGCCCCCACCTCCGGGAACGTCGGCGTGGACGGCCGGTTCCTGCCGCCGGGCCTGCTGCGCGAGCGGTTCGCCAAGCTCGGTGCCACCGACGCGCTCGACGTCGGCGCCTACTGCGGCTCGGGTGTGACGGCGGCGCACGAGATCCTCGCCCTCAACCTCGCGGGCATCCCGGCCGCCCTCTACGTCGGCTCCTGGTCCCAGTGGGTGACCGACCCGTCCCGCCCGGTTGCCACCGGCGACTGACCCGGTGTGAGCGCGGCCGCGCCGATGGCGCCGGCCGTTCTCCTCCGCGTGCCGCACCGGTCGTGAGCGGCCCCGGGCGCGGCTCGGCCTCGGCCTCGCCGCGCCCGGGGCGAGCGGGCGGCTACCCCTGGCCCATGCAGAGGAAGCCCATCACGCCCGGGGTGCGGCGGACGGACGCCAGCGCGCGCGCCGGGGAGCGTCCTCCGGCCAGGGCGGCGTGGAAGGCGGCCATGAACTCCGGCGTCACCTCGTCCTGGACTGGAGTGACGCTGGCGATGACCGTCGCCGTGCCCAGGGCCAGCAGGACCCCCGCCATGCCGAGGACGGCGTCGCCCTCGTCCGCGCGTCCGCTGTCGCAGGAGGAGAGCACCACGACGCGCGGCGGGGTGGACAGCTCGTCCAGGTCGTGGACCATGAGCGGGCCGTCCGCCATGCGCAGGCGTGAGAACAGGGCGTTGCCCGGATGGAACTCCCCATGTGCGGCGATGTGCGCGAGCGCGGCACCGTCCAGGGCGTCGCGGACGGCTTCCGCGCGCGCCCCCGGCCCGTCCAGGACGAGCGCCCGCGGATAGAGGCGCCGCAGCACCGACAGCTCGCGCGCGGTGTGGCGCAGGCCCGGCCCACCGGCCAGCACGGTCGGCCCGGCCACGGGTTCGACCGCCGCGGCCCGCAGCCACGCCCCCGCCGAGGGGACGACCGTGAACGGGCGCCCGGCCAGCGGCGGCAGCGCCGCCCACGGCAGCCCGTGCAGCCTGCCGGGCGGGGCGATGACCAGCTCGCGGTCGCCGAGCTCCAGCTGGAGCGGGCCCAGCAGGTGGCGGCCGAGGCGCTCGCGGGAGCGGCTGAACGCCGTCGCGGCCTGCGCGTCGTCCGCCGACTCCGCGAGGTGGCGGAGCGCGAGGCGCGCCATCGTGATGTGGTGCGCGGCGGCCGCGCACGTCCCGAGGCGGCGCCGCCGGACGCGCCCGTCGGCGACCGTCACCGCGTGCAGGTCGCCGCCGACCGCGACCAGCTCGACCAGCGCCCGCCCGTCCAGTGCCGCGACGACGTCGTCGAGTTCGGGCGAGCGCCGCGCGAGGCCGTCGGGCGCCCGGCGCCTGGTGTGCGCCATGACCCGCGCCTCCAGGACGGCCAGCTCCCTCGACAGCACGGACCCGACGCCTCCGCGCGCCGTGTCGGCGGTGTGCTCGACGCTGAGCGCCCGCAGGGCGGTCAGCGCGGCGGCCCGCTCGGCGTCCCTGGGCGGGCGCACCCGCGCCGGACGGGCGACCGCGCGGCGCCGCTCCTCCATCGCGAACAGCTCCTGCGCGGAACGGGCCAGCCCCAGGCCGAGGTCGGCCAGCTCCGTGGTGAACCCCGCCGCCCGAGCACGCAGGTCGAGCGCGCCGAGCGCCTCCGCGTGCTCCTCGGCGACCTCCAGTCCGGCCCGGACGGCGTCCATCGCGCCCTTGTGGTCCTCCAGGGCGCGGCGTTCGAGCGCGATGGCGTGCCAGGCCGCGATCCGCACCGACGCCGGGCCGCGCATGCTCCCGATCGTCGACAGCAGGTGCCCCGCGGGCCGTCCCTGCGACAGCGCCACGCGCGCCGCGACGACCCGGGCGTCGGCCGCCGCGACGACCCAGCCGCCGTCCTGGAGCCGGTCGGCCGTGGCGACCGCCGTCCGGTACAGCAGCGGCGACCGCTCCCCGCACGCCCACCGCGCCCGCAGCAGCAGGTGCTCGGCCAGCAGCATCCAGCCGATGCGCTCCTGCTCGGCGAACTTGATCCGGGCGCGCTCCGCCGTGCCGACCGCCCGCACCGCCTCCCCGCTCGCCAGCTCGGCGTGGGCGAGCAGCAGCAGGCCGTCGGCGATGTCGCACCGGTACCCGTTCGCCGCGGCCGCCGCCAGCGCGTCCTTGAGGAGCGGGCGCGCCTCGTCCGGCAGGCCCGCCATGATGAGGGCCTCGGCCTGGTCGAACCGGCACTGCGCGAGGCGCTCGCCGACCAGGCCGCGCTCCGCCGCCGCGAAGAGGCGGAGGGCGCGCGAGACGTCCCCGCGCCGCGACATCGCGAAGCCCAGGTTGGCCTTGGCCATCGCCGTCTGGTGCGCCAGCCCGGACGCCTCGCCCACCGCGATCGCCTCCGCGAGCATCGCCTCCGCGCCGTCGAGGTCCCCGCCCAGCGCCTGCGCCAGGCCGAGGTTGGTGAGCAGGCCGTTGAGCGCCGCCGGATCCTCCCCGCGCCGGAGCTTGCGCAGCGCCTGCGCCGCCGCCTCCCGCGCCTCGGGGAGCCGTCCGGCCCGGGCGAGCGCGCAGGCCGTGTTCGCGGCCAGCCGGTCGGCGTCCAGGCCGCGCAGGACGGGTTCCGCCGCCGCCGCGCACGCCAGCGCCGCCCCGGCCTCGCCCCGCGCGGCGAGGAGCCCGACGAGGTTCATCCGCACCTGCGCCGCCGCGTACGGATCCGCCCAGTCCGCGGGCGCGCCCTCGGGCGGCGGGAGCGGGTCGGCCGGCCCGAGCCGCTCAAGCGGGTCGAAGGGGAGGGCCAGCGGGTCGGGGACGGACGGGCTCCGCCGGCCCTCCGCCAGGTCCAGGGCGCTGTGGAGGTAGCGCAGGCCGTCGTCCAGGAGGCCCTGCTCCTTGGCCGCCAGCCCCGCCACGCGCAGCGCGAGGACCTCCTCCGCCGGCGTGGACGCGCTCTCCAGCAGCGACAGCGCGCGGGTGCGGGCCGTCACCGGGGCCATCGCCACCAGCCGCAGCAGCGCGCGCTCTCCGGGGCCCTTCACAGCCGGACCCAGCTCGTGACGACGGACGTCCCGTCCGGGAAGCGCAGGTCGAGGCTGACGACGCCCTCGGGGACCCGCGGGAGGCAGAACAGCCCGCCCGCCTCCACGCGCGCCGTCACCTCGCCGGGCGCGAGGCCCGGCTGGCGGACGTGGACGTCCGCGGCCGCGGACGGGATCAGCCGCCCGGTGATCTCGCGGCCCCGGCCGGTCGGCGCCACCTCGACCTCCACGATCAGGCCGGGGGCCGCGAAGGTCAGCGCGCGGACGCCGCCGCCGCGGACGCCGGAGGCGACCCGCCCGGCGAGGTCGCCGGTGAGCCCCGCCAGCACGGAGGAGGGGGCCCGCCAGGCGAGCGCGGAGCGCCCCGCCGCGAGGACGCCCTCCGGGAGGGGGTCGAGGGTCTCGAACGCGGCCCGCACGCGCGCGAGCAGTTCGTCGTCGTTCACCGGACGAGCCCGCGCAGCGTCTCCAGGCAGCGCGCCCGGGTCGGTCCGACGCTGCCGACCGGGATGCGCAGCGCCGCCGCCAGATCGGCCTGGCCCGCGTTCTGCGCGACCATCCGCAGCAGCACCTGGCAGCGCCGGGGGAGCGTGGCGATGGCCGTGGCCACCTGCCCGAGGCGCTCCCGGGCCAGCACCACCTGGTCGGGCGCCGCCTCGGGCGCCGCCACGACCAGCGGCGGCAGGTCGCGCGCCGCGCGCGCCGCCAGCCGCGCGCTCTCGTGCCGCGCGGTCGTGGCGAGCCACGCGCCGACCGCCGCCGGGGAGCGCAGCCCGTCCATCCGCTCCACCAGCCGCAGCCAGGTGGTCTGCACCACGTCGCCGGAGTCGGCGTCGCCGAGCCCGTGCCCGCGCGCGATCGCCCAGAGCATCCCGCTGTAGCGCTCGACCAGCCGGGCCCACGCGGCGCCGTCGCCGTCGCGGGCCCGGTCCATCAGTTCGTCCGTCCCGTCTTGCAGGGCCATCGAAGTCTCCTCCGGAGGCCCCCCGCTCCGTTCAACCTAGGGCTTCGGTGACGGTTCCGGCACCCTCGGTTACCGGTTCGCGGCCGTGCCGTGCTCAAGAACTGATGATTACCCCGAGGTCGGGAAGGGTAGGACGACGTGCCGGGTCCAGCACCCGGTCGGCCGCCGCCACCGCGTCGAGGTCCTCGCGCGCGGCCAGCCCGGCGATCCGCCCCGCGACGGCCGGTGCCGCGAACGAGGTCCCGCTCCAGCTCGCGTAGCCGTGGAAGTCGGCGGCGCGGCCGTCGAAGTCGACGTAGCTGCTGGTCACGTCCACACCCTGGGCGCACGCGTCCACCCACCAGCCGTAGTTGGAGAACCGCGCGCGGTCCGCGCCGTCCAGCGCCGCGACGCCCACCACCGGCCCCAGCGCGGCGGGCCAGAACGGCCGGTCGGACGCGGCGTTGCCCGCGCACGCCACCACGACCGTCCGGCGGCCGAGCGCCGCGACCGCCCGCGCCAGCACCGGGGACGGCCGGTCGTCGAAGGTGTGGCAGCCGAGCGAGAGGTTGACGACGTCCGCGCCGCCCCACGCCGCCAGCCAGGTGAGCGCCCGGATCACCGCCGCCTCGTCGCCGACGCCGTCGCCGCCGATGACGCGCCGGGCCCGCAGCCGCGCCGACGGCGCGTGCCGCAGCACCACGCCCGCGATGAACGTGCCGTGCCCGGCCTGCGCGTCCAGTTCGGCGTCGAGGTCGGCGTCCAGGACCTCGGCGACCTCCTCGCGCTGCTCGCGGAACCAGTCGGCGTCCTCGTACCAGGGGTGCGGCGACAGGCCCGTGTCCAGGATCGCCACCGTGACGTCCCGCCGGGTCGGCCCGGCCTCCGGCGCCGGGACGGGGTCCGCCGGGCGCGCCAGGTCGGCCGGCCCGCTCCACCACAGCGGCTGCCCGAGCACGAGGTGGTTGGGCGACACGCTCATCCGGCGGTGCCGCCCGTCCCCGGCCAGCTCGGCGGTGAGCTCGCACACGTCCACCTTCAGCGGCGCCCGCAGCCGCAGCCGCGTGACGCCCTCCTCGTCGTGCCGCGACTCGTACCAGCGGCGGACCCGGTCCTGCGCCGCGCCCGCGTCCTGCTCCGCGACGAGGATCTGGTCACGGCGGACCAGCGCGGGACGTCCCGGCACCGGCTCCACCATCACGGCGTCCGGGTGCCGCTCCAGCACCCGCTCCAGCCGTGCCTGCTGATCGAACATCGATCCTCGCTTTCCCTGTTCCCGTGTGTGAGGTCCGTTCTCGAACTCATCGTGCCGGACCCGTGACACCCGGTGACGTGTGATCGCGAAAGCCGCCCGCGGGGCCGCCGCCCTTCGGGCCTTGCCCTGCGCGGCACCCCTCCCGCGCCCTAACCTGGGCGGTCGAGGACCGTGAACGGTGCGCATCCCGTGGTCAAGGGTTCGACAAACAGCGAACTCACGGTGGTGCGACAGGTGCCGATGATGCACAATGAGGGACGCGGACGCCGACTTGGGACGTACGAGGCCGTAGGGGAAGACGAGCCTCGGTACAGATCCAGGAGGTCCGGTGACCGCACGTGGCGTTTTCTACGTCCACTCCGCGCCACCTGCGCTGAGCCCGCATGTCGAGTGGGCCGCCGCAGGTGTTCTCGGTGTGCCCGTTTCCCTTGAATGGGCCGATCAGGCGGCGGCGCCGGGAACGCTGCGCGCCGAGCTTCATTGGGAGGGCAAGCCGGGCACCGCGGCGGGAATCACGTCCGCGCTGCGCAACTGGAAACTGCTGCGATTCGAGGCCACCGAGGATCCCACGCCCGGGTGCGACGGGGTCCGCTACAGCTTCACCCCGTCCCTCGGGGTGTTCACGGGCGTGATCGGCGCCAGCGGCGACATCATGGTCCCCGAGGACCGGCTCCGCTCGGTCATGGCCAACGCCGCCGTGGGCAAGGCGACGCTGGAGCACGAGCTCGACCGACTCCTCGGCACGCCGTGGGACAACGAGCTCGAACCCTTCCGCCGCGCCGGCGACGGGGCTCCCGTCCGCTGGCTGCACGCCGCGGTCTGACGCCGGACGAGGGAGCGCGCCCGTCCCCGCACCGCGCGCGCCCCGCCTTCCGGACCGGGCTCATGGCACGTGCGCCCCGCCGCGCCGCACCGGGCGCGCCGGGGCGCCCGTCGTCCATCCCGGACCTCGCCGCCCGGCCGCCTGGGAGCCGGGCGCCCGAGGCTCAGTGAGACGACAGGACGGCCCGGTGAGCCGAGGCTCACCGGGCCGTCCCGCCGCGTGCGCGGCGCTACTGCGCGGCGTTGTTACGTGCCAGGTGTCAGAGCGCCCGCCGGAAGGCGACCGACACGTTGTGCCCGCCGAAGCCGAACGAGTTGTTCAGCGCCGCGGCCGGGCCGTCGGGGAGCTTGCGCGGTTCGCCCCGCGCGATGTCGAGATCGACCTCGTCGTCGATGTCGTCCAGGTTGGCGACGGGTGGCACGATCCCGTCCCGCAGCGCCAGGATCGTGAAGATCGACTCCAGTGCGCCCGCGCCGCCGAGCAGGTGCCCGGTCATCGACTTGGTCGCGGTGATGATCACCTTGCGGGCGGCCTCCTCGCCGAGCCCGGCCTTGATGGAGGCCAGTTCGGCGACGTCGCCCGCCGGGGTGGAGGTGGCGTGCGCGTTGATGTGCACGATCTCCTCGGGCGCCAGGTCGGCGTCGGCGAGGGCCCGCCGCATCGCCTTGGCCTGCCCCGCGCCGGTCGGGTCGGGCAGCACGATGTCGTAGGCGTCGCCGGAGTAGCCGCAGCCCGCGACGATGCCGTGGACCTGCGCGCCGCGCGCCCGCGCGTGCTCCTCCGACTCCAGGATCATGACGGCCGCGCCCTCGCCGAGGACGAACCCGTCACGGTTCTTGTCGTAGGGGCGGGACGCGCGCTCCGGCTCGTCGTTGCGGGTCGACATCGCGCGCATGGAACCGAACGAGGCCATCTGGAGGGGGTGTATGCACGACTCCGTGCCCCCGCAGATGATGACGTCGGCGCGGCCCGCGCGGATCATGTCGACGGCGTAGCCGACGGCCTCGCCGCTGGACGCGCAGGCGCTGACCAGGGCGTGCGAGCCGGCCATCGCGCCGAACTCGATGCCCACGTGCCCGGACGCGCCGTTCGGCATCAGCATCGGGACCGTGAAGGGCGAGACCCGCGACCAGCCCTTCTCCTTGTACACGTCGTAGCTGTCGAGCGCCGTGTGCAGGCCGCCGATGCCGCTGGAGACCACGACGCCGAGGCGCTCGCCGTCCACCACGAAGCCGCCGTCGACTCCGGCGGGCGACTCCTCCTTGCGGGACCGGCGGGTCACCGGCTTGGCGAAGCCGGCGCTCGTCCACGCCTCCCGCGCGGCGATCAGCGCGATCGACTGGTTGCGGTCGAGCTTGCGCAGGAGTTGCTTCGGCATCACCTCCGAGGGGTCCACCGCGAGCGTCGCGGCGAACCGCACCGGCAGGTTCTCGACGTCGTCCCACGGCAGCGGGCGGATGCCCGACTTGCCGGCGAGCAGGGCCGACCACGTCGACGGAAGGTCCCCGCCGAGCGGGGTCGTGGCCCCGAAACCGGTCACGACGACTGTGGTCTTGCTCGTGCTCATGCGTGGTGCTCCTTGCGAACGGGAGGCGGGTGGGCCTGGCGCGCCGCACCGCTCGGCGGCGCGCCGTCCCCGCGGTTCAGCTCTGCAGCTTCTGGACGAAGTTGATGACGTCCTGGACCGTCTTGAGGTTGCGCAGCTCGTCGTCGGGGATCTCGACGCCGAACTGGTCCTGGGCGGACACGGCGATCTCCACCATCGACAGCGAGTCGATGTCGAGGTCGTCGATGAAGTTCTTGTCCGGGGTGACCTCCGCCTTGTCGACCCCGACGATCTCGTCGATGATCTCGGCGATGCCGGCCAGGATCTGCTCTTCGGTGGCGACTGCCATGGTGCGGGTTCTCCTTCGATGGGGTTGGTCCAGAGCTGTGCGGCGCGGGCGCGCCTACGGGATCTGGATGACTTGGGCGGCGTAGGACAGCCCGGCGCCGAACCCGACCAGCAGGGCCGGGGCGCCGGACGGCACGTCGCCGCGCTCGATCATGTGGGACAGGGCCAGCGGGATGGAGGCGCCCGAGGTGTTGCCCGAGTGGATGATGTCGTCGGCGACGACGGCGTTGACCGCCTTCATCTTGCGGGCGATCGCCTGGATGATCCGCAGGTTGGCCTGGTGCGGGACGATCGCGGCGAGGTCCTCGGGGGCGATGCCGGCGCGCTCGCACGCCTCCCGCGCGACCGGGGCGATGGCGGTGGTCGCCCAGCGGAAGACCGCCTGCCCCTCCTGCCGGATGAACGAGTGCCGGTCGTCAATGATGATCTTGTCGAAGCCGTCCCCGGCGCTGCCCCACACCACCGGGCCGATGCCGGGGGAGTCGCTGCCGGTCACGACCGCCGCGCCCGCGCCGTCGGCGAAGATGATGCAGGTGGAGCGGTCGGTCCAGTCGATCCACTGGGACATCTTCTCCGAGCCGATCACCAGCACGTTGCGGGCGCTGCCGGCGCGGACCGCCGAGCTCGCGGTGCCGAGCGCGTAGCAGAACCCGGCGCAGGCGGCGTTGATGTCGAACGCGCCGGGCGCCGTGATGCCGAGCCGGTGCGCGACGGCGGGCGCGTGGCCCGGCATCGGCGACTCGGCCGAGCAGGTCGCGAGGATGACCAGGTCGATGTCGGAGGGGGCGAGCCCGCTGCCGGCGAGCGCCTTCGCGCCCGCCTGCACGCCCAGCTCGACGATCCCCTCGTCGTCGCCGGCGACGCGCCGCTCGGCGATGCCGACGCGGCTGCGGATCCACTCGTCGTTGGTGTCGACGGTCTTGGACAGCTCGTCGTTGGTGACGATCCGGGCGGGCTGGTAGTCGCCGAAGGCGAGGATGCGGGCGCCGGCGGTGACCTCGGGAATGCGCAGTGCGGGGGTCATGACGTGTGAGCCTCGATCAGTTCGCGGGCCTTGTCGAGCTCGGCGGGTGTCTTGAGGGCGAGCCGCTCCACGCCGTCGAGGGCGCGGCGGGCGAGGCCGGTCAGCGTCCCGGCGGGCGGCAGCTCGATGATCGCGGTGACGCCGAGCTCCCGCATCGTGTCCATGCACGCGTCCCAGCGGACGGGCGCGCTGACCTGCTCGACGAGCCGTCCGAGGAACTCCCGGCCGGACGCGACGGCGGCGCCGTCGCGGTTCTGGAGCAGCGTCGTGCGCGGGTCGGCCACGGGGGCGCCCGGCGCGAGCGCGCGGAGCCGGTCGACCGCGGGGGCCATGTGCTCGGTGTGGAACGCTCCGGCGACCGACAGGGACCGCAGCCGCGCCTTGGCGGGCGGGTCCTCGGCGAACGCGGCGAGGGCCTCGACGGTCCCGGCGGCCACGACCTGGCCGGCGCCGTTGACGTTGGCGGGGGTGAGCCCGTGCTTGTCGATCGATTCGAGCACCTCGTCGGCCTCGCCGCCGAGCACGGCGGTCATGCCGGTGTCGGTGACGGCGGCGGCCTCGGCCATCGCCCGGCCCCGCTCCCGGACCAGCACCAGCGCCGCCTCGGGCGTCAGCACCCCGGCGATCGCGGCGGCCGACAGCTCGCCGACGCTGTGCCCGGCGACCACGTCCGGCTTCCCGGGCCCGCCGGCCGGGTAGAGCGTCTCGAAGGCGGCGAGCGCCGCGGCGACCAGCAGCGGCTGGGCGACGGCGGTGTCGCGGATCTCCTCGGCGTCCGCGGTCGTCCCGTAGCGGACCAGGTCGAGGCCGGTGACGGCCGACCACCAGGCCAGGCGGTCGGCGACTCCGGGTATCTCTAGCCACGGCTGAAGGAAGCCGGGGGTCTGGGCGCCCTGGCCGGGCGATGCGAGGAGGATCACGCGGACCAGCCTGCCGGTATCGCCCCCACATTCCGATGCCGATCGGCACGAACTTTGGTCATAGGGGTTTGTACGACCCCTACAAGGCCCAATGAGCCCCTCTCAGCCACGTACGGGACGCTTGACGAAACGCCCGAGGACGAGGGCGATCCGCAGGGTGAAGGCGTTGCGCCCGTCGGTCGGGGCGAGGCCGGTCAGCTCGGTGACGCGGCGCAGCCGGTACCGGACGGTGTTGGGGTGGACGAACAGCAGCCGCGCCGTGGCCTCCAGCGACGATCCCTGCTCCAGGTAGGTGGTGAGGGTGTCCAGCAGCGGGGCGCCCGCCGCGAGCATGGGGTTGTAGACGTTGTCCACAAGGTGGCGGCGTGCCTCGTCGTCGCCGTCCAGGGCCCGCTCGGGGAGCAGTTCGGACGCGTGGACGGGCCGCGGCGCGTCCGGCCACCCGGCGGCGGCGCGCAGCCCCGCGACGGCGGCGTGGGCGGAGCGGGTGGAGTCGTAGAGGTCGCCGACCCGCGGGCCGACCACGACGGGGCCGGGGCCGCACTTGGCCGCGATCGGCCGGGCCGCCTCCATCGGGTCGGTCTCGCCGCCGACGATCACGATGACCCGGTTCCCCTGCACGCCCGCGAGCACGTCGGCGCGCGCGCGGCGGCCCGCGATCTGCATCTGGTCGATGGTGACCTCGGGCTCCTCGTCCTCGGGGGTGAACCCGGCGATGACGGTGACGGGCTTGGAGGTCCAGCCGAGGGCGGCGGCCCAGGAGTGCATGCCGTCGTCGACCTCGTCGCGCAGGACGGCGTTCACGACGAGGGCCTCCAGGCGGGCGTCCCACGCGGCGCGGGTCTCGGCGGCGCGGGCGTAGACCTGGGCGGCGCCGAACGCGACGTCGCGGGTGTAGCGCAGGATGGCCTCGCGGAGCTGGGCCTCGCCGCCGGGCGCGGCCAGCTCGTCCAGCCGGGTCTCCACCACGTCGATGATCACGCGGATCATGTCGATCGTGTGCTGGAGCTTGATGGAGCGCAGCAGCTCGCGCGGGGCGGTGCCGAACACCTCGCCCGCGATGGCCGGGCGGGTCCGCTCCTCGCTCTTGAACCACTCCACGAACGCGGCGATGCCGGCCTGGGCGACCAGGCCGATCCAGGAGCGCTGGTCGGCGGGCATGCGCCTGAACCAGGGGAGCTGCTCCTCCATGCTGGTCAGGGCCGCGGTGCCGAACGTCCCCATCGCCTTCTCCAGGCGCTGGGTGGTCTGCTCGCGGATCTCGGCCTCGTTCGCGTTGTCCACAACCCCAAGGGTGCCATCACCGGGGGGATGACCTGTCCCGAAGCGGGCGGACCGCCTGCCCGCCGGCACCGGTGGTCAGCGTTCTGTGGATGGAGGGTCAGCTCATTGTGACGGCGTCGGGCAGGCCCAGCGCGATGCCGGTGAGGTTGCGCAGGGACGGCGAGCCCGGCGCGAGGTAGTCGCTGTGCCCGGCCTCGCCCGCGTCGAAGACCCGGGCGCCGAAGTCGCGGGAGACGGGGTCGGGGCCGAGCCCGAGGCCGAGGATGCGGACGTGCGGGACGTCCTCCATCCAGTCGGCCGCGCCGCGTCCGGCCCAGACGCGGGCGGTGCCGCCGAGCTTCGCGGCCGACCACGCGGTGGTCCCCGGGCTGCCGAACAGGGCGATGTCGGTGACCTGCCGCCAGGCCGCCCGGCCGGGCGCCGAGCGGTCGCGTGCGGCCCGCCCGCAGACCACCGAGCCGTAGCTGTGGCACAGCAGGCCGACCCGCGCGGCGGGGTTCGCGTCGTGCACCCCGGTCAGGAACGCGTGCAGCTCGCGCGCGCCCTCACCGGCACGCTCGTCGGTGAGGACGTCGCTGCTGAAGGTCTTGGGCGCCGCGTATCCGAGCCACGCGACCACCGCCAGGCCGGGCCGCGGCGCCATCGCGCGGGCCTGGCCGAGGACGGCGCGCGCGCCGCCGCCCGGCGTCGACCACGGCTTGCCGCCCCGGTCGTCGAAGCCGGTCAGCGTCGTGTCGGCGCCGGGGACCAGCACCGCCACGCGGCGCGCGCGGGCGAGGTCGCCGACGACCTCGACGGCGCGCCCGCGTCCGCGCGCGTCGAAGTAGAGGAACCGCCTGCCGGGCGTGAGGAACGCGCCGAGCGCGCGCTGCCGGTGCCGGTCGCCGACGGCCTGCGCCGTCCGCAGCGCCTCCTCGATGGAGCCGCGCTCGGCGGCGTACCGGGCGTCCAGCGTGGACGGCGCCATCGCGGGGACGGGGACGGGCGGGGCGTAGGGGTCGGCGTGTCCGGTCCCGGCCGTGGTCAGCATGAGCCCCGAGATGGTCGCGGCGCACGCCGCGACCCTCCTGAGCCGTCGTCGGGCGCGCGGTGGGGGCGTGTGGCGTGGCGGCGGCATCGTCCGTCTTTCTACCATCCGTGATCGTCCGGCGGGGGCGGTCCGTCCCCGGAATCAGGGGGTCGTTCGTGTGACGTCCGGAACGCGGGCGGGGTTCGGGGGCCGCCTCGGCGAGTGCGGGCCGGGAGGCGGCCCGGGGCGTTCGAAGCGGCGGACGAGCGCGCCGATCGCGGCCAGCGCGGCGCCGAAGACGGCCAGCCAGGGCAGCCGCTCGGCGAGCCAGAGCGGCCGGTCGGGCGCGGTGTGCAGCCCCGGCAGCGCACCGGCCGCCGCGAACGCGCCGACGGTCACGGTCAACATCGCGGTCTGGTGCCACAGGAAGACCGTCATCGCCGAGCGGTTCGCGGCGGCGACCGCGCGGTGGTTGCGGGCGTGCCGGGTCCAGCGGGTGAGCGGGCCGTGCAGGAGCAGCGCCAGGCCCGTCTGGGCGAGCCCGAACGTGACGGCGGCGAGGGTGGGCGGGCTGAGGTTGGAGACCGCGGCGCCCGGCACCCCGACCATGCTCGCCGGGTACCCCGCGCGGACGACCAGCAGCGCGGTCGCGGCGGCGCCTCCCACCAGCAGCACGAGCCCGGCGCGGCGGCCGCGCAGCGCCCCCTCGGACCAGGCGACGCCGAGGTAGAACGGCAGGAGCCAGCCGGTCAGCACGGTGGCCCAGCCGATCCAGCCGGGGGCGCCGAGCGCGAAGCGCCCGGCGTCGACCGCCCCGGTCGCCGCGACGAGCAGGACCGCGCCCCACATCCCGAGCCGGTGCCACAGCGCGACGACCGCCGGGGCCAGCGCGGTCAGGACCACGTACACGCACAGGAACCACAGCGGGCTCACCACCAGCTTGGCCAGCGTGTACAGGCCGTCCGGGGTGTATCCGGCCAGCCGGAGGACGGCGAGCGCCGGCACCCACGCCACCAGTAGGACGGGCAGCGGGCGCGCCAGCCGCGCGAGGCGCCGCCGCAGCCGGACGGCCCACGGCTCCTCCCGGCGCAGCCCCCGCGCCGCCGAGTACCCGCCGACCAGGAAGAACACCGCGAGCGTCTGGAGCACCCAGGAGATCGGGACGAGGCCGGGCATCGCCGCGAGCGGGCTGGCCACACGCACGTCACCCGTGCCCTCGGGCATGACGAAGGCGGTGACCAGCCAGTGCCCGAGCACGACGCCGAGGATCGCGAGCGCCCGCAGCGCGTCCACCGCCCGGTCACGCACGGGTGACCTCCCGGTCGCGGCCGAGCGCGATCAGCGTGAGGTTGCCGAGCGCGCGCGAGCCGGGCCTCAGGTAGCCGCTGTGCGGGCCGCTTCCGGCGTCGAAGACCTCGGCGCCGAAGCCCCGCGAGACCGGGTCGGCGCCGAAACCGACCCCGAGGAACCGGACGTTCGGGACGTAGCGCATCCAGTCGCCGCGGGCGCGCCCGGCCCACACATGGGCGGGCGTCCCGAGGGCGGCCGCGTCGCGCTTGGTCGTGCCGGGGCTGCCGAACAGGGCGATCTCGTCCACCGGCTGGGACGCGAGCGGGTGCGCGGCCTTGGCGCACACCACCGAGCCGTAGCTGTGGCAGAGCAGGGCGAAGCGGGCATGAGCGTTGGTCCGGTGGAGGTCGGTGACGAGGCGCCGGAGGCCGCGTGCGCCGTCCCCGGCCCGTGCCGTGCCGAGGACGCCGGGCCCCAGCGTGGACGGCGTGTCGTAGCCGAGCCAGGCGATCACCGCGAGCCGCGTCCCGGCCCCGTCCGCGCGCGCCCGCTCGTCCAGCGCCCGGTCGTAGAGGGCCCGGCTGCCGCCGCCGACGAACTTGCCGGAGTCGTAGGAGGCGAGCGTGCTGTCCGCGCCGGGCACGACGACCGCGACCCGGTCGGCGCCGGCGAGGTCGCCGATGACCTCGACCGCCCGTCCGTGGCCGCGGGCGTCGAACGACAGGAAGCGGCGTCCGGGGGAGAGGAACGCCGACAGCGCCCTGACGCGTCCGCCGTCGCCCACCCGCAGCGCGGTGGCCCGCGCACGGACGATCTCCCGCCTCGCCGCCTCGTAGTGGGCGTTCAGCGTGCCCGCCGACAGTTCGGGCAGCGGGCCCGGCGCGTCGTAGGGGTCGGGACGTCCCGTCGCGGCGGTCGTCGAGCCGATCACCGTCAGCACCACCACGGCGGCGACGGCGCGACGGATGCGGCTGCGCATGGGACGTCCTTCCTGGTCGGGTCATGAGAGGAACCACTGACCAGAAAGGTAGGAATCGGGCGCTGTAGAGCGGATCAACCGACGGTGCCGTCCTGTGCCGTCGCACCCCGGTACTACGGCGCCCCCGCCAGGTATCAGACGCGGGCCGCCCGCGGGCTCAGTCGCCGGGGCGGACGAGGCCGATCTCGTAGGCGTAGACGATCGCCTGCGGGCGGTCCCGGAGCCCGAGCTTCATCAGGATGCGCCCGAAGTGGGTCTTGACGGTCTGCTCCGCGACGACCAGCTCCGCCGCGATCTCGCCGTTGGACAGGCCGCGCGCCACCAGCGTGAGCACCTCGGTCTCCCGCTCGGTCAGCTCGTCCAGCCTCCTGCGGGACGGCGCGCGCGGCGCCCCCAGCCGGGAGAACTCGGCGATCAGCCGCCGGGTGATCGACGGGGACAGCAGCGCGTCACCCGCCGCGACCACCCGCACCGCCTCGGCCAGCTCGGACGCGGAGGCGTCCTTCAGCAGGAACCCGCTGGCCCCGGCCCGGAGCGCCTCGTAGACGTAGTCGTCGAGGTCGAACGTGGTGAGCATGAGGATCTTCGGGGCGTCCTCGGCCGCGTCGGCGAGCAGCCGCCGGGTGGCCTCCAGGCCGTCCATCACCGGCATCCGGACGTCCATCAGCACCACGTCGGGACGCAGCTCGGCCACCCGCGCCAGCCCCTCCGCGCCGTTGACGGCCTCGCCGACGACCTCGATGTCGGGCTGGGCGTTCAGCAGCACCCCGAACCCGGTGCGCACCATCCCCTGGTCGTCGACGATCACCACGCGCACGGTCATGCGGTGTCCTTCGCGTTCACCGGCAGGGTGGCGGTCACGGCGAATCCTCCCTCGGACGTCGGGCGGGCGGTCAGCTCCCCACCCAGTGTGGCGGCCCGCTCGCGCATTCCGACCAGCCCGTGCCCGCCGCCGGGCGGGGAGGGCGTCGGGACATGGCCCTCACCCGGCGGTCCGTTGACGACGCCGAGCCACAGCAGGTTCCCGTCCCGGACGACCTCGACGTCCACCCGCGACCCCGGCGCGTGCCGCATCGCGTTGCTCAGCGCCTCCTGGAGGATCCGGAACGCGCTGAGGCCGACGCCCTGCGGGAGGCCGGTGAGGTCGCCGTCCAGCCGCGACGACACCCGCAGCCCCGCCGCGCGCGCGTTGCCGAGCAGCTCCTCCAGCCGCTCCAGGCTCGGCTGCGGCGCGGTCTCGGCGCCGTCCTCCGAGCGCAGGACGCCGAGGATCCGCCGCAGCTCGGTCAGCGCGTCCAGCGCGGTCGCGCGGATCTCGGCGAGGTCGCGGCGCGTCTCGTCCGGCACCGAGTCGACCTTGTAGGGGGCCGCCTCCGCCTGGATCGCGATCATCGACATGTGGTGCGCGACGACGTCGTGCAGCTCCCGCGCGATGCGCTGCCGCTCGGTCAGCACCGCCTCGGCGTCCAGGTGCCGCCGCTCCTGCTCGGCCAGCTCGCGGCGGGCCGTCCGCCGCGTCCGGACGGCGTACCCGGCCACCAGCGGCAGCAGGAGCAGCACCGACGCGCCCGCTCCGCTCTGCGGGTCCTTGAGCCACACGCCGGCGAAGGACAGGATCCCGACGCCGAGCGTGATGTCGCGCGAGCAGCGCTCGGCGACCGTGTACAGCGTCACGATCGCGGCGAACACCCCCGCCGGGACGTAGGGGACGGTCAGCCAGCCGCTGACGTCCACCAGCGCCATCGACACGAAGCTCAGCCGCCACGCGCCGAGCGGGTACCGCTCGCGCAGCGCCAGGGGGGCGGTCACCGCGACCGCGATGAGGAACTTCGTGCCGCCCGAGACGTCCAGGCCCCGGCGCGCCGTCTCCGTCGTGAGCAGCGACACGGTCCCGGCGACCAGCCCGACGGTCAGGACCAGCCCGAACAGGTTCGCGACGACGCCGTAGGGCAGCCGTCCGACGCCGATGAAGCGCGTCCAGCGCAGCAGCAGCGGCCAGGGCCGGTTCAGCGGCACGGGGTCGGCCCTGCCGGTCACGGTGGCGGCGAGGATCCCGTTCCGCAGCACATACCGCACCGGGTGGGTGTTCTCGCTGGCCATGAGCCCAGGCTAGAGAGTCCGCGCCCTCCACCGGATGACACCCCGGTGCCACCCGGCGTCATACCTGGGTACGGTCGGGACGTGGAGCCCGTCGAAGCCCTGCGCCGCATCGCCTTCCTGCTGGAACGCGCACACGAGCCGACCTATCGCGTACGCGCCTTCCGCGGCGCCGCCGATCTCGTGGCGGGCACGCCCCCGGACGACCTCGCCGCCCGCGCCCGCGAGGGCACGCTGACGGCGCTGCCGGGCATCGGCAAGGTCACCGCCCTGGTGATCGAGGAGGCGCTGCGCGGCGAGACCCCGGTCTACCTGCGGCGCCTGGAGGCGACCGAGGGCGAGCGGCCGGACGAGGCCGCCGCCGCGCTCCGCCGGGCCCTGCGCGGCGACCTGCACGTCCACAGCGACTGGTCGGACGGCGGGTCCCCGATCCGGGAGATGGCCGAGACCGCCCGCTCCCTCGGCCACGAGTACATCGCGCTCACCGACCACTCGCCGCGGCTCAGGGTCGCCAACGGCCTGTCGGCCGACCGGCTCCGCGACCAACTCGACGTCGTCGCCGAGCTGAACGGGGAACTGGCCCCCTTCCGCATCCTGACCGGCATCGAGGTCGACATCCTGGAGGACGGCGCGCTCGACCAGGAGCCGGGCCTCCTCGACCGGCTCGACATCGTCGTCGCCAGCGTCCACTCCAAGCTCCGCATGGACCGCGTCGCCATGACCAGGCGCATGGTCGCCGCGATCGCGAACCCGCGCGTGAATGTCCTCGGCCACTGCACCGGACGGATCGTCAAGGCGGGCGGCAAGCGCGGCGGGCTGCGTCCCGAGTCGGAGTTCGACGCCGCCCTGGTCTTCGACGCCTGCGCCGCCTACGACGTCGCCGTGGAGATCAACTCCCGCCCCGAGCGCCTCGACCCGCCCAAGCGCCTGCTGCGGCTGGCCGTGGAGGCGGGCTGCCGCTTCGCGATCGACTCCGACGCGCACGCCCCCGGCCAGCTCGACTGGCAGCCCCACGGCTGCGACCGCGCCGCCCGCTGCGCCGTCACCCCCGACCAGGTGGTCAACACCCTGCCCGCCGCCGACCTGCTCGCCTGGACGGCCCGCTGACCGGAAATGTCGGAGGCGGCGCGTACGGTCGGCGCGTGAACCGCACCGACCGCTTGTACGCCCTGGTGGAGGAGCTGCGGGCCCGCGCGCCGCGCCGGGTCAGCGCGCGGGAGCTGGCCGCGCGCTACGAGGTGAGCGTCCGCACCATCGAGCGCGACATCGGCGCGCTCCAGCAGGCCGGTGTGCCGATCTTCGCCGACGTGGGCCGGGGCGGCGGCTACACCCTCGACAAGAGCCGCACGCTGCCCCCGCTCAACTTCACCCCCGCCGAGGCCGTCGCCATCGCGATCGCCCTCGCCCGCGCCGACGGCTCCCCCTACTCCCGCGCCGCCCGCACCGCGCTGCACAAGATCGTCACCGCGATGTCGGACGGCGACGGCGCCTCGGCCCGCGAGCTGGCCGAGCGCATCCGCTTCCTCACCCCGCCCGACGTCGACGCGCCCGCCTCGGTGCCCGCCGTCCTGGAGGAGGCCGTCTCGGCGCGGCGCGTCGTCCGGCTCGGCTACGTCGACGGCGGCGGCACCGAGTCCGAGCGCGACGTCGAGCCCGTCGCCTTCACCGGCGCGGCCCGCCGCTGGTACTTCCTCGGCTGGTGCCGGCTGCGCGGCGACTTCCGCGCCTTCCGCATCGACCGCGTCCGCCGCGCCGCCCTCCTCGACGAGCCCGCCCCCGAACGCCGTTTCGAGGATCTGCGATCCGGCCCGCCCGACTACGTCGTCCGCCGCCTCGAATTCGTCTGATCGAAAAGAAAGGGCGGATTTCGCTGTCAACCCCCCAAACCATGGGGCTGTCGCCTGCCCGGTGCCACCGCTCATAGTCATTGCAGGCCCGAGGCCGGGGGAGCGTCCAAGGGGATCCACAAGATCATCCCAATGGCGCTCACCTCGGGCCGGTGCCGAAGATCCGTGGCAATTCTCATGGAGGGGCAGACATGAAGAATTCGGTGCGACTTCTCATGACGGTCGGGGCGTGCGCCGCCATCGCGGGCGGCGCCCTCGCCGTCTCGGGGGCGTCGGCGGACACCGGCTCCGCGCCGCGTCCCGCCGCCGGGCGGGTCGCCGCGACGACGCTGTTCGCGAAGGTCGGCGCGAACGGCGCCCTGCTCGCCTCGTCGGGCATCGGCAACGTCAACCACTTCGGCGGGGGACGCTACAACCTGACGACGAGCATCGACATCAGCGGGTGCGCGCTGCTCGGCACGATCAACACCGGGGGCGGCAACGACCCCGGGCCGGGCAGCTCCTCGATCCTGGTCGGCGCGGTCAACGGGCGGACGCTGTTCGTCCGCACCGCGACGCCCTCGGCATCGGGCAACAAGATCGTCGATGACGACCGGCCCTTCTCGGTGCAGGTCACCTGCTGAGCGACGGGGCCCGGAGACCACCACGGTCTCCGGGCCCCCGCACGTCAGACCGCCTGGACACCCGGCTTGCCGTCCTCCACCACGAAGGACGCGCGCGTCGACACGGGCGCCCCGGGCTGCTGCACGAAGGGCAGGACGCGGAAGTCGCTCCGCCAGCGCTCGCGGTCGACGTCGACCCGCACGTAGCCCCGCTGCCCGTTGAAGAACTTCATGTGCGGGTTGCCCGCGAGGAACCTGCGCCCCTCCTCGGTCATGTCGGCGCCGTTGCCGCCCCGGGTCAGCGACGTCCCGACGAACTCGCCAGCGACCGTGGGGGAGTCGTCCGCGTTGAAGTCCCGCTTGAGGTCGCACGCGTAGTTCTGGTGCCGGTCGCCGGTGATCGCGACCAGGTTCCGCACCCCCCGGTCGTGCGCCGCGCCGAGCACCGCTGCCCGGTCGGCGGCGTAGCCGTCCCACGGGTCCATCGCCAGCTTCTTGGCGGGCCCCGGGTCCCAGTCGGTCTCGGTCATCGGGGCCTGGTTGCCGAGGACGTGCCAGCGGGCGCCGGACGAGCGGAAACCCTCCAGCAGCCATTCGCGCTGCGGAGCGCCGAGCAGCGTCCGGGCGGGGTCGAGCCGCTCGTCGCAGTCCGCGATCGGCCCGGCCGCACCGCACGCCTGGGTGTCCCGGTACGACCTCGTGTCGATCATGGTGAAGGCCGCCAGCCTCCCGTACGGCAGGCGCCGGTGCAGACGCATGCGCGGCCCGTCCGGCATCTGGGCCCGGCGCAGCGGCAGGTTCTCGTAGAACGCCTGGAACGCGGCGGCCTTGCGCGCGGCGAACACCTCGGGCGGCGGGTTGGGATCGCGGCCCAGGATGACGGTGTCCCCGGCCCAGTCGTTGACGACCTCGTGGTCGTCCAGTGTCACGATCCACGGGAACCGGGCGTGCGCCTTCTGCAGCGGCGCCTCGGCCTTGTAGAGCGAGTACTGGATCCGGTACCGCGCCAGGTCCTTGGCCTCGGTGCCGAACTGCGCCGGCACCGTCACCCCGCGCAGGTTGGAGTCGGTGATCTCGGTCTCGTAGATGTAGTCGCCGAGGTGGACGACCAGCTCGATGTCCTCGTCCGCGATGTGGTCGTAGGCCGTGTAGTAGCCGTCCCCCCACGCCTGGCAGGACGCGAAGGCGAAACTGAGGCTCGCGGGGTCGGCCGTCACCGGCGGCATCGTCCTCGTGCGCCCGACCGGAGAGATCTGCCCGCACGCCCGGAACCGGTAGAAGTACTCCCGGCCGGGCGGCAGCCCCCAGATCTCCGGATGCACGGAATGGTTGAACTCCGGCGTCGCCACCGCCGCCCCGCGCCGGACGACCTGGCGGAACCCCTCGTCCAGCGCGACCTCGTACTCCACCTTGACCGGCCGGTCCGGCATCCCCGCCCTGCCGTCGGGCGCGAACGGATCCGGCGCGAGCCGCGTCCACAGGACGAACCCGTCGGGCGCCGGATCCCCCGAAGCGATCCCGAGCGTGAACAGACTCCGGCTCTCGGCGAACGCCCGGCTCCCGGCCGCCCCCCACACCCCCGTCCCGACCACCAGAGCGGCTGCCGCCGCCCCGCCGAACCCCAGAAACCCACGCCGCGAAACAGCTCCCACGGGCCCTCCGATCCAAGATCGTTTAGCTCTACCGAACCACCGCCCCGCCCCCCTGTCGACCCCCAAAGTGGATCAAAAGGAGTCGAGGGTTACGGCACGAACTGGATCTCGGGGTACCGCGGAGACGGCCCGGACAGCAGGTGGTCGTCGCGGTGGCGCAGGTGGAGGTCGAAGAAGGCGCCCAGGTAGGCGCGCTCGGCGGCGACGGCCCGTCCGGCGTCGATCGTGCCGATCCACTCGGTCAGGCGGGCGGCGACCGGGGGCGGGAGCGGGAGCGCCCGCATCAGTTGCTGACCGAGCGGGGACAGGTCGGTGTAGGTCTGGTGCCCGGAGTCGCGCAGCCGCAGTTCACGGCGCCAGCCGCGCAGGTGCGACCAGAAATTCTCCCAGCTCGGATCATTGTCGCGGCCATGGGTGGCGTTGCTCATCAGCAGGAAGGGGCGGTCGAGACCGGTGTCGGCGACGCTGCCCGGAATGGTGCCGTCCAGGTCGGCTCCCGCCAGGACCCGCGAATCCTCCGCCATGATGTCCGCGGCCGTCGCGCCGCCGAGCGAGTGACCGAACATGCCGATCCTCGAAAGATCCATGGAGCCCTGGAGACCGTTCGGCAGCTCCCGCCCCTCGGCGTCGGGATTCCGCCCGGCGTTCAGGGCCGCGAGTCGGCCCAGGACGAACCGGGTGTCCTCCAGCCGTACCTTCGCCGCCCTGGCGATCTCCTCCTCGGGGGAACCTGTCGGATCCCGCTTCAGTTCCAGCCTGCCGCCGGGGAACTCCACGAACTGGGAGTCGTAGGTGTGGTCGATGGCGGCGACCACGTATCCGCGGCTGGCGAGGTCCTCGACCAGGGCGGTGCCCATCGCGCGCATCGAACCGTGGCCGGGGGAGAAGAGCACCACCGGATTACCGCGTCCCCGCGCGTTGACGGGGGCACCGAGGCCCGCGTGCGCCATCGGGAGGACGACGCCGTCCAACGGTGTCTGGAGGTCTTCGCCGGCCTGCTCCAGGTAGAGCGACGCCCCCGCCGAGGTGAGCCATGGCGCACGCCGGTGCGCGTCGCCGCTCAGGGTCGGATACCACAGGCTGATCATCAGCTCGCGCGGCGCGGGCGCGGTCCACGGGTCCTGCCGGGAACGGTCGACCAGGTGCAGGGACGTCGTCCCGATCCGCCGCGGACCGCTCGGCCCAGGCAGGCACAACCGCACACGTTCCCCGCGCACGGTCGCCGCGGCCGGTTCCGCGATGGCGAGGAGCAGGCCCGCGGCGCCCGCCGCGACCAGGACGGATCGGCGCTTCGGACCGGACGGCACAGGAGATTGAGAGATCATCCCCCGACGCTCGCACCCCGCCGGTGGCGAGAACAGGCGTTGTCAACGATCTCGGGGTCGAACCGGGGACATCCCTGAGCCGCCCCAGGGGCGGCCTGCGGACTCCTCTATAAGAATTCGTCCGGAAACCCCGACAGGGGGCTGTCGCCCGACCCTCCGATGCTGGCTCCCACAGCGATCGAGGAGGACACGAGATGGCAGTTCCCGCGTTCAACACCGTGACGTGGTTCCAGGTGGGTACCCATGCTCCGGAGGACGCTCGGCGTTTCTACGGCGACCTCTTCGGGTGGCGGTTCGCCATCGATCCGGACGAGGACGGTTACGACCTGATCAGCTACCCGGGAGACGACGCCCCCAAGGGCGGGATCTTCCACCACGCCGACGCGGCCGACAACCACGCCATGTTCCTGGTGCTCGTCGAGGACGTGGACGCGACCTGCGTCAGCACCGAGCTGGCGGGCGGCAAGGTCGCCGAACCGCCGGTGACGACGGTGTCGGGGCTCCGGTTCGCCTACCTGGAGGACCCGTCCGGCAACCGCTTCGGGGTTTTCCGGCCCGCCCCCTGACGAAAAAAGGGCGGGCGGGCCGGGGTCGCGGCCTACACCTCCGCGATCTCGGTTCCGCCCGCCCTGAGAGCGGTTAGGCGTCGCCGCCGGTGTTGCTCTCCGCGCTGCCGACGCCGCCCGCGAACACGTCGCTGACCTGCGCGTTCAGGCGGTAGCGGTCGATGGCCTGGGAGAGGGTCTCCGGCTTGATCTCGCCGCCCCTGGCCAGCCGGGTCAGCACGGCGAGGACGATCGAGGCCGCGTCCACGTGGAAGAAGCGGCGCGCTGCGGCGCGGGTGTCGGAGAAGCCGTAGCCGTCGGTGCCGAGCGAGGAGTAGTCCCCGCGGACCCAGGGGGCGATCTGGTCGGGTACGGCCCGGGTGAAGTCCGACACCGCGACGATCGGCCCGGCGACGTTGTCGAGGGTCTGGGTGACGTAGGGGACGCGCTGCTCGTCGTCGGGGTTCAGCAGGTTCCACTCGTCGCACGCGCGGGCCTCGCGGGCCAACTCGTTCCACGAGGTGGCCGACCAGACGTCGGCGGCGACGCCCCAGTCCTCGGCGAGGAGGCGCTGCGCCTCCAGGGCCCAGCGGCCGCCGACGCCGGAGGCGAGGATCTGCGCGCGCGGCGCCTGGCCGTTGCCGGACGCGACGTCCGGCGCGGCCTTGTAGTGGTACAGGCCCTTGAGGAGTCCCTCGACGTCGACCGAGTCGGGCTCGGCGGGCTGCTGGTAGGGCTCGTTGTAGACGGTGAGGTAGTAGAAGACGTCCTCGCCGTTCGGGTGCTCCTCGGACGAGCCGTACATGCGGCGCAGCGCGTCCTGGACGATGTGGGCCAGCTCGAACGACCAGGTCGGGTCGTAGTGGACGCAGGCCGGGTTCGTCGCGGCGATCAGCGGGGAGTGGCCGTCGGCGTGCTGGAGGCCCTCGCCGGTCAGCGTGGTGCGCCCGGCGGTGGCGCCGAGCAGGAAGCCCCGGCCCATCTGGTCGCCGAGGGCCCACATCTGGTCGCCGGTCCGCTGGAACCCGAACATCGAGTAGAAGATGTAGACGGGGATCATGTGCTCGCCGTGGGTGGCGTAGGACGTGCCCGCCGCGATCGTGGAGGCCATCGAGCCCGCCTCGCTGATGCCCTCGTGCAGCATCTGCCCCTGGTCGGACTCCTTGTAGGAGAGCAGGAGCTTGCGGTCGACCGCGTCGTAGGTCTGCCCGTGCGGCGAGTAGATCTTGGACGTGGGGAACAGCGAGTCCATCCCGAACGTGCGGTACTCGTCCGGGGCGATCGGGACGAACCGGGCGCCGATGTTCTCGTCCTTGATCAGGTCCTTCAGCAGCCGGACGAACGCCATCGTCGTCGCGACGTTCTGCTTGCCCGAGCCCTTCTTCAGCACCGCGTAGACGGGGTCGCCGGGGAGCTTCAGCGGCTTGGCGCGCACGACCCGCTTCGGCAGGAACCCGCCGAGCGCGGCGCGGCGCTCGCGCATGTACTGGATCTCGTCGGAGTCCTCGCCGGGGTGGTAGTAGGGCGGCAGGGGCGCTTCGAGGGCCGAGTCGGGGATGTCGAGGTAGAGCCGGTCCCGGAACTCCTTCAGCTCGGCCTTGGTGAGCTTCTTCATCTGGTGGGTGGCGTTGCGGGCCTCGAAGTCGGAGCCGAGCGTCCAGCCCTTGATCGTGTGCGCGAGGATCACGGTCGGCTGCCCGACGTGCTCGCGGGCCGCCTTGAACGCGGCGTAGACCTTGCGGTAGTCGTGCCCGCCGCGCGAGAGCTTGCGCAGGTCATCGTCGTCCAGATGCTGGACGATCTTGCGCAGCCGGGGGTCGGCGCCGAAGAACTTCTCCCGGATGTACTCGCCGGACTCGACCGTGAAGGTCTGGAACTGGCCGTCGGGCGTGGTGTTCATCTGGTTGACCAGCACGCCGTCGACGTCCTGGGCGAGCAGCGGGTCCCAGTCGCGGCCCCAGATGACCTTGATGACGTTCCAGCCGGCGCCCCGGAAGAACGACTCCAGCTCCTGGATGATCTTGCCGTTGCCGCGGACCGGGCCGTCGAGCTGCTGGAGGTTGCAGTTGACGACGAAGGTGAGGTTGTCGAGCTCCTCGCGGGCGGCCAGGCCGATCGCGCCGAGCGACTCCGGCTCGCCCATCTCGCCGTCGCCGAGGAACGCCCACACGTGCGAGCGGGACGTGTCCTTGATCTTGCGGTTGTAGAGGTAGCGGTTGAACCGGGCCTGGTAGACCGAGTCGATCGCGGTCAGGCCCATGGACACCGTGGGGAACTCCCAGAAGTCCGGCATGAGCCGCGGGTGGGGGTAGGAGGACAGGCCGCCGCCCGGGTGCGAGTGCTCCTGCCGGAAGCCGTCGAGCTTGTCGCCGGGCAGGCGCCCCTCAAGGTAGGCGCGGGCGTAGATGCCGGGGGCGGCGTGGCCCTGGATGAAGACCTGGTCGCCCGACTCGCCGTGGTCCTTGCCGCGGAAGAAGTGGTTGAAGCCGACCTCGTACAGGGACGCGGCGGAGGCGTAGGTGGCGATGTGCCCGCCGACGCCCAGCTCCGGGCGGTTCGCCCGGGAGACCATGATCGCCGCGTTCCATCGGATGTAGGCGCGGATGCGCCGCTCCACGTGCTCGTCGCCGGGGAACCAGGGCTCCGACTCCGGCGGGATCGTGTTGATGAAGTCGGTGCTGCGCAGGCCGGGCACGCCGACCTGCAGCTCGCGGGCCCGTTCCAGGAGCCTGAGCATCACGTAGCGGGCCCTGCCGCGGCCCTCGGTCTTGATGACCGTGTCCAGCGATTCCAGCCACTCCCGGGTCTCGTCCGGGTTGATGTCCGGAAGCTGGCTCGGCAGGCCGTCGCTGATGATCGAAAAGCGTTGACGTCCGGAAGCCACGGGGTCCCCTCTGCGCTTGCCGTCTGTGCTGGTGAGGCCCTGGCCGCCACGTCCGGCGACCGGGCCCCCGGTATGACTCGTTGGTCGCCTCGGTTGTGATCCATCGTCGCCGGTTACGGCGGCTAACGCATCTCTACCGTTCGGTAACCCATTCTCCCCGGTCAACCGGGGTACCGGACCCCCTGAGGGCCGATCGCCCGAGGCCGTCGCCGGATGCCTCTCGACGCCGCGCCCCGGACGTATGAAGGTGGAGACAACAGGACCATGCCCGAAATGTCCCGTCTCATCCGGGACGGCGAGCTTGGGGGAGACATGAACGCGAACATCGGAGACCGGCTGCACGTCCACGGCAACGTGGTCGGCCAGACCGACCGGCAGGGCGAGATCATCGAGGTGCGCGGGCCCGACGGCGGGCCGCCCTACCTCGTCCGCTTCGACGACGGCCACGAGACCCTCGTGTACCCGGGGCCGGACGCGGTCGTCGAGGGCCGCGCGCCCGCGGAGGGCCTGCCCGGCTGACCCTGGGGCGCCCCCCGGCCGCGCCGGCGCCGCGCGCGCCCGCGGGCGTGCCCAGGCCGCGCCCCGGCCGTGCCCAGGCCGCGCGGCGGAGCGCGTCCGGGGGATTTCGCGCCGCGGATCGGGTACACCAGTGATCATGGAGAGCACCGTGGTCCGGGTGACCACCGGTACGCGGGAGGCCGTGCACGACATCACCGCCGAGTGCGGGCGGTTCGCCGCCGCGCAGGGCGGGGACGGGCTGCTGCACGTCTTCGTCCCGCACGCGACCGCCGGAGTGGCGATCATCGAACTCGGCGCGGGCAGCGACGACGACCTGCTCGCCGCCCTCGCCGACCTGCTGCCCGCCGACGACCGCTGGAGGCATGCCCACGGCTCACGTGGGCATGGCAGATCCCATGTGATGCCCGCGTTCGTCGCGCCGTTCGCGACCGTCCCCGTCCTGGACGGGCGGCTCGCCCTCGGGACGTGGCAGTCGGTGGCGCTGGTCGATCTCAACCTGGACAATCCCGACCGTCAGGTCAGGTTGTCGCTGCTAAAGGGATAGGCGTGGATTGTTTAAGGGATGAGCGTGGAATGTCACCCTCTGTGGGCGTCCGATGACGGCCGCCTCCGTATTCGTGCCAATGAGGCGACCAAAAGCCGGGAAGACACTTGCGCGAGGGGCCCCCACTTGTGTGGACTGTCCCGCAAACACCGCACTGGTGTGGGCGGGCCACCCGTCCCGGGGGGCCGGAGTTGCACCGTGCACAAGGCACCGTGCGGATTTGACGACCATGGGAGGACTTTCGTGAGCGCGACCGCGGGTCAGGCGCAGTCTGAGCGCAGCCTGGCCGAACGGCTCGGCCTGAAGGCGGGCCAGGTGGTGCAGGAGATCGGCTACGACGACGACGTCGACGAGGAGCTGCGCCGCTCCGTCGAGGCCGTCACGGGGAGCGAGCTGGTCGACGAGGACTACGAGGACGTGGTCGACATCGTGCTGCTGTGGTGGCGCGAGGAGGACGGCGACCTGTTCGAGGCGCTGACCGACGCCATGTTCCCGCTGACCAGCGGCGGCAACATCTGGCTGCTGACGCCCAAGGCGGGCCGCGAGGGCCACGTGGAGCCGAGCGACATCGGCGAGGCCGCCCAGACCGCCGGGCTGTCCCAGACGAGCAGCACCAGCGCCGCCAAGGAGTGGTCGGGGACGCGCCTGGTCGCACCCAAGGTCAAGAAGTAGGCCGAGGGCCCCGCACAGACCGGCCGGAGCAGATCGCCCGCCGGTCCGCGAGTCGCCGTGTCCGGGTGGCAGACTGGGTCCGTCTCCACGGCCGTGGGGACGACCGATTCCCCCGTGTCCGGCGGGGGCGAACCGCGGGAGAGGCATGGCGGTCGAGGTAGGCGACGTCGCACCCGACTTCGAGCTGAAGGACCAGCACGGCGCACCGGTGAAGCTGTCGGGCTTCCGCGGTGAGTCCAACGTCGTCCTGGTGTTCTACCCGCTGGCGTTCAGCGGCGTGTGCACGGGCGAGCTGTGCCAGATCCGGGACGAGCTGCACACGCTGGGCGGCGACGGCGTCCAGGTGCTGGCGGTCTCGGTGGACTCGGTGTTCGCCCTGCGCGCCTGGAGCGAGCAGGAGAAGTACACGTTCCCGCTGCTGTCGGACTTCTGGCCGCACGGCGGCACGGCGCAGCGCTACGGGGTGTTCGACGAGGAGCGGGGCATCGCCACGCGCGGCACGTTCGTCATCGACACCGAGGGCGTCGTCCGCTGGAAGGTCGTCAACGCCGTCCCGGACGCGCGCGACATCGGCGAGTACCGCGAGGCGCTCGCCGCGCTCTGAGCCCGGAAGGCCGTTCCGGGGCCCCAGCAGATCAGGTCGTTCCGGGGGTCTGGCCGTCGTCTCCCCACCGGAAACCGGGCCGTCCCGGGGGGTGTGGGGGCCGTCCCCACAGGGAACCAGACCGTCCCGGGAGGCCGCGGGGCCGTCTCCCACAAGAAACCGGGCCGGTGCCGGCCCTCCGGTACCGGCCCCCGCACCTCTGGAGGGGTGATGCCCTGCTTCCGCTGCGGGGCGCGGCAGACCGACCCGGTGCGCGGCGCGAGCCCGTGGAAGCGCGGTGTCCGGGCCGACCGTCAGGTGCTGATCTGCCCCGGCTGCCAGACCGCCCACGACTGGGCCGCCGATCTCGACCGCTGCGCGGGCTGCGGCTCGTCCGCGCTGGTGTGCAGGCTGGGCGAGGTGGAGTGCCGCGACTGCGGCCACGTCCGCGCCGCCGACCGCCCCTCCGGCGGCCGGGTGCGCTCGGGCGCCCCGCCGGGCGATGCCCCGCCCGAGCCGGAGCGCGACGGCAGGCTGTCGGAAGAGGTGGCGGCGGCGCTGAACCGCGTCCTGAAGCGCCGCCCGTCGAGCTGACGGCCCCGGCGCGGGGCCTGGCCCGGGGCCCGGTGGCCGTGTCCGGTCACGGGGCGTGAGACCGTCCATCTCCGGTCAACCCGCGCGATCCTCATTCTCCGGGGCAGAACGTCTCTTGACGTGGGGATTCTCCTGCTGTCACGCTGCGCGGATGCCGATCTTGCCCGGGCGGCTCGCCCACCACGTAGTCGCGCGCTCCTGGCGCGCGCCCGCGCTGGTGATGGCGGTGGCGCTGGTGACCGGCTGGCTGCTGATCGCCGTGTTCGAGGAGCCCGGTGCCAAGATCAAGAAGCCGCACGAGTACCTCTGGTACTTCTTCGTCAGCGGCACCACCACCGGCTACGGGGACCTGTTCCCGACCTCCGCCGGCGGCCGGATCGGCGGCGCGATCGTGATCATGGCGGGGGCGACCGCCGGGCTCGTGCTGTTCGCCGAGCTGACGCTGTGGATGGCGAAGGGGAGGACGATGAGGGCCAACGGCCATGCACGGCTGTACCTGCGGCGGCACATCGTGACCGTCGGCTACGACCGTGACGGCCTGCGCGCCATCATCGGGCAGCTGCACGGCGACCCCGAGTTCGCGGGCGCGAAGGTCGTCACGATCTTCTGGCCGGACGAGCTGGCCGGCGAGAACCCCGACCCCGACCTGTACGACGTGGTCGCCTTCGACGGCACCGCGTTCGAGCGCGCCTGCCTGCACGAGGCCCGCACGGTCGTCGTGGTCGGCCACACCGACGACGAGACCGTCCGGGTCATGCTCCAGGTGGTCGCCCACCTGCGGCGGCACGACGCCGCGGGCGTCCACCTGCTGGCGGGCGTGCACGACGGCGGCCGCCGCGCCGAGATCACCGAGGCGCTGGGCCTGATCGGCCCGGACATCGAACCCGTCGACATCGACGACCCCGCCGTCGTCGCCGTCGCCGTCCGCAACCCGGGCGTCGCGTCGATCTACCACAACCTGGCCAGCACGCTGGACGCGGACTCGACGCTCTACCGCCTCGACGTCCCCGAGGGCGCGGGGGAGTGGCCGCGCCTGGACCTGGCGATCGACTTCCTCAGGCGCGGCTGCACGCTGCTGGCGGTGGGCGAGTCCCACCGGCCGAACGCCCGGTTCCGGCTCGCGGCGCGGCCGGACGAGACGGTCCGCGGCGGCCAGTCGCTCGCCGTCGTCGCCGAGTCCCGTCCCGAAATCCCCTGGCACGAACTCTGACCACACCGGGCGTCACGGGCCTCGCGCACCCTTGACCTGCGTGGAAACTGGCTGCTAGCTTTTGCCGCATGCTGGAATAGCGTTCCGTATGACGGAAAGTGCGGATGCGTGAGCTGACGGAGGGATCCCCGTTGAAGAACCTCATGCCGATCGTCGCCGCGGTGCTCCTCGCGACCACCGCCGCTGCCTGCTCGTCCGGGGACGGGGACTCCGGAGGAGGCCCCGTCGAGCTCACGCTCTGGCACGGCCAGGACGACCTCGCGGCCAAGTCGATGGAGAAGCTGGTCGACTCGTTCAACAAGTCGCACCCGGGCATCAAGGTCAAGACCGACTCCGGCGGCGCGACGGCGGACACGATGCTGCCCAAGGTCACCGCGGCGTTCGCCGCCGGCACCTTCCCCGACGTCGCCTACATGTACGGCTCGTGGGGCGCGGCGCTCGCGCGGAGCCCGAAGGTGCCGAACCTGAAGAAGTACATCGGCGAGTCCGACCTCAACTGGGACGACTTCTGGCCGAACAGCCGGGCGACGGCGACGGTCAACGGAAAGGTGATCGGCTTCCCGTCCGCGGCCGACGACCTGACCGTCCTGTACAACAAGAAGCTGCTGGCCGACGCCGGCCTCAAACCGCCCTCGCCCACCTGGAGCTGGAACGACTTCCGGGAGATGGCGCGCAAGCTCACCAACGCCAAGGACAAGACCTACGGGACGACGTGGGCGGTCAGCGGCGGTGAGGAGACCACCTGGCTGCTGTGGCCGCTGCTGTGGCAGCACGGCGGGTCGATCCTCTCCAAGGACGAGAAGAAGGCCGCCTTCAACTCCCCGGCGGGCGTGCAGGCGCTCACCCTGGTCCAGCAGATGACGCTCCAGGACAAGTCGGTCTACGTGGACACGAGCCCGGCCGAGAAGGGGCAGAAGCTGTTCGAGTCGGGCCGCCTCGGGATGTTCCTGGCGGGCCCGTGGGTGCTGCCCGACGTCCAGGCCGCGAAGGTCGACTACGGGATCGCTCCGATGCCCGGGACGAACGGCGACCACCAGACGGTCTCCGGCATGGACAACTGGGCCGTCTTCGACCACGGCTCGCGCCGGGTCAAGGCCGCCGTCGAGTTCCTCACCTGGCTCACCAAGCCCGAGCAGCAGCTCGTCTGGATGACCGACACCGGGTCGCTGCCGACCCGCAAGTCGATCACAAGCCTGCCGGGCTACAAGGAGTACGTGAAGAAGTATCCGGGCGTGGACGTCGTCACCGAGAACCTCGCCAACGCCAAGCAGATCCGGCCGGTGATCTCCAAGTACCCGCGGGTGTCCGGGTTCGTCGCGCAGGCGATCGCCGCCGCGCTGCTCGGGAAATCCGACCCGCAGAGCGCGCTGAACGACGCCGCGAACAAGTCCGACGCGCTGCTGAAGGTGCCCGGCCAGTGAGCGCGGCCGTCGTCGCGAAGAAGACCGAGCGGCGCGACCCGCCGGGCCGGGCGCCGCGGCGGCGCGGCCGGGGCGGCCGGCGCGGCCTGGCCGACCAGGCCACGGGCTGGTCGTTCGCCGGGCCGTCCACGCTGCTCGTCCTCGGGTTCTCGCTGCTGCCGATGGGCTGGGCGCTGCGGCTGTCGATGACCGACTCCGACCTCGTCACCGAGGGGCAGGGCGTCGGGCTCGACAACTACCGGACGCTCGCCGACGACCCGGTCTTCTGGAAGTCGATCCGCAACACGCTGGAGCTCACCGCCCTGTACATCCCGGCGTCGCTGCTGCTCGGGCTCGTCGTCGCGCTGCTGCTGAACAAGCCGATCCGGGGCATCGCGTTCTACCGGGCGTGCTTCCTCGTCCCGTTCGTCGCCTCGGCCGCCGCCGAGGGCCTGCTGATGGCCTTCGTGTTCGACAAGGACTTCGGCGCGGTCAACGGCCTGATCACGAGGGCGGGGCTGCCCGCGCAGGGGTTCCTGGACGACCCGTCCCAGGCGATGTTCGTGATCACCGGGATCTTCGTCTGGACGCAGTTCGGGTTCAACGTCGTGATCTACCTGGCGGCGCTCCAGGACATCTCGCCGGAGGTGCTGGAGGCCGCCGCGATCGACGGCGCCGGACGCTGGCGGACGTTCCGGCACATCATCATCCCCTCCGTCCGGCCGATCTCGCTGTTCCTCGCCGTCTGGGGGCTGATCGACTGCCTCCAGTTCTTCGACCTGCTGCTGACCTCGACCAAGGGCGGGCCGGTCAACTCCACGATCACGATCGTCTACTACGTCTGGCAGCTCGCCTTCGAGTACTTCACCGCGGGCTACGGCGCGGCGGTCGCCTACGCGCTGTTCGCGGGCAGCCTGGTCGCCATCGTCATCGGCCTGCTGTTCGGACGTCGGAAGGGGTTCCTGCTGTGAACGAGATGAGGGGGCGCCGATGACCGCGACGCCCGCGGGCACCGCCCCGACCGGCAAGCCGGGGGCGCGGCGCTGGAAGATGCCCGACGCGCGGCACCTCGTGCTGGCGCCGCTGTCGATCCTGATGGTGCTGCCGTTCGTCTACATGCTGGGCGCGTCCGTCATGACCCGGGCGCAGATCAACCGGTACCCGCCGCCGCTGTACCCGCCGGGCGTTGACCTGTCGGGTTACCAGGAGCTGCTGTCGGACTCGCAGTTCCCGCGCTGGTTCCTCAACAGCGTGCTCGTCTCGGCCGCGATCGTGCTCTCGCAGGTCGTGCTGTGCAGCATGGCGGGCTACGCGTTCGCCCGGCTGCGCTTCTCCGGACGCAGGGTCGCGCTGGTCCTGGTCATCGCGACGACGCTGATCCCGTTCCAGCTCACCGTGATCCCGACCTTCCTGATCTTCCACCGGCTGCACCTGATCAACACGCTCGCCGCGCTGATCGTGCCGCAGCTCGCGTCGGCGCTCGGGGTGTACCTGATGACCTCGTTCTTCCAGAACTTCCCGCGCGAGCTGGAGGAGGCGGCCCGGATCGACGGCTGCTCCCGGTTCGGGGTGTTCTTCCGGGTCGTGCTGCCGGTCGCGCGGCCGGCCCTCGCGGCGCTCGCGGTGATCACGTTCATCTACGCCTGGAACGATCTGTTCTGGCCGCTGGTGGCGATCTCCTCCGAGGACAAGTACACGGTGCAGGCGGGCCTCGCCACCTTCCAGGGGCAGCACCGCGCGGACTGGCCGAAGATCATGGCCGGGACGGTGCTCACCACCGTCCCCGTGCTGGCCGTGTTCATCATCGGGCAGCGCCGCTTCGTGCAGGCGCTGGCGGGCGCGGTCAAGGGGTAGGCCGTACACGGCGAGCCGAAAGCGAGCCGAAGGCGAGGCGAAAGGCCCCGGGCGCCCGCTCCTCCGTCAGGCGGGCGCCCAGGGCCCTTCTCAGAGGCCCAGGACGCGGGCGGCGTTGGACGCGTAGACGCGCGCCAGAACGTCCTCGGGCAGGCCGAGGCCGCTGATGCGCCAGCGGCCCATCAGCGGCGGGTCGTCGTCGGAGTGCGGGAAGTGCTCGTCCAGCGTCTCCAGGAACCGGAAGTGGGTCGCGTAGAGGTCGGCGGACGGCGGGAACTCGTCGGTGCCGAACAGCACCCGGTCGGGGAAGCGCAGGATGAGGTCGCGGGTCGCCCGCGGCTGCCGCCCGAGTTCGGCGATGCGGGCGGCGATGTCGATGTTCAGGTTGGGGTAGGCGGCGAGCATGCGGCCGACGCGTCCGAGGTCCTCGGCCTGGCAGCCCGCGTGGACGGCGACGAAGGTCGTCCGCGGGTGCGCGGCGACCAGCGCCTCCAGCGAGTCCATGAGCCAGTCGAAGCGGGGGAAGCGCTCCTCGTCGGCGAACGACCAGTCGGGGTGGGCGAGCAGCTGCTCGTACCGCTCGTTGCGCTCGTCGATCGGGTCGAAGAACGCGATCGGGTCGGCGGTGTGGATCCAGACGGGCACGCCGAGGTCGGCGGCGGCGTCCCACAGCTCCCCGAGCCGCGGGTCGTCGGGCAGGACGAGCCGGCCCGAGTCGTCCCGGATGTGCAGGCCGAGGTCCTTCCAGACCTTCAGCCCGCGCGCGCCCGCCGCCACCGACTTGCGCAGGCTCTCCGCCAGGGCGCCCGGACGCCCGAGCCGCGTCCAGTCGACGTGGCAGAACGTCAGGAAGCGGTCCGGGTACGCGCGGTCGTAGCGGTCGAGGTTGGCCTCCAGTTCGGCGTCCCAGCGGCCGTCGAGGTTGACGATCGCCTCGACGCCGCACGCGTCCATCAGCGCGAGCAGGGACTTCACGTCCGGGATCGTCCAGTCGCCGGTCAGCCACCGGCCGAGATGGTTGTGCGCGTCGATCGCCGGCACCGCCGCCCGGGGGACGTGCGACTCCTCGACCCGCAACCGCGTCCGGGGCCGGTACTCGCTCAGCTCCATGCTCCACCTCCGTGAAAGGGCTCCGTGCAAAGGGCTCCGTGCAACAAACTCCGTGCGACAAGCTCGATGCGAAAAGGGCGGCGGGCCGCCGCCATGAACGGCGTCCATGGCGGCGGCCCGCCACGGGCCTTGCGAAACTCCGTCGGTCAGCGGCGGATGCCCTCGGGGAGGGAGTCGCCGTGGGCGTCGATCATGTCCTCCACCAGGTCGTGGATCTGGGGGAGGGTCAGGGTCGCGGCGGTGTTCGGGTCGAGCGCCGCCGCCTGGTGGACGTGGTCGCGCCGCCCCTCCAGCGCGGCCCGGACGGTCAGGTCCCCGACGTTCAGGAACGTGCGGTTGAGGGCGGCGAGCTGCGGCGGCATCGCGCCGATCCGGGTCGGGTTCACACCCGAGCGGTCCACGACGCAGGGCACCTCCACGCAGGCGTCCGGCGGGAGATTGGAGATCAGGCCGTCGTTGCGGACGTTGCCGTGCACGATCCGCCGGGTGCCGGTCTCGATCGAGTGGATGATCTCCGAGGCCAGCTCCGACATCGGCTCGACCTCCACGCCCTCGCCCGCGGCGAGGCGGCGGCGCGTCTCGGCGTAGGAGTCGAGGTTCTCCCGCGACCACTCCAGGTAGGCGCCGATCTGCACGCCGAAGTGCTCGACCTGGTCGTCGTGGCGCAGGAACCAGGGCAGGTACTCCGAGCCGTGCACCGAGGACTCGGTCGGGAAGTGCCCGAAGCGCGTGAACACCTCCGCGCGGACCGTCGCCCGCAGCTTCGGGTCGGCCTCGACGACCTCGGCGAGCCGCGGGTACAGGTCCCGGCCCTCGTGCTCGAACTTCAGCACGAACGCCTGGTGGTTGACGCCGGCGGTGACGAACCCGACCTCGTCGACCGGGACGCCGACGAGGTTCGCGAGCCGCTCCTGCGTGTCGCGGACGGAGTGGCAGATGCCCACCACGTTCTTGAACGGCGTCCCGTCCCAGACCGACCGCGGGATCATCGTCATCGGGTTGGTGTAGTTGAGCAGCAGCGCGTCCGGCGCCAGCTCGGCGAGGTCGTCACCCAGCGCGACCATCACCGGGATCGTGCGCAGCGCGCGGAAGATCCCGCCGATCCCGAGCGTGTCGGCGATCGTCTGCCGGACGCCGTGCCGGGCCGGCACCTCGAAGTCGATCTTGGTCGCCTCGAACCCGCCGACCGCGATCTCGTTGATCACGTAGTCGGCGCCGTCCACGGCCGCGCGCCGGTCGGTGTGCGCCTCGACCTTGGCGGGCAGCCCGAGGTGGGCCACCATCCAGTTCGCCATCGTCTCGGCCGTGCCGAGCCGCTCGGCGTCGATGTCGTGCAGGACGAGCGTGGACGCGCCGAGCCCGGGCAGCGTGAGGATGTCCGACAGGACGTTCTTGGTGAACTCGACGCTTCCCGCGCCGATGAAGACGATGCGTGCCATGGTGTCCCTTACCGGTGTCCCTTACATGATCGCGAGTTGGCCGCCGTCGATGACCAGTTCGGCTCCGTGCACGAACGAGGCGTCGTCGGAGGCGAGGAAGGCGTAGGCGGCGGCGACCTCGGCGGCCTGCCCGGCGCGTCCGAGGGGAATGTGGTCGCGCTGGTAGGCGGCGACGAAGTCCGGGCCGAGGTCGGCCTCGATCCCGGCGTTGAGCGGGGTGCTGATGTAGCCGGGGCAGACGGCGTTGACGCGGATGCCGTGCCGCCCGAGCTCCACCGCCATGGTCTTGGTCAGCAGCAGCACCCCGCCCTTGGACGCGTTGTAGTGCGCGTAGTCCTCCTCGCCCCCGAGGCCGTTGGTGGAGGACATGTTGACGATCGAGCCGCGCGTCCCCGCGCGCACCATGAGCCGGCTCACCGCCTGCCCGACCAGGAACATGCCGCGCAGGTTGACGGCCATGATCGTGTCCCAGTGCTCGGGGGTGATCTCCAGGAACGGCTCGCGCCAGCCCGTCCCGGCGTTGTTGATCAGCACGTCGACGCCGCCGAGCGCGGCGGTCGCCTCGGCGACCAGCCGCTCGACGTCGTCCTCGTGGCTGACGTCGCAGGTCGTCCCGCTGATCTTGCCGAGCGGGGACAGGGCGGCGACGACGTCCTCCACCCGGTCGAGGCCGCAGACGAACACCCGCGCGCCCTCCTCCAGGAACCGCCGCGCGGCGGCCTCCCCGATCCCGCTGGTGCCCCCCGAGATCAGGACGTTCTTTCCGGACAGCCCGCGCATCGTCATGCCCCTCCCCGCTCCGACCCCGGATGCCTGTTCATATGCCGAGCACGACCGGGCGGCCGACCTTCGGCACGAGGTACTCCTGGTCGGGGAACCCCCGGTCCAGGACGTCGACGAACGTCGTCACCGACTCGGCGTTGACCGCGAACAGGTCGTGGTGGCTCGGCAGCAGCCAGCGCGCGTCGGCGCCGGCGGCCAGGTGCGCGGCCTCCCGGACGGTCAGGTTGCCGACGATCCCCAGCTCCTCGCGGATCCGGTCGCGGCCGTTGACCGGAAGCAGCGCGACCCGGGGCCGCAGGCCCGCGAGCGCCCGGTCGATCTCGGGGTGCAGGACGGTGTCGCCCGCGTGGTAGACGGTCACGCCCGGGTCGAGTTCGACGACGTAGCCGAGGAAGCGGTGCGCGCCGTCCTGCACCATCACGTCGTAGCAGAGCGGCCCGGTGTACTCGGGGGAGTGCGCCGCCGGGACGGGATGGACGCGGACGCCAGCGACCTCCAGCGGCTCGCCCGCCAGCGCCGGGACGAACCGCGCGCCGAGCGCCTCCGCGTCCGGCCGCAGGACGGGCGGCGCCACCACCGTGAACGGGCGGCGCGCGAGCGCGGGGCCGAGCGTGTGCGGGTCGAAGTGGTCGGCGTGCTCGTGGGTGACGAGCACGACGTCGGCGTCCAGCTCGGCGGGGCCGAACGGCGGCGGGAACCGGCGGGCCCAGCGTCCGGGCGGGCCGAACTCCGAGTCGGCGGCCAGCCGGTCCGACAGGTAGGGGTCGACGGCGACGACCGTGCCGTTCGCGCCCTTCAGCAGGAACCCGGCCTGCCCGAGCGCGCAGACGCCGACCATCCCGGGCGGGACGGCCAGCTCCCGGAAGCCCTCACTGATCCCCATCGACGACTCCTCTTCTGCTACTGACTGGTCATGGCGCGAGGAGGGCCTTGACCGGCTCCGTGCCGCCGTTCATCAGGTCGGTGAAGACCCGGGCGCCGTCGCTCAGCGGGAAGGTGTTCACCCAGCTCAGGTCCCATTGTGCGGCGAGGTCCACGGCCGCGCCGAACTCGCCGGGGGTGTAGCCGAACGAGCCGAGCAGCCGCTTCTCGGTGCGGACGAGGTCGTTCGCGTCGAACCCGGGATCGGCGCTCGCCAGCCCGAGCGCCACCGCGACCCCGCCGGGCGCCAGCCGGTTCAGCGCGTCGGCGCGGGTGGTCGGCAGCCCGACCGCGTCGAAGACCACGTCGAACTCGCCGCGCAGGGACGGGCCGGTGGCGTCGGCGCCGAGCCGTCCGGCGATCGCCGCGCGCCGCTCGGACAGGTCGGCGGCGACCACGGACGCGGCGCCGCGCAGCCGCGCGAGCTGCACGCACAGCAGGCCGATCGTCCCGCAGCCGATGACACCGACGCGCGCGCCCTCCGGGACCGCTGCCACGTTCCACGAGTGGACCGCGTAGGCGATCGGCTCGACCAGGCCGGCGGCCGTCCAGGAGAATCCGTCCGGGAGCGCGTGGACCGAGGAGGCCGGCACCGCGACCCGCTCGGCGAACCCACCCGGGCGGTGCACGCCGATCAGCGCGCGGCGGCGGCACAGGTTGCCGCGTCCCCGCGTACACAGATCGCAGTCTCCGCAGGAGAGAATGGGGTTCACCACGACGCGCCGGCCGTCGGGGGTCGTCCCGGCGAACTCGTGGCCCATCACGAGCGGTGGGGTTCGGAAGCCGGGGGTGCGCACGCCGTGCAGCTCACTGCCGCAGATGCCGGCGGCGGCCACCTCGACGAGGATCTCATCGGATTTCACGGACGGTTCGTCGATGTCATGCAGTTCCACCACGCTCGGCGCGGTGAAAACGAGTGCCTTCATCACAGCCGTGAATGTAGCAGCCATCCGTATCGTGGGCTAGCATTCCGTATAGCGGAAACCTAGGGGAGAGGGTCGCATGGCGAAGAACGAGTCACCGGTGGGCAGCGTGGACAGGGCGCTGCGCATCATCCAGCTGCTCTCCGAGAGCGGGCGCGGCGTCACGCTGGAGGACCTCGCGGTCCGCTCCGGCATCCCGCGCAGCTCCCTGCACCGTCTGCTCGGCGCGCTGCGGCACCGCGGCTTCGCCGCGCAGCCGGAGCCGAACGGTCCCTACTTCCTCGGCACCGAGCTGCTCGCGGCGGCGTTCCGCTACTACGACCGGATCGACCTGCGCGCGCTCGTCCATCCGGTGCTGCTGCGGCTGCGCGAGGAGCTGAACGAGACCACCCACATGGCCGTGCTGGACGGCGGCGAGATCGTCTACGTGGACAAGGTCGAGGCCATCCACCCGATCACGATGACCTCGGTGATCGGCGGCCGGAACCCGGCGCACTGCACCGGCGTCGGCAAGGCCCTGCTGGCCTGGACGTACCCGACCGACGAGGCGATCAAGCTGTGGGCCGCCGCGCACGAGCTGCGCCCGGTCACCCGGCACTCGATCACCTCGCCGGCCCGGCTCGCCGAGGAGATGGCCGAGATCAGGGAGCGCGGGTACGCGCTCGACATGGAGGAGAACGAGGAGGGCGTGCGCTGCGCGGCGGTGCCGGTCTTCCTCGGGCGCTCCACGCCGTCCGCCGGGATCAGCGTCACCGCGCCGAAGGACCGCTTCCCGAAGGCGCGGGTGACCGAGGTGGCGCTGCGCGTGCGCACGATCCTCGCCGACGAGCTGGACGAACCCACCGGCCCGGCCGAGTGAGTCCGGCGGGGTGAGCCCGGTGGCGCCCCGTGCGGCCGCGCCCGAGGGTGCCGGGCGGGTCTCGTGGGGCGCCACCGGAGTGCCCCGGCGCATGTCCGGGGTGTGCCGGATGGTTGACAGGGGGCGAGTCATGCTGGTTGCCTTTCATGGAAGCCTATTCCGTGATACGGAAAGAGAAGCAAGTGGCGAAGGTCGTGGTGGTTCTCGGGCTGCTGCTTGCGCTGGCGGGGGCGGGGTGTTCGGCGGGGTCGTCCAAGAAGGAGGAAGAGGACGCTCCGTGGAGGCCGGTCGTCGGCAGCCGGTGGCAGTACCAGCTTTCGGGTGATCGCAAGTTCCCGGGGACGGGGGGTATCAACGTCGATATCTGCGAGCGGCCCTATGTCGGTGGCGGTGGGGGCGGGGGCGAGAACGGCGGCGGGGAGGACGGGAAGGGCGGCGGGGGCGCGTGCGTGCGCCCCGAGGTGTTCGACATCGACCTGTACGCCGACGCCTCGGTCGTCGGGAACAACACGACGCTGAACACGGCCGCCGTCAAGGCGATCCACGCCCGCGGCGCCAAGGCCATCTGCTACATCGACTCGGGTTCGGTGGAGAAGGGCCGCCCCGACTACCGGCAGTACGCCGAGTGGCACGAGGCCCACGGGAGATCGCTGATCGGCAAGCCCTACCCGGGGTTCCCGGAGGAGAGCTACGCCAACATCAACAACGACAAGGGGCAGCGCGACTTCGTGCTCGGGATGCAGGAGGCACGGGTCCGCAAATGCGTTCAGGCGGGGTTCGACGCCGTCGAGTTCGACGTCGTCAACGCCCACGAGGACGGGGCGGGGGTCACCGGGTGGCAGGTCAGTGCCGACAGCCAGCTCGTGTTCAACCGCGCGCTCGCTGACATCGCGCACCGCAACGGCCTCGCGGCGGGGCTGAAGAACGACCTCGGCCAGATCCCCCAGCTCGTATCCTCGTTCGACTTCATGATCAACGAGGAGTGCTGGGAGTTCCGCGAGTGCGACCGGTTGAAGCCGTTCATCGCGGCGGGCAAGCCGGTCTTCGGCGTCGAGTACAAGCCCTCACGCGGGGCGGACCCGCTCGCCTTCTGCCGGGAGGCCGTGTCGCTGCGCTTCGGCTTCATCAAGAAGGGCGAGGACTACCTCCTCACCGACCAGCCGTACACCCCCTGCCGCTGAGCCGGCGGGATCGAACGAAAGAACAACCATGCGACTCCTCACCTTCCGCACCGAGGGCGGCACCCGCGCGGGGCGCCTCGACGGCACGCAGGTCACGCCGCTGGACGCGCCGGACGTGGGCGCGCTGCTGGCCACCGGCCTGGACTGGCGCGCCCGCGCCGCCGCGACCGGACCGCTCGTCCCCTTCGACGAGCTGGACCTCGCGCCGCTGGTCACCCGGCCCAGCAAGATCATCTGCGTGGGGCTCAACTACAAGCGGCACATCGCCGAGACCGGCCTGGACACCCCCGAGCACCCGACGCTGTTCGCCAAGTTCGCGAACTCGCTGATCGGCGCCCGCGACCCGATCGTGCTGCCCGCCGCGTCCGGCGCGATGGACTGGGAGGCCGAGCTCGCCATCGTCATCGGGCGGAGCGTCGCGCACGCCGACCACGCCGAGGCCCGCGCGGCCATCGCCGGGTACACCGTCGCCAACGACGTCAGCGCCCGCGACTTCCAGCGCCGGACCACCCAGTGGCTCCAGGGCAAGACGTTCGACGCGACGACGCCGCTCGGCCCGACCCTGGTCACCGCCGACGAGCTGCACGACGTCGCCGACCTGGTGGTGTCGTGCAAGCTGCGCGGCGAGCAGATGCAGGGCGGCTGGACCGGCGACATGCTGTTCCCGCCGGACGAGATCGTCTCCTACATCAGCGGCATCATGACGCTCGAACCCGGCGACGTGATCCTCACCGGGACGCCGGCGGGCATCGGCGACAGCCGCACCCCGCCGATCCGGCTCGAACCCGGCGACGTGCTGGAGACCGAGATCGAGGGCCTCGGCGTGCTGCGCAACGAGTGCACGCTCAGCCCGCGTCCAACACGCGGAACGTGATGCCCGCCCGGGTCAGCCGGTCGAGCAGCGCGTCGCCCATGGCGGCCGCCGTGGTCACCTGACCGGAGGTCTCCGGCAGGTCGTCGTGGGCGAGGCAGAGCGCGGACTCGCCGAGCATGCGGGCGGACTCGGTGTAGCCGGGGTCGCCGCCCGCGACCTCGGTGACGACGCGCCTGCCGCCGCCCTCGCCCACGAACGTCACGCGGAACCAGTTGCGGGCGCGGCGCTCCGCCGACGGCCCCTCGCCGGCCGCGCGGAAGCGCCGCAGCAGCGACCGCGCCGGCGGGATCTGGGCGAGGGCGAGCACCGCCCCCGCGCCCGCGGCCATGCCCGCCGCCTCCGCCAGGTGCCTGACGGCGACGTGGTGCCCGTAGGTGAAGTCCGGGCCGTACCGGTCGAGCGTCCTGGCCGAGCGCGCCACGATCCGCGGGTCGATGGTCGGCGCCGGCAGCGTCCAGCCGCCGGTGACGCGGGTCCTCGGCAGCGGGCCGCGCGCGAGGCGGACCCGCCGTGCGCTCTCCCGGCGCGCCTCGGCCCGCGCCTCGGCCTTCCCGCGGTCGCGTTCGGCACGCAGCATGCCGGGCACGTCGGCGGCGATCCCGATGATCGACTGCACCGTGCCCCCGGACGGGTCGAACCGCGCCCGCACGAACGCCTCCACGCGCAGCGGCACATCCTCGGGCAGCTGCTTGACGGTGAAGTAGGCGCCGAGGTCGGCCGGGATCGAGTCGAACCCGCACGCGTGGACGAGGCGCGCCCCGCTCCGGACGGCCTCCTCGTGGTAGGCGAGGTACATGCGGTCGACGAAGGCGGGCTCCCCGGCGAGGTCGACGTAGTCCGTCCCGGCGCGGGCGCAGGCCGCTACCAGCGGCTCGCCGTGCTCGCCGTAGGGGCCGACCGTCGTGACGACGACCCGCGCCGCCCGCGCCAGCTCCGCGACCGAGCCGACCTCGGCGGTGTCGGCGCGCAGGAGGGGCAGCTCGGCGCAGGCGGGGTTCAGCGCGGCCAGCCGGTCGCGGACCGCCTCCAGCCTGGCCCGGTTCCGCCCGGCCAGCGCCCACCGCGTCCCGGGGTCGGCGTGCTCCGCCAGGTACTCGGCGGTCAGCGCGCCGGTGAAGCCGGTCGCGCCGAACAGGACGATGTCGTACTCCCGGTCGCGCTTGCCCTCGTGCGGGCGGTCGTGCGGGTGGTCGCCGGTCATGCGAACCCCTCTCGTGTAACCGAAACCCGATCCTGACCCATGGGACGGCGGGGCCGCCCCGCGCCGCGCCGCGTCGATGGGCCATGTCGACCAGCTGTCACGTTCCGCGATCGCCCCGGCGCCACGCGTGACGAGGTCACGTCCCGGATCGGCGCCGGGAGCTGTCCTAATGTGGCCATGTCGAGGGGGGACGGTGCCGTGCGAGGGCTCGCCGTGGCGATGGACGTCGCCGCGTTGCTGCTGTTCGGACGGCTCGTCCACGCCCTGGCCCACCGCCCCCGCCCGGCCGCGCGCCCCGCCCCCGGGGGCGCCCTGGACACCGCCGCGAGCGCCGAGGCGGCGCTTGACGGCGCCGGTCCGGACGATGTACTCCCAGGCGGCACCGAGACGGTCCCCGACGAGGCCGGGCGGTTCGCGGCGCTGGCGCTGCTCGGCACCGGCCTGATCCTGCTGTCGGTCCCGCTCTGGAGCGGGTAGCGGGCGGCCGTCCGGCGCCGGAAAGGCTTCTCCGGAGCTGCGCTTCCCGGGTGCGACGGTGATCACATACGGGCCGGGGAAGCGCCGTCCCATGTCCTAGTGTTGGCACCATCGACATGACGATGTGGGGGAGAAGTTGCTTAACCCTGAGGACCTGTACGAGCTGGACACCGACGTCCCGGAACTGGCCGGGCCGGTGCTGCTGCACAGCCTCGACGGCTTCGTCGACGCGGGATCCACGGGGCAGCTCGTCCGCGAGCACCTGCTGGAGGCGCTGGAGCACCGCATCGTCGCACGGTTCGACGTCGACTCGCTGATCGACTACCGGGCCCGCCGCCCGAGCATGACCTTCGACCGCGACCACTGGGCCGCCTACGACGCGCCGGAGCTGGTCGTCCGGCTCGTCGAGGACGATGCGGGCACGCCGTTCCTGCTCCTGTCGGGCCCCGAGCCCGACCGGCTGTGGGAGGGGTTCACCGCGTCCGTCCTGCACCTGGTGAAGCGCCTCGGGGTGGGGCTGGTCGTCGGGGTGCACGGCATCCCGATGGGCGTGCCGCACACCCGTCCGGTGGGGATGACCTCGCACGCGACGCGGCCCGAGCTGGTCACGCGGAACTCCTGGTTCGACAAGGTGCAGGTGCCGGGCAGCGCGGCCGGGCTGCTGGAGCTGCGGCTCGGCGAGGCCGGGCACGACGCGGTCGGCCTGGCCGTCCACGTGCCGCACTACCTGGCGCAGTCGGCGTATCCGGCCGCCGCCGTCGCGGCGGTGGAGGCGATCGCGGCGGCGACCGGCCTGTCGCTGCCGTCCGAGCGGCTGCGCGAGGCCGCCGCCCGCACCGACGCCGACATCGCCGAGCAGGTGGACGGCAACGACGAGGTCGAGAAGGTCGTCCGGGCGCTGGAGCAGCAGTACGACGCGTTCGCGGGCGCCGCCGAGCGCGACAACCTGCTCGCCGAGTCGCAGGACATGCCGACCGCCGAGGAGCTCGGCGCCCAGTTCGAGCGGTTCCTCGCCGAGCAGGACGGCCCGGAGCCGCCCGCCTGACATATCCGCCGGTCGGCGGGGTAGGCGAGCCCCCGAGGGGGGAGTCTCGATGATCACGATCGGGCTGGCCGACGCCGCGCTGGCCGGCGACCTCGTCATCCCGGACGAGCCGACCGGCATGGTGCTGTTCGCGCACGGCAGCGGCAGCTCCCGGCACAGCCCCCGCAACCGGGCCGTCGCGCACGGCCTGAACGCGGCGGGCATCGGGACGCTCCTGCTGGACCTGCTCACCGAGCAGGAGGAGCGGCACGACGCGGCGACGGCCGCCCTGCGCTTCGACATCGAGATGCTGACGATGCGGCTGATCGGCACGATCGACCGGCTGGCGGAGGGCCTGGAGGCGGCGCCGCGCACCGCCGGCGTCCCGCTCGGCCTGTTCGGCGCCAGCACCGGCGCGGCCGCCGCGCTGGCGGCGACGGCGGCCCGCCCGAACGTCGCGGCGGTCGTCTCGCGGGGCGGGCGGCCCGACCTCGCGGGCCCGTCGCTGCCGCGGGTGCGGGCGCCGGTGCTGCTCATCGTGGGCGGCCGCGACCCCGAGGTGCTGGAGCTGAACAGGCGCGCCCAGGAGCGGCTGGACGGCCGCGCGGAACTGCACGTCGTCTCCGGCGCCACCCACCTGTTCGAGGAGCCGGGCGCCCTTGAGGAGGTCACCACCCAGGCCGCCGAGTGGTTCAACCTGCACCTTCGCCGCGCGTCGGGGCGCTGAGCGGACGGACCGAAAACCAGGGTGTGGTTTGGGGGCGTTCGCTTGGGCAACATGGGTCCATGCCCGACGTCATCGTGGTTGGCGCGGGGCCCGCGGGCTCCGCCGCGGCTTGTCACCTCGCACGCGCCGGGTTGGACGTGCTCATCCTGGAGAAGACCACGTTCCCCCGCGAGAAGGTCTGCGGGGACGGGCTCACGCCCCGCGCCGTCCGGGAGCTGGTGGCGCTGGGCGTCGACGTCGAGGGCCCGGGCTGGTTCCGCACCGCGGGGCTGCGGCTCGTCGGCGGGCGCCACCGCCTGGAGATCGGCTGGCCGGGCGGGTCGCTGCCCGCCTTCGGCCTCACCCGGACGCGCCGGGACCTCGACGAGCTGCTCGTCCAGCAGGCCGTGAAGGCGGGCGCCACGCTGCGGGAGGGCACCAAGGTCACCGCGCCCCTCCGCAACCGCACCGGGCAGGTCGCGGGCGTGGTCGCCGGAGGCCGGGAGCACCACGCGCGGCTGGTCGTCGCGGCGGACGGGGCGTCCTCGCGCCTGTCGGTCGCCACCGGCCTGCGGCCCCGCCCGGACCGCCCGATCGGCACCGCCGCGCGCCGCTACTACCGCAGCCCCCGCCATGACGACGCCCACCTGGAGATCCGGCTCGGCGTCACGCCCGCCGGATACGGGTGGATCTTCGGGATGGGCGACGGGACGTGCAACGCCGGGATCGCGCTGCTGCGCGACACCCGCGCCGACTGCCGCCGGGTCCTCGACCGCTGGCTGGCGTCGCTGCCGGCCGACCGGGCGCTCACCGAGGAGCACGCGCTGACGCCCGTCCGGGGCGCGGCCCTGCCGATGGGCTTCAGCCGCCAGCCGCACTACGCCGCGGGGCTCCTGCTCGTGGGCGACTCGGGCGGCATGGTCAACCCGTTCAGCGGCGAGGGCATCGCCTACGCGCTGGAGGCCGCCCGGCTCGCCGCCGAGACGATCGGGACCGCGCTGGCCCGCCCGACGGCCGCGCAGCGCGAGCGGGCGCTGCACCGGTACCCGGCCGCGCTGAAGTCGGCGCACGGCGGCGCGTTCACGCTCGGCCGCGCGTGCGCCCAGGCCATCGAGCATCCGTGGGTCATGCGGCTGGCGGCCAGGCACGGGCTGGCGCGCCCGGCGCTCGGGCGGATCGCGGTGACCGTCCTGGCCGGGATGGGCGACCCGTGCGGGCGGCGGGCGCCCGACCGGCTCGCCGCCGCGCTCGCCAGGATCACCCCGGCGTCCTGACCCCTCCCAAGATCAGGTCGGCGGCCCTTTCCCCGATCATGATGGCGGGGGCGTTGGTGTTGCCGGTCGTCACGTCCGGCATGATCGACGCGTCCGCCACCCGGAGGCCCTCCACCCCGTGGACGCGCAGCTCGGGATCGACGACAGCCTCGTCGTCCACGCCCATCTTGCAGGTCCCGGCCTGGTGGTGGTAGGTGACCACGGACTCGCGGACGTAGTCGCGCAGGCCCGCCTCGTCCACCGCGAGGGGCCCGGGGTACAGCTCGCGGGTGCCCCAGCCCTCGCGCAGCGCGGGGGCCGCGATGATCTCCTGGCAGAGCCGGACGGCGGCGCACAGCGCGTCCAGGTCGGCGTCCGCCGACAGCACGCGCGGGTCGATCAGCGGCTCCGCGCCGTCGGACAGCCGGATCTCGCCCTTGGACTCCGGGCGGACGAGACCCGCCATCAGCGAGAGCCCGTCCGGCGGGCCGTGCATCCACGGCTCGTAGAGGGGGACGCCGAAGTGCAGCGGTTGCAGGTCGGGCACCTCCAGCCCCGGCCCGCTCCGCCAGAACAGGTGGCTCTGGGTGTGGGGGAGTCCCCGCGAGAGCGTCGGCGCACGGTCCGTCGAGGCGATCACCGGCACCAGCCAGTGGTCCTGGAGGTTGCGGCCCACCCCCGGCAGGTGGACGGCCGCGCCGCCGAGCGCGTCCGCGTCCCCGATCCCCGAGCGCAGCAGCAGCACCGGCGACCCGATCGCGCCGCCGCACAGCACGACCTGGTCGGCGCGGGCCCGCTCCAGCCGCCCGCCGCGCGTCCACTCGACGCCCACGCAGCGGCGGCCCTCCAGCAGCAGCCGCCGGGCCCGCGCGTCCGGGACGAGCGTGACGCCCTTCCCGAGGACCGGCTCCAGGTACGCGCGGGCCGTCGTGAGCCGCGTGTGGCCGCGGATCGTGAACTGCATGAAGGACACGCCGTCCTGCGACGCCCCCTGGTTGTAGTCGGGGTTGAACGGCAGCCCGGCCTCCTGCGCGGCCTCCACGATCGAGCACTGGACGGGGTCGGGCCGGTAGCCGGTCAGGACGTCGAGGACGCCCGGCCCGCCGGTGCCGAGGCCGTCGATCCGCTCGAAGACCGGGCGCACGTCCTCCCACGACCAGCCGGGGTTGCCGAGCGCCGCCCACCGGTCGTAGTCGGCGGGGTTGCCGCGCACCCAGATCATCGCGTTGAGCGCGTGCGACCCGCCGACGACGTGGCCGCGCGGCAGGTGCAGGCTCCGGCCGTGCGCGTGCTCCTGCGGGACGGTCCGGAACCCCCAGTCCAGCGGCGAGTTCCACAGCTCGTGCATGCGGGCCGGGTCGTCCACCTCCGGCGCCTCCCGATGTGGGCCCGCCTCGACGACCAGGACGCGGAGCCCGGCGTCCGCCAGCCGCCGCGCCACGACCGAGCCGGCCGAGCCGGCACCGACCACGATCACATCCGCCTGATCGTCGCTCATCGGGCAGCCTCCCTCCGGGTCCGCGTTGCTGGGCGGTCAGCGTAGGCACGGGTCCATCCGGGTACGACGGGTCCGGCGCCGGTCGTGCCGCCACAGACAAGCACTGTTCCGACACAGCCAAGGAAGCGCGTGCGTCCTTTGATGTGCTCGACCGGGAGCAGACCACCGACACGAGAGGGAGACCATGAGCGAGGCGTCCGACATCATCAAGGCCCACTACGCGGCCTCCGACCGGGGCGACCTGGACGGCATGGTCGAGGCGTTCGCCGACGACGTCGAGTGGACGGAGATGGCCGGGTTCCCCTACGCGGGCACCTATGTCGGCGTCCCCGCGATCCGCGAGGGCGTCTTCGGCCGCCTCGGCGGCGAGTGGAAGGACTTCACCGCCACCGCCGAGGAGATCATCGACGGCGACGAGGGGCGGGTCGTGGCGCTCGGCCACTACGCCGGGACCTTCGCCGCGACCGGCAAGTCGATGCGTGTCCGGTTCGTCCATGTCTGGCGTGTTCGGGACGGGAAGGTCGTCCGATTTGAGCAGTTCACCGACACGCTGCTCGTCCGCGCGTCCATGGAGTGAAACGCCCCCCTGGTGCGACCGGCCTCCGCAGGGCACTATGTGACCGGGAGGCCGGGCATCTCACCTGGGGAAACACGCATGTCGACGCTCATCGCCACCGCGGACAGGCCCGCGCGCGAACGGTTCGAGTTCTGGCGCAGCTCCGTCTCGGACATGTTCGTCCCGCTGCGCACTGAAACGTCCCGTCCCGACCGGTTCGAGGGCCGGATGCGCGGCTGCGAGCTGGGCGCGCTGAAGGTGGCCGAGGTCGCCGCGACGCCCCATGTCGTCCGCCGCACGGGGTCGCTGATCGCCCGCTCCGACCCGGGCCACTACAAGCTGGGCGTCCAGCTCAGCGGCTACTGCCTGCTCACCCAGGACGGCCGCGAGGCCGCGCTCGTCCCCGGCGACTTCACGATCTACGACACCACCCGGCCCTACACGCTGGCCTTCGACGACTCCTACCGGCAGCTCGTGCTGATGGTCCCGCGCCGCCTCCTGCACCTGCCCGAGGAGGCGATCGCCGGGATCACCGCCACCCGGATCTCCGGCCGCCAGGGCGTCGGGGCGCTGCTGTCGCCGTTCCTCGTCCAGCTCGCCCGGCACCTGGACGACCTCGACGACCAGGGCGGCGTCCGGCTCGGCGACAACATCGTCGACCTCCTCGTCACCCTGCTCGCCGAGCGCCTGGACGTCACCGCCCCCACCCCCGACGCGGCCCGCCGCGCCCTGCTGATCCGCGTCCGCGCCTACATCGAGCGCCACCTGGACGACCCCGACCTGTGCCCCGACAGCATCGCCGCCGCGCACTTCGTCTCGTCCCGGCACCTGTACAAGCTCTTCCACGAGGAGGGCACGACGGTGTCGATGTGGATCAAGCAGCGCCGACTGGAGCACTGCCGCCGCGACCTGCGCGACCCGCTCCAGCTCAACCGCCCGGTCAGCGCCATCGCCGCCCGCTGGGGCTTCGTCGACGCCGCCCACTTCAGCCGCCTGTTCAAGGCCGCCTACGGCGCCAGCCCCCGCGAGTACCGCGTGACGATCACCGCTGAATGAGCGGTACCGGTCAACCGCCGTACACCGACAGACAAGACGTCCTACGCCGCCTCCCCCGAAGCTGGGCCCAAAGGGAGGCCCACCATGACCACGCGTACCCAGCTCCATATCAACGGTGAATGGACGGCCGCCGCCGACGGCGCCGAGTTCACCACCACCGACCCCTCGACCGGCGCCGCGCTCGGGACCTGCGCCGAGGCGGGCCCCGCCGACGTCGACCGGGCGGTGGACGCGGCGCGCGCCGCCCTGGCGGACCCGGCCTGGGCGTCCATCGCGCCGAGCGCCCGCGCCCGGCTGCTGTGGCGCGTCGCCGACCTGATCGAGGAGCACGAGGCGGAGCTGGCCGAGCTGGAGACCCGCGACCAGGGCCAGCCCCTCGGCGTCGCGCACGCGGTGAGCGTCACCGGCGCCGCCGAGCACTTCCGCTACTTCGCCGGCTGGTGCACCAAGATCGAGGGCTCGGTCTCCCCGGTCTCCTTCCCGGACACCCTGCACTACGTCCGCCGCGAACCTGTGGGCGTCTGCGCGCTGATCACCCCCTGGAACTTCCCCCTGATGATCGCCGCGTGGAAGCTCGCCCCCGCGCTGGCCTGCGGCAACACCGTGATCATCAAGCCGGCCGAGCAGACCCCGCTGACCACCGTCCGGCTGGTCGAGCTGTGCGAGCGGGCGGGCTTCCCCCCGGGCGTGGTCAACCTGCTCACCGGCGGCCCGGCCGCCGGGAAGGCCCTGGTCGCGCACCCCCGCGTCGACAAGGTCTCCTTCACCGGCTCCAGCGCCGTCGGCCGCCAGATCGTCCAGGCGTCCGCCGGAAACCTCAAGCGCGTCACCCTCGAACTCGGCGGCAAGGCCCCCAGCGTCATCGCCCGTGACGCCGACATCGACCTCGCCGTCGCCGGCAACCTCCAGGGCGCCCTGCTGAACAGCGGCCAGGTCTGCGCCGCCTACACCCGCCTCTACGTCGACCGCCGCCGCGCCGACGAGTTCACCGAGAAGCTGGCGGCGGCCGCCGCCTCCCTCCGCCTCGGCCCCGGCCTCGACCCCGAGACCCAGATCGGCCCCCTCGTCTCCCAGGAGCACCTCGACCAGGTCGACTCCTACGTACGCACGGGCGAGAAGCAGGGCGCCGAACTGGTCACCGGCGGCGCCCGCGCCGACGGCCCCCTCTCCAAAGGCAACTTCTACCGCCCCACCGTCTTCGGCTCCGTCACCGACGACATGACGATCGCCCGCGAGGAGATCTTCGGGCCCGTCCTGCCCGTCCTGCCCTACGACGACCCCGAGGAACTGGCCGCCCGCGCCAACGACACCGAGTTCGGCCTCGCCGCGTCCCTGTGGACCCGCGACCTCGCCACCGCCCACCGCCTCGCCGCCGACATCCGCGCCGGCGCCATCTTCGTCAACATGCTCCCCATCCCCGACGCCGCCGCCCCCTGGGGCGGCTACAAGTCCAGCGGCTGGGGCCGCGAGATGGGCCCCTACGCCATCGACGCCTACACCGAGGTCAAGGGGGTCTGGGTCCACCTGGGCGACTCCTGACCCCCTCCCGCGTACCCGGTTCGCCGCCTCCGCCCCGTTTCGCGATACCCCCCGCGAACCGGGTACGCTTTCCCGGTCACGAGCACGCGGGCGCGTAGCTCAGGGGTAGAGCACTCGCCTTACAAGCGAGGAGTCGGCGGTTCGAAACCGTCCGCGCCCACCCAAGTCAAGGCCATGATCCGCAGTCGCGGACCATGGCCTTCGATCTTGTGAGTGACCAACCGGGTGACTACGGCTCCTGATCCGCCGCCTCCTCCTCAGCGAAGATCACTGCCGCGTCCTGGAGGCGATGTTCCCCGAGTGGACGGCGGAGGAGCTGTTCGCCGCACCTCCTGGCGACGAGTCGCCCGCCGACTCCCCGAGCGACGAGCGCGCAGACCTGGAGTCCACCACCGACCGGTTCGGGACGGCCGACTACGCCGACGTCACCGCCGTGTACGCCACCCGCGCCGAGTTCTCGTTCGCCCATCCGCCGCACGCCCTACTCGACAGCGCCACCACCATCCGAGCCGCCGACCTCTCGCTCAACACGCTGTGCCAGCAGTACCCCGACCAGCGCCTCTACCGCCTGATCGAGAATGGCACGACGCTACAAGCCCTGTTCCTGGACCCGAAGGCGAGGCCGCCCGCGAACGGGAAGAGGGCTGCACCGACAACCACCTCACCACCCTGACCCGCTTGAACATCGAGGTTCTCACCCGTCTACGCAAGCGCCTTTCGCCCGAGGCCCAAGTGCATCGTCCGTGGCCGTCTACGACGAGACCATCCGGTTCAACATCACGCTCATCGACGACCGCCTATGCGTGATGCAGCCCTACCTCCCCAGGCCCGCGGAGTCGACTCGCCCACCTTCCTCGCCGAACGCAACCCCACCGGCACCGGCCTGTATGGGACCTTTGCCGAGATCTTCCGCTCGCTCTGGGAACGAGGCAGGCCCGTATGACCGACGCACCCGCATCGCTGCTCCCCGTCGCCCTCAGGGCAGCGGAGATCGCCAGTGACCTAGTGCGCACCCGTGTCCCCGGCCTGCTCACCGCCAAGGGCGACCGCGACATGGCGTCCGAAGTCGACTACGCCGTGGAGCGCGCCGTCCGCGCCTACCTCCGCGACCGCACACCCGACATCGCCATACTCGGCGAAGAGGAAGGCGTCACCGGAGACACCAAGAGCGATCTTCTCTGGGCCATCGACCCCGTAGACGGGACCGCGAACTTCGTCCGCAACATCCCTCTGTGTGGCTTCTCCATCGGCCTGATCCACAAGGGCCGCCCGATCGTCGGTGTGATCGACCTCCCGTTCCTCGGCACCCGCTACCAGGCCGCCCAGCACACCGGCGCCTACGTCGGAGACCGCCGCATCCAAGCCAGCATGACCACCGACCTCAAAGACGCCATCGTCGCCATAGGCGACTACGCAGTGGGCGAAGGAGCCGAGACCAAGAACCGCCTACGCCTGGCCCTCACCGAGCGCCTAGCCGCCAACGTCCAACGAGTCCGCATGCTCGGCTCGGCGGCCCTAGATCTCGCCTGGGTCGCCGAAGGCAAGCTAGACGCCAGCATTACGCTCTCCAACAAACCCTGGGACACAACCGCCGGCGTCATCATTGCCCGCGAAGCGGGAGCCAAGGTCACCGACCAAGACGGCATGGATCACACTTTGGCCTCTGTGGCAACCCTCGCATTCTCGCCGCCACTCTCCTGTGGCCTGTCTAGCTTAATTCTATCCGTGAGTCCCAAAATGGATAGTTAACTTCATTCTCATATAGCTCACTTGCGTTTCACTGTTATGGTCGCGGATGTTTGAATAGCCGATATTGGACTCTCTTTGCTGTCGAATCCGCTTTTGTATCGCTGCAAAATTGAGTTCCCTCGATCATCAACGATGATGGCCGAAACCTGCATAACAGATTTATTGTCGCCTGGATCGCTGAATTGAACGTGATTGCACGCAAAGTTCGATCCGTCGAAGTTGTCGCATTCGCCTTGTGGGTATAGTCTTTGGGTCGCCTTGAATTTGGTCAGCACCCAAACGTGCAGGCCAGGTCCCAGGGCGCGGCTATGAATTCTAACATCGGTAAAAGTGCTTACCAGGTCACCGTTCTCTGGCTTGGTTACCGCGAGGTCGTAATCAGTGACCTTCTTTTGCGACGATGCGGTAGGGTGAGGGCTGGTCGAAGGTGCTGAGTTGGACGCTGCTGTATCCTTCTTTATTGCATTGTTTGCAAATGCTCCCAGTAAAAAGGCCCCGACCATCACGAGCAAGACGGGTGCAATCAACTTGCGGGAGTCATTGGGCAGAGCTGAACGAAAACATAATCCTAGGCCGCATAGTAGGAGAGTCAAACCCGCGGCGATGTATATAGGATCGTGGTCGGATTTAAAAGCAACCACAACTCCGGCAGCATCCGCGATAATGGCAACGAGTGCAGATATTAGGTCACTCGACGATTTTCCTTGGGATGGCCCCTGTCCGGGTTCGCCTGCGGAATTAAGGGTCATCTCATCTTCCTCGGTCAATGATCCAGCAATCCTCGTTGTGTTAGATAGGTTACTCGCTACGGTGGGTATGTCTGAGTCGATCTGACCTGTTGGCCGGATCTGGCTGACGTTAATTGATCTTCGTTGGCGTGAAGCGTGTTGCGCTTACAAGAGCATTGCCGAATTCGGCTGTTTTGGATCAAGGGGCGGCGCCGCCCGGAGCGTGCGGCGTGGGCGCCCGGCCGCGATCGGCGCCGCACCGGCCGCCGCTCGGCCGACCCGTCAGCTCGGGGTCGCAGCGCCGCCCGTGACGGTCGCAGAGCCAGGACGGTAGAGCGAGCTCGAACCGGGGGCTACGCCGCCCCTTGGACCCCGCGAGCCGGAGTACTCATTCGCGCGAATCCGCCTGTCACGGCTTCTCGCCGTTCGCGCGAATGAGCACTCCGGACCGGTCGCTGCGTCTGTGACGACGGGATGCCGGTCCGGGGGTGAGCACCAAGCCGCCACGGCGCCCTCCGGTCGATGCGGGGGGCGAGGGGCCGTGCCATTCGCGTGCCAGTGAGGGGCGCGAGGTCTGGGTTCTCGCCAGGTTGGAAGCGCGATCAACCTTGGTGATCATGGGATGAGGGCGTGCCATTTGCGTGCCATTAGGTTGGGGCGCCTGTGGACGAGGCCGTCCCCCGGACGGTGGTCGGGTGCTGGTCAGGGGCGTCGGGCGGGTGGTCGCTGCTCCTTACAAGCGAGGAGTCGGCGGTTCGAAACCGTCCGGGCCCACCCACGTCAAGGCCATGATCCGCAGGCGCGGACCATGGCCTTTGATCTTGTGAGTGACTAATCGGGCGGCTACGGCTCAGAGGGTTGCCGGTGCGGGTACAGAAGACCCGTCCTCGCCGGACGGGGCGTCCTGGAAGGTCTTGGAGGCGGCGGAGCCTGTCCGGGCTCAGAGTGCGGCGGAACTTCCTGACCGCCAGACGTAGGGCGCACTCGGAGTGCTTCCCACCGGCTTCTCGGACGGGAAAGGGGCCGGTGAAACTTGGTCGGGATTGGGCGAAGGGTGGTTCAACGCTGTCGTCGAAGGGTCCAGAAAAGCCAGTTCCCGGTGCTGGAGCAGGCCGCGACATCCCAGCCCTGAAGGCCGAAAGTGCAAAGTAGGGCTACCACTTCCTTGTGGTTGCCGCGATACATATTTTCTTGGTCGCCGGGTAGGTTGACCTGGATGGCTCCTTGATCCCACAACCACTCGATGGTAGCGAACTCGTAGGCGAAGATCGCAATCTCCTTCCATCGTCCGCAGGCCGGATGGTGGCACTTGTCAGATCATTTGTATCGTCCTCATCATCGCGCGCCGGCTAGGGGAGGGGCAATGGCTGACCGCAGCATCGGAATTGGCCAAATTCGGTCAGAGGTAAAAGGATATTCCCAATGCGGGCCACCCCGGCGATAGATACTGTGCGCCGGCGGTCCGGAGTGGCGCCTCCTGGCGAGCCTCTCCGACTTGTCTCTCTCCTCCGGCTGAACCCTCGTAGGGACGCTGGGCGCCGCGGAGCTTGAGTGCCTCGGCTGGGCATGTGCGGCTGATCGACACCCCGAGCACCTTGAGGTTCGGGCTTGGGGCATGGTCATCTACTACGGGACGTAGTACTATGAGTTGTAGTTGGTGCCGGTTCTGGGGTGCTCATGGGGAAGGTGTTCGGGTGACTAACTACGCTCGGTTGTATCGGATGCGGTTCACCCCGTGGGAGCGGTACGGGAAGGCGGCGGCGGGGAGTATCGCGGCGGTGCTCGATCGGGAGGCGGGGGAGCGGTCTCGGCCGCTCGGGCGGGCGCTTGATCTCGGGTGCGGGCGGGGGCAGTTCACGCCGGAGCTGGCGCGGCGCGGGTGGGAGGCCGTGGGCGTTGATTACGTGCCGGCCGCCATCGAGGCCGCGAAGGCGGGTGAGACCGGTGGAGCGACCTATGTCGTGGGGGACGTGACGAACCTGTCGAGCGAGCTGGGGGAGTTCGACTTCTTTCTCGATATCGGCTGTTTCCAGGGGTTCGACGGCCAGCAGCGTTCAGCGGTGGGGCGAGGGGTTTCCTCGCTTGCCAAGCCTGACGCCACCTTGCTGATCCTCGCCTTCGGCCTCAACCGGATGCGCTCCCGGATAGGTGGGGTGTCGCAGGCGGAAGTCGAGGAGGCGTTCCCGGGGTGGGAGCTGCTCGCGGCCGAACCCGCGGAAACCGCTGGGCTCGGGTGGCCCATGAACAAGACCAATCCGCATTGGTACAGGTTGCGGCTGCGGACCTGAGCATCCGGTTCAAGGCCATGACCGCCCCTGCGGGTCATGGCCTTTTCTCGGTGGGTCAGGGGCGTAGGTAGGGGCCTGGGGTGTGGTGGGTGAAGGACGGGGCCGTGGGGTGCAGGCCCGGTTCGGGGTCGGTGTCGAACACCGTCTGGGTCTCGGGGGCGAGTTCGGCGGCGGCCTTGTTGAGGGGGGTCGGGTTGGTCGTGGGCCAGTGGTTCGTCTTCATGCGGGTGAGGAGGGTTTGGAGGGTGACCATCTCCTCGGACGCGGTGAAGGTGCAGTGGTAGCCGCGGTCGACATAGAGCTGCTTCAGGTCCGCGCGATGCATCTTGGTGGCGTAGCGGCGCTGGTTGTCGGTGGGGACGCTGCCGTCGCCGGTCGAGTGCAGGGTGATGACCGGTGCCGTGGTCCGGCCGGTCGGGGTGCCGTATCTGTTCAGGTATCGGACGGCTTGGGCGTTTGCTCTTATTCGGGGGGCGGCGTTGAGGCGGGCCAAGTCTTTGTGAAGGCTTAGGCCCGCGTCGCTGTAGGCGCGTGCTACCAGGGCTTTTTGGGTGGAGCGGGCTAGGAGCTTCCGGTAGTTCACGCCCGTGTTCCAGGACGGGTTTCCGCCCGCTCGCTGCTCGATGTCCGTGCGGTTGAGGCCCCAGAAGGCGCCGCGGTCGTAGGCGGCGTAGTAGGTCTGCTGTTCCACCTGGCTCGCGACCGTGTCCGGTGCGGGTGCGCGTGCGGTGTAGCGGGCCGGGATGTCGGCGAGGGCCGCGGCGAGAGCGAGGCGGGCGCGGCCGGTGGGGGAGGCCAGGGCGGCGCCGAGTGCTCGGCGGGCGTTGGCCGTGTTCGTTTGCGGGTCCTTGATGTTGACGACGTCGAGGCTGGGGGCGAGCAGGGTTTTGACCGCGAAGTTCGCGTCCAGGGCGCTGTTGAAGTGGCCCGTCGTGCCGCCGACCACCCCGCAGAGGGAGGCGACGCCGGCGAAGCGGCCCGGGTTGCGCTCCGCCAGGAGGACGGCGGTCAGTCCGCCCGCGGATGCTCCTGCCGAGATGGTCCGCTTGGGTTTGCCGATGTTCGCGGTGAACCAGTCGAGCAGGTCGATCTGGTCCTTCAGGCCCGATTCGACCGCGCCCCAGCCGCGTGGGGAGCGGAATTTCGAGGCCGCCAGCGCGTATCCGTGGTCGAGCAGCCACTGCCGGGTGGCCGGGTGGTTCGTCAGCTCGATGTCCGAGGGTGCCGGGGCCTCCAGGCTGTAGGCGCCGTGGCTCCACAGCAGCAGCGTTCCGTTCCAGTGGGACGGGACCTCGACCCGGTAGGGAACCCCGTCGATGCCGCCGGTGCGGACGGTCGTCTCGGCCTCGGCGGGCGACGCCGGGGCCATGGTCGCGACCATGACCAGGGGGACGGTGTGGAGGAGCAGGCGGAATCGGTTCATGGGCCGCACCTTTCACCAGGCCCTGCCGGGGGTGCAATGATTTTGGAAATAGCTGAAATGTCGTATCTTTCCGCCATGCTGCGGCTCTGGCTCGACTACGAGGATCTGACCCGCATCCGCGTCCTGCCCGGGCTCTCGCCGATCACCCAGACCGTCTTCAGCGCCCAGGCCCTGCGGACGAGCGCGCGGCCCCGCGGCCCGTCGCGGATGCTGCTCGATCTGGTGCCGCCCGGACGGCTGCTCCCCGACTTCCTCACGCCCTACACGGACGTGCCGGGGTTGGAGGCGGAACTCGACGCCGTCGCCTCGACGCCGGTCCGGCGGATCCGTGCGGAGCTGGAGCGGTCGTACGGGCCGCGCCCGCCGGCCTCGTGGGTGACCCGCCTCGCCGCGGGCGACGGGGAGGCGATGCGGACGCTGGTCCGCGGGCTCCGCGACTTCCACCGGGCCGCGCTGGCGGACCGGTGGTCCGTGCTGACCCCGCATCTGCGCGCCGAGGCGTCCGGTCTCGCCCGGACGATGGCGGACGTGGGGATCGGTGCCGCGCTCGGCCGCCTGCATCCGGCCATCCGCTGGACGCCTCCCGTGCTGGAGATCGAGACGCTGCGTGACGGCGACGTCCGGCTCCAGGGGCGGGGGCTCCGGTTCCTGTTCTCGCCGTTCGTCACGGGGCCGCGCGTCCAGGTCGCCGGAGACCGGCCCGCGGCGGTGGTGGTGCCCGCGTCCCGGCCGCCGGGCGGAGCCGAGGGCGACCCGTCCGCGGTGTTCGGCCGGACGCGCGCGGCCGTGATCCGGATCGTCGGGGCGGACGGGGAGCTCACGACCGGGGCGCTCGCGACCCGGCTCGGGGTCAGCGCGGCGTCCGCGTCCCAGCACGCCACGGCCCTGCGCGGCGCGGGCCTGCTGACCAGCGAGCGCAGGGGGAGGACGGTGCACCACGCGCTGACGCCGCTCGGGGAGCGGTTCCTGCGGGGCGGAGCCGGGCCCCGCTCCCGGGATGCGGGAACGGGGCCCTGACGGTCAGCAGAGGCCGCGCGGGTCGGACGTGCGGCACTTGTTGGCGCGGAAGTGGTTGGTCCTGCTCCCGCTCTTGTCGACCAGGTCGAAGGGCGCGTTCCCGAGGACGAGGTTGGACTTGATCAGGTTGTGGCGGGCGGGGCGGTTGCGCGGCGGGGTGCCGCGGAACAGCACGATGCCGCCGGAGTAGGGGAGCCGCCCTCGGTTCCCGGTCACGGTGTTGCGCTCGACGATGTTGTGGTCGCCGCCGAAGAACAGGATTCCCGTCCCGCCGAGCGGGGGCACCTCCCCGTGCGCCGGGCAGACCCGGTTGTTCTTCGAGACGCGGTTCTTCCAGACGGTGGTGTTGCCCTGCCCGGTCCGCTGGCTGTCGTCGACGAGGGCGACGCCGACGCAGTTGTGGACGATTTCGTTGTCATGGACCATGACGTGGCGGGCGTGCCGGACGAGGACGCCGATCGCGTTGCCGATCGAATGGTTGTCGGCGACGACGGTGCCGCGCGCGTTGGCGGTGTCGCCGACGTAGAGCCCGGCGTCGTCGGCGTTGTCGACGGTCCAGTTCCAGCGGAAGTGGCCGCGCGTGGAGGCGAACTCCGCGATCCCGTATTCGCCGTTGTTGCGGGCGAGGACGGACTGCACCGAAAGGCGGTCGGTGTGGATGCCGTAGACGCCGGTGTCGGCGAAGTCCCGGACGACCAGGTTGCGGATCGTCACGCCGTGGACCGGGTGCTTCGCCCGGCCGACGACGCAGATCCCCTGGCCGGGGTGCTTGACCCTGGCGCAGTGGTCCCGGTGGCCCGGGTGCAGGATCGTCTTGTTGCCCTCGCCGTGGATGGTGATGCGCTTGCGGACGAGGACGCCCCCGTCGTAGAGCCCGGCCCTGAGCTTGATGACGTCTCCGGGCCGGGCGTGGTCGACGGCCCTCTGGATCGAGTGTCCGGGCGGGACGACGATCACGCGTCCCCCCGCCGCCTGCGCCGCCGGCGCGATCCCGGCGATTCCGGTGACGGCGACCGTTGTTCCGAGCGCGGCCGTAATAATCCGCCTCATTCTGTTTTCCCCCGTTTTTCTACCGCCCGCGCGGGCGCCTGTGCCCGGCGCGGTCATGTATTCCTCGGTGATCATCCTGAACCGGGAATGTTCTGCCCGTGATGTGCGGACGGTAAAAATACGGGCGGTCGATCCGAAAGGGCCGGTTCCGCGCCCCCCGAATCCGCCGTTCAGTGCAGGATCTGCCCCGCCGCTATGCACGCCAGGCACGAGGCGAGCATCACCGCGGTGCCCGGTATGGCCTTGGCCACGTGGCGGTTCTTGGTCTCGGCGAGGAACGCGAACAGCCGCACCATCTGCCACGCCGCGTCCCGCTGGGCGGGGCCGTCCGGCGGGAACTGGGGCGAGACGCCGAACACGCCGAACGCGCTGGGCGGGACGGGGGTGCGCGGCCGGGGGCGCAGCGCCTGGATCAGGTGGTGGCCCGACAGGAGGAAGGCGGTCGCGAACGTGAGGTAGAGCGCCGACATCATGAGGCCGGACGGCCCGTCGGGCGCGGGCAGGGTCGGCAGCGCCGCCATGACCGCGACGATCGCGCCGGTGTGCGCGACGAGCAGCGTGGAGATCTTCGCCTCGGCGTGCTGGACGTAGCCCTGGAAGGTGGCCATCACGGTCACCGCGACGACCGCGTCGTTCTGGTCGCGGGCGGGGTCGGGGTTCGGGTTCATGCCTGCTCAGTCCCTCGGTCGCTTGATCTCGCGGAGCGTCGCGCGCAGGGCCTGTACCGTGCCGCGCACGTAGTGGCGGAGGCGCTCGTCGCTCAGCGTCGTCCCGTTCACATGGCAGCCGACGTTGACGGCGAGGGCGTCGCCGCTGGTCAGCGTGATCCGGAACTCCTGCCGGACGCTGACATCGGCCGGAGTCAGGTAGCTCATGGCGATGGGGCCCGCCATCCTGATCAGGTTGCCCGGGCTGGCCGCGCCGCCGTGCGCGGCCAGCCGGTCGTTCATCGTGCCGATCGAGGTGACGTCGGTGAGCATGAACTCGTGGGTCGTCTCCAGCTCGCGGAGCCCCGTCACCATGTTCAGGACGCAGCTGTAGGCGCACACCTGGAGTTCGGTGAGCAGGACCACGGCCACCTCGTAGCTGGCGTAGCGGGGCTTGCCGTCCAGGCCCATCGCGTAGTCGGTCGGCAGCGCGGGACCCACGACGGTGAGGGGGCGCCGGGTGACCAGCTCCCGCGGGATGCCCATCTCCTGCCACGCCCGCTGCTCGATCGCGTTCATGTCCTGGTTGAACCAGTAGTCCATCTGCTGGTCGGACGCGGCGCCGCTCCGGGCGCCCCGCTGGCGCTGGTACCGGTGGAAGCGGATGACGGCGAAGACGAGCAGCGGCCATCCGGCCAGGTTCCCGAGGATGACCAGGAAGATCGCGAACACCAGCAGGAGGATGCTGCCCGTGCTCGGCGACGAGGCCGACAGGCCGACCGACAGGATGTACAGCACGAAGCTCCCGACGATCGCGGCGAGCCCCAGTAACAGGAACAACCGTCCGAGCGTGAGGTCGCGCGCGCTCGGCGGGGCCACGAAGTAGGCGCGGACCGCCAGGGACGGACGCGCCGCGGCGGGCGCCGGCGTCGCCGCCGCGGTCTCGCCGGTGGGGTTCATCCGTCCTCCGCCGGCCGGATCCGCATGCGGACCGTCGACCAGATCGGGTTGTCCCAGGCCGGGACGTGCTCGACGATCTCCGCCGCCAGCTCGGACCGCCCCCGGTCGAGCGGCGCCTGGACGAGGGCGCCCACCATCCGCTCGGGCGGCGGGCCGGTGTAGTCGAAGCCGTTCATCTCGTAGTAGTCCTGCTTGACGATCGCCCAGAGCAGCAGGGCCCCGGCGTGCTCGGGGTCGAGGGCGAGCACCTTGCCGAGCTCGCGCTCGGCCCGCTGGATGGTCGGGCGCCGGTGCAGGCGGGGCCGCTGCCCGTGCAGGAGCGCGAGCGCCAGGCGGAACCGCAGGCCCGCCGCGTCCTGCGGGGTCGTGGCCTGCGCGGCGGCGCGGCGGAGCTGCTCGGCCGCCTCGTCGTAGTCGTGGTGCCGGAACGCCCTCATGCCCTCGGCGCGCGGATCGGCCTTGGGCGCCTCCTCGATCTTGATGTTCATGTCGCGGCCGGCGGTGTTGCCGAGGACGATGCCCCGGTTGCCGTCGCCGGAGAAGGAGATCCCCGGCGGCGGGCCCTGTGGTGCGGGTGCCTGTGGTGCGGGTGCCTGCGGGGCGGGGACCTGCGGTGCGGGGGTCTGTGGTGGTGGGGTCTGCGGCGGTGGGGGCCGCGGCGGGGCCTCGGGGGGCGGCGCGTCGCCCGCGCGGCGGGAGTGGGGCAGGTGCATGTGGGCCGTCCTGTCGTATCCCTTCTCGGGATGGCTGACCTGGATCTCGGTGAAGTCCCGCTCGCGCAGGGCGGCGAGGTCGGAGCGGACGACCTTGCGGAACACCTCCCGCGAGACCAGCAGGACCAGCGCCGCGTCGCGGTCGCGCTTGAGGGCCTGGCGCGCCGGGCCCGCCGCCAGGAGCCGGGCCACCTCGACGAAGGCGGGCCCCGCGGTGCCGAAGGCGGCGGGCACGAACACGTCGCAGTGCATCGCGATCCGGACCCGCAGCTCCAGGCTCGCGCTGTGGTCCTCGTTATGGAGCCGCAGCCGGTCGTCGATCGCCCGGACGAACGTCCCGACGACCCGGGTGAGGTCGGCGCCGGCGGGCAGCGCGACGTACTGGCCGTCGCCCTCCCCCTGCACCTTCCACGAGGCCGGGTCGAGCCCGGCCTCGTCCGCGGCGGCCTCGATGATCGAACGCAGCCGCTCCTGGAGGAGCCCCTGGTGCCGGGTGCTGCGCCCGCTGTAGTTCTCGATGTCGACGCCGAACACGAAGTGCTCGGCGAGTATCTCCTCATCGTGCATGGAATGGTCCTCGCGAACGTGCTGGATCGGTCGAACCAGCAGGCGGTGGGACCGGGGACCCCGGCCCAACATGCCCAGCTTCCGGGAGGGCGCGCCTGCGGTGTGTCATCTATCGGACGTAGCGGCCTTGAATTTCAGGGGCGGTCCGCCCTCGCGCGGGCCGGCCGGTCCTCGTCCGGCGGCGGCCGGCCGCCGCGAGGGGCGGTCAGGTGTTCACCATGCGGCGGAGCGCGTCCAGATCGTGGATGAGGATGCGGCCGCGGCCGGTCTGGATGAGGCCCCGCGCGCTCAGCTTCGCCAGGTCGCCGGAGACCACGCCGCGCGACAGCCCGACCGTCCGGCCGAACTCCCGCTGGTCGAGGGGGACCTCCGCGCGGTTCCCCGGGCGGTGCCGGGCCGTGGGGGAGACCGCGAGGCGCAGCAGGGTCCGGATCACCCGCTGCTCCGCCGGCAGCGTGGGGAGTTCGGCGCGAAAGATCTCGCCCTCGCGCAGCCGGTTCACCGCGTGGTTTATCAGCGCGTGCGCGGAGTTCATTTCCTTGATCGCCCGGTCGAATTCGGTGAGCGGGACAATTCGCACCGCGCACCGGTCGATCGCGGTGACGTTCGCGGAATGCCCGGTGCCGCTCAGCGGGGCGATTTCGCCGAGCACGTCGCCGGCGCCGCGGACGGCGAGCACAATCTCATTTCCGTCCGCGCCGAGCCAGGTCACCTTGACGCGGCCGTGCAGCAGGACGAGCAGGTGATCGTCCCTGCGCCCCTGGTGGAGCATGAGTTCGCCGGGCAGGAAAGTGCGGGCGGCCCCCGCTCCCGCCAGCCGGGCCCATCCGCCCTCCGGAAGGATGGAGTTGAAACCGGTCACATCGCATCAGCGCCAGTCCTGGGTCATCGACCGATATCGATCTCGGAGCACACCCGGTGGTGCAACTCACGATACCCACATCGGTTCTGGCGGGTCACCTATTTCCAGGAGAAAGCGGAATGCGGCGCGTATGGAACGGTGCGAAAACGGTGCGGCGCGGCTTTGGATCATGAAAGGGAAAGGGCGCCGCGGGCCGTGCCGGCGGCCGGCGGCGGGTGGGGGGGTGGCCGGTCCCGGCCGCATGCCGGCGCGGTCCGTCGGCGGGCGCGGCGGGGCGCCTCGCGGGTGTGAGCAGCATCTCATCCCGTTCGCCCTGCTCAGGGGTCGTTTTACATGGCGTTCACATTTGGGCAACAGGTCCGAAACGGCCCGTTGGCACCGTCGGAGACGCCGGAACCCGCGGCGCCGGCGCGTCCGGAGCCCGGGACCACGGCGCTCGGAACCCACAAGGCCCTCGGAGGGACCACGTTGAGCTACAAGGCCGAGTACATCTGGATCGACGGCACCGAGCCCACCGCACGGCTGCGCTCCAAGACGCGGATCCTGGCCGACGGCGCCGACCTGCCCGACTGGGGGTTCGACGGGTCCAGCACCAACCAGGCGCCCGGCGACAACTCCGACTGCGTCCTCAAGCCGGTCTTCTCCTGTCCCGACCCGATCCGGGGCGGTGACAACAAGCTCGTCCTCTGCGAGGTCTACCTCGTGGACGGGACGCCCCACCCCACCAACACGCGGGCCCTGCTGCGCCCGGTCGCCGAGCAGTACGCGGCGCAGGACTCCTGGTACGGCATCGAGCAGGAGTACACGTTCTACAAGGACGGGCGCCCGCTGGGCTTCCCCGAGCGCGGCTACCCGGCCCCGCAGGGCTTCTACTACTGCGGCGTCGGCTCCGACGAGGTCTTCGGGCGGGACATCGTCGAGGCCCACCTGGACGCGTGCATCGACGCGGGCCTGAAGATCTCCGGGATCAACGCCGAGGTCATGCCCGGCCAGTGGGAGTTCCAGATCGGCCCGGCCGGGCCGCTGGAGGTCGGCGACCACATGTGGATCGCCCGGTGGCTGCTCTACCGCATCGCCGAGGACCACGACGTCGCGGCCACCCTCGACCCCAAGCCGGTCGAGGGCGACTGGAACGGCGCGGGCGCGCACACCAACTTCTCCACCAAGGCCATGCGCGAGGGCTACGACGCCATCATCACCGCGTGCGAGGCGCTCGCGGAGAGGGCGCAGGAGCACCTGTCCGGGTACGGCGCCGACATCGAGCGGCGGCTGACCGGCATGCACGAGACCGCGGCGTGGAGCGAGTTCAGCTACGGCGTGTCGGACCGGGGCGCGTCCGTCCGCATCCCGTGGCAGGTCGAGGCGGAGAAGAAGGGCTACATCGAGGACCGCCGTCCGAACGCCAACGTCGACCCCTACGTGGTGGCCCGCCTGATCACGGGCACCTGCTGCGCGGCGCTGGAGCGCGCCGGGCAGGTCTGAGCCGTCCCCGCCGGGAGGCGGGTCGCGGAGAGTCCCGGGGGCCGTGCCCTCGGGATTCTCCCTTTTCCGGACGTGGCCAAGGGGATGCAAATTGTTCGGGTTGGGGGAGTTCCACCGATCGGTGCCGGGTAGCACCTACTCGTTCGCACCGGAGGAGGGGACATGCCCGATTCGCCATTCGGGCGGTACTCCGGCGGCCTGCCCGGCAGGCACGCCGGCCGCCCTGCGCCACGGCCCGTCGAGCGGTCGTTCCGGTGTCCCTCCACGGCGCGGAGACGCCCGGTGGAGGCGCCGGCCAAGCGCTACCAGGACTTCGTCGCCCTGCACGAGGAGATCTCCGCCGGGTCCGACCCGGCGCTGCGTCCGCTGTGGTGGACGGGGCTGGCCTGCTCGATGCTCGCGGCGGGCCTCGCCTTCGTCGTCGTGCTGGGGGTGCGCGGCCTGCTGGAGGTGGGGATCCCGGTCTTCGCCGGGCCGCACACCGGCACGGCCGCCGCGGCCACCAGCTACGCGCTGTGCGCGATGGCGGGGACGATCCAGGCGACCGCGCTGATGCACCTGCTGCTGGCGACGGCGGCGCGCCCGGTCCGGGCGTTCGGCTGGATCGGCGGGGCGGGCGTCCTCGTCGTCGCGGCGCTGCCGCTGCTCCCGCAGGCGCCGCCGGACGCGGCGCTCGTCACTGCCGGGCTCAACCTGGCGGGCGGGGCCGCGGTGGTCGCGCTGCTGGCGGCGGTGGTGGCCGCCTCGATGGGCGACGGGCCGCGCCTGACGCGGGCGCGGCGCCGCAGGTACAGGCACGGAGAGTTCTGACCGCGCCCGCCCGGGGCGCCCGCCCGGGGCGCCCGCCCGGGGCCGCGGTCAGCCGCGGCCCACGGTGATCGTCAGGGGGTCCGGGGCGGTGCTGGAGACCACGCGGACGTGGCGGAGCCGCCGCCACACCTGGACGTCGACGGGCACGCCGGGCGCCAGCACCCGCAGCTCGCGGCGCAGGCCCGAGAAGCCGAGGCGGAGCGTGACGTCCCAGGTGCCGCGCGGCAGCGGGTCGTCGATGAACGCGCGCGTCACCGGGACCCTGGCGGTGTAGCCGAGGCGGCCCGCCAGCTCCTCCAGCGTCGCGAACACCTGGTAGGAGCGGCGGGTGCGGCGCTCCAGCAGGTTCAGCGTGCCGGAGATCGGCATCGTGATCCGCTGGAGGTCGAGGTGGCCGGTCACCGAGACCTCCTCGTCGCGCTCGTCCCAGGCCAGCAGGTCGGCGGGGGCGGACCCGGCGGCGTGCGGGCGGCCGCCGACGTCGATCGCGAGCCCGCCCTGGAAGCCGAAGTAGGCCGTGACCGTGCTGGAGCCGGGCAGGAACCGGCGCTGCGGTGAGGCGTCGACGGCCGCGGCGCGGTCGCGGCCGAGGGGCAGGACGACGCAGTCCGCCGGCCCTCCCATCGCGACGTGCACGTCCCACAGCCCGCCGGGCAGCGGATACCCGCCCTCGATGGACGCGACGTCCACCATCGCCTCGAAGCCGATCGCGTCGTCCGCCGCGCTGACGGACGCGGGCACCCGCAGGAGGCAGCCGCCGTCGCGCTCGCGCAGCAGGAGTTCGACCTCGGGGACCCCGGCGGGCGCGGCGGCCCGCTTGACGCGGCCGGCGACCCGCAGGCACGACCCCGCCCACCGGAGTTCCGTCAGGCATGGATCTGGCATCGCGACCCTCCGCGCTCTCATCCCCGAGCCGGTTTCCCCTGGTCGGTTACCTTTCCATCGCGCGGCCCGGTCAACCGGGCGGCGGGTCAGGGCACGACGGTGACCGGCCAGCGGCCCGTCCGGACGAGGCGGACGGCGACCGAGCCGATCAGCCGGTGCCCGGCCTGCGTGGACGCGCCGACCACGACGGCGTCGGCGCGGGTCTCGTCGGCGACGCGGGCGAGCACGGTGTAGGGGTCGCCCAGCTCGGTGACCAGCTCGTAGGGGACGGGGGTGCTCGCGGCGGCCCGCTCCAGCTCGCCGCGCAGGTAGGCGGTGGTCTCGTCGGCGGCCTCGCGCAGTACGGCGGCGCCGCCGGGGGTGAGCGTCGTCAGCGCGGCGGTCCCGGACACCTGGACGATCACCAGCCGGCCGCCGCCGCGCCGGGCGAGGCCCCAGGCGTAGGCGCCCGCGCGCAGCGAGGTGTCCGAGCCGTCCACCCCGACGACGATCACCTTGGGGCCGTCGACGCCGTACTCGAACGGGCTCTCGTCGCTCATGCTGCCCAGCGTAGTGGGGCGGTGATCAGGGGCGGGCGAAGCGGGCGAGCAGGTCGTCCAGGCACAGGGCGCCGGTGGCGAGCGCGCCGTACATGGCGTCGGTCTCGGGGTAGCCGAGGGCGCGGGCGACGGCGAGGGACTCCCCGCGCGCCTCGGCGGCGAGCAGGTCGACGTGCCGACCGGCCAGGGCCTGGACGAGGCGCCGCCGCCCCGCCTCGGCGGCCTCCTCGGCCCGCCGCCTGGCCAGGCCGAGCCGGATGTGGACCCGGGCCGCCACGGTGGCGGCGAGGTCGAGCCAGTCCTCGGACGGGGCGCCGGACGGGTCGGTGAGGATCTCGACGACGTTGCCGCTGCGGATCTGCACCGACAGCGGGGCGAGCCGCCCGTTGACGACGGCGCCGATGCAGCGGTCGCCGACGGCGGGGCCCTGGGCGTAGGCGAAGTCGAGCGCGGTCGCCCCGGCGGGCAGCGGCACGGCCTCGCCGCGCGCGGTGAGCGCGGCGACGTTCCCGGCGGCGAGGTCGGCGGCGAGGTCGGCGCGCAGGCCGTCCAGGAACGCGGCGGAGGTGGCGCCCGACTGCCAGGCGAGCAGGCGGCTGAGCCAGACCAGGTCGCGGCGGCCCGCGACGGCGGTGGCGGTGCCGCCGGACGCGCCGTCCGCCGCGTCGCGGACGTGGGCGACGATGCCGTACTCGGCGACCGGGTGCATGGCGCGGTTGCGGACGATCACCTCGAACGGGTCGCCGTCGGGGCTGATCACCCGGGTGTGCAGCGACCGGTACATGTTGTCCTTGGGCGCGGCGATGTAGTCGCGGACCTGCCCGGCGACCGGGTGCAGCGCGGCGTGGACCGCGCCGAGCGCGACGTAGCAGTCGCGTTCGGAGCCGTCCACGACGAGGAGCAGCCGGGCGGCCTCGCAGGGCCGCAGCCCGGCGAGCCGCCCGCGGAACGACTGGTGGACCGCGTACAGGTGCGACGGCCTGACCCGCATCGCCGCCCGCAGGCCGTGCTCGGCCAGCGAGCGGCGGACCCGCCGCATGGCGGGGCCGAACGCCTCTCCGGCGTCGCGGAGCGCGGCGCGGACGGCGCGGCCGGTGGCGGCGTGCGCGTCCGGGGAGCGGGCGGCGAAGGCGAGGTCGTCCATCTCGCGCTTGAGGACGTGGATGCCGAGCCGCTCCGCGAACGGGACCAGCAGTTCGTGCGACGCCTTGGCGTACCGGGCGCGCTTGTGCTCGGGCTGGTAGCGCAGCGTCCGCAGGTTGTGCAGCCGGTCCGCGAGCTTGATCACCAGGACCCGCAGGTCGTCGGCGGCCGACAGCACGATCTTGCGGAACGTCTCGGCCTCGGCGCGCTCGCCCCAGCGCTCGCCGTCGAGCTTGGTCACCCCGTCGACCAGCACGGCGATCTCCTCGCCGAACCCGGCGCGGACCTCCCCGATCGTGTAGGGGGTGTCCTCGACGGTGTCGTGCAGCAGCGCGGCGACGAGCGTGGTGGTGTCCATGCCCATCCCGGCCAGGATCATCGCGACCGCGAGCGGGTGGGTGATGTAGGGGGCGCCGGACCGGCGGAGCTGCCCCCGGTGGAGCCGTTCGGCGACCGCGTACCCGCGCAGCAGCTCGGCCTGGTCGGCGCCGGGGTGGGCGGCCTGGTGCGCCGACAGCAGCGGGGCGAGCGCCGCGCGGACGGGCCCGTCCCCGGCGGCCGCCCGGCGGCGCAGCGGCAGCCGGAACCTCCCCGGGGTCGCCGTCGTGATCCCCGGTGTGCCGTTCGCCGGATCGAGGGTCGCCATACGCACCCGCCTGAGCCGCCTGGGCCCCGGTGCGCGAATGCTCCGGGGTGTAACCGACATTATGCGTGACGGACCCGTCGCGGTGCGCGATCGGCACGGGGTTTTGCCCATGCCAAGGGAACTCCCAAACTCCTTTGCGGTGCCGTTCCGCCCGCGTTCCCGGGTGTGTCGCCCCGCGATCACGATGTCACCGACCGTAGTGTGGCGCACCGTCGAGCCAGGGTTTCAAGCCGCGCCGCCGGGGTCGGGCCGCGCGGGACGTCGGGGGGCAGTTGCATGGCGGCGGACACGGGCGAGGTCCGGGACGGGGCGGAGCGGCGCGAGCCGCCGCCGATCCGCCGCCCGGACGAGCGCCCCGCGACCGAGATCATCGGGGTGACCCCGTTCGGCCGTCCCGCGGCCCGGCTGGCCGTGGCGGTCGCGCGGGCGGGCGGGCTCGGCGTGCTCGACCTCGGCAGGGACCGCGCGGCGGCGCTCGCCGCGCTCGCCGACGTGCGCCGCTGGTGGAGGGGGCCGTTCGGCGTCCGCGTCCCGGCGGACTGCGAGGTCCGCCCGGCGGAGCTGCCCGACACGGTCGAGGCGGTGCTGGTCGACGCGCCCGCCCTGATCCGCGACGACTCGCTGGACGTCGCCGGGTTCGCCCGGGGCAGGCGGCTGCTGATCGAGGTCGTCGACCCCGGGGAGGCCGCCGCGGCGCTGCCCGTCGCCCAGGGGCTCACCGGGACCGGCGGGACGGGCCTGATCACGCGCGGCTGCGAGGCGGGCGGCCGGGTCGGCGAGCTGACGGCGTTCGTGCTGCTCCAGTGCCTCGCCGCCGATCCCGCCGTGGACGTCCCGGTGTACGCGGCGGGCGGGATCGGCCCGCACACGGCCGGGGCGGCGGTGGCGGGGGGAGCGGCCGGTGTCGTCCTGGACGCGCAGCTCGCGCTCGTCCGGGAGATGGACCTGCCCGCGCCCGTCGTCGCCGCGCTCACCGCGATGGACGGCGGCGAGACGGCGGTCGTCGACGGCCACCGCGTGTACGCGCGCCCCGGCCTGCCGGGCGAGGAGGGCCTGCCCGTCGGGCAGGACGGCCCGCTCGCGGCGTCGCTCGCGGCGCGGTACAAGACCGCCGGGGGAGTGGTCCAGGCCGTCCGGAACGAGATCGTCGAGCACCTCGCCGCCGCCGTCAGGGCCGCGCCGCTCGCGCCCCGGCCGGGCGCCGCGCCGCCGGTCGTCCAGGGGCCCATGACGCAGGTCAGCGACGATCCGGGGTTCGCGGAGGCGGTGGCGCGCGCGGGCGGGCTGCCGTTCCTCGCGCTGGCGCTGAAGGACGGCGACCGGGTGCGGGAGCTGCTCGCCGAGACCGCCGACCGGCTCGGGACGCTCCCGTGGGGGGTCGGCGTCCTCGGCTTCGCGCCGCGGGAGGTCCGGGAGGCGCAGCTCGCGGCGGTCCGCGCGGCGGCGCCGCCGTTCGCGGTGGTCGCGGGCGGCGGCCCGGCGCAGGCGGCGCCGCTGGAGGACGCCGGGATCAGCACGTTCCTGCACGTCCCGGCGCCGGAGCTGCTGGAGCGGTTCCTGGCCGAGGGCGCCCGCCGGTTCGTCTTCGAGGGGCAGGAGTGCGGTGGGCACGTCGGTCCGCGCGCGAGCTTCCCCCTCTGGGAGGCGCAGGTCGAGCGGCTCATGGGGTTCGGCGGCGACGCGGCGGAGCTGTCGGTGATGTTCGCGGGCGGGATCCACGACGCGCGGTCCGCCGCGATGGTCGCGGCGCTGGCGGGGCCGCTGGCCGCGCGGGGCGCCGAGATCCGCGTGCTGATGGGCACCGCGTACCTGTTCACCGCCGAGGCGGTCGAGGCGGGCGCGATCCTGCCCGGCTACCAGGACGCCGCCGTCGAGTGCGCCGGGACGGCGCTGCTGGAGACCTCCCCCGGGCACGCGACCCGCTGCGCCCGCACCCCCTACGTCATCGCGTTCGAGGAGGCCCGCCGCGAGCTGACGGCGGTGGGCATGCCGAAGCGGGAGGTGTGGCGGCGGCTGGAGGAGCTGAACCTCGGCCGGCTCCGCGTCGCCAGCAAGGGGCTGCGCCGCCGCCCGTCCCTGCCGGACCCGCAGCCGGTCGGGCCCGCCGAGCAGCGCGCCGAGGGCCTGTTCATGATCGGCCAGGTCGCGGCGCTGCGCTCGGCCCGCACCGCGGTCGCGGACCTGCACGCCGAGGTCACCGAGGGCGCGACCGCGCTGCTGGCCGCCCGCGCCGCCGAGCTCGGGATCCCGGCCGACCCCGCGGCCGCCCCTGCCCGGCCCGCCGACATCGCGATCGTCGGGATGGCCTGCGTGTTCCCCGGCGCGCCCGACGCGGGCGCCTACTGGGCGAACATCGTGGGCGGCGTCGACTCGGTCACCGAGGTCCCCGCCGGGCGCTGGGACGCCGGGCTGTACTTCGGCCCCGCCGAGGACGGCCGGACCCCGTCGCGGTGGGGCGGTTTCATCCCGGACGTCCCCTTCGACGCCCTCGCCTACGGGATCCCGCCGAACGCGCTCGGCAGCGTCGAACCCGTCCAGCTGCTCGCGCTGGAGGTCGCCTCCCGCGCGCTGCGGGACGCCGGGTACGCCGACCGCCCGTTCGACCGGTCCCGCGCGTCGGTGTACTTCGGCGCGGACGGCGCGGGCGACCTCGCCGCCGCCTACGGCATCCGCGCGACGCTCCCGTCCTACCTGGGGGAGGTGCCGCCCGGCCTGGACGAGCAGCTCCCGCGCCCGACCGAGGACTCCTTCCCCGGCGTGCTCACCAACGTGATCGCCGGGCGGATCGCCAACCGGCTCGACCTCGGCGGCGCGAACTACACCGTCGACGCCGCCTGCGCCGCGTCCCTGGCCGCGCTCGACGCCGCCTGCAAGGACCTCGCGGCGGGCGGCAGCGACCTGGTGCTGTGCGGCGGCGCCGACCTGCACAACGGCATCCGCGACTACCTGCTGTTCGCCTCCGTCCGGGCGCTGTCGCCCTCGGGGCGCTGCGCGGCCTTCGACGCCTCCGCCGACGGGATCGCGCTCGGCGAGGGCGTCGCGTGCGTCGCGCTGAAGCGCCTCGCCGACGCCGAACGCGACGGCGACCGGGTCTACGCGGTGGTCAGGTCGGTCGCCGGGTCCAGCGACGGGCGCTCGCTCGGCCTCACCGCGCCCCGCGCGCGGGGGCAGCGCCTCGCGCTGGAGCGCGCGTACGAGCGGGCGGGGGTGGCGCCGTCGGGGGTCGGGCTCGTCGAGGCGCACGGCACCGGCACCGAGGTCGGCGACCGCACCGAGCTGGACACGCTCGCCGCGGCGTTCGCCGGGGCGGCGCCCGGCAGCGTCACGCTCGGCTCGGTCAAGTCGCAGATCGGGCACACCAAGTGCGCCGCCGGGCTCGCGGGCCTGATCAAGACCGCGTACGCGCTGCACACCGGCGTGCTGCCGGGGACGCTGCACCTGGAGCGCCCGAACGAGGCGTGGGACCCCGCGGGCCCCTTCGCCTTCGGCCGGACGGCCCGTCCCTGGCCCGCCGCGCCCGGCGACCGGTACGCCGGGGTCAGCGGGTTCGGGTTCGGCGGCGCCAACTTCCACGCCGTGCTGTCGGGCTACGACGGCGCGCCCGAGCCCCTGTCGGGGCTGGCCGAGTGGCCCGCCGAGCTGTTCCTGGTCCGCGGCGAGGACCGGGACGCCGCCCGCGCCGAGATCGACCGGATCCGCGCGCTGCCCGGGAGCCTGCGCGCGCGGGCCCGCGCCTGCGCGTCCGGGGAGGGGCGCGTCCAGGTCGCGCTGGTCGCCACCGGCCCGGACGACCTCGCGGACAAGCTCGACGCCGCCGCCGGGTTCCGCGCCGCGCCCGGGGTGTTCGTCGCGTCGGGCGAGCCGGTGCCGCCCTCGCGGGTCGCGTTCCTGTTCCCGGGGCAGGGCAGCCAGCGGCCGGACATGCTCGCCGACCTCTTCGTCGCCTTCCCCCGCCTCCAGCGCCTGCTGCGCCTCGGCGGCGGCCGGTACGCGGCCGCGATGTTCCCGCCCGCCGCCTTCACCCCGGACGGGGAGCGCCGCCGCCGGGACGCGCTGACCGACACGCGCGTCGCGCAGCCCGCGCTCGGCATCGCCGGGCTGGCCGTGCACCGCCTGCTCGCCTCCGTCGGCGTGCGCCCCGGCCTCGCCGCCGGGCACAGCTACGGCGAACTGGCCGCGCTCTGCGCCGCCGGTGTCTTCGACGAGGACGGCCTGGTCGAGCTGAGCGCCGCGCGCGCCGAGGCCGTGCTGCGCGCGGCGGGGCCCGAGCCGGGCGCGATGGCGGCCGTGGCCGCGTCGCTGCGCGAGGTCCGCGAGGCGATCACGGGCGTCTCCGAGATCGTCATCGCCAACCACAACGCGCCCCGGCAGGTGGTGGTGTCCGGCACCGAGGCGGGCCTCGAACGCGCGCTCGCCGTGCTGGCCGAACGCGGTGTGCGCGCCGAGCGCGTGCCCGTCGCGTGCGCGTTCCACAGCCCGCTCGTCGCCCCGGCCGCCGCCGCGTTCCGCGCCGACCTCGCCGCCCGCGACCCGCGCCCGCCCGCGTTCCCCGTCTGGTCCAACACGACCGCCGCGCCGCACGAGGGCGACCCGGCCGACCTCGCCGCGACGCTCGCCGGGCAGCTCGCCGCGCCGGTCCGCTTCGTCGAGCAGATCGAGGCGATGCACGCGGCGGGGGCGCGGGTGTTCGTCGAGGCCGGCCCGGGGCGCGTGCTGACCGGCCTCGTCGGCGCGATCCTGGACGGCCGCCCGCACACCGCCGTCAGCTGCGACGTCCCCGGCGAGCGGGGGCTGCGCCGGTTCCTGCTCGCGCTCGCGGAGCTGGCCGCCGCCGGGGTGCCGGTCGACCCGCTGCCCCTGTTCGCCGGACGCGACGCCCCCGCCCCGCCCGAGGAGCCCGGGTGGCTGGTGAACGGCCATCTCGTCCGCACCGCCGACGGCGGCTACCCCGACGGCGCGCTCCGCCCCGCCCGGCGCGTCGGAGCCCAGCGTGTCACAGGAGGAACGATGAGCGAACGCCCGGAACCCGGCTCGGAGGCCGCCGTCCTGGAGTTCCTGCGCGCGGGCCGCGAGATGGTCGCCGCGCAGCGCGAGGTGGTGCTGCGCCACCTCGGCTCGCCCGGGGCCGCGCCGCCGCCCCCGCCCCCGGCCCCGCCGGTGCCCTCGCCGCGCGCTCCCCGGCCCGTTCCGCGGGACGAGGCGCCGGCGCCCGACGTCCGCGCGTCGGTGCTGTCGGTGATCGGCGCCCGGACCGGCTACCCGGAGTCGATGCTCGGCGACGACCTCGACCTGGAGGCCGATCTGTCCATCGACTCCATCAAGCGCTCCGTCATCGCCGCCGAGCTGGCCGAGCGCGTCGGCCTCGCCGCCGACGAGGCGACGCTGGAGCAGCTCGCGCGGATCACCACGATCGGCGGGATCGTGCGCCGGCTGCGGGCCGACCTGACGTCCCGTCCCGGCCTCTACCAGGCGCCGCGCCGCCGCGTCCCGGTGCCGGGCACGCCCAAGCCGGGCACGCATGTGGGCACGTCGGCGCTGTCGGGCCCCGCGCCCCTGGAGGAGGCCCCGGCGGGCGGCGAGGGTCTGGTGCGGCAGGTCGTGCGGACCGTCCCGCTGGAGCCGCTGGCCGTGCCGGACGGGGCGGGCACGGCGTTCGCCGGGCGCCGGTTCCTCATCGTGGACGACGGCCGCGGCATCGCACTGGAGCTGGCCGACCTGCTGGAGCGGCACGGCGCGCAGGTGCGGACGCCGCCGACCCTGGCCGCGGAAGGCGACGCGGAAGGCGACGCGGGGGGTGACGCGGCGGATGAGGAGGCGTGCGACGGGCTCGTCCACCTCGCGGCGCTGCGGCCCGGCGCGACGGCGGTGCTGCCGTCCGCCTACGAGGGGATCCGGCGGGCGCTCGCCGGCGGCCTGCGCTGGCTGGTCGTCGCGAGCGGCGCGGGCGGCGGGTTCGGGCAGGGCCGGGAGGGCGGGCCGGTGGGCGACCCGGTGCCGGGCGCGGGCCTGCGGGGTCTCGCGCGGACCGTCGCGCGGGAGTACCCGGAGACGCTCGTCCGCGCCGTGGACGTCGACACCAAGGACACGCCCAAGGCGATCGCGGAGCGGATCCTCGCCGAGATGTCGCACGCGGAGCAGCCGGTCGTGGTCGGGCACGAGGGGGACGCGCGGCGGGGCCTCACGGTCGTGCGGGCCGACCTCGCGGGAGCGCCGGTCACCGGGCTCGGCCCGGACGGCGTCGTGCTGCTCACCGGGGGAGCCCGGGGCATCACCGCGCGGGTGGCGCGCGCGCTCGCCGCGACGAGCGGCTGCCACATCGAGGTCATGGGGCGCACCGAGGAGGCCGAGCCCGCCTTCGCGGACCTGGCGGACGAGGCCGCGCTGCGGAAGGCGCTCGTCGCGCGCGGCGGGCGCACCCCGGCGCAGGTCGAGGCGACGGTCCGGCGGGTGCTGGCCGAGCGGGAGGTCCGCCGGAACCTGGAGGCGCTGCGCGCGGACGCGGCGTCCGTCCGGTACCACGCGGGCGACGTCCGCGACCCGGGGGCGGTGCGCGACGTCGTCGAGCGGGTGTATCTGCGGCACGGCCGCCTGGACGGGGTCGTGCACGGCGCGGGGCTCGTCGACGACCGGCTCGTCCGCGACAAGGAGCCCGGCTCGTTCGAGCGCGTCTACCGGACGAAGGTGGACGGCGCGTGCGCGCTCGCGGCGGCCGTCCGCCCCGACGTGGGGTTCTTCGTCGTGTTCGGCAGCGTCGCGGGCGTGCACGGCAACCGGGGGCAGGCCGACTACGCGGCGGCCAACGACGCGTGCGACACGCTCGCCCACGTATGGCGGACGCGGCTGAAAGGCCGGGTCCTCGTCGCCGACTGGGGGCCGTGGGCGGGCGGCGGGATGGTGTCGCCGGAGCTGGCGCGCGAGTACGCGCGGCGCGGCGTCGGGCTGATCGACCCCGACGCCGGGACGGCCGCGCTGCTGCGGGAGATCGCGCACGGCGACGAGACGCAGGTCGTGTTCACCGGGACGGCCGCTCCGGCCCCGACCTCCCGCGCGCCCTGGAACGGGACGGCCCGGTGATCGACAAGCGGGAGCCGATCGCGATCGTCGGCGCCGGGGCGGTGTTCCCCGGCGCCGGGTCGGCGGCCGAGCTGTGGCGGGGCGTGCTGGCCGGGTTCGACGCGATCACCGACGTCCCGGCGGGGCGGTGGGATCCCGCGCTGTACTACGACCCGGCGGCCTACGGGCGGGCGCCGCAGAGCGACCGCTTCTACTGCCGGCGCGGCGGGTTCGTCGACGAGCTGGCCACCTTCGACCCCGCGCGGTTCGGGATCATGCCCGCGTCGGTGCGGGGCATGGAGCCCGACCAGCTCCTCGCGCTGCGGACGGCGGGCGAGGCGATCGCGGACGCGGGCGGCGACGAGCGGCTGCCCGACCGGGAGCGGATCGGCGTGGTGATCGGGCGCGGCGGCTACATCACGCCGGGCGTCGCGCGGTTCGACCAGCGGGTCCGCACGTCGCACCAGCTCGCGGGGGTCCTCGCGGAGCTGCTGCCGGGCCTCGCGCGGGAGCGGCTGGAGGAGATCCGCCGCGCGTTCTGCGACCGGCTCGGGCCCGACGACCCGGACGCCTCGATCGGGCTCGTGCCGAGTTTCGCCGCGTCCCGCATCGCGAACCGCTTCGACCTGCGCGGCCCCGCCTACACGCTGGACGCGGCGTGCGCGTCCTCGCTGCTCGCGGTGGAGCACGCGGTGCGGGCGCTGCGCGGCGGGCACGCGGACGCGATGCTCGCGGGCGCCGTCCACCACGCCCACCACGCGACCGTGTGGAGCGTCTTCAGCCAGCTCAGGGCGCTGAGCCCGACCGGCACCATCCGCCCGTTCGACCGCGCCGCCGACGGGACGCTGCTCGCCGAGGGCACCGGCGTCGTGCTGCTCAAGCGGCTGTCGGACGCGGTCCGCGCGGGCGACCGGATCCACGCGGTGATCCTCGGCACCGGGTCCTCCAGCGACGGGCGCGCCTCCAGCATCATGAGCCCGCTGGTGGACGGCCAGGTCCTCGCGGTCGAGCGCGCCTGGCGGGACGCCGGCCTGCACCCGGCCGCGCCGGGCGCGGTGGGGCTGGTCGAGGCGCACGGCACCGCGACCCCGGCGGGCGACGAGGCGGAGCTGGCGACGCTGCGCCGCGTGTTCGGCACCGCCGGCCCGCCGATCGGGCTCGGCACCGTCAAGTCGATGATCGGGCACGCGATGCCCGCCGCCGGGATCGCGGGGCTGATCAAGGCGGCGTTCGCGCTGCGCGACGGCGTCCTCCCGCCGACCCTGCACGCGAGCGACCCGCATCCCGCGCTGGAGGGCGGGCGGCTGCGGCTCGTCCGGGAGGCGGCGGAATGGGCCCGCCTGCGGGACGCGCCGCGCAGGGCCGTCGTCAACGCCTTCGGGTTCGGCGGCGCCAACGCGCACGTGATCCTGGAGGAGCCGCCCTCGACCCGGGCGCCCCGCCGGCTGCGGCCGCCCGACGCGGAGGAGGGCGTGCTGCGGCTCGCGGCCCGCACGACCGACGAGCTGGCCGAGCTGCTCGCCGTGCCCGACGAGCGGCTGCTCGCGCGGCTGCCCGAGGTCGTCCCCGACCTGCCGGTCCGGCTGGCGATCGTCGGGCCGACCCCGCGCCGCCTCGACCTCGCGCGCGCCGTCGTGCAGCGCGGGACGGCCTGGCGCGGCCGCAGCGACGTGTGGTTCGCGCCGCGCCCGCTGCTGGCGGGCGGCGGGCGGCTGGCGTTCCTGTTCCCCGGCTTCGAGCCCGCCTTCGACCCCCGGGTGGACGACGTCGCCCGGCACTTCGGGCTGCCGCGGTTCGTCCCGACCGGCCGCACCGACATGATCGGCCACGCCGCCGACGTGATGGGCGTCGGGCGGCTGCTGGCCGCCGCGCTCGCCGAACTGGGCGTCGAGCCCGACGTCGCGGCCGGGCACAGCCTCGGCGAGTGGACCGCGATGACCGTCGCGGGGGTGTACGACGCGGACGCGGTGGAGGCGTTCGCCGCGTCCCTCGACGGCGACGCCGGCGAGGCCCCCGACCTGGTGTACGCGGCGCTGGGCTGCGGCGCCGACCAGGCGCAGGAGGCGATCGGCGGGCGGCCCGGCGTCCACGTCAGCCACGACAACTGCCCGCACCAGTCGGTGGTGTGCGGCCCGGCGGGCGAGGTGCGGGAGATCCTCGGGCGGCTCGCGGCCGAGGGCGTCCTCGGGCGGGAGCTGCCGTTCCGGACCGGGTTCCACACCCCGGCCGCCGAGGTCTACGGGGAGCGGGTGCGGCGGTCGTTCGAGGCGCTGCCGGTCCGCGCGCCGCGCGTGCCGCTGTGGTCGGCGACGACGGTGGCGCCGTTCCCGTCCTCGCCCGAGGCGGTGCGGGCGCTGGTCGCCGCGCACCTGCTGGAGCCCGTGCGGTTCAGCGAGCTGATCGAGGAGCTGTACGGCGCCGCGCACGTGCGGGCGTTCGTCCAGGTCGGGCCGGGCAGCCTCACCGGGTTCGTCGGCGACCGGCTCGGCGCGCGCGAGCACCTCGCGATCGCGGTGAACGTGCCGAAGCGCGACGGGATGGCGCAGCTCCGCCGGGTCGTGGCGGCGCTGTGGGCCGAGGGGTACGGCGCGTCCCCGGCGCCGCCCGAGCCCGCCGGGGGGATGCGGCTCGACCTCGGCACCCCGCTGGTGCGGCTGGACGGCGCGGTCCCGCCGATCGGCACCGGCTCGGGCGTCCCGCCGCTGCCGGACGGCGACCCCGTCATCGCGGAGCTGGAGGCGCTGCTCAACGACGCGACGTCCGGCGCGCAGACCGTGCTGGAGGCCCTCGGGAGCGGCGGGGGCGGCGGCCCCGCCCCCGGCGACCCGCCGCCCGACACGGCCGGGCTGGTCGTCTCGCGGGTGTTCTCGCTGGAGGCGATGCCGTTCCTCGCCGACCACTGCGTGTTCCCGCAGCCCCCCGACTGGCCCGACATGTCGGACCGGTTCCCGATCGTGCCGCTGGCGACGCTGCTGGAGGTGATGGCCGCGGCCGCCCGCGAGCTGCTGCCGGACCTGGTGGTCGTCGGCTTCGCCGACGTCCGCGCCGTCCGGTGGGTGGTGGCGGCGCCGCCGACCTGCGCCGACATCCGCGCGCACCTGGTCGAGGACGACGGCGGCCCGCGCCGGGTGAAGGTCGTCATCCCCGGCCACACCGACGGGACGGTCCTGCTCGACGCGTCCCACCCCATGCCGCCGACCCCCGACCGGACACCGCTGACCGGCGAGGGCCCGCCCGTCGTCACCGCCGACCGGCTGTACGAGGAACGCTGGATGTTCCACGGCCCGCTGTTCCGCGGCGTCACCGAGATCACGGCGCTCGCGCAGGACGGCCTGCGCGGCGTCCTCAGCGTCCTGCCCACGCCCGGCGCGCTCCTGGACAGCGCCGGGCAGCTGTGCGGGCACTGGATCCAGGTCTACGGCGAGGACGACCAGACCGTCTTCCCCGTGGGCATCGAGCGGCTCTCCCTGTACGGGCCCCTGCCGCCCGAGGGCGAGCGGCTGAGGACGACCGTCTGGAACCTGACCCTGACCGAGACCACCATGCGCTGCGCGGTCGAGATGGTCCGCCCCGACGGGAGCCTGTGGGCGCGCGTCGACGGCTGGACGACGCACCGCTTCTACACCGACGAGGCCGTCTGGCGGATGCGGTTCACGCCCGAGGTGTCCGGCACCGGGGAGCCGCAGGAGGGCGGCTGGTGCCTGGCCCGCCGGCACTGGGACGGCGCCGCGTCCCGCGACCTGCTCATGCGCCAGTACCTGTGCGCCGCCGAACGCGCCGAGTACGAGGCGCTGCCCTCGTTCGCGCAGGGGCCGTGGCTGCTCGGCCGGATCGCCGCCAAGGACGCCGTCCGCGACCACCTCTGGCGCGCCGGCCACGGGCCGCTGTTCCCCGCCGAGCTGACCGTCCGGGACGGCGGCCCGCACCGCCCCACCGTCACCGGGCCGATGGGCGAGCCGCTGACGCTGTCGATCGCCTGCGACGGCGACCTCGGCGCCGCGATCGTCCGGCCGGGCGGGGAACCGGCGGGCATCGGCCTCGCCGACCTGTCAGGGGGCGTGGAGAACGCGCAGGTCCGCGCGGCGAAGCAGGCCGTGCTGCACTACCTGCCCGCGGGCCGGGACCGGCCCGACCTGGTCGTGACGGCGGTCGAGCCCGGCCGGGTGCTGGTCGCGGGCGACGGCACCGTCACCACCGTGCCGACCCGCGAGCTGGACGGTCACGTCGTCGCCTGGACGGCGGCCTCCGGAGGCACCGACATGGAGGAGAGCAGAGCATGAGCGACGTGCTGGACGAGGTCGTCCGGATGCTGACCGAGGTGGTGGGCGAGGACTTCCTCCTGGACGTGGAGGTCGGCCCCGACACCACGTTCGGCGACGAGCTGGCCCTGGAGAGCATCGAGTTCGTGGCGCTCGTCGAGCTGCTCAGGGAGCGCTACACGGGCGTCGACTTCCCGGCCTTCATCGCCGCGCTCGACATCGACCGGATCGTGGCCCTGACGGTCGGCGACGTCGTCGCCCACATCGAGGCCGCCCATGCCTGAGGTCACCGCGCCACCCGAGGCCACCGCGCCACCCGAGGCCACCGCGCCGCCGGAGGCCCTCGCGCGGTCTGAGGTCCTCGCGCGGTCTGAGGCCGCCGCGCGGTCTGAGGTCCTCGCGCGGTCTGAGGCCGTCGCGCGGTCTGAGGCCCTCGCGCGGTCTGAGGCCCTCGCGCGGTCCGAGGTCGTCGCGCGCGGTGTCCGCTTCCACGTGCGGACGATGGGCCCGGACGACCCCGGCGCGCCCGTCGTCGTGTTCGTCCACGGGCTCGTCCGCGACAACCTGTCGAGCTTCTACTGCACGCTCGCCTGCCCCGTCGCGGCGGCCGGGGCGCGCGCCGTCCTGTACGACCTGCGCGGGCACGGCCTCACCGAGTGCCCGCCCACCGGGTACGGGCCCGCCGACGCCGTCGCCGACCTGCTCGCCCTCCTCGACGCGCTCGGCCACACCGCGCCGGTGCACCTGGTGGCCAACAGCTGGGGCGGCGCCGTCGCGCTCAACGCCGCCCTGACCGCCCCAGACCGGGTCGCGGGGCTCGCGCTGATCGAGGCGCACGGACCGTCCGAGCGTCCCGCCGAGTGGAACGAGGGCCTGCTCAACACGCTCGGGGAGTTCGCGCTGATGCTGGAGCACGACCGTCCCGCCGAGCGGTTCCGCGCGCTCGGCTGGCGGCGCAGCGGGCGGTTCGCCGCGACCGCCGGAGCCCTGATCAACGGCACGACCCTGCTGGAGGACCTCGCCGCGGCGGGGCCCCTCGGCCCCGCCGACCTGGCCGCCCTCGCCTGCCCGGTCCTCGCCGTCTACGGCGAGCACTCGGACCTGCTGGAGGCCGGGCGGCTGCTGCCGCGCTCCGTCCCCGGCTGCGCGCTCCACGTCATGCCCGGCTGCGCCCACGACGTTCTGCAGGACAGGACGGCCGAGCTCCTGGAGGTCCTCCTGCCGTGGCTGGCCCACCACGCGGGCACCCGCGTGCCCGGCGGCGGGGGAGCGCGATGAGCCCGCGCCGCGTCCAGGTGCCGTCCCTGCTCGGCGACCGGCCGCTTCCGCAGGCCGCGCGCGGGAAGCGGCCCGAGCGGCGGTTCCTGTTCGCCGTCCCGCCGCTCACCGGGCACGTCAACCCGACCGTGGCGGTGGCGGCCGAGCTGGTCCGGCGCGGCCACAAGGTCGCCTGGACGGGCCACCGCACCACCCTCGAACCCCTCCTGCGCGCCGGGTCCCGGATCTTCACCTCGGTCGACCCCGGCTTCGCCGCCCGGCTGCCCGCGCTCCGCGAGGCGTGGCTGAAGCTGCGCGGCCCCGCCGCGTTCCGCTTCCTCTGGGAGGAGTTCGTCGTCCCCCTCGGGCACGCGATGACGCCCGGCGTCGGCACCGCCATCGACCGCTTCCGCGCCGACGTCGTCGTCGCCGACCAGCTCGTGCTCGCCGCGCCCGTCGCGGCCCGGCTCCGCGAGCTGCCCTGGGCGACGTCGGCGACCACCTCCGCCGAGCTGGCCCGGCCGCTGGCGGGCATGCCGAGGATCGAGGAGTGGGTGCGCGACCAGATCGGCGCGTTCCAGGGCGCCCACGGCGTGCAGGGCCCGCCGGACCCGCGCTTCTCCGACCACCTCGTGCTGGTCTTCTCGACCGCCGCGCTGGTCGGCGACACCTCGCCGTTCCCCGGCCACTTCGCCTTCGTCGGCCCCGCCCTCGGCCGCCCCTCCGCGAGCGCCTTCCCCTGGGACTGGCTGGACGGCCGGCCCGCCGTCCTGATCTCCCTCGGCACGATCAACGGGCCGTCCGGCGAGCGGTTCTTCCAGGTCGCCGCCGACGCCGTCCGGGGGCTGGACGCGCAGGCCGTCATCGCCGGGCCGGCCGGGCTCGCCGACGTGCCGGGCAACGTGCTCGTCCGCGACCACGTCCCGCAGCTCAAGCTGCTCGAACGGCTCTCGGCCGTCGTCTGCCACGGCGGGCACAACACCGTCTGCGAGACGCTCTCGCACGGGCTGCCGCTGGTGGTCGCGCCGATCCGCGACGATCAGCCGATCATCGCGCGGCAGGTCGAGGCGGCGGGCGCGGGGATCCCGGTCCGGTTCTCCCGCGTCCGCGCCGCCGAACTGCGCGCCGCGCTGGAGACCGTCCTCGCCGACGGGCCGCACCGGGCCGCCGCGCGCCGCGTCCGCGACTCCTTCGCCGCCGCCGGGGGCGCCGCCGAGGCGGCCGACCGGCTGGAGAGGCTCGCGTGACCTGGCTGCCCCTGCTGGTGGCGGCCGTGCTCCTCGCCGACGCCGCGCGCCTGCGCCGCCGCGTCGCCGCCCTGCGGGTGCTGCCCACGCCGCCGCCCCGCGCGCCGCTGCGCTGGGACGGCGCCCTCGGCGCCGGGGCGCTGGTCGTCGCCGAGGGAGCCGTACTGTCGGCGCAGACCCGGCGGGCCGCCCTGGCCCACGGCCGCGACCTGCGGCGGCTCGACCTGATCCCGGCGGACCTGCCGGTCGTCCGCGCGCTCGACCTCGCCCGCGCCCCGCACGACCCGGGGTTCGCGAGCGTCGTCGGGGGCGGCCCGGGCCCGGCCGACCGGGTCGTCGTGCCCTGCCACCTGACCCCGCGCGCGCACGCGTGCCGGGGGCGCGCGGCGTCCCTGCGGGCGGCGGGCCTGTCCCCCGGCCGGACGGTCGCCCGCTCGGTGTGCACGCTCGCGGCCGTGCTGGCGTCCCTGCCGGCGTCGCTGCCCACCGACTGGGGCGCGGTCGCCGTCGTCGCCTACTGCGCCGTCCCGTACGTCGTCTTCTGCGGGACGCCGCTGTCGCCCCGGGACCTGCACCGCATGGCGCTGCTGCGTCCCGTCCTGACCCCGTGGACGTGGTGGCGGACGCTCGCCGAGGGCCTCCCGCTCGGGCACGCCCGCCGTCCGGCCAGGGAGAAGGCGTGACCGGCCCGGCGGCGCCCCCGGACCTGTGGGTGGTCGGGTACGTCTTCGAGCAGGTCTTCGGCCGCGCGCCGGAGACCGTCCAGCGCGTCCCCGCGACCCTCGCCCTCCTGGACGGCTGGACGGTGACGCTCCCCTGGGGAGCGGTCGCAGCCGCCCACCGCACCGACGACGGCTCCGTCTCGCTGTACTCCATGAACCACTACCGCATGGCCCCGGTTTCGGACATGCCGGAATGGGCGGCCGAGGCGAGCGCCGCTCTCGCCGCGTTCGCGACGCCCGCCCCTGGGACGCGCCTTCTCCTCAACCGCGAACTGCCCGCCGCGTTGGGCCTCCTCAACGGCGACGAAACCGTCCAGGCGACCACGAGGGCCCTCAACGACCTCCACGGCCGGACGAACCCGCCGCTCACGCCCCCCGAGCCCGCCGGCCCGGACCAGCGCCTGCTGATCATCGTCCTCCCGCCGGGCCCGTCCGGCGCTCCGCTCCCCGCCCCGCGACGCGCCTGTGGGGATCATCCGCTCACCGGCGCCCACACCTTCGGTGATCCGCTCCGGGACCTCGCGCTGACGACGGCCCTGGAGGCGGGCGCCCTCGGCGGCCGCTCGATAGGCGCCTGCGTGGTGGTTATAACCCCCGTCTCCGCCGTTCCCCGAATACGCGCGGCCGTTACCGCGCGCCTTCCGGATCCGCCCCGATATCTGACGGCACCCCTCTGACCTCCGCCTATTTCTGTATTCTGCACGGCATGTCAGGAACGAAGATCAATCCAGCCTTTGTCATCTTCGCCGCGGCGGGCTTCGTGATCGTGGGATTCGCACTGTTCGGCAGCACCGTCGCCGGCGCCGGGATCGACGACCCGGACGAGAACAAGGCGGAGATCACGCTCCAGCTCTCGGCCATGCTCAACTACTGCGTCGCCGGGCTGGTGCTGGTCCTCATCGGCGTCGGGTTCCAGATCGCGAGCGGCGGCGCGAAGACCCCGGCCGCGCTCCCCGGCCCGGCGCCCTACGGCCCGCCCCAGCCCTACCAGGCGCAGCAGCCGCAGGCGCCCGGCCGGCCCTGGGGGCAGCAGGCGCCCGGCCCGCATCCTCCGGTCCAGGGCTAGAGCGAGGCCAGCGCGCCCTGGACCCGCCGCGCCCCCTCCAGGGCGGCGTCACGGAAGGCGACCGCGAGCGCCCGTGTCATGAAATGCCCGACCCAGGTCACCGCGAACGTGCCGAGGATCAGCGCCGGGGCCCACTGCCAGGTCAGGTGCACGACGATCCGCTCCAGCGCCGCCTGCGGGGCCACGACCGGCTCCCAGCTGTTCAGCCGGGCCCACCGTCCGAGGAAGATCCCGAGGGCGCAGAGCGCGTGCGAGGCGACCGTGACACGCCACCGCCACGCCCCGAGCCCGATCCGGGTGAGGTACCGCAGCGCACCGCCGAGCGCCAGGTAGTAGGCGAGGAAACCCGATCCGACGAGCACCGCGTAAACCGGGAGGACGGCCGTCACCACCGGCCCGTCCTGCGTCGAGAGCACGATGTCACCGCGCAGATGCACGAGGTCGGTGACCACATAGGGCGCGTTGGGCAGGAACAGCGCGAACAGCACCAGCCCCGCCCACCACAATGGCGACCGCGACGGACTCCGCCGCCGAAAGAGCGCACAGCCGAGCCCCACCGGAATCCACGCCAGCAGGATGTTCCAGCCCATCCACCAGGCGTCCCGGCGGAGAACACCGTCCAGATTGGGCGCCACCTGCTCCACGAGAGTCATTTCCCCATAATGCCCGACCGCCTCGCGCGGCGCCCGCGATAGCTCGGAACCGGGCGGAACCGCCGCCATTCCGGCGGCGAATCGAAATGGCGGCCGGGGGTCAGCGGCGCGGGTCAGGAGAGCCGGTGGCGCAGGCGGTGGGTCCGGCGGGCCAGCCGCACCGGCACCTCGCCCCGCTCGCTGGCCTCCTGAAGGGTCCGCTCCATCGCCGACAGCAGGTCGGGGCCGAGTCCCGCGCGGATGGCGACGGCGTCCGCCCGGCCGTCGGAGGGGGCGCTGAACAGCCGCGCGACCAGCGCCGCCGCCGACGCGGCCGCCGCCGGGACCGCCACCAGCAGCGACCCCGCGCAGGCGAACGCGGCGAACAGCAGGACCGGCAGGAACCCTGCCGGACGGTGCCAGCCGACGGCCCGCCGCCACATCGGGCCGACCGGCGACCACAGCGCCCGCAGCACCCACTGCGCCGCCCGGTTCGGCAGCGCGAGCTGGGCGTGGACGAACACCGGCAGCAGGCGCGCGCCGAACGCGTGGCCCACCTCGTGGGCGAGGACGCCGGCGAGCTGCTCGGCCGAGAGCGCCGAGGCGGAATGGGAGGTCACCGTGATGACGCGGCCCGCCGGGGCGCAGGCGGTCAGCTCGCCGGAGTCGGTGACCAGCAGCCGGTAGGTGCGGGGGTCGAGGCCGAGCCGGTGCCGGACGTCCCGCCACGCCTCCGCGATCAGGGCCGCCTCGGACTCGGCGGCGGCGCGGTGGCCGTACACGTGGCGCGCGGTGGACGGCGCCAGGGCGAGCAGCGTGACCAGGACCCACCCGCCGACCAGCGCCGCCGGGCCCCACAGCGGCCACAGCAGGTGCAGCGCGTAGGCGGCGGGCGCGACGGCGACCGCCTCCACGCCGAGGACGACGGGCAGGCCGATCGCGGCCCCGCGCTGCGGGGTCGGCGCGGGACGCGGGGCCGCCTTGACCAGGTCGGGCGGCGAGGGCGCGGCTTCCGCCGGAGCCTCGTCCGCCGGGCCGTCGCCGGCGGGCCCGTCGTCGGGCGGGTCGGCGTCGGCCGGGGCGTTGTCCGCCGGGGCGTCGCCGGTTCTCGCGTTGCTCGTCGTCTCGCCGTCCGGCGGGAGCCGCGGGGCGGTCGGTCTCGGCGGACGGGGCAGGTCGGCCGTCTTCGGAGGTGAGCGCCTCGCGGCCGGGCCCGGGGAGGGAAGCGGGTCCAGGGGGGCGGGAGGGGGGTTGGAGGCGGGACGGTGCGCTCGGGCGGGCTTGCCCTCGTAGGGGCGGGACTGGTCCGTCCACACGTCCCCGTCCCAGTAGCGTTCGCGTCCCATCCAGTGGGGGTCGGGATACCACCCGGGCTCGGCGCTCACCGGTCAGAGCTTCGGCGTGAAGGGGCGCCGGTGCGCCGGGTCGCCGGGCTCGGCGAGCCCGCGCATCGCGGTCTCGACCAGGGCGACGGACTCCTGGAGCGCGACGAGGCGGGCGCCCTCGCGGCGGTAGGTGTCCATGACCGCGTCGATGCCGTGCGGCGGGACGAGCTCGCCGAGGTCGACGCGGGCGGTGCGGAAGCCCTCGCGGGCCGCCTCGACGGACGCCGCCACGTGGTGGCGGGCCATCCGGGCGAGCGTGAGGGGGTAGCGGCGCAGGATCCCGTAGCGCCGGTACTCCGGCGGGACGAGTTCGAGCAGCCAGGCCATGGCGGTGTCCTCGAAGCGGTCGGTGCCCGGGGGGTGCACCTGCGCGGGCCAGCCGGGCGGGACATGGGCGCTCACTCGGTCAGGATATCCCGATGCTCGAACTCGTGTTCGAACGGGACGGGGTCAGTCCGCCACACCGGGCTCGCTGCGGCGGATACGGATCTTGCCGGAGTCCAGGTCGTCGCGGCGCGACGCCCCGGACCCCGCCTGCTCGTGGTCGTCCTGCCGCAGGATCTTCTCCCGCTGCTGCTCCTCCTGTTTGACCTTCTTGGAGCCCTCGAACGCGGAGGCGAGGTCCTCGAACATGCCGCCGCCGAAACCGGCACCGGTCTCGCCGTCACCACGGATGGCGCCCATCAGGGACGACTTGCCCGTCCCCTCGCGGGGCCACTCGACGATCTCCTGCTCGGCCGGCTCGGGCCTGTTGCCCATGGCACGGCCCTTGACGCGCTTGCGGCGGCGAAAGGGTGACTTCACACACTCTCCAACGCGATGAGTCTCCAGATTGATCCCGGCGGGCGGCCGGGCCCCGAGCCTGTCAGGTCCCGAACGACCACCGGGTGGGAGATCCGGTGAAGTCTCCCTGGCGCATCCCGAACGCCCGCTGCGGCCGTACCGCTACGGTCGCGTTCACCACGGGGTCCAGGAAGTCCACACGATAGCCGGTGGCGTACTTGGCGTTGACGAGGTCGATGAACCGCTGGAGCGCGCCCGGCTCGGTGACGACCTTGGCGGTCCCCTCGATGACCACGGGTTCCTCCGCCTCCTCGGTCGTCACGACGACGTTGGGGTTGGCCCGCAGGTTCACCATCTTGCGGGACGGGACGCTGCTGCTGAACATCAGCTCCTCCCCGGACCACGCGCCCCACACGGGCATCGCGTGCGGGCGCCCGTCCGGCCGGACGGTGCACAGCCAGAAGTTGCGGGCGGCGCGGAGGCGCTCCACGGCCCAGGCCCACGGCAGCAGGCCGCTGCCCTCGTCCGCGCCCAGGATGCCGTAGCCGGGCATGTGCGGACGGTCCGCCGCCGGGTGCGCGGCGCGTCCGGGCGGGGCGAACGGCAGGGCGGGCCCCCGCGCGGACGCGGCGGGGTCCGGGCGGGTGGGCACGGGTCGCGGTTCGGTGGCGGGCTCCGGTCGAGCTGCGGCGCCGGAAGCCGACATGGCGTTCTCCCCTCGGTCGGGCTCTCCCGGACATATCGTTTCAGACCGCGGCGCCGGGCGGTAACGCTCGGTGGCTCCGCGGGAGCGGCTCGGCGCGGTAACCTGCGGGACGTGCGCCTATCCCGCCTGATCGCCGTTCTGGACGAGCTGTATCCGCCCTCGTGGGCGGAACCCTGGGACGCCGTCGGGCTCGTCTGCGGCGACCCCGACCAGGAGGTCGGCCGGGTGCTGTTCGCCGTCGACCCGGTCGCCGCCGTCCTGGACGAGGCGCTGGAGTGGGGCGCCGGCCTCGTGGTCACGCACCACCCGCTGCTGCTGCGCGGGGTGCACTCGGTCGCCGCCACCACCCCCAAGGGGCGGCTCGTCCACCGGATGATCAGGAACGGGGTCGCGCTGTACACCGCGCACACCAACGCCGACCGCGCCGACCCCGGGGTGTCGGACGCGCTGGCGCGCGCGATCGGCCTGACCGGCGGGCTGCGCCCGCTGGTCCCGGCCGACGACGACCCCCGCCGCGGCCTCGGCCGTGTCGGCGAGCTGGCCGAGCCGGTCCCGCTGCGGGAGTTCGCCTCGCGGGCGGCGGCCGGCCTGCCGTCCACGGCGTGGGGCGTCCGCGCCGCGGGCGACCCCGAGCGCGCCGTCCGCACCGTGGCGGTGTGCGGCGGCGCGGGCGACTCGCTGCTGGACGCGGCGCGCGCGTCCGGAGCCGACGTCTACCTCACCGCCGACCTGCGGCACCATCCCGCCTCGGAGTTCACCGAGCAGGACGGCCCCGCGCTGGTGGACGCCGCGCACTGGGCGACCGAGTGGCCCTGGCTGGCCGACGCGGAGCGGCGGCTCACCGGGGCGTCGAAGGAAGCGGGCACGTTGGAGACCCGGGTGTCCACGCTCGTCACCGACGCGTGGCGCCTGCATTTCGAAGGAGCATTGTGAAAGCCGCACCGCAAGCCCAGCTTCGCCTGATCGACCTGCAGGACCTCGACAGCTCGCTGGACCGGCTGGCCCACCGCCGCCGCACGCTGCCCGAGCTGGCCGGGATCGAGCGCCTCGACGGCCGCCTGACCGAGCTGCGCGACGCGATCGTGGCGGCCGAGACCGAGGTCGGCGACCTGGAGCGCGAGCAGCGCAAGGCCGAGCAGGACGTCGACCAGGTCCGCACCCGCGCCGACCGCGACCGGGGGCGGCTCGACTCCGGCCAGGTGACCTCCGCCAAGGACCTCAGCGGCCTCCAGGCCGAGATCGAGTCGCTCACCCGCCGCCAGTCCGACCTGGAGGAGGTCGTGCTGGAGATCATGGAGCGGACCGAGGAGGCGCAGGGCCGGGTGGCGGCGCTGCGCGCCGAGCAGGCCGCGGCGCAGGAGGAGCTGTCGGGGCTCGTCCGGGCGCGCGACGCCGTCCAGCACGAGATCGACGACGAGGCCGGCACGACGAGCACCGCCCGCACCGCCGTCGCCAAGGACGTCCCCGAGGACCTCCTCGCCCTCTATGAGAAGCTGCGCGGCCAGTTCGGCGGCGTCGGCGCGGCCAAGCTGTTCCGGGGCGCCTGCCAGGGCTGCCACCTCGCGCTCAACACCGTCGACCTGAACCGGATCCGCGCCGCCGCGCAGGACGAGGTCATCCGCTGCGAGGAGTGCCGCCGGATCCTCGTCCGCACCCCCGAGTCCGGGCTGTGACGGCGCGGCGGCTCGTCGTCGAGGCCGACGGCGGGTCCCGGGGCAACCCGGGGCCCGCCGGGTACGGGGCGCTCGTCCGGGACGCGGTCACCGGCGAGGTGCTCGCCGAGGTCGCCGAGTCGATCGGCCTCGCCACCAACAACGTCGCCGAGTACCGGGGCCTGATCGCCGGGCTCGCCGCCGCCGCGGGCATCGACCCGTCCGCCCGCGTCGAGGTCCGGATGGACTCCAAGCTCGTCGTCGAGCAGATGTCGGGCCGCTGGAAGATCAAGCACCCCGACATGATCCCGCTGGCGCTCCAGGCCCGGGAGCTGGCCGAGAGCCTCGGCCCGGTCACCTACGGCTGGATCCCGCGCGGCCGCAACGCCCACGCCGACCGGCTCGCGAACGAGGCCATGGACGCCGCCGCGCGCGGCGAGCACTGGACCCGCAGGACCGAGGAGGCCCCGGGCGAGCCCGAGCCGCCCCCGTCCGCCGCGCCCCCCTCCACCGAGCCGACGACCACGCTGCTGCTCCGGCACGGCGAGACGCCGCTATCGATCGAGAGGCGCTTCGCGGGCACGGTCGACACCCCGCTCACCCCCGGGGGCCTCGCCCAGGCCCGCGCCGCCGCGCTCGCCCTCAAGGACCGGGACCTGGACGGGATCGTCACCTCCCCGCTGTCGCGCTGCCGCGACACCGCCGCCGAGGTCGCCGCCGCCACCGGCCTGGACGTCCGCGTCGAGGACGGCTTCCGCGAGACCGACTTCGGCGCCTGGGAGGGCCTCACCTTCGCCGAGGCCCGCGACCGCGACCCCGCCGCCCTGGACGCCTGGCTGGCCGACCCCGACGCCGCGCCGCCCGGAGGGGAGAGCTTCGCCGCGGTCGCCCGCCGCGTCCGCACCGCGCTGGACAAGCTGAAGGTCCGCTACCGCCACCGCCCCGTCCTGGTGGTCTCGCACGTCACCCCCATCAAGCTCCTGGTCAGGGACGCGCTGGGCGCGCCCATGCCGTCCCTGTACCGGATGCACCTGGACGTGGCGTCGCTGTCGGCGGTCGACTGGTACGCCGACGGCCCGGCGACCCTCCGCCTGTTCAACGACACCCACCACCTGGAGCGCTAGCCGGTCCCGTCGAGGAACCCGCCGATCGCGGCGGCGACCTCGGCGGGCGCCTCCTCGGCCATGTGGTGGCCGGACTCGATCGGGGTCCCCTCGACGTCGCCCGCCCAGTCGCGCCAGATGGCCACGGGATCGCCGTACAGCTGCTCCAGGTCGTCCAGGGTGGACCACATCACCAGCGTCGGGCACCGGACGCGGCGCCCCGCGGCGCGGTCGGCCTCGTCGTGGCGGCGGTCGATGCCGAGCCCGGCGCGGTAGTCCTCCAGCATCCCGCGCACGGTCGCCGGGTCGTGGATCGCGCCCTGGAAGTCCGCCCACGCCTCGGGCTCCATGTGCTCGGCGCCGGTGGCGTACCAGGCGTCCGGGTCGGCGCTGATGATCCGCTCCGCGGGCTTCTCCTCCTGGGCGAAGAACCACCAGTGCCACCAGGCCGCGGCGAAGCGGGCGTCGCAGCGCTCCAGGTGCTCCACGACGGGCAGCCCGTCCATCACCACGAGCCTGGTCACCGCCTCGGGATGGTCCATCGCCGTCCTGAAGGCCGCCAGCGCGCCGCGATCGTGCCCCGCGACCGCGAACCGGGTGTGGCCGAGCGCCCGCATGAGGGCGACCAGGTCGCGGGCCATGGCGCGCTTGGAGTAGGGGCTGTGCTCGGCGTCGGTCTCCGGCTTGGAGGAGCCCCCGTACCCGCGCAGGTCAGGGCAGACGACGCTGTACCGGTCGGCCAGGAGCGGAGCGACCTTGTGCCAGGTCGCGTGCGTGCGCGGATGCCCGTGCAGCAGCAGCAGCGGCGGCCCCGACCCGCCGTGCCGCACCCGCAGCTCCGCCTCGCCGACGTCGATCCGCTCCAGCGTGAATCCCTCGAAGATCATTCTCTCCGCGCTACCCCGCAGCGGTCCGTCCAATCCCCGCGAACCCGGTACGCTGGGACCACGGCGGACGAGCCGGCCGGGCGGCCGCGTCGGGGAGCGATCCCCGTCGAGGAAAGTCCGGGCTCCACAGGGCAGGGTGGTCGGTAACGCCGACCCGGGGCGACCCGCGGGACAGTGCCACAGAAATCAGACCGCCACCGGTTTCCGGTGGTAAGGGTGAAACGGTGAGGTAAGAGCTCACCAGCGCCCACGGTGACGTGGGCGGCTCGGTAAACCCCACCCGGAGCAAGGTCAAGAAGGGACTCCGGCAGGAGCCCCGCGCAGGTGCCTGAGGGCTGCCCGCCCGAGCCTGCGGGTAGACCGCTGGAGGCCGCCGGCAACGACGGCCCGAGATGGATGGCCGCCGCCCGCCGCCGAGAGGCGACGGGCACAGAACCCGGCTTACAGGCCGACTCGTCCGCCCACCCCGACCTGTCGGCTTGCTCCTCAGGCTCGGGCGCGGCTCGCCTATCGGGACGCGTTGGCGAGGTTCGCCACCGACTCCAGGAGGCCGTCCCAGGCTTCCTGGGTGTCGGACGAGCGGGTGTGGGGGGTGCGGAACCAGTCGACGTAGATCGACACCTCGTCCAGGTCCCAGCGCATCCGGTAGAGGTCCAGGGCCGACGGGTCGGGGGCGCGGCCCGCGGCCTCGGCGTAGCGGGCGAGGTCCGCCGGGGTCTCCGCGACCGACCACAGGTCGCGTTCGGGCGGAGCCACGCCGGTCGTGTCCCAGTCGATCAGCAGAAGGCGCCCGTCCAGGCCCAGCAGGTTGCCCGGGTGCGGCTCGCCGTGGGTGAGGACGGGAGGGCCGCCCCTCTCCGTGAGGTCGGCGGCCAGCCGGTCGAACTCCGCCAGGCATCGGCGGAGGGCGGGCGCGTGGTCGGCGATGAGGGCTCGCGCGGGCCCGGCGAAGGGACCGTCGGCCCAGGGGAGTGCTCCGTCGAGTGCCCGGTCCAGGACGCCGCGCAGCGCGAGTCCTGTGTCGAGCACCGGCGCCATTGCCGGGGGCGGCTGGCGGTGGAGTTCGGCCAGCAGGCCGAGGACGGTGTCGCGTTCGGCGGGAGTGCGCGGCCGGTCGTAGTCGCCGGGCGTTCCGTCCAGGTAGGGGAAAACGCTCAGCGCGTAACGTGTCCCGAATGGGCGGACGGTTTCGCCCTCGGTGGTCTTCAGGGGCGCCACGACGAATTCGAGATGCCGGAGGGCGGCGGCGGTGTCCATGGCCGCGCGCAGCGCTTGCAGCGCCGAGCCGGTATCCGGGTGCCCCTTGAGCACCAGGTCGGCGAGGGTGAGGAACCAGCGCCGCCCGCCCGCACCGGTCGCGACCCAGTGATGGTCACCGAAGCCGACGGGCGCGTAGGCCACCTCGTGGGCTCGGATGTCCCACCCGTCCAGTGCCCGCTGTAGTTGATCCTCGTCGACGTCCTCGGGTCGGGACTTCATCCCGGTCACGTTAGGCGATTCTTCTCTCCTGCGCATCTCCCGCATCGACCACCGCTGAACGGACGCTTCGAGGACGTGCGGCGGCCCGAACGCGGGGTCGGTCGGCCTCCGCCTACTCGTGCTCCAGGAAGCGCTCTATTCTGCGAATATCGTCAATATCCTTGTGGCGGCCGAGGCTTTTCTTCCAGGCGAGGGTGAGGTCCAGGGGCATGAAATTGATGCCCCGGGCGACTTCTGCCCGCTCGATGAGATAGTCGGTGCTCCAGCTCATGAGCCGGGGAAACCAGCCGTTCAGGATCTCAATCGAGACCTGCCCGTCGAAATGATGGGCGACCAGGACGCCATCGTAGGGAGCCGCCGCTACCGGATAAAGCCTCTCGACCTCTTTCCATGCCGCCTTCCTGGCGACGACATCCAGGTCCTGAATGTCCGCCCTGAGGCCGTGCAGAAGAAGGGGGGCGCTCCCGGCGAGGATGAAATCGGCATTGCAAAGGCTCAAGGCTTCCACGGTCTCGAATAGAAGCTCCACATCGTTCAAGGTGTCCTCTACATGGGTTTCAGGCCCAGTGCCAGTCGCACAATGACTGCCCAGAGTACACCAAATAGCACGCTGACGAAAGTACCTATGATGAATCTCTCGCCGAACTCGCGATCCTTTTCGATCTCAGGGTGCCGGGCGAGTGATTTGGCGGCTATTGCGAGCGCCGCCGCAGCCGCCTGGCCACTGGCGACGAAGGCGAAGACCAGGGCCCGCTCGAACCAGCCGATGTATCCATATGCTTCGCTGAAGGAGAAGATCTCGGTACGGAGCCTGGGCGCTTTGCGGTCGAACTGAGCATATATACGGGCGACGACCTCGTGGCTGACGAAGGTGGCGGCGAGAAAACCTGAAACCACGACGACCGCCCTGTTTCCCGTCAGAATCGCCAGGACGTCTCGGGGAGGGCCGTCGAAACTGAAGGCCCCGAGCAGGATGGCCGTGGTCACCGACAGCGTGAGCGCACTCCCCACAGAGCGGCGGTGGGGCGACTTGCTGTGAAGTCGCGCCCAGCGGAGCGTGATGGCCGCCTCCTGCCGACCGCGCTGGAGGATCCGGGTTAAGTAGATCCTGATGCCGAACAGGCGGTCGGTGGACCGGCCGGCCGGCTTGCCATTTCCGCCCTGGTTTCCGTCAACGGCCTTTTCCCATACCCGCAGCGAACACGACCAGAATATGGCGAGCAGGCACAGGAGGGTGGTCACCCAAATGGAAAGAAGGGGTGTCATGACCCAGATGCCGTAGAGTCCCGCCATGACCGTGCGGAAAAGGAAGGACCGGCGAACCACGGGAAGGCTGTCCGGTAGGAGTACTGCCACGATGAGCCCAATGAGGATCCGGGCTGTTTCCATAGCCCCTCCTTGCCCGCTGTTGAGACCGGTTGGACGGGGCGCGGTCAGCGGAGGTTCCGCCGCGGAGCCGGCGCGGAAGGGGAGGGGCGTGGAACTCTTCTGGTTCGGGTCACACGACACAAATGATCTGAAAGCCGGCGCCTAATGTCCGAGGTAGAGCCGGTCTCCTGGATCGGCGGTGATGGCGGGGCGAACCCGGCCCCGCGGAGAGGAGCGCCGGTGTTCATCGTGGGCATGGTGGTGATCGGCCTCGTCGGGCTGCTGGCCTCGCTGGCCTACCTCGCGGAGTTCGCGCGGGCCAGCCGCCGCGACGCGCTGTTCCTCCCCGCGCCCGACGGGCGCTCGCGGAGGGCGCGCCGGGTGACGGGCATGTACACACGCGGGAGCGACTTCATGGACGGGGACGACGAAATCCGCGGCGACGAGTTGGTCGGCCGCTGAGACGGGGGCGGCCCGGCCGGGGCCGGCAGGCCCGGGCCGGGGCCGTTCGATGGCTGCGGGCCGCCCACGGGGGACGGCCCGCCGCGATCTTCTAGAGGGTGACCTCGTCCGGGACGGGGACGAAGGTGCCGGCGGGCCGGTCGAGGACCTGGACGTTGGCGGTCTTCAGGTCCAGGTAGAGGCCGACCAGCTCGATCTCGCCCGCCTCCACGCGCTCCCGGAGCCAGGGGTAGGTGAGCAGGTTGTCGAGCTGCTGCATGACGTTGATCTTGCAGAGCCGGGTCAGCGGCGGCTCGTCGGTGTGCTCGGTGGCGAGGAACCGGGCGAGGCTCTGGTTGCCGTGCCTGAGCCAGCGCGTCAGCCCCTCCAGGTGCTCGACCTCGGTGCCGCCCGCGAGCAGCGCCGCCATGGCGCCGCAGTTGGAGTGGCCGCAGATCGTGATCGTCCGGATGTCGAGGACGCTCGTGGCGTACTCGACGGTCGCGGCGACGGAGTCGTCGGGCGTGCGGCTGCCGTGGCGCGGGACCATGTTGCCGACGTTGCGGTTGATGAACAGGTCGCCCGGGCCGCTCGCGGTGATGATGTTGGGCACGACGCGGGAGTCCACGCAGGTGATGAACAGGTGCTCGGGCTTCTGCTCCATCGACAGCTCCGCCATGATCGGGCGGACGAGCGGGGCGGTGCGGCCGTGGTACTCGCGCACGCCCGCCAGCAGCAGCGCGCTCGGGGACACCTCGGGGCCGTCCAGCTCCGCCTCCTGGCGGCGGCGCCGGTTCGCCCACGGCGCCCACCAGCGGGCCGGAGGCGACTTCTTGGGCGGAGAGGACATATCACCAGTCACAGCTCCTTCATACCAAGTCTCGTGAACCTCGTCGATGTCGACCCGGCCACCCTGGCGTTCGTGGGCGAGCCGCCACTGGTGGACGGCGTCGAACGCGGCGTGGTCCATGAAGTCGACGTCGAGGTCCAGGTCGACGGACGCGCCCTGCGGCACGCTCTGGAGAAGGCGGGTCAGCTTCGGGACGCCGAGGAACGTCAGCGTGCCCTCGACGACGACGTGCCAGCGGGGCGGCCCCGGCTCGTCGCCGGACACGGGGACGAGCCGCTCGGCGCGCACCGACAGGCGGGTGAGGCGCCGCAGCGCCAGCACCGCCATGATCCCGATGCCGAGCAGGACGCCCTCGCCGAGCCCGAGCACCACCACGCCCGCGAGCGTCGCGAAGTAGGCGGGCGCCTCGCGGTGGTGGCGCAGGTCGCGGACGCGCGCGGTGTCCATCAGCCGGAAGCCGAGCACCATCAGCAGCGCGGCGAGCGCGGCCAGCGGGACCTGCTCGATGACCGGCCCGCACAGCAGCGCGAGGACCAGCACCCAGACGCCGTGCAGGACGGTCGAGGCGCGGGTGCGGGCGCCCGCCTCCACGTTGGCGGTGCTCCGGACGATGACGCCCGCGACCGGCAGGCCGCCGAGGAGCCCCGACACCGCGTTCGCGGCGCCCTGGCCGAGCAGGTCGCGGTCGAGGTCGGCGCGCGGCACCCCGGCGGGCCGCCTGCGGTCGACGGCGACCCCGCACAGCAGCGACTCGACCGCCGCGACCAGCCCGACGGACACGACGGCCCCGACGATCGCGTGCGGCGTCCCGTGCGGCATGACGGGCGCCTGCCAGCCGCCGAGCAGGCTGTCGGGCAGGTCGACGCGGGGCGCCGTCCAGCCGAGCGACCAGGCGGTGAGGGTGGCGAGGGCGATCGCGGGCAGCGGCCCGGGGACCAGGCGCAGCGCCGTCCCGAACCGGCCGCCGCCGCGCGGCAGCCGCGACCAGGCCAGCAGGGCCAGGACGGTGATCCCGCCGAGCAGCGCGGGATGGGTGGAGGGGTCCAGGATCTGCCCGGGCAGTTCCCGCAGGTTGTCGAGCGCGGACTGCTGCGGGCTGCCGCCGAGCACCACGTGCGCCTGCGCGAGGACGAGGACGAGCCCGACCCCCGCGAGCATGCCGTGCACGACGGCGGGGGAGACGGCGAGGGCGGCGCGGGCGACGCGGCTGGCGCCGAGCGCGATCTGGAGGAGGCCGCCGAGCAGGGTGATCGTGCAGGTGGCGCGCCAGCCGTAGGTCTGGACGAGTTCGGCGACGATGACGGTGAGGCCGGCGGCGGGTCCGCTCACCTGGAGTGGCGACCCGCCGACCAGTCCGGCGACGATGCCGCCGACGATGGCGGCGATCAGTCCGGCGGCGATCGGTGCGCCCGAGGCGACGGCGATCCCGAGGGACAGCGGTATCGCGACGAGGAAGACGACGAAGGACGCGAGCAGGTCGTGTCGGAGTGTGGACACGCCTAACAACTTGGGAGTCACACAACGTATATAAGCACGCCCGCCGACGCGGCCAGGACCACCGGGAATCCGGCGGCCCTCGACCGATGGTGACGCGGCGTCGGCGGGTCAGGTCAGGCCGGCGGGTGGCGGGTCAGCGGCGGTAGTTCTGCCAGTCGTCGGGCTGCGACCCGTACGGGCCGGTGTCGTTGCCGGGGCGGTTGCCGCCCTGCTGGTAGCCGTCCTGCTGGTAGCCGTCCTGGGAGTAGCCCGGGTTGTAGGCCTGCGTGGCGTTGGGGTCGCCGCCGTAGCCGCCCTGGCCGCCGCCGTTCGGGTCCTGCGGCCCCGCCAGCGGGTCGGAATTGTAGCTGCTCCCGCTGAAATCGCCGTAGCCGCCGGTGTTGCCGCCGCTCGAACCGCCGGACCCGCCGTAGGACGAGCCGCCCGTGCCGAGCGGGTCCTCGTAGCGCGGCGACTCGCCGTAGGCCGGGGCCGTCGGGTAGCCCTCGGGCGCGGAGCCCTGGCCGTATCCGGCCGGGGCGCCGAGGCCGGAGGTCGGGTTCGAGCCGGTGCCCGACCCTCCCGCCGACCACGGGCCGGTGCCGGTGGAGCCGCTCGCGCCCCCGCCGCCCGCGCCGCCGCCGCCGGTGCCGAACGAGCCGGTGCCGAGCGGGTCGTTCAGCGGGTCGTTCAGGCCGCCGTAGCCGCCGTCGGACGACCCGCCGCCCGACGCGCGCTGCCGGTCGGTCTGGATGCGCTGGAGCAGTTCGTCCACGGTCGGGAGCTTGTGGTTGTCGGTGTCGGAGCCGCCGCCGAGGCCGCCGTGCGCGGCGGGCGCGGCCGGGGCGGGCGGTGCCGCGGGCGGCGGCACCGGGGGAGCGGCGGGCGGCGGGGCGGGCTCGGACGGGCCGGGCAGCCCGCCGCCGGTCTCGCCGAAGCCGCGCATCGGGTCCTCAGCGCGGCGCAGGGGCAGCCCCAGCGGGTCGGAGGCCCTGGGGTCGCCCGACGGCGGCGGGAAGGCGTCGGGACGCCCTCCGGACGGCGCGGCCGGCGGCCCGGCGGCGGCCGCCGGACGCCCGCCCAGCGGGTCGGAGCCGTAGTCGCCGTAGGAGGGCTCGGGCGAGCCGTACTGCGGCTGCTCGGGCGCGCCGAACGGCGACTGCTCAGGTGCGCCGAACGGCGACTGCTGCTCGCCGTAGCCCGGCTGCTCCTGCCCGCCGTAGGACGGCTGCTCCTGCGCGCCGTAGGACGGGTCGCCGCCGTAGGGCTGCTGCTCGGGCGCGCCGAACACGTGCTGCGGCTCCTGGGCGCCGCCGTACACGGGCTGGTCGGGCTGGCCGGGGACGCCGTAGGGCGCCTGCGGTCCGGTGCCGCCCTGGAGGCCGAGGTCGGCGGGGATCGGGTCGTTGGCGGTCGAGGTCGGGTCGCCGCCGAACGGCGAGCCGCCCTGCGGGAACCCGCCCTGGAAGTCGCCCTGCTGGCCGGCGGGGCCCTGCGGCATCTGCTGCGGGCCCGTGCCGATCGGGGCGCCGAGGCCGTTGAGGATCGTCCCGTCGGCGCCGAGCGTGACCGGCTGGGTCAGGCCGGGCTGCTCGACGGGCATCTGCTCGTGCCCCTGCTGCGGCATCGGCTGGCCCTGCTGCGGGACCTGCGCCTGCGCGTGCAGCGGGTCGGCGGCGGGGTCGGCGTCGGGGCGCTCGCCGTCCTGGCCGTGCTGCCAGGGGAACTTGGGCTTGTCGAAGGTGATGGTCGCCCAGTAGTCGTCGTCCTCCATCTCGTCGGAGGAGCCCTGACCGGCGGGCGGGGGCGGCGGCGGGGACGGCTGCTGCGGCGCGGCGGCGGTGGGGGCGGCGAGCGGGCCGCCCGCGACGCGGCGGTCGTAGGCGGGGTCGGGGGCGCCCGGGCCGTACGAGGGGTCCTCGTAGGCGGGTTCCTGGCCCCCGTTGTAACCGGTCTCGTAGCCGCCCTCGTAGGCACCGTCGTAGCCGCCGTCATAGCCGGTGTCGTAGCCGTCCTCGGGCGCGCCCGCGTTCCCCTGCTGGGGCTGCGGGGCGGCCCGGCGGCCGCGCGGCTGCGGCTGCTCGTCGTCCATCCAGTCGTCGTCGTCCCGCCCGGCCCTGCTGGCCCGCAGACCGAGGGCCACGAGGACGACCACCAGGACCACGACCACAATGAGGCCGAAGACCACGATGTAAGAAGTCATGCCACCACCCAATGCCTTGGCCCGGCGAGAGTCGCCAGCGCGGACCGCGGGTCCGTCTCGTCTGTCACCGGCGGCCGGCTCCCCTCGGGCCTAGCCCGATTGTGTCCGACCGCTATGACCGTTGTCACACCCTTCGCGCACATTTGCCCTCACCCGGCGTGTACCGATCGGCACCAGAAGACCGATCCGCACCCGCCTGTCAGCTCCGCCCCCCGAGGGGTCCGCCCTGACCTCGTGCCTCAGGCTCCAGGGTCAACGCGCCTGCTTCCCGCCGAAGTTCCCGGTGATCCGTCCGCGTCCCACCGTGTGCTTCGCGATGGCGCCGAGCGAGTCCTTGAGCTTGGCGCCGCTCTTGAACGGCGCCGGATCGTCCAGCGCGTAGATGGTGAACCTGTACCGATGCCGTTCTCCCTTGGGCGGGCACGGCGGAACGTAACCCGCCTTGTCCTTGTCGCCCGTGGTCAGCCCCTCGACGGCGCCGGTGATGCCGGCCCCCTCGACGAGCTCGTTGACCGTGCCCTCGATGCCCGCGATCACCCAGTGGACGCGGGCGCCGTTGGAGGCGTCCGGGTCGTCCATGACGATCGCGAACGATCTGGTGCCGGCCGGGGCGCCCGACCACCGCAACGGCGGGGTCCTGCCCTGCCCGCCAGGGTACGTCGTGCAGCCGTACCGCGTGGGCAAGTCGTGGGCATCACGGAAGACCGGGCTGGTCACCGTGAACCACTCCGACAGTTCGGCGCTCTTGTTCTGGGGCCGCCCGATCAGCCCGCAGCCGCCCAGCGAGAAGGCGAGGGCGAGCGCGCCCGCCACGGCCGGGATCGGACGCCGGTCTCTGCTCATCATCGTCGATACGCTCCCGCGCGAGATCGTACGCCGCGCCCCGCCGGATTCTCACGTCCCGGCGGCGCGCGCCCCGCAGGCGGCGCCCCCTTCCTCGTCCGGCCCAACCTTAGGGGCTTCGCGGGGGTGGAACGGGCCTTTCGGGGCCCGCCCCGCCCGCGCGCCCCGGGACCGGACGGGACCAGACGGGACAGTTCGGCGATCAAGCGCAGATCAGGGCTGTGAGGTTGGTCATGCGTGCTTTGGTGTGAGATGTCCGGAAATGTGGAAAGGAGTGGTGAAGTTCACATGGAAGGTGGCCCGCCGTTTTGCCGTTACGAGAAGTTTCGCTGTTCTTCCGGCGATATCGGTTGGCGCCGGACGGGAGTCATCGGGTAGCTTGTGAATGTCTTCACAAGCCGACCGTGAACATTGGAGGCCGCAATGGCCAGGACCGCCGAGGAGACCCCTGGCGCTCCCCACATCCTCATCGTGGGTGGCGGCTATGTGGGCATGTACACCGCCCTCCGCCTGCAGAAGAAGCTCCGCGGCGAGCTGCGCAGGGGCGAGGTCAAGGTCACCGTCGTGGACCCGAACTCGTACATGACGTACCAGCCGTTCCTCCCCGAGGCCGCCGCGGGGAACATCTCCCCCCGGCACGTCGTCGTCCCGCTGCGCCGGGTGCTGCCCAAGTGCACCGTCCGCAAGGCGCGGGTCACCGAGCTGAACCACGACGAGGGCTGGGCGATCGTCCAGCCGCTGGCCGGGCCGCCGGAGCGGATCTCCTACGACTACCTGGTCATGGCCGCTGGCGCGGTGCCGCGGCTGCTGCCGATCCCCGGGCTCGCCGAGAACGGGATCAGCCTGAAGACCGTCGGCGAGGCCATCCACCTGCGCAACCACGTGCTGGAGCAGCTGGAGATCGCCGAGTCGACCAACGATGTCGAGCTGCGCCGCAAGGCGCTGACGTTCGTGTTCGTCGGCGGCGGGTTCGCGGGCGTCGAGGCCGTCGCCGAGCTTGAGGACATGACGCGCGACGCCACCAAGTACATGCGCAAGGTCACCCCGCAGGACCTGCGCTTCATCCTGGTCGAGGCCGCCGACCGGATCCTGCCCGAGGTCGGCCCCGACATGGGCAAGTGGACGGCCGAGCAGCTGCGCGGCCGCGGCATCGACGTGAAGATGAACACGCTGCTGCGCTCGGCGGTGGACGGCCAGATCGAGCTGTCGGACGGCAGCGCGTTCCCGGCCGGGACGCTGGTGTGGAACGCGGGCGTCAAGCCCTCGCCGGTCGTCCGGCACGGCGACATCCCGCTGGACGAGCGGGGCCGCGTCAAGGGCACCGAGTACCTCACGATCGAGGGCCTCGTGCGCGCGTTCACCGCCGGCGACAACGCCGCGATCCCCGACCTCACCGAGGACGGCATGTTCTGCCCGCCCAACGCCCAGCACGCGGTGCGCCAGGCCAAGCTGCTCGGCGACAACATCGTGCGGTCGCTGCGGGGCAAGTCGCTCAAGCCCTACGTCCACGGCAACCTCGGCACCGTCGCGGGCCTCGGCCTGCACAAGGGCGTCGCGAACCCGATGGGCTTCAAGCTCAAGGGCTGGCCCGCGTGGTTCTTCCACCGCACCTACCACGGCGCGATGGTCCCGACCTTCAACCGCAAGCTGCGCGTCCTGGCCGACTGGACGCTCGCGCTGTTCCTCAAGCGCGAGACCGTCTCGCTCGCCACCGTCGAGCAGCCCCGCGCCGACTTCGAGCTGGCGGCGCTGGACGACCACAGGGCGGGCGAGCGCAAGGCGAAGGAGAACGCCGCCTGACCGCCTGACCGCCTGACCGGAGACGACGAACGGATACGAGGAGCGTGCCGGGGTTCCGCCGCGGGGGCGGCGCGACCCCGGCACGCCGCCGTTCGGGGACGGCCGCCCTTCGGGGACAATCGTGGGCGTGCGGATCGGGATGCTCGGGCCCCTGGAGGTGCTCGCGGACGGCCGCCCCGTCGAGATCGGGGGCGCCCGGCTGCGGGTGCTGCTGACGCTGCTCGCGCTCGACCCCGGCTCGGTGCTCCCGGCGGAGCGGATCATCGACGCGCTCTGGGAGGACGACGTCCCCGGGGGCGCCGCGAACGCGCTCCAGTCGCTCGTCTCGCGGCTGCGCGCGCTCGTCGGCCGGGACGCCGTCGAGTCGCGGTTCGGCGGGTACCGGCTCACCGTCCGGCGCGGGGACGTCGACGTCCACGACTTCGAGGCGCGGGTGGCCGCCGCCCGCGCCGCCGCCGCGCCCGCCGAACGCTCCGCCGGGCTCGGCGCGGCCCTCGCGCTGTGGCGCGGCCCGGCGCTCGCCGACGCCGCCGGGCTCCGGTTCGCCGACGCGCCCGCCGCCCGGCTGGAGGCGCTGCGCCGCGCCGCGCTGGAGGAGCGCCTCGACGCCGACCTCGCGCTCGGCCGGCACGCGCGGCTGATCCCCGAGCTCCAGGCGCTCGCTGCGCAGGACCCGCTCCGCGAGCCCGTCACCGCCCTGCTGATGCGCGCCCTCTACGCCGCCGGACACCAGGCCGAGGCCCTCGCCGCCTACGACGCGGCCAAGCACGCGCTGGGCGAGGTGCTGGGCGTCGATCCGTCCCCCGCGCTGGAGGCGGTGTACCTCGCCGTCCTCCGGCAGGACGCGTCCCTACGGCCGGCCGCCCCGGCTTCCCAGGCCGCCCCGGCCGCCCCGGCCGCGCCTCCGCCGCCGGACGACCGGAAGGGGAACCTGCGGGCCCGGCTCACCAGCTTCATCGGCCGCGACGCCGACCTCGGCCGCGTCGACGACCTGCTGTCGCGGGCGCGGCTCGTCACGCTCATCGGCCCCGGCGGGTCCGGCAAGACCCGGCTGTCACTGGAGTCGGGCGAGCGGCTCGCCGGGCGGATGCCCGACGGGGCGTGGCTGGTCGAGCTCGCGCCCGTCGCCGACCCCGCCGAGGTCCCCGCCGCCGCGCTCGGCGCCCTCGGCGCGCTCGGGCTCCGCGGGGGGCCGCTGATCGCGGCGGGCTCCGGCCGGATGGCGGCGCCCGACACCGCCGAGCCGCTGGAGCGGCTCGTGTCCGCGCTCGCGGGCCGCCGGCTGCTGCTCGTCCTGGACAACTGCGAGCACCTCCTGGACGCCGCCGCCCGGCTCGCCGACCAGGTGCTCGCGGCCTGCCCCGGCGTGCGGATCCTCGCGACCAGCCGGGAGCCGCTCGGCATCACCGGCGAGACGCTCTGGCCGGTCGAGCCGCTGGAGCTGCCGCCGCCCTCGGCGGACGCGGCGGCGGCGCACACGCGGCCCGCCGTCCGGCTGTTCGCCGACCGCGCCGCCGCCGTGTCCCCGGGCTTCGCCGTCACCGAGGACAACGCCGGTTGGATCGTGCGGATCTGCCGCGCGCTGGACGGCATGCCGCTGGCGATCGAGCTGGCCGCCGCACGGCTCAGCGCGATGACGCCCGAGCAGGTCGCCGTCCGGCTCGACGACCGGTTCCGGCTGCTCAACGCGGGCAGCCGCACCGCCCTGCCCCGCCACAAGACGCTCCGCGCCGTCGTCGAGTGGAGCTGGGACCTGCTCGCCGAGCCCGAGCGGGCGCTGTGGCGCCGCCTCGCCGTCTTCCACGGCGGCGCGACGCTGGAGGCCGCCGAGGACGTGTGCGCGGGGCCGGGCCTGCACCGCGCCGACGTCCTGGACGTCCTGTCGGCGCTGGTCGACAAGTCGCTGGTGACCGTGTCCGGCACGGACGGCGGACCCCGCTACCGGATGCTGGAGACGCTCCGCGCGTACGGGCTGGAGCGCCTCGTCCAGGCGGGGGAGGAGGAGCGGACGCGCCGCGCCCACGCCGATCATTTCCTGCGGCTCGCCGAGGAGGCCGAGCCGCACCTGTACCGCGCCGACCAGATCCGCTGGCTGCCCCGGCTGGCCGCCGAGCACGACAACTGCGCCGCAGCGCTGCGCTGGGCGGTCTCCGTCCGGGACGCGCCGCTCGCGCTGCGGTTCTGCGCCGCGCTCGGCTGGTCCTGGTTCCTGCGGGGGCGGCTCACCGAGGGCACCGAGCACCTGGAGGAGATCCTCGACCTGCCCGGCGTGCCCGCCGACCAGCCCACCGCGATGGCGTTCGCCCTCGCCTCGCTCACCGCGCTCGACAAGCGGCCGAACCCGGCCCCGGCCGCCACCTGGCTCCGGCGCGCCCAGGAGATCGGCGACGGGATCGACGACCGCGACCTCCACCCGGTGCTGTGGCTGATGCTGTTCATGGGCAAGATGCAGGTGGACGGCTGGAACCTGCACCCCGCCGAGGGGATCGAGCGGCTGCTGGACTCCGAGGACCCGTGGGCCCGCGGCCTCGCGAACTTCGTCCAGGGCCACATCGCCCACAACTTCGGCCGGACGCATCTGATCGAGGACTTCTTCGACCGGGCGCTCGCGGGGTTCCGGGAGGCCGGCGACCGCTGGGGGCTGTCGTTCGCGCTCACCGCGCAGGGGGAGATCCTCAGCCGCCGGGGCGAGCACGCGGGGGCCGTCGCGCGCTACGAGGAGAGCCTCCGGCTGAACGCCGAGCTGGGCCGCGAGAGCTCGTCGATGCTGTACGTGACGATGCGGCTGGGCAACGAGCTGGACCTCATGGGCGAGTCCGCCCGCGCCCGCGCGCTGCTGCTGCGGAGCATGGAGCAGGGCGGGGCGTCCCGCTCGGAGGAGACGATGGCGCTGAACTACCAGCTCGCCGAGATCGCCCGCCGCGCCGGGGACTCCGGCGAGGCGCTGCGCGGGCTCACGCTGGCCGAGGACCTGTCGGCGGGGCTGTCCGGTCCGCCGCAGTTCCGCGCGATGCTGCTCAGCTCCCGGGCCCAGCTCGACATCGCGCTCGGCGCCGTCGAGGAGGCCCGCGCCCGGCTGGACGAGGCGGTGCGCATCGCCGTCCAGTCGCAGGACTACCCGATCCTGTCCTACGTGCTGGGCGGCCATGCCGAGCTTTGCCGCGCCCTCGGCGACGCCGAGCGCGCGGCCGTCCTGCTCGGCGCCGCCGACGGCCTGCGCGGCACCCGCGACCTCTCCCAGCCGGACGTCCTGGCCATCGAGGCCGCCGTCCGCGAGGCGCTCGGCGAGCCCGCCTTCACCGCCGCCAACGAGCGGGGCCGGTCATGGACGTTCACCGACATCGTCGAAGCCTTCGACCTGCCCCACCCGTGACGACGGCCACGGCCAGGGACGGGCGCGGGCGGGCGCGGCCACGAGCGGGCGCGGCCACGGCGGGCGCGGGCGGGCGCGGCCACGAGCGGGCGCGGCCACGGGCGGGCGCGGGCGGGCGCGGGCGCGGGCACGAGACGGAGCAGCCGGACGGCCCGGCCACCGGTGCCTCGGTTCGAGGGGGTGGACGGGCCGTCCGGCTGCCGGACGCGTCCGGCCCGGGTCGGGCCGAGCGCGCGTGGGGTCAGGCGCGCTGCTTGAAGGCGCGCAGCGACAGGGGGGCGAACACGGCGGAGATGCCGACGCCCCACGCCAGCGCGATCAGCGCGTGGTTCAGCACCGGGCCGCCGACCAGCAGGCCGCGCATGGCCTCGACCAGGTGCGTCACCGGGCTGTTGTCCATCACGGCGGCGAGCCACCCCGGGATGCCCTGGGTCGACTTGATGAACGCGGTGCTGAGGAAGCTCAGCGGGAAGATCACCACGAAGCCGAAGATCTGCACCTTCTCCGGCTCGTTGACCTTCATCGCGATGAAGACCGACGTCCAGGAGAACAGCACGGCGAAGGTCAGCAGCAGGACGAACGCGGTGATCAGTGCGAGCACGTTCGTCTCGACCCGGAACCCGATCGCGAACCCGACCGCGAGCAGGATCATCATCGACCACGCCTGCTTGGCGGTGTCGGCGAGGATCCGCCCGGCGAGCGGGGCGCTGCGCGAGATCGGCAGGCTGCGGAACCGGTCGAACACGCCCTTGGTGATGTCGGTGTTGAGCCCGAACCCGGTGCTCATCCCGGCGAACAGCGCGTTCTGCGCGATGATGCCCGGGATCACGACCGGGAGGTAGGCGTCGACGCTGCCCTCCATCGCGGGCCCGAACACGTAGGCGAACAGCAGCACGAACATGATGGGCTGGATGGACAGGTCCAGCAGCTCCATCGGGTTGTGCTTGATCTGCACCAGGTTGCGCCACGCCAGCGTGAGCACGTTGCGGACGGTGGTGCCCGGCGAGACCCGCTTGGAGAGGGTCTGCGGCGGGGTGAAGGTCGCGGTCGTCATGCCGACGCCCCCTCCTTGTCGGACGCCTTGTCGGTCGCCTTGTCGGACGCCTTCAGGTCGGTCGACCCGGCGAGCGCGTCGGCCTCGGCCTCGATGTCGTCGGTGTGGTGGCCGGTGAGGGCGAAGAACACCTCGTCCAGGCTGGACTTGCGCAGCGACAGCTCGCCGACGGTGACGCCGGCGTCGTCCAGGCGCCGCACCACGGCGGGCATCAGCTGCGGGTCGGTGATCGGCACCGAGACCATCCCGTCGCGGGCCTCCGGCTCGGCGCCGGCCATCTCGCCGACGATCCGCGACGCGGCGGCGACGTCGGACTCCTGGAGCGGCCTGACCTCCAGCACCTGGCCGCCGACCTGCGACTTCAGCGTGTCGGACGTGCCGTGCGCGATCACCTGGCCGCGGTCGATGACGACGATGTCGTCGGCGAGCTGGTCGGCCTCCTCCAGGTACTGCGTGGTGAGCAGCACGGTGACGCCGTCGTCGGTGAGGCCGCGGACGATGTCCCACAGGCCGTTGCGGCTGCGCGGGTCCAGGCCGGTGGTCGGCTCGTCCAGGAAGAGGATCTGGGGGCGGCCGACCAGGCTCGCGGCCAGGTCGAGGCGGCGCCGCATGCCGCCGGAGTAGGTCTTGGCGGCGCGCTCGGCGGCCTCGGTGAGCTGGAAGCGCTCCAGCAGCTCGGCGGCGCGCGCCCGGGACTCGCGGCGCGGGATGCCGAGCAGCCGCCCGATCAGGATCAGGTTCTCGGTGCCGGTGAGCATCTCGTCGACCCCGGCGTACTGCCCGGTCAGACCGATGAGCTGCCGGACCTTGTGCGCCTCCTTGACCACGTCGAACCCGCCGACCCTGGCGCTGCCGCCGGTCGGCTCGATCAGCGTGGCGAGGATCCGGGTCGTGGTGGTCTTGCCGGCGCCGTTGGGGCCCAGCACGCCGAGCACCGTCCCCGCTTGAGCGGTGAGCGAGACGCCGGCGAGCGCCTCGGTATCACCGAACCGCTTCACCAGGCCGTCGGCCTGGATCGCGTAGGTCATGGGATCTCCTAGGGCTTTTCTCGTATGCCGGACACTTCTCGCGCAGACGGTCTGCCAAGGTATGCGTTGCCCGGTGCGTTCCGCATCAGCTTTTTCGGCGGCACGGCCGCCGTGAGGTGCTGACTTCCAACCTCGCACGCACCACTGACAAAACGCTGAGATCGCCGTGAACCCTTCCTCCGGCTCCGCCGGGAGCGGCCGCGACCGGCCCGCGACCGGCCCGGAGGCACGCCCGGTGGTTCTAAACTCGCGGTGTGACGTCGGTGCGGCGCAGTCACCACCAGGACGGCGGGGGGCCGCACCCGCCGCGCCTGCGGCCGCCCGCGAACCGCGTCTCCCCCCGCGCGATGGCGCACTGGGCGATCGAGTACCTGCTGCTGTGGGGGCTGGGGTTCGGCCTCGCGCTCGGCGTGGCCGCGTGGATAGACGACTCTGGCTGGGACGCCCTGCCGGGCTGGCTGTCGGGCCGGGTCGGCTGGCTGGCCTACCTCGTCGGCGCGGTCGGCCTGCTGATGGTGACGGTCGCGCCGGTGTGGCGCTACCGCGTCCACCGCTGGGAGGTGAGCGCGGACGTCGTCTACACCCGCACGGGCTGGTTCAGCCGCGAGTGGCTGCTGGTGCCGGTCGGGCGGATCCAGACCGTCGAGACCGGGCAGGGCTGGCTGGAGCGGATGCTGGGGCTCGCCACCATCGAGATCAACACCGCGTCGCACACGGGCTCCTCGGAGGTCTCCGGCCTGCCCGTGGACGTCGCGACCCGGCTGGCCGACGACCTGGCGCACCGCGCGCACGACCTCCGCGACGACGCCACGTGACCGGGCCCGCGCAGCGCCTCCATCCGCTGACGTTCGTCGTGGGCGCCGTCCGGGAACTGGTCGCGCTCCTGGCCGCCGGGATGACGGGCCTGGTCGTGGGCGGGCTGTCCACCGCGTTCTACTTCACGCTCGTCGGCCTGGCGTTCGGCCTGTTCTTCCACATCGCCGGGTGGGCGACGTTCACCTACATCGTCCGCGAGGACCGCATCGAGCTGCGCCGCTCCCTCATCGGACGGTCGGTCAAGAGCATCCCGCGCGACCGGATCCGGGGCGTGGACATCAGCACGTCCCTCCCGCACCGGCTCCTCGGGCTCGCGGTCGTCCGCATCGACGCGGGCGCGGACGGCGGCGAGGGCGAGCTCAACGCGGTCTCCCGGCACGAGGCCGAACGGCTCCGCCGCGTCCTGCTGACCCGCACCGAGCAGCCGCGCCGCGTCCTCGGCCGCATGCGCCGCCGCTGGTACGTGTACGCCCCGCTCAGCGGCGCCTACCTGCTGACGCCCTTCGCGCTGGCGGGCAGCCTGCTCGGCACCCTCTACAACCTCGGCGACGACCTCGGCCTCATCACCCAGGAGCGGGTGGAGAGCGCCGGGCACAGCGCCGTCGGGCTGCCGACGGCGCTGGTCGTGGCGCTGGCGATCCTCGTCCTGATCGCGATGCCGGTCATGTCGGTGATCGTCTTCACGCTCTTCAACTGGGACTTCACCGTCCACGAGCGGGACGGCTCGCTGGTCGCCGAGCGCGGCCTGGTCACCCGGCGCAGCGTGTCGCTGGAGCGCCGCCGGCTGCGCGGCGTCGAGTTCGCCGACAACCCGTTCGAGCGCGCCGCCGGGGTCACCCGGCTCGGCGCGCTGATCACCGGCCTCGGCGACGCCGCGCACCGGGGGCGGCTGCTGCCCGCCGCGCCGCGCCCGGCCGCCGAGGCGCTGGCGACCCGCGTGCTCGGCGCGATCCCCGGGCCGCTGCTCCCGCACCCCACCGCCGCGCGGGGACGGCGCGTCGCGCGCGCCATGGCCCCGCCCGCCGGGGTCGCGCTGCTCGCCGTCGCGGCCGGGCAGTTCTGGGTCGCCTACGTCTGCGCGGTGCTCGCGGTGTTCGCCGTCCCGCTGGGCCTGGACCGCTACCGGCAGCTCGGGCACGCCACCGGCTCCGGACTCCTCACCCTCCGCTCGGGCAGCCTCCGCCGCCGCCAGGTGGTGATCGAGCACGGCGCGATCGTCGGGTGGCGCGTCCGCCGGACGCTGTTCCAGCGCCGCCTGGGCCTCGCCACCCTGTTCGTCGCCGTGGGCGCGGGCGAGGGCGGCTACACCGCGCTGGACATGGCCGAAGGCGACGCCGTCGCCCTGGCGGCGTCCATCACCCCCGCCTGGCTCGCTCCGTTCCTGGACGCCCCGCTCCCCGTGGACGCGGCCGCGCCCTGACCGGCGCGCCTATTCGGGGCGCCGGGCGCCGAACATGATCTCGTCCCAGGACGGGACGGAGGCGCGCTTGCCCTTGGCCTTGCGGCGGCCCCGCGCGGCCCGCGCCGCCGCCGCGGGGGTCTCCGACGCCGCGGCGGGCTTGTCCTGAGCCGGGGGGACGGCGGGCCGCCCGGCGGGCTTCTTCTTCGCCGGGGCCCGGTGCGCGGGCCGCTGCGCCGCCTTCCGCGCGGCGGGGGTCAGGTCGGCGTCGTCGGGCTTGTCGGCGGCCTCGTCCGGCCTGCCGGGCTTGTCGGCCGTCTCGGCGGCCTTTTCGGCGGCCTTTTCGGCGGCCTTGGCGTCCTCGGCGGGAGCGCGCTCGGGCGCCTCCTCCTCGACCGCTCCCTCCGCCTCGTCCTCGCCCGATTCCTCGGCCTTGGGCGGTTCGGGCTCCTCCCCGGGCACGGACTCCCCGTCGTGCTCCGCGCCGGCGGGCGGGGCCTCGGGCTCCGCCGGGGATGCCTCGGCGTCCTCCTCGGCGGTGACGGCCTCGGCCGCCTCCTCCTGCTTCTCCTCCTCGGCGTCCTCAGCGGCGTGGGTCGCCTCGCCGGGAGCGGCCTCGGGCTCCGGCGCGGTCTCCTGCTCGTCGGCGGCGGACCCGGCGGCGGCGTCCTCCTCCTCGGCGTCCTCGCGGAGGTCGGTGACCTCCGGGGCGTCGCCGGTCTCGCCGCCGTCCACGGCCGGGCGGTGGCCGGCCGCGGCCTCGCCGAGGTCGGCGGCCTCGTCGTCGCGTGCGGACGCGGCGGCGGCCTCGCGGAGCTGGGCGGCGCCGCGCGCGAGGGCGTCCTCAAGCGACTCGGCGGGCTCGCGGGCCTCCGCGACCGGGTGCTCCTCGGGCCCGGCCGGAGGGACGCGGCGCGCACCGGCCTCGCGCAGCGGAGTCGGGGCCTGCTCAGGGGCGGGCGGGAAGGAGGGGCGCGGGTCCAGCGCGCGGCCCCGCTCGATGACGTACTCGCGCGGCTCGGCGGCGCGCAGCGGCTCGGGCCCGGCGGCCGGCTCGGGCTCGGCGGGCAGGCCGCGGTCGCCGGAGACGACCTTCATCGCCGGACGGCGCGGGACGAGCGGGGTCACGGTGTCGGACAGGGACTCCTCGTCCCACTCGACGGCGGTGAGGCGGGCGGCGATCTCGTCCAGCGGGGAGACGTGGCGGCGGCGCGGGTCGAAGACCCACTCGGCGGCGTGCGGGCGGCCGTTGTCGAAGAAGGAGAGGCGGACGCGCCAGGTGTTGTCCTCGCACTTCCAGGAGTCCCACTCGGCCTCGTCGAGGTCGACGCCGCCGCGGCCGAGGCGCTCCTCGACGGTCTCGCCGAGGGGCGGGCCCGGGGTCGACTCGCCCGGCCGGCGCACGGCGACGCGCTGCGCCTGCTGCGCCATGTACTCGCGTTCCTGAAGGACCGGCCCTTCGAACCAGCGGATGCGTTCGACGGGGATGCCCGCGGACTCGGCGATCTCCTCAGCGGTCTCGCCGGACCGGATACGGGCCTGGATCTCCTTGGGACGCAAGGGACTCTCCACTTCGATCTCGAACTGGCCGAGGCGGGAGAAGTGCCCACGGACCGCGGCGCGGAGCCGGTCGTCGACGGGCAGGGTGAACCGGGTGCCTCGGCCCGCAGTGGCCAGGACGAGGTACGTACCGTCCTCGCTGACCGCGACGAGGCGCAGCTCCTGCATGCGTGTCCTTCCTGCCCTGTCCAGACGGCACGGAGGGCGCCGGACCACGCCGCCGGTGGGAAGCCCGCCTCCATCGTGCTCCCACCCGCCGGTCGTCCAGTGCCCGCCGAGGGCGCATGCGTGCCCTTCCCCCGGGTTCCCGAGTCTCTCTTTCGGACACACCTGCTGCCAGCACCGTACCCGGCATGTCCGAACATCGCCGCTCTCGAAGCCCTCCTCACGAGGCCGAAGAGGGCACCTGACCAAGCTTGCCGGGCACCGGGTCCGCCCGTGGCCGCCCTGCCTGATTCTTGTGCATCCTTTTCCACACTGTGCCTGACGTGGCCTTCCGGCTCCACCCGTTTGGCGTAGCGAGCATCACGTCCGTGTTCGGAACACCCGGATGTGGCGGTTAGTTTCCGTTCGGGGTATTTGTCGTCGATCAGACAGGGGGAACGGGGCGGATGCCGGGCAAGCTGCCGGACCTGAGCACGACGCAGCTCATCGCGAGCGGGATGGCGACGCTCGCCGCCGCGGTGGGGGCGTCGTACCTGGGCGTGTACGGGACGATCCTGGGCGCGGCCTTCATGAGCGTGGCCTCGACCGCCGGGGCCGCGGTGTGCAAGCACTACCTGGACCAGGGCCGGGAGCAGATCAAGGACCTGACGCACGTCCAGGCGTCGGCGGAGCGCAGGGACGCGGCGCAGGACGCGGCGGCGCGCGCGGTCGAGGCGGACCCGACGCGGACGGCGGTGTGGTCCGACCCGAACGCGACGCGCATGGACCTGGACGTGGACGCCGTCCAGAGGAGGCTGGACGACCCCGGCGCCACGCGCCTGGAACCCAGCGCCGCGTACATGGACCCGAACGCCACCCGGCTGGATCCGTCCCAGGCGGTCGCGGGCGACCTCGCCGGGCTCGCGGGCGAGGAGGCGGTGCGCGAGGCGGCCCGCAGGTCCGCGTGGGAGGGCACGGTGGCCTGGGCCAGGCAGCGCTGGGTGCCGCTGGTGCTGTCCTCGGCGGCGGTGTTCGCGTTCGTCCTCGGCGGCATCACGCTGTTCGAGGCGGCGTCCGGCAGCCCGATCGGCGACAAGGGCAACGGGCTGACGGTGACCAAGGTCCTCGGCGGCGACGGCGACGGCGGCGGGCGCACCGACGAGACGCCCTCGGACGGGCCGTCGGGCAGCGAGAGGCCCACCGGCGAGGAGCCGAGCGGCGGCCCGTCGGGGGAGACGCCCAAGACCGGCACGCCCTCGACCGGCACCGCGACGGACGAGCCGGCGCCGCCGCGGACCGAGCGCCCGACCGACAAGCCGACGAGCACGGTGCCCACGGCGCCGACGGCGCCCGGCAGCTCCGCGCCGTCGAGCCAGAACCCCGGCGGCGAGGAGAAGCCCGGCGGCGAGGAGCAGCAGCGCAACGCGCCGGCGGAGTGAGCGCGTCAGTCGCCGAAGACCCGGGTCGTGTAGGCGTTGGCGAAGCGGCGGTCCGGGTCGAGTTCGTCGCGCAGGGCCCGGAAGTCGCCGAACCTCGGGTACGCCTTCTCCAGATAGGCGGCGTCGCGGGTGTGGAGCTTGCCCCAGTGCGGGCGCCCGCCGAAGGCGACGAGGAGGTTCTCGACGGCGCGGAAGTACTCCTCGTGCGGGGCGCGGTGGTAGACGTGGACGGCGATGAACGCCGTCCTGCGCCCGTAGGCCATGGACAGCCAGGCGTCCTCGGGCGGCAGCATCCTGACCTCGATCGGGAAGCCGATCCGCCAGTCCCTGCGGTTGAACAGGGCCCGGAGCTCGCGCAGGGCGGGGACGAGCTCCTCGCGGGGGATCGCGTACTCCTGCTCCTTGAACCGCACCGTCCGCGGGCTGGTGAACACCTTGTAGGAGGTGTCGCTGTAGACGCGCGCGCCGAGCAGCCTGGCGCAGACCCCGTTGACGAACGGGGTCGAGGCCGGCGCCCGGTGGGTGACCCTGTTGACGGCGCCGAACACGGTGTTGGACAGGAACCGGTCGTCCAGCCAGTGCTTCGCCTTGGACAGCGGGCGCGCGGGCCCCGCGACGGGGTTGTTGCGCTTGGTGAGGCACCCCTCGGTGTGGGGGAACCAGTAGAACTCGAAGTGCTCGTTGGCGGAGTCGAACTCGTCCACGCGCGCGAGCACCTCGTCCCACCGCATCGGCGCCTCCTGCGCGCGCAGCAGGAACGCGGGGACGGTCTTCCACGTGACGGCGGTGACGACGCCGAGCGCGCCGAGCCCCGCGCGGGCGGCGTCGAACAGCTCGGGCCGCTCGGCGGGCGAGCAGGTGACGGCCGACCCGTCGGCGAGCACGAGCTCCAGCGCGGCGACCTGGGAGGCGAGCCCGGCGGCGTCGCGCCCGGTGCCGTGCGTGGCGGTCTGGAGGGCGCCCGCGACGGTCTGCTCCTGGATGTCGCCCATGTTGGCCAGCGCGAGGCCGTGCTCGTGCAGGACGCGGTTGAGCGTGTGCAGCGGGAGCCCCGCCTCGACCGTCACGAGGCCGGTCGAGGTGTCGACCGAGCGGACGGCGGTGAGCGCGTCGGGGCGCAGCAGCACGCCCTCGGCGACGGCGGCGCCGGTGAAGGAGTGCCCGGTGCCGGTCATCCGGACGGTCAGCCCGTCATGGGCGGCCGCGCGGACGGCGTCGGCCACCTCCCCGGCGGTGCGCGGCGCCAGCGCCCGCACCGGTTCGGCCCGCTGGTTTCCCGCCCAGTTCCGCCACGTCAGGTTGGTCTCGGGGGACATGGGCCGACTCTACTCGGCGCTTGTATATGAGAAAAGTTCACGTTCTCGTGGCGGCGATCTCGCGCGCCCGCACCGAGCGGGCGCCCGCGAGGCCGACGACCGCCGCGACCACCGCGCACCCGAGCGGGACGAAGAACGCCGCGTGCGCGCCCCGCGCGTCGACCACCCGTCCCGACAGCGAGGACCCGAGCGCCACGCCGATGCCGACCGACGTGGAGACCAGCGCCAGCCCCTCGGTGAGCTGCCGCGGCGGGACCAGCCGCTCCACCAGCCCGAACCCCGGAATGATCGTCGGGGAGATCGCCAGGCCGGAGAAGAACACCACGAACATCATCAGGTACAGGTCCCCGACGAGGACGGGCGGTACGAGACCCGCCGTCAGCAGCACCAGCCCCGCGAGGAACCGCCGGGACAGCGGCCTGCGCCAGTGCCGCGCGCCGTACCACAGCGCCGCCGAGCCGCTGCCGAGCGCGTAGCAGCCGAGCAGCACGCCCGCGAGCGCCTTGTGCCCCTCCTCCTCGGCGAACGCGACGCCGCTGACGTCGATCGCGCCGAACACCATGCCGAGCATCAGGAAGACCGGCGCGATGACGAGCACACCGGGGTTACTGAGGATGCCGCGGTCCCCGGCCCCCGGCTCGCGCGGGCGCGGCGGCGGCTCGGTGTCGCGCAGGCCCGCGAGCGCCAGGCAGCCCACCAGCGTGAAGGACGCGGCGGCGGCGACGCCCGCCGCCGGATGGACGCCGGTGGACAGCGCCGTGACGATCATCGGCCCGGTGATGAAGATCGTCTCGTCCACGACCGACTCGAACGAGTAGGCGGTGTGGACGCGTTCGGGCGCGTCGCGCAGGACGTGGGACCACCGCGCCCGCACCCAGGCGCCCAGCGAGATCTGGGTGAGCCCCGCCGAGGCGGCCGCCGCGAACAGCGTCCACACCGGCAGCCCCGCCTGCGCGAAGACGATCAGGAGGGTGTAGCTCGCCGTGTTCGCCAGCACCACCGGGACGAGCACGCGGTGCTGGCCGTACCGGTCGGCGAAGCGCGCGGTGAGCGGTGCCCCGGCGGCGAAGCCGAGCGCCAGGGTCGCGCTGACGGCTCCGGCGATACCGTACGATCCGGTGGCGGCGGACACCATCAGGACGATCCCGATGCCCTCCATGGACATCGACATGCGGCCGACGAGGCCCGCGGCGACGAAGAGCCGGGCCCCCGGAATCGCCAGCAGCTGCCGGTACGGACTGGCCAACCGATCCTCCCCCGCCCCCCGGGGAACGGCGGCCCCGAGCCATGTTCTGCGACTTCAGCCCAATGATCACGTTACCTGGGGGGAAGAAGTGAAAAGACAGGTAACCCACCCGTAGCGATCCTCGTTGGGACATGTTGTGGCTCCTCCACCAGCACCGCGCGGCAGGGCGCGTGCCGCCGTCGCGGCCATCGCCCTGCTCGCCGTGGCCACCGCGTCCGGCGGGCTGTACGCCGCGCTGACCTTCGAGGACGACAACCCGGTCCGCGCGGGCGCGCCCCGGGGCGAGGTGTCGCCCGGCGGCCCCGGCGGGCCGGTGAACGTGGCCGAGGGCGGCCAGGTGGCGCCGCTGCGCCGGGTCGTCCCGCCGGACGTGCTGGCGGTCGCGCGCAAGCCGATCTCCCCCGTCCAGGTCGCGAAGGTCACGAGGATCTCCGGGGTCCGGGACGTGGTGGCGGTCTCGGGCGGCGCCGTCCAGCTCCAGGGGCGGCAGGTGAACGCGCTCGCGGTCGACCCGTCCTCGTTCCGGTCGTGGACGCCGCCGGGCACCGCGAAGAAGACCGACCTGTGGTCGGCGCTGGAGGGCGGCCAGTTCGCGGTGTCCCCGTCCGCCGCCGACCAGCTCCGGCTCAGCCGGGGCTTCCCGTACCCGGTCGTGGCCCGCACGGTGCCGACGCTGACGATGGGCGGCTCGGGCCAGTTCGGCCTGCCCGGCATCGACATGCTGGTCGGACGGGACGCCGGGGCGCGGATGGGCCTCGTCCCCGACATCGCGGTGCTGGTCAACGCGCCCGGCGCCGACCCCGCCAAGGTCGCCGCCGCGGTGACCGGGCTCCTCGGGCGCGGCACGAACGTGGTGAACCTGCACGAGGGGAGGTACCGGACGTCCGGCGACGGCGGCCGCCCCGGCAGCTACCTGGACCTGTACCGGCAGGCGGCGCGGAGCTGCCGCGGCCTGTCCTGGACCGTGCTCGCCGCGATCGGCCAGGTCGAGAGCGACCACGGGCGCGACGCCGGGCCGTCGAGCGCGGGCGCGCTCGGCCCGATGCAGTTCCTCCCGGCGACCTGGCGCGCCTACGGCGTGGACGGCGACGGCGACGGCAAGGCCGACATCACGAACCCCTTCGACGCCGTCCCGGGCGCGGCCAAGTACCTGTGCGCGAACGGCGCGGGCGGGGGAGGGGAGCGGCTCTACCGGGCGGTGTGGCAGTACAACCACGCCGACTGGTACGTGCGGAAGGTGCTCGGCCTCGCCAGGGCCTACGAGGCGCGCTACCGCTGATCGCCCCCGGGCGGGGGCATCGGCGGAGGGCTGGTTGGATGGGGGACATGACGTCGTATGACGCGTTGCTTCTGCTGTCCTTCGGGGGGCCGGAGGGGCCCGATGACGTGATCCCCTTCCTGGAGAACGTGACGCGGGGGCGGAACATCCCCCGCGCGCGCCTGGAGAAGGTCGGGGAGAACTACTACCGGTTTGGCGGTGTCAGCCCCATCAACCGGCTCTGCCGGGACCTCAAGGCCGCGATCGAGGCCGACTTCGCCGCCCACGGCGTGGACCTCCCGGTCTACTGGGGGAACCGCAACTGGACGCCCTACCTCGCCGACACCGTCCGGCGGATGAAGGCCGACGGGATCACGCGGGCGGCGGCGTTCGTCACCTCCGCCTACAGCGGCTACTCCACCAACGACCAGTACCTTGAGGACATCGCCCGCGCCCGCGAGGAGGTCCCGGGCGCCCCCGCGATCGACAAGCTGCCCGCCTACAGCGGCCGGCCCGGCTTCCTCGACCCGTTCGCGGACGCCGCCAGGGACGCCCTCGGCCGCCTCCCCGGCGGCGCGCGGCTGGTGTTCACCGCGCACAGCGTCCCCCTCTCCCAGCCCAACCGCGAGCTGTACGTCGCGGAGCTGGAGGAGGCCGCGCGCGCGGTCGCGGAGAGGGCCGCCCCGGGGACGCCCTTCGACCTCGTCTACCAGAGCCGCAGCGGGCCGCCGGGCCAGCCCTGGCTCGAACCGCAGATCGACGACCACCTGGACAAGCTTCACGGCGACGGGGTCCGCGCGGTCGCCGTCGTGCCGATCGGCTTCGTGTCCGACCACATGGAGGTCGTGTACGACCTCGACGTGGAGGCCGCCGAGCGCGCCGAGGCCCTCGGCCTCGCGTTCGCCCGTGCCGCCACGCCGGGCACCGACCCGCGCTTCGCGGCGCTGCCCCGCGAACTGCTGGCCGGGTCGCCGCACACAGGGACGGGGGAGCGGCCATGAGCCTGGCCGAGGAACTGCTGGAGCTGGCCACCGCGACCGCGCGGGAGGCCGGCCGGATGCTGGTCGACAAGCGGCCCCTGGAGGGGCCGGACGTCGTCCAGACCAAGTCGAGCCCCACCGACGTCGTCACCCAGATGGACCGCGCCGCCGAGTCCCTGATCATCGACCGGATCACGGCGGCGCGCCCCGACGACGGGTTCCTGGGGGAGGAGGGCGGCACCCGGGAGGGCGCCAGCGGCGTCCGCTGGGTGATCGACCCGATCGACGGCACCGTCAACTACCTCTACGACCTGCCGGACTGGGCCGTCAGCATCGCGGCCGAGTCCGGCGGCGTCACGCTCGCGGGCGCCGTGGTGCTGCCGCGCCGCGGCGAGACCTACACCGCCGCGCGCGGCGCCGGGGCCCTGCTGCACGGCCCGTCCGGGACGCGGAAGCTCCGCGTGAGCCCCTCGGTGCCGCTGGAGCGGGCGCTGGTGGCGACCGGGTTCGGCTACTCGGCGGCCCGCCGCGCGAGCCAGGCGCGGGTGCTCACCGGGGTGCTGCCCGCGGTCCGCGACATCCGCCGGGGCGGGTCCTGCTGCGTGGACCTGTGCGCTCTGGCCGCCGGACGGGTCGACGCCTACTACGAGCGCGGCGTCCAGGAGTGGGACACGGCCGCCGGGGCGCTGATCGTCCAGGAGGCGGGCGGGCGGGTGGAGGGCCTGCGCGGCGCCCCGGCCGGCCCGGAGCTGACGATCGCCGCCGGCCCCGGCACCTTCGAGGACCTCCACGCCCTCCTGGCGGGCCTCGACCCCCTCAGGGACTGAGCCCCGGAGACGCTGAGAGCCCGGGGCCACGACCCCGGGCTCCAGATGAATCGCTGGGCGTTTCGCGTCAGTCGCAGCTTGGAGCTTCCACGCCGATATCGTTGTTCGCTGCGATCCGGCGCAGTTCGTTGATCTCCTCCTGGCGGATGTCCACCAGGTAGGTGTCGCCATCTGCGTGGGCGCTGCGCAATGACGCGTACGCGTCGTCGAGGCGCTGGTGGATCATGCGTGACAACTCGCCCATGGGCCTCCTCCCGGATCGTGCCCGAGCCCTACCCAGCCTTAGGCTGAAGGTAAACCTGCTCGCCGATGCAATTTTCGCGGATCCTTGCGCCGAGCCTAGGCGGGGTCGCGGACGGCGGTCTGAACGGGTGCTTACGGGCGTCTTACGGGCTCCGTGGCATACCTGGATCCCGGGGCGGAGGCGCCCCGGCCGGAGGGGGACGCAGTGCGTGTTCTAGTCGTCGAGGACGAGCGGGTGCTCGCCGACGCCATCGCCACCGGCCTGCGCAGGGAGGCGCTGGCCGTGGACGTCGCCTATGACGGCGGCGGGGCGCTGGAGCGGGCCGGCGTCAACGAGTACGACGTGATCGTCCTCGACCGCGACCTGCCGAAGGTGCACGGCGACGACGTGTGCAAGCAGCTCGTGTCGCGCCGCTACCCGGCGCGGATCATCATGCTGACGGCGGCGGGCGAGCTGGACGACCGGGTCGAGGGCCTGTCCATCGGCGCCGACGACTACCTGGCCAAGCCGTTCGCGTTCGCCGAGCTGATCGCCCGGGTGCGGGCCCTCGGCCGGCGCGCCGCCGCGCCGCTGCCGCCGGTGCTGGAGCGCGCCGGGATCACCCTCGACCCGGCCCGCCGCGAGGTGCACCGCGACGCGCGCCCGGTGGAGCTGACCCGCAAGGAGTTCGCCGTGCTGGAGGTGCTGCTGAGCGCGGACGGGGCGGTCGTCAGCTCCGAGCAGCTCCTGGAGAAGGCGTGGGACGAGCACATCGACCCCTTCACCAACGTCGTGCGCGTCACGATGATGACGCTGCGCAAGAAGCTGGGCGACCCGCCGGTGATCGAGACCGTGCCCGGCGTGGGGTACCGGCTGTGAGCCCCGGCTCCGCGCCCCGAGGCCGCCCCGAGGAGCCGGACGAGACGCCCGGCGCGTCCGTCCCCGGGGCCGGCCCCGAGCCCTTCCCCGAGGCCGCCTCGCCCGCCGCCGAGCCCAACAGGGGCGAGCCCGGCAAGGGCGCCCCGGAGCGGCCGGAACCGAACACCTCCCGCGCCGACGAGGCGTCCGGTGACGACCATGTCGCGGGCGCCGGGCACACGCGGGCGGCCCCGCCCGGCGGACGGCGCGGGCAGCCGTGGCGGCGGCCGGGCCCGCAGCAGTTCCCGCAGCCGAGCCAGGGCGCCAAGGGCGTGTGGCGCACCGAGGGCGGCTCGTTCGCGACCGACCTGAAGGCGCTGCCGAGCCGGATGAGCGTCCGGCTGCGGCTGACGCTGCTGTACGGGCTGCTGTTCTTCATGGCGGGCGCGCTGCTGCTGTTCGTGATGTCGATCCTCGTCGCCAACATCCTCGGCGGCGTCAAGGTCGTCGGGTTCGGGATCAACGACCCGGAGACGGCCGCCGAGGTGCAGCACCAGTTCGTCGAGCAGACGATGAAGCAGCTCGTCGGGCGGTCGCTGGTCGCGCTCGGCGGGGTCGGGATCATCACGCTCGTGCTCGGCTACTTCGTCGCCGACCGGGCGCTCAGCCCGCTCCAGCGGGTCACCGCGACGGCGCGCCGCCTGTCGGAGAGCACCCTGCACGAGCGGATCGCGCTGGAGGGCCCCGACGATGAGATCAAGGAGCTGGCCGACACCTTCGACGCGATGCTGGAGCGGCTCGGGCAGGCGTTCGACTCCCAGCGAAGATTCGTCGCCAACGCCTCGCACGAGCTGCGGACCCCGCTCGCGATCAACCGGACGCTGCTGGAGGTCGCGCTCGGCGACCCCGAGGTGTCCGACGACCTGCGCGCGGTCGGCCGGACGCTGCTGGCCACCAACGCCCGGCACGAGCGGCTCATCGAGGGGCTGCTGCTGCTCGCCCGCAGCGAGCGGGAGCTGACCACCCGCACCCCCGTCGACCTCGCCGAGGTCGCCGCGACCGTGCTGGAGCACTCCGCGCGCCGCGACCACGACAACGACGTGTCCGTCCACCCGGAGCTGACGTCGGGGACGGCGCTCGGCGACCCGGTGCTGCTGGAGCACCTGGTGTCCAACCTCGTCGAGAACGCGGTCAAGCACAACGAGGACGTCGGCGAGCTGTGGATCCGCACCGGCCTGCTGGAGGGCTGGGCCACCGTCCAGGTCGAGAACACCGGGCCCGCCGTCCCCGCCTACGAGGTGGAGCGGCTGTTCGAGCCGTTCCGGCGGCTGAACGCCGACCGCGTCGAGTCCGCCAAGGGCGCGGGACTCGGGCTCTCGATCGTCCGCTCGGTGGTGCTCGCGCACCGGGGCGCGGTGTACGCGGCGCCGCGTCCGGGCGGCGGGCTGATCGTCACCGTCCGCCTGCCGCCCGGCTGACCCGCCCGCCCGGCCCGCCTTCCGGGTTCTACTTGAGGGCGGCGGTCGCGAGGGTCGGGTCGCCGTCGAAGTCGAGCTCCAGCCCCACGTACCTGTCGCTGCGCTGGGCGGCGCGTCCGAGCTCGGCGAGGGGGATCAGCGCCATGTCGTCCAGCGCGACCTTCTCGGCCTGCTTGTAGAGGTCGGCCCGCGGCCCCTCCGGGACGGTCCGCACCGCCCGGTACATCAGGTCGTCGAAGCGGGTGTTCTTGTAGCCGGCGAGGTTGTAGAAGGAGTTCTCCTCCGTGGCGACCCCCGTGCTGCCCAGCAGGCTCCACAGCATCGTGTAGGGCGTCGGGTAGTCGGGCGACCAGGCGAAGAACGCCAGGCCCGACGCGTCCTTCGCGACGACGTTCTTGCGGTAGGCCGAGAAGTCCGAGGACCGCTGCTCGATCTCCCAGCCGAGCGTCCGCTCCAGCTGGGCGGCGACGACCGTCCCGAGGCGCTGGTAGGCGGGCAGGTTCTGCATGTAGAGGCGGACCTTCGTCCCCGGCTTCAGCCCCGCCCGCGCCGCGAGCTCCTTGGCCTTCGCGGGATCGGAGGCGTCGCAGGACGGGCACACCCCCGGCTTCCCGAACCCGGGCAGCGCCGCCGGCACCACCCCGTGCGCCGGGCGGCTCACCCCGCCGAGCGCCTTGCCGATCTCGTCGCGGTCGAGGGCGTAGGACACCGCGAGCCGCGCCTCCCTGGACGACATCGCGCCCCGCGCGGTGATCGGCACCAGCATCCGCGCGGACGGCAGGAACCGCGTGGTCACGTTGGGCTGCCCCGCGGCCACCGGGTCGTCGTTGCCGAGCGGGCTCCACCCGACCTGGCCCGCGGCGAAGGCCGCGCGCCCGGCGGCGGTGTCGGAGTCCAGCCGGACGGTCACCTGGTCGAGCCGCGCCTGCCCGAAGGCCCACGCGGTGTTGCGGGCCAGCGTGACCGACCTGCCCTTGGCGTAGGAGGCGACCTTGAACGGGCCGTTGCCGACGGGCTCCATGTTGTAGGTCGCGTTGTCGGCCTTGCCCGCGCTCACCGGGACGGGCGCGAACACCGGATCGGCGAGCCGCGCGGGGAAGTCGCAGTTCGGCGAGGTCAGCGTGACCACGAGGCCGCCGCCGCCGGTGACCTTGACCCCCGAGAACTCCGCCGCCTTGCCCGCCGAGACCAGCGCGTACCCGTCGATGTCGGCCATCAGCAGCGGCGAGTCCCCGGTCGTGACCGAGGCGGCGCGGGCCCAGCCGCGCGCGAACGCCTGCGCGTCGACCGGCGTGCCGTCGCTGAACCGCGTCCCCTCCTTGAGGGCGATCGTCCACGTCTTGCAGGTCGCGTCGGGCTGGACCGAGAGCGCGAGCCGGTTGCGGACGCTGCCGTCGGTGGCCGTCTCGGTCAGGCCGGTGAACAGCTGCTTTCCCAGGAAGCGCGCGGTGCCCGAGATGCTGTGCGAGGGGTCGATCTCCGAGCCGGTGCCGAGATCGCCGCGGGCGGCCACGGCCAGGGTGCCGCCCGTCCGCCCGAGCGGGGCGGGGTCGCGGTCGCCGTCGCCGCTCATCCGCACGGCGATCACCGTGCCGGTGACGACCAGCGCGACCAGCGCCGCGCCGCCCGCCCCGGCGAGCACGCCGATGCCGCGCCGCCGCTTCCCGCCGCCCGCCCTGTTCGGCTTGCGCGGGGACGGGTCTCCGAAGGGCGAGGTCGGCCCGCCGGAGGACGCCCCGTTCGACGGCCACGTGGGCCCGCCGGGCACCTGCCCCTGGAGCCCCGGCGCGGGCGCCATCGCCGGGACGTGCGGCGCCATCACCGGTGCGGGCCCCGGGGGAGGAGGCGGGAACGGCGGCGGCAGCGGTGCGGGCGGGGCGTGCGACCCCGCCGACAGCCCCGCCGACAGCCCCGCCGACTCGGCGGCGGCCTCGGCGCCCTGGTTGAGGATCGTGGTGTCGTGGGGCTCCCCGGCGTCCCCGGTCCCGGACGCGGCGCCCGGCTCCGGCAGGCTCCCCGCGAGCCGCAGCAGGTACGCCAGGACGTGCTGCGACTGCGGCCGCAGCGCCGGGTCCTTGGCGAGGCACCCGGCGACGAGCCCGCGCAGCGGCTCGGCGAGCGCCCCGAGGTCGGGCGGCATGTTGAGGATGCGGTGCATCACCGCGGGGATCGAGTCCTGCCCGAACGCCGGGCGCCCCGACGAGGCGTAGGCCATCGTCGCCGCCCACGCCCACACGTCCGCGGGCGGCCCGACCCGGGCGCCGGAGATCTGCTCGGGGGACATGTAGGCGGGGGTGCCGATGGCGGTGCTCGACAGCGTGCCGGTGGCGTCCAGCGCCCGCGCGATCCCGAAGTCGATCACGCGCGGGCCGTCCGGGGCGAGCAGCACGTTGGCGGGCTTGAAGTCGCGGTGCACGACCCCGGCCTGGTGGATCGCGGCGAGCGCGGTCATCGTGCCGATCGCGACGCGGTCCAGGTCGGCGCCGGCGCGCGGGCCCTCGGCCGCGAGCACCTCCGACAGCGAGGGGCCGTCGATGAACTCGCTGACGATGTAGGGCCGGTCGCCCTCCACGTCGGAGTCCAGGACGCGGGCGGTGCAGAACGGCGAGACGCGCTTGGCCACCGCCACCTCGGCCGCGAACCGGGACCGGGCCTTGGCGTCGCCGCTGAACCGCGCGTGCAGCAGCTTCACCGCGACGCGGTGGCCCGGTTCGTCCTCGGCGAGGAACACCGTCCCCTGCCCGCCCTCGCCGAGCAGGCCGGTCAGCCGGTAGGGCCCGAGATGGGCCGGATCACCCGCGCGGAGAGGGGCGACCTCTGCCATCTGTGTCCTTTCCGGTGGCCGCTACCTGGGTCCCCCGGCCCGCCGTGGGACGTTCCCACGGCGGGCCGGCCCCGTCACGACTTGCTGACGTACCCGTACGCGGACGCGCTGGCGTCGGACCGGTTCGTCCGCCACTCCCACCGCACCGACGAGCTGCCGGACTGGATGAAGGTGATGTAGCCCGGCGCGCACTGCGACGTGGACATCCCCGACATCGGGGTCTCCTGGTACTCGACCCGGCTGCTGCTCTCGCTGCCCGACAGCAGCGAGAGCCGCGTGATGCAGGTGGGGGTGCTGGTGTAGGTGTAGCGGGCGGTGCCGAAGGTGCGCAGCAGCGCGAACCGCACCTGGAAGCTCGACCGGCCCGTCCCGGCGCCCGGCTGGAGGCCGGTGCCCGAGTAGGTGCCGAGCAGCCCGCCCGTCGAGGACGGCGACGGCAGGTCGGTGCTGGTGGAGGTGGGGAAGCCGGTGCCGGGCGAGTAGGTCGGGTAGAACGGGTCGGCCTTGTCGTCGTCCCCGGCCGCGACGACCACGATGACCACGATCACGACGATCACGATCAGCGCGAGCACGCCGCAGCCGATCGCGATGACCGGCCCGGCGCTGGAGCGGCGCGGCGGCGCCCCGTAGGAGGGGGGCGGCGGCATCGCGCCGCCGCCGATCGGCGGCGGCGGGCCGGGCGCGTTCGGCATCCCGCCGCCCTGGTACATCGGCATCGGCGGGGGAGTGATCGGCTGCGGCGGCGGGGTGTGCGGCCCCGGCATCGGCCCCTGGTGCATCGCCCCCTGGTTCATCGGCATCGGGGGCGGGGTGATCGGCTGCGGCGGCGGCGTGTGCCGCGCGGGCGGCACCGGCGGCGGCGCGGGCAGCTGCGCGGCGATCCGGGTGCCCTGGTTGAGCAGGTCCTCCTGGCCCGCACCCGGGTTCGCGGGCGCGGCGCCGACGTGGCCGAGCAGGTGCAGCAGCAGCTGCGCGGCGGGCGGCCGCAGGCCCGCGTCCTTGGACAGGCAGCGCCCGATCAGGTCGCGGAGCGTTCCGGCGGGCAGCGCCGACAGGTCCGGCTCCTCGTTGAGGATCCGGTTGATGATGACCGGCAGCGTGTCGGCCTCGAAGGGGGACTGCCCGGTGGCGGCGAACACCATGGTCGCGGCCCAGGCGAAGATGTCCACGGCCGGGGTGAGCGGGGCGCCGGTGAGCTGCTCGGGCGCGAGGTAGCCGGGGGTGCCGACGACCATCCCGGTGGCGGTGACCGCGCTCTCCTGCGAGTTCACCGTCCGGGCGATGCCGAAGTCGACGACGCGCGGGCCGTCGGAGGCGAGCATGACGTTGTTGGGCTTGAAGTCGCGGTGGACGATCCCGGCCTCGTGGATCGCCGCGAGCGCCGTCACCGTGCCGATCGCCAGCCGCTCCAGCTCGGCGGCGCCGCGCGGCCCGTTGTGCGCGACGACGTCGTGCAGCGAGGGGCCGTCGATGAACTCGCTGACGACGTAGGGCTGGTCGCCCTGGACGTCGGCCTCCAGGACGCGGGCCGTGCAGAAGGGCTCGACCTTCTGCGCCGCCGACACCTCGCGGGTGAACCGGGCGCGCGCCGCCGGGTCGTTCGCCATCTGGGCGTGCAGCAGTTTGACGGCGACATAGCCGCCGTTCGGCGCCTTTCCGAGAAAGACGGCGCCCTGCCCCCCGGCGCCGAGCCGTCCGACGACCTCGTACTGTCCCAGTGCCCTAGGATCGCCTGGCTCCAGCGGAGCGGCATCCGGCATCTGACCCTCCAGTGACCCGCGGTGATGTTCCGCGATAGTGTGCGCCGGACCCCGCCGTGGGGTCGCGTCCGACGATCGCCGGACGGCCCCCGCTGGGGGCCCGCCCCCAAACCTCAGGCGGGCACGATATCGCGTTAGTTCAGACGTTTCACCGACGTGTCCGGTTCAGACGCCGACCGGTCGTCTTCGGGGGTGTGCGGGCGGAGCCGCCCCGGGGGCGCCGCCGGGCCGCCGTCCGGCCGCCGCCGGGGCCGCGCCGGGCCGACCGGGAGCGGGGGTGCCGGGTCGGCGCGCACGGGCGGCGCGGGACCGATATGATCCCCGCCGCCGCCGTGTCGCGGTGGGCGCCCCTGTGCGGGAACGATGCGGTGACAATCTGCCGGGTATGTGACAGAAGACACAGTATGAGGAAGAGCTCCGGGTGATAGGTGTCACTCGTGGGAACGGTCGCGCCTCGTGTGTCGCAGGTCACCAACCGTGACAGAATTTCCCGCCCGGATCGGGCACAAGAACGGTCCCCCGAGCGTTAGTTCCGCGCGACGGGGCGCATAAAGCACTGAGGGGGATGGAGATAGAAGATGGCGACCGACTACGACAGCCCACGCAAGACAGACGACGACCTGAACGAGGACAGCCTCCAGGAGCTCCAGGCGCGGCGGGCCGACAAGGCCGCCAGCATCATCGACGAGGACCTGGACGCCGGTGAGGTCGCCGAGCTGCCCGGCGCCGACCTGTCGAACGAGGAACTCACCTTCCGGGTGGTTCCTCGGCAGGCGGACGAGTTCACCTGCACGCGCTGCTTCCTGGTGCACCACCGGAGCCAGTTGGCCACCGAGAAGAACGGCCGGCCGATCTGCCGCGAGTGCGCCGCCTGACCGGGAGCGGCCAGGTGACACGGGATTCGCGGCGACGCGACGACGACGGGGTGGAGCCGGTGCACGGCGCCGGCTCCACCGAGATCGGCGAGCTCATCGGGAGGCTCGCCGGCGATGACGACATGGACCGCGAGACCCGCGGCCGCCTCCTCGGGCGACTGGCACGGCTACTCGGCCAGAACGCCCGCAGGATGGGCGCCGCGGGGTTCGCGCGCGGGCGCGTGCTCGCCGACCTGCTGACCGCGGCGGCGCCGCACATCCCGATCCGCGACCTCGCGACCCTTCAGGAGCACCACCGCGGGCTGATGGGCGAGGAGCTCGCCGACCGCCTGGTCAAGGTGGCCGGCAACGCCACCACCGCCGTCGGCGCCGCGGGCGGCGCGCTCGCGGCGGTCGAGTTCGCCGCCCCGCCGCTGCTGCTGACCGCCCCCGCCCAACTCGCCGCCGAGACCCTCGTGGTCGCCGCGATCGAGGTCAAGATGATCGCCGAGCTGCACGAGGTCTACGGCGTCCAGGTCCAGGGCTCGGGCACCGCGCGCGGCGCGGCGTTCCTCACCTCCTGGGCCCGGCAGCGCGGCATCAACCCCCTGGAGGCCGGCTCGCTCACCAGCGCGCTCGGCACCGCCGCGAAGTCGGCCCTGCGCAAACGGATGCTGCGCGTCCTCGGCCGCAGCCTGACCACGATGGGCCCGTTCCTCACCGGCGCCGCCGCCGGTGCCGCGCTCAACCGCGCGGCGACCAGGGCGCTGGCCGCGAAGGTCCGCAGCGACCTGCGCGGCTCCGTCCCCGCCCCGCCGCCGCCCCCGCTTCCGGGCGAGCGCCCCAACCTGAGGTCCGCCGACTAGGACGCCCGCACGCGCGGGCGTCCCCCTCGCCCGCGCGCCGCGCGTCCGCCCCCGCCGCCCGGCGGGGGCGGACGGCCGTCCCAGGTGGCCGTCTCGGGCGGCGGGCTCAGACGTCGATCTTCAGGTGGGACGGCAGCTCCCCGGTGCCCTTGGCCCACTGGCGCGCGGCGGCGCGGGTCGCCAGCAGCCGCGCCAGCTCCATCCCGACGCCCATCACCACGGCCCACCCGATGGCCTCGGCCAGCGCCACGTCGGGCGACTCGGGGTTGGTCGGCGGCTCCTTGCCCGTGCTCTTCTTCCAGGCCAGCGTGATGGCCTTCTTCGCGACGAAGCCCCCCGCGAAGGCCGCGGCGCCGGCCATCACCCGATAGCCGATGTCGCCCTTGTCCGCCATGATCGTCCTCCAGTCGTCCGGTCTCGTCCGACGCTACCGGAACACCTCGTTCCGGGGGTGCCGGGCGCCGTTCGGCGGCGCCCCGCGACGCCGCTCGACCACGTGCGCGGGCCGGCGATGTCAATACCATTGGCGCATGACAGAGCAGCCGCGTACCCCGAGCGTCCCTTCCAAGCCCTCCCTGGACGGCCTGGAGGACAAGTGGGTACGCGCCTGGGAGGAGGGCGGCCTCTACCGCTTCGACCGCACCAGGCCGCGCGCCGAGGTGTACTCGATCGACACCCCGCCGCCCACCGTCAGCGGTTCCCTCCATGTCGGCCACGTCTTCTCCTACACCCACACCGACGCCGTCGCCCGTTTCCACCGCATGCGCGGTCGGGCGGTCTTCTACCCGATGGGCTGGGACGATAACGGCCTGCCCACCGAACGGCGCGTGCAGAACCACTTCGGCGTGCGGTGCGACCCCTCGCTGCCCTACGACCCGGATTTCGAACCGCCCGCCGAGCCCGACGCCAAGCGCCAGCTCCCGGTGTCGCGGCGCAACTTCATCGAGCTGTGCGAGCGGCTCACCGCGGTCGACGAGAAGGCGTTCGAGGAGATGTGGCGCCGCGTCGGCCTGTCGGTCGACTGGGGCCTGCTCTACACCACGATCGGCGACGCCTCCCGGGCGGCGTCGCAGCGCGCGTTCCTGCGGAACCTGGCGCGCGGCGAGGCCTACGTCTCGGAGGCGCCGACGCTGTGGGACGTGACGTTCCGCACCGCCGTCGCCCAGGCCGAGCTGGAGGACCGCGAGCAGCCCGGGGCCTTCCACCGGATCCGCTTCCACGGCGCGGAGCGCCCGGTCTACATCGAGACGACGCGTCCCGAACTGCTGCCCGCGTGCGTGGCGCTGGTCGCGCACCCCGACGACGAGCGCTACCGGGAGCTGTTCGGCACGACCGTCCGCACGCCGCTGTTCGGCGTGGAGGTCCCGGTCCTCGCGCACCGGCTGGCCGAGCCGGACAAGGGCTCGGGCATCGCGATGATCTGCACGTTCGGCGACGTCACCGACGTCACGTGGTGGCGCGAGTTGAACCTGCCGACCCGCGCGGTCATCGGCTGGGACGGGCGGCTGGCCGCCGACCCGCCCGAGGGCGTCGCGGCCGGGCCCTACGCCGAGCTGGCGGGCAGGACGGTGTTCTCGGCCAAGGAGCGCGTCGTCGCGATGCTGCGCGAGTCCGGAGACCTGGACGGCGAGCCCCGCGCGGTCAGCCGCCCGGTGAAGTTCTACGAGAAGGGCAGCCGGCCGCTGGAGATCGTCACGACCCGCCAGTGGTACATCCGCAACGGCGGGCGCGACGCGGGGACGCGCGCCGAGATGCTCGCGCGCGGCCGGGAGCTGGCCTGGCACCCGGGCTACATGCGCGCCCGCTACGAGAACTGGGTCGAGGGCCTGAACGGCGACTGGCTGATCTCCCGGCAGCGGTTCTTCGGCGTGCCGATCCCGGTCTGGTACCGGCTGGACGAGGCGGGCGAACCCCTTCACGGCGAGCCGATCGTCCCGCCGGAGGACGCGCTGCCCGTCGACCCGTCCTCGGACGCCCCGCCCGGCTTCACCGAGGACCAGCGCGGCAGGCCCGGCGGCTTCGCCGGCGACCCCGACGTGATGGACACCTGGGCGACCTCGTCGCTGACCCCGCAGATCGCGGGCGGCTGGGAGCGCGACCCCGACCTGTTCGCGCGCGTCTTCCCCTACAGCCTGCGCCCGCAGGCGCACGACATCATCCGGACGTGGCTGTTCTCCACGGTCGTCCGCTCGCACCTGGAGCACGGGACGCTGCCGTGGGCGGGCACCGCGCTGTCGGGCTGGATCCTCGACCCCGACCGCAAGAAGATGTCGAAGTCCAAGGGCAACGTGGTCACCCCGATCGACCTGCTGCGCGAGTACGGGTCCGACGCCGTGCGGTACTGGTCGGCGAACGGCAGGCCGGGCACCGACACCGCGTTCGACACCGGCCAGATCAAGGTCGGCCGGCGGCTCGCCATCAAGATCCTCAACGCGTCCAAGTTCGTGCTCGGCCTCGGCGAGGCGGGCGAGGGGGCGGCGGTCACCGAGCCGCTCGACCGGGCGATGCTCGCGGCGCTGGCCGGGGTCGTGAAGGAGGCGACGGAGGCGTTCGAGGGCTACGACTACGCCCGCGCCCTGGAGCGCACCGAGCGGTTCTTCTGGGAGTTCTGCGACGACTACCTGGAGCTGGTCAAGGCCCGCGCCTACGGGGAGGGGCCCGAGGCGCGGTCGGGGCGCGCGGCCCTGCGCGCCGCGCTGTCGGTGCTGCTGCGGCTGTTCGCGCCCGTCCTGCCGTTCGTGACCGAGGAGGTCTGGTCGTGGTGGCGGACGGGTTCGGTGCACACCGCGTCCTGGCCGGTCCCCGCGGAGCTGCCGCCGGGCGGCGACCCGTCCGTGCTGGCCGCGACGGGGGAGGCGCTGCGCCAGGTCCGCAAGGCCAAGTCGGAGGCGCGGGCCTCGATGCGCGCGGACGTCTCGCGCGCCGTCGTGCGCGGCGCCGAGGTGACCCGGATCGCGCGTCCCGACCTCGCCGCCGCCGGACGCATCGCCGAGCTGACGCTGGAGGACGCGCCCGCCGACCTGACCGTCGAGGTGACGCTCGCCCACTGACCCGCGCGGGCGGCCTCGCGCGTCAGAACGTGAAGGGCAGGTGCTTGACCCCGTTGATGAAGTTGGAGTAGAGCGGGTCGGGCCGCCCGGCGGCGCGGATCCCGGGGACGCGGGTGAACAGCTCGCGGAACATCACCGTGATCTCGCGCCGCGCCAGGTTGGCGCCGAGGCAGAAGTGCGGCCCCGGCCCGCCGAACCCGACGTGCGGATTGGGCGAGCGCGTGATGTCGAAGGCGTCGGGGTCCTCGAACACCTCCGCGTCCCGGTTCGCGGAGTTGTAGAACAGCAGGACCTTGTCGCCCTTCCGGTAGTGGTGGCCGTTCATGACGTGGTGGCGGGCGACCGTCCGGCGGAACTGGATGACGGGGGTCGCCATCCGGACGACCTCCTCCACCGCCCCCGGGATCCGCGCGTCGAAGTCCTCCATGAGCAGTTCCCGCTGCCCGGGGTTGTCGGTGAACAGCGTCAGCCCGTGCGCGATCGCGTTCCGCGTCGTCTCGTTCCCGGCGACCACCAGGAGGATGAAGAACGAGCCGATCTCCTGGTCGGTCAGCGTCTCCCCGTCCGCGTTCGCCGCCACCAGCGCGGACACGAGGTCGTCGCCGGGGTCCGCGCGCCGCCGCCGCGCCAGCCTCATCGCGAGGTGGTTCAACTCGTATCCGGCCGCCATCGTCGCGAGCAGCCCGTAGAGCACCCCGGTCCGGGTGATCCCGTCGCGGTTGAAGTCCTTGCCGCTGGTGTACTCGGGGTCGCCGACCCCGAGGATGGTGTTCGTCCGGTGGTACACCATCGGCCGCGCCCGCTCGGGGATCCCCATCATGTCGCAGATGACCTGGACGGGGAGTCTCGCGGCGACGTCGGTGACGAAGTCGCCGGGGCCGTCGCGGAGCACGCCGTCCACGATCCGGGTGGCGCTGGCCTGGAGGTCGGTCTCCAGCTTGGCGAGCACCCTCGGCGTGAACGCCCGCGACACGATCCGCCGGATCCCGGCGTGCCGCGGGTCGTCCATGTTGATCATCGAGCCGAAGTAGCGGGCCATGTAGCGGGGGAGGTCGGCGATGCTGGTGGAGGCCGGCTCGCTGCTGAACACCTCCGGCGTCCGGCTGGCCTCCACCACGTCCGCGTGCCTGGTCAGCGCGTAGTAGCCGCGCCCGTTCCGGACGAACGGCATCTCCAACTCGCGGAAGAACGCCGGGTGCCCCCGCTCGCGGAGCCGCGCGAACGCCTCCAGCCGCGCCTCGGGCGGCCGTGACCAGAACCCGAGGTCGGAGAGGTCGATCTCCGCCGCGTCCCGCGCAACCGCCACGCCGCACCGTCCCCCAGAGACGTCGCCTTCCCACCATGCAACCGATCGCCCGGACCCCCGTCAAGCTCACATGGCGACGGCCGCGCGGCGGCGCAGGACGGCGCGCTCCGCGGCCGTCCAGGTGCCGGACGTCAGCAGGTACAGGCCCGCCGCGAGCGGGACGAACGCCGCGAACACCACGGTTCCGAACGGCAGCACCCGCGTCACCGTCGCCATCGGCCCCTCGGCGGTCACCCGCCGCGACGTCCATGTGGCCACGGCCGCGAGCAGCACGAACAGCCCCGCGAACACCAGCGAGTGCGGGGCGAGCAGCCCGCCGCCGAGGAGCCCCACCCAGGTCTGTCCCAGCGGCGCGCCGAGCAGCGTGTGCGCGAGCAGGAGGTTCTGGTGCCCGGCGACCGTCGCCGAGACGAACAGCCGGTACAGGACCATGAAGACCGGCCACTGCGCGAACATCGGCAGGCAGCCCGCGGCGGGCGCCACGCCCTCGTCGCGGTAGAGCGCGGCGGTCTCCGCGCGCAGCCGCCGCGGGTCCTTCGCGTGCTTCTTCTGGAGCGCCCGCAGTTGGGGGAGGAGCCTCTCCCGGGCGCGCTCGCCCCGGGCGGCGGCGATCGCGAGCGGCAGCATCACCAGCCGTGCGGCCGCGGTGAAGACGATGATGGCGGCGGCGGTGGACGAGGCGCCCGCGAGGGGGCGCAGCGCCTCCGCGAGGCCGGTGACGAGGTCGTGGGCAAGCGAAACGGGGGTGTCGAGCAGGAACATGGGGCCCTTCCGGAACGGGGGGAGACCTGGACAGCGTCGGGCCGCTCTCAGGCGGCCGCGCCGGCCGTTCCGGGGGCTCGCGGGCGGGGCCGTCCCGCCGCGTCGGGGTCGCGCTGGGGGAGGAACGCGGTGCGCAGGCTCCGGTCCCGCAGTGTCGTCCGCACCCGCGCGGGCGCGGTGCCGACGGCCAGGGCGCGCACCGCGAGGACGAGCAGCCCCGCCACCGTGAACGTCGCCAGGGCCAGCAGCGCGGGCTGCTCGGGCGCGGCTGTCAGCCCTTCGGCCAGGGCGAGCAGCGACAGCGGGACGGCGACCACCCACGCCAGGACCGCGCGGCCCCACCTGGGGACCCGCGCCTCGTCCCGCGCACCCGTCACGCCGCACCGCCCTCCGCTCGGCCCCATGCAACCGGCCCCCGACGTTCCGGTCAAGGAGGGACCGGTCCCCTGTCCGAGGCTGGTGCCCGAAATATGCATTTCTGGTCCTAAAAAGGCTGTCAACCCCCTATATCTAGGGATATGTCCGCCTGAGTTGGTTCCGCGATTCTCAGAGGCGCCCTGGGGGAAACGGCGGCGATGGGGAGCCCACGCTGCACGATCACCAGCCGGCGGTTCTTTCCCACGATCGACTCCGCAGGAGGAACGCATGCGTGCACGAGGAAAGATCACCACGACGGCGCTCATCGTTCTCACGGCCGCCGGGCTGGCGGCGACCACGGCCGCGGCCGCCCCGGAGGCGGGCGCGCCGGGCCCGAGCCGTGCGCAGGCGGCCAAGCCTGATCCGCGGGTCACCGGCACGGCCCAGAAGACGGGTGCGGCGGCGGGCATCGCCCAGACGAACTGCTACGGCGGGGTCAGCGACGGCGCCATCCTGGCCTGGCACGGGGCACCGGTGAACGCCTCGCAACCGGTCGTGGCGAGCGTGACCGAGGGGTTTCTCGGGGCGGAGTTCATCGGCGACGCCCGCCTGTCCATCGAGAACCTCCAGACCATGAAGGGCCTGATTCTCGTCCGGGTCCGCACCGGATGGGGTTCCCCGCTCAACGTCTGCCTGCATTTCGTCGGCTGACCTGGACGTCGTTGACCGGCGGGAGCCGCGCCATGGGGCGCGGCTCCCGCCCCGCGTCACATGAACAGAAGGGAGAAGGCGGCGAGGGACGCCGAAACCGCGATGACCCGGATGTGGGGGATTCGGGCGGCCACCGCGGCGGCGCGGGCGGGGTCGCGGGCCAGGTAGGTGAGGGCGGCGCTGAGGGCCCGCCCCGCGCCGAAGGCGGCGCCGGTGAGGACGGCGGCGGTGAGGGGGGCGCGGGCGAGCAGGAGGGCCAGGGCCAGGACGTAGGGGGCGCTGGACGGGACGTACGTGCGAACCCCCGTCCCCAGCTCGAAGCCGAACTGGAGCACGCCGCGCCACAGGTGCACGCGCAGCACCTCCTGCGGGATCTGCCGCGCGTTCTGGGGCAGGGGCAGGGAGAGGACGCCCAGCTCGCGGGCGACGCCGGCGGCGGCCACGGCCAGGATCACGGGCGTCCGGGCAGGCGGTGGCAGCGGCGAGGCCAGCCCGGACAGCGACCACAGGGCCAGGCCGCTGACCGTGCCCCCGAGCAGGAGCCCGAGGGTGAAGACGGCGAGGACGGCGTCCTGCCGCACCGGGGCCCGCCAGCCTGGCGAGAACAGCGCGGATTCGCTGTTGCGCGTTCAGACGCTGCCCGACAGCGCGTAACCGGCGAGGGCCCCGATCGAGGCCCAGCACAGGACGGACGCCTCCAGCGCCGCCGCCGCGACGGCGAGCAGGGCCAGGACGGCGGCGGGCGGGAACGGGGCGGCCAGGCCGCGGCGGGCCGTCAGTGTGCGCACGTCATCGCCTTGCGGCAGATGGTCTTGTACCAGTTGCCCTTCTTGGTCTTGTTCCAGCCGTCGTGGCAGCGCCAGGTGACGCCCTTGGCGCAGTTGCCGCATTTCTTCTTGTAGGCCCAGATCCAGCCGTCGTAGCCGCCGGTGTAGCACTCGTTGGGACGCAGCTTGAACCGGCCCGGGTCGGACGTCCCGGACCTGTGGAAGCCCTTGTACTTCCCGCTGGTCCGGCAGCACCACGCGCAGACGTAGCTGGGCCCGCAGCCGGGCGAGCAGTCGTGGTCGCGCGCGTAGGACGGGCAGCGCGGATAGATGTCGTAGTAGCCGGCCAGGCTGAACCCGGACGCGATGGCCTGGCGCGCGGGCGGGAACACGCCGAGCGCGTTGAGCCCGGCGGTGGCGCCCGCGGCGGCGAGCCCGGTCAGGAGGCCGCGCCGCGCGGGCCCGGCCTCCCGAGCGTGGGCGGCCCGGCGGCGCACGCGTCCGGCGCCCGCCGGACGAGGGCCGCGCAGCGTGGGGACGTCCTCGAACTCGATCATCGTGCGGCCTCCGGGGCGAGTTCACGCAGCGCGTCGGGGGAGCCGACGGGCTCGGACGCCCGGACCCGCCCGTCCTCCCCGACGAGGACGGCGAACGGCGTGGCCGGGACGCGGTAGTCGGCGAACAGCCCGTCCCGCTCGAAGGTGAGCACCGTGCCCGCGACGCGTGGGGCCTCGGGCGCGGGCCCGGCGAAGACCGCGTGCAGGGGGCCGTCGAGGTCCCCGGCGGCGGCGAGGACGTCCGCGCAGGCGCCGCAGTCGCGGTCGAGGAACAGCAGCAGCCCGGGGCCGAGCCGGTCGAACGCGGGCGCGCGGGCGCCCGCCGCCGGTCCGAGCGCGCCCGGCCCGCGCGCGCCCCCGCCCAGCGCGTGGACCCGCCGGACGAGCCCGGCGACGACCAGGGCGAGCAGGAGGATCGCCGCCCATGACAGGAGCAGCGCGCTGTCCTGGAAGCTCATCCGGGACTCCTCTCCTCGATCATGGCGTACGGGAGCGTCCAGAGGAGCACCGCGAAGCCCAGGCCCGCCGTGACGATGACGGACGTCTCGTATCCGGACGTCCCGCCCGGCAGGCCCCGGGCGGCGCCGGTGAGGGCGAGCGCGGCGAGGGCGGCGGCGCGGACGGCGATCCACCCGGTCATCGGCGCGCCGATGCCGGCCGAGCACCCGCAGGGGACGCCGCTCCGCGTCCGCGCGACGTAGGCCGCGTACAGCGCGTAGAGGGCGAGCAGCAGGGCGGACGCCAGGGACGAGGCGCGGAACGTTCCGTCCAGGGCCCGCAGCGCGGCGGCCGCGACGCAGGCGCCCGCCGCGGCCTCGACGGCGGTCACGAGCACCGCCAGCGGCCGGGAGAGTCCGGCGGGGAGCACGCCCTGGGCCCGCAGCGCCGACGCCAGCGCGCCCGGCCGCGCGGCGTGCCCGGCCGCCGAGCCGAGCAGGACGAGCGGCACCGCGACGGCCGCGATCCCGGCCGGCAGCGCGGTCACCGGACGACCTCCACCGCCAGCCGCGCCAGCAGCGCGGGGACCTCGCGCACCCGGTCCTCCTCGGGCAGGACGGTCACCAGCAGCGAATCCAGCGCCAGCAGGAAGTAGGGGCCCTGGCCCTCGACGGTGTCGCGGAACAGCTCGCCGCCCGCGACCGGCGCGCCCCGCCAGGACGGCAGCCGCCCGCGGGTCCGCGCGGTCAGCGCGGTGATCTCCAGGAGGCCGAGGCCGGGGATCTCCTTGGCCGCCTCGGCGGGCCCGGTGCGCCGGGCGCGGCCCCGGGTCTCGGCCGTGACGCCGTCCTCGTGCTCGGCCAGCCGGAGGGCGGCGAAGAACGCGACCGCGTCGGCGGGGCGGGCGTGGTAGAGGTGGGTGAACACCGCGTGCCGGCGCCCCTCCCACACGGCCGCGAGCATCGGGTCGGCCACGCCGGTGTCGGTGTCGGCGTCGCGGGAGCGGGCGCGCCCGACGCGCAGCCGCCCGCCCTGGACGCCGAACTCCTGGTCGAAGCCCTCGACGCCGACGTCCTCGGCCCAGGCCAGCGCGTCCGCGCGGGTGCCGCCGGAGATCTCGTGGAGGCGGCCGCCGGCCGCGACGCGCGCCACGCTGGTGCAGGGCCGGCGGAGGTCGTGCGGGCCCGCGATCCGGATCCGCACCCCGTCCAGTGAGCGGTGGGTGACCTCGGCGTCCGGTAAGTGTGCGCTCATGTCGATCCCCTGCCCCCTTCACGCGGGACGAGCGAGGAGTGACAGTGGCGACACTACGCGCGATGCGTCGATATAGGGAGAAACATGCCGGAAGTGGTCACGTCCGGGGAGCGCCCGGGGAGCGGGTAGGGTCACGCCGGGACGTGCGGCGTTTCAGCGGCGGCCGTCCCCGCGGCCCCCGGTAGTGTCGGGTGGCTCGCCGCGGGGTCCCGGCGGCGCTCCAGGCGGTGTTCCCGGCAAGGTGCTCCCGAGCGTGAGGTGGAACGTGGGCAAGGTCGATGTGCTGATCAAGCGGCTGGATCCCGAGCTGCCTCTGCCGGAGTACGCGCACCCGGGCGACGCGGGCGCCGACCTCGTCGCGGCCGTCGACGTCGAGCTGCCGCCGGGGGAGCGGGCCGTCGTGCCCACCGGGATGGCGATCGCGCTGCCGGACGGCTACGCCGCCTTCGTTCACCCGCGCTCCGGATTGGGCGCTAGGTTGGGGGTGACCATAGTGAACGCACCCGGGACGGTCGACGCCGGCTACCGGGGTGAGATCCAGGTGACCCTGCTGAACACCGACCCCCGCGCCACCGTCTCCCTGCGGCGCGGAGACCGGATCGCCCAGATGGTCGTCCAGCGGGTCGAACGGGCCGTGTTCCACGAGGTCGCAGAGCTTCCCGGCTCGGCGCGCGGCACCGGCGGATTCGGCTCCACCGGCGGATTCGGCGCCGCGGGCGGATTCGCGGATAATGAGCACAGTCGAGAAGGAGCGTGAGTCGTGGCTTTTGGACGTCGCCGGCAGGCCGAGGAGCCTGAGAAGGATCCGGAGCTGACCGAGGAGCCGGCGGATGCCGTTGACGAGGCCGGCGAGGAGGAGGCCGCCAAGGCCGACTCCGGCGAGGGCGGTCCCTGGGACTCCGAGGACTCCTTCCCCGAGTTGCAGCGGCTCGACTTCGGCTCCCTCCAGGTGCCCGTCGCCCCGGGTCTCGGCTTCCAGGTGAACTTCGAGGCCACCCAGGTCGACGAGGACGGCAACCCGCTCGACGGGCGTCCCGTCGCGGTCCTCGTGCAGTACGAGGAGAGCGCGATGCAGCTCCAGGTGTTCGCCGCGCCCAAGCGCAGCGGCATCTGGGAGGACGTGCGCCGGGAGACCGCCAAGGACATCCAGGAGGAGGCCAACGGCCAGACCCAGGAGGGCGAGGGGCCGTTCGGCCCCGAGCTGCTGGCGATGGTCCCCGCGCCGCTGACCGAGGAGGTCCTCGCGGAGATGCCGCAGGAGGTCCGCGAGCAGATCCCGGCCGAGTTCGTCGAGCAGGGCTGGGCGCCGCAGATCATCCGCTTCCTCGGCGTGGACGGCCCCCGCTGGTTCCTCCAGGCCGTGGTGCAGGGCGCCGCGATCGAGGACGAGGAGCAGTGGCAGGTGCTGGAGGACGTGCTGCGCGGTGTGGTCGTCGTGCGCGGCGACGCCCCGATGCCCCCGCGCGACCTGCTCGAACTCCAGATCCCCAAGGAGTTCAGCGAGGGCGGCGACGACGAGGGGGAAGAGGGCGCCGAGCAGACCTTCGACCCGTTCGAGCGCGGCCCGGAGATCACCGAGGTCCGCTAGAGCGTTTCCGTGGCGCCGGGTGGCACGTCGCTTTTTTCGGACGTGCGGCCCGGCGCTTTTGCGTCCCCGACCGGCGGTGACGGGCCTTGCGCGCGCCGGGGAACGGGTGGTGAATCGGGGGCATGTCCAAGAAGACGCGCAAACGTCGCGCTCGCAAACGCTCCAAGCACAACAAGGGCAAGCGCCCCAACGCCCGCCACTGATCCTCCGGCGGCGCCCGGCCGTCAGGTCTCGATCATCTCGAAGACCATCGCGTGCTCGACGCCGAGCGCCCGGCCGGCCGGTTCCATCATCCCGGTGAGGAAGGCCGCCGCGTCGAACCCGGCGCCCAGGTTCGCGTAGTACTCCTTGTGCGCCAGCAGGGAGTCGATGCCGTCCTGGAGGTGGCCGGAGACGTCCACGTAGTGCGTGGACCTCGGCGAGCTGCCGAACAACGCGAACCGGACGCCCGGCCACGGCTCCAGCCCGAGGTCGCGGAACACCCAGCGGTTCCCGGCGTCGCGGACGGCGTCGGCGACCGCGAGCCCGAGGACGCGGTGGTCGGCCATGTTGAACCCGCCGTCCGGGAAGCTCTCCCGGAAGTTCAGCGAGACCACCACCTCGGGGCGGTGCCGCCGGATCGCCGCGGTCAGCGCGCGCCGCAGCGGCAGCCCGTACTCCAGCATGCCGTCGGGCAGGCCGAGGAACTCGACGGTGTCGACGCCGACGCGGCGGGCGGCCTCGACCTGCTCCGCCGCGCGGACCCGTCCGGCCTCCTCGGGGTCCATGCCGTCGATCCCGGCCTCGCCCCGGGTGGCGAGCACCTCCACGACCGTCTTGCCCTGCCCGGTCCACTTCGCGACGGCGGTCGAGCCGCCGTACTCCAGGTCGTCAGGGTGCGCGACGATCGCCAGCGCCCGCTCCCAGTCCTCAGGTACCGCGTCCATCCCGCCATTCTCGCGGGGCCCGCGGGCCTCTCGCGCCCCGGCGCCCCCGCGGGGGCCGCCGCCGGGACCGCGACCTCCCCGGACGCTTCCGGACACCGCCGGATCCGGCCGGGGAGGTCCCGTCCCGCACGGTCAGGAGGGCGACCTGTCGGTCCACTCCGTCGTCTCGTACACCGTGTAGTCGGCCAGCTCGCCGGGCCGGTGGAACCGGTCGGGCATGTCGCGCGCCTCAAGGCGCCTGGACTGGCCGCGGTCCCCGGGCGGCAGCGGCCTGCTGCCGCGCGGCGGCTTCGCCACGAGGTCCCGGATGGCGAGCAGCCTCCCGTTCCCGGGGTCGATGATCCACTGCCGCCGGTAGGTGCCGAGCTGCTTGGGCGCGGTGTAGAGCCCGAGCGGGACGGTGGTCACGAGCGGCAGCGAGACGACCGTTCCGGGTCGTCCCATCGGGTCGGCCGCCCGCCCCTCGGCTCGCACCCCCGGCAGGTCGGCGAGCATCCGGAACGCCGCCGCCCGCACCTTCGGCGGCGCGGGAGCCGTGGAGAGCAGCATCCCCGCCACATCGGTCAGGGCCCGGATCCGCTCCTCGCCCCGCAACGCGCCGATCGGCTCCTTCTTCGTGCTGGACGAGGCGGCGCGCCAGGCCCCCTTCAGGCCGAGGAGGTCGCTCAGCAGCGCGTCCGGCCGGGTCGGCAGCGCGGCGATCCGCTGCCGGGTCATGCCGAGGTAGTCGTCCTCACCCGGCCTCCAGCCGTCCCTCCCCTCCGACTCCGTGCGCATGTCCAGGAGGGCCTGTTCCGACCCGCCCTCCGGATTGGGGATCTTCACCCACTCGGGCGACCCCGCGGCCTGCCATTTCCGCCTGTCCTCGGCGGTGAGCGGGACGTCGGCCAGCTCGACGTGCGCCGTGCGGGCCGAGCCGTTCCGGTCGGTCCAGGTCTCGGTGCCCTGCCGCGAGTCCACCTTGTAGTGGTGCGCCCTGCTGTCGCCGACCGCGTAGATCTCGCCGCTGCGGGTCCTGGTGTGCCAGTACCTCCCGCCCGGTGCCCGCTCCGCGTTGGCGGCCGCCACCAGGAGCGCGTTCCCGCCCGGGCTCGCGGACACGTTCGCGGGCCGCTCGTCCTCCGCCGCCACCGACACGACGACCAGGGCCCCGGCGGCCACGGACGCCGTCGCCACCAGTCCCACCGCCGGCACGGTGAAGCTCCGCCGCCTCAGGCGTGCCGGACGCTCCGGCCGCGCCCGCCAGTCCACCCTCAGGGCGAGCCGGTCCGCGTCCTCCTCCTGGGCGAGCGCCGTCCGCATTCCGCGCAGCGCGTCCAGCTCATCCATGGTCGTCCTCCTCGGGAAGCGCCGCGCGGAGCTTGGTCCGGGCGCGGTGGATCTTGGCTTTCACGGTGCCGAGGGGCAGGTCCAGCGTCGCCGCGATCTCCGCGTACGACATCTCCCCCCAGGCGAGCAGCAGCAGCGCGTCGCGGTCCTTCGGCTTGAGCGAGGCCAGCGCCCTCGCCAGCCGGGGCCCGTGCGCCGCCGCGGCGGCGCGGTCGCTCGCCAACTCGGCGACGCCGTCCTCGGCGGGGTCCACCGCCGACTTCGCGAACGCCCGGTACATGCGGGTCTCCTGCCGGTGGTGCCGCGCGATCTGCTTGGCGGCGATGCCCCACAGCCAGGCCCCGAACGCCGAGCGCCCGTCGAACCTCCGGCGCTCCCGGAACGCGACGGCGAACGTCTCCGCCACCACGTCCTCCGCGAGCGTGCTCCCGAGCCGCCGCCTGACATAGGCGTGCAGCCGGGGCGCGTGCCTGCGGAACAGCTCCCCGAACGCCTCCGGGTCGTCCAGCGACGCCGCCACGACCCCGGGGTCGTCGAGCGCCGCGGCCCCGGCGCCGGGGCCGCCGGGCCGCGCCACCCGGCTCACCGCCCGTGCCACCGCATACGCCTCGCCATAGGTGCCTCCTTGTGATCACGATGCTGACACCCCCTCTATCCCGAACCCCGCCCCCGGGTTGCGTCCCCGCCGCCGATGCCGGGACGCGGGCCGGACGCGAGGTCGGGCGGCCCCGCCCGAGAATGCTCCGGGGCGGCTCCGCATGGGTTCCGCGAACTGTGCGGGGAGTCGGCGTGACCACGTCGGGACAATGGATTGTCGAACGGCTCGAATGCGCTTAACGTCTTGATCCGTGCGCACTTGTCAGGTGCGCTTCACAAAGGAGAAGGCATGCTGGTCAGAAGGATTCTGTTCGTGCTGTCCGTGGTCACCGCGACGATGTTGGGCGTGGTGTTCGCAGAGCCCGCCATGGCCGAGGATGTGATTACGTCAAGTTTCGACAAGCAGGTGGCTCATCCGGGTGAGACGGTGACCTTGACGGTCACTTTCAAGAACCCCGAGACCGTCGATGTGACGTTCACCTATCTAACGGTCAACCCGACCTACGACACGACGACCGACAAGACCAAATACACGATGGGCGCCTGCGCCGGCGAGATCACTTCCTGTAACTACTTCACGACGCCTATCCCCCCTGGTGGGACGCGTACCATGACGCAGCCCGTCACGATCGCCGCCGACTCGCCCTGTGGACAGAACATCAACGTCGGCTTCTACTTCTACAGCTATCGCGAGTCCGCCGCGGGCTCCTTCGACGGGATTGTGGGGGGTGGGGCGCCCGTGACCGTCCAGTGCTGACGCGTTCGGTGCGCGCCGCCGTCAACAAATAGCTGAACCCAGCTCGAAACCAGGCCCTAGCGGGCACGTTCGATTGGCGGTGATCCACTGGAACGGTGCACGCTCGGCTGTCAATTCTGTTCGGGCGGGCCGCGGTTAAATGTTGATGATTGACAGCACTTGGCATGAAAGTTACTCTCCGTTCAGTTCTTGGGTTGGCGCCTATGGAAGGGCGCTGGTGGGAGAGCGGGTTGCCGGGCAGCCGCATTTTCGGTCAACCAAGACAGCGTCCACTCCCAGTGAGGAGGGAGTCCCATGCGTAAGGGAATTGTCGTTTCCGCTGTGGCGGTCGCGGCGACGGCGGCGGCGGTGACGCCGGCCGTGGCCGCGCCGCGCCCCGCCAACGGCCCGTCCGGGGTCACCATCGAGGTCGCGATGCTCAACGGGTCAGGATGCCCCGTCGGCACCACGGCGGTGGCGCTCTCGGAGGACCGGAACGCGTTCACCATCACCTACAGCGACTATCTGGCACAGGCGGGAGGCTCGGCGAACCCCGTCGACGGCCGCAGGAACTGCCTGATCTCCCTGCGGGTGCACGTCCCGCAGGGCTTCACCTACGCCATCTCGTCGGTGGACTACCGCGGTTTCGCGCACCTGCAGGGCGGAGCGGGCGCCACCCTGGCGGCCGGCTACTACTTCCAGGGGCACCCGCGGACCGAGAGGGTCGCGCACGACCTCTGGGGAGCCTTCGACAACAACTGGCAGTTCACCGACCAGTCCCCGCTGGACCAGCTCGTCTGGCAGCCGTGCGGCGAGGCGCGCAACCTCAACATCAACAGCGAGCTGCGGGCCGACGTGGGCAGCTCCGCTCCGGACAAGGTCAGCTTCATCGCCATGGACTCCACCGACGGCAGCATCAAATCGACCTACCACGTCGCCTGGAAGCGCTGCTAGGTCCGTCTGATCACGGCACCCTCGCGGGCGGGCCGGCTCACCGAGCCGGTCCGCCCGTCAGTGCCGCGGGTGGCGGCGGGGCTCAGCGCCCGGGGGTCTTGAAGACCTCGAACATCGCGAAGTAGTTCTCGGCGCCGCGACCCTGGGCGATCGCGCGTTCGGCGAGTTCCCGCATCAGAGCGGGCAGTTCGGCGTGGACGCCCTGCTCGACGCTGGTGCGGGCGATGTGCTCCAGTGCGTTCAGGTTCATCGTCATGGTTCCGAAGTCGCCGGGGTAGGCGCCCTTGTCCAGGTTCGGCGCCTGTTCGGCGAGGCTCGCCGGTGACAGCACGACCGGCATGAACCAGCCGAGCGCGAGGTCGGCGAACTCGGTCGCGGACATGTCCGCCGAACCGGCCAGCGCCGCGGCGTGCAGGAACCCGTTCAGGGTCGCGTACATCATGCCCAGCAGCGCGGTGTTGAGCAGCACCGCGAGCCCGGGGTCGGCGCCGAGCAGGCGGGAGTCGCCGAGGAGCGCCAGCGTCGGCTCGTACCGGTCGAAGACCTCCCGCGGGCCGCTGTAGAGGAGCACGGACTCGGGACGTCCGACGAGCACCGGCGGCACCATGATCGCGCCGTCGAGGTAGCCGACGCCGCGCCCGTCCGCCCACGCCGCCGCCGCGCGGGCCTCGGCCGGGGTGCCCGAGTTCAGGTTGACCAGCGTGCGCCCCGCGAGCGCGCCGGCGCCGACGGGGTCGAGCACCCGGTGGAAGGCGGCGTAGTCGTTGAGGCACACGATCGTGACGGGGCTCGCGGCCACCGCCTCGGCGACGGTGTCCGCGCGTCGGGCGCCCCGCGCGACCAGGCCGTCGGCCTTGGCGGGGGTGCGGTTCCACACCGTCAGGCCGCGGCCCTTGTCCAGGAAGGCCGCCGCCAGCGCCGTCCCCATCGGACCCAGGCCGAGAACGGTGACCTCGGTGTCGCCGCTGATAGAAGATTCCTTGTCTGCCATGCCGGATAGGTTGGACCCTCACACCGGCGTGAGAGTCAACCCGAGATGGTGGGGCGTCACATGCGGATCGGAGAGCTTTCCCGGATCACGGGCGCCAGCGTGCGCTCGTTGCGCTACTACGAGGAGCAGGGGCTGCTGCGCCCCGTGCGGCGCCCCAGCGGTTACCGCGAGTACCGGCCGGAGGACGCCGCGACCGTCCGCGGCATCCGCCTGCTGCTCGGCGCCGGGCTCGGCACCGCGACGATCGGCGAGCTGCTGCCGTGCATGACCGACGACGGCGAGGTCCTGGCGCCCGCCTGCTCCGGGATGGTCACCGACCTGCACCGCGAGCGGGCCCGGCTGACCGAGGCCGCCGAGGAGCTGCTGGCCGCGCGGGACAGGCTGGACGCCATCATCGAGGCCACCCCGCGGCTCGACCCCGCCGGCCCCGCCGACCCCGCGGAATGCGCGGCGGCCGCCGAGGCCGCGCGTTAGGCGCCGGACGCCGTCGCCGTCCGATGGTGGGGTTTTGCCTACCCCGATCGGCATGCTGGACCCCTCCTGCGGGCCTGGGGCCGTCCGTAGCTTCTTTCTCAGCGGCGCTCACCGGGAGTCGCCGGGCTGAGAGGAGAAGGTCGATGTCGCGGAACAAGGCGGTGGACCAGGCCGGGGCGTCCGCGCCCCACGGCGAGGCGCTCCGGCTGGAGGGGGTGCGCAGGGTCTACGGCGCGGAGGGCAACCAGGTCACGGCGCTGGACGGGGTGTCGGTGTCGCTGCCGGCCGGGTCGTTCACCGCGGTGATGGGCCCCTCGGGCTCGGGCAAGAGCACGCTGCTCCAGTGCGCCGCCGGTCTGGACCGCCCCACCGGGGGACGGGTGTTCGTCGACGGCGCGGAGCTCGCCGGCGACAACGAGGCCGCGCTGACGCGGTTCCGGCGGCAGCGCATCGGGTTCGTCTTCCAGCAGTTCAACCTGCTGCCGACGCTGACCGTCATGCAGAACGTCACGCTGCCGCTGAAGCTCGCGGGCCGCAAGGTGGACCGGCGGCACGCGCGGGCGATCCTGGAGCGGGTCGGCCTCGGCGAGCGGCTCGACCACCTCCCGGCCGAGCTGTCGGGCGGGCAGCAGCAGCGGGTGGCGATCGCGCGGGCGCTGGTCACCCGGCCCCGCGTGGTGTTCGGCGACGAGCCGACCGGCGCGCTCGACACCCGCAGCGCCCGCGACGTCCTCGCGCTGCTCCAGGAGGCCGTCCGCGTGTACGGGCAGACGGTCGTGATGGTGACGCACGACCCGGTCGCCGCGTCCTACGCCGACTCCGTGCTGTTCCTCGCGGACGGCCGCATCGTCGGCCACCAGCCGCAGCCGACCGCCGAGGCGGTCGCCGAGCGGATGACCCACCTCGCCGACGAGGTCGAGCGGCAGCGCGCCGCGGCGGGAGCGGACACGGGGGGCGCGAACACGGCGGGCGCGAACATGGCGGGAGCGAACCGATGATCGGGCTGGCCTTCCGCTCGCTGCGCAAGCGCGCCGGCGCGTTCGTCGCGAGCTTCCTCTCGATGTTCCTCGGCGCGACGATCCTGATGGCGTTCGCGTCCATGCTCGACACGGCCAACGGCGACAACGTCACCGGCACCGCGAAGAGCACCCTCACCACGATGGCGAGCGTCGTCGGCGGCTGGGGGCTGCTGCTGGTCGTCTTCGCCGTCACCTCGACCCTGACCCTGTCGGTGCGGCAGCGGGCCGCGGAGATGGCGCTGCTGAAGAGCATCGGCGCCACCCCCGCCCAGCTCGGCCGGATGATCGTCGGTGAGGCCGCGGGCCTCGCGGTCGTCGCCGCGCTGCTGGCGATCGCCCCGGCCGTCCTCGCGGGCCGGGCCCTGCTCGGCCTGCTGCACGACACCCACCAGGTCCCCGGCGAGGTCTCCTACTCCTTCGGGCCGATCGCGGTCGCGATGGGCCTCGGCATCACGTTCGTGTCCGCCACGCTCGCGGCGCTGCTGACCGCCCGCCGCGCCACCCGCGTCCGGGTCACCGAGTCGCTGATGGCCGCCTCCACCGGCACCGCGAAGCCGAGCCGCAAGCGCCTCGTGTTCGCCGGGCTGTTCCTCCTGCTCGCGCTGGACGAGGCGATCGTCACCTGCACGCTCATGCGCGACAAGGGCAGCGACGCGATGGCGACCTCCGGGCAGGCCGACATCCTCGCCGCGATCGGGCTGGCGCTGCTGTCCCCGCTGATCATGCGGCGGGTGACCGGCCTGCTGGCCGGGCCGCTGCGGATGCTCGGCGCGACCGGCGACCTCGCGGTCACCAACATGCGCCGCCGGACCGGCGCGATGGCCGCCGCCGTCACCCCGATCATCCTGTTCACCGCCACCGCCGTCGGCACCCTGTTCCTCCAGGCCACCGAGAACGCCGCGACCCGCGCCGCCGGGGTCGCCAAGACCGCCGACCAGAAGGGCATCGAGACGCTCAACCTCGTCGTCATCGGGATGGTCGTCCTGTTCACCGCCATCATGCTGGTGAACACCCTCGTCGCGGCCACCGCGCACCGCCGCCGCGAGTTCGGCCAGACCCGGCTCGCCGGGGCCACGCCCCGCCAGGTGCTCGGCACCGTCGCGCTGGAGTCGGTCATCCTGACCGTCACCGGCGTCGCCTGCGGCACGGTCGCGGCGGTCTTCACGATCGTCCCGTTCGGGATCGCCCGCAAGGACTCGCCCACCCCCGACGGCAGCGTCTGGACCTACCTCGCGGTCGTCGCGCTGGCCGCCGTCCTCACCGGCGCCACCGCCTACGGCGCGACCCGCCGCGCGCTCCGCACCCCCGCGGTGAACGCGGTCATGCCCTGACCCCGTCCCGCGGACGACCGCGAGCGGCCCTGACGACCCCCCGTCGCCAGGGCCGCTCGCGGTTCCGCCGTCGGGTTCGGCGCCCCCGTGTCAGCGGTCCTCTCGCTCCGCCTCCTCGGCGACGCGCTTGATGGCCGCGAGGCGGCGGTCCCAGTCGGCGGCGAGCGCGCCCATCCAGCGCGCCGTCGCGCTCAGGGCGGCGGACCGCACCGCGTAGCGGACCTCGCGCCCGACCCGCGCGCCGGTGACGAGCCCGGCGGCGTCCAGCACGGCCAGGTGCTTGACCACCGCCTGCCGCGAGACGGGCAGCCGCCCGGCCAGCGCGGTCGCGCTGGCCTCGCCGTGCTCGGCGAGGGCGTCGAGGATCGCGCGCCGCGTCGGGTCGGCCAGCGCGGTGAGCACGCCGTCGACCGGCGCCCCGCCGGCGCCGTCAGAGTGATCGGTCACGTTCGTCGGTCACGCCTTTTCGACGCGGGCCTTGAAGTTCTCCAGCACCTCGGGCCAGCCTCCGCTGTTGTCCTTGACCGCCTGGGCGCGGAGGTCCTCCGACCCGGCCAGGGCGGCGAAACCGCTCTCGACGACGCGGAGCCGCGTGCCCTCGCCCTCGGGCGACAGCGTGAACTCCACGAGCGTGCTGTTGCCGTCGCGCGGCTCCTCGCCGGGGAACGCGCTGGCCCAGCGGTAGGCGAGGTACGTCGGCGGCTGGACCTTCTCCACCCGCACGGGGAAGTCGCCGTACTGGGCGTTGTGCGCCACCGTCGTCTCACCCTCCTTGGCCGCGCCGGGCGTCCCCGGCGTGTCGGACGCCCAGAACCCCGGGTCGGCCACCAGCGACCAGACCCGCTCCATGGACGCCGCGATCAGGGTTTCACGCTCGATCCGGTCCTCGCTCATCGGATGTCCCCTCTCGTTGTTCTCGTTCTCGTGCAACCCAAGAGTTGCACATGTCGGGCGTTAAGCGCAACCTTCGAGTTGCACTTCGTGGGGCGGTGGCCGTGCGGTCGACGACTGGAGTAGGGTGGGTGAGTACTCACTCATTGGGAGTTGATGATGAGCGTGAGCGAGGTCCGGGGCGGGCTCGCCCCGGGGACGGTCGTCGCCGGGGTCCTGCGCATCTGGACGGACGCGCGGCGCGTCGAGCGCGTCGCGTACGCGGTCGGCGGGCTGCTGCTGCTCTCCGGGGTGTTCCACCTGGGGGTCTTCGCCGTGGACGGCGGTCCCTGGGAGGGGCCGGTGTCGTGGCGCAAGGCCGTCACGTTCGGGCTGTCGTTCGGGCTGACGCTCATCACGATCGCGTGGGTCGCCTCCTACGTGCCGCTCCGGGACCGGACGCGCGGCATCGTGCTCGGGGTGTTCACCGCCGACTGCGTCGCGGAGGTCGCGCTGATCACCACGCAGGCGTGGCGGCGCGTCCCGTCCCACTTCAACATGGAGACGCCGCTCGACACGACGATCTCGCGGCTGCTGGCCGTCGGCGGCGGCATCCTGATCGCGACGCTGGTCACGCTCGCGATCGCCTCGTTCCGGGAGAACCCGGAGGTCGCGCCCAGCATGCGGCTCGCGGTGCGCGTCGGGTTCGTCGCGCTGATGCTCGCGCTGGCCTCCGGCGCCGCGATGATCGCGCGCGGTGTGACGGAGGTGCAGACCGGGCACCAGCAGCTCGCCTACCACGTGGCGGGGGCGCTGAAGCCCGCGCACGCCGTGACCATGCACGCGATCCTCGTCCTGCCCGCGCTGGCCTGGGCGCTGGCGCTCACCGGGCTCCCCGAGACCCGCCGGACGCGGGTCGTCGCGATCGCGTCCTGGGCGTACGCGGCCGCGGCCGGGGTCGTGATCGCCGTGTCGGTGGTGAACTTCGCCACCGCCTGATCGGCCTTTCGGACGGGTCGGCGCCGCCGGTGTCGGCCGTTCGGACGAGGGGCGCACCCCGGGCCGCGGGGCATACTGCGGCACCAGGGGGTGCCGATGGGAGAGCGCGAGCAGCGCCGCATCATGCCCGAGGTCTTCGAGGCCGCCGAGCGCGACGAGCCGCCCGGCGAGCCCGAACCCGGGCTGGTCCCCGCGCGCGACCCCGAGGACGTCGGCGACCCGCCGGGGGAGCCGCCCCCGAAGCCGCCGGGCGTCGTCCGGTCCGGCGCGGTCATGGCGGCCGGGACGGTCGCGTCCCGCTTCACCGGGTTCCTGCGGACGGTCGTGATCGGCGCCGCGCTCGGCACCGCGCTGCTCGGCGACGCCTACCAGGCCGCCGAGATGATCCCCTTCACCGTGTACCAGCTGCTCCTCGGCGGGCTCCTGACCAGCGTGTTCGTCCCGTTCCTGGTGAAGCGGCGGATGCGGGACGCCGACGGGGGAGCGGCCACCGAGCGGCGCCTGGTGGGCGTCGCGCTCGCCGGGCTCGCGGTGCTGACGGCCGTGGCGGTGCTCGCCGCCGACCGGCTGATCTCGGTGTACGCGGGCGGGTACGAGGGGCGGCAGCGCGAGGTGACCGTGCTGCTCACCCGCCTGCTGCTGCTCCAGATCTTCTTCATCGGCGTCAGCGGGCTGTCGGGCACGCTCCTGAACGTCCGGCAGCGGTTCGGCGCGCCGATGTGGACGCCGGTCGTCAACAACCTCATCACGATGGCGGCCGGGCTGGCGTTCCTGTGGATCGCCGGGCCCGGCCGGACGACGCAGACCGTCACCGACGCGCAGCTCACGCTGCTCGGCCTCGGCTCGGCGGCCGGGACGATGGCGCAGAGCCTCCTGCTCGCCTGGACGCTGCGCGCCGCCGGGTTCCGCTGGCGGCCCCGCTTCGACCTGCGCGGATCCGGGTTCGGCGAGGCGCTGCGGACGGCGGTGTGGATGCTGCTGTACGTCGCCGTCGCGCAGGCGGGGGTGCTCGTCACCGCGAACGTCGCGACCCGCGCCGGGCGCCGCGCCGCCCTGGACGCGGGCCACGCCGTCGCGGGCAGCGGGCTCGCCGCCTACCAGTTCGCGCTCGTGGTGTTCCAGCTCCCGTACGCGGTCATCGCCGTGTCGGTGATCACCGCGCTGCTGCCCCGGATGAGCGCGCACGTCGCCGGGGGGCGCCGCGACCTGCTCCGCGACGACTTCTCCCGGGGGCTGCGGCTCGCGTGCGCGCTGCTCGTCCCGCTGTCGCTCGGGATGCTGGTGTTCGCCGTCCCGGGATCGGTCGCGCTGTTCGCCTACGGCAGCATGACGCCGGACGGGGCGCGCCGCATCGGCGCGGTCCTGACCGTGCTGGCGGTGATGGTCGTCCCGTTCACGCTGCACCAGCTGCTGATGCGCGTCTTCTACGCCCTCGGCGACACGCGGACGCCGAGCCTGATCGCGGTCCCGGCCGGGGTCGCGCAGGCGGTGACGGCGTTCGCGCTGCTCAGGTTCGTCCCGGCGCGCCAGGTCGTGCTGTGGCTGCCGGTCGCCTACGGCCTGTTCTACCTGGTCGGGGCGGTCTGGTCGGCGCTCGTCCTGCGCAGGCGGCTCGGCGGGCTGGACGGGCGCCGCATCGCGCGGACCCTCGTCCGGCTGCACGTCGCCGCGCTGCCCGCGATGGCGTTCGCGGCGGCGGTCGTGTGGGGGTTCGGGCACATGCACGGCGACCGCCTCCCGAGCGTGCTGGCGGTCGCCGTCGGCGGGCTCGGCGGGGGAGCGCTCTACCTCGGCGCGGCGCGCCTGCTGCACGTCGCCGAACTCGGCTACTTCACCTCGCTCGCGCGGTCCCGCCTCCGGCGGGCATGACCGGGAGCGCGGCGGGAGTAAGCGGGGGCGTCCCCGCGTTGCTTGCGGACATGACGGAATCACCGGCCACGGTCCTGCGGTACACGGCGTTCACCACCGACCCGGGCGGGGGCAACCCGGCGGGCATCGTCCTCGACGCGTCCGGCCTGGACGAGGCGGACATGCTCGCCATCGCCGCCGACGTCGGCTACTCCGAGACCGCCTTCCTCACCGGCCCCCCGGAGGGGCTGGGCGAGTCGGGGCGGGCGTTCACCGTCCGCTACTTCAGCCCGAAGGCCGAGGTCTCGTTCTGCGGGCACGCGACGGTCGCGGCCGCCGTCGCGCTCGCCGAGCGGCACGGGCCCGGCGCGCTGACGTTCGCCACCCCCGTCGGCGTCGTGCCGGTCGAGGTCGCCCCGGCCGAGGACGGGACGCCGCGCGCCACGCTCACCAGCGTCGAGCCGTCCGTCCAGGACGCCGGCGCCGACGAGGTCGCCGAGGCGCTCGCCGCGCTGCGCTGGGACGCCGCCGACCTGGACCCCGCGCTCCCGCCGCGCTTCGCGTTCGCCGGGGCGCGGCACCTCGTCCTCGCCGCCGCCACCCGGGCGCGGCTGGCCGACCTCGACTACGACTTCGACCGGCTGGCCGCGTTCATGACCGCCCGCGACCTGACCACCGTGCAGCTCGTGTGGCGCGAGTCGGAGCGGGTGTTCCACGTCCGCGACCCGTTCCCGGTCGGCGGCGTGGTGGAGGACCCGGCGACCGGCGCTGCGGCCGCCGCGTTCGGCGCCTACCTGCGCGAACGCGGCGAGGTCGAGGACGCGGCGACGCTCACCCTGCACCAGGGCGACGACATGGGCCGCCCCGGCGTGCTGACCGTGGAGCTGCGGGCGGACGATCCGCGCGTGCGGGTCTCCGGCGCCGCCGTCCCCATCACCGGCTGACCACGAGGGGGCCCAGCGCGCCGCCCGCCTTCCACCGCGACCAGGGGAGCTGCCAGTAGCCCCAGCCGTTGTCCCACTCCAGGGCGCGGTCGGTGCCGGTGACGGTGACGACGTCGCCGCGCAGCGAGCCGCCGTAGAACCAGCGCGCGAAGTCCGGCGGGGCGTTGACGCAGCCGTGGCTGACGTTCGCGCGTCCCTGCGACTCCGCCGACCACGGCGCGGAGTGGACGTACTCGCCGCTGCTGGAGATCCGCACGGCGTGCCGCACCTTCAGCTCGTAGTAGCGCGGGTCCGCCCGGTCGGTCACGCCCATCCACGCCGACGACATCACGACGGGGTCGCCCTTGCCCATCGTCAGGTGGACGCCGCTGGTGGTGGTGTAGGCACGGCGTCCGCCCTTGCCCGCGCTGATCCCGACGGTCCGGACGGGACGCCCGTCCACCCGGACGGTCATGCGGTGCCGCCGCGTGTCGACCGTGCTGACCCGCGCGGGGCCGACGCGGAACGCGGTGACGTCGCCGGACGCCCCGTACACGCCCGGCGCCGACCGCACCCCGGCGGTGTGGGCGAGGAGCGTCACGCGCTGCCGCGCGGGCCACAGCCGCCGGGGCCGGAACACGACCTGCCGCGGCGACGTCCAGCGCCAGGCGCCGACGACCCGCCGCGACGCCCGCAGCTCCAGCGACCGCTCGACGGCCGCGCGGCGCGCCACGGGGCGGTCGAAGGTGACGATCACCGGCATGCCCACCCCGACGACCTCCCCGTGACGCGGGGTGACATCGCTCACCCGGAAGGTCCCGGACGGGCGGAGCGTCGCGAACGTGGACGCGGCGGAGGTGCGGGCGCCGCGCTCGTCCTTCCCGGCGGCGACGACGGTCACGGCCGTGCCCGGAGGCAGCGTCCAGCGTGACCGCCAGGACCGGCGGTCGCGCGACAGGCGCCCGGCCACCGGCTCGGATCCGGCGCGGACGGCCACCCGGCCGAGCGTGCCGCGCCGGGCGAGGACGGCCACGCGCCCGTCGGGCGGGACGTCCCGGGAGCCGTCGGCGGGTGTGATGAGGATCGGCGGCGCCCGCCGCGCGGCCGGACGGGCGGGCCGCGGCGGCGGTGTGCGCTCCGGCCGTCCGGCCTCCGGAGGCGTGCCCGGCGAGCATCCGGTACCCGTCATCACCAGCAGGAGCAGGGCCGTTCCGGTGACCCGCTCCCCGAACTCGCGCAATGTCCCGTCCCGCCGCTCGTCGCATACCAAAACCCTCCGTAGTGAAATACCTACGGAGGGCGATTTTGGCAAGCCGGACGCCGGATCCGCTCTCGGTCAGGCGCCGCGGGCCTTGCGGGGGAGGAGGAACGCGACCAGGAACGCCACCGCGGTGAGGCCGAGCGTCAGCCCCGCGACGAGCTTCGCCGCCTCCAGCGCCGCCTGCTCGTGGCCGCCCGTGCCGGAGTCCATCGTCCCGAAGAACACCGTGCCGAGGACCGCGATGCCGAGCGAGGCGCCGAGCTGCTGGACCGACTCCAGCGCCGCCGAGGCCGAGCCGACCTCGTGGTCGGCGATGCCCGCCACGATGATGTCGAACAGCGGCACGAAGATCATGCCCATCCCGGCGCCGAACAGCAGCAGCGGCGCGGCCAGGTGCCAGGCCCCGAGGCCCGTTCCCGCGACCTCGAACACCGCGTACAGCGCGGCCAGCCCGGCGGCCATCAGCGTCAGCCCGATGTGCAGGACGTGCCGTCCGAGGCTGTTCATCGCCATGCTGCCGAACGCCGACCCGACGAACGCGCCGACCGCCCAGGACGCCATCGCGAGGCTCGCGTGCAGCGGGGTGTAGCCGAGGCCGAGCTGGAGGAACATCCCGGCGGCCAGCGAGAACCCGGCGATCAGCCCGAAGAACACGACCACGAACAGGACCCCGGAGCTGTAGGAGCGGTTCGCGAACACGCTCAGCCGCAGCAGCGGCGCCCGCCCCGCCGCGCCCCGCCGCCGCTGGTGGACGGCGAACAGCGCGAGCACCGGCACCGACCCGGCCAGCAGCGCCAGCGACCACGCGGGCCAGCCGAGCTCCCGGCCCTGGACGAGCGGGTAGACGAGCATGCTCATCCCGGCGCCGCCGAGCAGCATCCCGGTCACGTCCATGCCGCCGGAGCGGTCGGTGCCCGCCGGGGCGGGCAGCACGCGGGCGCCGACGACCAGCGCGTACGCGCCGACCGGCAGGTTCATCAGGAAGATCGCGCGCCAGCCGGTGCCGAACAGGTCGGCGTCCACGAGCACGCCCGCGACCACCGGGCCGAGGATCGTCGCGAGCCCGATCACGGGGCCGAACAGGGCGAACGCCTTGCCCATGTCCCGCGCGCCGAACAGGTCGCGGATCAGCCCGAAGCACTGCGGGATCATCACGGCCGCGAACAGGCCCTGCACCACCCGGAAGCCGATCAGGGTCGCCGGCGACCAGGCGAACGCGCACGCCGCCGAGGCGACCAGGAACCCGGTGGCGCCCGCGAGCAGCACCGGGCGGCGGCCGAACATGTCGCCGAGCCGCCCGCCGGTGAGCAGCGCCACCGCGAGGGCCAGGGTGTAGCCGGCGGCCATCCACTGGAGCGCCGCGAGCGACCCGCCGAGGTCGGCGCGGATCGCGGGCGCGGCCACGTTGACCACGGTGGAGTCGAGCAGGTTCAGCAGCGTCGCGGCGAGGATCGCCGACAGGCCGAGCCAGCGCCGCGGGTGCGGCGCGGACGCCGCGGGGGTGTCGATCGGGGTCTCGATCGCTGCGGTCACGGTGGTCGCCTTCCGTTAGGAGCGGAATGTTCTGTTCCGATAATAGCAGAACGGAACGCTTCATTCCAACAGTCACGGAGGGGTTCGGGTGGGCTGTGGTGGTTCGTCCCCGCGATGCCATACGCTTCGAACATGGACGAGGTTTCGGCCGGAGCCCCACGGGACCCCGGCTCCTCCGCGCCCGAGCGCGGCAAGGGCGGTGGCCTGCGGCGCTTCCTGCGGCGCATGGCGTCCAGCAAGGCCGAACTCGAGGCCGAGGAGCTCCAGAAGACCACCGACGACGAGGGCGCGACCCCCATCACCGACTGCGCCGAGCGCAAGCGGCACTGCGTGGCCGGTACGCTGCGTACGGTGACGCTCCGTCCGCGGGGCGGCGCCCCCGCCCTGGAGGCCGAGCTCTACGACGGCACCGACGTGATCAACCTGGTCTGGCTCGGCCGCCGCAAGATCGCCGGCATCGACCCGGGCCGCCGGCTCCGCGCCGAGGGCCTGGTCAGCCTCCAGGACGGGCGCAAGGTCATGTTCAATCCGCGATACGAGCTGCGCGGCGGCTCGTGACACCGGCCGGCCGGGAGAGCGACGTGAGCGAAGACGTGGGCGAAGCGGCGGCGACCGCCCCGAGCACGCCGAGCACACCGAGCACGCCCGACCCGAGCGCGCCGTCCGAGCCGGAGCCCGGGCCTGAGGCCGAGGCGGCCCACGACACCGTCGAGGCGGCGGTGCGGGCGCAGCTCGCCAAGGCGCTCGGCGGGGTCCGGGGGATGGTCGAGGCGGCCGTCCCGACGCTCGCCTTCACCGGCACCTACGTCGGCACCGACGAGATCAAGACCGCCGTCGCCGCCGGCGTGGGCGCGGCGGTGGTGCTGCTGCTGGTCCGGATCGCGCAGCGCTCCAACCCCCAGTTCGTCCTGAACAGCCTCGTCGGCATCGGGATCGCGGCGTTCTTCGCGCTGCGCTCGGGCAAGGCCGAGGACGCGTTCCTGCCCGGCATCCTGCTCAACGCCGGCTACGCGGTCGCCATGATCTTCTCGATCGCGGTGCGCTGGCCGGTCGTCGGCTTCATCATCGGCTCGGTCACCGGCGACCCCACGGCGTGGCGGTCCGACCCGGGCATCCTCAAGCTGTGCATGCGGCTCACGTGGCTGCTCGTGCTGCCCTGCGCGGTGCGCGTCGCCGTCCAGTACCCGATCTACCTGGCCGACGGCGACCAGAGCGGCCTGCTGGGCGCCGCCAAGATCGTCATGGGCTGGCCGCTCCAGGTGGCGGCCCTCGCCGCGATGCTGTGGCTCCTCGCCAGAGGCCGCACCCCCATCGAACGCGACGAGGACCCCGTCCTCAACCCGCGCGACTCCTGACCTACGAGAAAGGCGCCACGGACCGTCCCGTGGCGCCTTACATGTCGGCCCGCGTCTTGAAGCCTCAGCGCGCTCCGAGGAGTTCGGCCAGTTCGTCCTCGACGTCCTGGCTGGCGACGAACATCAGCTCGTCGCCGGGTTCGAGGGTGTCGTCGGCGGACGGGACGAGCACGCGCCCCTCCCGCAGGATCGCCACCAGCGCCGTGTCGCGCGGCCAGGCCACCGACCCGACCCGCTCGCCGCCGAGCGGCGCGTCCTCGGGCAGCGTCAGCTCCACCAGGTTCGCCTCGCCCTGCCGGAACGTCATCAGCCGGACGAGGTCGCCGACGCTGACGGCCTCCTCCACGAGCGCCGACAGCAGCCGCGGCGTGGACACGGCCACGTCCACGCCCCACGACTCGTTGAACAGCCACTCGTTCTTCGGGTGGTTGATCCGCGCGACGACCCTCGGGACCCCGTACTCGGTCTTGGCCAGCAGCGACACGACCAGGTTGACCTTGTCGTCGCCGGAGGAGGCGACCACGACCTGGCAGCGCTCCAGCGCCGCGTCGTCCAGCGCGGAGATCTCGCACGCGTCGGCCAGCAGCCACTCGGCGCGCGGCACCATCTCCACCTTGATGGCCTTCGGGCTCTTGTCGATCAGGAGCACCTCGTGCCCGTTCTCCAGCAGCTCCTGCGCGATGGAGCGGCCCACCGCGCCCGCCCCCGCGATCGCGACCCGCATCAGGCGTCCTCCCCGCTCCGCGCCGCTACGGCGGCGTTCACCCGCTCCAGATCGTCGGCGCGGGCCATGATGTGCACGATGTCGCCGTCCTGGATGACCGAGTCCCGCTCGGGGACGAGCGCCTCGCCCATCCGGGACAGGAACGCCACCCGCGTGCCCGCGTGCTCCTCCAGCGCGGACACCTTCTCGCCCACCCACAGGTGCCCGGTGTCGAGCTCGGCGAGCACCACGGCGCCGGTCGGGTCGCGCCACAGCGGCTCGGCGCCCTCGGGCAGCAGCCGCCGCAGGATCTGGTCGGCGGTCCACCGGACGGTCGCGACCGTGGGGATCCCGAGCCGCTGGTACACCTCGGCGCGGCGCGGGTCGTAGATCCGGGCGACGACGTTGTCGACGCCGAACGTCTCGCGCGCCACCCGCGCGGAGATGATGTTGGAGTTGTCGCCGCTGCTCACGGCGACGAACGCGGACGCCTGCTCGATCCCCGCCTCGGCGATCACATCGCGGTCGAAGCCGAACCCGGTGATGCGGCGCCCCCGGAAGCCGCTGCGCAGCCGGCGGAAGGCCTCGGGGCTCTGGTCGATGATGGCCACCGAATGGCCCTTGTCCTCCAGGATGTGGGCGAGCGTCGACCCGACGCGCCCGCACCCCATGATCACGATATGCACGGCCGTTCCTTCGATTCGTCCAGGAGGACGGTCCCCCTGGAGCCCCCGCGCCGTGCACGGCATTCGTCGTGGGCTGCCGACGCCGTGCGCACCCGAGGATCGCTTCACAGTGAATGATCCCTGCCGGGCTGCAAACCTACACATCCGCCCAGGAGAGGGCTACCCGCCTGGGCTTTCGCGGGTTCGCCGGAGCGTTCCGCCCCCGGGCCGCGCGCGGGAGGCGGGCCCACCCGGAGTGATCGCCACGACGGGCTAGAGTCTCGTTCGTGTCTAAGGTTCCGGACCTTGTGAAGCGGGTGCTCCTGGGCCGCGCCCTGAGCAGCTCCCAGCAGCACGAGCAGCTCCTGCCCAAGCGTATCGCGCTGCCCGTGTTCGCCAGTGACGCCCTGTCGTCGGTGGCGTACGCGCCGCAGGAGATCCTGCTCGCGCTCGGCGCGGGCGGCCTCGCCATGTACCACTACACCCCCTGGGTGGCCGCGGCCGTGGTGGTGATCCTGCTCACCGTGGTCGCCTCGTACCGGCAGAACGTCCGGGCCTACCAGAGCGGCGGCGGCGACTTCGAGGTCGCCACCACCAACCTCGGCGACAACTGGGGCGTGGTCGTCGCGAGCGCCCTGCTCGTCGACTACGTGATGACGGTCGCGGTGTCGGTGTCCTCCGGCGTCGAGAACCTCGGAGCGCTGCTGAAGTTCATGCAGCCGCACGAGGTCGCCGTCGCGATCGTCATGGTCGTGCTCATCACGATCGCGAACCTGCGCGGGCTGAAGGAGGCGGGCGTCGCCTTCGCGGTCCCCACCTACCTCTTCATGTTCGCGATCGGCAGCATGCTGCTGTGGGGCCTGTTCCGGCTGGCCCTCGGCACCGACCTGCAGGCCGAGACCGCGAACTACGACATCAAGGGGAACGAGACCGACCTCGCCGGATTCGCGCTGGTGTTCCTGCTGCTGCGGGCGTTCTCCTCCGGCTGCGCCGCGCTGACCGGCGTCGAGGCGATCAGCAACGGCGTGCCCGCGTTCAAGAAGCCCAAGGGCGACAACGCCGCCACGACACTGCTGATGCTCGGCGTCGTCGCGATGACGATGTTCGGCGGCGTGACGGCGTTCGCGTTCATCACCGACGCCAAGTTCGCCGACCCCGACGCGGACGTCCACATGATCGACCCCGCCACCGGCAAGGCGGTCGCCGACGCCGACCCGGTGATCGCGCAGGTGGCGCACACGGTGTTCAGCAACTTCAGCCCCGGCTTCGCGCTCGTCACCGCGATGACCGCGCTGATCCTGTTCCTGGCCGCCAACACCGCCTTCAACGGCTTCCCCGTCCTCGGGTCGGTGCTCGCGCAGAACCGCTACCTGCCCCGCCAGCTCCACACGCGCGGCGACCGGCTCGCCTTCAGCAACGGCATCCTGATCCTCGCCGCCATGGCCGGACTGCTGATCTACGCCTACGACGCGTCCGTCAGCCGCCTGATACCGCTGTACACCGTCGGCGTGTTCGTGTCGTTCACCGTCAGCCAGATCGGCATGGTCCGGCACTGGAACCGGCTGCTGGCCGGCGAGGACGACGCCGCGCAGCGCCGCCGGATGAAGACCTCCCGGGGCATCAACGCCTTCGGCGCCACGCTCACCGGCATCGTCCTGATCGTCGTGCTGATCACCAAGTTCGCGCTCGGCGCCTACATCGTCTGCATCGCGATGCCGGTGCTGTTCCTGCTGATGCGGGGGATCAGGCGGCACTACGACCGGGTCGCCGAGGAGCTCGTCCCCTCCGGCGAGGACGTCACGCTCCCCGCCCGCAACCACGGCATCGTGCTCGTCTCCAAGATCCACAAGCCGACGCTGCGGGCGCTGGCCTACGCGCGGGCGACCCGTCCGTCCTCGCTGGAGGCCGTGACCGTCGCGGTGGACGCGGAGGAGTCGCAGCGCCTCCAGCAGGAGTGGGACGCGCTCGACATCCCCGTCCCGCTGAAGATCCTCGACTCCCCGTACCGGGAGATCACCCGGCCCGTCCTCGCCTACGTCAAGGGGGTCCGCCGCAAGAGCCCCCGCGACGTCGTGACCGTGTTCATCCCCGAGTACGTCGTCGGCCACTGGTGGGAGCAGCTCCTGCACAACCAGAGCGCCCTGCGCCTGAAGGGGCGGCTGCTGTTCCAGCCCGGCGTCATGGTCACCAGCGTGGCGTGGCAGCTGCACTCCTCCGACCGCCTGAAGGGCCGCGCCGAGCCGCCGGGGCCCGGCGCGTCCCGCCGCCCGCCCCGCGCGGCGGCCGACGCACGCCCGGGTGGCGGTAGTGTTTCGGACCGTGACTGATCAGGACACGGGCCTTCTCGAACTAGAGGTCGGCAACGTCGCCAACGGCGGATTCTGCGTCGCCCGGCACGAGGGACGCGTCGTCTTCGTCCGGCACGCGCTGCCCGGCGAACGCGTCCGCGCCCGGGTCACCGACACCACGCGGAACTTCCTGCGCGCCGACGCCGTCGAGATCATCGAGGCGTCCCCGGACCGCGTCGTCCCGCCCTGCCCCTTCGCCGGGCCCGGACGCTGCGGCGGCTGCGACTGGCAGCACGCCTCGCTGCCCGCCCAGCGCGCGCTCAAGGCCGCCGTCGTCGAGGAGCAGCTCCAGCGCCTCGCCGGGATCACCCGCACGGTCGTCGTCGAGGAGGTCCCCTACCCCGTCGACTCCGAGATCGTCCCGCCGCCCGGCCTGGGCTGGCGCACCCGCGTCCAGTTCGCGGTCTCCGGCGGCGCCGTCGGCCTGCGCCGGCACCGCTCCCACGACATCGAGCCCGTGGACGAGTGCCTGATCGCCCACCCCGGCGTCGAGCTGATGGGCATCGAGCGCAAGCGCTGGCCCGGCGCGTCCGGCGTGGAGGGCATCGTCTCGGCGACGACCGGCGACCGCCTCGTCGTCCTGCGCGGCCGCGACCGCCGCAAGATCCGCGTCCCCCGGCTGGACGTGCCGGTCCGCCTCGTCCGGGGCAAGCCCGAACCCGGCGCGAACCTGCCCTACGTCCGTGAATCCGTCTCCGGCCGCCTCTTCCAGGTCAGCGGCAGCGGCTTCTGGCAGGTCCACCCCGGCGCGGCCCAACTGCTCGCCGACGCCGTCGTCGCCGCCCTGGAGCCCAAGCCGGGCGACATCGCCCTCGACCTGTACTGCGGCGTGGGCCTGTTCGCGGGCGTCCTCGCCGACCGCATCGGCCCCGACGGCCTGGTCGTCGGCGTCGAGTCCGACGGCCAGGCCGTCCGCGACGCCCGCTTCAACCTGCGCGACCTGCCGAACGTCTCCATCGAGCGCGGCCCGGTCGAGGAGGTCGTCGCCGACCTGGAGTTCGGCCGCGCCGACTCCTCGTCCCGCACCCAGAACAAGCGCGGCGGCACCGGCCACCAGGGCGGCACCCACGTCCGCCGCGCCGACCTGGTCGTCCTCGACCCGCCCCGCACCGGCGCGGGCCGCGAGGTCGTCGACCACATCGCCCGCCTGGCCGGCCGCAAGATCGCCTACGTCTCCTGCGACCCCGCGACCCTGGCCCGCGACCTCTCCTACTTCGGCGAGAAAGGCTGGACCCTGGAGACCCTCCGAGCCTTCGACGCCTTCCCCATGACCCAGCACGTGGAACTCCTGGCGACCCTCGTCAAAGGCTGACTCCCACCCCGACCTGCGAGTTCATGGGAATCGTTGGGTCGGCATGTGACACGATCGGCCCTGTTCTCGACCCTTCCGACGCACCGGGCACGCACGATCATGGTGCGCTCGTGTGGCCGGATCGTGACAGGTGTGCCCCTCAGCGCGTCCGGTGGCGGCGACGGTACGTCCCACATCCGTCCCCCGCCGCGACGCCCTGTGAGAGGACCCTCATGCCCAAGCTCGCGGTGCTTGTCGCCGTCACCGTCACTGTCACCGTCGCCCTCACCGTCACCGGCTGCGGCGGCGAGGACGAGCCGGACACCGAGAAGCAGTCGGCGGCGCCCGCGCCCAGCGCGATGCCGACGACCCAGCGGCTCACCTGGGGTGAGGCAGCCCAGGTGAGCGGTTCCAAGGGCGGGAGGATTCGCGTCACCCCGCTCGCCGTGCTCTACACCCCCGGCGCCAAGCAGAGCGGCAAGGCCGAGAACGGCCTGTACGCCGTCATCTCCCTCAAAGTGGAGGCGGTCGACAAGCCGGACACCACGGCAGGTGGAGCGGGCGGCGGCCTCCAGTGGCGCGGCGCGGGCCGGACCATCGCCACCGGCGACGGGAACACCGCGACGACGGCGTGGACCGGAGCAGTCCCGGAGTTCGACTCGCTGATCGAGCCGGGCCACCCGCGCGAGGGCATCGAAACCTTCGACGTGCCGAGCAAGGGCGGGCGGCTCGTCTACCTGAACCCCGAGGACCGAACGATCGCCGCGAGCTGGGACATGCCGGCGACCGACCAGGGAAGCACGCTCGGCCTGGCGAAGGTCCACAAGCGGATCAGAATGTTCAGTTAGGCGGGTAGCGGTACGTCACCACGGGGCCGTGGTCGCGCCGGAACGGCGGGCCGAGGATGGGCCCGTGGCCAAGGACAGGGACCGCCGTCTCCGCGAGTGCGGCGCCTGCCAGGGCGAGGGCGGGCACTGTGCCGACAACGGCAAGGACGAGGACACGGCCCGCGTGGAGCGCTCCTGGGTGAAGTGCCTTCCGTGCAATGGGGCCGGGCTGGTCTGATGCAGGACTGGGACGCTTCCGCCTGCGAGCACTGCGGCGGCACCGGCGACCAGGGTGGTCGGTCGCCGGATGTCGGGCCGCCGGATCTGAGCGCACCGCGTCCGCCGGTCGGCCGGCACGCCGTCGTGGAGGAGTCCGGACTGTGTCCGGGCCGCCTCGGCGCGCGGGAGGTCGTGAGCCTTCAACCGGGCAAGCGCGGCCGGGCACCTTGCCCGCGATGCGCCGGCCCCGGTGGCAGGGTGCCCCACGCTGTCCTGGCCCGCGCGTCCTTGGGGAAGGGCTGTACCGCGTCGGCGCGGCGGCCGTTGGAGGGCGCGGCAGCGGCCGTCCATGTGCGGCTGGACGTCCGGCACAGCGATCGCCGTGGACCTGGCCGCATCGGCCCGGACCCGCCGCCCGCCCGGGCATCGTCGCCTCCGGGCGGGCGGCACTGTACTTCTCTCCTTGGTCGTGCCTCCGCGTCTTGGAAGCGGGCAGAGACGGGGCGGCGCCGCAGGCTTGATGACCGGCATCTTGCCTCGCCGCCGCCCCGCCCTGCTTCGTGCGGGCCGCTCTCTTATGGGCGAAATGGGGCCTTTATCGCGTTGGGCTTAGTCGGGGACGCGGGTGTAGTCGCCCCTTCTGCCGTCGGGGGTGGTGACCGTCAAATGTTTTCCGTCTGAGGATACGATGCAGGTACTGGCGCCCCTGCTTGTCCCGCAGTCGAGGATGGCCCGGTAGGTTCGCTGCTGTTTCTCCGCTTTGAAGGTTCCAATGCAGCCTAGGCTCCCGCCCTGAGCGGACATGGTGCCGTCGTCGCGGAACTCGGCCGTTATCTGGTCGCCCTCATCGCCCTCGTCGCGCCATTTGCCGACGATGGGGCCGGGGCTGTTGGAGCACCCGGAGACCAGTGTGATCATTATTGCGGTGAGCACAAGTAATCCGCGCGGCATCAGACCTCCTGAAATCGGTCCTAGCAGCGTGCCCTATTGGACGGGCGGCCTCAACGAGTTAGCGAAAGTTCATCGTGCGGCGGTAGGGCGGGAGGGGGCCCGCGTTGTTGAGGATGGCGGTGCAGGCGGTGTTCGCCGCGCAAGCCTGGGCCGGGTTCTTGGGGTTCAGGAGGGTGTTGTCGGTGAAGGTGAGGTCGTTGGGGTCGCCGCATTCCTGTTCGGCGGTGGGCCAGGCTCCGGGGAAGGTGCGCCGGGCGACCCAGGAGGGGACGGCGTCGTCCCAGAAATTGCCTACATAGCGGACGTTCTGGACTGGGCGGTCGCCCCATACCTCGCTGCATCCGCCGATCGCCGCCGCGTAGTCGAAGGTGGCGTTGCGGCTCACGGTGACATAATTGGTGCTGTCGTCGGTGTAGATTCCGACGTTCCATTCGGGGTGCTTGCTGTCGTTGACGGCGTTTCCGCTGATGACGGCGCCGTCCGCGAACGAGGTGCCCTGTTCGCCGCGCAAATAGATGCCGCCGCCGTCCGGTAGTGCGAGGTTGGTCTGGAAGATCCGGTTGTTCAGTATCCGGTTGCGGTGCATGATCCCGCGCAGGTCGTCGCTCGGGCCCGAGAGGATGCCGCTGTAGGGGACGTGGTCGACCTGGTTGTGGGCGAGCGTGGTCTCGGAGGTCGCGGTGTCCCAGATGCCGGACGAGGCGCGGTAGTCCACGCCGATGTGGTGGATCCAGTTGTTGGTGATTCGGTTGCCCCGGTTCACGCCCTTTTCGGCGGGCGGGACGACGCCCAGCAGCACGCCGCCGTCGGACACGTCGGTGATCACGTTGCCGTCCACGACGTTGTGCGAGCTGTTGTCGGAGATCTCCAGGGCCTGCCCGCCCAGGTGCACGAAGCGGTTGCCCTCGAACCTGATCCGCTCGGCGGTGTGGAACGCGAGGTTGCCGGGGACCGTGCGCAGGCCGTCCGGACGCATGTACATGCTCCAGGCCGACGCGAACCCGGCGGGTTCGCTGGGGGCGAGCCAGGTGGCGTGGGCGAAGGTCAGGCCCCGGAAACCGATGTCGTGCAATGGGCGTCCCGGGCTTCCGGCGCCGTTCACCAGGGATTCCAGGACGGGTGCGACCACGTCGGCGCGCCGCATGTCCTGGTTTTCGCGCGGCATGTACAACAGCGCGTGGTGTCCCGGACGGGAGCGGTCGAGATACCAGCCGCCGGGCTCGCGCAGGAAGGTCGGCGAGTTCTCGACTCCGGATACCTCCGCCATTGCTTCGGCCCCGTACAGCTCCTTGGCCAGCGACCAGCAGGGCTCGTCCATGGTGATCGTGGAGTGTTTCGCGTCACCGGTGATGCCTGCTATGCCGCAGCGGCCCTCGGCGTAGCCGTATTCGTAGAGGACCTCTATGTCCCGGGGTGATTTCCACGTCTGCGGGACGGTGCTGTCGGTCTCATAACCGGTCCTGGTCGCCTTGAAATCACCGGGAAGGCGTTTTCTGATGGCGGTGCGGGTGGCGCGCCGTCCGTCCACATAGAGCTGCCGGGTGTCGAGCGAGCCCACCTCGGCGCGCCAGACGCCCTTGAGGCCCGGGTCCGGCCGCCAGTCCGTGATCTTCCGTCCGCCGCTGACGGCCACGGGCTCCTGGTGTCCGGTGCCGTAGCCGGCGGCCTGGTAGATCACGCGGTGCCCGCCGCTTCCGGAGTCGCCCGCCTCCTCCGTCATCCGCAGCGGCGCGTCCAGGGTGTAGGTGCCCGCGCGCAGGTTGACCACCAGGTCGGCCTTCATGTGGGAGGTCCGTTCGCGCACGGCCCGCTGCGCCCGCTGGAGGGTCGCGAAGGGCTTCCCGGCGGTGCCCGGACCCGCGTCCTCGCCCCAGGGGGCCACGTACAACTGGTCCGGGCCCGGTTCGGCCCACGCGGGCGGCGGCGCCACCGCGACCAGCGCGCCCGCCGCGAACACCGCTGCGGCACCCCGTTTGACCATCGTCAAGGCTCCTCCTCGGTCGGTCTCGTGCCGCCACTGTCCCGCCGGACGCGCCGGGGCCGCGTCGTCCGAACGTCGATCACGGCCTTCTTTGGTCGCGTACGGGACACGACCATGGTCGAGCCCGCCGACGGGGCGGGGGCGGGCGCTGTGATAGGCGTGATCCCATGGACCTGGAGACCGAACGACTCGTGCTGCACCCGCTGACCATCGCCGAGGCCGAGGGGCTGACCGAGGGACGGCCGTCCGGCGCCGGATGGGCGCCCGGATACCCCACCGACAGCGACCTCGCCGGGGCCCGGCGGTACCTGGCGACCTGCGTGCACGCGGGCGACCCGCAGCCGTTCGGCGCCTACGAGATCCGGCGGCGCGAGGACGGCCTCGCCATCGGCGGCCTCGGCTTCCACGGCGCCGCCGACGAGCGCGGCGCCGTCACCATCGGCTACGGGCTGATCCCGTCCGCGCAGGGGAAGGGCTACGCGACCGAGGCGCTGCGGGGGCTGCTGCGGTTCGCGCGCGACAGCGGGGTCACCGCCGTCGAGGGCGACACCGACCTCGGCAACGTCGCGTCCCAGCGCGTCATGGCCGCCGTGGGCATGGAGTTCGTCGGCGCGGACGACCGGCTGATGTACTACCGCATCACCTGGGAAAACCGGTTGCGCGCCCCCCATACGGTTGAAGCATGAGCGACTTGGAGATCCGGGACATCCCGTTGGCCGACGTCGACCAGATGATGGACCTCGCGGACCTCGTGTTCCACCACCGCACCCCGGCGGAGGACCGCGAACGCGAGCTGTGGGCCGCCCGCCGCGCCGAACGCCTCGCGGCCTACGTCGATGACGTCAGCGCAGGCCAGGCCGCTGTTCTGCCGATGCGGCTGGCCGTCCCCGGCGCGTTCCTGGACTGCTCGGCGATCACCTTCGTCGGCGTCCTGCCGACCCACCGGCGGCGCGGTGTGCTGACGGCGATGATGGAGCGGATGCTCACGGACGCCGCCGCCGCGAACCGCCCGGTCGCCGCCCTGTGGGCGTCCCAGAGCGCCATCTACGGACGGTACGGATTCGGCCTCGCCGACCGCGCGATCAGCCTGGAGATCGACACCTCCCGCCCGCTCGCGCTGCGCACCGAGCCCGACCCTCGGCCGCTGCGGCTGATCGACCGCGACTCCGCCCCGGAGATCCTCGGCCCCATCCATACCCGCGCCCTCGCGCGGCGGCCCGGCGGCCTCGTCCGCGACGCCGAGTGGTGGGACAAGAACATGCTGCCCGCCGTCGACGATGACGACGAGGACTTCACCGAACCCCGCGTCGCCGTCCTGGACGGCGAGCCCGGCGGCTACGTGATCTACCGGACGCACGGGGAGGGCACGGGCCACGTCCGTATCGACGACCTCGTCGCCGACACGCCGCAGGTCGAGGCCGCGCTGTGGCGCTACCTCGCCTCGATCGACCTCACCACCAAGATCAAGGCGCCGTCCCGCCCGGTGGACGACCTGATCCCGCACATGGTCGCCGACTTCGACCGCGTCGAGGTGACCGGTTCGCACGGCGCCCTGTGGGTGCGCCTCGTCGACGCCCCGGCCGCGCTGCGCGCCCGCTCCTGGGCCACCGGTGACTCGCTGGTGATCGAGTTGCTGGACGAGCGCCTCCCCGCCAACCAGGGCCGCTGGCGCCTCGCCGCCGGAACCTGCGACCGCACGGAGGACGCTCTCGACCTGACGCTGAGCGCTGCTGATCTGGGCGCCGCCTACCTGGGTGGGACGAGCGTGAGCACGTTGGCGCGGATCGGCGTCGTCACGGAGCATACGCCGGACGCGGCCGCGCGCCTGGACCGTGCCTTCGCCGTACCGCTGGCCCCGTACACCAACGACGATTTCTGATGGCGGTCAGGATTGGTCCTCGTTGAGGAAGTCGACGTCGATGTCGTAGAACGCCTTTCTGGCCCAGGGGTGGAGATGTTTCGCATCCTTGATATCTGTGGCGAACCTTTCGACCACCGTCGCCCGCCACCCCCTGGGCAGTAGGGGCGCCTCCGCCGCGAGCTGGCGGAGCAGCGCGTAGAGGACGAAGTACTCACCGACGAAGTTGAAGCAGGTCTCGTAGGCCTCCACGAGGGAGTCGCTGTCTCCGTCATGGGCATCCGGCCGGCGGTTCCAGAGGTTCAGCAGCGCGTGGGTGATCGAGACGTACCGGTCGTCCCCGACCTTGACGAACGTGGTCGTGTCGAAGTCGTATCCGGCGTAGCCTTCGCGGTTCATGGGTGCCAGGGCGTGGAGCAGTACGTCCTCGGTCTCGTCGCATACGAACTGCGCTGACGCCCGCATCTCGCCCACGCCGGGGAACGCGAAATTCGTGATGTCGGGACGGTGGTCGAACGTCCATGACGCGGAGAAGTGCTCAAGGGTCAGCGTCGGGGCCGGGCTGGAGAGCCGGACATCGCGCGTGCCGTGCGCGGCTCGGATGCGGTTCACGCGGATGGCTCCGATCAGGCTCGACCAGCCGGACCTGTGGAGTTGCGACTGCATCAGGCGGGCGCAGCGCCACCATGGGCCGACCGGGTCCCCTTCGCCCGGGAACAGTTCACTCCCGGTCACCGAGCCCTTGATGACCGTCGTGAGGAAGAGGGTGTTCGCCATATAGACGGCGTGGTGGGCGGTGACCGTCTGCCGGACGGGCCTGTAGGCGCTGTGGCCGTCATGCGGTTCCAGCGCCGTGTGGAAACACCCGAGGACGAAATCGCCCATGGCCCGCCGTATCTCGTCCGCGACGCGGGAGAGGAGTTGGGCCAGGAAGTCGACGATCGGTTCGCGCACGGTGAGCGGTGCGTAGGAGATCAGCGCGCGGAGGAACGCGTCGTCCACCACCACATGGCGGGAACGGGCGAGCGTGGCGCGGGCGAGTTCGGTCAGTTCGCGTACCACAAGCCTGGCGACAAGGAACTCGCCGAACGTGGCATGCAGGAACTCGTAGGTGCTCAGCCTGGTCTCTTGGGTCGGCGCCTGCGACTGGTGCACGAAGAAGAAGCGCCCGATGACGGCCTGGCCGGGGGTGATGCGGGCCTTGAAGCCCGCGTCGGGCCGCCCGGGGCGGTCCGGGAACAGGGCGGCGAGGTCGTCGGTCAACTCCTGCTCGGTCGTCCATTGGCGTCCCCGGTTGAACATGGCGAAGGCGGTGATGGAAAGCCGGAGCAGTTCCTCGTCCACCGCCTCGGTGAACGCTTGCTCGCTCAGCCCCCGCTCGGTCTTGCCGACCTCACGCCCGGCGAAGCGGTAAAGGAGTCGCTCGTAGAGTTCGGCGAGGTCGAGGGTGGCGTCGCCGTTCTGGAGCGCGTTCGTGTCCGCGTCGTAGAGGGCGAGCATCAGGAGCAGGAGCGGCTGGCGCGCCAGTGCGTCGTGGGCGAGGGCGGTCGCGGCGGGAAGTGGGCGGAGACCTCGACTCGCCAGATACGCGGAATTGGAGGTGTTCCACGTGTGGAGCCATTGGCCGACCTGTCCGTCCGAGAATGGTTCGAGGCGGATCGCGACCACACCGCCGGGCGGGATACGAGCACGGTCCGCGACGGCGGTCCGGCTCGTGACGATGAACGCGACGGGGCGTCCCTGGTCGGACTCGCGCTCCTGGAACCGGACGACCTGCTGAAGGTAGTCCGACTGGTTGACGCCCGTGGCCTGGAGCAGTTCGTCGAAGCCGTCCAGGATCACGACGGGGAGCGCCCCGCCCGCCGTCCGCGCGAGTTCCGGCCAGCTCATCGTCTCGCCGGTGGCGTCGCGGACGGCGTATTCGATCTGCCCCTGGAGGTCGGCGTCGGCCGGGGTCTCGCGCAGGACGACCCGGACGACCATGAAGTCGTTCGCGGGGAGCCGCCCGGCGAGTACCTGGGTGAGCACGGATTTGCCCGACCCCGGCTGGCCGAGCAGCAGAAGTGGCGCCCGCGTCGCATCCGGTGCGGTGAGATGCCCGATCAACGTCTCCTGGAGATCGTCCCGGACGGGGACCACCTCCTCCCACCAGCTCTCACTCGTCAGCTTGTCGGCGTGAACGGCGAACTCTTTGCGGTAGCGCGGATTGACGTAGGCGCCTTGCAGCGTGGGGATGACCATTCCCGCGGGCGCGTCGCCCGACTCGGAGAGCGGACGGCCCAGCCGCGCACGGTAGTGGCGGGACAGCGCGGCACGCCGGTCATCGGGGACCTGCCGGGCGGCCATCTCGTCCAGGAATCGCTGAAGCCCGGCGAGGCCCGTCCGGATTTCGAGGATCTCAGCGCGGGTCGCCTGGTGGTCGATCCGGTCCACCCAGAACCCGAGTTCGGGGAACTCGCCGGCGAGTCGCTGGAGGTACTCCTCGAATCGCCGGGTGGCGGCCCGGGGCACCGGCTCCAGGAGCGTGTCGGTGAGTCGGTCCTGGTCGGTGGTGCTCAGCCGGTCCCAGACGGCCAGCCCCGAGATGAACCGGACCAGCTCGCGGCTCAGCTTTCGATCGAAGAGCATCACGTCACCGAGCAGGTGCTCGTACGGCCTCGCCGGTGTGATCAGCGGTACGTCCGTGGCCGTCAGGCCCTGGACGAGCAGGGGGGCGGCGGACGGGTCGCCGCCCGCCATCGCCACCTGCTCCGCCTTGCCGATCCGCAGCTCCCGGACGTCGAAGGGAAGGTCCACCTCCGCGACCACCTCGAAGAACGCCGTGACCACGAGGACCCGCTGGGCGGCGGCCAGCAACTCGGTCCGGTCGGTGCGGCCGAGGCCGCGCTTCTTCGCCACCAGGTCCCGGATGAGGTCGTGCCCGTGGCGGAACAGCTCGCCCTTGGCGTCGAAGAGGCTGAGGGCGAACGTGCTCCCGCCGCCGGTCGCGGCGAGCAGCAGGCCGCCGGTCAACCGGTCGAGCGCGGTGACGATCCTGCTCTCGCCGCCGCCGAGCAGGCGGACGGCGTCGGCGTAGGTGAGTCCACGGGCCACGGGTGCTCCAGGGGGACGGGGGAGGAGGGCAATCGTCCCATCGTCCCGAAAACGTCCCCCGCGAGCCCCGCGAATCCGCGATCGCCCCCGGCCGCGTTCCGCCGCGCGCGGGCGGGCCTCCGGGTCAGGTGCTGAGGAGGGTGGTGACGAGGGCCACCACCACCGACGCGGTCGTCGCCAGGAGGGACAGCACGGTCATGATGTGGCGGAAGCGCTTGTCGAGGTAGGCGTGGGTGACCTGGTCGCGTTCGGCGGCCGTGAGGCGGTCGTCGAGTTCGCCGATGTGGCGGATGTGTGCGCGGGCTTGCTGTTCGTGCAGTTCGTTGCGCTGCAGGAGCAGTGCGAACTGGCCTTCCAGGTTGGCGATCTGGACGTCGTGGTCGCGGCGCAGTTCCGACAGCGCCAGCTCCAGGGTGAACGGTCCATCCTCGGTCACGGCGATCCCGCCCCTTCCTCTCGGGGTCCCGCCGCCGGCAATCCGGTCCGCCGGCGGCGGACCCACTCCCCAGACTAGGAACTTACCGGTAATTTATCAAGAGAGAACCGGTAAGTTATAGAAATCTTCGGGCGAGAAAGTTTCTGCCTGTGATTACTGGATGTTCCATAATGTTTCCGTCATGCTGGGCAACATGGCTGGAGAGCTGGACCGGGAGCGGGTCGCCAAGTACGTGGTGGCCCGGCGTGGATCGCTCGGCCTGACCCAGGAGCAGCTCGCCGAGCGCGCCGGGGTCACGGTCAAGACGATCTACAACCTGGAGGCGGGCGACCGCTGGCCGCAGGCGCGGACCCGGAGCGCCATCGAGGAGACCCTTCAGTGGCGGGGCGGTGACCTGGTGCGCATCGGGGAGGGACTGGAGCCGCTCGGCGTGCCGGACGGCGACGGCCCGGACGAGGCGCTCCGCGAGCTCGCGGAGCTCAACGCCTACTTCGCCGACCTGCGGGCCGACGCGGGGGACAAGCGGCGCATGGCCCTGGCGTTCCTGCGCGCGCTGTACGGGGAGCCCGGCGGGCGCTAGGTTTTACGTCGCCGCTGGGTATTTCCACTACTGACCGGTTGTTGCGGATGCGGGGCCGTGGGAACACTAAGGATGTCGGGGCAGGTCAGAACGGTCCCCGGCTTCCCGTGAAGGAGGGACGGCGATGCGCTCCACCCGTGCCCGTGGTGTCACCGGTGCCCTCGCCGCCAGCGTCGTCGCGGCCGGTGCGGGCGCCGCCGCCGTCGCCGTGCTGGGCGGCCGGACGGAACTGCTCGTCCTGATCAACACCGGCCTCGTCATCGCGGTCGCCGCCGTGGCGCTGTCGGCGGCGCACCTGGTCCGCGACGTCCGGGAGCAGCAGCGGCAGATCCTGCGGCATCTGGAGATCCAGACCCGGGTCATCCGCGACGCCGCCCGCGCCGCCCACGCCGCCGACCACTCCGACGAGCCCTGGTGACCGGGCCGGGCCCGCGGGGCCGGACGACCTAGTCGGGCATGTCGTCCTCCTTGGGGAAGACCCCCGTGGGGGAGACCGCCGCGGGGGAGACGCCGACGCGCCACTGGCCGTAGTCGTGGTCCATGGCGCGGTCGTAGTCGACGCCGACGCCGTTGATCTCGTGGTCGTTGGAGTACTGCTGGAGCTGGGCGCGGGCGTCCCACCTGCCGCCCGACCAGGCGTAGGTCTGCCATCCGTAGGTGATCTTCCCGGCGTCGAACGCGCGGCCGACCGGGCCGTGCCCCGCGTAGACGCCGACCCGGTCGCGGCCGAGGACGGACGCGGCGCCGTCCAGGTAGGCGTTGATCTCGTCCTGCTGGTCGGACGTCGCGTCGAAGTCGACCGCGAAGTAGACGGGACGGTCGTCCGGCATGTCGAGCGCGGCGGCCTGCTCGGCGGCGGCCCTGGCGTCCGCCTCACCGGCCTCGCGCCCGCCGAGCGCGCGCGAGGCGGTGGACTCCCAGACGACCACGAGCCACAGGCCCGCGTCCGACAGCTCCTCCGCTTCGGGTCGGGTCAGGTTCTTTCCGGTCTTGTCATGCGAGAGGTAGCGGCACACGAACCTCACGCCGGCGTTGCGCAGCGCGTCGGCGCCGGGGCGTCCCCACGCGTAGTCGACGCCGAAGACGGCCATCTGAACTCCATGGTCGGGAACCGGGTCATCAGCGAGTCAAGGGGCGGTCACTCTACGTTCGCAGCGCGTTCCGTGTGCTGTCCCGTCCTCCCGCCGCCACCATCACGATGCGTGACGACACGCCGACGTGGCGCTAGCGCCAGGGCCGGGCGGTCGCTACAACGGACATCGTCAGCGAAACCGCAGGTCATCGGGGGGAACATGTTCGGGAAGGTGAGGGAGCGCGCCGGGGCACGGGGTCTCGTGCTGCTGGCGGCGACTCCGCTGCTCGGAGTCGTTCCGATGCAGGACGCGAACGGCGGGACCCGCGCTGAGGGGCCCGTGCCCGCCGCGCACGACGGGCGCGCTGACGACCAGCGGTCGGCGCCGGCGAAGCCCGGACCTCCCGCCGAGCCCAAACCCAAGACCGACATCAAACCCAAGGCCAAGCCCAAGACCAAGCCCGGACCCAAGCCCGTGCAGGACGCCGACGCGGTCGTCAGGCTCAGCATGGTCGGCCCCGGTAAGACGGTCGTGCCCGGCCGGACCTACGACTGGCCCTTCGCGGTGACCGTCCAGGCCCCCGCCAAGGGGCGGGCCAGGGCGCATCGCGCGGTGCTCCGGGTGACGTTCCCGAAGACGCTGAAGTTCGTGTCCGGCCAGTCGAACTGCACGTCCGGCAGGGGCGGGAAGGTCACTTGCCGCCTGGGCGTGGTCAAGCCGGGGCGGACCGTGCCCGGGGTGCTGCGGGCGAAGGTGGCCCGGCACGCCAGGGCCGGGCGGACGATCATGCCCGGCGCCACGGTGACCTGGGGCACCGCGCGGGCGAGGCGGATGTTCCCGGCGTCGCGCGTCGCCCGCACGGCCGACCTCGTCATGTCGAAGAAGGCGCCCGCGAAGGCGCGGGCCGGGGCGGTGATCCGCTACGTGATGCGGGTGCGCAACCTCGGGCCGTCCACCGCCGAGAACGTGGTCGTCCGGTCGCGGGGGCACGCCAGGCTCATCGGGCCGGACAACGCGTGCGCCGGGCGGGGCGCCGGGTACACCTGCGCGGTCGGCTCGTTGCGCCCCGGCGAGTCGCGGACGCTGCGCACCAGGGTCAGGCCGGACGCGAGCGCCAGGGCCGGGACCACGCTGGAGTCGCCGTCCACGGCCACGACGTCCACGATCGACGTCAACCCCGCGAACAACCGGGCGGTCGCGCGCACCAGGATCACCGGCGGGTCGACCGGGAAGGGCCGACCGACCCCCGCGGACGGATCGACGGGCGCGAGCAGGCCCACCGGCGCCCACGGCACCCACGGCACCCACGGCGCCCACGGCAGCGGTACCGACGGCCCCGGGGCGACCTCGCGGGCCGTGCCCCCGGCCGCGCGGGAGGGCATGGCCGTCCGGCCGCTGGCGTACGCGCCCGAGGGGCGGGCGCGCCCGGCGGAGGCCGCGGGCGGGACGTCGCTGACCGGGACCCGCGCCGGCACGGTCGTGGAGATCGCGGTCGCGATGGTCGGGGCGGGGTTCGTGCTGACCCGGCTCGGCCGGCGCCGCCGCCGGAGCCGCGCGGACGACCGGGGCTGATGGAACGGCCGGGTTCGGAACGGCCGGGTTCGGAACGGCCGCGTTGACGCACGGGCGCGGGTTCGTACGAGGATGGGCCCATGCGACTTCGGATTTTCACAGAACCCCAGCAGGGGGCGAGCTACGAGACCCAGCTGGCGGTCGCGAGGGCGGCGGAGGACCTCGGCTTCGACGCGTTCTTCCGCTCCGACCACTACCTGGTCATGGGCGGCGGCACCGGGGAGCCGGGGCCGACCGACTCGTGGGTCACGCTCGGCGCGCTGGCCCGCGAGACCAGCCGGATCAGGCTCGGCACGCTGGTGACGGCGGGGACGTTCCGGCTGCCCGGCCCGCTCGCGATCGCGGTCGCGCAGGTCGACCGGATGAGCGGCGGCCGCGTCGACATCGGGCTCGGGACCGGCTGGTACGAGGCGGAGCACACCGCCTACGGGATCCCGTTCCCGAGCCTCGGCGAGCGGTTCGCGCGGCTGGAGGAGCAGCTCCAGTTGGTGACGGGGCTGTGGCGGACGCCGCCCGGCGAAAGGTTCTCGTTCTCGGGCGAGTACTACACGGTGGCCGACTCGCCCGCGCTCCCCAAGCCCGTCCGCCCGGAGGGGCCGCCGGTGATCATCGGCGGGACCGGCGCCCGGCGGACGCCGCGGATCGCCGCCCTGTACGCCGACGAGTACAACGTCCCGTTCCACGTCCCGGAGGACACCGGCGCGGCCTACGAGCGGGTGCGCGAGGCGTGCCGGGAGCAGGGGCGGGCCAGGCCGCTCGTCTACTCGGTCGCGCAGGTCGTGTGCTGCGGGCGCGACGAGGCGGAAGTCCGGCGCCGCGCCGACGCCATCGGCCGGGACGCGGACGACATGCGGCGGGAGGGGCTCGCCGGGACGCCCGGCGAGATCGTCGACAAGATCGGCCGGTTCGCCGAGCTGGGCGCGGAGTGCGTCTACCTCCAGGTCCTCGACCTGGACGACCTGGAGCACATCGAGCTGATCGCCGCGGAGGTCCTCGCCAAGGTCTGACCCGGCGGCGCACGAGAAGGCCCGCGGCGGGGGCCGCGCGTTCCGTGGTCCGGAACGCGCGCCTCCGCCACGGGCCGTTCCCCTTCCGGGGTTGCCGGGCCGGGGGTCTCCGGTGCCGCCGGGGGCCGGAGACCGCCGGGCCGGGAGCCGCCGGGAGTCCCGGAGGCCGCCAGGGGTCAGGCTCCGGTCGGTGCCTCGACTCCGGCCGCGCGGGCGTCGGCGGGGCCGCCCTCGCCGTCCTCCTCCAGGCGGGCGCGCCGGGGGAGCAGGAAGGCCACGACGACCGTGAGGGCCAGCAGGCCGACCTCGATCCACAGCGTGATCTTCATGGCGCCGCCGAAGCCGGTCTTCGCCGAGCGCTCGGCCTCGTCCGCGACCGCCTTCTGGACGGCGCCCGCCGACTGCGGCGCGGCGGCGACGGCCGCCCTGACCTCGCCCTCCAGCCGGACGCAGGACGCGGGGACCGCGACGGCGTCCTTGGCGGTCGCGCGGTCGCGGCCGCAGTCGCGCAGCCCGGTGACCACCCGGTCCTGGAGCGGCGCCGGGACGGAGGCGGCGGCGAGCCGTCCGCGCAGCCCGCCCGCGCCGTCGTCCGCGGCGGCGGCCACGTGCCCGCCGAGCAGGCCGAAGAAGATCGTTCCGAGGACGGCCGCGCCGAGCGCGCTGCCGAGCTGCTGGACCGCGGTGAGCGTGCCGCCCGCCGAGCCGGTCTCCTCCGGCTCGACGCCCGCGAGGACGGTGTCGAAGAACGGCGCCATCAGCAGCCCCATGCCGAGGCCGACGACGAGCAGCGCCGGGGTGAGCTGCCACGGGGTGACGTCGATGCCCGCGGCCTGGAGCGTCCCGACCATGCCGGCGACGCCCGCGGCCATGATGAGCGCGCCGCCCTGGATGACCTTGCGGCCGAAGCGCTGCACCGGCTGGGAGACGGCGAAGCCGACGACGATGCCCGCCGACCAGGGGATCTCCGCGAGTCCGGCCTTGAGCGGCGAGTAGCCGAGCCCGAGCTGGAAGTACAGGGCGAGCACCAGCGCGATGCCCGCCATGCCGGTGAAGAACACCACGCCGACGACCAGGCCGCCGGTGAAGCCGCGCTTGCGGAACAGGCTCGGGACGATCAGCGGGTCGCCGCCCGCGCGCTGCTTGCGGGTCTCGTACCAGGCGAACACGGCCCAGACGGCGAGCGAGGCGGCCAGCATGGCGAACGTCCAGGCGGGCCAGTCCAGCTCGCGGCCCTGGACGAGCGGATAGATCAGGAGCCCGGCGCCGGCGGCGGCCAGCAGCGCGCCGACGAGGTCGAGCCGCGTCGCGTGGTCCGAGCGACCGGCCGGCAGGAACCTCATCCCGGCGAGCACGGCCGCGAGGCCGAGCGGCAGGTTGATCAGGAAGATCATGCGCCAGCCGGTGCCGAAGAGGTCGGCGTCGATCAGCCAGCCGGCCAGTACCGGGCCGCCGACCGACGACAGGCCCATGACGGGCCCGAACGTGCTGAACGCCGCGCCCATCTCCTTCGGCGTGAACATCTGCTTGATCATCCCGATGCCCTGCGGCAGCATCAGCGCGCCGAACAGGCCCTGCAGCACGCGGGAGCCGACCAGCATGCCGGGCGATCCGGCGACGCCGCACAGCAGCGAGCCCACCGTGAACCCGGCGGCGCCGATGAGGAACATCTGCTTGCGCCCGTAAAGGTCGCCGAGGCGGCCGCCGGTGATGAGGCCCACCGCCATGGCGAGGGTGTATCCGGCGGCGAGCCACTGGATCGTGCTCGCGGAGCCGCCGAGGTCGGCGCGGATCGTGGGGGACGCGATCGTGGTGATCAACGCGTCCAGCATGTCCATGACCTCCGCGGCGAGGATCACGAAAAGGGCCACCCAGCGCCAGCGGTAGCCCGCCTCCGCGTTCGGCGTGGGCGCCGGTGTCTCGGTCATGGTCGCCTCCGGGGGGAACGGTGTTCGTTAGCTGCGAACACTGTTTTATAGACGAACAGCGTTCGTGTCAAGTACGATGTTCGTGTTCGTACCATCAAGACGATATATCTCGATTTTCGGCTGTCAAGATGTATCGCGAGTTTGGAGGCCGCCGTGGGCACCGACATACCGACGCCCCCCTGGCGCAAGCAGCGCAGGGCCGGGCCGGTGCGGCAGCCGCTCACGCAGGAGGTCATCGTCGCCACCGCCGTCCGCGTGCTGGACGGCGAGGGGCTGGAGGCCGTCAGCATGCGCCGCGTCGCGCAGGAGCTCGGCACCGGCGCCGCCTCGCTCTACGCCCACGTCTCGGGGAAGGAGGAGCTGCGCGAGCTGATGCTGGACGCGGTCTTCGCCGAGGTGGAGCTGCCCGAGGTCGACCCGTCCCGCTGGCAGGAGCAGCTCAAGGAGCTGGCGCGCGAGGTCCGCCGCGTCTACACCTCGCACCGCGACATCGCCAAGGTCTCGCTGGGGCTGATCCCCACCGGCCCCAACCTGCTGGCCGTCGCCGAGGTGCAGCTCGCCCTCATGCGGGCGGGCGGCGTCCCGCCGAGCATCGCGGGCCTCGCCGTCGACACGTTCGGCATGTACCTGGACGCCGACGCGATCGAGGACACGATCTACGTCGGGCGGACCCCGCCGGGCGAGGACCCCTGGGAGCACTTCCAGGAGCGCTTCGAGCAGATCCGCGCGTTCATGAAGGCGCTGCCCGTCGACCGCTATCCGCACATCGTGGGCATGGTGGACGACCTGACCGGGGGGTCGGGCGACGACCGCTTCGAGTTCGGCCTCGAAATCCTGATCCGCGGCATCGCCTCCTACGTGCCGGACGCCGACGCGGCCCCCTGACGTCCCCGCCCGCCGCCGCCCACGCCGACCTGTGCGCGGTCGGGCCGGCACCCTGCGTGATCGCTCTCCGTGACGTCCAAGTTGTGGGGATTTGCCTCTTACCTGCGCATTGTCGAGAAAAGATCATTTTCTCCCGGGTATCTGGCATGCTGTGCACCGCCATGCCGCCTCCGAGATCACAATCGGGCCGCCGCCGGGCCACGTCCCATCGCCGGGACCCCCGGCCGACGCCCCCACCGCAACCGCCGCCCCCGCCACCGCCCGCGCGGCGCCCGCCCGCGCCGCCGCGACCGGGGCCGCCTCCGCCTCCGCCCCCGCCTCCGTCCGGCGGACGCCGGCCCGGGACGGTCGGGGGGATCAGCGCCGAGCTGGACCGGGAGTTCGAGGGCGCCCGGCGCAGCCGGACGCGCGGCGTCATCCTCGGGGTCGCGTCCCTGCTCGTGGTGGTCGTACTGGGGATCGGCGGGGTGGTCGTGTGGCAGGTCTCCTCGGATTCCACGTCCACCTCGTCCAAGCCGAAGGGCGCCCCGGACCAGAACAGGATGGAGTCCGAGGCGCCGCTCGCCACCCCGAAGAAGCAGCCCTACATCCCCGCCAAGGGGACCGGGAAGTTCATGCGCCCACCCGCGGGCGGACGCGTGTACGGGCACGGCAGGCTGATGCGCTACATGGTCGAGGTGGAGGGCGGCCTCAGGCAGGACCCCGCGGCCTTCGCCCGCAGCGTCGACAGGATCCTCGGCGACAGGCGCGGCTGGACGGCGGCCGGGAAGTGGTCGTTCAAGCGCGTCGACTCCGGCCCCTACGACTTCGTGGTGCAGCTCGCCGCGCCGGACACGGTCGACAAGATCTGCGGCTCCTACGGCATGACCACCGAGGGCAAGGTCAACTGCAGCGGTGGCAAGCAGGTCGTGGTCAACCTGAAGCGCTGGCTCCTGCTCACGACCTACTACAAGGGGCAGCCCGACGCCTACCACGCGCTGACCATCAACCACGAGGTCGGCCACCGGCTCGGGTTCGGGCACGCGACCTGCCCCGGCCGCGGCCGTCCCGCGCCCGTCATGCAGCAGCAGATCTTCGGGATGAAGGGCTGCGTGATCAACGGCTGGCCCTTCGACCGCCGCGGCCGCTACCTGACCGGGCCGGCCGTGCCCTGATCGGGGAGCCGGCGGGCCCGCCGGCGAAAATGAATGGGGGCGCTTCGCCCGTTCCGCCACACTTGAGCCGTGCTTCTGACGATCACCACGACCCTGGACCAGGCGACTGACCTGGGCTTCCTCCTGCACAAGCACCCCGACCGGGTGCACCGGTTCGAGCAGTCCTCCGGCACCGCGCACGTCTTCTACCCCGACGCGGACGAGCGGCGCTGCACGGCGGCGCTGCTGCTCGACGTCGATCCGGTCAAGCTCGTCCGGACGCGCGGCAAGGGCACGCCGGACTTCTCCCTCGGCCAGTACGTGAACGACCGCCCCTACGCGGCGTCCTCGCTGCTGGCCTCGGCCATGGCGAACGTCTTCCGGACCGCCATGCGCGGCCGGTGCGCCGCCCGTCCCGAGCTGGCGCGGACCCCGATCCCGCTTGAGATCGTGCTTCCGGCGCTGCCGTGCAGAGGCGGGCCGGGGCAGGCGGAGCGGTTCTTCGGCCCGCTGGGCTGGGAGGTGTCGGCCGTGCCCGTCCCGCTGGACCCCGAGCACGGCGAGTGGGGCGACTCCCGCTACGTCACGCTCACGCTCACCGGCGAGCTCCGGCTCACCGACGCGCTCAACCAGCTCTACGTGCTGCTGCCCGTGCTGGACGACGCGAAGCACTACTGGGTCGCCTCCGACGAGGTCGACAAGCTGATCCGGGCGGGGGAGGGGTGGCTCGCCGCGCACCCGGACCGCGCCGCGATCACCCGCCGCTACCTGGCGAACCGGCGCGCCCTCGTCCGCGCGGCCCTCGGCCGGCTCGCGGACGCCGACGGCTCGCCCGAGGACGCCCTCGACCCCGTCGAGATCGACGAGGAGCTCGCCGCCGAGAGCCCCGAGGAGAGCACCCAGGAGAACCCCGCCGAGACCGCGGTCCCGCTGTCGGAGCGGCGCGCCCTGTCCGTGCTGGCGGCGCTGCGCGAGGAGAACGCGCGCCGGGTCATCGACCTCGGGTGCGGGTCGGGCAAGCTGCTCGCGCGGCTCCTCCGCGACGAGTTCTTCAGCGAGATCTCCGGCGCGGACGTCTCCCACCGCGCGCTCGGCCACGCCCGGCGGCGGGTCCGCTTCGACGAGCGCCGCGAGGGGTCCCGCGTCCGGGACGTCTTCCAGGGCGCCCTCACCTACGCCGACGAGCGGTTCCGCGGCTACGAGGCGGCCGTGCTCATGGAGGTCGTCGAGCACGTCGACCCGCCGCGCCTGGGCGCGGTCGAGCGCGTCGTGTTCGGGCACGCCGCACCGCGCGTGGTCGTGGTGACGACGCCGAACGCCGAGCACAACGTCCGCTACGAGGGGCTCGCGCCGGGGGCGATGCGCCACCCCGACCACCGCTTCGAATGGACCCGCGCCGAGTTCCGCGAGTGGGCCGACCGGGTCGCCGCCGCGCACGGCTACCGCGTCCGCCACGTGCCCGTCGGGGACGACGACCCGGAGGTCGGCGCCCCGACGCAGATGGGGGTGTTCACCCGATGACCGACGACACACGTGATCACGACAGGACCGTGATCAGGCTTCCGGAGATGGGACTCGTCGTGCTGGTCGGCGTGTCCGGGTCGGGCAAGTCGCACTTCGCGCGCAAGCACTTCGCGCCCACGCAGGTCGTGTCCTCCGACGCCTGCCGCGCGATGGTGTCGGGCGACGAGAACGACCAGTCAGCCACCGCCGACGCGTTCGACCTGCTGCACTACATCGTCGGCAAGCGGCTGCGGCGCGGCCTGCTGACCGTCGTGGACGCGACCAACGTGCAGAGCAGGGCGCGGCAGTCGCTGCTCCAGCTCGCCAAGGCGCACGACGTCCTCACGGCCGCGATCGTCCTGGACGTGCCCGAGCACGTCGCCGTCGAGCGCAACGCCGCCCGCCCCGACCGCGACCTGCCCGAGCACGTCGTGCCCCGGCAGCGCCGCGAGCTGCGGCGCGGGCTGCGGAGCCTCGGCCGCGAGTTCCGCCGCGTCCGCGTGCTGACGGGCACCGAGGAGATCGACGCCGCGACGATCCGCTACGACCGGTCGTGGAACGACCGGCGCGACCTGACCGGCCCGTTCGACGTCGTCGGCGACGTCCACGGCTGCCGCGCCGAGCTGGAGGACCTCCTCTCCGGCCTCGGCTACGAGATCGTCCGGGACGCCTCCGGCCGCGCCGTGGACGCGAACCACCCGGGCGGGCGCACGGTCCTGTTCGTCGGCGACCTCGTCGACCGGGGCCCCGACTCGCCCGGCGTGCTGCGCCTGGCGATGGGCATGGTCGCGTCCGGGAACGCGCTGTGCGTGTCGGGCAACCACGAGGCGAAGCTCGTCCGGGCGCTGCGGGGGCGCAAGGTCCGCGTCGCGCACGGGCTCGCGGAGTCGCTGGAGCAGCTCGCCGCCGAGCCGGAGGAGTTCCGCGCCGACGCGCTGCGCTTCATGGACGGCCTCATCAGCCACTACGTCCTGGACGAGGGGCGCCTCGTCGTCGCCCACGCCGGGCTGAAGGAGGACTACCACGGGCGCGCCTCCGGGCGGGTGCGGTCCTTCGCCCTCTACGGCGACACCACCGGCGAGACCGACGAGTACGGGCTGCCCGTCCGGTATCCGTGGGCGCGCGACTACCGGGGCAAGGCGACGGTCGTGTACGGGCACACGCCCGTCCCCGAGCCGGAGTGGGTCAACAACACCATCTGCCTGGACACGGGCGTGGTGTTCGGCGGGAAGCTCACCGCGCTCCGCTACCCCGAGCGCGAACTGGTCTCCGTCCCGGCCCGCGAGGTCTGGTACGAGCCCGTCCGGCCCCTGGACGCGCCCGCGTCCCCGGGGTCCGTCGCGGGAGGGCACCGGGAGAGCGACGTCCTCCGCATCGAGGACGTCATGGACAACAGCGGCGTCGAGACCCGCCTCATGGGGCGCGTCACCGTCCGGGAGGAGAACGCGCTGGCCGCGCTGGAGGTGATGAGCCGGTTCGCCGTGGACCCCCGCTGGCTGGTGTACCTGCCGCCGACCATGTCCCCGGCCGCGACCTCGGCGCTGCCGGGGTACCTGGAGCACCCCGCCGAGGCCCTCGCCGCCTACCGGGACCGGGGCGTCGCCCGCGTCGTGTGCGAGGAGAAGCACATGGGCTCGCGGGCCGTCGCGGTCGTCTGCCGCGACGAGGCGGTCGCCGCCGCCCGCTTCGGCGTGGACGACGGGACGACCGGCGCCCTGTTCACCCGCACCGGGCGCGCGTTCTTCCGCGACCCCGACCGGACGCGCGAGGTGCTCGACCGGGTCCGCGCCGCGATCGGCGCCGCCGGGCTCTGGGACGAGCTGGACACCGGCTGGCTCGTCCTCGACTGCGAGCTGCTGCCCTGGTCGGCCAAGGCCATGGACCTCATCCGGACGCAGTACGCCGCGACCGGCGCCGCCGCCCGCGCCGCCCTGCCGATGGCCTCCGGCGCGCTCGCCCGCGCGCAGGCGCGCGGCCTGGACCTCGGCGGCCTGCGCGAGCACGTCGACCGGCGCGCCGCCAACGCCGCCCGGTTCCGCGACGCCTACGCCCGCTACTGCTGGCCGGTCGACGGGCTGGAGGGGCTGCGGCTCGCCCCGTTCCAGGTGCTCGCGGGCGACGGCACGGCGTGGGCGGCCGCCCGCGACCACGACTGGCACCTCGACGTCGCCGGGCGGCTCGCGGACGCCGACCCCAGCGGCCTCATCCGGCGGACCGGCTCGATGGTCGCCGACCTCGCGGACGCGGCGTCCGAGGAGGCCGTGACCGGCTGGTGGGAGGGGCTGACCGCGTCCGGCGGCGAGGGCATGGTGGTCAAGCCGCTCGGCCCGCTCCCGGAGGGCACGAAGGTGCAGCCGGGCGTCAAGTGCCGGGGACGGGAGTATCTGCGGATCATCTACGGCCCCGACTACACCGAGCCGGAGCACCTCGACCGGCTGCGCGGCCGGTCGCTCGGCCGCAAGCGGTCACTGGCGATGCGCGAGCACGCGCTGGGCCTGGAGGCCCTGGACCGGCTCGCCGCGGGGGAGCCGGTGTGGCGCGTCCACCAGGCCGTGTTCGCCGTGCTGGCGCTGGAGTCAGAGCCCGTGGACCCGCGGCTGTAGCGGGATTCGGACGCGGTCGTGCGGCCCGCCTCGCCCGGGGCGGGCCGCCACGCGGTCGTTCCGACCGGTCAGGTCGAGAACAGCATGTGGAAGACGCTCCCGTGGTGGGGGCGGTGGTGGTGCCCACCGTGGTGATGGTGGTGCACCGCCGGGGCCGGGGTCCCCCAACCGGGCGCGGCGGCCGGAGGGGCCGCCCGGTACTGGGACTCCATCTGGCTCAGGGCCTCAAGCTCGCCGTAGTCGAGGAAGATGCCCCGGCAGCTGTCACATTGCTCGATGTGGACGCCGCTGCGGGTGTAGGTCCGCATCACGCCACGACACTTAGGGCAGTGCATCGCCTTGTCGTCCTTCCGGTATGGATCCCCAGGTAGAGGCTAAATGTAGGGCAGGTTCGCCGCCACGTCATGCGGGCGTGCCCGCCGCGGCGATTCTCGCGCAGGCGTCCACCACCGCCTGCTCCGCTCCGTCGAGCGGCCGATCATCCCTCCCCGCGGATATGACGCAGGTGGCGGCGATCTGGATCGCCAGAGTTCGCGCGGGGACCTCCAGCGCCGCCCACGGATCTCCGCCGGCGGGCACCGCCGGGCCCCCGGCGCGTGTGTAGGCCCCCAGGAACCGCCCCCACTCCTCGGGGCTCAGGACGCCCGCCGAGAACAGCGCGGCGGGCCGCGCCAGATCCCACGCCGGGACGCCCGTCCCGAGATCCTCGATGTCTATCAGCCGCCACCGACGATTTCCATCAGGGGCGCCGGGGAGGCGGACCATCTGGCCGAGGTGCCAGTCGCCGTGGATCAGGTGGGCGTGTCCGGGCGGCTCCGGCGCCTCGCCGCGGATCCAGGCGGGCAGCGTGGCGAACGCGCGGCGCACCACGTCCTCGGCCGGGCCGTCGCCCAGCCGCGACACCAGGCGGGCCACGCGGGTGGGGCGCCCCCAGGACGGCGCGTCCGCGGGAACGGGCGTGGAGTGCAGCGCCGCCAGCAGGCGGGCCCCCTCTTCCCAGGGGAGTTCCTCCCGCGGGTCCACGGGTTCGCCGTAGGGGGAGACGGTGACGGTGCGCCCGTCCACGTCCACGGGCGGGCCCAGCGGGCCCACCAGGAGGTGCGGCAGGGCTTCGGCCAGGCGGATCCGCCCGAGAAAGGGAACCCCGTACTCGCGGTCGGGCTGGTGCGCCTTCACGGCCACGTCCCCGACCCGCACCACGAGCACGCCGTGCCGGTCGTACAGCACCTCGGGCGCCGCGGACGGGTTCGCGGCGCCGGCCGGGCCGCGTCCGATCTCGGCGAGCCGGGCGAAAAGCCCGGACGGGGCGGTCTCGGTGTGCACGCGCACAGTCAACCACCCCGGCCGTCATCCGTGCCGCGCGACGGGACCGGCGGCCTCGTCCCGGAGCCGCCGCCGGACCACCTTCCCCCGCTCGTCCCTGGGCAGATCCGCCCGGGGGACGAACGCGCCGGGCACCTTGTAGCGCGACAGGTGGCGCTCGCAGTGGCGGCGCAGCTCGTCCGCCGAGAAGAGGTAGGCGGGGTGCTCCACGACGTACGCGACGACCCGCTCGCCGCGCCGCGCGTCGGGGACGCCGACCACCGCGCACTCGTGCACCGCCGGATGCCGCCGGAGCACGCCCTCCACCTCGGCCGGGACGACGCTGAACCCGTTGACCTTGATGAGGTCCCGGTGGCGGTCCAGGAGGGTGAGGAAACCGTCCTCGTCCATCACCGCGATGTCACCCGTGCGGAGCCAGCCCTTCGACAGCACCCGCGCGGTGGCCAGCGGCGCGTTCCAGTACCCCGCGAACACCTGCGGGCCGCGCACGACCAGCTCGCCCGCCTCGCCCGGCGGCAGGATCCGCGTCGGCCGCTCGGCGTCGACGACGACGGCGTCCGTCATCGGCAGCGGCAGCCCGACCGGCAGGTCTCCTCCCGGACCCGACCGGCGGCGAGTGCCCCCGAGCGGGTTCGCGGCGACGGCGGGGGACGCCTCGGTAAGGCCGTAGCACTGGATCAGCCCGCGCGCGCCCAGCCGCTCCAGCCGCTCGGCGGTGGCCCTCCCGAGCCCCGCCGCGCCCGAGATGAGGACCCGCGCCGACCGCAGGTCCGACGGGCGGAAGCCGGGGCTGTCGATCAACCGGTCGTACAGCGCGGGCACGCCCGGGACGATCGTCGGCCGGTGCCTGCGCAGGGCCGCCAGCACCTGGCCGGGCTCGAAGCGCGGCACCAGCACCACCGCCCCCGCCGCCAGCACCGGCGCGACCAGGCAGCTCATCAGGCCGAAGGAGTGGAACAGCGGCAGCACGCCGAGCGTGACGTCCCGTCCGGGCCGCCCGCCGGGGTCCCACGCCCGCTGCTGGCACGCGTTCGCGACGAGGTTGCGGTGGGTCAGCATCGCCCCCCTGGGACGCCCCTCGTCCCCGCCCGTGTACTGGATCACCGCCAGGTCCCGCGCGGGCTCGACCGGAAGCTGCCGGACGCGCCACGCGGGCCGCTGCAACTCCCGGAACGCGATCACCCCGGGCCCGTCCGGGACCTCCGCCGCCGCACGCTCGCGCCAGGTCCGCGCCCGCGCCGCCGCCCGCCGCGCGGCCGGGAGGTAGTCGGCCAGGGACGTGACGACCACCTGCTCCAGCGGCAGCCCGTTCCGGACGGACCGCACGGTCGGATAGGAACGATCCACCACGACCGCGACGCGGGCGCCGCAGTCCGCGAGCCGCAGGCGCATCTCCTCCGGCGTGTGCCGGGGGTCCTGCGGCACCGCGACCGCCGCCCGGCGCAGCACGCCGAAGAACGCGATGACCTGCTGCGGGCAGTTCGGCAGGACCAGCGCGACCCGGTCGCCCGGCTGCACGCCGAGCCGGTGCAGCCCGTCGGCGAACCGGTCCGCCGCGTCCCGCAGCTCCCGGTACCCGATCCGCCGGCCGTAGAAGATCAGCGCGGGCCTGCGCGGATACCGCTCGGCGGCGTCGTCGAGCAACCGCGTGAGCGGGACGTCCGGGACGGTGATCTCGGTGGGAACCCCCGGCTGGTACCAGCGCCGCCATGGACGTGATCGTTGTGACGAGGGCCACATGACCGTGAATTCAACCACCGTCCGGCCGCCCGCGCCCCCCGAACGATCTCCTCACCGCGCGCGGGCGGAGGATTCAGCCCGCGGTGCGGTAGTGGTAACCGCGGATTTCCTTGAATCCCGCCCGGCCGTAGAGGGCGAGCGCGGCGTCGTTGCGCCGTTCCACCTGCAAATACATGCGGTCGGCGCCTTGCGCGCGGGCGAACCCGGCCAGTGCCGCGAGCACGGCGCGGGCGGCGCCCCTCCCGCGCGCCCGGGGGAGCGTGGCCATGCCGAACAACCCCGCCCAGCCCGTGTCGGCGACCGCGCGGCCCACCGCGACGACCTCGTCCCCGAGCATCGCGCCGGCGTACGCGCTCGGCCGCTCGACGCGCGCGAGCATGTCCCGTTCGTGGCGGGCGTCGTCGCCGTGGCCGCTCGCCGCGGCCCAGACCTCGAACCAGGCGTCCGCCGGACGGTCGTCCAGCCGGACGCGGAGCGGGCCCGGCCGCACCAGCTCCAGGACGCGCGCGGTCGGCGCGCCCTGGAGCGACATCGCGTCGTGCCGCCGGTAGCCGCGCCCGGCCAGGATCGCGTCGAGCGCGTCCGCGCACGCCGGGGGGCTGATCTGGAACCGGGCCGGGACGCCGTGACCGGTGTAGAACGCCTCGGCCGCGGCGATCCCGCGCGCCAGCTCGTCCGGCGCGGCGCCGCCGTGGGGCAGCGCCGACCGCACCCACCACGCGCCGCCGCGGGCGTGGCGCAGCCACCACCCTCCGGCGTCCTCGACCAGCTCCGCCGGGAGGGCGCGGGCCGCCCGCTCGTGCAGGCCCCTGAGCGACTCCGGGCTCACCGCCATGCCGGGGTCAGTGGCCCGTGGCGCCGTCGATGCGCTCGCGGAGCATGTCGGCGTGGCCGTTGTGGCGGGCGTACTCGACGAGCATCGCCTGGTAGACCCATCGGAGGCTCATCTCGGTGCCGCGCCGGGGGTCGAGGTAGACCTCGTCCAGCGCGTGGCCGGACGTCGCCCGGCGGCACAGCTCGACCTCCCGCCGGTAGGTCGCGAGGTCGCGTTCCGCGTCGGCGCCGTCGAGGTCGAACTCCGCGGTCATGTCGTCGTCGGTGCAGTACAGGTAGCCGGGGGTCTCACCGGCGAACCTCGTCCGGAACCAGTCGCGTTCGACCTCGGCCATGTGCCGGACGAGGCCGAGCAGGGACAGGTTCGACGGCTCCACGCAGCGCAGCCCGAGCTGCTCCTCGGTCAGCCCGCCGCACTTCCAGAGCAGCGTCTCGCGTTGCAGGTCGAGCCACGCCTCGGTGAGCGCGCGCTCGTCCGCGGTCGGCTCGCTCAGCGGCGCCAGGACACGGTCGATCGTCGGGGCGGTCCACACCATGACGGCAGTATGTCGGACATGTGCCCGCCGCGCGGGTCAGATGGGCTGCCGGGAGCCCTCGATCCGGCCCCGGACGAGGCGCGGGTGGAAGTAGCTGATGCCGACCCGGGCCGTGCCGGTGACGCAGAAGATCTGGTAGCCGTTGCGGCCGTCCTCGTCCGGGACGGCGAAGTCCTCGGGATCGAACATGCCCTCGGCCGTCATCGCCGCGAACCAGCGGCCGAGCGCGTACTCGTCGGCGAAGCTCTCCAGCCCCGTGCCGCGGCGGCCGAGCGTGTAGCGGACCTCGTAGGAGCAGCCGTCGGGGGGGAACCTCATATGCGCCCCGCCCCGCGGCAGACGTTGCACCGCACGCCCGTGGCGGTGCTGGTGCCGGTGCCGTCGCAGCCGGGACAGGGCCGCGTCGCCGGCTTGGTGTGCTTGCCCATCCGCGCAATCGTAGGGCCCCGACCGGCGGACCGCCGCCGTTTCGCGGGCGATCCGCCGGGCGCGGGTCAGGCGTCCGCGAGCTTCAGCACGAGGTCGGTGACCCAGTCGTCTGGGTCGGGCACCTCCGCGGGGTGGGTCTTGAACACCTCCAGGCGGCAGGCCCACCGCTCGCCCTGGTCGGTGTGCTCCATGTCCCAGGCGAGGCCCCGGGAGGTCCCCCACGCGAGGACGGCGGCGGTGATCTCCACCAGCCGTTCGGGATGCCCCACGTGGGTGTAGGTGACGTAGCGGCCCGCGGGGAGCGTGGCCGGGTGGATCTCGCCCTCGCCCTCGACGGGCGCCGCGAGGGGCACCCCCGCCTCGACGCCCAGGGTGCCCGGCATGTCGATGATCTCGTAGCGGAGGAAGGGCGCCCCCGCCGCCGCGACGCCCCGCGCCGCGAGCCACCCGAGGATCACCGGGACCCGGTCGGCGATCTCCGCGAACGTGGCGGGTGTGACGTTCCTCCGCACCGCGACGTAGGGGACGGCGGGTCGCTCCTCGACGGCCGGGTCCACCGGCAGGTTCGTGGTCATGCACAGGTGGACCGCCGCGTCCTGGGAAACTCATCGCCGTCCGCCCGGCGTGCGCCGTGCCTCGTGCGGGGCCGGGATCTCCTATCCTCGGCTGACGGCGCCGGTCCCCGGGGAGCGGCGCCGCCCCTACGCTGATTTTCTTGATCGATCCGGGAGGCCCGCACCGTGGTGACGACGGGCGGTGCCGTGCCCATCTCCGTGAGCCCCGACCGCAGGAGCCCTACCGTGCAGACGACCGTGCCGACCACCGCGCCGATGGCCCTCACGACGTCGATCCGCTCCTACGACTGGGGGTCGGCCACCGCGCTGCCGGAACTGCTCGGCACCGCGCCGACCGGGCGCCCGCAGGCGGAACTGTGGGTCGGCGCGCATCCGGCGGCGCCCTCGTCCGCCGACGGGACGCCGCTCACCGAGCTGATCGCGGCCGACCCGGAGGGCATGCTCGGCGCGCCCGCGGCGGAGCGGTTCGGCGCGTCGCTGCCCTACCTGCTGAAGATCCTCGCGGTCGAGCGGCCGCTGTCGCTCCAGGTCCACCCGACGGTCGCGCAGGCCGAGGCCGGGTTCGCGGCGGAGGAGGCGCGCGGCATCCCGATCGACGACCGGGCCCGAAGCTACAAGGACCCTTACCACAAGCCGGAGATGATCTGCGCGATCACCGATTTCCACGGCCTGTGCGGGTTCCGCGAGCCGTCGGCCACCGCCGACCTGCTCGAAAATCTCGGCGTGGACGACCTGCTTCCGTGGGCCGCGATGCTCCGCGAGGAACCGGCGGAAAAGGCGCTGCCCACCGTTCTCGCGGAGATGCTGGACGGCAGGGTCCCGGTGTCCCGCGTGGAACGCTCTCTCGGCCCCGTCCACGCCGGTATCGCGCGTGCCCACCCGGACGACCCGGGAATTCTCGCGGCGCTGCTGCTGAACCATTTCACGCTGCGGCCCGGCCAGGCGATCTTCCTGGACGCGGGCGTGCCGCACTGCTATCTCGGCGGCCTCGGCGTCGAGGTCATGGCGAACTCCGACAACATCCTGCGGTGCGGCCTCACCGGCAAGCACGTGGACGTCCCCGAACTGCTGCGCGTCGTCGACTTCGCCCCCACGACCCCGCACCGGGTGGCGCCGGACGCCGGGCCGGGCGGCGAGTTCCGCTACAGCCCGCCGGTCCGCGACTTCGCCCTCGTCCGCCACGACCTGGACGGGACGGCGCACGAACTCCCCACCGGCATTCCGCAGGCGCTCCTGTGCGTGCAGGGCGAGGCCCGCCTCACCGGCCAGACCGGCGCGCTGACTCTGCGTCCGGGCGAGGCGGCCTTCGTCCCCGCGAACGCGTCCACCCCGAAGCTCACCGGCGAAGGCACCCTCTACCGCGCCGTGCCCGGCGACCACTGACCCCCCGGGGGGCCGCGTTCACCGATTCGAGTGGCCTCCCCGTCGCCGTCGCGCGTACATGGTCATTTTCAAGCCGAGATATGCGAGCCAATACCCGCAGAGCGCGCCGATGGCCAGGACGATGTACACGATGATGTTTCCGCCGGGGGTCGTCCCGGTGGCGGACGCCGCCAACATCATGGTCAGAGCAACGGCGGCCAGAAGGAACCCGGCCATGAAGATGGCATACCGGTACGTGGGCATAAGCGCGGAGTCGGGGATCTCGCGCTTCGGGCGCCACCGGGCCATGGTTTCATCCTTTCATCGAGGGTGAGGGGTTCGGTCCGGCCATGTGGATACCGCCGCAAAGACCGAGGCGGCTTTGGCCAGGCGAGCCTCGCCTCTGTTTCTCCTTCCCCTTCCCGTACCAGACGTCGACGGCTATCCCGCCTACGCCGAACAGTATTCCTACGATGGTCGGCCAGGCGGGTATCGAGTGACCTCGCGCGTTGTACGCGGAGGGCAGGGACCAGAACAAAGCAGATGATCGCCACGGCAGCGTAAACGGTTTCGCGCATTGGTCACCATCCGTCACCCTGGGGTAAGGAGGGGTGCGCTGTTGTGTCCGCGGCGGGCATTTGCCCGCGGAGCGGCCGGTTAATCTGATATCGCTTCCGCTGTCCGCCGCCCGCCGGGAGCCGGGTGCGGCATCAGCGGGGAGATCGGGTGATGCGGGCGCAGTCTTCGCAGGCCCGCACGATGGTGCCGTCGGGCAGGGTGCCGACCGGCACGCGGGGCAGCGGGAACCGCTTGTGGCACACCACGCAGGCCCGGCCGAGGCGCTGGCGGGCCGTCAAGGACGCGGGGTCGATGATCACCGGATCGGCGAGCCGCACGGGACGGCCCGGCCCCGAGTGCGGACGGCGATGGGGAGCATTCTTCCCGGTCTCCTGTTCTGCGGGGTCGCAGGCGGTGGCCGCCGAACGGCCAAGGATCGACTGCCAAGATCATGAGGTACGGTCCCGCACCAGTAAAGACCCTTTTCGGTTATCGAAGGCGACGGAGAGTCAAGTGGGGAGTGCGTGTCGCGCGGTATTGAATAACCGACCGGTGAACTGTGCTGATCATGGCGAGAATTTCGCCGAAGCGGGCGCTTTGTCGGCCCGGACGACGGCGGTCGGCGCCTGGGTGGTGTGATACGCGCCACAGCGCTGTCGTCAGGGTGAACGATCCTGCTCGGCCCGTCTCGGCGGCGCTGGACGGGCCCTCGGCTTCCCGGCTCTGCGTTTGCGCAGGTGGGTGGTTGCCGGGGGCGTGGTCGGGGCCGTTCCTCAACGCTTCCTTAACGGGGGCATAAGCGGGGCGCCCTGGGTGGCGGGGGGTGCGACGTTCGAGGTGTGGCACTGCGAATGGGCAAGGAGACCGCTTCGCCCGCGTCCCGCGCCGCGGTCGTCCGGGCGTTGCGGGCGCTGCCGCCCGCGCACCGCGAGATCCTCGCCGAGACCGTCTTCCGGGACCGGTCGGTCAACGAGGCGGCGGCGGCGCTGGGGGTGCCGGTGGAGGTGGTGAAGGACCGCGTCTACCGGGCGCTTCGCGCGCTTCACGGCGCCCTGGGATAAGTGTTTGGAAAAGGTGTTGCCGATGGTGGTCCGGGCTGTCAGGGTTGGTCTCGAACAGGGTTGGTCTCGAAAGGGACGCCGGGGTGAGAGGAGCGGGGTTATGAGTCGCCATCGACGGCACAGCCGAAGCCGCTCCGGTTCCGGGAGCCGCCGCCGGACGTGATCCCCGCGTTCTGACGGCGACCGCCCGCGGACCCGAGGTCCGTCCGGGCGGTTTCGTGTTTTCTCCGGAGGGTTGGCCGAGCGGAAAGGCATCGGCTTGCTAAGCCGTGGTCAGGGGTCACCCTGCGCGAGTTCGAATCTCGCACCCTCCGCGAGCATGTCTCCGTGGCGCAGCGGAAAGCGCGTCGGGTCGCGGACCCGGAGGGCGCAGGTTCGAATCCTGCCGGAGACACGGCGTCCGTGGTGTGGTGGCCTGCACGTCAGGTTGTGATCCTGAAGGTTCCGGTTCGATCCCGGGCGGACGCCCTTTTATCGTGCCCTGTGCGGCGATGGCGCAGGATATTGCGCACGCCAGATATTGCCCGCGGGATTACCTTGCGATGGGCCGATTCCGGAAACACCTGGCGCCATGGACTTCTCTGCCGCCAAGGCCGTGCGCCGCCGGTTCCCGGCGTTCGGCATGCCGGTCGCGTTCGCGCTGACCCTGGCCGGCGCGCCCCTCGACGCGAGCGCCGCCCCCGTGCCCTACCTCGATCCGGCGCGTCCCGTGGTGGAGCGGGTCGAGGACCTGCTCGCGCGGATGAGCCTGGACGACAAGATCGGCCAGATGACGCAGCCCGAGCGGCGGTCCATCGCGCCCGCGGAGGTCGCCCGGTTCAAGATCGGGTCGGTGCTGTCGAGCGGGGGGTCGGCGCCCAGCCCCAACAACGCGCGGACCTGGGCGGACATGTACGACGGGTTCCAGAGGGCGGCGCTCGGCACGCCGCTGCGCGTCCCGATGATGTACGGCGTGGACGCGGTGCACGGCCACAACAACGTCGTCGGCGCGACGATCTTCCCGCACAACATCGGGCTCGGCGCGACCCGCGACCCGGCGCTGGTGCGGCGGATCGGCGCCGCGACCGCCGAGGAGATGACCGGCACCGGGGTGGACTGGGACTTCGCGCCGTGCGTGTGCGTCGCCCGCGACGACCGGTGGGGACGGACGTATGAGTCGTTCGGCGAGGTCCCGGGGCTGCCGTCCGGCATGACGACGCTCATCGAGGGGCTCCAGGGGAGCAGGCTCGGCGCCGGTCCGACGTCGGTCCTCGCGACGGCGAAGCACTATGTGGGGGACGGCGGCACGGCCGGCGGCGACGACCAGGGCGACACGCGCGGGTCGGAGGCGGAGCTGCGCGCCGTCCACCTGCCGCCGTTCCGGGAGGCGGTGCGGCGGGGCGTGGGGTCGGTGATGGCGTCCTACAGCTCGTGGAACGGCGTGAAGCTGCACGGGAACCGCTACCTGATCACCGAGGTGCTGAAGCGCGAGCTGGGGTTCTCCGGGTTCGTCGTGTCGGACTACAACGGCATCGACCAGATCGACGGCGAGCCCGGTTTCACCCGCGCGGAGGTCGCCGCCGCGGTCAACGCCGGGATCGACATGGTGATGGTGCCGGAGAAGTGGCGCGCGTTCATCGACGACCTGCGCGCGGCGGTACGGGCCGGCGAGGTGCCGATGGCGCGGATCGACGACGCGAACCGGCGGATCCTCGCCCAGAAGTTCCGGCTCGGGCTGTTCGAGCGGCCGCTGGCCGACCGCCGCTACCTGGACACGGTCGGCGGCGCCGCGCACCGCGCCCTCGCCCGGCGCGCGGTCGCCGCCTCGCAGGTGGTGCTGAAGAACGACGACGACGTGCTGCCGCTCGACCGGGACGACGAGAAGATCTTCGTGGCGGGCCGGAGCGCGGACGACATCGGCCGCCAGTCCGGCGGCTGGACGATCACCTGGCAGGGCGCGCCCGGGGCGACCACGCCCGGCACGACGATCCTGGAGGGCATCCGGCGGGCGGCGGGCAGGTCGCGGACCGTCACCTACTCCGAGGACGGCAGCGGCGCCGACCCGTCCTACGACGTCGCGGTCGCCGTCGTCGGCGAGCGCCCGTACGCCGAGTACAAGGGCGACCGCACCGACGACCTGCGGCTCACCGGAGCCGACCTGCGGACCATCGCGCGGCTGCGCGGCGCCGACGTCCCGGTCGTGGTGGTGCTGGTCTCGGGGCGGCCGCTGGACGTGACGTCCGAGCTGCGGCACTGGGACGGGTTCGTCGCGTCCTGGCTCCCCGGCACCGAGGGCGCGGGGGTCGCCGACGTCCTGTTCGGCACGACCGCGCCGTCGGGGCGCCTGCCCGTCACCTGGCCCCGCTCCGCCGCGCAGGAGCCGATCAACCTGGGCGACGGCAAGCGCCCCCTGTTCCCGATCGGCGCCGGCCAGACCTACGACGATGACGACTGACCGGCGCGACCGGGGCCCTCAGCGGGCGAAGACGCCGAGGGCGTCGAAGACGTGCCAGGAACCGGTCCTCTTCCTGATCACCACCGCGTTCCTGCCCTTGCGCATCGCGGCGCGGGGGAGCGCCAGCTCGACGTAGGACGGCTTGAGCAGCGTCCCCGGCACGGTCGCGTCGCCTTCGAGCGACCCGCGCGTCGCGCCGTTCTCCAGCTTCACCTCCGGGACCGCGGTGCCGTTGGCCGAGATCAGCAGCGACCCCGGGAGCGTCGCGTGCGTGTCGATCAGCCAGATCGACAGCCACGTCTCGGCGGGCACGGTGTCCAGGTTGAACCGGAACGTGGTGCTGCTCTCCCGGTTGCCCGCCCACCCGTCGGCCGGGCCCGGCTGGATGTAGGACCAGTCGGTCTCGGGCTTGCTCGTGCCGTAGGTGTAGTCGACGCCGTTCGGGAACCGGTCCTTGTACTGGGCGTATCCGGCGGGGGCGAGCGCGAACCCGAGGCTCTTGTGGTCGTACTTGCCGACCCGCGCGATCGGCTTGGCCGACAGCGCCACCGACTCGGCGCTGTGCCCCTCGACCAGCGCGGACGGTTCGCTCCGCGCGCCCGAGGCGTCCACCGTCACGATGCGGTAGTACCAGTCCTGCCGGTGGCCGCCCTGCCGGTCGTGCAGGAACGAGGCGTAGACGGTCTTGGTGAGCAGCGTGTCGGGGCCGACGGTGAAGTCCCTGGACCGCGAGGCGTAGAGGGCGTAGTGGTCGACGAGCGGGTGGTAGGCCTCGCCCTCCCAGGTCAGCCGGACGCGGCCCACCTCGGCGGCGGCGCGGATCCGCTCCACCGGGCGCGGCTCGTCGGCCGCCGCCGCCCTGCCGGAGGCGGCGAGGACGGCCGCGGGGACGGCCGCCGCGGCGGTGCCGAGCGCGGCGCGCCGCGAGAGCGGTCGCGAGATGGAGTGGGACATGGCTCAGACCTCCCGGTTCAGACCGGGGCGTCCGGCCTCGGTGACGAAACGCGCCGCGGTCGCCAGCGGGGCGCCGGGCCTGCTGACGTAGGGCACGGTCATGAACTCCGACGTCAGGGCCGTCGGGGTCATGCGGCAGCGCAGGTAGCCGCGCCGCGCGTTGTAGAGCTTGACGTGCGGGTTGGCCAGCCAGACCTTGGCGCTGGAGTCGGTGTCGGCGCCGTCCCCGTCGGAGGCGGCGGAGCCGCACACCAGTTCGGTGCCGACGGTCGCCGACGCGGGGTTCTCCCAGGTGGCCTTCAGATCGGCGGCGACGTGCCGGTGGATGTCGCCCGACAGCACGACCGGGTTGGCGACGCCGTGGCGCTTCCACGCGGAGAACAGCCGGTCGCGGTTGGCGGGGAAGCCGTCCCACATGTCGTTGCTGAACGTGGAGCCCGCGCCGGGGGTCCGGTCGATCTGCGCCATGACGACGCCGGTGACGTGCAGGTTCCAGGTCGTGTCCGAGACGCGCAGCCCGTCGTAGAGCCACTGCTCCTGGCGGTCGCCGAGGATCGAGCGGCGCGGGTCGTGCCGCTCCGGCGAGTCGTCGACGACCTGCCCGGCCGGGTACTTGTCGCGGTACTGCCGGTTGTCCAGGAGGTCGAGCTGCGCGAGCCGTCCCCACCGCCGCCGCTGGTAGAGGTCGATGGCGGGGCCGTTCGGAAGGGACGCGGCGCGCAGCGGCAGGTTCTCGTAGAGCGCGCGGTAGGCGACGGCGCGGCGGCGCAGGAAGTCGGCCGGCGCGATGCCGGTCTCCGACCAGTCGTCGGCGTAGTTGTTCTGCACGTCGTGGTCGTCGGTCGTGAACACCCACGGCGCGGCGGCGTGCGCGGCCTGGAGGTTCGCGTCGGACTTGAACAGGGAGTACCGCAGCCGGTACTGCTCCAGCGTCGTGGTCTCGACGGCGTGCTCGGGGCCGGGCAGCGGGACGCCCTCCCGCCACATGTTCGTGCCGGTGATGCCGTACTCGTAGATGTAGTCGCCGAGGAAGACGACGAGGTCGGGGTCCTCCTTGGCGAGGTGCTCGAACGCGGTGAAGTGGCCGTGGTACCAGGCCGCGCACGACGCGGCGACGAAGCGCAGCTCCGCGGGGCCGGACGCCGGGTCGGGCGCGGTGCGGGTGCGGCCCACCGGGCTCAGCTCCGTCCCGGCGCGGAACCGGTAGAAGTACTCCCGGTCGGGGCTCAGCCCGTTCACCTCGGCGTGCACCGAGTGGCCGAGCTCCGGCGAGGCGACGGCCTGCCCGCGCTGGACGACGCGGGCGAACCCCGCGTCCTCGGCGACCTCGTAGTCGACGGTGTAGGGGCTGCGCGGCATGCCGCCGTGGCCGTCGGGGGCGAGCGGGCGCGGGGCGAGCCGCGTCCACAGGACGACGCCGTCCGGCAGCGGGTCGCCGGACGCGACGCCCAGCGTGAACGGGTCGGCCGGGACCTTCCCGCCGACGGTCTCCTTGGCGGCGGCGTGCCCGGTGCCGAGCGCGAACGCCGCGGCTCCGGCACCGGTCGCCGCCAGGAACGAGCGGCGCGCGGGCAGGGGGGATCTCATGGGCGGTGCTCCAGAATGCGGGGGAGGGGGGAAGGGGGCGGACGGTCAGTCGGCGAGGGCGGTGAGCGCCTTCTGCAGGTCCTCGGCGGCGCGGTCGACGCTCTTGCCGCCGGTCAGCGCGGCCGTGACCTGCTCCTGGACCGCGACGCTGACCTCGTTGTAGCGGACGACGACGGGGCGCGGCCGGGCGCTCTCCATGCCCTCGCGCAGCGTCGGCAGGTAGGGGTACTTCTTGATCATCCCGGGGTCGTCGTAGAGCGCGGCGAGCGACAGCGGGAACGACTGCGCCCGCCCGTACTCGCCCTGGACGGACGGCGACACGATGTAGGCGATGAAGTCGCGGGCGCTCGCCTGGTGCTTGGAGAACGCCGACACCGCGAGGTTGTTGCCGCCGAGCACCCCGGAGCCGGGGCCGTGCTCGCCGGGGATCGGCGCGACGTCGAACCGCCCGGCGACCTTGGAGCCGTCCTTCTCCGACGCGAGCGCGTACACGTAGGCCCAGTTGCGGTGGAAGAGGAGCGACCCCTCCTGGAAGGCGCGGCGTCCCTCCTCCTCCTTGAACGTGACGCCCTTGCCGGGGATCGTGCCGTTGCCGAAGCCGTCCACGAGGAACCGGAGCCCGGCCTTGGCCTGCGGCGTGTTCACCTGCGGCTTGCCCGAGGCGTCGAACACCTGCCCGCCCGCCGACTGCACCGCCTCCGCGTAGTTGACGGTGAGGCCCTCGTACTTGGCGTACTGGCCCGCGTAGCAGTCCACGCCCTTGCCCTCGGGCAGCCGCTTCACCTTCGCGCAGTCCTCGCGCATCTCGGCCCAGGTCTTCGGCGGGGCCTTCACGCCCGCCTTGGCCAGCAGGTCCTCGCGGTAGTACAGGACGCCGGTCCCGGTCAGCCACGGCTCGGCGTACAGCCGTCCCCGGTACATGCCGGTCCGCAGCGCCGCCGGGACGAGCGTGCGGGCGTCGGCGAGGTCCTTGGGCAGCTCCTGGATCCAGCGGCGGGCGGCGAACTCCGCCGTCCACACCGCGTCCAGCCGCACGACGTCGTAGGCGTCGGACTTGATCCGCATGTTCTGGACGAGCTGCTGCCGCGCCTGGTCGCCGTCCTCGGGCAGCTCGACCAGCCGGGCCCTCTCGTTCGGGTGCGCGTCGTTCCACCGCGCGACGAGCCTCGGCACCGTCCGCGTGAGGTCCTTGCCGAGGGCGAGCGTGATCGGGCCCCGGGCGTCGTTCCCGGCCGGGGCCGCCGCCTTGCCGCCGTCGTCGCCGGAGCCGCACGCGGCGAGGCCCACCGCGCCGAGGGCCAGGACGAGCGCCGCCGCGCCGGCCCGCAGGGATCTGGTCGTCATGGGCGGACCGTGCCTTTCGCCTGGGGGTGGATGGATGGTGCGGTCGGCTCGCCCGAGGTCAGCTCCACGACCGTTCCGCTCCGGCGGGCGTGCTCGGCGGCCCAGACGACGCGGTGCGAGGCGAGGCTCTCCCGCCCGCCCGAGTGGAGCGCGGACGGGTCGCCGGTCGCGATCGCCTCGACGAACGCGTCGGCCAGCACCTCGTCGGCCTCGTCGTGCCGCCCGTCGGGCGGCGGGTCATCAGGGCTCTTCCGGGGGGCGTGGGGGGTCGTCCCCCCATGGGACGCCGCGCCGGTCCCGGTCTCGATGACCTCCAGCCCGCCGGTGCGGAAGTCGCGGACCGCGAGCCGCGTCCCGTCGCCCTCGACGCTGCCGAGCGTCCCGAAGATCCGGGTCTGGCGCGGCGCGGCGGCGGCGAACGCGGTCATCGTGAACACCCCGGTCGCGCCGGACGGGAACTCCATGTTCACGACCTGGTGGTCCACGACGTCGTTGTCGCAGTCGTAGACGCAGCGGCCGTAGGGGCCCTCGCGCAGCGCCCGGAGCACGCCGTCCTCGGTGTGGTCGTGGGTGACCGCGTCGAGCGGCCACACCTCCAGCCTCGGATCGCCCAGGCACGACAGGTAGAGCCGCTTCGCCGAGTACGGGCAGGACGCCTCGACCGGGCAGTCCAGGCAGCGCGGCGCCGCGCCCTCCGGGCGGTTCTCGGGGCGGAAGTGCGACAGCCGCCCGAACGAGCCGACCCGCGCGGGCACCTCGCCCATCACGTGGACGAGCCAGTCGATATCGTGGCAGGACTTCGTCATCAGCATCGGCCCGGACTCGTCCTCGCGGCGCCAGTGCCCGCGGACGTAGGAGTGGGCGTGATGCCACCACCCGACCGGCTCCAGGTGCTGGACGCTGACCGGCGTGCCGATCCGCCCGGCGCGGATCAGGTCCCGCAGCGCCCGGGTGTAGGGGGTGTACCGCAGGACGTGGCACACCGCGAGCATGACCCCGGCCCGCTCGGCGGCCTCGACGACGCGGCGCGCGTCCTCCTCGGACGTCGCCATCGGCTTCTCCAGCAGGATGTGGCTGCCCAGGCCCGCGAAGGCGATCGCGGGCCCGGCGTGCTCGGCGTCCTGGGTCGCGATGATCACCCCGTCGGCGATCCGGCCGGCGGCGGCCATCTCGCGCCAGCCGGGGAACGTCCGCTCCGGCGGGACGCCGTGCTCGGCGGCGAACCGGGCGCGCCGGCCGGGGTCGGCCTCGGCGACCGCGACGATGCGCCCCCGGCCCTCGCGGGCGATGCGCCGGGCGTAGGCCGCGCCCCGCAGCCCGGCTCCGGCCACGGCGATCGCCGGTCCCGTCATCTCCAACTTGGGTGCCTCCTGACCTGGGTGGATACCCTGGAACCGGTGCTCGTCCGGACTTAAGAAAACACATTTCATAAGTAGATTTGGCAATAATGTCGTCTGTCCGCCGATCTCTGTCAAGAGGTGCCGTGTCCGAACACTCCCTGCACGGGGGCGACCCGTCGGTCCTCCGCCGCCTCAACTCCGCCGCGATCCTGCGGGCGCTGCGCGAGGGCGGCGAGTCGACGCTGACCGAGGTCGCGAACCTGGTCGGGCTGTCCCGGCCCACCACCGAGGGCGTCATCGGCGCCCTCGCCGAGCGCGGCCTGGTCGCCGAGGCCGCGCCCCGCCAGGGCACCGGCCTCGGCCGCCCCGCCCGCCGCTACCGGTTCCGCGCCGAGGCCGGGTACGCGCTCGGCATCGAGATCGACGCGCACCGGGTGCGGCTCATGGTCGCCGACCTGGCCGGGGAGGTCGTCGGCGGGCACCGCGCCGACCTGGACGTCGCCGGCACGCCCGCCGAGCGGATCACCGCCGTGCGCGCCGCCGTCAAGGCGTGCCTGGCCTCCACCGGCATCGCGCGGCACGACCTGCGCGCGGTCGCCGCCGGGACCCCGGGCGTCGTCTCGCCGGACGGCACGATCGCGTTCTGCACCGTCGTCCCGGGCTGGGAGGGCGTCAACCTCGCCCGCGAGCTCGCCCGCTCGTTCAGCTGCCCGGTCATGGTCGACAACGACGCCAACCTCGCCGCGCTGGCCGAGCGGTGGCGCGGCGCCGCCCGCGAGGCCGACGACGTCATCTGCGTCCACGCGGGCCTGCACACCGGCATCGGCGCGCTCATCGGCGGACGGCTGCACCGGGGCCGCTACGGCGCCGCCGGGGAGATCGGCATGCTGCCCGAGCTGGGCCTGCGCGACACGACCGCGGGCCTCATCACCGGCTCGGACGTGGGCCCCGAGGCCGCCCTCGCCGCCCTCGCGGGGATCGCCGCCGCCGGCCCCGCGCTGGACGACGCCGAGCGCGTCCTCGCCGTCGCCGGGTGGGGCGGCGCCGAGGCGCAGGCCGTCGTGGAGCGGCTCGCCGGGCGGATGTCGCGCGGCATCGCGGCGATGGCGCTCGCCCTGGACCCCGAGGTCATCGTGGTCGGCGGGCCGCTGATCCGGGCCGGCGACCTGCTGATCGCCGAGCTGCGCCGGCAGGTCAGGCCGCTGTGCCTCAGCCCCGTCCGGATCGAGGCGTCCGAACTCGGCGACGAGTCGGTGGGGCTCGGCGCCCTGCGGCTCGCGCTCGACCGCGTCGACGAGGACCTGTTCCGCCTCGACCCGAGGACGGAGGCCGGCGAGGTCCGCCGCACCGGCGACGCGCGCCGCACCGGTGACACGCGGCGCGCGGGCGAGGTCCGCCGAGCGCGGCCGTCGCGGTCGGCATGAACCGCCCGGCCCCCCTCGACGACCTCGACCGCGCGCTCTATCCCTTCGCCCGCCTCCGCGACCCGGGCTGGAACACCCTGCACGTCGACCACGCCGTCACCGGGGTCGGCGACACGCCGAATCCAGTCCGTCCCGAATACCGGGTCCGCGCCGATACTGAATACAGCCACACCACCATCCTCCGCCCTCCGACCCCGCGCGAGGCGATCACGAGGCGTCCACATCGTTGACCGTCCGTACTGACGGAGGGGCCCAGTAGGGTCTCCCTCGTACGGGTGAGCAGGGGACCGAACCCGACGACGAGGAGTCAGGTGAGCGCACAGCCGGCGGAACCGCCCATGCTGCCGGGGCAGGTCCCGCCCGTCCCGCGCACGATCAAGGGCATCAGCGATCGGCTGAGCGAGGAGCGGCGCGCGGAGTTCCTCGGCGAGGTCACGCGGGCGGAGCTGGGGCCCGACCTGTCCAACCTGCTCTCCGGCTGGTACGCCGAGGTCATGTTCGCGCAGCTTCCCGACCGGGAGGAACGCCGTGCCCGGGCTCGGGAGCAGATGAGAGACGGCAGAAAGATCTCGCTGGAGGAGATCGGGGACAGGCGGCGGTCCCGAAGCGGCGGCGAGTGATCGCGAAGAGGAACTGGACGGTCTTCTGCTCGGAGATCGCGGGCGGGGTCCTGCACTCGCTCCCGGACCGGGTCGAGGGCGTGATGACCCTGTTCCTCCGTGATCTGGCCCGGCGGGGCGGCGCCGCGATCGACGCGGGACTGCCACCGCCCGGGAAGCCGCGCGACACGAAGGGGATCGAGTGGAGCGTCTCGGTGGACGACCTCGACGCGTGCGTCGAGTACGTGGTGATGGCCGACATCAAGGAGCTCTACATCGAGGACATCGTCTGGGCCGGCTGAGTGACGACCGAGGGCCAGGTGGCCGGCGGGAGCGCCGACCACCTGGCCCTTCGGTCCGGGTCAGGCGACGATGAGGACGGGGTTCTCCAGCAGCTCGGCCAGCCGCGCCAGGAACCTGGCGCCGGTCGCGCCGTCGCAGGCGCGGTGGTCGACCGAGAGCGTCACGGCCATGCGCTTGCCGGGCACGACCTGCCCGTCGCGGACGACCGGCTCGTCCCGGACGGCGCCGACGGCGAGGATCGCGGCCTCCGGCGGGTTGATCACCGCCGAGAACGAGGCGACGCCGAACATGCCGAGGTTGCTGACGCTGAACGTGCCGCCGCTCATCTCCTGCGCCGACAGCTTGCCGTCGCGCGCCTTGCCCGCCAGCTCGCGGGTCTCCCGTCCGATCTCCGAGACGCTCTTGCGGTCGGCGTCCCGGACGACGGGGACGAGCAGCCCGTCCTCCACCGCGACCGCGACGCCGACGTGCACCCGCTTGTGGAAGAGCAGGTTCTCCTCGGTGTAGGAGACGTTCACCGCCGGGTGCTCGCGCAGCGCGGTCGCGACCGCCTTCACGACCAGGTCGTTCACGCTGACCTTGGCGGGGGCGAGCGCCTCGTTCAGCGTCGCGCGGAAGGCCAGCAGCGCCCCGGCGTCCACCTCCCGGTTCAGGTAGAAGTGCGGCGCCTCGCGCTTGCTCTCGGTGAGCCGCCGGGCCGCCACCTTCCGGAACCGGTTCAGCGGGACGGCCTCGACGTCGGGGTCGTCCACCCGCGCCTGGACGGGCGCGGCGGCCGGGGCGGCCGGGGCGCCGTCGCGGATCGCGGCCTCGATGTCGGCGCGGACGACGCGTCCGCCCGGTCCGGTGCCGGTCAGGGCGGCCAGGTCGATGCCGTGGTCGCGCGCCAGCCGCCGCGCCAGCGGGGACGACGGCGGACGCGACGCCCCGGTGCGTCCGGCGGGCGCGGGAGCGGGGGCCGGGGCGGCCGGGGTCGCGGCGGGCTTCTCCGCCGGGGCGGGCTCCTCGGCGGGAGCCGCCGCCGGTGCCTCCGGAGCGGGGGCGTCCGGGGCCGCCCCCTTCGGGGTGACCACGGCGATCGGCGCGCCGATCGCGGCGGACTCGCCCTCGCCGACCAGGATCTTCTCCAGCACGCCGGCCTCGTAGGCCTCGTACTCCATGACCGCCTTGTCGGTCTCGATGTCGACGATGACGTCGCCCACCGCGACCTCGTCCCCCGGCTGCTTCTGCCAGGAGCTGATCACGCCCTCCTCCATCGTGTCGGAGAGCCGGGGCATGAGGATCTCGGTCATCGGGCGTTCTCCAGGGCGAGACGGCCGGTCGCCCGGAGCGTGTCGCGGGCGGCGGCGAGCAGGGATTCGGCGGACGGCAGCGCCGCCGTCTCCAGGGACTTGGCGTAGGGGAGGGGCACCTCGGCCATCGCGACGCGGCGGACGGGGGCGTCCAGCCAGTCGAAGGCGCCCTCCTGGATGGTCGCGGCGATCTCGGCGCCGATGCCGTAGGTCAGCCAGTCGTCCTCGGCGACGACGGCGCAGCCGGTCCTGCGGACCGAGTCCACGACGGTCTGCCGGTCGAGGGGGCGCAGGCTGCGCAGGTCCACGACCTCGGCGGAGATCCCCTCGGCGGCGAGGATCTCGGCGACCTCGGCGGCCACGCGCGCCATCCGGGAGTAGCCGATGATCGTGATGTCGGTGCCCGGACGGGTGACGGCGGCGCGCCCGATCTCGGCGGGCTCGATGGCGTCGATCTCGGCGGGGAGCTCGCCCCTGGTGTTGTAGAGGGCGAGGTTCTCCAGGAAGAGCACCGGGTCGTCGTCGCGGATCGCGGCCTTCAGCATCGCCGACGCCTCGGCGGGCGTGCTCGGCGCCACGACCTTCAGGCCGGGGATGAAGGAGTAGAACAGCTCGACGTTCTGCGAGTGGGTGGCGCCGAGCTGCTGCCCGCCGCCGCCCGGCGTGCGGATCACCATCGGCACGCTGGCCTGCCCGCCGAACATCCCGTAGATCTTCGCGGCGTGGTTGACGATCTGGTCCAGCGCGAGCAGTGAGAAGTTGATCGTCATGATCTCCACGACCGGGCGGAGGCCGAGCATCGCGGCGCCGATCGCGGCGCCGACGAAGCCCTCCTCGGCGATCGGGGTGTCGCGGACGCGGCGCGGCCCGAACTCCTTCAGCAGCCCCTCGGTGATCTTGTAGGAGCCCTCGAAGAGCCCGATCTCCTCGCCGATCAGGAAGACGTTCTCGTCCCGCAGCATCTCCGAGCGCAGCGTGTCCCGGAGGGCCTGGCGGTAGGTGACGGTTGCCCGTTGCGTGGCGGTGGTCATGGGGACGGGCTCCTCAGGCGCGGAAGACGGGGTCGGCGGGGAGGCGGCGCAGCTCGCCCGGGACGGGGGTGGCGTAGGTGTAGTCGAACAGCGTCGACACGTCGGGCGCGGGGCTCGCGTCGGCGAACGCGGCGGCGGCGTCGACCTCGGCGGTGACCTCCGCGTCGAGCTCGTCGCGGGCCTCGTGGGAGAGGATCCCGGCCTCCTCCAGCTCCAGCGCCATCCGGGCGAGCGGGTCGGCGGCCTTGAGGGACTCCTTCTCCTCCTTCGACCGGTAGCGGGCCGGGTCGACGACCGAGTGGCCCTTGAGCCGGGGGCTGACGGCCTCCAGCAGGTACGGCTTGCTCTCGACGCGGGCGCGCTCGACGGCGAGGCGCGCCGCGTCCCGCACGGCGACCACGTCGGTGCCGTCCACGCGGGCGCTCTCCATCCGGTACGCGGCGCCGCGCTTGTACAGCTCGGGCTCGGCGGAGGAGTTCTCCACGGTGGTGCCCATGCCGAGGCCGTTGTTGATCACGACGAAGACGACGGGCAGGTCCCAGAGCCCGGCGATGTTCAGCGACTCGTGGAACGCGCCGATCGCGGTCGTCCCGTCGCCCATGTGGCACATGACGACCTCGTCGCCGCCCTTGTAGGAGACGGCGAGCGCGGCACCGGCCGCCAGCGGCACCTGGCCGCCGACGATGCCGTAGCCGCCGAGCAGCCGCGCCTCGGCGTCGAACAGGTGCATCGACCCGCCCCAGCCCTTGGACACGCCGGTCGAGCGCCCGTACAGCTCCGCCATGACGCGGTCGGCGCTGATGCCCTTGGCCAGCGCGTATCCGTGCTCGCGGTAGTTGGTGAAGAGGTAGTCGGTCGGGCGCAGCGCCTCCAGCAGCCCGACGACGGTCGCCTCCTCGCCCAGGTTCAGGTGGCAGTAGCCGCCGATCTTGGCCTCGGTGTAGGCGCGGGCCGCGCGTTCCTCGAACCGGCGGATCAGCAGCATCTGCCGGTAGTAACCGGTCAGCTCCTTGGCATCGGCCGGGGGGACGGCCGCCGCGGGACGCGGCGTCCGGGTGCCGCGCGCTCTGCGGGTACGGGCCGGGGCGGCCGTGCCCGCCGACTGGGTGGTCTCAGTCATCGGCGACCTTCCTCTGTCCGGGGGGAACGCCGTAGGATCACCACGACGCTCACCGATCATCATTGATCAATGATCGATCATATTCTACCCCGGGCCACCCCGCCTACCATCGCGCCGTCTAATATCTAGGGCGTGAACGCGCCGATCCCCGCCCCGCTGCTCCGCACCGGGCTCGCCGTCCAGATCCGCGAGTTCATCGTGGACGGCATCAGCGCGGGACGCTGGGAGCCGGGCGAGCGGATCGTCGAGCGGCGCATCGCGTCCGAGCTGGGGGTCAGCCAGGGCCCCGTCCGCGAGGCGCTGCGGCAGCTTGAGGCGCAGGGGCTGATCGAGTCGCTGCCCAACCGGGGCGCCCGCGTCCGCGCGTTCACCGAGCAGGACCTCGCCGAGATCTTCCCCGTCCGCGCCGGGCTGGAGCGGACGGCCGTCGAGCTGGCCCTGCCGCGCCTGTCCGGCTGCCTGGACGCGCTGGAGGAGCACAACCGCCGCCTGTGCGAGGCCGCCCGCAACGCCGACCTGCCCGAGCAGATGCGGCTGAGCATCGCCTTCCACCGCGAGATCGTCGAGACGGCCGGGAACCGGCTGCTGGTCTCGGTGTGGGAGGGCCTCGGCATCGAGCTGTGGACGACGCTGTCCCTGCGCCTGCACCAGACGGAGATCTACTCCAAGTCGGCCGAGCACGCCGAGCTGATCGAGGCCTTCCGCCGCCGCGACCCCGAGGCCCCGCGCCTGCTCCACGACCACGTCATGAACTACGCGCCGTCCTGACCGGGCGCCCCTGCGGCCCGCCCGGTCACTCCGACTCGCGGAACGCCTTGGTCAGCTGCGCCTCGGCGTCGTCGAGGTAGGCGCGCAGCTCCCGCTCGGCCTCCCCGATGGCGCCGCCCGCGAGGAGGTCGTAGATCCGCCTGTTGCGGGCAAGGTAGGGCTCATGGAACTCCCGCGGCGATCCCATCTCATGGAACACCAGGCGCATCTCGGCCAGCAGGTGCCGCATCAGCTCGTCCACCCGGGGGCTGCCGACCAGGGCGGACAGCGCCCGGTGGAAGCGGATGTCGGCGGTGCCGACGGCGGGCCAGTCCCCGGCGGCGGCGGCGCGCTCGCCGTCGGCCACGGCCGCGCCGGCCGGCTCGATCGCCTCGGGCGGCGCCTCGGGGGCGCACCGCACGCCCTCGCACTCCATGATCCGCCGGACCCGGTAGAGGTCGGCGAGGCCGTCGGCGGTGACGCGGCGGACGAACACGCCCCGGTTGAACTCGTGGACGAGCAGCCGCTCCTGGACGAGCAGCCGGAACGCCTCGCGGGTGGTGTTGCGCGACACCTTCACGGCGCGGCAGACGTCCTCCTCGGGGAGCCGCTCGCCGGGGACGAGGCGCCCGTCGGTGATCTGCTCGCGGAGCAGGTCGGCCACCCGTGCGGCCGTGCTGGATCGATCCAGACCGTGCCGGGCCGCCGCCATGCTGTCGAGCCACGACTCCCGCTCCGGCATCGACGCGCCTTTCCTCCTCGGCGGCGCGGGCGGATCGCCCGTGGGGGCCTCCCGTCCCGCGCGGGGGACATCTGCCAAGCAAGCGTATCCCTCCGCTGCGCGAAATACCTCAACGAGGGGATTGCTGGATTGTTGAACAATCCATACGCTGTCGGAAAGCCGAACCCCCAGAAGGGGCAGTCATGACCGACACCGTCGACACGACGCCGCCGCCCACCGCCACCTCGCGCCGGGCCGCGCTCGTCGGGGCCATGTTCCTGATGGCCACCAGCGCCATCGGCCCCGGATTCATCACCCAGACCACGACCTTCACCGCCAGGCTCGGGGCCGCGTTCGCGTTCGCGATCCTCGTGTCGGTGCTGGTGGACGTGGCGATCCAGCTCAACGTGTGGCGGATCGTCGGGGTCTCGGGCCGCCGCGCCCAGGACCTCGGCAACAGCGTCGTCCCCGGCGGCGGGTACGCGCTCGCCGCGCTCGACGTCTTCGGCGGGCTGGTGTTCAACATCGGCAACGTCGCCGGCTGCGCGCTCGGCCTGAACGCGCTGTTCGGCCTGAACGTCAAGGTCGGCGGCGCCGTCTCCGCGCTCATCGCGATCACGATCTTCCTGAGCAAGCGCGCCGGGGTCGCGATGGACCGGATCGTCGTCGTGCTCGGCGCCGTGATGATCCTCATGACCCTGTACGTGGCGATCGTGTCCGACCCGCCGCTCGGCGACGCGCTGCGCGAGACCGTCGCGCCCGGCGAGGTCGACTTCCTCGTGATCACCACGTTGATCGGCGGGACCGTCGGCGGCTACATCACCTACGCGGGCGCGCACCGGATGATCGAGTCCGGGCTCACCGGGCAGGAGAACATCCGCGAGATCAACCGCAGCGCCGTCACCGGCATCCTCGTCACCGCGCTGATGCGGATCCTGCTGTTCCTCGCCGTCCTCGGCGTCGTCGCCGGCGGCGTGAAGCTCGCCGCCGACAACCCCGCGCCCTCGGCGTTCGAGCACGCCGCCGGGGAGACCGGGCTGCGCCTGTTCGGACTGATCATGTGGTCGGCCGCGATCACCTCGGTGATCGGCGCGTCCTACACCTCGGTGTCGTTCCTGGTCTCCTTCTCGTCCTGGATCGAGCGCAACCGCAACTGGCTGGTCGTCGGGTTCATCGTGGTGTCCACCGCGATCTACCTGATGATCGGCACCACCCCCGCGAAGCTGCTCGTGCTCGCGGGCGCCCTGAACGGGCTGATCCTGCCGTTCGGCCTCGCGGTCCTGCTGTGGGTGGCGGCCCGGCGCCGCGACCTGCTCGGCGGCTACCGCTACCCGCTGTGGCTGCTCGCCCTCGGCGCCGCGGCCTGGCTGCTGTCGCTGTACCTCGGCTGGAACTCCCTGTCCGACCTGGACGACCTCTGGAAGTAGGTGAGAACCATGACCGCCCCCATCGACCCGGGCGCCCTGTCGCCGGACCAGGCCCGCGCGCTGTTCCGCGCCGGGCTCGACGTCCCGACGGCCGGCTGGTGCGCCGGATGGACCCAGGCCAACCTCATCGCCGTGCCCCGCGATCAGGCTTATGACCTGCTGCTGTTCGCGCAGCGCAATCCCAAGCCCTGCCCCGTCCTGGACGTGACGGAGCCCGGCGAGGTGTCGGCGTCGCTGTTCGCCGGGGACCTGCGCACCGACCTGCCCGGCTACGTCGTCTACGAGCACGGGGAGCCGGTCGCCCGGGTCGGCGACGTCACCTCCTACTGGCGCGACGACCTGGTCTGCTTCCTCATCGGGTGCAGCTTCACCTTCGAGGACGCGCTCCGCGAGGCGGGCGTGCCCGTCCGCCACATCGAGCAGGGCGTCAACGTCCCGATGTACCGGACGAGCCGCACCTGCCGCCGCGCGGGCGAGTTCGGCGGCCCGCTGGTGGTGTCGATGCGCCCGGTCCCGGCCGCGCAGGTCGCCGACGCCGTCCGGGTGACCTCGCGCTACCCGTCGGTGCACGGCGCGCCGGTGCATGTCGGTGATCCCGTCGAACTCGGCATCACCGACCTGGACCGCCCCGACTTCGGCGACCCCGTCGAGGTCCGCGTGGACGAGATCCCGGTCTTCTGGGCCTGCGGCGTGACGCCCCAGGCGGCCGTGATGGCGTCCCGTCCGAAGCTGGCGATCGGCCACGCGCCGGGCCACATGGCCGTCACCGACGCGCGCGACACCCGCTACCTCGTGCCCTGAGCCTCCGGCTCGGCGAGCCGCTCGGCGCAGTAGGCGGCCACCGATTCGAGCATCCGGAACCGTCCCGCCTCGTGGATCAGCAGCGACCGGTCCACCAGGCGGGACAGCAGGTCGGGGACCCGGTCGGCGGGCGCGCCGGGGCCGGCGGCGATGGCCTCGGCGGACGCCGGCGACCAGCCGCCGGGGTGCGCGGACAGCCGCCCCAGCACGGCCCGCTCGTCCGGCGCCAGCAGTTCCCAGGCGCAGTCGAGCGTGTCGCGCAGCGTCCGCTGCCGCTCGGGTACGCCGCGCGCCCGCGCCGCGAGCAGGGCGCACCGGTCGTCGAGGTAGGCGGCCAGCCGTTCGGGGGTCATCGTCCGCAGCCGGGGGGCCACGAGTTCGAGCGCCAGCGGGACGCCGTCCAGCCTGCGGCAGATCCTGGCGACGGCCCGCGCGTTGCCCTCGTCCAGGACGAACCCGGGCACCGCGGCCGCCGCCCGCTCCGCGAACAGCTCGACGGCACCGGTCCGGGCGACCGCGCCGGTCGGGCCGGGCAGGGCCAGCGGCGGCACCGGGCGCACCAGCTCGCCGGGGATGCCGAGGGGCTCCTGGCCGGTGGCGAGCAGGTGCGCCCCGGGCGCCGCCGCCAGGACCGCCCCGGCCAGCTCGGCGGCGGCCTCGACGACGTGCTCGCAGTTGTCCAGCACGATCAGCAGCCGCCGGTCCGCGAGCGCCCGGCAGAGCCGCCCCACCGCATCGGGCCCTCGCGGGGGGACGACGGGCTCCGACGCCGCCAGGTGGTCCAGCGTCTTGAGGGCCTGTCCGGCGAGGTCGTCGGGGGTGGAGCCGGTTCCGAGACCGGCCAGCTCGACCAGCCACACCCCGTCGGCGAACCGCCCGGTCATCCCGCCCGCCGCCGCGACCGCCAGCCGGGTCTTGCCGATCCCGCCGAGGCCGGTCAGCGTGACCAGCCGGGTGCCCGCGCCCGGGGCGAGGCGTGCCCGCAGCTCCTCGACCGCGTCCTCCCGGCCGACCAGCGCGGTCAGCGGCGCGGGCAGGTTGGAGCGGCACGGCGCCCGTCCGGCGGGCGGCGCCAGGTGCGGCTCCTGGCGGAGGATCGCCGTGTGCAGCCCGGCGGCCTCGGGGCCGGGGGACACGCCCAGCTCGTCCGCCAGCCGCCGCCGCAGCTCCTGGAACGTCTCCAGCGCCTCCGTCTGCCGTCCGGCCCGGTACAGGGCGCGCATCTGGAGCGTCCGCAGCCGCTCGCGCAGCGGGTGCCGCGCCACCGCGTCGCCCAGCTCCGCCGCCAGCGCCGCGTGCCCGCCCACCTCCAGCCGCGCCTCGGCCTGGTCCTCCAGGGCCGTCAGCCGCAGCTCCTCCAGCCGGGCGACCTCGCCCAGCGCGAACAGGGACCCGGCGACGTCGGCGTAGGCCGGGCCGCGCCACAGCGCCAGCGCGTCGGCGAGCAGACCGCACCGGACCGCCGGCTCCTCCTCGGCGCCCGCGCGCTCGACCAGCTCCTGGAACCCGAACGCGTCGACCTCGTCGCCCTCCAGCACCAGCCGGTACCCCGCCGGCTCGCGGACCACCCGCTCGCGCCCCAGCACGCGCCGGAGCTGGGAGATCTTGGTCTGGAGCGCGCCCGCCGCCCCGGAGGGCGGGTCGCCCGCCCAGATGTCCTCGACGAGCCGGTCCGCCGGGACCGGCCCGCCCCGGTGGACCAGGAGGTCCGCCAGCAGCGCGCGCACCTTGGCCTCGGGCACCCCGACCGGCCGTCCGTCGGCGTCCCAGACGGCGAGCGGTCCGAGCACCCCGTAGCGCATGGAACCGAGGCTACCGCCAGCGGACCATGAGGTTTCCGTGAGCGCGGGGCGGCAGCGTGGCACCGCCACGTCCCCGTGAACGGAGTCCGATGAGCACCCCGCACCGAGCCGGCCCCCGCGAGTGGGCCGGGCTCGCCGTCCTGTCCCTGCCGACCGCGCTGCTCGGCCTCGACGTCACCCTGCTCTACCTGGCGCTGCCGTCCATGGTCGAGGATCTGCGCCCGAGCGGCACCGAGGCACTGTGGATCATGGATGCCTACGGCTTCCTGATCGCCGGGTTCCTGGTCACGATGGGCACCCTGGGCGACCGGATCGGCCGCCGCAGGCTGCTGCTGGCCGGTGTCACCGCCTTCGCCGCCGTCTCCGTGGTGGCCGCCTTCGCCACCAGCGCCCCGATGCTCATCGCCGCGCGCGGCGCGCTGGGGATCGCCGGCGCCACGCTGATGCCCTCCACGCTCGCCCTGGTCGGCACGATGTTCCCCGACGCGCGCCGGCGCTCGCTGGCGATCGGCGTCTGGGCGATGAGCTTCGCGCTCGGCATGGCCGCCGGGCCCCTGGTCGGCGGCGCGCTGCTGGCGCACTTCTGGTGGGGCTCGGCGTTCCTGCTCGCGGTGCCGGTCGCCGCCGTCACGCTGGCCGCCGCGCCGAGGCTGGTCCCCGAGTACCGCGCCCCGCGCGGGGGCCGCCTGGACCTGCCCAGCGTCGCGCTGTCGCTGGCCGCCACGCTGCCGCTCATCTACGCGGTGAAACGCGCCGCCGAGCACGGCCCGGACGTCCCGGTCCTCGCCGCCGCCCTCGCCGGGACGGCGTTCGCCGTGCTGTTCGTCCGGCGCCAGCGCGGCCTGGAGACCCCGCTCCTCGACCTCACCCTGTTCACCAACCGCACGTTCACCGCCGCCCTGGCGATCCTGCTCGCCGGGCTGGTCGGCGTCGGCGGCGTCCTGCTGCTGGTCACCCAGCAGCTCCAGTTCGTCCAGGGGCTCTCGCCGACGGCGGCGGGCGCGTGGATGGCGCCGCCCGCCCTGATGATGCTGGTGGCCGCGATCGGATCACCGCTGATCGCGCGCCGGGTGCCCCCGGGGCTCGTGGTGGCCGGCGCGCTCGCCCTCTCCGCCGTCGGCTACCTCCTGCTCGCCCGGCTGGACGCCGATGACGGCCTCACCCCGCTCGTGACCGGCTTCGGGCTGGTCTACCTCGGCCTCGGGACGATCGCGGCGCTGGGCACCGACCTGGTGGTCGGCGCCGCGCCGCCGGACCGGGCGGGCTCGGCGTCGGCGCTGTCGGAGACCGTGCAGGAGCTCGGGGTCGCCCTGGGCGTCGCGACCCTGGGCAGCCTGGCCGCCGCCGTCTACCGCGACCGCGTGGCCGGGGCCGTCCCCGCCGGAACCCCGCCGGACGTGGCGGACCCGGCGCGCGACAGCCTCGCGGGCGCGTCCTCCGTCCAGGACCGGCTGCCCCCGGGCCTGCTCGACCAGGCCCGGGAGGCCGCCACCGAGGGCCTGAACGCCGCGACCCTGACCGCCGCCCTGGGCGTCCTGGCCCTGGCGCTCCTGTCCGCCGTAGCCCTACGCCACACCGCCCCCATCAGCCAGGCCCCGGGCCCCGTCGACGACCCGACCTACCAGGACGCCCGGTCAGGCTGACGACCGCCGCTGCGCGGGGGTCCGGTCACGGGCGTCGTCTTTCAGTAGTTGGGAGACGCGCTGGGTCGATACCCCCAGGATGATCCCGATCTCCTTGCCGGTGAGCCCTTCGTCATGAAGCCGGCGGGCGACCCTCCGGAAGTTCCGGGCTGCCTCGTCACGCGCCTTCTCGGCGGCCCGGGTCTCCGCCCGGGCCCGCCGGGCCTGCTCGGCCAGGCCGTCTCCGACCTCGGGCACGAGTTCGACGTCGAAGGAGTCGGCGGGGATGTCGAGGGCGAGGCCGATGTAGTCCCGCGCCATCATCTCGGCGTCCTTCAGGCTGTGGGACTGGGTCGCGCCGACCGACTCGATCTCCAGCTCCCAGCCGTGCTCCCACCGCCGCGCGTGGACCGTGTACACCGTGCGCCCACCGTCATCGCTCACGCGAGCCACCCCTCCTCAAGGCAGGCCAGACCCTTGACCGTGTTCCCCACCACCAGCGCGGAGATCTCCCTGTGGCGGGGGATGATCGCCCGATGCCGGCCGCAGGGGCAGATCCACTTGGTGTGCGGTCCCTTGTCGGGGGTCCGCTTCCGGCACCCCTGCCTCCACATCGCACGTTCGAGATCGGCCAACTTCATCGGCTTGGGCACCAGTGTAATCTAGCCCCCCTTGACGATGAGGGTAATGGTTTCGTCACGATGAGCGACTAGGGCTCGGAGGGGGTCGCGGTCCACCAGAGGGTGGTGTCGGGGGGGAGGACGGCGCAGGTGGCGTCGGTCTGGATGGGGGCGCTGGACAGGAGCGGGGTGCCGTTCAGGGGGATCCGGGCGGTGCGGGTGCCCATGTTGACCGCGCAGGTGAGGGTCTGGCCGTCGGGGGTCTCGCGGGTGAAGAACAGGGTGCCGGGGGGCCCGACGAGCCAGCGGAGGGGGCCGTCGCCTAGGGCCGGGTGCTCGCGGCGGACGCGGAGCGCGTCGCGGTACAGGGAGAGGATCGAGCCCGGGTCGTCGGTCTGGGCGGCGACGGTCAGGGCGCGCCAGGACGGGGGCATCGGCAGCCAGGACGTGGCGCCGAAGCCGAACGGGGGCTCCTCGCCCTCCCAGGGCAGCGGGACGCGGCAGCCGTCGCGGCCCGCGTCGTCGGCGCGGGCGCGCTGGGGGTCCTGGAGGAACTCCTCGGGCAGGTCCAGGACCTCGGGCAGGCCCAGCTCCTCGCCCTGGTAGACGTAGGCGGAGCCCGGCAGGGCGAGGGTCAGCAGCGCCGCCGCGCGGGCGCGGCGCAGGCCGCGCTCGCCGTCGCCGTAGCGGGTGACGTGCCGCTTCACGTCGTGGTTGGACAGCACCCAGGTCGCGGGCGCGCCGACCTCGGCGGCCAGGCGCAGGGACTCCTCGATGACCTCGCGCATCGCGGGGGCCTCCCACGGCGCGGTGAGGTAGTGGAAGTTGAACGCCTGGTGCAGCTCGTCCGGACGGGTGTAGTGGGCGAGGCGCTCGGGGGTCGGCGCCCACGCCTCGGCGACGCCGATGCGCTCGCCGGGGTAGGAGTCGAGCACGCGGCGCCACCGGCGGTGGATCTCGTGGACGGCGTCCTGGTCGAAGTAGGGCAGGACGGCGGTCCCGAGCATCTCGGCCTGGCCCGCGCGGCCGACGTCGGGCAGGCCGGGGGCCTTGGCCATGCCGTGCGCGACGTCCACCCGGAAGCCGTCCACGCCGAGGTCGAGCCAGAAGCGCAGGATGTCGTCGAACTCGTCCTGGACCTCGGGGTTCTCCCAGTTCAGGTCGGGCTGCTCGGGCGCGAACAGGTGCAGGTACCACTGGCCGTCGGGCAGGCGGGTCCAGGCGGGGCCGCCGAAGACCGACTCCCAGTCGTTGGGCGGGGCGTCGCCGCGGCCGTCGCGGATGATGTAGCGGGCGCGCTCGGGGGAGCCGGGCGGGGCGGCGAGCGCGGCCTGGAACCAGGCGTGCCGGTCGGAGGTGTGGTTCGGGACGACGTCCACGATGATCCGCAGGCCGTGCGCGTGCGCGTCCTCGATCAGCTCGCGGGCGTCGGCGAGGGTGCCGAACATGGGGTCGACGTCGCGGTAGTCGGCGACGTCGTACCCGAAGTCGGCCATCGGGGAGACGTAGAACGGGGTCAGCCACAGCGCGTCCACGCCGAGCCGCGCCAGGTAGGGCAGCCGGGACCGGACGCCGGGCAGGTCGCCGACGCCGTCACCGCCCGAGTCGGCGAAGCTGCGCACGTACACCTGGTAGATGACGGCGTCGCGCCACCAGCGGGCGGCGTCCCCGGCGGGGGAGCCCGAGGAGGCGGCGAGGGTGTCCTGCGTCATGTACGTCCTCCGGGGTTCTCGTGGCTACTTGACTCCGCCGGCGGTGAGGCCGGCGACGATGCGGCGCTGGAACACCAGTACCACGGCGATCAGCGGGACGGTGACGACGACGCCCGCCGCCATCTGCGTCCCGAACGGCTGGTCGAAACCGGACACGCCGGTGAACTTGGAGATCGCCACGGTCGCGGTCTGCATCTCCTTCCTGTTCACCATCGACAGCGCGATGAGGAACTCGTTCCACGTGGCGATGAACGTCAGTATCGCCGTGGTGAACACCCCGGGTGCCGCCAACGGGACGATGATCTTGCGGAACGCCTGGCCGCGGGTGCAGCCGTCCACCATCGCCGCCTGCTCCAGCTCGAACGGCAACTGCCGGAAGAACGCCGTGAGCAGCCACACCGACAGCGGCAGCGCGAACCCGAGGCTCGGCAGCACCATCGCCTGGTAGCTGTTGATCCAGTTGAGGTCCGTGAAGAGTTTCAGCAAGGGGACGAGCTGCGAGATTCCCGGGAACATCGACGCGGCGACGACGAGCCCGAGCACCGCGTTCTTGAACCGGAAGTCCAGCCGGGCCAGCGCGTAGGCGGTCGAGGTGCCGATGAGCAGCGTCAGCGCGGTCGTGCAGCCCGCGACGACCAGGCTGTTCAGCAGCGCGCGGCCGAACCCGTTGCCGCCGGAGAACACGGCCGTGAGGTTCTCGGTCGACCACCGGGACGGGACGGGCGAGTCGTCGAACTGGTCCTGGGGCCGCCGGAACGCCGACACGACCATCCAGTAGAACGGGGCGAGGCAGTACGCCACCACCGCCACGACGCCGACGACCGACAGCACGCGCCGCGCCATCACGCCACCGCCTTCGCGCGCCGGGCGGACGCCTTCCGCGCCTCGCCGATGATGTCGGCGCCGAGCAGCTTGACGAACAGGTAGGCGATCAGCGCGATGTAGAGGAACAGCACGGTCGCGTACGCCGCCGCCGACCCGTACCTCAGGTCGGACGCCTCGGACCAGGCGAGCATCGTGAGCGTCTCCACCGACCGCTGGTTCACGCCGACCAGCACGGCGGGCAGGTCGAACATGCGGAGCACGTCCAGCATGCGGAACAGCACCGCGACCAGCAGCGCGGGCCTGACCAGCGGCAGCGTGACCCACCAGAACCGCTGGAGCGGCCCGGCGCCGTCCACCCGGGCGGCCTCGTGCACCTCGCGGGGGATCATCTGGAGCCCGGCGAGGACGAGCAGCCCGATGAACGGGGAGGTCTTCCACACCTCGGCGATGATGACGGCCGCCTTGGCGGGGAACCCTCCGGCGGTCCACAGGATCTCCCGCCGCAGGACGGCGTTGGCCACGCCGTCCGCCTGGAAGATCCACCGCCACAGCAGCCCGGAGATCGCGGTCGGGATCGCCCACGGGACGAGGATGCTCGCGCGCACCAGCGCCCGCCCCCGGAACGCCTGGTGCATGATCAGCGCCATCCCCACGCCGATCCCGGTCTCCAGCACGACGGTGGTGAAGGTGAAGAAGGTGGTGTTGGACAGGGCGTTCCAGAAGGCGTCCGACCGGTCGCCGCCGAAGATCGAGGTGTAGTTGTCGAGGCCCGCGAACCGCTCGCCCTCCACCACGAACCCGTCGGCGTCGAGGCCCTGCCCGCGCGCGTAGAGCGACTCGCGGAACCCGGCGAGCACGGGATAGCCGATGACCAGGGCCAGCACCAGCAGTGTGGGGGACAGCAGCAGCGCCGCGAGCCGCCGCGTTCCCTGGACGTCCTTCGTTGTGCCACGGGGGGCGTCCGCCTCGGCGGGGGCCGGGGCGGACGGTGCGTCGTCCGTCATGATGATCATTGTGCGGTGCGGGCCCACCGCCGGGTCAATGGCGAAGATCGTTTTGTAGGTCCGACAGCGCCCGCCCGACCGGGACCCGCCCGGTGACGGCGCCGTACGCGGCGTCCTGGATCGCGGCCGACACCGTCGGATACCCCGGCCCGGCCGGCCGGGGCCGCGCGGTCGTGATCGCCGTCCGGAGCGCCGGGAGGTAGGGGAAGCGCCGCACGAGCTCCGGGTCGTCGTAGAGCCCGGTGAGCGCCGGGGGCCGCGAGGTCGCCATCAGCCCGGCGCGCTGGGCCGCCTGCCCGGTCAGGAACCGGACGAAGTCGAGCGCGGTCAGCTTGTGCTCGGCGAACGCGGAGACCGCCAGGTCGCGGCCGCCGAGGGCGGCGGCGCCGGGGCCGTCCGGGCCGGGCAGCGGCGCGACGGCGTGGCCGCCCGCCACCCGGGTGGCGCCGTCGTCCTCGCTCGCGGGCACGTCCTGGTCGGCGGTCCACTGCCGCAGGAACAGCAGCCTCCCGGACTCGAAGCGGCGGCGCGCGTCGGCGGCGTCGAGCGCGGCGGCGTCCTTCGGCATCCGCCCGTCCGCGCGAGCCCGTGAGAGGAACTCCAGGCCCCGCCGCGCGGCCGGGGTGTCCAGCGCGGGCTCGCCGTCCGGGGCGAGGAGCGCGCCGCCCGCGCCGCCGACCGCCTCGGTGAGGCTGACCGTGAGGTCCTCGCTGCGGTCGACGCCGGTGAGGTAGCAGTCGACGTTCCGGCCCTCGGGGAGTCTCCGCACCCTGTCGCAGTCGTCCCACATCTCGGCGTAGGTGCGGGGCGGCGCGGCGATCCCGGCCTTGTCCAGCAGGTCCTTGCGGTAGGAGAGCATCCCGGCGTCGGACGAGGACGGCACCGCGTACAGCCCGCCCTGGTACCGGCCCGTGGCGACGGCGGCGGGCAGCGTCCCGGACAGGTCCAGCCTGTCCTCGGGCAGCCGGGCCAGCCAGCCGTTCGCCGCGAACTCCGCCGTCCACACCACGTCCAGGTCGAGGACGGCGTACACGCCCGACTTGGCCTTGGCGTCCTCGACCAGCCGCCGCCGCTGCTCGGCGGGCCCGCCGTTCAGCTCGACGACGTGGACCCGCTCGTCGGGGTGGTCCTCGTTCCAGGTGTCGAGCTGCTTGCGCAGGTACCCGGAGTGGTCGATGGCGGTCACGAACGTGATCGGGCCGCGCCCCTCCAGTCCGGCGGCGATGGCGCCCGCCCGCACGCGGTCGTGGGCGCCGCACGCGGACAGCGCGAGGGCGGCGCAGGCCACGACACCCGCGAGGGTGCCGCCTGGCCAGGGGATGCGCCGCATGTGTCCTCCTCCACGGGACGGGTCGCGCCGCCCTCCGGTGGGGTCCGGGAGCGGCGGGGACTCGACGGGACGCTAGCAAACGCGTTCGCGGGGGATGAACCTTCCCGGTGCCCCGCCCCGTGTCAGAGGTGACGGAGCGACAGCAATTGATTCATGGCCTGAATGGTTCATGGATAGGCTGATCTCGTGTACGGCCGGGCGGCGGGGCGTCCGCGTACCGGGTGTGAGCAGGCCGAGCCGGGAGGGGAACGATGCACGATCGCGGCGCCGACGGAGGAGACCATGGGATCGGGCCGGGCGATGTGGCGGAGGCCGACCTGACGACGCGGCGCGGCCTGTTCCGCGCCGTCGCGTTCCGCGACCCGGTCGACGGGCACGAGCACCTGGCGCTCGTCCGGGGCGACGTCGGCGGCCGGGAGGGCGTGCTCGTCCGGATGCACTCCGAGTGCATGACCGGCGACATCTTCGGCGCGACCCGCTGCGAGTGCGGCGACCAGCTCGGCGCCGCCCTCGACGCGCTCGTGCGCGAGGGCGCGGGCGTCCTGGTCTACCTGCGCGGGCACGAGGGACGCGGGATCGGGCTGGTCGCGAAGGTCCGCACGCACGTCCTCCAGGACGACCACGGGCTCGACACCGTCGACTCCGCCACCGCGATCGGCCTGCCCGTGGACGTGCGCGACTACGGCGCCGCCGCGCGGGTGCTGCGCCACCTCCGGGTCGGGTCGGTGCGGCTGCTGTCCAACAACCCGGCCAAGGTCGCGGCGCTGGAGTCCTACGGGATCGCGGTGGCGGCGCGGTTGCCGCTGCTCGTCCCGGTCAGCGACGACAACGTGCGCTACCTGACCGCCAAGCGCGACCGGCTCGGCCACGACCTCCCCCAACTCGACGAGGAACGGCTCGACGAGGCGCGCGGATGACGCGGATGACGCGGATGACGCGGATGACGCGCGGGCGCGACCTCGCGGCGGCCGCCGCGGCGCAGGTCGGGCTGCTGGCGACCCTGCGGCCCGGCCCGGTCGGCTGGGCGGCCGGGATCGGCTGCGCGGCCGGGTCGTGGGCCGTGCTGGCGGCGGCGTTCCGCGCGCGGCGCGCACTCGGCCCCGCCGACCGCGTGACGCTCGTCCGCACCGTCCTGGCCGGGGGAGTGGCGGCGCTGGTCGCCGCGCACCTGGCGGGGGAGGGCGGCGGGGTCGCGGCGCTCGTCGCGCTGTCGGCCCTGGCGCTCGTCCTGGACGGGGTGGACGGCCGCGTCGCCCGCCGCACCGGCACCGCCTCCGCGCTCGGCGCCCGGTTCGACATGGAGGTCGACGCGTTCCTGATCCTCGTCCTGTCGGTGCGGGTCGCGGAGTCGGCGGGGGCGTGGGCACTGGCGATCGGCGCGATGCGGTACGCGTTCGGCGCCGCGGCGCTCGCGCTGCCCTGGCTGCGGGCGGCGCTCCCGCCGAGCCCCGCGCGCAAGGCCGTCGCGGCGCTCCAGGGCGTGGCGCTCGTGGTGGCCGCCGCCGGGATCGTCCCGCACGCCGAGGTGCTGGTGGCGGTGGCGCTGGGCCTGCTCACATGGTCGTTCGGCCGCGATGTCCGGTGGCTGTTCGTCCGGCGGCCCGGGCGGCGCTCCGGAAGGAGGACGCATGAACCGCGACGCACGCGCGTACTGGATCCGATCGCCCGGTGACGGCGGGATCCGCGCCGAGACCCTGGACGACCCCGGGCCGGACGACGTCCTGGTCAGGACGCTGTTCTCCGGCGTCAGCCGGGGCACCGAGGCGCTGGTGTTCCACGGCCGCGTGCCCGCGAACCAGCACGAGGTCATGCGGGCGCCGTTCCAGGAGGGCGCGTTCCCGGGCCCGGTCAAGTACGGCTACCTGAACGTGGGCGAGGTCGAGCACGGGCCGCCCGCGCTGCTCGGCCGCCCGGTGTTCTGCCTCTATCCGCACCAGACCCGCTACGTCGTGCCCGCGTCGGCGGTCACCCCCGTCCCGGACGACGTGCCGCCCGCACGCGCCGTGCTCGCCGGGACGGTCGAGACCGCCGTGAACGCCCTGTGGGACGCGGCGCCCCTGGTCGGCGACCGGATCGCGGTCGTCGGCGGCGGGATGGTCGGCTGCGCGGTCGCGGGGGTGCTCGCCGGGCTGCCCGGGGCGTCGGTGCGGCTCGTGGACACCGACCCGTCCCGCGCCGCCGTCGCCGCGGCCCTCGGCGTGGGCTTCGCGGCGCCCGAGGATGCCGAGGCGGGCTGCGACCTGGTGTTCCACGCCAGCGCCACGGAGGCGGGCCTCGCCCGCTCGCTCGACCTGCTCGCGCCCGGCGGCGAGGTGATCGAGCTGAGCTGGTACGGGGACCGGCGCGTCGCCGTCCCGCTCGGCGAGCACTTCCACTCCCGCCGCCTCGCCGTCCGGGGCAGCCAGGTCGGCACGATCGGCCCGCGCCGGGGGAGCCGGACCTTCGCCGACCGGATCGCGCTCGCGCTCCGCCTGCTCGCCGACCCCGCGTTCGACGCGCTGATCACCGGGGAGAGCCCGTTCGACGACCTGCCGGAGACCATGCCCCGGCTGGCGGGCGGCGGCCTGCCCGCCCTCTGCCACCGCATCATCTACTAGTGCACCACCACGAGGAGGCCCCGTGTTCGCCGTCACCGTCCGCGACCACGTCATGATCGCGCACAGTTTCCGGGGCGAGGTGTTCGGGCCCGCGCGGCGCCTGCACGGCGCCACCTACGTGGTGGACGCGGCGTTCCGCCGCGCGGAGCTGGACGCCGACAACCTCGTCGTGGACATCGGCCTCGCCACCCGCGAGCTGAACGGCGTGCTCGCCGCGCTGAACTACCGCAACCTCGACGAGCTGCCCGAGTTCGCCGGGGTCAACACCTCGACGGAGTACCTCGCCAAGGTCGTCGCGGACCGGCTCGCGGACCGCGTCCGCGACGGCGCCCTCGGCGAGGGGGCGCGCGGCCTGGCGGGGATCACCGTGACGTTCCGCGAGTCCCATGTCGCCTGGGCGAGCTACGAATGCGCGCTGTGATCGTCGTCCCCGGGGACGTGGACGCGCCGAGCGGCGGCAACGTCTACGACCGCCGCCTGCGCGCGGGGCTCGGGGAGTCCGCCGGGGAGCTGCGCGTGCCGGGGACGTGGCCCCGGCCGGACGCCGCGTCCCGCCAGGGCCTCGCCCGCGACCTCGCCGCCCTGCCCGACGGCGCGGTCGTCCTGCTGGACGGCCTGGTCGCCTGCGGCGTCCCGGAGGTCGTCGTCCCGCACGCGGACCGGCTGCGGCTGGCGGTCCTCGTGCACCTGCCCCTGGCGGACGAGACGGGCCTGCCCCCGCACGTCGCCGCCGACCTGGACACGCGCGAGCGCGCCGTCCTGCGCGCCGCGCGCGCCGTCGTGGCCACGAGCCCGTGGGCGCGGCGGCGGCTGGTCGACCACCACGGCCTGGAGCCGGGGCGCGTCCACGCCGTCCCGCCGGGGACCGACCCGGCGCCGCTCGCGCCCGGCGGCGACGGCGCGTCACGCCTGCTGTGCGTGGCCTCGCTGACCCCGCGCAAGGGCCACGACCTGCTGGTCGAGGCCCTCGCCGCCGTCGCGCACCTGCCCTGGACCTGCGCGCTGGTCGGGCCCCTCGACCACGACCCCGGCCACGTCGCCCGCCTGCGCCGCGACATCGGGCGGCACGGCCTCGCCGACCGCGTCCACCTGGAGGGCCCGCGGACCGGCGCGGCGCTCGACGCCGCCTACGCGGGCGCGGACCTCGCCGTGCTGCCCTCCCGCGCCGAGACCTACGGCATGGTCGTGGCGGAGGCGCTCGCGCGCGGCGTGCCCGTCCTCGCCACGGCGGCGGGCGCCGTCCCCGACACCCTGGGGCGCGACCCCGAGGGCGGGGTGCCCGGCCTCCTCGTCCCGCCCGACGACCCCGGGGCGCTCGCCGCCGCCCTCCGGCGCTGGCTGGTCGAACCCGCGCTGCGGTCGCGCCTGCGCGCCTCCGCCCGCCTCCGGCGCGGCGCCCTCCCCGGCTGGGACGAGACGTCCCGGGCCATGGCCGCCGTCCTGGACTCGCTCCAGGAGGACGCGCGGTGACCGGGTTCACGGCCTCCTGGCTCACGCTGCGCGAACCGGCCGACGCCGCCGCCCGCGCCACCGACCTGCTGCCCCCGCTCCGCGCCGCGCTCCGACCCGGCCCCCTCGTGATCTGGGACGTGGGCTCCGGCACCGGCTCCATGGCCCGCTGGCTGGCGCCGCGCCTGCCCGTCCCGCAGCACTGGATCCTGTGCGACTCCGACCCGGGCCTGCTCGCCCACGCGCACGCGCCCGCCCCCTTCCAGACGCACGTCGGCGACCTGGGCACGGTCGATCTGGAGGGCGCGTCGCTGGTCACGGCGTCCGCGCTGCTGGACATCCTCACCTTCGCCGAACTGGACGGCCTCGCCGCCGCCGTCACCGCCGCCGGGATCCCCGCGCTGCTGACGCTGTCGGTCGTCGGCCGCGTCCGGCTGACGCCGCCCGACCCGCTCGACGCCGACCTCGGCGCCGCGTTCGACGACCACCAGCGGCGCGGCGGGCTGCTCGGCCCCGGCGCGGTCGCCGCCGCGATCGAGGTGTTCGGCCGGCGCCACGCCGTCGTCCGGACCCGTCCGAGCCCCTGGATCCTCGGCCCCGCGCACGCCCTGCTGGCCGCCGAGTGGCTGCGCGGCTGGGTCGGCGCCGCCGTCGAGCAGCGCCCGGACCTCGCCCCGGCCGCCGCCGGATACCTCGCCCGCCGCCTCGCCGACGGCTTCGACGCCGAGATCGAGCACGCCGACATCCTGGCCGTTCCAGGGGGCGCCGCATGAGCCGGCGGTACATGGCACGGGGGCTCCGGCCGCTCGCCGGGCTCGGCATCCTCGCCGCGCTGCTGTGGTGGCACAGCACGAGCGCGTTCACGGCCGCGCTGCGCGCCGTCGACGCGCCCTCGATCGCCCTCGCGCTCGGCATCGGCCTCGCGACCACCGTGCTCAGCGCCGCCCGCTGGCGCGCCGTCGCCCGCCGCCTCGGCCTCCACCTGCCGCTGCGCCGGGCCGTCGCCGACTACTACCGCTCGCAGTTCCTCAACGCCGTGCTCCCGGCGGGCGTCCTCGGCGACGTGCACCGCGCGGTCAGCCACGGGCACCGGGAGCGGGACGTGGCGGGCGGCGTCCGGGCCGTCGTCCTCGAACGGGCCGCCGGGCAGGCCGTGCTGCTCACGGCGGGCGCGGCGGTGCTGCTCGCGCGCCCGTCCCTGCTCCCGGCGCTCGGCCCCGCCGTCGTTCCCGGGCTCGCGGCGCTGGGCGTGCTCGCGGGGGTGCTGGTGGTCGCGCGCCGCCGGTCGTTCGACGTCCGCCCCGTCCTGGACGCCTGGCCGCTCGTCACCGCCCTGTCCGCCGGGGCCCTCGCCGGGCACGTGACGCTGTTCCTCGTCGCCGCCCGCCTCGCCGGTGCGACCGCCCCGCCGGCCGACCTCGTCCCGCTCGTCCTGCTCGCGCTGCTGGTCATGGCGCTGCCGATCAACATCGGCGGGTGGGGCCCGCGCGAGGCCGTGCTGTCGCTGGCGTTCGGCGCGGCCGGGCTCGGCGCCGAGCGGGGCCTGACCGTCGCCGTCGTCTACGGGGTGCTCGCGTTCGTCGCGAGCCTGCCCGGCGCCCTCGCGCTACTGCTCCAGGACCGCCAGGCACCGCCCGAACGACCCGACCAGGTGCGCGAGGACGTCCCGGCCCTTGCGGGCCGAGGCCAGTGACGGCCGCCCCACCACCCCCGAGGCGGTGTAGGGCGCCATCCCCGCCGTGAGCAGGTGCCGCCGGTCGTCGGCCAGGTGGTCGCCGTTCTCGTACCCCTCGCGGACGAGGTCGGGGCGCGCGTGCAGCAGGATCGAGGTCTCCAGCTCCCCGGCGTGCATGTCGCTGTCGCCGGTGGTCGCGAGCCCCGCCGCCCGGCGCGCCTCCTCCCAGTCGTCCGCGACGGGGAAGAGCGCCATGTCGCCGCCCGCCTCCTGGACGACGTTCCCCAGCACGTAGTTGCCGCCGTGCCCGTTCACCAGCACCAGCTTCGGCACCCCGGCGCTACGCAGCGAGTCGGCCACGTCCCGCACGATCGAGATCAGCGTCGCCGCCGAGACGCTCACGGTCCCCGGCCAGCCCGCGTGCTCCTGCGAGCACGAGATCGTCACCGGCGGCAGCGTCCGCACCGCATGGGACCGCGCGATCTCCGCCGCGACCAGGCAGGCGATCACCGTGTCCGTCGCCAGCGGCAGATAGGGCCCGTGCTGCTCGTGGCTCCCGACCGGCAGCAGCGCCACGGACGCCGAGCGCTCCTCGCCACTGGTGTGCAGCGGAATCATGCAGCCATTTGACCACGAGCGTCGCCCCGGCCAGCAGCAGCGCCGCGACCAGGCCGTCCGTCCAGTAGTGGTTCGCGGTCACCACGACCACGAACACCGTGATCGGCGCGTGCAGCGCCACGACCCACCGCCACCTGCTCGCGGACACCCGCACCACCGTGATCGCGACCAGCAGCGCCCACCCGATGTGCAGCGACGGCATGGCCGCGTACTGGTTGGCGATCCCGTCGGCCGCCGCCGGATACGCCGACGGCCCCACGGTCAGCATCGTGTCCACCGCGCCGACACCGGCCAGCCTCGGCGGCGCCAGCGGGAACAGCAGATGCACGACCAGGCCCGCCCCCGTCAGCACGACCAGTTCGTTGCGGACCCGGCGGTAGGAATCCCGGTGCCGCGCGTACACCCACACCAGCAGCAGCGCCGTACCGGGGAAATGCACCGACACGTAATACAGGTTCGAGAGGAACGCGGTGTGGTCCCATTCCAGCGCCCAATGCTGCAACGACACCTCATTCGGCAGCCACGAGCGCTCGAACCCCCACAGCCGGTGCGCGTTGGAGAGCGCCTCACCCGGGCCGTGCTCCACGAGAGTCCGCCCGTACTTGTAGAACGCGAACAGACCGAGCAGCAGCGCCACCTCCGTCATCAGAGGCCGCGCCGACCGCCATGTCCGTCCCCCGCGAATCACACCGTTAGCCATGCCGTCCTCCGTGCCGGGTTCTCCAACCACAACAACCCTGTCGCCCGGAGGACTCCCGCACATTGGGCCCAACCACCCGCCGCCGGGAGCCCAACCCCCGGGCCGGGGGTGGGGCTAACCCCACCCCACCTGCGTGCCCTGGGCGAACCCGGAATGGCCAACTCCCAAAGTGCGATCGCCCTACGGGCTCACGCTCGACCGATCAGGCGGACGAACGACGACGGCAACAGATCGGAGACATCACCGACGACCATGTCCGCCTGCCCGAGATCGGCCTCGCCATGCGTGGAGGCCACCGCGACGCAGCGCATGCCCGCCGCCTTCGCCGCCGCCACCCCGGCGGGCGTGTTCTCGACGGCGACGCACGCCCGGGGATGGTGGGCGAGCAGCCGCGCGGCGGCCCGGTGGGCCACCGGGGAGGGCCGCCCCTCCGGGACATCGTCGGCGGTGAGGATCAGGTCGAACGCGTCGTCCAGGCCGAGGAACCGGAGCGCGGCCGCCGCCTCCGGGGCGGGCTCCTCGGCCACCAGCGCGAGCCGGTAGCCCTGCCCGCACAGGGCGATGACCAGTTCGGCGCCGCCGGGGCAGCGCCGCAGCTCCTCGCCGCCGAGCCGCTGGAACGCGCGCGAGGGGGTCTCCGGACGCCCGGACGGACGCGGGCCGAGGAACGTCCGCCGCCCGCCCTCCTTCAGGAGATCGAGCCGGCTCACCACCTTGGCGAGGCTCCGGCGGCGCGCGTCCACATGGAAAACGAGGACGCCCTGCAAGGCGAACATGATGGCTGGGGGCATATCGCTACCTAGGGTCGTTGGGTTGATGGGACGGGTTACAGGGGCATGAGCGCCCAGAAGACCTTTCCCACGCCGGTGGCGGACGGGCGGACACCCGCGTCCTTGGCATAGGCGCTGATAATCGCGAGACCGCGCCCGTCCATCGCGTCCGGTCCCGCCTCTCGCGGGCGGGGGAGTTCGGGATCGGGATCCCAGCACTCCAGAAGCGGCGCCCCATCCTGGACGGCGATCCGGACCCGGATCGGACGGCCCCGCGCCGCCCGCACCGCATTGGTCACGATCTCGCTCGCCACGAGCACCGAATCGTCGATCGCCGCCCGGGGGTAATCCCAGTTCGTGAGCGCATATCGAACCAGTTCACGCACAAGTGAGACTGAGGATCCCACCCCGAGTAGAGTCATCCGAATTTCGCCCGATTTGCGGGATAGGAGAGTCCCAGATTGATCATTCATCTCCGCCGTCCTGTTCGAGGAACTGGCGTACAGACTCGACCCCGGAGAGTTAATGTGCGATGGATCGCCAATAAATCAATACATGGGAGTCACAGATGAGCGTCCGCGAAACGATCGACCCGAACTCGTCCCACTGGGCCTGGCTGGCCTTCGACCTGTGGTTTCACCGCACCCAGCGCGGCCTCTCGCTGGCCCAGACGGCATTGATCGTCCGCGTCACGCGCGCGACCGTTTCGAACTGGGAGGCCGGACGCTTCCGCCCCGGTGACGAACATATGGCGCTACTGGACAAGGCATGGGACACCGGCGGCCACTTCCAGCGCCTCCTGTACTACGCCCGCACCGGCCACGACCCCGACTGGTTCAAGCAGTACATCCAGTACGAGCGGGCCGCCGAGATCATCAAGATCTATCACGGGAAGACGATTCCGCTTCTGACGCAGACCGAGGCGTATGCGCATGCCCTTCTGCGGACTGCTGGACGCATGCGGGAGGCGGAGGCGAAAACCAAGGAGCGTATGAAGCGGCAGGAGGTGCTCGCGCGGCCGGAGCCGCCCTATCTGTGGGTTCTGCTGGATCAAGAGGTGCTGGAGTGCCGGGTGGGCGACCGCACGGTTATGCGTGAGCAGCTTGCGCACCTCCTCAAGATGGGGGAGGACCCGCGCAACTCGATCCGTATCGTCGGGCGGGCCGTGGGCTGGCACCCCGGGCATGACGGCTCGCTCCAGATTCTCAAGATCAAATCTAGGGAGGTGGCCTACGTCGGAGCACAGATCGGCGGTCGCTTGATCGAGGGGGGTGACGAGGTCACCACCATCGGGATACGGTTCGAGCAGATCGGGGCGCTTGCCCTTTCAAGGGACGCTTCAAGGAAACTGATCGAGCGGACGATGGAGACCTACCGGTGATCAAGTGGCGTAAGAGTTCCTACACTGGTGGCGGTAACGACGATGCATGCGTGGAGCTGGCGCGGCTGGACGAGCCTGTCAAGATCAGGGATCACAAGGACGAATGGCGAAAGAGTTCCTTCAGCGGCGGAATGAACGACGATGCGTGCGTGGAAGCGGCGCGGCTGGACGGGCTGATCGGGGTGAGGGACTCGAAGGACCCGGAGGGGCCTCGGCTTGCGTTCGGGGCGGGGGAGTTCGGTGGGCTGGTCGCGCGTATCCGGCGTGGTGAGCTGGACCTCGGCTAGGAGCCCTGAAGGAGTTCGGGTAGGCGATCGACCACCTCGGCCGGGGTGGGTTGGGCTGCCATCTCGGCCTGGAGTTCTCCGGCGGCCTCGCGCATCTTGTCGCTGGTCAGGGCGTCCGTGATCGCCGACCGGACGAGGCCCGGGGTCGCGGTCGCGACGGGGATGTTGGTGCCCGATCCGGTGGCGGCCATCCGGTCGCAGTAGGCGATCACGTCGGGGGTCGCGGTGAGGGACACCTGCGGGACGCCGTGGTGGGCCGCCGTCATCATCGAGCCGCTGCCGCCGTGGTGCACGATCGCGTGGCAGGTCGGCAGGATCTCGTTCAGCGGGACGCTCTCCACGACCCTGACCGTGGACGGCAGGCTCTCGGTGAACTCGCGGTCCCGGCCCGCCACGGTGAGGACGACCTCCACGTCGAAGTCCGCGAGGGAGTCCATCACGTCGGTCAGCGGGAAGCTCCCGATGCCCTCCCGGCGGACCAGCATCGACCCCCAGGTGACCAGGACCCGCCGTTTCCGGGGCGGGCGCACCAGGTCCGGCGGGATGGCGTTCGCGCCGTTGTAGGGGATGAACCGCATCGGCACCCGGGAGGGGATCTCGCCGACCTGCAAACGCGGCGTGCACGCGTCGAGCGTGGCGGCGGCGCTCTCCGGCTTCGGGTCGCACCCGTACTCCGCGTGGAGGGCCCGCAGCGACTCGGGCCAGTCGTCCACCGGCTGGCCCGCGCCGGGGTAGCCGAACATCCGCATGATGTCGGCTCCCCACAGCTGCGTCACCAGCGGCGCCCCGGCCTGAGCGGCGACGATCGGGGCGGCGAGCATCAGCGGATCGCCGACGACCAGGTCGGGGCGCCAGTCGCGGGCGAGCGGGACGGCGTCGGCCGCGACCGCGCGGGCCAGCGCGGTGTGCGACTCGGTCATCGCGCGGAACATCGCCATCGGGTCGCTGCCCGCCTCGTCCAGGAGCCGGCGGTTCCGGCGGACCTCGGCCGCCATGTCGTAGGACGCGGCGACCGGCACGACCGGCAGGCCGGACCCGACGACGGCCGCCGCGATGGACGGCTGCGCCGCCACCCGGACGGTGTGGCCCGCCGCGCGGAAGGCCCAGATCAGCGGCACCATCGGCATGTAGTGCGAGGGCGCCGAGAACGGCAGGAGAAGGATGCGCATGAATCGACGTTGTCCGATGGCGTGACCGGGAGCAATCGGGAGTTTTGGGGGGTAGGCGGGCCCCGGCGCGGGTGCTAGCCGATTGACGAGTGGGCGAATGCCCTCCTAGAGTGGGCGCATGACCACTCAACGGCCGGAGAACACGCCCGCCTCCGTTTTCACGCCCGCGGAGGCCAAGCGGGCGGCGGAGTCGTTCGGTGTGGACGCCGAGCGGTACGACCGGACGCGGCCCCGCTACCCCGACGCGATGGTGGCGGCGATCGTAGACGCCGTTCCCGGGCGGAGCCTGCTCGATGTGGGAATCGGCACCGGCATCGCCGCCCGGCAGTTCCGGGAGGCCGGGTGCACGGTGCTCGGGGTCGAGCCGGACGAGCGCATGGCCGACTTCGCGCGGGGCACCGGGTTCGAGGTCGAGACCGCGACGTTCGAGGAGTGGGACCCCCGGGGCCGGACCTTCGACGCGATCGTCTCCGGGCAGACGTGGCACTGGGTCGATCCGGTCGCCGGTGCGGCCAGGGCCGCCGAGGCGCTGCGCCCCGGCGGACGGCTGGCGGTGTTCTGGAACGCCGCCCGGGTGCCCTCCGACCTCGGTGAGGCGTTCGCCGAGGTCTACCGCCGGGTCATGCCCGACTCGCCCGCCGCCCGCCTGGCCGCGCCGTCCGACACCGGCGGGTACGCGGTGCTGGGCGACAAGGCCGCCGACGGCATCCGGCAGGCGGGCGCGTTCGGCGACGCGGAGCGGTGGACCTTCACCTGGGAGCAGACCTACACCCGCGACGAGTGGCTGGACCAGCTCCCGACGACCGGCCTGCACACCCGGCTCCCGAAGGACGTCCTGGACCAGGTGCTCGCGGGCGTCGGCGCGGCCATCGACGCGGCGGGCGGCGGCTTCACCAACCACTTCACCACGCTCGTGGTGACGGCCGTGCGCGACGGCGCCGCCTGACCACGCGGCACCGCCCCTCCCCCCGGGCGGTGCCGCGTTCAGACCTGCTGGACCCGGGCGTACTCCGCCTTGTCGCGGATGTCGTCGAGCAGCTCCGCCCGGCGCAGCGACTCCTCGTGCCAGGCCGTCAGGTCGCCGCCCTCCCGCACGGCGGCGGCGAAGAGGCCGACGACGTTCGCGAACTGGTCCGCCGGTGGCAGGACGATCTCCTCCCGGTGGTCCTGGCGCTCGATCCGGACGACCGGGCCGTAGGCGGGCGGCGGCGTGAACACGCGCTCCAGCACGAGCCTGCCGGAGCTGCCCCGCAGCTCGTAACCGGAGTGGTAGGAGTGCTCCATGCCGAAGGTGAGCTGGGCGGTCACCCCCCGCGGGTCGGAGAGCAGGGCGCTGCCGCCCACCACGGCCCCGCCCGCCCGGTCGACGCGGAGCACCGCGCCGACCAGGCGGAGGCGCGGCCCGAGGAACCGGAGCGCGGCGGCGACCGGGTAGACGCCGATGTCCACCAGCGCGCCGCCGCCGACGTCGGGCCGGTAGCGGATGTCGCCGCGCGGCTTCGGGGGGATGGTGAAGGCGGCCGCGAGCGCCCGGACCTCGCCGATCGCCCCGTCCGCGACCAGCCCGTCCACGCGGGCGTGCTGCGGGTGGTGCAGGAACATCATGTTCTCCAGCAGCAGGCGCCCGCGCTCGCGCGCCAGGGCGATGAGCCGCGCGGTGTCCCGTCCCTCGGTGGTGAACGGCTTCTCGACGAGGACGTGCTTGCCCGCCAGCAGCGCCCGCTCGACCCACTCGGCGTGCAGCGCGGCCGGGAGCGGGATGTAGACGGCGTCCACGTCGTCGCGTTCGAGCAGCTCCGCGTAGCCGCCCAGCGCCGCGCCGACGCCGAAGGCGGCGGCGGACCGCTCGGCCTTCGCGAGGTCGCGGCTCGCGATGGCGCGCACCTCGACGCCGGCGTCCGCCCGCATCGCGGGCAGGGTCCGCCGCAGCGCGATGTCAGCGCAGCCGATCACCCCGAACCGGACCGGGCCGCGTCCCTCCGCCATGAGCCTCCCCCTCTCCGGGTAGGGTGCCGCCCGGCCGGTAGCGGGGCAGCAGTCCGGCCGCCGCCGCCTCGGCGAGCGTCGGCGCCGCCGTGTCCTTGTCCGACCGGATCGGCTCGCCGTCCAGGTTCCACGGGATGCCGAGCTCCGGGTCCAGCGCCTGGATGTCGAGCATCGTCCCGTGGATGTACTCGGTGTCGCACAGGTAGTTCATGCAGGTGTCGTCGGTCAGGGCGAGGAACCCGTGGCCGAGGCCGTCCGCCAGGCAGACGGCGACGCCGGAGTCGGCCTCCTGCGGGGTGATGTCGAACCGCCCGAAGGTCGGCGACCCCACCCGCAGGTCCACCACGACGTCGAGCGCGGCCCCCCGGACGCAGGTCACCAGCTTCGCCTGCCCCGGCGGGCTGGTGGTCCCGTGGATGCCCCGCAGCGTGTTGCGCCTGGACGCCGAGAAGTTGGCCTGCCGCACCACGAACGGATGGCCGAGGTGGGCGGCCAGCTCCTCGAACCGCCACGACTCGTAGAAGCTGCCGCGCCGGTCCTCGTGGTGCGTCGGGGTGATGCGGTAGGCGTCCAGGACGGACATCGGCTCTATCTTCATCATCGCGGCGTGGACGGCGAGGACTCGAAGAGCCGCCCGACCGCGGGCGCGATGCCGCCCTCGGCGTTGTGGCCCTTCTCGATGAACGCGATGTTGTGGTAGACGTGCACGCCCACCACGCTCCGGGCGATGTCGTCGCCCTCGTCCCCGGCCCGCTCCTGGTAGTGCAGCTTGTCGAGGAGCGCCTGGAGCATCCCGATCGAGGTGGTCGGCGGGGAGACGGGGCCCTCGTCGCCGCCGAACTTCGCGCAGTAGGCGGTCCAGATGTCCTCGATGATGTAGAAGCCGCCCGGCCGGACGTAGGAGAACAGCGCCTCGAACGAGGTGCGGATGTGCTCGTTGACGTGGCTCCCGTCGTCCACGATGACGTCGAACGGCCCGTGCTCCTCGCCGAAGGCCCGCAGGAAGTCCGGGTCGTTCTGGTCGCCCTTCACGGTGCGCAGGCGGGGCTCGTCCAGGCCGTGCTTGGCGTGGACGTCCAGCCCGGTCATGAGGCCGCGCGGGAAGTAGGACTTCCACATCTTCAGCGACCAGCCGCCGAGGTCCGGGTCGTCGTACCCGCCGATCCCGATCTCCAGGAGCCGCACCGGCTCGCCGCGCAGGGCCCGCAGGTGCCGCTCGTAGTGCGGGGTGTACCAGTGCCAGGTGCCCCACTTGTCGGTGCCGTGCCGCACCGACAGCTCGCCGAGGTCGGACGGCCCGGCGGAGCAGCCGCTGAGCACCGTGTCGACCGCGCGTCCGACCGAGTACCAGTCCCCGCGCAGCGGCCCGTCGTACAGCGCCTTCGCCGTGGGCCGCTCCACCAGCAGCCTGCTGCGGTGCGTGCCCGCGCGCCGCTCCCGCAGCGGGCCGTACAGGCCGCGGACCAGCTCCGCCAGCTCGAACTCCAGCAGGTAGACGGCGGTGTCCAGCTCGCCCTCGTGCAGCGTGACCGGCTCACCGGCCCGCACCCCGACCGTGTGGGTGAACCGCTCGCCGCCGTGGAGCAGGTCGAGCTGGATGTGGACGTGGGTCTTGTTCGACGGCAGCCGGCAGCGGAACACCAGCTCTTCCACGGCGAGGGAGCTGACGGCCTTCGCCCCGACGTCCTCGATGGCGGCGAGCAGCTCGGCTTCGCGTCCACCGGCGGCGAGAATGAGAAGTTCGGCCTGTTCCGTTGTGACTTGCATAGATGCCTCCCGGCGGTAGGGAAGGGGACGGCTCAGACGGGGGAGCGCGCGCCCGTCCCGGCGGGAGCCGCCATGCGGTTCCGGAGCTCCCGGGTCAGGTGCCGCGCCGGCTCGTCGGCCAGAAACGCGCGGTTGTAGATGAGGTCCAGGTTCAGCGAGCCGTTCACGGTGTTGGAGACCAGGGCGGGGACGCGCATGAAGGGCATGGTGGCGACGGAGCGGATCGCCTCGAACCGGAGGCCGCCCGCGGTCGCGGGGAAGGACAGCCGGCCGAGGTTGGAGATGCTCACCGAGATCTCCTGGGTGCCGGACAGGTCGAGGGTCCCGGCGGCGAGCAGCCGCGCCTGGTGGAGCGCGCGGTCGGCGGCGGCCTCCATCTCGCCGTCCACCCGGAGGCCCACCTCGACCGGGGTCGCCTCCCGGGCCACCGGCAGGTTGATGATCACGCTGCCGACCGCGCTCATGGCCGCCTCCGGCGGGATCGGCGGCGACATCCGGGCGCGCAGGTCCACCTGGAGGCACAGCGCCAGCGTCAGCGGCCCCCCGGTCTCGTGCAGGGTCCGCAGCGAGGTCGCCATGGCGCCCGCGGCCAGGCTGCTGACCGACAGCCCGTGCTGTTTGGCGGCGGCGACGAACCGGGCCGTGGCCTCCGGGTCGAACCGCAGGTTGGTGAAGCCGAAGCTCGCCGGTCCGTTCGGCTGGACGGTGCGCGGCGCCAGCGTGGCCACCTCCGGCGGCGGCGCGGGCAGCGGCGGGGGAGCGGGGTCCGGCGGGCCCTCACGGCGCAGGACCTCTTCGAGCGGCGGGTCCAGTTCGTCCCGGTCGGCGGCGGGCACCGGGACGCCGGAGACCAGCGCGTCGTAGTGCTCGACGAGCCGCTGGAGAAGCGCGGTGATCAGCCGTCCGTCCGCGACCGCGTGGTGGACCGCCAGGACGATCGTGCAGCGCCGCCCCTCACGGAGGACGACGAGCCGCGCCGCCCGCTCGCCCACCCGCCAGGGCGCGGTGACCACGTCGGTGAACGTCGTGCCGTCCTCGTGGAGCACGAGCGGCGGCCGCCCGGCGGCGACGCGGAGCACGAACCGCTCGCCGCCGGTCCGGACGATCTCCGTCCGCAGGATCGGATGGGCCCGCGCGAGCAGCCCCATCGCGCGGTCCAGCGCGCCGGCGTCGAGATAGCCCTCGGCCGTGACCGTGATGAACGCCGGGCTGGCCCCGGACGCCACGATCATCGACTCCCGGGGGGTGAGGACGCGTTCGTCAGCGGGCATCGGGACTCCTTTCCTGGCGCGTCACGGCTGGGGGGCGAGGACGGTCCGGGTGCCCGCCGCACGGACGAGGATCGCCTCGACCGGGCAGAACTCGGCGGCGTCGAGGACGGCCTCCTCGGGGGCGATGACCTCGGCCGTCGGCCGGGAGCGCCCCTCGTCCAGCGTGAAGTGCCCCTCGGCGATCGCGGTGCACAGCCCCGAGCCGATGCACGTGCGCCGGTCGACCTGCACCCGCCACTGCTCGTCGTCCATGGCCGCCCCCTCACCAGCTCACCGGGAGGGCGTTCGGCCCGCGCACCAGCAGGCCGGTCTTCCACGGCACGTCCTCGGCCGGGACCGCCAGCCGCAGCGCCGGGAAGCGCCGCAGCAGCGAGCCGATCGCGACCTGGAGGATCAGCCGGGCCAGCTGCGCGCCGAGGCAGTGGTGCAGGCCGTGCCCGAACGTCAGGTGCGGGTTGCGCCCCCGGGTGAGGTCCACCTCGTCGGGGTCCTCGAAGACCGTTCCGTCCCGGTTGGCGGCCTGGGCGTTGACGAACACCGCCTCCCCTGCCCGCACCAGGACGCCGCCGACCTCGACGTCCTCGGTGGCGATCCGGGCGAACGAGCCGCCCGTGCCGAACTCGACGTAGCGCAGCAGCTCCTCGATCGCGCCGGGCACCAGGTCGGGCTTGTCGCGCAGCAGCTCCCAACTGCCCGGACGGGTGAGCAGCACGTAGGTGAAGTTGGAGATCTGGTTGGCCGTCGTCCCGTGGCCCGCGATCAGCAGCCCCACGCCGAGGTTGACCAGCTCCTCCTCGCTCAGCCGGTCCTCGTCGTCGCGGGCCGCCACCAAGGCGCCGAGCAGGTCGTCGGCGGGGTGTTCGCGGCGCCGCCGGACCATGTCGGCGAGGTAGGTCAGCAGGGCGTCGCGCACGGCGAGGATCTCGTCGCGCGTGTAGGCGGTGGTGGACAGGATCGCGTCGGAGAAGTCGCGGAACCGGTCCTGGTCCTGAGGTGGGACGCCGAGCATCTCGCAGATCACGGTGATCGGCAGCGGCAGCGCGAGGCGGCTCACCAGGTCGGCGGGCGGGCCGGAGCGCTCGATCGCGGTCAGCCGCGCGTCCACGATCTCCTGGACGCGCGGCCGCAGCCGCTCGACCCTGCGGTGGGTGAACGCCTTGGCGACCAGCCTGCGCACCCTGCTGTGCTCCGGCGGGTCCATGCTCAGCAGGAAGCCGCCGCCCGCCGGTTCCGGCGTGGTCCGCGGCACGTCCTCGCGGCCCACGGTCGCGGCGCGGCTGAACCTCGGGTCCGCGAACACCTGCTTGGTGTCCTCGTAGCGGGTGACGAGCCAGCCCTCGCCGCCGTAGGGCAGCCGGATGCGCGACACCGGCTCCTCGCGGCGCAGTTCGGCGTAGAGCGGGTCCACCTCGACGCCGGTCGCCTCGCCGATGAACGGATAGTCGCGCACCTCGGATTCTGCGGCCATGGAATTCTCCTTACCGAGGCCCCTCAAATGCCTGTTCGCCTTGGGAGCCACTCTGCCGGACGCCGATTTCGGCAACAATCCGCGATTAGCGGGGATGGTCACTCGCCGGTGGGTGTGCTACGGGCCGTCCGCGTGAACCGGCCGAGCTTCCATTCCAGGTTGAGCCCGCGCGCCGTTCCGGCGGGGCCGTCCATCAGTTCGGGCAGCACCCGGTCGAGCAGGAGATGGCGGATCACCCCCTCGCGCAGATCCCGGTCGGGGATCTCCGCCAGGAACTCCTGCTGGTTGGCCGGGACGAGCGCGGTCATCAGGCATTCCTCGGCCAAAATCTCGTAGGTGCGCCGTTCGGCGGTCCCGGAGAAATACGGGGCCAACTCGGCGGCGACCGCGTCGATGTGCCGGGGCGTCGGCAGGATGCGGCGGTCCGCGCGCCGCTGGGCGCTGGAGCGCGACACCTCGCGGGCGCTCGCCGCCGCCTCCCGCAGCACGGGGGCGAGGCCGCCCGTGCGCGCGCCGTCGAGGGCCGCGAGCCAGTACCGGCGCATCAGGCGGTTGGCGTCGTGGAACAGCAGGGAGCTGCCGGTCGGCGCGGCGAGGTCGGGCGCGCTGAACGCGAGCACGCCGCCCGGCCGCAGCACCCCGGCGATCGAGGGCGCGGCCTTCCGCATCGCCTTGCCGTCGAGCAGGTGGAAGACCATGTTCGCCAGCACGGCGTCCATCCGCAGGCCGCCGGTGACGTCGAGCAGCGGGCGGAACCGGCCGTCGGCGCCGCGCAGCGCGTGGAACCGCGTCCAGGAGAGGTCGCGCAGCAGCGCGTACCCCTGGGCGAACCAGCTTCCCGGGATGTCGACGAGATGCAGCTCGAACGAGGCGCCGCGCTCGGCCAGCCGGCCCGCGACGTCCCGCTCGGCGCACGCCTTGACCAGCTCGATGGACGCCAGGCCGGTCCCCGCGCCGTAGTCCAGCACCCGGACGGCCTCGCCCGGCCCCACCCGTCCGACGCGGGCCTCCACGGCCTCCAGCACGTGCCGCACGACGATCCCGGTCGCCCCCGCGCACCAGCCTCGGGGGCGGGCCAGGTCGCCGCCGGTGAACAGCAGGTCGTGCAGGCCCCGGCCGTCGGTCAGGTCCGTGCCCGGGGCCGGCCGCCAGGTGTCGCGGCGCTCGCCCGGCGCGTGCCGGGGGAACGGCCTGGCGGGCACCAGGTGGTTGAGGGACACCGCGACGAAGGGGCGGTCGCTCGGGTAGCGGCGCTCCAGGTGCCCCACGGGCTCCAGGCCCGCCAGGCGGCAGCAGTGCAGGAACGCGGAGTGCTCCACGAGGTACTGGTGGGACAGGGCGTGGTAGGTGTCCAGGGCCACCGAGTGCAGCGCCCCGGGGTTGCGCGCGGCCAGCCGGGGCGCCACGCCGTGCGCCTCCAGCACCACCAGGCCGTGCTCGCGGACGTGGGGCGCCCAGCGCCGGAGGTGGGCGACGAGGTCCGACTCGACCTGCGCGGGGCTCAGCGGCGCGCCGGCCGGGGAGACGTAGGCGCCCGAGGACCAGCCGGGCGCGCCGCCGCCGGGGTCCCCGCCCACATAGGTGCGGTCGTGGTCGATGAACGACCGGATGTGCAGGCCGTCCTCGATGGCGAGGCCGTGCCGGGCGAGCATCCCCGCCAGCGCGTCGGGGTCGGTGACGTCCCCGAGCAGCAGCAGCGGGTCGGACACCCCGGCCGCCCGCAGCACGGCGCGGGCGCGGTCCAGCGCGACCGGGCTGACGTCGACGCCGACGTAGCGGACGCCGTCGCCGAGCAGGCCGTGCAGGTGGGCCAGCCAGCTCCCGTCGCCGCACCCCATGTCGGCGACGAACACGGGCCGCGACCTGCGCCGGAAGACCTCCTCGATGACGGGGTCGGCGTCGGCGAAGTACCGCCGGTGGGCCGCCGCGCTCGCCTCGACGTTGATCCGGCGCTGGCAGTGCCACTCGCCCTCCCCCGGGGCGACGAGCAGCTCGCCGCGCAGCAGCGGTTCCAGGCGGCTCAGCATCGGCAGGTAGGAGCCGATGAGGCCGCAGTGGTCGGCGAAGCCGAGGGCCGCGCCGCCCCGCGGCGTCCACGCGCCGTCGAGGTCGAGCCAGCCGAGCAGCCGGAAGAGGCGGGCGAAGTCCCCCTCGGGCCGGTGGAGGCGTCCCGTCCCGCGCAGGGTCAGGATCGCGGGGACGGCGAGGGTCGCGTCGAGGTGGGCGGTGCCCGGCGCGCCCGGGTCGGCGGTGGCGCGCCACTTCTCGTGCGCGTCGAGCGCCTCGGCGAAGGCCGCCCCGGTCGGGGCGTCCCAGGGCCGGGCCCAGGAGTCGGGCGCGTTGTCGTCGAAGCGGGCCAGGAAGCGGTGGCCGGCGACATAGCGCGCACGGTGCGCGAGCGCGTTCCGGCCCCGTTCGGTCCAGGCGGGGGTGGGATCGATCCAACCGGCGGCGGCCAGGCAGCGCCAGAGGGCGCGCAGGTATCCGGTGTCGGGGAGGCCGCCCCGGCCGCCGGGCGCGCCGTCGAGCAAGCCGGCCGCGTCCAGTGCCCCGACGGCGGAAGCCAGCATCACCCCGTCCTGGAAAAGGAATGCGGTACGGCGCGCCTCCGCCCGGAGGGCGCGGTCGCCTAAGCCGGCCGGGGCGACGACTACTGCCGGTGGGTCATGTAGCATCAGAAGATCTCCAGGATGGGTTGATTCTGGCGCTCGTCGCGAAAGCAACATTGCCAGGAGCCGCTCGGGCGGGCCATTCCCGATTAGCCGGGGTGGCCGTTCGAAAAGACGCGTGTTACGCTTCCGCCGCTTTATTCGCCCTGGCCGGCTAGCACGCGTTCCCCCGGATGCCACCCCCTCTTTGTCGGGGTGGTCCGTGCGCACGGATCTGCGGCACTGTTGCGGAATCATGCCTACGGATCACATCATCGACTATCCGAGTTCCGCCGATCACGCGGGCGAGCTGCCCCCGGAGTTCGACGCGGCGCGCGGGCCGGGGCCCCTGCCCCGGGTCCGCCTGCCCGACGGCCGGACCGCCTGGCTGGTGACCCGCCACGAGGACGTCCGCACGGTGCTCGCGGGCGGCTCCTTCACCCGCGATCTCTCGGAACCGCGCGACGGCGGGAGCGGCGGCGCGAGCCCGGTGCGGACGGTGAACATGGACGGCCGCCCGCACCTGGAGCTGCGCGGCCTGGTGTCGCGGGCGTTCACCGTGCGGCGGGTCGAGGCGATGCGCCCGCGCGTCCAGGAGGTGACCGACCGGCTGCTCGACGCCATGGAGGAGCAGGGGCCGCCCGCCGACCTGGTGCGGCACCTCGCCGCTCCGCTGCCGTCCATCGTCATCTGCGAGCTGCTCGGCTTCCCCCACGCCGACCACGCGATGCTCGGCGACTGGTGCGACCGCATCACCGCCGTGGGCGGGGAAGGGCTCGACCAGTCGGCGGGCCGCGAGCTGGGCGCCTACATCGACCGGGCGGTCCGGGCGCGGCGCGCGGGCGCGGACTCGGGCACCGACCTGCTGAGCACGCTGGTCCAGGCCCACGACGAGGAGGAGCGGCTCGGCCACGAGGAGCTGATCTCGCTCGCGATCGTCCTGCTCGCGGGCGGGCTGGAGACGACCCAGACCGCGATCAGCGCCGGGCTGGTCAGGCTCCTCCGCAACCCCGAACAGCTCGGGAGGCTGCGCGCCGACCCCGGCCTGCTCGGCTCGACGATCGAGGAGCTGCTCCGCTTCCAGCCGGTCATCGACCTGAACCGGGTCCAGAAGGCCACCGAGGACGTGCGGCTGGGCGGGCGGCTCGTGCGCGCGGGCGACCTCGTCCAGATCTCCATCAACGCCGCCAACCGCGACGAGGACGCCTTTTCCTGCGCCGCCCGCTTCGAGATCGCGCGGGAGCCGAACCCGCACCTGGCGTTCGGCCACGGCGCGCACCACTGCCTCGGCGCCGCCCTGGCGCGGGCCGAGCTGCGGGCCGCGTTCGCGACGCTCCTGCGCCGCTTCCCGCGCCTGGACCTGGCGGTGCCGCCGGAGAGCCTGCGCTGGCGCGGCGGCCACGTGACGCTGCGCCTGGAGGAGCTGCCCGTGACCTGGTGAGACGCGTCCCGTCCGGTCCGCGGGGAAGCCGCGGGGAACCCGCAGGGAAGGAGCGCACATGCTCGTCTGCCGATACGCCGACGGCGGCCGGCGCGGATACGGGCGCGTCGACCACGACCACGTCGTCCCGGTCGAGTACGACCCGGAGGCCGGACGCTGGGTGCCGCGCCCCGGCCCCGCGCGGCCCCTCGGCGAGGTGCGGGTGCTGGCCCCCGCCGAACCCACCAAGATCGTTTGTGTCGCGCTCAACTACCGGGCCGAGGGGGCGGCGGGGGCCGGGCGTCCGGCGGACTCCGCCTCCATGGCCGTCGTCCTGAAGCCGCCCTCCTCGCTGGTCGGGCCCTGGGCCCCCGTCAGCCATCCGGGGCGCTCCTGGGTGCTCAAGCACGAGGCGGAACTCGCCGTCGTGATCGGAACGCGCTGCAAGAGGGTCTCCCCGGGGCGGGCGGAGGCGGTCGTGGCGGGCTTCACCTGCGCGAACGACATCACCGCCTACGCCCGTGACGGCGCCGGGCCGGGCGGGCACCCGGTGTGGGCCAAGCACTTCGACGGCTGCACCCCGCTCGGGCCCTGGCTGGCGACGGACCTGGACGCGGCGGACGCCGAGATCACCTGCCGCGTGGACGGCGAGCTGCGCCAGCGCGGCAGCACCCGCGACCTCCTCACCCCGGTCCACGACGTCGTCGCCCTGGTCAGCGAGCACATGACGCTGCTGCCCGGGGACGTGATCCTCACCGGCACCCCGGGAGGCTCCGGCCCGCTGCCCGCCGGCGGCCGGGTCGAGGTGGCGATCGGGGGCGTCGGCACCCTGTGCAACACCATCGGCGAGCCGTCCGGCGCGGCCGGGGAGACCGGCGCCGCCGGAAGCGAACGAGAAGGAAGGTCCACGCCATGAGCGCGATCGACGAAGGCGCACACTTACGCGCGGCCGACCGGCCGAACCCGGTCGGGTTCCTGGACGGCCGCGACCTCCTGGAGCGCGACCTGCTCCGGCTCTGGCAGGGCCGCGACGGCAACCTGCTGGACCGCATCTCGCACTACGCCCTGGTACCGGCGGGCAAGATGCTCCGCCCGCTGCTGGTGCTGGAGTCGGCGCGCTGCGTCGGCGGCCGTCCCGAGGGCCTCGCCCGGCCGGCCCTCGCCCTGGAGTACCTGCACGTCTCGACGCTGGTGCACGACGACATCATCGACGAGGACGACATGCGCCGGGGGCGTCCCTCCGTCCAGGCGGCCTTCGGGCTCGCGTCCGCCATCGTCGCCGGGGACGGGCTGCTGCTGGAGACCTTCGCGGCCCTCACGGACGCGCCGCCCGAGGACGTCCCGGCGGAGGCCGTCGTCGCGCTCGTGAACACCACCGCCGAGGCCGGGCTGAGCGTGTGCCGAGGGCAGCTCATGGAGACCGAGCTGGTCGGCGACCTGGACTGCGGGGTCGAGCGGTACCTGGCCATGGCCGGGCTGAAGACGGGCGCGCTGTTCGAGGCGTCCTGCCGGGCGGGGGCGATCCTCGGCGGCGCCCCGCGGGAGTGGATCGACGCGCTGGGGGAGTTCGGGAGCCGGCTCGGAGTCGCCTTCCAGATCCGGGACGACCTGCTGGCCTTCGACGGCCCGCTCGCGCTCATCGGCAAGCCGCAGGAGAGCGACCTGCACAACCACCGCCCCACGCTGCCGATCCTGCTGGCCTACCAGCGCGCCTCCGCCGCCGACCGGGAGCGGCTGGAACGTGCCTTCCACGAGGACCAGCCGGTGGAGAAGTCCTACGCCGTCGTGAGCGAGGTGCTGGAGGCGACGGGCGCGCGGGCGGCGGCCGGGGAGGTCGCCGCCGGGCTGATCCGCCAGGCCAAGGACCGCCTCGCGGCGCTCCCGGCGGGGGAGAGCGTGCTCGCGCTGGCGGAGATCGCGGACTACGCGGCCCGGAGGCGGTTCTGAATGCCCGGCCGCCGGCTCGGCAGGACGCTCACCGCCCACCTGCGGACGTGGCGCCCCTACACCCTCTGGTACGTCGGCCTGGTGGGGCTGGCCGGCGCGACGCTGACCCGCGAGATCACCGGCGGCGACCGGCGGGAGACGGCGGGGCCGGTCGTCGCGTGGCTGGTCCCGACCCTGGTCTGGGTCGCGGCGCACTACCTGGGCGACTACCTCGACCGCGACCTCGACGCGATCGACAAGCCGCAGCGGCCGATCCCGTCCGGGCGGATGCGGCCCGCGACCGCGCTCGCCTGCGGGGCGGTCCTCGCGGCGGGGGCCTGCGCGGTCGCGCTGAGCGTCAACTGGCGGACGGTGCTCGTCCTGGCGGGCGGCATCGGCGGCGCGGTCGCCTACAACGGCTTCTTCAAGGCGCGGGGGCTCTGGGGCAACCTGGTGCGCGGCGCGCTCACCGGCGCCGCGCTCCTGTTCGGCGCGATGACGGCCGCCTCCGCCCCGCCGGTCGAGCTGCTCCCGTTCGTGCTGGTGTTCGCGGCGCACGACGCCGCCTCGAACCTGGTCGGGACGCTGCGTGACGTCGCCGGGGACCGCGAGGGCGGCTACGCCACCTTCGCCGTCCGGCACGGCGTCCGGGCGGGGGCGTGGACCGCCGTCGCGCTCTACGGCGCGGCCGTCGCGGCGGTGCTCGCGGGGCTGCCGCTCCTGCCGGGAGACCGGTGGGCGCCGCTCCCCGTGCTCCTCGTCGCGGTGGCGCTCGCCTGCCACGCGTTCAGGATGCTCTTCGCCAACGGGCGCGTCCCGCCGCCGCGCGTCGCGCTGCGCTCGCACGGGGTGCTGGTGGTCGAACGGCTCGTGCTCGCGGGCGCGCTGCTCGTGCCGGGCCTCGGCCTGCCGGCGGCGGTGGCGCTCCTGCTGCCGATGCTCGCCGTCACCCTCGGCACCCAGCGTGCGATGCGCTCCGCGCACGAGTTCCCCTCCGGGGGCCCCGAGCCCACGCGCGGCGCGTCCGAACTGACCGGTACGAAGTGAGGAAGGCGAGGACGCCCCCGTGCGCGCATCCCTGAGCAGTCGAGTCGAGCGTTCGGTCGCGCGGGCCGCCGAGGCCCTGTTCGCGGCGCAGCGCCCGGACGGGTCGTGGCCGAACCGGCGGCCCACCGCCGTGCTGGGCACGGCGGGCGCGGTCGTCGCCCTGCACCTCGCCGACCCCGAGCGCTCGCGCGACCTGGTCGAGCGCGGCGCCCGCTGGCTGGTGGAGGCCCAGAACGCCGACGGCGGCTGGGGCGGGGTCGCGCGGGCCCCCACGCAGTTCGTGCCGACCGTGGTCGCGGCGTCGGCCCTGCACCTGCTGGATCCGCGGGGGGCGCGGGAACCGGTGCGGCGGGCGCGGGACCTGCTGGACCGGCGGGGCGGCGTGCGCTCGCTCACCGACCCCGGCATGGCCCACATGGCCGCGACGTTCCTCACGCTCGCGGGCCTCGGGGACATCCAGGGGTCGCGGCGCATCCCGCTCGAACTGCTCATGCTGCCCCGGCGGTTCTGGCGGCCCCGGCTGTCGTTCCGGGTGGCGCCGTTCGTGGCGATGGCGTTCGTCCAGGCCCGCCACGACCCGCCGAAGGGCCTCGCGCGCCTGCTGCACCGGCTGGCCGTGCCCGCCGCGTACCGCGCGCTCGCGGAGGTGGAGCGCGGCGAGAACGACCGCGGCGGCTACGGCGGGGACAACTGGCTGGTCTCGGTGGTGTGCATCGGCCTGAGCCGCGCCGGCGCCCCGGAGGAACTGGTCTCCGCGACCGTCGGCTACCTCCGGTCGAACGTGCACCGGGACGGCTCCTGGCACATCATGCAGGGGCTCGACCTGATCGGCGGCTCCTACGTCGCGCGCGGCCTGGCCGACGCCGGGTTCGCCGCCGACCCCCGGCTGGCCCGCGCGCGGGCGTGGCTGCGCGGATGCCAGCAGGACGAGGCGTTCCCGATCTTCGACGCGCCGCCCGGCGGCTGGGGCTGGGAGGGGCCCCGGGGCTGGCCGAACATCCTCGACAGCGCCAACGTGCTGTCCGCCCTCGTGGCGGCGGGCGGGGAGGGTGACGGGGAGGAGAGCCTGCGGCGCGGGCTGCGCTGGCTGGAGTCGCGGCAGGACCGCGCGGGCTCGTGGGGGACCTTCGTCCCCGACACGACGCTCGCGAACGACGGCCCCTGCCCCTATGTCACCGCGCAGTCCGTGGAGGTGCTCTTCGACGGCGGCGTCCCGCGACAGGACCCGAGGATCGTGAAGGCGCTGGAATGGCTGCTCGCCGCCCAGCGCGCCGACGGCGCCTACGAGGCGCTCTGGTACCGCGGCCTCACCCCGGGGACGTCCATGGCGCTCGTCGCGTTCGGCCGCGCCGGGCTCACCGGCCACCCGGCCGCGACGCGCGCCCGCGAGGCCCTGCTGGACGCCCAGCTCGCGGACGGGTCGTGGGGCCCCGGCGAGACCGGCGTCCCCGGCGACGACGCCTCGGCGGGGACCGTCGAGGAGACCGCGTGGGCCCTGCGGGGCCTGCTCGCCTGCGGCGTCCCGGCGGACGACCCCCGGCTCCGGCGCGCGGCCGAGTGGATCGTCGCCGCCCAGCGCGGCGACGGCCTGTGGGAACCGAGCCCGGTCTGCATGCACATCCGCGACCTCGCCTACTACGTGGACGGTCTGATCGTGAACGGCCTCGCCCTCAAGGCGCTCGGGAGCTACCGGGACGCGGCGGCGGGCAGCCCGCTCGAAGAACAGGGGGCGCCATGACGGCGCGGCACCCGGACGCCGACGTCGTGATCTGCGGATCGGGCGTCGCGGGCCTGGCGGCGGCCAACGCGCTCGGCGGGCTCGGGCTGGAGGTGATCCTGCTCGACAAGAAGCGCAGCCAGCCGCCGATCGCGAAGGGCGAGGTGCTCCAGCCCGGCTCGCTGGACATCCTGGAGGGCTGGGACGTGCTGCGCGTCCTGGAGGCCAGGGGGGCGGCCCGCATCGACCGGCTCGTCGCCCGCGAACCGGACGGCGCCGAACTGCTGGCCATGGACTTCGGGGCGCTCGGCGGCGCGCGGCCGTGGATGCTCTCCCACTACTACACGACGATCCTGGACTGCCTCGGGGAGTCGCTCGGTCGGACGGTGCGGTGGCGGCGCGGCGTCCTGGTGGACGACGTCGTCCGGGACCCCGCCGGGCGCGTCACCGGGGTGCGGACCACCGAGGATGGCGCCGCGCGGGAGATCGGCGCGCGGCTCGTCGTGGCGGCGGACGGCATGTCCTCGCGGCTGCGCAGGCTGTCGGGGATCACGGCGGAGCCGCTCGCCTACGACCACCGGCTGCTGACCTTCGAGCTGCCGTGCGCGCCGCCGGTCCCCGACGAGGTGTCCGCCTACGTGACCGGGCGCGGACTGGTCATGGTCTACGCGCTGCCCGAGGGGGCGACGCGCCTCTACGTCCAGGTGGCGGCCGACGAGCTGCGCGGGATGGGGGCCGACCGGCTGCGGGAGTGGGTCGCCGGTCTCGTCGGCCAGGTGCCCGCGCTCGGCCCGCTCGCGCCCGCGATGCTCGACGGCCTGGACCGCCGCCAGCTCCTGAAGGTCTGGCGGTACGTGGTGCCGTCGCTGGTGCGGCCGGGCATCGCGCTGATCGGCGAGGCCGCGCACAGCGTCCACCCGCTGGCCGCGCAGGGGATGAACACCGCCATCGGCGACGCGCACGCGCTCGCCGCCCGGCTCTCCGGCGTCGACGTCGAGGACGGCGCGGCGGTGGACGCCGCGCTGCGCGGCTACGAGGACGGGCGGATGCGCAGGATCGGCGACGTCCACGCGATGAGCCACAACGCCGCGCGCATGATGACCTCCACCTCGCGCGGCGGCCGGCTGCTCGGCCGGAGGCTGCTGCACAGCACGGCGAGGAGCGCGCGGCTCCGCTACCTGACGACCTACAACATGTCGGGCCTCGGCATGCGCCGGCTCGGGACGCTGGACCGGCTCTTCCAGCTCGGCGTCCTGCCCGACCGCCGGGGAGCGCCCTCGCTCGCGCCGGAGTGAACCACGGATGCACCGACGACAGAACGGAAGTGTTGCGAGATGGCGGAGTCAGCCACGACGGCGTTCGACGTCCGGCCGCTGTCGGGCGCGCTGGGCGCCGAGATCCACGGCGTGCGGCTCGCGGAGATCACCGATACGGAGTTCGCGGAGCTGCGCCGCCTGCTGCTGAGATATCTGGTGGTCTTCATCCGGGACCAGCACGACTGGCCGCCCGAGTCGCGCGTCGCGTTCGGCCGCCGGTTCGGGGAGCTGGAGGTCCACCCCTACCTGCCGCACCTGGAGGGCCACCCGGAGATCCAGATCATCGACTCCGAGCAGGACGGCAAGATCCCCATCTGGCACACCGACATGACCTACTCCCCGAACCCGCCGATCGGGTCCGTCCTGCAGATCGTGCGCAGCCCCGGGACGGGCGGCGACACGATGTGGTCGAACCAGTACCTGGCCTACGAGGCGCTGTCGGCGCCGCTGCGCGGGCTGCTCGACGGCCTCACCGCGATCCACGCCATCCACATCCCGGGGCTGGACAGCAGGGCGGAGCACCCCGTCGTCCGCGTGCATCCGGAGACCGGCCGGCGGTCGCTGTTCGTCAACCGGGCCCACACCTCGCACATCGCGCAGCTCAGCCGCAACGAGAGCGACGCGCTCCTCCAGTTCCTCTACGAGTTCTCCACCGCGCCGGAGTTCACCTGCCGCCACCGGTGGCGGGACGGGGACGTGGCGATCTGGGACAACCGGGCCACGCAGCACTACGCCGTCGACGACTACGCCGAGCGCCGGACGGGCCTGCGCGTCGTCGTCCTCGGCGACAGCCCGAGCGGCGACCCGCCCCGGTGGGACCACTTCCAGCCCCGGCCGGGCGAGCGCTACGCGCCCTTCCGCGTGAACGCGAAGGAGCCCTACTGATGGCGCGGGCGCCGGCGGAGCCGGCGTCCCCGGAACCCCGCTACGGGGACTTCCTGCGGCTGGACACGCTGCTGTCCCTGCAACGGGAGTCGGAGAAGGCGCACGACGCGCACTTCTTCTTCACCGTGCACCAGGTGTACGAGCTGCAATTCAAGATCATCCTCTATGAGCTGGACGCGGCCGTCGCGGCGGTGGCGGCCGACGACGTCCCGCGCGCGGTGTACTGCCTGCGGCGCGTCCGCGCGGTGGAGGAGATCCTCGTCGCGCAGGTCGCCACGCTGGAGACGATCAGCCCGGGGGGCTTCGCGGTGCTGCGCGGGACGCTGGCGAGCTCCAGCGGCCTCCAGTCGGTCCAGTTCCGCGAGATCGAGTTCCGCTCCGGGCTGAAGGACCCCGGCTATCTGGCCACGACCCGCATGTCGGGGCCCGAGCGGGCCCGGCTGGAACGCCGGCTGAGCGAGCCGTCCCTGGGGGACGAGTTCCGGTGGCTGCGCCTGCGGCGGGGCGATCCCGACCTGGTGGAGCTGTACCGCGCGGAGGTGCCCGGCGACGGGCTGGTCGCGCTGGCCGAGGCGATGATCGAGCACGACGAGGGCTTCGGGCTCTGGCGGTCCCGGCACGTCCCCATGGTGGAGCGCCTCATCGGGCGGCGGCGCGGCACCGGCGGCTCCGCCGGGGTGGACTATCTGCACGCCACCACCGCCAAGCGCTTCTACCCCGAGCTGTGGGAACTGCGGGCGCGGGTATGACCCGGCGCTTCACCGATCCGCCGAAGAGAGAACACGGAGAAGGGCAGAGAACTGTGAGCACCCTGGACAACCGCATCAAGAAAATCGTCATTCTCGGCGGCGGGACGGCGGGTTGGATGGCCGCGTCCTATCTGGGCAAGGCATTACAGGGAACCGTGGACATCACGGTCCTGGAGGCGCCGTCCATTCCGCGCATCGGCGTCGGCGAGGCGACCGTCCCGAACCTCCAGCGGGCGTTCTTCGACTACCTCGGCATCCCCGAGGACGAGTGGATGCGCGAATGCGACGCCGCCTTCAAGATCGCGGTGAAGTTCGTCAACTGGCGCACCCCCGGCGAGGGCCAGAGCACCCCGCGCGACCTCGACGGCCGCCCCGACCAGTTCCACCACCCGTTCGGCCTGCTGCCCGACGAGGACCAGGTCCCGCTGTCGCACTACTGGTTCCAGCGCCGCCACGCCGGGCGGACCGACGAGCCCTTCGACTACGCCTGCATGGCGGAACCGGCCATGATGGACGCCAAGCGCGGCCCCCGGTGGCTGGACGGCCGCCGCGCCACCCGGTACGCGTGGCACTTCGACGCCCAGCGCGTCGCCGACTTCCTCTGCCGCTTCGCCACCAAGAAGCAGGGCGTCGAGCACGTCCAGGACACGATGGAGGAGGCGCTGCTGGACGAGCGCGGCTACATCACCGGCCTGCGCACCGCGAGCGGCAGGGTCCTGGAGGGCGACCTGTTCGTGGACTGCTCGGGGTTCCGCGGCCTGCTCATCAACAAGGCCATGGGCGAGCCGTTCGTGGACATGGGCGACCACCTGCTGTGCGACCGGGCGGTGGCCACGGCGATCCCGCACGACGACGCGAGCCTCGGGGTCGAGCCGTACACCTCGTCCATCGCGATGAGCTCCGGCTGGACCTGGAAGATCCCGATGCTGACCCGGTTCGGGACCGGCTATGTGTACTCCAGCCAGTTCACCACCCAGGACCAGGCGACCGAGGAGTTCAGCCGGATGTGGGGCCTGGACCCCGAGAAGCAGGACTTCAACCAGGTCCGGTTCCGCGTCGGCCGCAACCGCCGCGCGTGGGTGCGGAACTGCGTCAGCGTCGGGCTGGCCTCCTGCTTCGTCGAGCCGCTGGAGTCCACCGGCATCTACTTCACCTACGCCGCGCTGTACTGGCTGGCCAAGCTCATCCCGAACGGCGACTTCGACCCCGTCCTGGTGGACCGCTTCAACCGCGAGATCCAGGTGATGTTCGACGACACGCGCGACTTCCTCCAGGCTCACTTCTACTGCTCGCCGCGCGTCGACACCGAGTTCTGGAAGGCCAACAAGGAGCTGAAGCTGTCCGACTCCATCCAGGAGAAGATGGCGCTCTACAAGGCCGGGCTCGCGATCAACCAGCCGGTCACGGGCGAGAGCGACTACTACGGCAACTTCGAGGCGGAGTTCCGCAACTTCTGGACCAACGGAAGCTACTACTGCATCTTCGCCGGGATGGGCTACCTGCCCGACCGGCCGCTCCCGGCGCTGGCCTACAAGCCCGAGTCGGTGCGCGCGGCCGAGCCGCTGTTCGAGGAGGTCAAGCGCCGCCAGCGGGAGTACGCCGAGACGCTGCCCAGCAACTACGAGCTGCTGCGGGCCATCCACGGCCGCTGACGCGGCGCCGGTTCCTCGGACGGGTGCGGCGGACCCGTCCGGGGAGCCGGCCGGGCGCGAGCGCCTACCGGCGGGGCGGCAGGAGCCGGGCCAGCTCCTCGGCGATCCGCGTCCAGGCCGCCGTGCCCGGGGTGATCACGTCCATGTGGTCGGCGTCCGGCAGGGTGAGCAGCGTCGCCGCGCGGCCCGCCGCCTCGGCGTACGCCTCGCTCAGCCCGATCGGCACGTCCTCGTCGGCGGTGCCGTGCACCACCAGCTGCGGCACGTCGATCGGGGCCAGCGCCGCCGGGTCGGCCCACCGGTAGACCTCGGGCACCTCGTCCGGGCCGCCGCCGAGCAGCGTGCGCACCGCGTCGTCGCTCAGACCCAGCCGCGCGGCCGCCGCCAGGTCGCACACGCCCGCGAGCGAGACGACCGCGGCGGGGGAGAGGCGTCCTGGCCCGGCCGCCCGGTGCGCCGCCCACAGCGCCAGATGCCCCCCGGCCGAGTGGCCGACCAGGGCCACGCGGGCGGGATCGACCGCCCCGCCGCCGAGACCGGCCACCGCGTCCAGCGCGGCGGAGACGTCGTCGAAGGTGCCGGGCCGGCCGCCGCCCGGCATGTCCATCCGCCGGTACTCGATGTTCCATACGGCGTAGCCGCGGGCGTTGAGGTCGGCGGCCATCAGGCGCATCAGGTCGAGCCGGTAGCGCGCGCGCCAGTAGCCGCCGTGGATCAGGACCGCGGCCGCCCCGTCGCCCCCGGGCCAGTACTCGCCGAACTGCTCCGGCGAGGGCCCGTACGGGACGGTCCGGTACGCGCCCTCCGGCGCGCTCGTCAGCCGGGCCAGCCGGGCGGGGTAGGGCTCCGGCGCTCCGCCGTCGCTCGTGGTCGTCACGTCAGCCCCTTCGGATCGTCCGGGAAGTCCCGGTACCGGCCGGACGCCGCGACCTCGCGCAGCCGCGACAGCCCCTCGTGCACGTCGATGTGGCGGGTGTACAGCGGCGGGAAGCCGAGTCTGAGCCGCTCGGGTGCACGATAGTCCGGGACCACCCCGGCCGCCTTCGCCGCCTGGCACACCGGCCAGGCGGACGGGTGGCGCAGGGTGAGGTGGGCGCCGCGGCGCCGCCCGTCGCGGGGCGAGGCCGCCCGGAACCCGAGCGGCGCCAGCCACGCGTCGGCCAGCCGCAGCGCGTACCCGGTCAGGCTCCGCGCCTTGGCGGCGACGGCCTCGATCCCGGCCTCGGCGGTCAGGCGCGCCCCCTCCAGCGCCGCGTACCCGGTCAGCACCGGGGGAGTGCCGACGAGGAAGCGCTCGATCGCGGGCACCGGGCGGTAGTCCGGGCCCATCGCGAACTGGTCGCTCTGCCCGAACCAGCCCCAGATCGGCTGCTCCAGCCGCGGCTGGAGGTCCCGCCGCACGTACAGGAACGCGGGCGAGCCCGGACCGCCGTTCAGGTACTTGTAGGTGCAGCCGACCGCGAGGTCCGCGCCGGCGGCGGACAGGCCGACCGGGACGGCCCCGGCGGAGTGGCACAGGTCCCACAGCACCAGCGCGCCGTGCCGGTGCGCCGCCGCCGTCACGGCGGCCAGGTCGGCCACCGCGCCGGAGCGGTAGGCCACGTGGGACAGGCACACCAGGGCGACCCGGGCGTCCAGCGCGGCCTCCACGTCCTCCGGCCGCACGCCGTCGTCGAGGCCGGGGCTGATCCGCCGCACCTTGAGCCCGCGCGCCGCCGCGACGCCGTCCAGGATGTACCGGTCGGTGGGGAAGTTGTCGTCGTCGGTGACGATCACGTCGCGTCCCGGCCGGGCGTCCAGCGCCGCGACGGCCAGCTTGTACAGGTTGACGCCGGTCGAGTCGGACAGCACGACCTCGCCCGGCTCCGCGCCGACGATCCGCGCGACGAGGTCGCCCGCCTCGCGGCCGACCGGCAGCCACCGCCGCCAGCCGTCGATCAGCTCCTCACCCCACTCGTCGGCGACCGCGCGCAGCCGGTCGCGGGTGGCGCGCGGCAGCCGGCCCAGCGAGTTGCCGTCCAGATAGACAATGGCGGGATCGGCGATGACGAACCTGTCCCGGAAAGCGGCCAGCGAATCGGCCGCGTCTAATCGCCCGGCCTCTTCCACATACGGATCGGTCATCGCCTCACAATACGGCCCGCCGTGCGCACGCAAAACCCCTAGCGCGTGGAACGCGATTTGGAAAGCCCTCACTCTTCAGGGTATTCGCGGCCGCCGCCGTCGGGCAACGTGGCTGATCGGTGGAATCGCAGGACGAACGGAGAGTCGCGATGGACTTACGCAGGATGGGACGCCGGCTGCTGCATGAGTTCAACTACGCGATGGCGCTGAACTGCATGACGATGGGCTTTCCTTTCGACATGGTGCTCTATCTGCGCCAGGAGCGGGACGACTTCATCGGCGAGGGCCGGGCGGAGGAGGCGCCGCCGGTCCAGCCGCCTCCGGACGGCCATCCCGAGCGCCTCGTTCCCTACGCCGCGCTGAGTCCTTCGGAACGCGAGTTCTGGTCCCATCTGGACCACCGGACGTGAACTCCATTGACGAGTGGGCAGGCGCCCATTTAGAGTGGGCATATGCCCACTAATCCTTCCGCACGCGTCCCGCTCTCCGAGAAAGAGCTCCATCGACACAGGCAGGTGGCCGAGGCGTTCGGGTCGGACCCCGCGCGCTACGACCGCACCCGGCCCAGCTACCCCGGGGCCCTGGTGGACCGGATCGTCGCGGGCCGCGCCGGGCTCGACATCGTCGACGTCGGCTGCGGCACCGGCATCTCCGGCCGCCTCTTCCAGGCGGCCGGGTGCGCGGTGCTCGGGGTCGAGCCGGACGCGCGGATGGCGGAGTTCGCCCGGAGCCGCGGGCTGGAGGCCGAGGTGGCGGCGTTCGAGGACTGGGAGCCGTCCGGCCGGGCCTTCGACGCGGTCGTCTCCGGCCAGAGCTGGCACTGGCTCGACCCGGCCGCCGGGGCGGCGAAGGCCGCGCGGGTGCTGCGGCCCGGCGGGCGGCTGGCGGTGTTCTGGAACGCCGAGACGCCGCCGCCCGACCTGCTGCGGGCCTTCGGCGAGGTCTACCGGCGGGTGCTGCCCGACTCGCTCGTCGCCCGCCAGTGGACGGCGACGGCCATGGACGGCTACGCGATGCTGTGCGCCAAGGCCGCCGGCGGGATGCGGGAGGCCGGCGCGTTCGGCGAGCCGGAGGAGTGGCGGTTCGCGTGGGAGAAGACCTACACCCGCGACGAGTGGGTGGACCAGCTGCCGACCCACGGCGACCACGGCCAGTACCCGGTGGCCGAGGTGGAGGAGGTGCAGGCGGGCATCGGCGCGGCCGTCGACGCGGCGGGCGGCGCCTTCACCATGCGCTACACCACGATCGCGATGAGCGCGGTGCGGGCGTCCGCCTGACGGCCCGGACCAGGAGGGAGACCACCACGATGGCCTGGATGGCGCAGTTATCGGAGCGGGGCCGACAGCGCCACGGTGAGCGCGTCGCGGTCGTCGACGGCGACCGGCGCGTCACCTATGCGGAGCTGGACCGCCGGACCGACGGCCTGGCCGCCGCGTTCCACGCGATGGGCGTCGGACGCGGCCACCGGGTCGCGGTCCTCTCGCACAACCGCCTTGAGGTGCTGGAGACCTACTTCGCGCTCGGCAAGCTCGGGGCGGCGGCGGTCCCCGTCCACTACGGCGCCGTGCCGGACGAGGTGGCCGCGATCGCTGGCGGGTGCGAGACCTCGGTCATCGCGGGCGAGGAGGAGCTGCTGGGAAGGCTCGCCCACCCGCCCGGCCGCGCCGTGCTCGCGTTCGAGGGCGACCGGTACCGGGAGGCCGCCGCGAGCGGGGAGCGGCCGCCCCCGCGCGACGTCCCCGACGACGAGCTGATGTTCATCCTGCACACCTCGGCGACGACGGGCCGCCCGAAGGGCGTCTGCGTCGACCACCGGTCGCTGCGGTCGGTGGCGACGGGGTACCTGGCCGACGTCGAACCCGGCCGCGGCGTCGTGTTCCTCCAGTGCGGCCCCCTGTCGCACGGGGCGATGGTGCTGCCGCTCGCCTACATGGCGACCGGCGCGACCGTCGTCCTCATGCGCATGTTCAGCCCGCCCGAATGCCTCGCCACGATCCGCCGGACGGAGGCGACGCACCTGTTCCTGGTGCCGGAGATGCTGCGCTTCATCCTGCAGGCGGCGAAGCGCTCGCCGGTGGACCTGCCCAGCCTGCGGGAGGTCATCTACGCGGCGGCGCCGATGCCGCGCCCGCTGCTCCTGGAGGCGCACGCGGCGCTCGGATGCGGGTTCCGCCAGGTCTACGGCATCACCGAGGGCGGGGGACCGGTGGCGACCCTCGCCCCGTCCGAGCACGACTACGCGCCGGGAGAGCCCGCGGGCGCGGGCGCCTCGGTCGGCCGGGCGATCATGGGCACGGTCGTGGAGCGCCGCGACGGCGGCGAGCTGTGGGTGCGCGGCCCGGGCCGGATGCGCGGGTACTGGAACGACCCCGCCGCCACCGAGGAGGCCGTGCGCGACGGCTGGGTGCGCACGGGCGACCTCGGCACGGTGGACGAGCACGGCTACGTCCACCTCGCCGGGCGGGTGAAGGACGTGATCAACCGCGGCGGGCAGAAGGTCTTCCCGGCGGAGGTCGAGCGCGTGCTGCTCGGCCACCCCGGGGTGCGCGAGGCGTGCGTCGTCGGCGTCCCGAGCGAGGAGTGGGGCGAGCTGCCGTTCGCCTACGTCGTCGCCCCCGACGGCGCCGCTGCCGCCGAGGAGTTCGTCGCCTCGCTCAAGGACCTGGTCCGCGAGCGGCTCGCCCGGTACAAGCGCCCGGTCGGATTCGAGGTCGTCGGGGAGCTGCCGCGCAACCCCGCGGGCAAGGTGACCCGGCGGCACCTTCGCACGCAAGCGGCGCGCCGCGCCGCCGAGCCCGCCGGCCCCCGCTCGTGACAGGAGGATCCATGAGCACGAAAGGCGCCGAACTCGACCACGTCCTCGACCGCCTTCGAGCGCTGCTGCGGGAGGTCTGGGACGAGCATCCCGCCGACCTCCCGGTGGACGGCGACGCGACGCTGCTGAGCCTCGGCGTCGACTCGCTGACGCTGGTGTCGCTGCTCGACCGGGTGGAGGCGGAGTTCCACACCGCGTGGGACCCCGACGACCCGCCCGGCGCCTACAGCTCGCTGCGCTCCATCGCGGTCGCGGCCTCGCCCGCCGCACCGCCCGCGGCACCGCCCGCCATGCCGCCCGCCATGCCGCCCGCCATGCCGCCCACCGGGCCGCCGCTCGCGTCCGGGCTCGCCGCGTCCGGGCGCCGCCATGTCGCGGTCGAGGACTACCGGTCGCTGATGAGCTCGTTCCCGACCGGCGTCGCGGTCGTGACCGGCGTCGGCGCGGACATGCTGCCGCGCGGCGCCACCTGCTCCGCGCTGTGCAGCGTCACGCTCGCGCCGCCGACCCTGCTGGTGTGCCTGAAGACCGGGAGCACCACGCTGGAGGCGATCGCGGCGCGGCGGAGCTTCGCGGTCAACCTGCTGAACGCCGGGGCCCGCCGGACCGCCGAGGTCTTCGCCTCCCCGGTGGCCGACCGGTTCGCCCACGTCGGCTGGCGTCCGACGGGGGCGGAGGGGCTGCCGTGGCTGGAGCGCGACACCCTCGCCGTGGCCGAGTGCGCGGTGGTCGGGACGTTAGCCGTCGGCGACCACACGGCGGTGCTCGGCGAGGTCGTCGGCGCCGAGATCCTGCCCGGCGAACCGCTGCTGTACGGGATGCGCCGGTTCGCGGCGTGGACGGCGGGAGGGCGGGCGCGATGACCACCACCGAGCGCGGGACCGGGCTGGCCGACCAGGCCGGCGACGCCGCGGCGGTGCTCTCCTGGTTCCGGCGGATGCGGGAGAGCGAGCCCGTCAGCCACGACGCGGAGGCGGGCGTCTGGCACGTCTTCCGCCACGCCGACGTCGAGCGGGTCCTGGACGACGCGCGCACCTTCTCCTCCGACTTCAGCCCGCTCATGCCCGCCCAGGAGGACGTCGACCGCTTCATCAAGGGCAACATCCTGCGGAAGGACCCGCCCCAGCACCGCAAGCTGCGCACGCTGGTGAGCAAGGCGTTCACCCCGCGCGTGGTCGCCCGGCTCGAACCGCGCGTCGCCGCCATCACCGACGAGCTGCTGGACGCGATGGGCGGCGCGGAGCGGATCGAGCTGGTCGCGGACCTCGCCTATCCGCTGCCGGTGACCGTCATCGCCGAACTCCTCGGCATCCCGGCCGGGGACCGCCCGACGTTCGGCCGCTGGGCCGACTCCCTGGTGGCGCCGGAGAGCCAGACGGGCTTCATCCCGAACGCCGAGCGCACCCAGGCCATGGCGGTGGTCATGCGCGAGATGAACGCCTACTGCCTGGAGCACATCCGGAGCCGCCGGGCCCGGCCGCGGGACGACCTGACCAGCGCGCTCGTGGCCGCCGAGGTGGACGGCGAGCGCCTGGAGGACGAGGAGATCGTCGGGTTCGTCGGGCTGCTGCTGCTCGCGGGCCACATCACGACCACGGCGCTGCTGGGCAACGTCGTCCAGACCCTGGACGAGCACCCCGGGGCCGCCGCCGCGCTGCGCGCGGACCCCTCCGGGCTGCCCGCCGCGATCGAGGAGGTGCTGCGCCTCCGCACGCCGCTCGCGCCGAGCATGCGCCGGACCACCGCCGACGTCCGGTTCGGCGAGCACGCCATCCCGGCGGGCACGATCGTCCTGGCGTGGCTGGCCTCGGCCAACCGGGACGAGCGGCGCTTCGCCGACCCGGACCGCTTCGTCCCCGGCCGCGAGCACAACGCGCACCTGAGCTTCGGGCACGGGATCCACTTCTGCCTGGGCGCGCCGCTCGCCCGGCTGGAGGTCCGGATCGCCGTGGCGAGGATGCTCGCCCGGTGGAGCGAGATGTCGGTCGGCGAGGGGGCCGAGTTCCACGACGCCCGGGGGATCTCCGGCGCCCGGCGGCTGCCGCTCCACGTCCGCTGGGTCTGAGAGGAGACCTGCCATGGCGAACGACGAACCGCGGTCCCGGTACCTGGAGGTGCCGGGCGCGCGGCTGTACCACGAGGTCCGCGGGTCCGGCCCGCTGCTCGTGCTCACCGGCGTGCCCATGGGCACCGGGGGCTTCGCGCAGATCGCGCCGCTGCTCGCGGACGCCTTCACCGTCGTCACCCACGACCCGCGCGGTACGTTCCGCAGCACCGTCGAGGACCCGTCGCGGGAGACCTCGGTCGAGGTGCTGGCCGACGACCTGCGGCGGCTGCTGTCCTCCCTCGGCGACGGGTCGGCGCACGTGTTCGGCAACAGCGGCGGGGCCGTCACCGGGCTCGCGCTGGTCGCCCGCCACCCCGGCCTGGTGCGCGCGTTCGTCGCCCACGAGCCGCCGCTGCCCGCGCTCCTCCCCGACGGGGAGCGGCTGCGCGCGGCGATCGGCGAGGTGTGCGACGCCTACGAGAGCGAGGGCCGGGCGGCGGCGCTGAAGAGGTACGCCGCCGTCACCGGCATCGAGCGCTTCTCCCAGCCGCCCCGGGCCCGCCGGGCGGCGTCCCATCCCGAGGCGTTCACGCCGCCGACCGACACGCGGGCGATCCTCGACCGGTTCTTCCGGCACCTGCTGCGGCCCGTCGCGTCCTACCGCCCCGACCTCGCGGCCCTGCGGGCCTCCGCCACCCGCGTCGTGGTGGCGGGCGGGAGCACGTCGCGCGGGCAGCTCGCCCACCGGGCCTCGGTCGCGCTCGCCGCCGGGCTCGGCGCCGACGTGGTCGACTTCCCCGGAGGCCACACCGGCTTCCAGGAGGAGCCCCGGGAGTTCGCCCAAGTCCTGACCCGCTCGCTCACCGCGCCGGTGTGACGGGCCCCGAGGATCAGCGGGACGCGTCCCGGACGGAGTCGCCGAGCGTCGTGGTGACCAGCCGGTGGACGGCGGCGGGCTCGGGCGGCGCGCTGCCCCGGTCGGCGAACAGCAGGTGCCCGGCCCCGATCAGCGTGAACGCCAGGGTCTCGACGTCGGCCTCGGGGGCGAGGCGCCCGAGCTCGCGCTCCGCGGTGAGGTAGTCGCCGAACATCGTGGCCGCCTCGGTGAGCACCGGGACCCCGGCGGGCCAGGTGTCGCGCAGCCGGTCCCGCAGCTCGTCGCGGAAGGTGACGAGCGCGACGACCGCGACCGCGACCGATCCGTAGAGCGCCGTCAGCGCCTGGCTGAGGTTGCCCGCGATCGTGCCGGTTCCGGCGGCGTCGCGCAGGGCGGCGGTCTGGGCGTCCATCCGCTGGACGCGGTCCAGCACGAACTCGGCGAGGAAGGCGTCGAAGTTGGCGAAGTGCCGGTGCAGGACGCCCTTGGCGACGCCCGCCTCCGCGGTGAGGGCCCGGCTGGTCAGGGCGTTCGGCCCGTCCCGCAGGAGCACGCGCTCGGCCGCGCTGAACAGCTGCTCGCGTGCGTCGCGGATGGCGGTCCCGGTAGGCACCCGCGCCCCTCCCTCGCTCGCCCGGCTCGGCCCGGCCCACGAGTGGCCGGGCGCCCGCTTTCACGGGCGCCCGGTCATGATACCTCCGAGCTGGGGACGGGCGGAGGGGGCGGCGGGTTAGGGACGCCTGTCCAACCAGAAACGGACCGGCGCGGGCTCCTCGAAGTTCTTGGCCCCCCACTGCTTGCGCGCGAGCTTGCGGAACACCCCTCCGACCGGGCACTCCCCGGAGAGGAACGCGTCGATGCGCCCGGCGCGCGCCGCGGCCTGCATGTCCAGGTAGCCCTCGACGAACCGGTCCTCGTCGAAGGGCGCGGCGGCGGACCCCCCGACGGCCCGCGACCCCTCGGCCATCCGGGCGATCCGGCCCCGGTCCAGGTCGGCGCCCATGAGGCCCGCGAACCTGTCGGCGGCGACCAGGCCCATGACGTAGGAGCCCCACTCGGCCCGGGTGGCGTGGGCGCGCGCGTCGACCGCCCCGCGGAGGACCCAGTCCGCGATCTCGAAGGCGAGGATGCCGAAGGCGTACTGCTCGGGCGGGTTGAAGACGTCCCGCTGGTCCGCGAGGTTCGTGCACACCGTGACGCAGAACGGCTCGGGGGCGTTCGGGTAGGCGAGCGAGACCGCCCACCAGCCGAACGCGTAGTGGCCCACCGCGCGGACGCAGTGGTCGGCCGCGTCCGGCTCCCCGGCGAGGTGGACGCCGAACCCGACGCGGAGGCCGCCGCGGGCGCTGGTCCGGGGCGCCAGCACCGTCTCGGAGACCTCGCCGCGCAGCCGGCCGCCCGGACCGGTGAGCGCCAGCATCAGCGCCGTGAAGTCGGCGGGGGTCGTCACCGCCCCGACGGAGTGGTAGGTCCCGCACTCGTGCCAGGGCAGGGGGACGGCGCGGTCCCCGAACACCATGTGGCCCGTGGTGCAGCGGGCCCGCACCTCGTCCCAGTTCGGGCTGTCCGGCCAGGCGGTGTCGCGCATGCCGAGCGGATCCAGGATCTCGGCCTTCACATACCGGCCCAGCGGGACACCGGTCACGGCCTCGGCCGCCAGGGCGGCCACCTGGTACATGAACGAGGAGGAGCGCCACTCGCCGGTGCCGGCCGGGCCGGCGAAGCGCGGCGCGCCCGTGCCGTACTCGCGGACCACGCCGCGCTTCAACTCGCGCTCGATGTAGCCCATCGCCGGTTCGTGGTGCTCGACCCAGTCGTATCCGTCGGTGGCGGCGCCCGTGAGCATGGCCAGCGCCCCGGTCAGCGTCACCGTGCCGCCGTGCGGGTTGGCGACCGGGAACGGCAGGTGCCGGTCGATGGGGGCGTCGAGGTCGAGGTCGCCCGCGCGGGCGAGGTTCGCGATCGCGGCGGCGACCAGGACCTTCCCGAGGCTGCCGACCCGCATGGTGTGCGCGGCGGTCACCGGGGCGCCGGTCCCCACGTCGGCCACGCCGAACGGCAGGGTGAGCGGGGCCCGGCCGGCGAACCCGATGGTGACGAGGGCGCCGGGCGCGCCGGTGGTCTCCAGCACGGCGGGGGCGATCCGCTCGACGCCCTCCCGCAGCGCGCTCGACGTCAGGCTCATGGGAGCTCCTCTCGGTCCCCGGCCTACCAGGCGACGGGGATGGACTCGGGGATGGCGGCGAACGAGGCCCGGCGCACGGTCAGCTCCCCGGCCGGCACCGTCAGCTCCATCTCGGGGAAGCGCCGGGTCAGCTCGGTCAGGGCGGTCTGCAACTCCAGCCGCGCCAGCGGCGCCCCGATGCAGTACCGCAGGCCGAACCCGAAGGAGAGATGGGGGTTGTTCTCGCGGGTGACGTCGAACCGGTCGGGATCGTCGAAGACGGTCTCGTCGTGGGCCGCCGCGTACATGTCGAGCATCACCAGCTCGCCGCGCCCGACGGCGGCCCCGGCGATCTCCAGGTCCGCGCGCGCGTAGCGGATGTCGGGAGGGAGCAGGCGGCTGACGACCCGCAGGCTCTCCTCCGCCGCCGCCGGGGCGAGGCCCGGGTCGTCCCGGAGCGCCCGCCACTGGTCCCGGGAGTCCAGCAGCAGCGTCGTGCCGACGCAGAGCGCCGCCGCCGTGGTCTCGTACCCGGCGAACAGCACGCCCATCGCGAGCTGGGCGATCTCGTCGTCGGTGAGCGACCCGTCCGCGCCGAGCCGGGAGACCACGTCCTCGCCCGGGTCCGTCCGCTTGCGGGCCACCAGCTCGCGGCCGTAGGCGTTGAGGCTCGCCAGGCCGCTCGCGGACCGCTCCCGGTCGCTCGCGTCGCTGATCGCCGTCGTCCACCCGTCCAGGGCCGCCCTGTCCTCCGCCGGGACGCCCAGCAGGTCGCCGATCACCTCGCGCGGCAGCGCCAGCGCCAGGGACCGGGCCAGATCCGCCGGGGGGCCCTGCTTCGCCAGCAGGTCCAGCAGGTCGCCGGTCAGCGCCTCCACGCGCGGGCGCATCGCCTGCACGTGCCGCGGCGAGAAGAACGGCTGGAGGCGCGAGCGCATCGTCGACACCCACGCCTGCTCGGTCTCGTAGTCGCCGCGCGGCCCGTCGAGCAGCACCGACTCGCCGCTGCGCGGGGCGTTGTCGGGGTCGGGGTGGCTGCGGCCGAGCCGCGCGTCGCCGAGCAGCCCCCTGATCTCGTGATAGCCGGTCACCAGCCACGCGGGGGCGCCCACGGCGGTGGTGACCCGGTGCACCGGGGCCCGTTTCTGGAGCTCGCGGAGGTTGCGCTGCGGGCGCGCCGGATGCGGCAGGTCGAGCGGAAGCTGGATCTGGTCGGTCATGCCGGAGCACCTCTTCCTGTGATCACAGGAACCCACTCTCCCGGACCTCGACCACCCCGAAAATCCTGATTTACCAGGGGTTTCCCGGCCGCGGCGGGTGTGTTAGGCGTCGTCCCCCTCGCGCAGGACGCGCAGGGTCTCGGCCTGCTCGACGGTGACGCCGCGCTCGCGCTGCTCGACCGCCTCCCGGGCGGTCAGCCCCGCGCCGATCCAGGACGCCGCCTCCTCGAACGGGATGCCCGCCCGCCACCACTCGCGCGCCACGGCCATCGGGCTCAGCCCCCGCTGGATGAACCGGCGGGCCTCCGCCGGGCGCAGCCCCAGGTCCTTCCAGGTCCGGGCGGTCGCGGCGTCGATGTCGCAGCGCACCCAGGCGATCGCCTCGTCGTCCACCCACTCGGCCTGGAGGTAGGTGTACATGGTGACGCCGGTCGCGCCGCTCGCCCGCTTGATGAACCGGTCGGTCTCCTGCTGCGCCTCGGAGGCGTTGAACGACATCAGGTCGAGGAACGCGTCGGGGGAGCGGCCCTCCTGGTCCCCGGCCGCCCTCGGCTCGCGTCCGCAGCTCACCTCGTACGCCTGCTCCGGGGTGTGGCCCTGCGCGCGGTAGGCGATCGCGGACTCCAGGTCCAGCCCGAACTCGTGCCAGCCGATCGCCTCCGCCGCCGGGATCCCCGCCGCCCGCCACCCGGCGACGGTCGCCGGGGTGACACGGGCCGTCTCCCACTGGGCGGCGGTCAGCGGGGAGGTCACCCGGGCGGCGCGCCAGGTCGCGGCCCGGCGCGGGCCGATGCGCCAGCCCCACCACGCCCGCGCCTCCTCGGCCGAGAAGCCCAGGGCGGTGTAGACCGCAGGGTCGAACCCGTCGGAGCCGCCGTGCTCTGCCATCACTGTGCCCTCACTCTGCCATCACTCTGCCCTCGGCCCCTCGTCGCTGATCAGTACGGTCGTCGCCCAGTCGGGGGTCCGCCCCGCCGGGTCCAGCAGCCCGGCCACGACCCGGGTTCGCGGCGGCGGGTCGTCCGGCCAGGGGGTGTGGCCGTCGGTGAGCGCGATGATGAGATCGGGCACCGGCCCGCGGGCGAGCGCCGCGTCGAAGCCCGCGCGGATGTCGGTGCCCCCGCCGCCGCCGAGCCGCAGGTCGGAGAGCCGGCGCGGGGTCTGCGCCCGGTAGGCCCGCGCGTCCACGGAGATGACCGTGAGCCGGTCGCGGCCGATGCCGACGGCCCGCAGCACGCCGTCCACCTCGGCCAGGCACCGGCCCAGCATGGTGTCGCTCATCGAGCCGGAGGTGTCGATGAGCACGGTGACCGCCGGGAGCGGCTGGTGCGGGCTGGGCAGCACGACGCCGGGCGTGCTCGCGGCCCGCCGCGACGGCCTGCGGTAGGTGAAGTCGACGCGTCCGGCCGTGCGGGCGACGCAGCGGCGGATCCGCGCCGCCAGTTGCCGCCGCCAGTCCACGGTCGGCTCCAGGACCTCCTCGGCCCAGCGCCGCCAGCCGCCGGGCACGTCCTCGCGGGTGCGCAGGTGCTCGCGGACGCGCCGCGCGGTCTCCAGCGCGGTGAGCCTGGCGCTGGTGCGCGGCAGCGGGGGCAGGTCGCAGTTCCAGGGCCGCGGCTGCCCGTCGCAGCCGCTGCCGCAGTCGCCCGCCGCCACCGCCGGGTCGAGCGGCTCGGCGCGGGCGCGGAGCAGTTCCCAGTACCGCCGGGCGAGCCCGTCGCCGGGCAGGCCGAGGGCGTGCGGCGGGGGCGGGTCCGCGGGCGGTTCCGTCCAGCCGATGGAGAGGTCGTCGTACAGCTCGGCGTCGGCGGCGACGTTCCACGTCCGCTGGTCCGGCGTGCGGTCCGCGCCCGGCGCGGCGGCGTCCGGGAGCGGCGCGGCGGCGCCCGGGTACCGCGCGGCGTGCTCGCGCAGCAGGTGGGCGAGCTGGTGCAGGACCCAGAACCCGACGCGCGGCACGCTCTGCCGGTCGAGCTCGGCCGGGCTGATGTGCAGGTGCCAGCCGGTGTCGGCGGGGAACCTGCGCAGCGCGGCGCCGCCGCCGGTGACCTCGGTGTCGGGGACGACGACCGGGTCCAGCGTCAGCAGCGCGTCGGCCAGGTAGGGCGCCCGGTGGGCGGCCCACACCCGCGCGGCGGCCCACTTGCGCCGCGGACCCGGCGGCAGTGCGTCGAGAGGCAGACCGGACATGGGATCAGGCTCGCTCCGGCGCTAGTCGATCAGTCCTGCGTCGCGCAGGATCGGGGTCAGCTCCAGCAGCGCCGCCGGTATCCGCGCGCCCTCCGGGCGCCGGGCGGCCAGCGTGCGCGCCACCAGCGTCGCCACGTCCGGCGCCGCCCGCGCGGCCTTGGCGACCACCCGCCAGCCCGCCTCCCAGACGTCCTTGTCGTCCGCCGCCACGGCCACCGCCGCGACCGAGGTGAGCGCCGCGAACGCGCGGTCGCTGCGGCGGGGCAGCTCGAAGGAGTCCGGGTCGGCGAGGACGGCCGCCGGGTCGGGCAGGTCGAGGTTCTCCGTCCAGGACAGGAACTCCAGCGCCGCGCCCTCGCCGACCGCGCCCGCGACCAGGGCCGCGCGCACGTCGGGCCCCGCCGCCGCGGCCTCGCACGCGGCCAGCAGCGTCGCGGTGAACTCCCACGAGCGGGGGCTCGGCCAGCCCCGTCCCGCCGCCTCGCCCTTCGGCATCCGCAGGACGAGGGCGGGGCGCACCTGGAGGAACGCCGACACCGCGGCCCGCGCCACGAGGGCCTGCCGGGGGGTGGCGGGACGGTCGAAGCCGGACAGCGAGGGACGTCCGAACCCGACGGCCAGGCCGCGGGCGACCCGCTCGGCGTGCACCGGCCAGTCCAGGTGCACGAGGCGGTTGGCGAGCGGCGGGGCCAGCTCCCACCCGTCGGCCGCCTCCCCGGGCGGGTTGGCCGCGGCGACCACGCGCACGCCGGCGGGCAGCGGGACGTCGCCGACCACGCGCTCCAGCACCACGCGCAGCATCGCGGCCTGCACGGCGGGCGGGGCGGTGGTCAGCTCGTCCAGGAACAGCAGCCCGCGCCCGGCGGCGGCGAGCCGCTGCGCCCACGCGGGCGGCGCGAGCCGGACGGCCCCGCCGGACACGACGGGGAGCCCGGCGAAGTCGCTGGGTTCGCGAAGGGATCCGATGACCACCTCGACCGGCCAGCCCAGCGACTCCGCGAGGGCCTTCACCGCGGACGTCTTGCCGGTGCCGGGGCTGCCCCACAGCAGGGTCGGGACGCCCGCCGAGACGGAGAGGGAAAGCGCCTCTAGCACCACTCTGGTGTCCACTGGAGGAAGGCCCCCGCGTTTCTGTCGTGTGTCCGGTCGGTCGGTTACTTCGGCGCCACGGTGCTCGACGCCCAGTTCAGAAGGGTGGAGTAGACGAGCGGCGCCGTCGTCGCGAGGCCCATGACGTGGCCGGTCGAGGGGATCATCGAGACCTTGAGCTTCGCCTCGGGCAGGTAGAACTGCGACTCGTAGGCCAGCACGCTCGCGGGGTCGCCGCAGTCGTAGACGGTGACGCCCTGGCAGGTCAGCCAGTCCTCCGCGCCGCCGACCAGGAGCACCGGCACCCGGATCCCGTAGGGGATCCGCGGCGGGACGATCGCCGCGGACGGGTAGACGTCCTTGAGCTGCTCGTCCTTGGCCACCACCGCCGGGTCGGTCGTGGCCGGGTAGTAGAACATGGAGCCCCGCGTGCCGGGCTTGGTGGTGATGTACCCCCGGTCGAGGCCGGCGTTCGCGAACTTCGGGTCGTCGGGCGCCGGGTAGGCGTTGGCCGCCCCGATCTGGCCGTGCTGGGCGTTGAAGCCGTGCAGCGAGCTGGTCAGGATCGCCGCGTCCACGTCGCCGTACCGGGGGATCTCGCTCCAGGCGTAGTACGAGCCGAGCGCGTGCCCGACCCAGAGGACCTTGCCGAAGCCGTGCCCGTCGAGGGTGCCCGCGCGCAGCGCGGAGATGGCGTCGTGCAGCGCGACGGCGCCGGCCTCGGAGGTGACCTGGCCGCTCTGCGGATGCGAGCTGTCGCCCGAGCCGATGAGGTCGACGTTGAACGTGGCGTATCCGGCCGAGGTCGCGGCGCGGACGTAGGAGTAGTAGCCGTTGCCGACCGGGAAGTTCCAGTAGGCGCGGTTGTAGTACCCGCCGTGCACGAGGAACTGCACGGTGCTGGGGCGGCGGTAGGCGGGGTAGCAGAGCTCTCCCGCCATGGTCTCGGTGGCCGGTCCGGGGTCGGCGAGGCGGACGGGCAGCTCGTAGGTCTCGCAGATCGGGCCGTGGCCCGCGGCGGCGGGCGGGGCGGTGACCAGGGTGGATAACGCCGCGGCGGCCGTGCATGCCGCGATGAGGAGGGACTTCAGCTGGGGACGAGTCATAATGGGCACCGGCCCACTATGGTGGGCGGGTGCCCATTATGTCAAGGGCCCACCCAGGGGAGGCGGCGTTAACACAGACGGGGGCGGGCCAGTACCCCCATCAGCCGGGATGGTCGCGGGCCGGGCGGGTCGGCAGAGTGGACGCACGCTCACGTCCGCTGGCGAGATGGGGTTTCGGATGCGCGTCCTGTTCGTTCCGGCTTCCGCGCCGTCGCACTACTTCCCGATGGTCCCGCTGATCTGGGCCTGCCGGACCGCCGGCCACGAGGTCTGCGTGGCCGCGCAGCCGTGGGGCGGCTCGGTCGTCCCCGGGTCCGGGGTCCCGATGGTCACGATCGCCGAGTCGTTCGACATGACCGCCGAGCTCGCGCGGCACCGGCCGCGCGTCCCGGCCGCGACCCCGGCCGCCCCCGCCGGCCCGCTGCACGCGGCGATGATCGACGCCCAGATCCGGTTCGCGGCGGAGGCCGCGCGGGACCTGGTCGCCCTCGCCCGCGACTGGCGGCCCGGCCTGGTCGTCGCGGACCCGCTCGTGCTCGCGGCGGCGCCCGCGGCCGCGGCGGCGGGCGCGCCGCTCGTCCACCACCTCTGGGGCCCGGACATGCTGCGCGCCCACGAGTACGGCTATCCGGGCTGCGGGATCCCGCTCTCCGCCTGGCCCGAGGCGCTGCGCGGGCTGTACGCGCGGCACGGCTGCGAACCCCGGGTCGAGAACGCCGTCGCGACCGTCGACCCCTGGCTCGGGGCGATGGGGATCGCCGAGACGCCGTCGCGGATCCCGATCCGCTTCGTCCCCTACAACGGGAGCGGTGTGCTGCCGCGCCCGCTCCTCGCGCCGCCGCGGGGACGGCGGGTCCTGGTCACCTGGGGCTCCCTGCTGGCCATCCGCGAGGGCATGGCGGCCTTCCCGGTCGCCGAGGTCGTCGGGGCGCTCCGGGCGCACGGCGCCGAGGTCGTCGTCGCGGTCACCGGCGCCGACCGGCGCTGGACCCGGGACCTGCCGCCGGAGGTCACCGTGGTCGAGAACGTCCCGCTGAACGCGATCATGCCGTCCTGCGACGCGGCGGTCCACCACGGCGGCGGCGGGACGATCATGACGGCCGCCTACCACGGCGTCCCGCAGCTCACGCTCACCGCCACCCTCGACACGCGGACCTGCTGCGAGCGGCTGGCCGCCACGGGCGCGGGCGTCTCCCTCGACCTGCTGGACCTCACCCCGGACGCGCTCTCCGACGCCGTCGGGGAGGTCCTGACCGGCGACCGGACGCGCAAGGCCGCGGCCGAGCTGCGCACCGAGGTCCTGGCCCAGCCCGCCCCGGCCGACGTCGCCGCGCGCGTCACCGCCCTCGCCTAGCGGCCCCGCGCCGGTGAGCCCCCACCCCTGTCAGGGGCGGGGGCTCAGCGGCGTCGGTCACCGGGTGAGGGCGTCCACCACGCCTGCCAGACCGTCCGCCCGGCGGACGCGCGGTCGCCAGCCCGTGGCCGCGATCAGGGCCGACGGGTCGGCGGGCAGGTCCCCGAGGTCGGCGGCGTCGGCCCAGTCCGGCGGCGGCACGGTGACCACGGGGACGGGCGGACGCCCCGTCCGCGCGGCGACCAGGGCGGCCAGCTCGCGGAACACCTCGCCGAGCCGCGCGGGCGTGCCGGTGCCCACCGGCCACCGGCCGCCGACCAGGCCCTCGGGGGCGCGCAGCGCGGCGGCGAAGGCGCGCGCCGCGTCGGTGACGTGCACCAGGTCCCGCTCGACCGTGCCGTCGTGCCACATGGTGATCGGCTCGCCCGCGAGCGCCTTGCGGGCCATCGCGGTGACGACGCCGCGTCCCGTCGCGCCGGTGAGCGGGACGCACCCGTAGACCGTGGCGGGGCGGAGCACGATCCCGCGCACCGCGCCGTCCCCGGTCGCCTTGGCCAGCAGTTCCTCGGCCGCCGCCTTGTGCCGCACGTAGTCGTTGAGCGGCGTCCCCGGAGGGGCGGACAGCTGGAGGGTGCTGGCGAACACCACGACCGGCGGCGGCGCCCCGGCCGCGCGGACCGCCTGCACGAGCGTGTCGAGCAGGGCCGTGCCCAGGCTCTCCGACCCGGCCCCCGGCGTCCGCCACGAGCGCTCGCCGGGGATGTGCGCCGCCAGGTGGACGACGGCGTCCGCCCCCGCCACGGCGTCGCGCACCGCCGCCGGGTCGGTGAGGTCGGCGAGGCGGACCTCGGCCGAGGCGTCCGGGAGCGGGAGCCGCCGCTCCCGGGAGACGAGCCGCAGCCGCACCGGGAGCCCGGCCAGCTCCGCGGCGACCGCGCCGCCGAGGAACCCGGACGCGCCGAGCACCACGACCAGCGGCCGGTCCGTGGACGAGGGGACCACGATCACTCCTTGTCTAGACGGCGACCGTCTCGCCGGGCACGATCTGCATCTCCGGCAGCGGGAAGACCAGCCTGCCGCCGCCCGCGAGATACCCCTGCTCGCGCGAGAGGAAGTCGTCCCGGAACGTCCACGGCAGCACGAGCAGCTGGTCGGGGCGCAGCGCGTGCGCGTCCTCCTCGGACACGATCGGGATGTGCGTCCCCGGCGTGAAGCGGCCGGACTTGTCGGCGTTGAACTCGCCGATGCAGGGCAGGTCGTCGGGCGTGAGGCCGCAGTACTGGAGGATGACGTTCCCCTTGGTGGAGGCGCCGTAGCCGACCGTCAGCCTGCCCGCCGCGCGCGAGTCGTCGAGGAAGCTCCGCAGCGCCGCCCGCTGCCGGGCCGCCGTCGCCGCGAGCGTCTCGTAGGGGCGCAGGCCCTCCAGCTCCAGCGCGCTCTCCCGCCTGCGCAGCTCCGCGACGGCGGGGGAGGCGGTGCGGTGGCGCCCGCCCCGCTTCGCCATCGTCAGGTTGAGGCTGCCGCCGTAGACCGGCGTGATCTCCGCGTCGACGACGGTGAGCCCGACGCGTTCGGCCATCCACTCGAACTGGCGCAGCGCGTAGTACTCCAGGTGCTCGTGGCACACGACGTCGTAGGCGTTGTCGGCGAGCATCGAGGGCAGGTAGCTCTGCTCGGACACCCAGACCCCGTCGTCGTCGAGGATGTCGTGGATGTCCCGCATCACGTCCATCGGCCGGGGGAGGTCGTAGAACATCGCGATGGAGGTGACCACCTTCGCCTTGCGGTCGCCGAACTCGGCGGCGAACGCCTCCCTGGAGAAGTAGGTGGGGATCAGGTCGATCCCGTCCGGGTACAGCGGCCGGAACTGCTCGCCGGTCGGGTCGATGCCGACCAGCCCGATCCCTTCCCCGATCCCTTCGCGCGGGTAGGCGCGCAGCAGCGTCGAGTCGTTGCTGCCGATGTCCACGACGAGGTCGCCGGGGACGAGGTCGACGCGGTCGAGGACGCCGCGCACGATCCCGCGCAGATGGTCGACCATGAACGGCCGGATGCTCGACCGGTAGCCGTAGGAGCCGGTCGTGTACATCGCCCCGGCGTCGGTCGTGTGCCGGAGCTGGACGAGCCCGCAGCCGCCCGCACCGCACTTCACCAGTTCGAGCGGGACCCGGGGGACCGGATCGCCGGGCGTGCGCGGGAACACGCTCGTGATCGCCTGGACCCCCAGGTCGAGGACCGGCACCAGCTCGCCGTTCCCGCAGATGCGGCACTCGGAGATCACCATGTCTTCCTCGCTTCCTTGCCGGTCATGTCCGTACGGAGGGGCCGGCGTAGCGCGGCAGCAGACCGGCCGCGGCGGCCTCCCGCAGGCCAGGCGCGGCCCGGTCCTTGTCCGAGAGGATCGGTTCCTCGTCGAGCGCCCAGGGCAGGGCGAGCTCGGGGTCCAGCGGGTTCACGTCGATCTGGGTGCCCGGGACGAACTGCTCCGCGCACAGGTAGCTCATCCGGGTGCCCTCGGCGAGCGCGTGGTAGGCGTGCCCGAGGCCCTCGGCGAGGAGCACCAGCTCGCCGGACTCCTCGGTCAGGGCCGTGCTGTCGAACGCCCCGAAGGTGGGCGACCCCACCCGCAGGTCGACGACGACGTCGAGCGCCGCCCCCGCCACGCAGCTCACCAGCTTGGCCTCCCCGGACCCGGCCCGCGTGCCGTGCACGCCGCGGATCGTCCCGCGCCGGTTGACCGTGATGTTGCCCTGGCTGATGCGGAAGGGCACGCCGGTCAGTCGGGCGACCTCCGCGGTCCGGAACGTCTCGAAGAAACTCCCCCGGCGGTCGCGGTGCTTCTCCGGGGTGATGCGGAACGCGCCCGCGATCGCCAACTCCTTGATCTCCACCGGCCGGGAGCCTCCTTCGAAGAGCACGGGTTCGAGGACACGGATTTCGTGAGGACGGGGGCCCGCCGTCATTTTGCTTCGCGGGAGGCCGCGGGATCTTCCCCCATTCATCGGGGTTGCGCGCCGCCCGCCCGGCTGACCTGGTCGAGGACGCGCCGCTCGACATGCGGGTCCAGCCACCGGTGGGTGTCCTGCCACGGCGGCTCGCCCTCGGCGCGCAGCCAGGCCCAGCCGTCGGCGAGCGTGTCGCGCAGCGGGCGGCCCGTGTCGAGCCCGGCGCGGCGGGCGGCGGAGGCGTCGATCTCGTGCATGCCGCCCCGCATGGACGCCGGGAGCCACATCGGGATGTCGAGGTAGGGGCGGATGCCCGCGGCCACGACCATCTCGTCGGGGACCCAGACCAGCTCGGCGTCGGACCCGACCACCTCCCGCATCGTGTCCAGGTACTCGCCCATGGTGTGCCTTCCGCGCGGGGACAGCGTGGTGAACGTGCCGCCGACGTCGCGGTCCGCCGCGTCCAGCATCCAGCTCGCGAGGTCGCGGACGTCGACGTAGCGCAGCGGGTCGGACGGGTCGCCGGGCGCGAGGATCGCGCCGCCGCGCTCGATCCGGCGCATCCACCAGGTCATCGTCCCGACGTCCTCGCGCGGGCCGAGCGTCGGCCCGGCGCGGGCGATCAGCGCGTGGTCCCCGAACGCCTCCAGCGCGGCGAGTTCGGCGCCGCGCTTGGCGGTGGGGTAGAAGCCGTGCTCCTCGTCGCCCGGATCACCGCCGATCACCGCGGCGCTCTCGTCGGCGCCGGGGGGCAGCGGCCGCTCGTACACCACCCAGCTCGACACGAACCCGAAGTGCCGGGCGCGGCCGGCGAGCAGCGCGCACGTGTCCCGGACGACGCGGGGCGCCCCCATCCAGGTGTCCACGACCGCGTCCCACTCCCGGTCGCCGAGCGCGCGCCGCAGCGCGCGCGGGTCGGTCCGGTCGGCGACCAGGGGGAGCGCGCCCGCGGGGGCGGGACGGCTGACGCCGCGGTTGAGGACGGTGACCTCGTCGCCGCGCGCCAGCGCCGCGTCGACGACCGCGCGTCCCACATAGCGCGTTCCGCCGAGCACCAGAACCTTCATGACCATCACCTCTCGCCGGTCGCGTCGGGGCGTTCACCAGGTGACGGGCAGCGCCCGCAGCCCGGTGATGAGGAAGCCGTGCTTGTAGGGGACGTCCTCCACGGGCACGGTGAGCCGCAGCCCGGGGAACGCGGCGAGCACGGCGCCGATCGCCACCTCCAGCTCCAGCTTGGCGAGCTGGGCTCCCAGGCAGCGGTGCATCGCGTACCCGAACGCGACGTGGTCGGCGGCGCCCTCGCGGGTGACGTCGAACCGGTCGGGATCGGGGAACGCCTCCGGGTCCAGGTTGGCGGCCGGGAGGCAGGCGTGGACCACCGAGTGCGCGGGGATGGTCGTCCCGTCGAGGTCGACGTCGCCGACGGTCGCGCGGATGTGGCCGCCGTAGGGGTGCACGCCCAGCGTCGCGTACCGCAGCACCTCGTCCACGGCGGACGGCACGAGCGACGGGTCGGCGCGCAGCAGCGCGAGCTGGCCGGGGTTGTCCATCAGCGCGACGAGCCCCTTGCCCAGCATGGTCGCGGTGGACTCGCCGCCGGCCAGCAGCAGCCCGCAGCCGAGCGTCACCAGCTCGTCCTCGCTCAGCCGGTCCCGCTCGTCGCGGGCGGTGATCAGGTCCTGGAGCAGGCTCTCGTCGGGGTCGCGGCGCTTGGCCTCGACCAGTCCTTCCATGTAGCCGACCATCCCCTTGAGGGCGGCGAGCGCCTCCTCGGGCGGGTAGGCGCTCGTGGACACCACGCGCTCCGCCCAGCCCCGGAACCGCTCCCGGTCCGCGTCCGGGACGCCGAGGATCTCGCAGATCACGGTGACCGGCAGCGGGTAGCACAGCCCGGCGGCCAGGTCGGCGGGCGGCCCGGCGGCCACCAGCGGCGCGATCAGCTCGTCGGTGATCTGCTGGACGCGCGGCCGCAGGGCGCGGATCCGGCGCGCGCTGAACGCCCCCGCCACGAGGCGGCGCAACCGGGTGTGCTCGGGCGGGTCGAGGTCGTTGATCCCGGTGTTGCGGAAGACGGCCGCCGGGCCGATCGCCGCGCCGAGCCGGCGCGCCTCGGCGCGGCTGAACCGCGGGTCGGCCATGACGGCGCGCACCTGCTCCATCCCGGTGACCAGCCAGCGCCGCTCCCCGGACTCGGTCGTGAACGCGCGCACCGGCGCCTGCCGCCACAGCTCGCGCACCGCCGCCGGGGTGGTGTAGCCGGAACGGTCGGCGTGTTCAGCGGTCATGTCTCCTCGCTTTCGGGAAGGGGGTCGCCACGGCGTCGGGACGGCCGGGCCGGCTAGCCCGAGACGAGCCCGGCGGCGACCGCCCAGCCGACCAGGTGGGACTTGGTGACGGCTCCGACGCGCCGCCGCGCCTCGCTCAGGTGCTCGTCCACGGTGTTCTTGGAGATGCCCAGCTCGCGCGCGGTCTCCTTCGCGGTCAGGCCCAGCGCCGCGAGCCGGACCACCTCGGTCTGGCGCGCGGTCAGCGCCTGCGCGCCGACCGAGATCTCCTGCCCTGACACGGTCATGGCGGTCCTCTCCTTCCAAGCGTCGATGTGGGCGGTCGCGTGGGGGGGCACGGACCGTCGCGTCCTGCCGGGCTCACACCTCGGGAACGGCGTGTCCCATCTCCTCCGCCAGCTTGAGCGCCTCGTCGATCAGCGTTTCGGGGATCCGCGACTCCGGGACCGTCCGGACGACCCGGCCCCGGACGAAGATCTGCCCCTTGCCGTTGCCGGAGGCCACGCCGAGGTCGGCCTCGCGGGCCTCGCCCGGGCCGTTCACCACGCAGCCCATGACGGCGACCCGCAGCGGGACGTCCATGCCCTCCAGGGCGGCGGAGACCTCCTCCGCCATCTTGTAGACGTCCACCTGCGCCCGCCCGCAGGACGGGCAGGACACGATCTCCAGCCCGCGCTCGCGGAGGTTCAGCGACTCCAGGATCTGGAGGCCGACCTTGACCTCCTCGACCGGCGGCGCCGACAGCGACACCCGGATCGTGTCGCCGATCCCCTCGGCCAGCAGCGCGCCGAACGCGGTGGCCGACTTGATCGTGCCCTGGAACCTCGGCCCGGCCTCGGTGACGCCCAGGTGCAGCGGGTAGTCGCACCGCCGCGACAGCAGCCGGTACGCCGAGACCATCACGACCGGGTCGTGGTGCTTGACGGAGATCTTGATGTCGCGGAAGCCGTGCTCCTCGAACAGCGAGCACTCCCACAGCGCCGACTCCACCAGCGCCTCGGGCGTGGCCTTGCCGTGCTTCTCCAGCAGCCGCCTGTCGAGCGAGCCCGCGTTCACACCGATCCGGATCGGGACCCCGGCGTCCTCGGCCGCACGGGCGATCTCACCGACCCTGTCGTCGAACCTCTTGATGTTGCCCGGGTTCACCCGGACGGCGGCGCAGCCCGCGTCGATCGCGGCGAACACGTACTTGGGCTGGAAGTGGATGTCGGCGATCACCGGGATCCGCGACCGCCGCGCGATCGCGGGCAGCGCGTCGGCGTCGTCCTGCGACGGCACCGCGACCCGGACGATCTGGCAGCCCGCCGCCGTCAGCTCCGCGATCTGCTGGAGCGTCGCGTTGACGTCGGCGGTGGGGGTCGTGGTCATCGACTGCACCGACACGGGGGCGTCCCCGCCGACCGGCACGCCTCCGACCCGCACCTGCCGCGTTCGGCGGCGCGCCGCCAGCCGCGCCGGCGGAACCTGCGGCATGCCTAAGACGGTGCCCTTCATAGGATCTCCTCCTCCTGGTCGGTCGCGCGGAGCCGGGCCAGCGCGTCCGTCACGTCCCGGGCGATGCCCTGGGCGGTCAGGCCCGCCTGCTCCAGCACCTCGCCGCGGCCCGCCTGCGCCAGGAACTCCTGGGGCAGGGCCGCCTGGCGCAGCGGGCGGTGGATCCCGGCGTCCCGCATCGCCTGCGCGAGCGCGGCGCCGACCCCGGCCACCCGGCCGTTGTCCTCCACGGTGACGATCAGCTCGTGCGCCTCCGCCAGCGTCAGCAGCCCGGCGTCGAGCGGCTTCACCCAGCACGGGTCCACGACGGTCGCGGCGACGCCCTCGGCGGCGAGCTTGCCGGCCGCGCCCAGCGCGGCCGCCGCCATCGGGCCCACCGCCACGATGAGGACGTCGCCGGGGCCGTCCGGCAGGGCCAGGATCTCGGCCGCCCCGGCCCTGCCGACCGGCTCGATGTCCGCCGCGACGGGCCCCTTGGGGTACCGGACGGCCGTCGGGCCGCCCTCCACGGCGACCGCCTCGCGGAGCTGGGCGCGCAGCCGGGCGCCGTCGCGCGGCGCCGCGATCCGCATCCCCGGCACCAGTTGCAGCATCGACAGGTCCCACATGCCGTTGTGGCTCGGGCCGTCCGAGCCGGTCACCCCCGCCCGGTCGAGCGCGAAGGTGACACCGCACCCGTGCAGGGCGACGTCCATGAGGACCTGGTCGAACGCGCGGTTGAGGAACGTGGCGTACAGCGCGACGACCGGGTGCGCGCCGCCCGCGGACAGGCCCGCCGCCGAGGTGACCGCGTGCTGCTCGGCGATCCCGACGTCGAACACCCGGTCCGGGTAGCGCTCGGCGAACGCCTGGAGGCCGACCGGCTCCAGCATGGCGGCGGTGACGGCCACCACCTCGGGACGCTCGGCCCCGATGCGGACCATCTCCTCGGCGAAGACCGACGTCCAGTCCGCCGGGGGCGGGGCGCCGTCCGCGGAGCGGGGCCGGACGACGTGCATCTGGTCCAGCTCGTCCTGCTCGGCCGCCGCGAAGCCGTTGCCCTTGCGGGTGACGCAGTGCACCACCACGGGCCCGTCGAAGCGGGCGGCCTGCCGCAGCGCCTCCTCGGTCGCGGCGATGTCGTGCCCGTCGACCGGGCCGACGTACTTCACCCCGAGGTCCTGGAACAGGCCCTGCGGGGCGAGCACGTCCTTGATCCCGGCCTTCACCCCGTGCAGCGCGCCGTACAGCGGCGCGCCCGCCACCGGGACCTCGCGCAGCCGCTTGGCCCGCGCGAGCATCCGCTCGTAGCCGCCCGCGGTGCGCCGCGCCGACAGGTGCCGGGCGAGCCCGCCCCGGGTCGGGGCGTAGGAGCGGCCGTTGTCGTTGACCACCACCACGACCCGCAGGTCCTGGTCGACGAGGCTGTTCAGCCCCTCCCACACCATGCCGCCGGTCAGCGCGCCGTCGCCGACGACGGCGACGACCCTGCGGTCGGTGCGCCCGGCCAGCCGGTAGGCCTTGGCGAGCCCGTCGGCCCAGCCGAGCGCGGTGGAGGCGTGCGAGTTCTCGATGAGGTCGTGCTCGGACTCGGCGCGCGAGGGGTAGCCCGACAGGCCGCCCTTGGCCCGCAGCCGGGAGAAGTCCTTGCGGCCGGTCAGCAGCTTGTGCACGTACGCCTGGTGCCCGGTGTCCCACAGGATCCGGTCGCGCGGCGACTCGAACACCCGGTGCAGGGCGATCGTGAGCTCGACGGCGCCGAGGTTGGGGCCGAGGTGCCCGCCGCTGCGCGAGACCTCGGCGATCAGGAACTCCCGGATCTCCGCGGCCAGGGCCGCCAGCGTGCTCCCGTCCAGGCCCCGCAGGTCGGCGGGGCGGTGAACGCGGTCGAGTAACGGCGTGCCGCCGCCCCGGCCGGGTTCCGGTCCGATGTCAGCCAAGGTTCACTCCTGTGTGCTCACGCGCGGTCTCGTTGGGCGGTGCCGGTCCCGCCGCCGGCCCGGCCGGGGCCGGCCGCCAGGGACGAGGGCATCGCGAAGTCCACGTCCTCCACCGAGGTGACGTCGGTGGTGATGTCGCCGTAGCCGAGCGCGGCGAGCCGGTCCACCAGCCGCTCGACGAGGACGTCCGGCACGCTCGCGCCGGAGCTGACGCCGACCGAGGTCGCGCCGCGCAGCCACGCCTCGTCGAACTCCGAGACGTCGGGCACGAGGTGCGCGCGGGTCCCGGCCTCGCGGGCGACGTCCACCATGCGCAGCGAGTTGCTGGAGTTGCGCGCCCCCACCACGAGGATGAGGTCGCACCGGCGCGCCAGCGACTTGACGCCGTTCTGCCGGTTCTGGCTCGCGTAGCAGATGGTGTCGGCGCCCGGCGCGGCGACGTCGGTGAACCGGGCCCTGATCCGCTCGATCACCCCGGCCGTCTCGTCCACCGACAGGGTCGTCTGCGTCAGGTAGGTGACCGGGGTGTCGGCGGGCAGGTCCAGCCGGTCGACGTCGGCCGCGGTCTCGATCACGATCGTGCGGTCCGGCGCCTCGCCGCGGGTGCCCTGGGTCTCCTCGTGGTCGGCGTGCCCGACGAGCAGCACCAGCCGCCCGTCCCGCGCCCCGCGCCGGGCGTGCTGGTGGACCCTCGACACCAGCGGGCAGGTCGCGTCGATCACCCGCAGGCCGCGGCCGGCGGCGTTGGCGCGGACGAGCGGGGAGACGCCGTGCGCGGAGAAGACGCAGACGGCGCCCTCCGGCACGTCCTCCTCCGAGTCCACGAACCGCGCGCCCCGGCGGCGCAGTCCCGCCACGACGTGCCGGTTGTGGACGATCTCCTTGCGCACGTAGACCGGCGGCCCGTGGATGTCGAGCGCCCGCTCGACCATCGCGATCGCCCGCACCACTCCGGCGCAGAACCCGCGCGGCTCGGCGAGCACCGTTCGTTTCGTCCCGGCATTCCCGTTTGTCGCGCTCTCGCGAGACTGGTGGTCTTCCATGACTCCCTCAGATCGGTGATGACGCCCGAGGCGGGATCATGCGTGTCCCCGTGCCATTGTGGACGCGCCCTCTAAAGCGGTTCTTGGGTGTTCGGAGTGGCGCTGCGGCCGGCGCGCCGCAGGGGTCCGCGGCCGCCATCAGGAGATCGGCGGCGCGTGCGGGGCGGGGTGGGCCGGATAGGGGGTATGCCCCTGACTTCGGGGAGGCGCGGATAAGGGTAAAAGTACGGGTACCAAACCGGTGCGGACCAACGCATTATCGAAGACGTTGCCGGGGAGGCCCGGAACGGTCCGATCTCAGATATTCGCTCGTCCCCATAGTTTGGTCGGCTCCCGAATTCGCGGCGTCCGCGCGACGCGGTCCACGACCACTTCATCCGGTTCACGAGCGTTCACATGGTGCACGAGCGCCGGTCCACCCGAGGGCGGGGTCCGGCGGGCAGCGGTAGGCGGGGGCGCCGGGACGGCTGTGCTCCCGCGACGGTCCACCAGGAGGGAGAACATCATGATGTACGAGGTCCTCGGCCCCTTGCGCGTGATCGACGGGGAGGACTCCTTCACCATCAGCGCCCGGAAGATCGAGACGGTGCTCGCCGCGCTGGTCGTCCGGTGCGACCGGGTGGTCGCCTCCGACCAGCTCATCACCGAGATCTGGGCCGACGCGCCGCCCAGGCGCGCGACGGCGGGGCTGCACGTGTACGTCTCCCAGGTGCGCAAGCTCCTCAACCGGCCGGGCCGGACGGCGAACCCGCTGCTCACCCGGATGTCGGGGTACGAGCTGAACACCGAGGACGACGAGATCGACTTCCGGCTGTTCCTGGAGGCGGTGGAGCGCGGCCGCGCCCTCATGCGGGAGCGGCGCGACGAGGAGGCCGTGGCCTGCCTGGAGGGCGCGCTGAACCTGTGGCGGGGGCCCGTCCTGGGCGACCTGCGCGGCGGCCCGATCATCGAGGGCTTCGTGACGTGGATGACCGAGCTGCGGCTGGAGTGCCTGGAGGCGCTCGCCGACACCTACCTGCGGCTCGGCCGGCACCGCGAGCTGATCGGGCGGCTGCACCTGCTGGTCAGCGAGAACCCCCTGCGCGAGGCGTACTACGCGCAGCTCATGCTGGCCCTCTACCGATCCGACCGGCAGGCGGAGGCGCTCTCGGTGTACCAGTCCGCGCGCAGCATGCTCATGGAGGAGCTGGGGCTCGAACCGTGCCAGGCACTCCAGGATCTGCAGCGGGCGATCTTCACCGCCGACGCCGGACTCGATCTTCGCGCCGCGTCCTAGCGGCGCCGGGGCCGGGCCGAGGCGGCCGGTCCCGCGCCATAGGGAATCGGACGCGCCGTCAATTTGTTTTCCCGTGGAAGTGGGCGCCGCCGCGCGCCGTCCCGGGTAAATAAAGAATCACCGGCCGGCTATATCGCGGAGCCCGGTCGGGTGGTTCACCAGGTCGCGGGCGAGTTGATCACAGTCCGAAAGCATTTGCGGACAGGCCGCTCCTTGTCAGTGTGACGGTCAGGATGTCATTATTCGACGGGCGGTCGCTGCCGACTGTTTGGGGGATCGGTGTGGTTTTAGTGGAAAGGGAATGCGGGCTCGCGGCCATCGAAAATATGGTGAAGGGATCGCGCGGAACGGGCAGCCGGGGCCTGGTGATAACCGGCGGCATAGCCACCGGCAAGACCACCCTGCTGCGGGCCTACGTGGACCGCGCCAGGGAGGCCGGGGCCCTCTCCCTGTACGGGGTGGCCTCACGGGTCGAGCGCCACGTCCCGTTCGGCGTCCTGGAGCAGCTGTTCCACAGTCCGGACCTTCCCCCGGCCGGTGCGGCGGGCGCGGCGAACTGGCTGGACCAGGCCGCCGGCAGCCTCTCCGGCAGGGGGACGGCGCCCGCCGGCCAGGTCCCCGCGTCCGTCCTGCGCGGGCTCTGGCAGCTGCTGCGCGACCTGCTCGACCAGCGGCCCCTCGTGATCGCCGTGGGCGACATGCAGCACGCCGACGAGCCGTCGCTGCGGTGCCTGCTGTACCTGGTGCGCCGCCTGCGGTCCGAGCGCCTCCACGTCGTGTTCACCGAGGGCACCGGGCTGGACGCGGCGAACACCCTGCTGCGGAGCGAGTTCCTCCGCGAGCCGTCCTTCCGGCAGATCCGGCTCGCGCCGCTGTCCAAGGCGGGCGTCGTCCAGATGCTCGCCGCGCACCTGGACGAGCAGGCCGCGCACGACCTGGCCCCGGCCTTCCACGAGGCGAGCGCCGGGTACCCGATGCTGGTCCGGGCGCTCATCGACGACCTGTGCGGCGGCGGCCCGCAGGTGTTCCCCGAGGGGGGCGAGGCCGGGGAGTCGTTCCGCCGGGCGGTGCAGCGGCTGCTCCTCCAGTACGACCCGCCGGTCATCGAGTTCGCCCGCGCGATCGCCCTGCTGGGCAGGCCCGTGCCGCCCTCGGTGCTGGGCCGCCTGCTCGGCACGGACGTCGGGACGGCCCACCAGGCCGTCGCGGCGCTGACGCTGGCGGAGATCCTCGTCGACGGCCGGTTCCGGCACCGGATGTTCCAGAACGCCGTGCTCGGCGGGTCGCCCACGGCGCGCCGCGCCCTGCACCGGCGCATGGCCCAGCTGCTGCACAACGAGGGGGCGCCCGCCCGGGACGTGGCCGACCACATCGTGGCGGCCGAGCGCCTGGAGGAGCCCTGGGCCGTCCCGATCCTGCGCGAGGCCGCCGAGCACGCCCTGGCCCACGACGAGGTCGGCACCGGCATCGACTACCTGCGCGTCGCCTACGAGATCTGCGAGGAGCGGCAGCGCCCGCGGATCGTGTCCATGCTCGTGGACGCCGAATGGCGTGTCGACCCGGCCACCGTGCTGCGGCGGCTGCACGAGTTCGACACGTCCGGCGCGGGGGAGTCGTGCGGCGCCCGCCTCAACGCGGCCCTCACCACGACGACGCCCTACCTGCTCTGGCACGGGCGCCTGGAGGAGGCCGCCGACCTGACCGGCGGCCCGCCCGCGGGCGGCGAGACCGCCGAGAGCCTGGGCGGGCTCGCCACGTCACGGCTGTGGGCGGCCTACCTGTATCCGGGGGTGTTCCAGACCGGCCCGATGGAGTGCGGCGCGGTGGAGGGCGGTGCGGTAGGGGGCGGCGCGGTGGAGGGCGGCGGCGCGTCCACGTGCCTCGAACCCGACTGCGTCCCCGTGCCGCTGAACCCGGACCTGCAGAGCGTAGGCCGCCTCGCGATGGAACTGGCGCACGGGAACGAGCCGTCGGCGCTGGCCGACGCCGAGGGCATCCTGCAACGCTCCAGGCTCAACCCCCGGACGCTCGCCCCGCTCACGGCGGCGCTGGCCGTCCTCGTCTACAACGACCGGCTGGACACGGCGTCCTTCTGGTGCGACGCGCTGCTCGCCGAGGCGACGGAGCGGCGCAGCCCCACCTGGCACGCGCTGCTGTCGGCGCAGCGCGCCCTGATCTCGCTCAGGCAGGGGCGCCTGGCCGAGGCCGACGGGCACGCCGAGACCGCGCTGCGCCTGATCTCCGCGGAGGGCTGGGGCGTGGCGGTGGGGCTGCCGCTGGCCGTCCGGGTGCTGGCCGCGACCGCCATGGGCGATCCGGCGCGGGCGAGGGCCTCGCTCGACGTCCCCGTGCCCGAGGCGATGTTCCGGACCCGGATGGGCGTGCACTACCTGGCCGCGCGCGGCCGCTACCACCTGGCCACCGGCCGCTCCCACGCCGCGCTCTCCGACTTCTTCGCCTGCGGGAAGCTGATGCGGGACTGGGGGATCGACCTCCCGGCGGTGGAGCCGTGGCGCTCCGGGGCGGCCGAGGCGTACCGGTCGCTGGGCAAGCCCAGGAAGGCCAGGGCCCTGGCGGACGAGCAGGCGGCGCTGCTGCGGCCCGGGCACCGGCGGGCGCGGGCGCTGACGCTGCGCTCGCAGGCCGCGACGCGCGATCCGGAGACGCGCGCCGCGCGGCTCCGGGAGGCGGTGGACCTGTTCCAGGTCTGCGGCGACCGGCTCGGGCTGGCCTACGCCGTCATGGACCTGAGCCGTGCCGTGGAGGCGCTCGGCGACCCCGTGGAGGCCCGGTCGCTGGCCCGGCGCGCCACCGCGCTGGCCCGCGAGTGCCGGGCCCCCGTCCAGGCCGCCGACGCGTGGAGCGAGCGGCCGGCGGCGCGGCCCGCCTCCCAGGGGCTCCCGCCCGCCCGGATCATGGCCGCGCTCAGCGGCGCGGAGCGCAAGGTCGCCGCGCTGGCCGCCGCCGGGCACACCAACCGGGAGATCTCCGAGAAGCTCTCCATCACGATCAGCACGGTCGAGCAGCACCTGACCCGGATCTACCGCAAGCTCAAGGTCAAGCGCTTCGACCTCAAATCGGTTCTGCATCACACGGACCTCGAAGGGCTCTGGCTTGGTTAGAGCGTCGTACCCCGGGTGGGAGTCGAACCCACACTTGACGGATTTTAAGTCCGCTGCCTGGCTACCTGATTGGGCTACCGGGGCTCGGGTATCCCAATTTATTCGACGTCGGCGCAGTGCGGTATCCCCTAATTCGCGGCGCACCTTCCCCCTAGTTTCGTCGGGGTGGCGGAGTGGGGTTCCCCCGGGCGGCCCGAGGCCATTAGCGAGGCTTTAGGAATATCGGGAACAATCCAACGGGTGAAGGAGATTTTCGTTCCGCGAGCTTCGCTGGGCGGCTCAATTCCTCAGTCTCGCGCGGCGGCGCCGCCGCCGCGCCTCGCGGGCCGCCCGAAAGGAACGGAGATGACCGCTCAGATCGCGCTGACCCGGCCGCGGGACGACCAGCGTCTGCCCGCCCGGCTGGCCAGGTCGGCCGCCGCCCGGCACGGCGTGTCGGGGAGCCTGGAGGACTTCCACGCCTGGTTCGCCCGGCGCCGCGCCGCCACCCGCTTCGCGGTGGACCGCATCCCCTTCGGCGGCCTGGACGGCTGGTACTTCCGCGACGACACCGGCGACCTGGTGCACCGCAGCGGCCGGTTCTTCTCCGTCGGCGGCCTGCGGGTGGCGGTGGGCGACCCGCCCACCGCGACCTGGCACCAGCCGATCATCGGCCAGCCGGAGATCGGCATCCTCGGCATCATGGCCAAGGAGTTCGACGGCGTCCTGCACTTCCTGGTCCAGGCCAAGATGGAGCCCGGCAACCCGAACCTGTTACAGCTGTCCCCGAGCGTCCAGGCGACCCGCAGCAACTACACGGGGGTGCACCAGGGGGCGGCCGTCCGGTACCTGGAGTACTTCACCCAGGCGGAGGGCCACCGGGTGCTGTCGGACGTCCTCCAGTCCGAGCACGGGTCCTGGTTCTACCGCAAGCGCAACCGCAACATGGTCGTCGAGGTCTCCGGCGACGTCCCGCCGCACGAGGACTTCCGCTGGCTGACGCTCGGCCAGATCGCCGAGCTGCTGCGCTACGACAACCTCGTCAACATGGACTCGCGGTCCGTCCTCGCGAGCCTGCCCGCCGACGTGACGCCCCGCGCCCTGCACTCCGACACCGAGCTGCTGTCGTGGCTGGCCGCCATGCGGTCGGCGCACTTCGTGCGGACCGAGCGGATCCCGCTGCGGAGCGCCTCGGGCTGGACGCGCGGCGCGGCCTCGATCGACCACGAGCGCGGACGCTACTTCAGCGTCGTCGCGGTGGCGGTGCAGGCGGGCAACCGCGAGGTGGCGCAGTGGACGCAGCCGCTGTTCGAGCCGCGCGGCGAGGGGGTGGTGGCCTTCCTGACCCGCGAGATCGAGGGCGTGCCGCACATCCTCGTCCGGGCCCGCGCGGAGGCCGGGTTCCTGGACACGGTGGAGTTCGGCCCGACCGTCCAGACCATCCCGGAGAACCACGCGCACCTGCCCCCCGAGAAGCACCCGCCCTTCCTGGACGTCGTGTCCGGCGTCCGGCCGGACCTGGTCCGCTACTCGGTGCTCCAGTCGGAGGAGGGCGGCCGGTTCCTGAACGCGGTGAGCCGGTACATGGTGATCGACGCCGACGAGTCGATGGCGCCGCTCGCGCCGCCGTTCGGCTTCCGGTGGGTCTCGCACGGCCAGCTCGCCGAGATGGCGCGGCACGGCCACTACGTCAACGTCCACGCGCGCACGCTGCTCACGTGCCTGAACGCGCTGGCCGCGCGAGCCCGCTAGCGGCCGGCCCGCGCCGCCGCCCCGCGCCGCCTGAGCGGCTCCCACCAGTCGCGGTTGCGCCGGTACCACTCGACGGTCTCGGCCAGGCCGCGCTCCAGGCCGTGCCGGGGGCGGTACCCCAGCTCGGCGCGGGCCTTGTCGTCCCGGACGGCGTAGCGCAGGTCGTGGCCCTTGCGGTCCTCCACGTACCGGACGAGGTCCGCCGGGGCGCCGCAGGCGGCCAGCAGCAGGTCGGTGAGCCGCCGGTTCGTCAGCTCCGTCCCGCCGCCGAGGTTGTAGACCTCGCCCGGCCGCCCCTGCGCGCGCGCGAGGTCGACGCCGAGGCAGTGGTCCTCGACGTGCAGCCAGTCGCGCCGGTTCCGCCCGTCGCCGTACAGCGGGACCTCGCGGCCGTCGAGCAGGTTCGTGACGAACAGCGGGATGATCTTCTCGGGGAACTGCCGGGGCCCGTAGTTGTTGGTGCACCGGGTGACGCGGACGTCCAGGCCGTGGGTGCGGTGGTAGGCCAGGGCGACCAGGTCCGAGGACGCCTTGGACGCGGCATAGGGGGAGCTGGGGGCGAGCGGGTCGGTCTCGGCGCGCGCGCCGGTCTCCACCGACCCGTACACCTCGTCGGTGGACACGTGCACGAAGCGGTCCACCCCGTGCCGCACCGCCGCGTCCAGCAGCGTCTGGGTGCCCAGCACGTTGGTGCGCACGAAGTCGGCCGCCGCCTCGATCGAGCGGTCCACGTGGGACTCGGCGGCGAAGTGCACGACCTGGTCGGCGCCGGCGGTCAGCGCGTCCACGAGGCCCGCGTCGCAGATGTCGCCGCGGACGAACCGCAGCCGCGCGTCGGCGAGGTCGAGGTTGTCCGGCGACCCGGCGTAGGTGAGCTTGTCCAGGACGGTGATCCGGGTGATCTCCGGGCCCGCGGCCGGGCCGTCGCCGAGCAGCATCCGCACGTAGGCGGAGCCGATGAAACCGGCCGCGCCGGTGACGAGGAGGTTCACGGCGTGCCCTCCCAGGGGGCCGGCGCGGGCGGCCCGCTGTAGGAACGGGCGCAGTCCATCAGGTACCGGCCGTACGGCGAGTTGGCCATCTCCTCCCCCATCCGGTGGCAGTGCTCGGCGTCGATGAAGCCCATGTACAGCGCGACCTCCTCGACGCACCCGATCCGGGTGTTCTGGCGCCGCTGCGCGTCGCGGACGAACAGCGCCGCCTCCAGCAGCGACTCGTGGGTCCCGGTGTCCAGCCAGGTGATCCCGCGGCCCAGCCGGACCAGGTCCGCGCGGCCCTCGGCCAGGTAGGCGCCGAGCACGTCGGTGATCTCCAGTTCGCCGCGCGCGGAGGGGACGAGCCGCTTGGCGACGTCCACGACCCCGCCGTCGAAGAAGTACAGGCCGGGGACGGCCAGGTTGGAGCGGGGGACCGCCGGCTTCTCCTCGATCGCGACGAGCCGCCCCCGCGCGTCCACCTCGGCGACCCCGAACTGCTCGGGATCGGCGACCCGGTGGCCGAACAGCACGCAGCCCCGCAGCCTCCGCGCGCTGTCGCGCAGGAGCGTCGGGAGGTTCGCGCCGTGGAAGAGGTTGTCGCCGAGGATGAGCGCGTTGTCCTCGCCGCCGATGTGGTCGGCGCCGATCCGGAAGGCGTCGGCGATCCCGCGCGGCTCGTCCTGGGCGGCGTACCCGATGGACATCCCGAGCCGCTCGCCGTCGCCGAACAGCCGGCGGAACAGCGGCACCTCGGCGGGCCGGGAAATGATCAGGACATCGGAGATCCCGGCCAGCATCAGCATGGACAGCGGATAGTAGACCATCGGTTTGTCGTAGACCGGGGCGAGCTGTTTCGACCCGACCAGCGACAGGGGGTGTAATCGCGTTCCGTTCCCGCCCGCGAGAATGATCCCCTTCATCATCCGGCACTCTCCTTGAGATCAACTGCTCCGATGATGGACGCTTTTCCCCGCTCGCGGCACCCGTACCCGCGCCCCTTATTTCCGGCGTGCCGCTAGGGGTGCCCGCGGGTTTTAGTGGGGCTTTAGCGGAATCTGCGACCATGGGCGGCAGGCATACCGGGGCGGAGGCGAGTATGGACCACAAATTCCAGGCCAGCCGTCAGTGGGAACGGATTCAGGACCATTGGTTCACCGAGGACGTGGCCGTCGACCTGACGAATTTCAGGGCCGACCAGAGGAACTACAAGCTGTCCCTGTGGGATCCGGCGACGAACGGCGTCCGCTACCTGAAGGCCCTGATCTACCAGGTGGGCATGGGCCTGTCCCCGGAGGACTGGGCGCGGATCAGGCGCACGCCCAACCGGGAGCTCGGCGACCCGACCACGGTCCGCTGCGAGGGCGAGCCGCTGTGCATGGACTATCTGCAGGCGACGTTCGAGGTCGGCTTCATCGAGCGGGAGATCGACCTCGCCGGCGCCCGGATCATGGAGATCGGCGCGGGCTACGGGCGCACCTGCCACATGATCATGTCCAACCACGACGTCGCCGCCTACCGCGTGGTCGATCTGCGCAACACGCTCCGGCTGAGCCGTGCCTACCTGCGCAAGGTCCTGGACGACGAGCGGTTCGAGAAGATCGAGTTCGTCGAGGTCGACGAGTTGGACGGCCGGTGGCCCGAGCGCTTCGACCTGTGCCTCAACATCCACTCCATGACCGAGATGCGCCCGGAGACCGTGGGCGCATACCTCGCGCTGATCGATGAGACCTGCGCGGCGTTCTATGTGAAGAACCCCGTGGGCAAGTACATCGACAAGTCCATGGACGGCTATGTGGCGGGGGAGGAGGCCGTCCGGGTGGCGCTGGAGAACGGGCCGCTCAGGAATCTGCTGGACATCCACGACAGCGAGGCGGTGCGGGCGGCGGTGCCCGGCTTCATCGAGGGATACCGTCCCGGCGCCGACTGGGAATGCGTCGCCGACGGGCGCGCCCTGCCGTGGAGCTACCTCTGGGAGGCCGTTTACAAGAAGCGGGACCGCTGATTCTCAGGGGGCCCGGAGGAGGTCGGGCAGGAGCCGCTCGAAGAATTCGCGGTCGCCCTCGAAGACGGGCTCCATTCGCAGGAACTCATTCGGCGTGACCCAACGGACGTCGCTCACCTCGCCGGGATCCATGACCACATCCCCCGTCTCGGCGTCGGCGACCCACCAATGCAGCCGGAACCGCCCGTCGTCGGTCTCCGACTCCCACACCTTCGACAATGGCGTGACGCGGAGGCCCACCTCCTCGTGCACCTCACGCGCCACCGCGTCCGCCTGGCTTTCCCCTGGCTCCATTTTGCCGCTGAGCGGAGCCCAGTACCCCGACCGCTGGGCCTCGGGCCCGCGCCGGATGACGAGCACCCGCCCGCCCCGCCGCAACACCGCCACGACCGCCTGCGCCTGCCCCACCGGCACCTCCTCTGAACACGCGTCCACCCCCCAGTCGACCACAGCGGAGATCCGCAGGGTGCCGGGTGCGGTTTTCCGCAGGGAAGAAGGGCGGCCGACCCCATGGGCCGCGCCGGAAGGGCGTCCTAGCGTTCACCCATGATCAAATTCTTCCGCCGGACGGCGCTCGCGACCGCGGCCCTGGCGGCGTCCGCGGCGCTCACCCCACCCGCCGCGCACGCGGAACGAGCCCCGGCCGGCTACCAGGGGATGCTGGACGACCTGGTGAAGACCAAGGCGGCCACGGCCGTCCTGCTGCGCGTGCGGACCGCGAACGGCGAATGGTCGGGCGCCGCGGGCGTGTCCGACGTCCGCACGGGCCGCCCCGCCGACCCGTCCGGATACTTCCGGATCGGCAGCGTCACCAAGACCTTCGCCGCGACCGTCCTGCTCCAACTCGTCGACGAAGGACGACTCCGGCTGGACGACCCGGTAGCCGAGCACCTGCCCGGCGTCGTCCCCGGCGGCGAGCACATCACGGTGCGCCAGATCCTCCAGCACACCAGCCTGCTGCGCGACTTCATGAGCGACCCCGGCTGGTCCGCCAACCGCTGGCGCGGAGCGGAGCGCTTCCGCAGCTACAGGCCCGACCAACTCCTGGCCCAGGCATTCCGTATCCCCGCCCAGACCCCCCCGAACACCACCTGGAAGTACAGCAACACCAACTACATCGTCGTAGGCCGCCTGATAGAACGACTGACCGGTCGCACCTACGGGTCGGAGGTGCGGCGGCGCGTCCTGCGCCCCCTCCACCTGACCCAGACGAGCGTCCCCGGCAACGACCCCGGCCTCCCGCGCCCCCACGCCCACGGCTACGCCCGCCTGCCCGACGGCCGCACCGTGGACGCCACCTACATGAACCCCTCGATCGACTGGGCGGCAGGCGAGATGATCTCCACCACCCGGGACCTCGCCCGCTACTTCGACGCCCTTCTCACCGGCCGCCTGCTCTCTCCCGCGACCCTCACCGCGATGCGCACCGTCCACCCCACCGACGAAGGCTTCGCCTACGGCCTCGGGCTCCAGCGGTACACACTTCCCTGCGGCGCGACCATGACCGGCCACAGCGGCCAGCTCATCGGCTACACGACCTACGCCCTCCGCTCCGACGACGGCCGCCGGCTGACCCTCTCGATCAACCTGGGCACCGCACCCCCCACCATCGACAAGCTCCACACCCTGGCAACCAAGATCTTCTGCTGACACCTCGGCGGAGGCCCCGGCGCTGGGGGGGCGCCGGGGCCGGGTGCGGGTCAGTGGCAGGAGTGGGTGGGGGAGTCCTCGTAGCGGTCGTGGTGGGCGAATTCGTTCACGTATTTCTGGCGGCCCAGGGGAGTGAAGTCCAGGAAGTGGTAGGTGCCCAGGAGGGCTTCGGGGCCCCGCCCGTAGGTGGAGTAGGTGTGGTAGACGGTCTCGCCGTCGCGGAGGAAGACGCTCAGGCCGTGCGCCTCGCCGCTGGCGAAGCCGGAGAGGCCCTCGCGCTCCAGGGTCTCGGCGTCCTTGTAGTTGTATTCGACCGGGGCGACGGACGCGTCGTTGGAGACGTGGAAGTCGTAGTTGAAGTCGCTCTTGTTGGAGGAGTACCAGGGGACCGTCCAGCCCATGCGCTCCTTGAACGCCTGGATCTTGTCCAGCGGCGCGCGGGAGACCAGGGCGAGGGAGGTGTTGGCGTTGTGCAGGTGCGCGAGGTGCCCGATGTTGTCGGTCACCAGGGAGCAGCTCTGGCAGCCCGCGTCCCAGCCGGGGTCGAACATGAAGTGGTAGACGATCAGCTGGCGGCGGCCCTCGAACAGGTCGGGCAGGCCGGACGGCCCGGTCGGGCCCTCCAGCTCGTACGCCTTGTCGAGCCGCACCATCGGCAGCTCGCGGCGCCGCGCGTGGACGGCGTCCTGCGCCCGGGTGGCCTCCTTCTCCTGCGCGAGCAGCTCCCTGCGCGCGGCCAGCCACTCCTCGCGCGACACGACCTGCGGTAGCGACATCAAGCCTCCCTCGTCGACCTGTCCTTGCCTATGTAGAGACCCCCCGGAGCGGGAAAACTCACCGGCGGAGGAGAGTCCCCGTCGCGGCCTCCGTGACCCCGTCCTCCTTGTAGTAGGTCACCTGGATACGTCCGTCCGTGCTCGGGGTGATGTGCACGTTGCCCACGTCGCAGAGGGACTGTTCATGGGGGAAGACGGTGCGCAGGGTCACCGCCTCCTGCGCATCGGCGACGATCGGTACGGCGGTTCCAGCGCATTCTCCGTGCACGTAGTGGACCTTGCCGTTGTGCTTCCCCTTGCGGAGGGTGAGTTCGATGTCCCAGGTCGAGTCGTCACCGAGGTGCTGGACTATGCCCGTCCAACTGCCCGCGAGCACGCCGGGGACGGGCGCCTCGGGCTCGGGCTCGTCCGAGTGGACGAGCCCCCTCAGGCCGCCGAGAACGACTCCGAAGCCCCAGAGGAAGAGCAGGACGCCGAAAAGGAGCACGCAGCCGAGTCCGAGTCTGGAACCCACCTGATGGCGTGGGGGCGGTCTGTACTGGGGCCACGGCGGCCGGATGTAAGGGGGCGGAACATGAAGGGGCGGGCGCGGCGGGATGTAGGTGGGGGGTGGCGGGGCTGCGCCCGGGGTGGCGTCGGCCCACGGGTCCTGCGGGGCTGAGGAGGGTGTGTCGAAATCCCAGGGGTCCGGTGGGGGCTCGTCTTCCCAGGGGTCGTCGAAGAGTTCCTCGTCCACGGCCGGGGCGTCGCGGAAGGCGTCGTAGGAGGCCCGCCGGTTCAGCAGGACGTCCCGTGCCAGGTTGATAAGGCGTAACTCCTGTTCCGCCTTGGTCCTGGCCGTGTTGTCGGTGAACCTGTCCGGGTGGTGGGTCCGCGCGAGTTTTCGCCAGGCCCTCTGGATCTCCTCGGACGAGGCGTCCGGGGAAACGTGGAGGAGTTCGTAGGCGTCGTGCCCGGAGAGGTCGCCGAACATGGCGCGCCTATCGGCCGATGCGGCGTGCCACCGACGCCCGGTAGCAGGTCAGCGACCAATGTGCCGTCGCGTCGGTGTGGCCGACCGGAATGGTCTTGGTCCCGGTCGCGACGGTCACGTCCTTGGCCCCGGCCAGGAAGAACATGAACATGTCGAGGTGATGGGCGTGGCCTTCGTAATGCCAGTCGTCGCGCAGGATCTTCTGGCCGTCGACGAAGGGCGTCTGGAGGAGTTCCTGGGCGCGCGGCGGAAGGTTGCCGAGAAGGCCGAGCGTGCTCCGTCCAAGGCCCAGGGTGGGGGCGTCCGCGGGGCCGCCGGCGGACGGGCCCGGCGCGTGCGGGTACGGCCTGTGATCCACCCTGACGTGCCGGAGGGAACCGGGCGCGAACTGGAACGAGGAGATCGCGTAGACCGGGCGGTGGTCGGTGCCGACGCGGGGTTCGGCGACGGACAGGCCCGCGTTCCCGAACGCCACGGCGTAAGGGCGCCGCTCGTCGGAGGAGTGGGTGGCCGCGTACCATTCGATGGCGGCTCCGGACAGTTCCGCGAGCCGCTGCCGGATGCGGACTCCGACCATTTCCCAGCATTCGTGGCGAAGGTTGCGGCCCGTGCTCAGACCCATCTCGCCCGGCTGATGGGCGCCCGGCGCGGGCGCGTATCCGACCAGCCCGCTTTCGCGTCGCGCCACTGGTCTACGGGAATGAGACGGAACCACCGGAAAGGATGAGTCCACGCGCAGCCCCCATGCCGTTTCCGAGTACCTGGCGGCCAGGTTAGTGGAAGAAATGCCGAAGGGCTCGGCCGCGCTATTTCGGCCCGCCCTCGCGCGGGTAAACGAACAAGGATGAAAATCGCCGGACTCAGGCGTCGATGGTCTCGGGGGCCAGGGCGCGGGTGAGGACCATCGCGGCGCAGCCGGTCAGGCCCGCGGACTCGCCGAGGCGGCTGGCCTCGATGCGCAGGCTGCGGGTGGCCCAGGACGTGGAGCGCTGGTAGACGACCTCGCGCAGGCCCGCGATGAGCGGGGCGTCGGCGGCGGCGAGGTCGCCGCCGAGGACGACGACGGCGGGGTTGAGGAGGTTGACGGCGGTGGCGACGACCTCGCCGATGCGGCGTCCGGCGGCGCGCAGGAGGGCGACGGTGGGGGCGTCGCCGGAGCGGGCGAGAGCGGCGAGGGCGGGCAGGTCGGCGGCGGGGGAGCGGGCGAGGAGGGCGGTGCCGCCCGCGACGGCCTCGACGCAGTCGAGGTTGCCGCAGCGGCAGGGGAGGCCGCCGCCGTCGGGGATGGGGACGTGCCCGATCTCGCCCGCCGCGCCGAGCGCGCCGCGCTGGATCGCGCCGCCGGCGATCACGCCGGCGCCGATGCCGGTGGAGACCTTGACGAACAGCAGGTCGTCGACGCCGGGGTGGGCGCGGTGCTCGCCGAGGGCGGCGGCGTTGACCTCGTTGTCGAGGTAGGCGGGGACGCCGAAGCGGGCGCGGACCGGGGGGCCGACGGCGACGCCGTCCCAGCGTCCGGCGGTGTGCTCGACGGCGTCGGGGACGCCGAGGCCCGCGCCGCGGACGGTGCCGGGGTCGATGCCCGCCGATTCCAGCAGGGCCGACCACCGGTCGAGCAGGCGGGGCAGCGTCTCGGCGGGGGAGGCGCCCGCCAGCGGGCCCTCGGCGCGGGCGAGGATCGCGCCGGCGAGGTCGCAGACGGCGATCTGGCCGCGCGACTGGCCGAGGTTGGCGACCAGGACGGTGCCTCCGGCGGCGTTGAACTCCAGCCGGGCCGGGGGGCGCCCGCCGGTGGACGGGCCGTCCGCGCGCTCGGTCACCAGGCCGCGGGCGATGAGGCCCGCGACGCGGGACGCGACGGCCGGACGCGAGAGGCCGGTGATGCGGCCCAGCTCGGCGCGGGTGGCGACGCCGTCCTCGCGGATGAGGCGGAGCATGTCCCCGGCCGTGGACGGACGGATGGCTCGCGGCATCCGCTCAGTCAAGCACGTGTCCGTTCTGTGCGTCTAGTTGGCACAATCAAGGGGGTTCTGTAATCCAAAATTCATAAGTCGGGTTGTCCGGGTGACGTATGTCTCGGTAACTTGTGGATCAGTGGTCCCCCTGCTCTGGAGCGTTCTCATGGCTGTGCACCCTGTGCTGGAACGAGTGACCCGACGTGTGGCCGAACGGAGCGCGGGACGGCGCGCCGCCTACCTCGCCCGGATCGAGAAGGCCCGCACCCGGGGCCCGGCCCGCGGCGGCATGGGCTGCGCGAACCTCGCGCATGGGTTCGCGGCCTGCGGCGTCCAGGACAAGCTGTGGCTGCGCGGGAACGTGACACCCAACATCGCGATCGTGTCGGCCTACAACGACATGCTGTCGGCGCACCAGCCGCTGAAGGACTACCCCGACCTGATCAAGGCGGCGATCCGCGCGGCGGGCGGCACCGCCCAGTTCGCCGGGGGCGTGCCCGCGATGTGCGACGGCATCACGCAGGGCCGCGCCGGCATGGAGCTGTCGCTGTTCAGCCGGGACGTGGTCGCGATGGCGACGGCGGTGGCGCTCTCGCACGACATGTTCGACGGCGCGCTGATGCTCGGGGTGTGCGACAAGATCGTCCCGGGGCTGGTGATCGGGGCGCTGTCGTTCGGGCACCTGCCGGTGATCCTCGTGCCCGCCGGGCCGATGGCCTCCGGGCTGCCGAACGCCGACAAGGCGCGGGTCCGCAAGCGGTACGCGGCCGGGGAGATCGGCCGCGACGAGCTGCTCGCGGCCGAGTCCGCGTCCTACCACTCGCCCGGCACCTGCACCTTCTACGGGACGGCGAACTCCAACCAGCTCCTCATGGAGGTCATGGGCCTGCACCTGCCGGGCGCGAGCTTCGTCCCGCCGGGCACCGGGCTGCGCGACGCGCTGACCGAGGCGGCGGCGCGCCGCGTGCTGAAGCTGACCGACCTCGCCGACGAGTACACCCCGATCGGGCAGCTGATGGACGAGCGGGCGCTGGTGAACGGCGTCGTCGCGCTGCTGGCCACCGGCGGGTCCACCAACCACACGCTGCACCTGGTCGCGATGGCCGCCGCCGCCGGGATCGAGCTGACCTGGGACGACTTCGACGAGCTGTCCAAGGTCACGCCGCTGCTGACCCGGCTGTACCCGAACGGCACGGCGGATGTGAACCACTTCCACGCGGCGGGCGGCACCGCGTTCCTCATCGGCGAGCTGATCGACGCCGGCCTCGTGCACGAGGACGCGCGGACGGTCGGCGGCGGCACCCTCGCCGCCTACCGCAGGACCCCGGAGCTGGGGGCGGACGGCAGGGCCGTGTGGCGGGACGCGGCGCCGGAGTCGGGCGACCTCGGCGTCCTGCGCCCGGTGGACGAGCCGTTCGACACCCACGGCGGCCTGCACACCGTGCGCGGGAACCTCGGCCGCGCGGTGGTGAAGGTGTCGGCGGTGCGTCCCGAGCACCGCACGATCGAGGCGCCCGCCCGCGTGTTCGAGACGCAGGAGGCGCTGCACGAGGCGTTCGGCGCGGGGGAGCTGGACCGGGACGTCGTCGCCGTCGTCCGCTACCAGGGCCCGCGCGCCAACGGCATGCCCGAGCTGCACCGGCTGACCCCGCCGCTCGCCGTCCTGCAGGACCGGGGGCACCGGGTCGCGCTGGTCACCGACGGGCGGATGTCGGGCGCGTCGGGGGCGGTCCCGGCCGCGATCCACGTGTCCCCGGAGGCGGCGGCGGGCGGCCCGCTGGCCCGCGTCCGCGACGGCGACGTCGTGCGCCTCGACGCCGACAAGGGCCTGCTGGAGATCCTCGTCCCCGACGAGGAGTTCGAGGCGCGCCCGCCCGAGGGGGCGCCGCCGGGCGACCGCTGGGGCACCGGCCGCGAGCTGTTCGAGTCGTTCCGCCGGGCCGTGGGCCCGGCCGAGCAGGGCGCGGGAGTGTTCGCGTGAGCGCCCCGAAGGGCGGGCCCTGGCTGGTCGCCGACGTGGGCGGCACCAACGCCCGCTTCGCCCTCGTGGACGGCCCGGACGGCGCCCCGACCGGCGTCGAGTCGCTGCCCACGCGCGAGTTCGCCGGGCTCGCGGAGGCGGCGGCCGCCTACCTGGAGCGGTTCGCGCCGGGCGTGCGGCCGTCGGCGGCGTGCCTGGCGGTGGCCGGACCGGTCGTCGCGGGCCCCACCGGCGGCGGGACCTACCGGCTGACCAACGCGGGCTGGCCCGCGGGCACCCCCGAGGACGTCCGGCGGCACCTCGGCATCCCGCATCTGGAGATCGTCAACGACTTCGAGGCGCTCGCGCTGGCGCTGCCCCGCCTCGGCCCGGCCGACCTGGTCCCGATCGGCGGGCCGGCGACGCGGCCGGGCGAGGCGGTCGCGCCGCCGCCCGCCGCCGAGGCGCCGATGGCGGTGATGGGCCCGGGGACCGGGCTCGGCGTCGCCGGGCTCATCCCGGTGCCGGGCGGCTGGGTGCAGCTCGCCAGCGAGGGCGGCCAGGTCGACATCCCGGCCGGGACCGACCGCGAGATCGAGGTCATGCGGCTGCTGCGCGCCGAGCGCGGCGCCGCCACCGCCGAGCTGCTGCTGTCGGGGGACGGCCTGTCCCGCATCCACCGCTACCTCGCCGAACTCGACGGCGAGGCGGCCGAGCCGCTGACCGCCGCGCAGATCTCGCGGAACGGCGACGACCCGCGCTGCGCGGAGGCCCTCGGCATGTTCTGCGCGCTGCTCGGGTCGCTCGCCGGGAACGTGGCCCTCACGCTGGGCGCGCGCGGGGGGGTCTATCTTGGCGGGGGCATCCTGCCGCGCATCACCGCCGTGCTGACCGGCAGCGCGTTCCGGAGCCGTTTCGAGGCGAAGCCGCCGATGGAGGACTACCTGCGGCCGATCCCGACGGCGCTGATCGTCCACCCCGGCCCGGCGCTCGTCGGCGCCACCGTGCGGCTGGCGGCGAGCCTGCCCGCGACCGAGTACCTGGAGCCCGCATGACCACGACCCCCACCGACCTGACCAACGCCGACCTCCTCGGCCTCGCGCCCGTCATCCCCGTCGTGGTGCTGGAGGACGAGGACGCCGCCGTCCCGCTGGCGCGCGCCCTCGTGGAGGGCGGCCTGCCCGCGATCGAGGTGACGCTGCGGACCCCGGCGGCGCTTCCGGCGATCACGCGGATCGCCGCCGAGGTCCCGGACGCGATCGTCGGCGCGGGGACGGTCGTCCGGCCCGAGGACGCCGAGCGGTCGGCGGCGGCGGGCGCCCGGTTCCTGGTCAGCCCCGGCTGCACGCCCCGGCTCCAGGCGGCGATGGTCGCGACGGGCCTGCCGTTCCTGCCCGGCGTCGCCACCGCGTCCGAGGCCGTCGCGCTGCTGGAGGGCGGGATCACGGCGATGAAGTTCTTCCCCGCCGAGGCGGCGGGCGGCCGCGCCTACCTGAAGGCGCTCGGCGGCCCGCTGCCGGACGCCCGGTTCTGCCCGACCGGCGGCGTCACCCCCGGCAACGCCGCCGACTACCTCGCGCTGCCGAACGTCGGCTGCGTGGGTGGGTCGTGGCTGACGCCGGGCGACGCCGTCCGCGCGGGCGACTGGGACCGGATCCGCGCGCTCGCCGCCGACGCCGCCGCCCTCGGGAAGGGCTGACCCCTCTGCCGGCGGGCCCCTACTTCGGCGGGTGGCCGTGGGCGCAGGGTCCGGCGGTGAGTCGCGGGGCCGAGCCGTGCGGGACGAGGTCCATCCGCAGCCGCCCGCAGGCGCAGCGGCTCCAGATGACGGTTCCTTCGCTGGTCAGATGGCGGGAGAGGGTGCTGTTCCGCTGGTTCATGCGACCAGTCTCCCGCCGCCGAACGTGCGCGTCTATTTCACGTTTTCGGATCTGATCATGCAATATGGTGACATGATTGATCTGCGGCGGCTGCACCTGCTCCGGCTCGTCCACCAGTACGGGACGGTCACGGCGGCGGCGGAGGCGATGCACCTCACGCCGTCGGCGGTCTCCCACCACCTGCGCGAGCTGGCGCGGGAGCTGGGGGTGGTGCTGCTGGAGCCGCAGGGCCGCCGGGTGCGGCTCACCCCGGCGGCGCACCTGCTGATCGGGCACGCGGACGCGCTGCACGCCCGCTGGGAGGAGGCCCTCTCCGACCTGGAGTCGCACCGCGCCGGGGCCGCCGGGCCGCTGCGCATGTGCGGGTTCACGACGGCGGTCAGCGGGCTGATCGCCCCGGCCGCCGGGAGGCTGACGGCCGCCGACCCCGATCTGGCGATCGAGATCCGCGAGTGCGACACCGACGTCGCGATGGGCCTGCTCGCCGCCGGGGAGACCGACCTCGCCGTGATCGAGCCCACCCCGGAGGCACCGCCGCCCGGCGACCCGCGCTTCGACCGGGAGCCGCTGCTGGAGGAGGCCCTCGACCTGATCGTCCCGGTCGGGCATCCGCTCGCGCGGCGCGGCACGGCCGTGCTGGAGGACGCGGCGTCCGAGGCGTGGATCAGCGTCGAGCCCGACGGCTGCGCCCACCACCAGCAGGTGATGACCTACTGCGCCGCCGCCGGGTTCACGCCCCGGATCGCCCACAACGCCACGACCTGGTCGGTGATCTGGGCGCTGGTCGCCAACGGCCTCGGCGTGTCGCTGGTGCCGAGGCTGGCCGACGGGCAGTCCGGCCAGACCGTCGTCCGGGTGCCGCTGACGGGCGACTCCGTCCCGAAGCGGCGGGTGCTGACGTGCGTCCGCCGGGGGAGCCGCACCCACCCGCTGATCGCCCGCGGCCTGGCCGCGCTGCACGAGGCCGTCCCCGCCCAATGCGATCTCCTCCCCGCCGCGACCCGGGCCGTTCCCGTCGCGAGCTGAGCCTCAGTCGGTCGCGATCGCCTGGAGGATGTCCAGGCGCGCGGCGCGGGCGGCGGGCCACACGGCGGCGACCACGCCGATGGCCGCGGCGGCCGCGACGCACAGCGCGAGGCGCCCGTAGGGGACGGCGAGCACCTCCATGCCGTCCTCGCCGCCCGCGATCGCCTTCTGCAGGACGACGCCGAGCACGCTCCCGGTCCCGACGCCGAGCACCGCGCCGAACAGCGACACCACGACGGCCTCGTAGCGGATCATGCGGCGGAGCTGGCGGCGCTGCGTGCCGACCGCGCGCAGCAGCCCGATCTCCCGCGTCCGCTCGGTGACCGCGAGCGCGAGCGTGTTGACGATGCCGAGCGCGGCGACCAGCACCGACAGCACCAGCAGCCCGAGGACCAGCGTGAGGAACAGGTCGATCTCGCCCGCCGCGTCGTCCTTGACCTGCGCGCGGTCCTTCAGCTCCAGGTTCGGCCACGGCGCGAGCGCCGACTCCAGCGCCGCCCGCCGGGCACCCGCGACCGTGACCTCGATGCGCTCGATCGGCGCGTCCGGGTCGTGGGCGCGGTACCCGGCCCAGTCGATGATCACCGTGGGCGCGGACGGGGTGAGCGCCGGCCGGTCGGCGTAGATCCCGGCGATGCGGAACGTCCGCCTCGTCCCGTCCTGGTACTCGCCGGGGAGCGTGCCGCCGATCCTCCAGCCGCGGTCGCGGGCGACGCTGCGGCCGACCAGCAGGTCCTCCCCGCGCACGGCCGCCGAGCCCTCCTGGAGCGGCAGCCGGAAGTGGGCCAGCAGCTCGCCCGGCGAACCGGCGGTCGCGGCCTGCACGGCGCCCTCCAGCCGGAACCGGGCCGTCCGGACCGGGATCGCCGCGCGGACGCCCGGGACGCGGCCCACCGCCGCCGCCGCGCCCGCCTCGACCGGCGTGACCTGGCTGCGCCCGGTGACCTGGTAGTCGGCGGTCAGCGCGGCCTCCAGCTGCCGGTCGACCGAGGCCGCCAACGACTGGACGATGATCGACACGGTCGCGATGAGCGCCAGCCCGATCGTCAGCGCCGACGCCGTCGCCGACGTCTGCCGGGGGTCGCGGACCGCGTTGCGGGCGCCCATCCGTCCGGCGCCGCCGCCGAACCGCGCGAACGGGCGGGCGAGGACGCGGGCGACCGGGCGGCTCAGCGCGGGCGAGACCACCACGACGCCCGCGAACAGCAGCGCCGCGCCGGTTCCGGCGAGCGTGAGGCCGGACGTCCCGTCCCCCGCGAGCCCGGCCGCGGCCAGGATCCCGCCGACCGCCAGCACCGCGCATCCGCCGAGGACGCGGCGCCGCAGCGGGCGGGGCGGCGCCGCGTCCTCCCGCAGCGCCGCGACCGGCGGGATCCGCGCCGCGCGCCGCGCCGGGACGAACGCTGCGGCCAGCGCCACCGGCGTCCCCACCAGGTAGGCGGCGAGGACGGCGGACGCGGGCAGCGCGAGCGGCCCGAACGGCAGCTCCTCCCCGCCGGTGACCAGCGTCATCAGCCTGGCGAGCCCGAGCGCGACCACGGCCCCCGCCGCGAGGCCGAGCGTCGAGCCCGCCAGGCCGACCACGGCCGCCTCGCCGAGGATCGAGCGCGTCACCTGCCCGCGCGAGGCCCCGACGGCGCGCAGCAGCGCCAGCTCCCGGACCCGCCCGCCGACCAGCATCGCGAAGGTGTTGAAGATGATGAACGACCCGACGAACACCGCGATCAGCGCGAAGACCAGCAGGAACGTGCGCATGATCTTGATGATGTCCTTGAGCGGGCCGGCCTGCTCGGCCGCCGCCTCCGCCCCGGTGACGGCCTCGACGCCCGGCGGGAGGACGGCGGCGACCGCGTCCCGCAGGCGCTCCTGGGTGACGCCGCCGTCCGCGTGCACGACGATGCGCTCGTAGGTGCCGGGACGCTGCCCGAGCAGGCGCGGCGCGGCGTCCGGCGCGAACGCGGTCATCGAGATCGAGGAGCCGAGCGCGGAGTCGCCGACCCGGAACAGGCCGGTCAGCCGGAACGTCCGCGTGCCGGACCGCAACGCGACCGTCACCCGGTCGCCGACCCGGTAGCGGGCGTCGCGGGCGGTGGTGGCGTCCATGGCGACCTCGTCCGGCGCGCGCGGCGGCGCCCCGGCGGTCAGGCGGGTCAGCGACAGGTCGCGGTCGCCGCTCCACGCCACCCCGGTCTGCGGCTCCGCCCCGGCGATCCTCCCCTGCCGGTCGACGGCGGCCGCGAACCCGGTGATGACGCCCTCCGCCTTCGCGACACCGGGCGCCCGCCGGACGGCCGCGAGCGCCGACGCGGGCACCGGACGCGGCGCCGCGCGCTCGCCCGGCCCCGTCCGGAACGACTGCCGCGCCCTGACGACCGTGTCCGTCCCGCGCCCGAGGTCGTCGAAGGCGCGGTCGAACGAGCGGCTCAGCGTGGCCGAGAAGATCAGCGTGCCGGAGACGAACGCGACGCCCGCGACGACCGCCACCACCGACAGCAGCAGGCGGGCGCGGTGCGCGGCCAGCCCACGGAATACGAGCTTCACCATCATGGCCACGATTCGACCGGTGCGGTGCGGGGCCGCGGCAGGGCGCATCGTCGCGTCCGCGTCCGGGCGGCGCACGACGCACGGCAGGCCGGACCCGACTTTCGTAGGGGTCCCCGGCGGGGGAGGGGTGCGTACGGTGGGCCCGTGCGCCTCACACCGCCGCCCGCGCCCCCCGGACGCGACCTCGCCGCCGACGCCGTGGCCGTGGTGTGCGCGCTGGCGCTGAGCCTCCAGACGGCGGCGGGCCCCGACTCGGTCCTGCGCGGCCACCACGGCGCGACGGCCGCGGTGGTGGCGCTCCCCGCGCTCGCGCTGGCGGTCCGCCGCCGGTTCCCGATGACGGTCGCGTGGCTCACCGCGGCGGTCGCCGCGCTGCTGGACGCCGTCGAGCGCCTCGCGCCCGGCACGCTGCTGCGCGACGGCCCGCCCGGCGCGTTCGACCCGATCGTGTGGTGGCCGCCCGCGCTGCCGTTCGCCGTCTACGCCGCGATGGCCTTCCCCCGCGACGGGGACCGGCCCGTCTGGGCGCGGGCGCTGCCGGTCGTCGCGCTCGTCCCGCTGGTCGGCCTCACCCAGGACGTGATCCCCGACGAGTCGATCAGGCGCGTCTCGGGGCAGGAGACGTCCTCGGTCGAGACGATGGTCTTCCGGAGCATGGCGATGCTGGTCGCGGCGGCGCTGCTCGGCATGTACGCGGCGGCGCGGCGCCGCGTCCTGCAGGGGCTGACCGAGCGGGCCGAGCGCGCCGAGCGGGAGCGGCACCTGCTCGCCGAGCGGGCGCGGGCCGAGGAGCGCGCCCGGCTCGCCGCCGAGATGCACGACGTCGTCGCGCACCGGGTGACGCTGATGGTGCTGCGCGCGGGCGCGCTGCGGGTCAGGGCGCCCGACGAGGAGACCCGCGTCGCCGCCGAGGAGCTGCGCGACGACGGCTGCCACGCGCTGGAGGAGCTGCGCGACGTCATCGGCCTGCTGCGGCGCGGCGCCGGGGCGGCGGGCGCGGCCCCCGCCCCCGCGTCGGGGCCGCTACCCGACCTGTCGGCGCTGGTCGCCGAGTCCGCCGCCGTCGGCGTCCGGGTCGAGCTGGTGGAGCGCGGGGAGCCCGCGCCCGCCTCGCCCGCCGTCGGGCGCACCGCCTACCGGGTCGTCCAGGAGGCGCTGACCAACGCGCGCAAGCACGCGCCGGGCGCCGCCGTCCGGGTGGAGGTCGGCTACCGCTCCGACGGCGTCCGGCTGAGCGTGCTCTGCGCCGCCCCGGAACGGGACCCGGACGCGGCGCTCGCGGCCAGCGGCTCCGGGACGGGCCTCGCCGGGCTCCGCGAGCGCGTCGAGACCGTCGGCGGCACCTTCAGCGCGGGCCCGGCCGGGGACGGGTTCCGCGTCGAGGCGTCGCTGCCCGCCTACGTCCCCCTCCCGACGCCGCCCGCGCCCTGACGGTGCGCGTGGTGGCGGAGGTGCCGGTGCCCGAACGCCATCAGGAGGGCCCGCACCGCCCAGACCGCCAGCGCCACCTGGAGGACGACCAGGAACCCCGGGCCCGGCCCCATCGTGAACGCCAGCACCAGGAACAGCCCGAGCAGCAGCGGGAACGGCGGCCCGTGACGGTGGCGGCCATGGTGGTGGCCGAGGTGGTGGTGGCCGAGGTGGTGCGGCCGGCCCCGGTGGTGGTGACGCGCGGGCGCCGCCTCCGGCACCGCCAGGCCCTGCGGGTCGGGCAGGTCGAGGACGACCGCCCGCAGGTCGCCCCGCGTCCGGGCCGCCAGCGTCGTGCCGAGCCGCTCGTCGAGTTCCTCGCGGTCGAGCCGTCCGGCCGCGAAGTGGTCGTGCAGGGCGACCATGACCGCGTCGCGCTCGGCGTCGCCGACGCGGACGTCGCCGGAGCGGATCCCCTCGGGGGTCGTCACGCCGGCTCCTCACCCGGGCCTTGGGCGGTGGGGCCTCCGGCGGTGGGGCCCGCGTCGGCCCCGCCCGCGCGCGGCTCCTCGCCCGCGCGCGGCTCCTCGCCGGCGAGGACGCGGTACAGGGCGCGCCGGGTCTCGGAGAGGATCTCGGTGGCCCGCCTGACCTGGTCCGGCGTCCCGGAGTGGACGATCTGCATCACCGCCGCGCCCGTCTGCGCGACCTGCCGGAACAGCTCCGGCGCGCCCTCGCCGAAGTCGGGTGCCATCTGCGCCCACGGCTCCTCCAGCTCGTCGGCGTGCTCGGCCACGTAGGCGCCGCCCTCGGCCGTGAGCCGGTAGGTGCGGCGGCCGCCGCCCTCCTCGGCGGTGATCAGCCCCTCGTCCGCGAGCTGCTGGAGCGCCGGGTAGACCGCGCCGGGGCTCGGCTTCCACGCCTCGCCGCTGCGCTCGTTGATCTCCTGGATGATCTGGTAGCCGTTGCGCGGCTCCTCGGCGAGCAGGGCGAGGATCGCCGCGCGGACGTTGCCCTTGGGCGCCTTGCGCCCCCGTCCCCACGGGCCGCGCCCACCGCCGCGCGCCCAGGGCGGGCGTCCCCCGCCGGGCCCGAAGCCGCCGGGCGGGCCCCACTGCCAGGGCCCGCCGTGCGCGTGCTCATGGCCGTGCCCGTGCCCGTGGCCCGGCCCGAAGCCGTGCTCATGCCCGTGCCCGTGCCGGGACGCCGCGTGCGCGGCCTTCGCGCCGATCGCCGCCGCCGCGAACGCCCAGCGCCAGTCGGGCCCGCTCCGATGCGTCGCTCCCATGGTCACCACCACCTTCTGAGATCTCTCTATGATCTCTCGCGATAGGACAACGATATATCGAAGACGTACGGTTCGGGAAGATGGTTCCCGCGAAAACCGGGCCCCCGGCGCGTCGCGCGGGTCCGCCGGATCCGGGCATGGTCGTCTGACCGGCGGAAATCCTGGGTAACCACCCCTGTGGGGGGACGATGGGGACGGACGAGGCGATGACCGCGCCGGACGCGGTCGTGACCGGGGGCGGCGCGGTCGCGCGCGGGCGCCTGCGGGGCGAGCTGCTGCTGGGCATGGCGGTCTTCGGCCTGTACGCGCTGGTCGTGATGCTGCCGCAGGACGCCAGGGAGCGGGCCGCTCGCGGGCACGGCCGCGCGCTCTACGACCTGGAGCGGGCGCTGCGGCTGGACGTCGAGCGGACGCTGAACGGCTGGCTCGCCGGGCAGCCGGTCTGGCGCGTGCTGGCCAACTACGAGTACGCGATCACCTACATCGCGAGCGCGGTCGCGCTGCTCGCCTGGCTGTACCTGCGGCACCCGGAGCGCTACCGGACGGCGCGCAACGCGTTCCTGCTGATCAACCTGGTCGGGATCGCCTGCTTCGCGCTGTACCCGGTGATGCCGCCGCGGCTGATGCCCGAGCTCGGGTTCGTCGACACGGTCCGGCTGGGCCGCACGTGGGGGTCGTGGGGCTCGCCGATGGTCGAGCACGCCGACCGGTTCGCGGCCGTCCCGTCCCTGCACATGGCCTGGACGCTGTGGGTCGGCGTCGAGCTGGCCCGGGTGTCGGCGCGGCGGTGGGTGCAGTCGGTGAACGCGGTCCACATCCTGCTGACCCTGTATGTGATCATGGCGACCGCCAACCACTACCTGCTGGACGCGCTGGCGGCCGTCCCGCTGGTGGGCTTCGCGGTGTACGCCGCCGAGCGCGCGACCCCGCGCGGCGCGGGCGAGCGGGTCCGCGGGCCCGACGCGTTCTTCCTGGCCGTGGAGACCCCGGAGGCGCCCCAGCACGCCGGGGGGCTGATCGTCCTGGACACCGCGCGGGCGCCGGTGACCCGCGACGACCTGGCCGCCCTGGTCGCCGCGCGGCTGGAGGACCACCCGCGGTTCCGGCAGCGGCTCGCCGACGGCGGCCGGTGGCGGCGGCCGCTCTGGCGCGACGACCCGGCGATCGACTGGGCGTGGCACGTCCAGGAGCGCCGCGTGGACGGCATGGCCGGGCTGCGCGCCGTGGTCGCCGCGATCCAGTCCGAGCCGCTGCCCCGCGACCGGCCGCTGTGGCGGATGATCCTGGTGACCGGGGTCGCGCCGGGACGCGACGCGGTCGTGTTCCTCATGCACCACGTCGTCGCCGACGGCGTCGGGGTCGTCGCGCACGCGATGGCGCTCATGGAGCCCTACCCGCTCGACTACGGCGGGACGGGGCGCCGCCGCAGGCCCGTCCAGGAGGCGCTCGCGACGGCGACCGGGCTCGGCCAGCTCGCCGCGGACGCGGCGCGCCCCGCGCGGCTGCCCGCCGCCGGGACGTCCGAGCGCCGGTTCGGCACCCTGCTCGTCCCGCTCGACCAGGCCAGGGACGTCGCGCGGCGGCACGGCGCGCGGGTCACCGACGTCGTGCTGTGCGCGGTGGCGGGCGGGCTGCACCGGGTGCTCCGCGAGACCCCGGGCGCCGGCGACTCCTGCCGGGTCGCGGTGCCGCTGATGATGCGCTCGCCGGGCGACGGCGCGGAGGGCAACCACACCAGCGCCGTCATGATCGACCTGCCGATCGGCAAGATGCCCGAGGCCGACCGGCTCGCCGAGACCGCCCGGCGCGCCCGCGTGCTGCGGTCGGGGACGCGCCCGCTCGCCGCCTGGTTCGTGATGCGCCAGGCCGGGCGGGTCATGCCCGCCCCGCTGCACGCCCGCTTCGCCCGCTACGCCTACAGTGCCCGGTTCCTCCAGGGCATCGTGTCGAGCCTGCCGGGCCCCGACCGGCTGCTGCGGCTGGCGGGCGCCCCGCTGCTGGAGGTCTACCCGGTGATCCCGCTGGCGCCCGGCGCGCCGCTCGCGGCCGGGGCGCTCGGCGTCGACCGCGACCTGTGCTTCGGCGTCTGCGCCGACCCCGGCCTCGTGGACGACGCCGACCGGATGACGGCCGCCGTCGCGGAGGTCGTCCGCGAACTCCGCGAGGCCGACTAGCCCCGGCGGGTCAGCCGCTGCGGATCGCGCGCAGCGACTCGGTCAGCGACCCGATCGTGGCGAAGACGGCGGTCGGCTCGTAGCCGCAGTGCGCCATGCAGTTGGAGCAGCGGTCGTCGCGGCCCCGGCCGTAGGCGCCCCAGTTGGTCGTCCGCACGAGCTCCTCGTAGGTGTCGGCGTAGCCGTCGTCCATCAGGTAGCAGGGGCGCTGCCAGCCCTTCAGCGAGTAGGACGGGATCGCCCACGCCGTGCACGGGAAGTCGGCCCTGCCCTCCAGGAAGTCCAGGAACAGCGGCGAGTGGTTGAACCGCCAGCGGCGGCGCCGGCCGTCGGCGAACACCTTCCGGAACAGCTCCCGCGTCTCCTGCACGCCGAGGAAGTGCTCCTGGTCGGGAGCCTTCTCGTAGGCGTACGCGGGGGAGATCATCATCTGGTCGACGCCCAGGTCGTCGTTGAGGTAGTCGAGGACGTCGATGACGGTCTGCGGGGTGTCGGTGTTGAACACGGTCGTGTTCGTCGTGACCCGGAACCCGCGCTCGCGGCACATCGCGATGGCCTCCACGACCTGGTCGAACACGCCGTCCTTGCAGACGGACGCGTCGTGCCGCTCGCGCAGCCCGTCCACGTGCACCGCCCACGCGAAGTACCGGGACGGCTCGAACAGGTCGATCTTCTTCGGGATCAGGGCGGCGTTCGTGCACAGGAACACGTACCGCTTCATCGCGACCAGCTCGGCGACCATCTCGCCGATCCCCGGGTGCATCAGCGGCTCGCCGCCCGCGATCGACACCATCGGCGCGCCGCTCTCGCGGACCGCCGCGACCGCCTGCTCGACCGGCATCCGCTGCTTCAGCAGGCTCGCCGGATGCTGGATCTTCCCGCACCCCGCGCAGGCGAGGTTGCACGCGTACAGCGGCTCCAGCTCGACCAGCAGCGGGAACTTCGCGCGGCGGGCGAGCCTGTTGCGCAGGATGTAGCCGCCGACCCGCAGGCTCTGGCGTAGTGGCATGCCCATTTACGACGCGTCCTCCCTCAGGTAGCGGCCGAGGGCGCTCACCGGGAACACCAGCCGGTACAGGTGGTAGTTGATGTAGAAGTAGCCGGGGAACCCGGTTCCGGTGAAGTGGTCCTCGTCCCAGGTCCCGTCGGGGCGCTGCCGCTCTGTGAGCCAGCCGACGCCGCGCTCGACCGCCGGTCCGCGCTCGCCGGCGGCCAGCAGCGCCAGCAGCGCCCACGCGGTCTGGGACGGGGTGGACGCGCCGCGTCCGATCCACGCCGGGTCGCGGTAGGAGCGCAGGTCCTCGCCCCAGCCGCCGTCGTCGCGCTGGTGCCGCTCCAGCCAGGCCACCGCCCGCCGGATCGCCGGCTTGCCGGGCCGGACGCCCGCCGCGATCAGCGCGGGCACGACGGCGCCGGTCCCGTAGACGTGGTTGGCGCCCCACCGCCCGTACCAGGAGCCGTCCTGCTCCTGCGCCTTCAGCAGCCACACCACGGCGCGCTTGCACAGCTGCGAGTCGCCCATTCCCTGCGCGCACAGCGCCTCCACGACGTGCGCGGTGACGTCGGCGGACGGCGGGTCGATGACCTCGCCGAAGTCGCAGAACGGGAGCCTGCGGCACAGCTCGCGGGTGTTGTCGGCGTCGAACGCGCCGAACCCGTCGTCGCGCGAGACCATCCCGGCCATCCAGCGCAGGCCCCGCTCGACGGCGGGCGGCGCGTCCGGATGCGCGACGCGGCCGAGCGCCAGCACGACCTCGGCGGTGTCGTCGACGTCGGGATAGTAGTCGTTGTCGAACTCGAACGACCAGCCGCCGGGCGGCAGGCCGGGGCGGCGCACCTGCCAGTCGCCGGGGCCCTTCACCTCCTCGCCGACCACCCACGCGGCGGCCTTCTCCAGCGCCGGGTGCCCGGCGGGCATGCCCGCGTCGGCGAGCGCGGTCATGGCGAGCGCGGTGTCCCAGACCGGGGACTGGCACGCCTCCAGGCGCCGCCCCTGCCCGTCCCGGATCGTGAAGCGCTCCAGGCCCTGGAGCCCGCGCCGCATGACCGGGTGGTCGACGTCGTGGCCGAGCAGGTTCAGCGCGATGAGCGAGTACACCCACGGCGGCTGGATGCCGCCCCACGACCCGTCCGGCTCCTGCCGCGCGATGATCCACTCGGCGGCGCGGCGCAGCGCGGCCCGCCGCACCGCCTTCACCGGGCGCCGCTGGTAGACGCGCAGCGCGCGGTCGAGCGCGTGGAACGCCTCGGCCCAGCCGGGCGGCCCCTGGCGCCTCCTCCGCACGTGCTGGCCGTGCAGCTCGGCGATGTCGAAGGGCAGCGGCCGGACGGGGCGCAGCGCCGCCGCCACCGTCAGCGGCACGATCGTCTGCCGCGCCCAGCACCCGAAGTCGTAGACGTTCAGCGGGAACCACGACGGCAGATAGATCATCTCCGGCGGGACGACGGGCAGCGCGTCCCACGGCCAGCGCCCGAACAGCGCCAGCCAGTAGCGCGTGAACACGCGCGTCGCCGGGAGGCCGCCCGCCTCGCGCACGTACGCGGCGGCGCGGCGCATGTGGTCGGCGCCGGTCGGGTCCCCGGCGAGCCGCAGCGCGACGTAGGCCTCGACCGTCGTGGACAGGTCGGGCGGGCCGCCGAAGAAGTTCGCCCACGTCCCGTCCTCGCGCTGCTGGGAGCGGATCCAGCGGGCCGCCTCCCGCGTCTCCTCCTCGTCGCGGACGCCGAGGAACTCGCGGAGCAGCAGGTCCTCGGCGTCCATGGTCACGTTCGTCTGGAGCTCGCCCTTCCACCAGCCCTCGGGGGACTGGAGGCCGAGCAGGTGCTCCCGCGCCGCGTCGAGCGTCCTGCGCGCCGCCTCCCTGGTGGAGGGGGCGGCGGGTTCGGCTGTCGTGGTCATCAGTGGTCCCGGTGGGTGACGAAGTCGGCGACGCGCAGGAACTCGGTGCGGACGGGGGTGGGCACGCCCGCTCCGGCGAGGTGCTCCCCGGCGCTCTCCACCCGGCGCGCGGCCTCGGCCCGCGCCCACGCCCTGCCGCCCGCGAGGTCGACGAGCCGCGCCGCCTCGGCCAGCTCGTCCTCGCCCGGCGGCTCCGGCCGGGCGTACAGCTCGGCCAGCGCCGGGGACGCGGGCGTGCCGGAGTTCAGCGCCGCCACGACCGGCAGCGACATCTTGCGGGACCGCAGGTCCGACAGCGCGGGCTTGCCGGTCGCCGCCGGATCGCCCCAGATGCCGAGCAGGTCGTCGGTGAGCTGGAACGCGACGCCGAGGTCGGCGCCGAACCCCTCCAGCGCGGCCGCGAGGCCCTCGGGCGCCCCGTCCAGCACGGCGCCGATCGAGCACGAGCAGGCCAGCAGCGCGGCGGTCTTCCCGGCCGCCATCGACTGGCACTCCTCCAGCGTGATCTTGTGGCGGGTCTCGAAGCTCAGGTCGAGCGACTGGCCCGCGATGAGGTGCCGGGTCGCGACGGCCAGCGCGCGCGCCGCCCGCGCCGACCCCTGGCCCGGCGCCTCCAGCAGCACCTCCCCGGCGAGGGCGAGCAGCGCGTCCCCGGCCAGGATCGCGGCGGGCTCGCCGTAGACGGCCCACGCCGCCGGGCGGTGCCGCCGCGTCCGGTCGCCGTCCATGATGTCGTCGTGCAGGAGCGAGAACGCGTGCGTCAGCTCGACCGCGACCGCGCCCGGCAGCGCGCTCTCCGGCGGCGCGCCCGCCGCGCGGGCCGACAGCAGGGCCAGCGCGGGGCGCAGCGCCTTCCCGGCGGGCTCCTTGCGCGGCCGCCCCTCCGCGTCGGCCCAGCCGAGGTGGTAGGCCGCCACCCGGTAGGTGTGCGGGTCGAGCCGCCCGACCGCGGCGCGCAGCGCCCCGTCGACCAGCTCGCGGACATCGGTCATCGAGACCGGAACGGTCGTCACCGGCCCCTCACCCCCTCAAGGTGGCGGCGGACCAGGCGTGCGGCGGTCAGACCGCTGCGCACTGCTCCCTCCATCGTGTCGGGCCAGCCCGTGTCGGTCCACGCGCCGGCGAGGAACAGGCCCGGCGCCCGCGTCGCCGCGCCGGGACGCGCCGCGCCGCTGCCGGGACGCTGGCGGAACGTCGCCCGCCGCTCCCGCGTGACGAAGAAGTCGGTGACGGACGCGTGCCGGGCGGCGGGCAGCAGCCGGCGCAGCTCGCGCGTGAACCGCTCGCGCAGCCGGGCCGTCGGGACGTCGATCCAGCGGTCGGCCGCCGACAGCGAGACGGCCAGGTACTGCCCGTCGCCGCGCAGCCCGCCGACCACCGTCCGGTCGAACGCCCACTGGACGGGCGAGCCGACCGCCGCCACGAACGGCAGCCCCAGCACCGGCCGGTCGTAGACGACGTGCACGTTGACGATCGGGCTCGCGCCCAGCTCCGGCCAGCGCAGCGGGTCGGGCAGCGCCTCGGCGGGCAGCAGCCGCGCCGCCGCCTCGTGCGGCACGGCCATGACCACCGCGTCGGCCGCGATCGGCGCCCCGTCCACGATCACCTTCGGGTCGGCGGTGACCGCCTCCACCTTCGCCTTGAGCAGGACGGTGCCGCCCGCCTCCTCGATCCGCGCCAGCGCGGGCCCGCCGTGCAGGTCCGCCAGCGGGACGGACGGGACGCCGATGTCGGCCGCGTCCGCGCGCCCGAACAGCGCCCGCCGGCACACCATCGCCGACAGGCCGAGCGCCGCGTCGTCCACCTCGGCGTTCAGCGCGGCCGTGACGAACAGCCCCCACAGCGCCTCGCGCGCCCAGGGGCGCTGGCCCCGCTCCGCCAGCCAGGTGCCCGCCGCCACCCCGTCCAGGACGGGGTCGGCCGGGTCGAGGGACCGGATCGTCGCCGCCGCCCACACCGCCCTCAGCCGCTCGGCCGCCGACAGCGGCGCGTAGCGGGCCAGGGCGGGCAGCAGGTGCAGCGGGCTCGGCAGCGGCGCCCGCCGCAGCCGCGCGGGCGCCCCGCCGGGCCGCAGCACCGTCACGTCGAACCTGCGCTGCACGTCCAGCAGGTGGTCGGTGCCCAGGCGCTGGAGCAGCCCCTGGTAGGCGGTGCAGCAGCGCAGCGCGACGTGCTGGCCGTTGTCGACGGTCAGGTCGCCGCGCCCGAACGAGTGGGTGGCGCCGCCCAGCCAGGGGCGCGCCTCCACCAGCGTGACGTCGGCCCCCGCCTCCTGGAGCGCCAACGCCGCGCTGATGCCCGCGAGGCCCCCGCCGACGACGACGACGCTCACCGCCCGCCCCCCGTCACCGCTCGACGCCCGTCAGGGCGCGGGCCGCCACGACGGCCTTCTGCCAGGTCGGCAGCGACACCCGCGAGGTCAGCGCGAGCGCCGGGCTCTCCGCGATGCGCTCCAGCAGCCGCCGGTAGATCCCCGCCATCGCCGCCGTGCACGCCGCCGAGCGCCGGTCGAGCAGCGGCAGCAGCCGCAGCCCCTCGGCGTACCAGGCCCGCGCCCGCTCCGCCTGGAACGCGACGAGGTCGTGCAGCCGCGACGCCGGGTCGACGAACTCGCCCGTCTCGTCCAGCTCCAGCGTGCACCCGAACCGGTCGAGGTCCTCGGCGGGCAGGTACACCCGGCCCGCGAGCCGGTCCTCCCTGACGTCCCGCAGGATGTTCGTGAGCTGGAACGCGACCCCGAGCGAGTCCGCGAGCCCCTCCGCGCGCTGCCGCCCGTCGTAGCCGAACACGCCCAGCGACAGGCGGCCCACCGTGCCCGCGACCTGCTGGCAGTACCGCAGCAGGTCGTCGAACGTCTCGTAGGCGGCGCCGCGCACGTCGCTCTCGCAGCCGTCGATCAGCTCCGCGAACGCGTCCAGCGGGATCGGGTAGCGGCCCGCCGCGTCCGCCAGCGCCGTCAGCACCGGGTGCCCCTCCAGCGCCCGCGAGTCGGCCCGCCGCCACAGCACCTCCTGGACCGTTTCGAGCCGCCCGCGCGCCCGGTCCAGCAGGTCCATCCGGACGCACGCGGGCTCCGGGCCGTCCCCGATGTCGTCCACGCCCCGCGCGAACGCGTAGATCGCGCTCATCGCGCGGCGCTTCGGGGCGGGCATCAGCCGGATCCCGTAGCCGAAGTTGCGGGCCTCCTCCCGGACCACCCGCTCGCAGTGCCGATACGCCTCCACGACCCACTCGGGCCGCTCGCACGTCTCCGAAACCGTCATCGCTCACCCTCTCCGAGAGCGCGGGTTCTGCCTCGTCCGTCCTGGAGCGGATGCGTCATCGCCGGCCCCCTCCGAGAGCGGAGGCCCAGTTGGCGAGGAGCACCGGCCCGCGCGGACGCGGCGTCCGCGCCAGCACGTCGTAGCGGCCGCGCACGAGCGCGGCCAGCGCCGCGCGCCCTCCGGCGACATAGCCCGCCACCGCGATCCGGGCCCACCCGCGCAGGCCCGCCATGAGCGGCGCGGCGCCCCGGTCGAGCAGGTCCCGCGCCCGGTTCGACTCCAGCGCCAGCACCCCGCGCAGCCGCGTCGGCGTCACCGCCCGGGACAGGTCGTCCTCGGCGCAGCCGAACCGCCGCAGGTCCTCGCCGGGCAGGTAGATCCGCCCGGCCCTGAAGTCCTCGGCCACGTCCTGGCAGTGCTCGATCACCTGCAGCGCGGTGCAGACCCGGTCGGACGCCTCCTCCAGCCCCCGCCCCTCCGCGCCGAACACGTGCAGCACGATCCGCCCGACCGGATTGGCCGACAGGACGCAGTACCCCAGCAGTTCGTCGAAGGAGGCGTAGCGGGTCACCTCCTGGTCCTGGCGGTTCGCCTGGACCAGCCGCCGGAAAGGCTCCTGCGGAATTCCCCTCGCGTGGACGGTCTCCGCCAGCCGCCTTAACTGCGGAAGAACCGGCGCCCGCCCTTTGTAGAGGAGGTCCAGGTCCGCGTCCACCGAATCGAGCAGCGCCACCCGGTGCGCGCCCGGCGCCTCGTCGCCGATGTCGTCGACGAGGCGCGCGAAACCGTAGACCGCGCGCAGGTGGGCGCGGTGCCGCCCCGGCAGCAGCCGGGCCGCGACCGGGAAGTTCTCCCGCCGCGCGAGCGCGTCCAGGCCCCGCTCGTGCTCCCGCGCGCTCCAGGGTGGTTCAGTGGTCACCACTAGGAGATTCGCCGGTGCGGCACCAGAAAAACTCTGATCAAGGTATGGAGTTATTGAACCGGCGCGCGTTTCCGCGACCGAAAGGACGCGACAGGAAAGTCGCCTTTTGTGGCAATTAGCTCGCTATCGGGCGCGGCCGGTCACGGCAGCCGGCCGACCAGGCTGAGCGCGACGTCCAGCGCGCGGCTGCCGGGCGTCCCGTCGCCCTGCGCCGTCCACACCTCCGACAGGACGGCCATCACGAACCCCCACGCGACGACCCGCTCCACCGGCATCGCGAGCCCGTCGGCCACCTGCTCGATCCGCGCGGGCACCAGGTCGACCAGCCTGCCGTCCCGGTCGTCGGGGCCCGGGTTGTAGAACAGGACGCCCGCCTCGTACCCGGGGTCGCCCACCACGCCGTGCGGGTCGATCGCCAGCCACGGCTCGCGCTCCGCGCTCAGGATGTTGTCGTGGTGCAGGTCCCCGTGCAGGACGAGCCGCTCGGGCGCGCTCGCGCACAACTCGTCGAACAGCCGTCCGGCGCGCTCGACGAGGTGGCGGGGGAGCGGACCGTCGCCCGGGAAGCGGCGCAGGTGGCCGGAGAACGACGCGCTCTCCTTCTCCAGGCCCGGGAGGGCGCATCCAAGAGGCGGCACGTGCCGGAGCCGCCGCGCCACGTCGAGGAACACGGCGGTGGCCTCCTCGTCCCTGTCCGGGACGAGTTCGCTCAGCACCCTCCCCGGCTCGGCACGCTCCAACAGCAGCGCGCCCCGGCCCGGGTCGTGCTCCAGCAGCCGCACCGCGCCCTCGCCGCCGTAGATCTCCAGGGCCGCCGCCTCGATGCCGAGGTGTCCGGGTTCGGGCGGGCCGAGCTTCAGGACCGCCTTCGTCCCGTCCTCCCTCCGGACGGGCGCGACCCAGTGGTAGCTGAGGCCGTACCGGGCGGCCTCGATCTCCAGCCGCCACTCGCGGGCGATCTCGGCGAGCAGGCCGGGCAGCCGCTTCAGCCAGCGGCGGCCGTCGTCCCCCCAGACCTCGACGGCGTTCTCGACAAGGACGGACGGGAGCGGACCAGGAAGAATCGGCGGCATCCGCCCAACCCTGCCACAGGGCGTGAACGCGTAGGAACGCCGAATCGTCCTAGGAATGTGACGACCCCACTGGTTCCCGGCGATCCCCGCGAGCTCGGCGACTACTGGCTGGCCCGCCGCCTCGGCGCGGGCGGGCAGGGGGTGGTCTACGAGGCGTACGGCGCGGACGGCGCGCGCGTCGCGGTCAAGGCGCTGCACGGGGTGTTCGCGGGGGAGCGCGCCGGCGGGCCCCGGGACGTGCTCGCCCGCGAGATCGACGCCGTGACCCGGGTGTCGCCGTTCTGCACCGCCCGCGTGCTGGCGTTCGACCTGGACGCCGAGCCCCCGTACGTGGTCAGCGAGTACGTCCCCGGGCCCGACCTGGAGCGCGCCGTCGCCTCCGGCGGCCCGTTCGGGTCCGGCGAGCTGGGACGGCTCGCGATCGGCGTCGCGACCGCGCTCGTCGCGATCCACCGGGGCGGGGTCGTCCACCGCGACCTCAAGCCCGGGAACGTCCTGCTCGGCCCCGACGGGCCCCGCGTCATCGACTTCGGGCTCGCCCGGGCCGAGGACATGACCCGCAGCGCGACCGGCGCCAAGGGCACGCCCCGCTACATGTCCCCGGAGGTCTTCGCGGGCGAGCCCGCGAGCGCCGCGTCGGATGTGTGGGCGTGGGGGGCGGTGGTGCTGTTCGGCGCGCTCGGGCGGCCGCCGTTCGCGGGCGAGAACCTGATGCAGCTCTCCCACACCGTCCAGCACGTGGAGCCGGAGCTGCACGTGCTGGACGAGCCGCTCCGGTCGGTGGTGGCGGCGGCGCTGGCGAAGCGGCCGCGGGACCGCCCGTCGGCGCGCGAGGTGCTGCTGGACCTCCTCGGCGGCTCCTTCGACGAGGGGGCGATGCTCTCGGAGGGGAGCCGGGTCGCCGCCGCGGCCGTGGCGGGTGCCGCGCCGCCCTCGCTCGCGGACGTCGCCGAGGCCGCCTACCGGCGGCTCGACCCGCTCGCGCGGGAGGCCGTCCCCGCGATCCTGCTGCGCATGGTGCTGCCGGGCGAGGGCGCCGCCGACACCCTCCGCCGGGCCGCGGTCGACGAGTTCGGCGACGGTGCCGAGCGGGCGGTCGAGGAGTTCACGCGCGCCGGGCTGCTGGTCCGCGAGGGCGACCGGGTGGCGATCTGCGGCGCGGCGCTGCTCCGCGCCTGGCCGCGGCTGCGCGGGTGGGTCGATGACGAGCGCGCCGGGCTGGCCGTGCACCGCTCGCTCGCGGACGCAGCGCGGGTCTGGGACCGGCACGGCCGCCGGGCCGGTGACCTGCTCCAGGGGAGCGTGCTGGCCCGCGCCGTCCAGTGGGCCGCGACCGGACGCCGCCACCTGACGCTGAACGCCGTCGAGCGCGCGTTCCTGGACGCCTCGGCGGCCCTCGGCCGCCGCCGCGCCCGCAGCCGGGGCGCGCTGACGGCCGTCCTCGCCGTCCTGCTGGTCGTGGCCGTGGGCGGGGCCGTCGTCGCGGTGAACCAGCGCGCGGTCCTCTCCCGCCAGCGCGACCGGGCCATCGCCGACCGGCTCGCCGCGCTCGCCGCGTCCCTCCAGCGCGACGACCCGCGCACCAGCCGCCGCCTCGCCCTGGCCGCCGCGCGCGTCGGCGACGACGACCAGACCCGGAAAGCCCTCATCAACGCCATGTACCAGTGGGAGGGCGATACGTTCAACCCCGCCTCCAATGCCCAGGTGGTACTCACCCCCGACGGCCGCACCGCCACGTTCGACGATCGCGTCCAGGTGACACGCTGGGATCTGAAGACGCACCAGCGCGTTCCGATGCCGCCGGGGGCCGAGCCGAAAAGCGCGGCCGTGTTCAGCCCGGACGGACGCCACATGGCGCAGCTCTTATCCACCGGAGGAGATCTGAGCCGGCGCGGTGTGGTCCAGGTCTACGACGCGGCCACCGGAAAGCCGCAGGGCAGGCCGATGGGCGATCCGCGTCAATCCTTCTGGAACCTGCGGTACAGCGTGAGCGGCAACCTGTTGATGATGGACAACGGGCCTGGAGGCTCCGGCGATCCCCGAACAACCGCTCCCGAAATGGCTTTATGGAACGCGCGCAGCGGTCGCCTCGCCATGAGCTGGAAGGAGCGCCCCTACGCCTGGGCCGTGAGCGCCGACGACGCCCTGGTCGCGATGGTCCTGCCGAGCGGCTTCCAACTGTGGGACGTCGCGGCCCGCAAACGGATTCCCACGCCGTGGCTGGGCGCGGCGCTGGCTTCCGAGAGCGCGTCCCAGCGGATACGCCAGGTCGGGTTCGGGCCCGCCGGAGCCAGGCTCGCTTTGGTCGTCGGCAGCAGGGTGACCGTGCTTGATCTGAACAACCTGGCGCGCACCGAGCCCGTCGCCTCGCGGTCCCGTGTCCCCTGGCACGAGCGGAGTGCGCGCGGCGTGGACGAACCGGTGTTCAGCCCCGACGGCCGCCTCCTGGCCGTCGGGTTCACTCTATGGAATCTGGACGGCTCCGCCGAGGCGCCCCTGATGGCCCGCGGGCTCGACGACGAGACGCCGACCGACTGCCGCTTCTCCGCCGCCGGTGACCTGCTGCGCTGCGCGACGACCCTCAACCGCGTCGTCACCACGAACATCTCGGGCTACGCCGACCGGATCTCCGTCGGACGCGACGCCGGACACGGGGTGCTCAGCCCGTCCGGCGACCTCCTCGCCTCCATGGGCGCGGACAGCGTCTCCATCACCGGTAATCCGGCGGGGTGGACGTCCCCCATCTCCGTGCCTTCCTTGAGAAGCGTTTGGCGAGGGATGGTCTTCAGCCCCGACGGCGGTCTGGTGGCCATTCCCGACCGGAACCCGGACGACGGCTTCGGCGTGTGGGACGCGCGCACACTCCAGAAGGTCGCGGAGCTCGACTGGCCCGACGGCGCGCTCGGCAAAGGCGTCGCGTTCTCCCCGGACGGCCGGTCCCTCGTCGGCGGCCTGAACGCGGAGGTCATCGACCCGCGGCACCCCTACAAGTCGTGGTTGCAGGAGTGGGACGCCCGCTCGGGCCGGCGCACCCGCGTCATCCCGTTGGAGTCCTCCGGATCGGGGGAGCTGTTCTACCGATCCGACGGTCGTACGGTGACCTTGAAGAGCGCCGTCGTCGACATGGATTCAGGACAAGTCCACAAGCGGTTCGACTTCTTCAGCGTCGTCGACGTGCTGGCCGTGTCTCCCGACGGTTCCGTCGCCCTGGTCATCATCAACCCCGACGACTTGTACCTGTGGGACCTCCGAGGCGACAAGCGAAGAGGAACGCCCCTGGCCGCCGTGCCCGACGTGGAAGACCTGCCCGCCGCGTTCTCCCCCGACGGCCGCCTGGTCGCCACCAGCGACGCGCGCGGCGGCGTCCACCTGTACGAGGTGGCCACCGGACGGCCCTACGGCCCCACCCTCCCCGGCCACGCCGGTGGAGTCGACACCTTCGCGTTCTCCCGAGACGGCACCGTGCTCTACACCTACGGAGGCGACCGCACGATTCAGGCCACCACCCTTGATCCCGCCCGCCTCACCGACCGGCTATGCGCCCAGGTCGGCGGCCTGAGCGAAGCCGAGTGGAACCAGTACGTCCCCGACCTCTCCTATAGACCCGTTTGTGGCTAAAGATCTTTACATGTAGGCCATCACGTCGGGCCCGGATGGCTCCAGCCGTTTCGGCGAAATGCACCACGGCGGCCTTGGCTGAACCTTGCGGGTCGGCGCCCTGGCGTCCAAATCGATCTTGCGGAGAAAACTTTGAAAGTATGGCCGGGAATGGTGTTTTCGGGTCGTCCGGCTTGTCCCCGCATGGGGAGATCGGTGATCTTGGAGCGACCGGGACGGGTCGGTCAATTCGCCACAATCGGACCGTTCGGCGCACCGATCGACCGTTCGGCCGACAGGCCCTGACCGCCCTCCTGACAAGCCGTTGTGATCATGCGATGCTCCGCCCGACGACGTCGAACAGTCGACGGGCGGCCCGGCCGCCCCGGCCAGGAAGGGGTCACGGCGATGCGCGCGAGACGACGGACGACCTGGGCGAACAGAAGAAGTCGCAGCTGGCGGCTGTCCCTTGTGGCGGCGGCCGTGGTGCTGCTGGCCGGCGTCGCCGCGCCCGGTGCGCCGGCCGACGCGGCCCCGAAGGCGGAGGTGTGCGAATTCAGCGTCCAGAAGGACGTCCCTGCCACTATGCGGGACGGGACGGTGTTGCGCAGCAACGTGTTCACGCCGAAAGGGGACGGCAAGTTCCCCGTCATCCTGATGCGGCTGCCCTACAACAAGGAGGGCGCCCTGAGCTTCGTCTACGGCGCCCCGGACCGTTACGCCAAGGCCTGCTACCTCGTCGTGGTGCAGGACGTCCGCGGCGAGTACAAGTCGGACGGCGCCTTCTACCCGTACCGGACCGAGGCTGAGGACGGCTACGACACCATCGAGTGGTCCGCCGCCCTGCCGCACTCCAACGGCAAGGTCGGCATGTACGGGTTCTCCTATCCGGGGCTCACGCAGTGGCTGCCCGCCACCCTCACGCCTCCGCACCTGGTCACGATCGCCCCGGCGTTCACGTCCTCCGACATCTACGACGGATGGACCTACGAGGGCGGCGCGCTGTACCAGGCGTTCATCCAGGACTGGCTGCTGAGCTTCCTCAACGGGGGCGTCATCAGCAAGCTCCCGGACGCCGCGAAGCTGCGGGCGGAGATGACCCAGGCGTCGCGGGACCTGCACACCAAGTGGTACCGGCACCAGCCGCTGAACAACTTCCCGCCGCTGTACCCGGGGGACAACCGCATCGCGCCGTACTACTTCGACTGGATCGACCACCCGAGCGACGACGACTACTGGAAGCGCTGGAGCATCCGCACGAAGTATCCGCGGGTCAACGTGCCGTCGCTGAACTTCGGCGGCTGGTCCGACATCTTCCTCAACGGGACGGTGGAGAACTTCGCCGGGATGCGCGCCCAGGGCGGGTCCGAGGTCGCCCGGCAGGGGTCGCAGCTCCTCGTCGGGCCGTGGACGCACGGCGGCTCGGGCCGCACGGTGGGCGCCGTCGACTTCGGTCCGGAGGCGGTCGTCGCGGTGGGCGATCTGCACCTCCGCTGGTTCGACCACTGGCTGAAGGGGATCGCCAACGGCGTGGACGCGGATCCGCCGGTGAAGGTCTTCGTGATGGGCGCCAACAAGTGGCGCACGGCTGACTCCTGGCCGATCCCCGGCACCGCCAACACCACGTACTACCTGCACAGCAAGGGCGACGCGAACACCGCGAACGGCGGCGGCACGCTCGACAGCACCGCGCCCGCGACGGGCGAGAAGGCCGACCAGTACCAGTACGACCCGGCGAACCCGGTGCCGAGCGTCGGCGGCCGTTTCCAGAGCTCGGTACCCGGCGGCCCGCAGGACCAGCGGTCCGTCGAGCAGCGGCGGGACGTGCTGGTCTACAGCACCCCGCGGCTCACCAAGGACACCGAGGTCACCGGCCCGATCTCGGTCACGCTGTACGCCAGGTCCTCGGCGAAGGACACCGACTGGACGGCGAAGCTCACCGACGTCCAGCCGGACGGCACCTCGATGCTGGTCCGGGACGGCATCCAGCGCGCCCGGTACCGGGTCTCGCTGGAGAAGCCGGAGCTGATCACCCCCGGGGAGGTCTACAAGTACACGATCAAGCTGTGGCCGACCAGCAACGTGTTCAAGGCGGGCCACCGCATCCGGTTGGAGATCTCCAGCAGCAACTTCCCGATGTACGACCGGAACCCGAACACGGGCGGGAAGTTCGGTGCCGACACGACCACGCAGCCCGCGTCGCAGACCGTCCTGCACGACCCGGAGCACCCGTCGTCGATCACGCTGCCGATCATTCCGGTGCCCGTCCGCTGACCCGGCGCAACGGCTGGCCCGCGCCCCCGCCGCGGGCCTGCCGCTGCGGTCGAACCGCGGCCGGTACCTCCGCTCGGCGAGCCGCAGCCGCCCAGCCGGGGCGGCGTCAGATTCGGCCGGTCTCGTGGGCCCACATGGCGACCTCGACGCGGTTCCGGGCGCCGAGCTTTCGCATGAGGCTGGCGACGTGGGCCTTGACGGTGCTCGGGGTGATATGCAGCTCGCCGGCGATCTCATTGTTGGTGCGGCCTTGGGCTACAGGCACGAGGACTTCCTCCTCGCGGGCGGTGAGCGGTTCTATCGGCTGCCTCCGTGGTGGGGTCTGTGCGTGGGCGAAGGCCGCGAGCAGCCGGACGGTCACGCTGGGCGCGATCAGGGCGTCCCCGTCGGCGGCGGCGTGGATGGCCTGGGTCAGCAGGGCGGGTCCGGCGTCCTTGAGCAGGAACCCGCGGGCGCCGGCCTTGAGCGCCCCGTAGACGTACTCGTCGAGGTCGAAGGTGGTGATGACCACGATCGGCAGTGGATCGGTGACGTCGGGGCCGGCGAGGCGCCGGGTGGCCTCGATGCCGTCCATCAGCGGCATCCGGATGTCGAACAGGCCGACGTCGGGGCGCAGCCGGAGCGCCAGGCGGACCGCCTCGCGCCCGTCGGCGGCCGCGCCGACCACCTCGATGCCGGGTTGGGCGTCGAGCAGCATGGTCAGCCCGGTGCGCACGATGGGCTGGTCGTCGGCGACGAGGACCCTGACGCTCATCATGGCGTCCCGGTTCGGGGCAGGACCGCCTCCACCCGCCAGCCCCGCTCGGCGGCGGGGCCCGCGTGGAAGGTGCCGCCGAGCAGCGAGGCGCGCTCCCGCATGCCCACCAGGCCGTAGCCCGCCGGGGCGCGGCCGCCGGCGGCGGAGCCGTCGTCGTCGACGGTCAGCCGCACCTGGTCGGCGTCGCCTGTGACGGCGACGGTGACCTTCGACGCGTGCCGGGCGTGCCGTCGGGCGTTGGTGACGGACTCCTGGGCCAGGCGGTAGATCGCGGTCCCGACCGCCGGGCTGAGGTCGTCGAACTCGCCGGACAGCGTCACCTTGACGCAGGGGCGCGTCCGGCCATCGGTGGCGAGCTGCTCGACCTCGGCCACACCGGGCTGCGGCGCGAACCCGGTGTCCTGCGTGGCGCGGAGCACGCCGACGATGGCGCGCAGCTCGGTGAGGGTGCGGCTCGCCGCGTCCTCGATGACGGCCAGGGCCTCGACGGCACGCTCGGGGTGGGAGGCCGCGACGGCACGTCCTGCCTGGGCCTGGATGGCGATGCCCGTGACGCGGTGGGCGACGGTGTCGTGGAGGTCACGGGCGAGCTGTTCGCGTTCGCGGGCCTTGGCGTGGTCGATGTCGCGGATGCGGATCTTCGTGCGATAGCGGATCGCGGTGCCGAGCGCGGCGGCGAACAGGAAGAACGCGTATCCCGCGACCACCTCCGCCAGGGTGGTGGGGTCGGCGCCGAGGGCGGTGATGAGGGCCGGCCAGAGCAGGATGACGCCGAGGCCGCTCGCGGCTTCCCGGCCGGAGCCCCACCGGAACAAGGCGTAGGCCAGGATCAGCACCGCGATGCCGCTGTTCAGCAGGGCGCCTTGCGTCCCGGTGAGGACTCTGACGACGTCGATGATCGTCAACGTGCCGAAGGAGACCACGACCGCGACGAGCGGGTGCGTGCGTCGCCACAGCAGTGGGCCGAGGACCGCGAGCACCGCCAGCAGCAGCAGCGGGCGTGGCGCCAGGTCCTGGCGAAGCACCGCTTCCGCCGCGGACCAGCAGATCAGTACCGCGACCAAGGCCCAGTCCCGCGGCCCCAGGGCCGGGGCATTCGCGGGTCGAGGTTCGGCCCACAGCGAGCGGAGTGCGTTGGTGGCCATCTGATGAGCCTAGGCAGCCCGCGGGCTCGATGTATCCGCCGAAAGTACAAGAGCCCGGCTGTGCCAAAGGCCAGGTCAAACCAGGTTCCGCGGCCGATGTGCCCGCCGCCGGCATCCGTGAGGGTGGAAGCACCCACCCGATCACAGGGAGTCCGTGATGAGAACGCCCCAATCCCAAACCGCACCAGAGAATCCGTCGTCCCAGAGCACGCTGGAGGACCTGCGCCTACCCGTGCAGGCCAAGCTCGCAGCGGCATGGACCAGCTTCATGTTCCTCTACATCTACGTCGACTACCTCGCCCTGTACAAGCCCGGCTTCCTCGACGACCTCCTGGGCGGCACCGTCCACGAGTTCGACACCGGCCCGACCTTCGTCGCCGTCGCGCTCTCGCTCATGGCCGTCCCGATCCTCATGATCCTGCTCTCCGCGACACTGCCCGCCCGCGTCAACCGCACCATCAACGTCGTCGTCGCAGCGCTCTACATCCCCGTCTCGGTGTTCAACGCGGCAGGGGAGCCGTGGTCCTACTCCTACTTCTACGGCCTCTCCATCGGACTTGAGTTGCTGCTCCTGGCCTTCATCCTGCGCTCCGCCTGGTCCTGGCCACGCCGCATCACATCACCGGCGACCCTGGCCACCACCCTCGACAGCGAGCCGCAGCAGGCGTGACCACCCCCCGCGCCTGACCATCCCTCGCCCGCGCCGCCCGCGAGCACGGATGGTCATGCCGGCGTGGCAATGCCCCAGGGCTCGCCCAGAGCGGCAGAACACCGGCCCCTCTCCCCTTCGCGTACCTCCAACTTTTCGCCCTGAGCACCCGGAACCGCGGCACGGTCATCGCGTCCTCGCCGCCTCTGCGAGAGTTTGGTCGCGATCGACGTGGACGAGACGCCGCTACCTAGTCGAGGACGCCGCGTCCGGGGCTTGAATGGGGGACTGCGGGGTTAACCGGTCGCCTGAACGAAGACGCCGACCGAGGCACCGGAACATGATCGCCCCAGCGGCACCCACCCCCTGCGGTCCCTAGGCCGAAGCCACCGCATGAACGCAGCAGGTGAGGGGCTTCGACCTGCGAGGAGACCAAGCCATGCCATCGACGGCATCTGCGGGGAATTATCCTGGCGGGATAGACGCCCTCCCTCTGGTCGCGGGGTGCTGCAATGAGCGCTCGGCCCGGTCCACTCGTACGGTCCGCCCGCCTCGCCCTCGGCTGGTCCCAGACCGACCTGGCCGCCCGTCTCCACTGCTCACGTTCCACCGTTTCCCGCCTGGAGACGGGCGCCCGGCCGCTGGAGGATGTGGCCACGCTACGGCGCCTCGCCGAGATCTTAGAGATACCCCCGGGCACGTTCGGCGTGACCGCTACGGTGACAGGCGAGCCATTCGGGGAGGGTGATGTGCGGCGCCGCGAGCTGCTGACCAACCTCGCCGTCACCGCGGGCGCTGCCGTCACCGGCCCCGCCGCCCGTTCCGCCGCTCCGCCCCGGACGGACGCGTGCGACGCCGCCCTGGTCGCGCGGGTCCGTGACGCTCTGCTCGGTACCGGCGATCGCGCCGCTCCGGTCGCGGCGCCGAGGCTGGCGGTCGCGCTGAACGCGGCATGCCGCGACTACGACGCCTGTCAGTACGGTCGCCTCGCCGAAGGTCTACCCGGCCTGCTGGCCGGCGGTCACGCCGCCGCCGGAAAGCCGGGCGGCGCCGCGATCCTCGCCCACACCTACAACCTGGTCACGCGGCTGATGGTCAAGCTGGACGAACCCCTAGGTTGGCTGGCCGTCGACCGCGCTCGCACGCACGCCGACATCAGCGGTGATGTGCTCGCCTCCGCCGAGGCGGCCCGGCAGTTGGCGGTGCTCACCCGCCGCAACGGCTGGCACGACCAGGCCACGGAGATCGCCATGGCGGCGGCCGACGCCGACGAGCTGCGAGACGACCGGCCCGCCCACATCGCGGCGCGAGGGCAGTTGGTGATGTCGGCGGCCTACACCGCAGCCCACGCCGGAGACCGCGCCGGGATGCGGGAGCTGACCGGCCAGGCGATGGCGCTCGCCGCTCGGCTCGGCGGCGGCCTGCTGCTGCGTCGCAACGGCGGCGGGTTCGGGATCACCGCTGTCCGGTTGCATCTGATCTCGGCCGAGTACACCGCCGGAGACCCGGCCAGCGCGGTACGGGCAGCCGGCGCGGTGCAACCTCAGGCGCTACCGACCCCCGAACGCCAGGCCCGCTACTTCACCGATCTGGCGCGGGCGTACGGAATGTGGGGACGCCGGGAGGAGGCGCTGCGGGCGCTACTGGCCGCCGAACGAGCCGCGCCGCAGGAGACCCGGACCCGGCCCGTGGTGCGCGAGTTGGTGAGCGGGCTCTTGGTCTCGGGCCGGACCTCGCCCACGCTGCGCGATCTGGCCGCCCGTTGCCACCTCCAGTAGGCCCCGACCTCTCACCGTAGGCACGCAGTCGGCTGCCGCGCCACTTCGTGTGCAGATTCGGCACACGGTGTGCGTGGCCTGCACGCGCGTCTGGCTGTGCCCGGCGTCGGGGCGCACGGTGAAGGCACGACATCAGCGGCACCAGTCAGGTGCCACCGAGAGGGTCCATCAGGGAGGCACGTATGTCCACCGCCGTCCAGCCGCCCACCAGCCAACCGCCGACCACCTGCCCGCGCCGAAACCCGCGCTCGTTCGTCACCCCGCATGTGTGGGATCGGCAGGTCGCTTTGCTCGTCCGCGATCACCCCTTCGACACCGTGATGGCCGATCGCCTCTTCGGCCAGGCCGTCGCCTACCTCATCACCGCCATGGACAAGTGGGGCCAGCAGTTGGAGATCGGCTGCGGCCCGCTGGTCGACATCGCCGTCCACGGGTTCATTCTCGATACCCGCCACTACCGCGAATTCTGCGACCAGCACTTCGGCGGGTTCCTCGACCACGTCCCCGCGATCGAGTTCAAGAACGACGGCTCGGTCGAGCGGACCGCCCACGTCATCCACGACAACGGGTTCGCCATCGACTGGCCGCTGTGGGAGGCCGACTTCGCCAAGTGCACCCCGTGCTACCCGGGAAGCAATTGTCACTGACCGCCCAGCCGATGGACAGCTGATCCACGCGAGCGGGGCCGGAGCCCACGAGCTCCGGCCCCGCTTCTGCGCTCGTCACCGAACCACCGCCGCCACTGCCGGAACGGCGCTACCGTGACGCGGGTCCTCCCACACCCGACCCCGGGGGCACGTTCATGCCGACCAGCATCAGCGACCGCACCGGCTACTGGGACCGCTACGCCGAGAGAGACGATGACCGCTCCACCCCCGAGGAGGCGCTGAAGAACGCCTTCGGCTGGACGCAGTATCCCGGCCACGGCCCCGGCGACGAACTCCTCGGCGACCCTGCGACGAGTCTGGAGCTCGGCTTCGGCCGTGGAGACGCCGTCGCCGCGCTGGCCACCAAGGGGATCACCGCGACCGGCCTGGACCTCTCGCCCGTCCAGTGCGCCCAGGCCCGCGCGTACTGGGGCCACCTGCCCGGCGCGTGCTTCGAGCACGGCGACGCCGTGGATTACCTCGCCCGCACCGACAGCCAGTGGGACGCGGTCTATTCCATCTGGGGAGCGGTCTGGTTCACCGATCCCAACGAACTCCTACCCCGCATCCATGACCGCCTGGCCGTCGGCGGCAGACTGGTCTTCTCCCATGCCCCGGCCGTTCCAGGCGCCTACGGAGTCCAGGGAATGTATGGCGACGGAATTACCGGCCGACAGGTCTGGATACACCGGTGGGCCTACGAACCCGACACCTGGGCGGACATCCTGGCCGACCACGGCTTCACCGATATCAACGCCCAGATCCAGCCCGCCCCTGAACCCGGCCAGGTCGGAACCCTCATCGTCCACGGCCGCAAGCCGTGACGCACTACCTGACCCCGGCTTCCGGTCGGGGTATGTGATCTTCGAGCTCGTGTGGACGCTGCCCGTGCCGGGGTGCTCTGGCCTGGCTTTTCGATAGGTCAGGCGGTACGGCGCTCGCCGCCGAACCACGGGTCAGAGCCTCGTTCTCGCCGGGGCGAGCGTCGAGCGCCGGTGAAATACCGCTCGTAGTCGGGGTCCCCGGGGCGAATGCGTCGGGCGGCAACCCGCGCGCCGACATCGGGGAGAAGTCTCCCGTCGACTGTCTGATCACGGTGGCCATGTCACCTCCCGAGCGTCCTCGTCGCCCCTGCGAGGGTTCGCAACTGTTCGGCATAGGCTTCGTCCTGCCTGCACGCGGGCGGTCCTCATCGCCCTGAAGGGGTCGAAACGCGTGGCTTCGTCCTCGGAGGGCACCCGCGCCAGCGGACCTAGTCGCCCTTACTTGGGTTGGTCACGTCCCAGGTGCCAGAGCCACCCGGCGGTGCCGAGCATCACGGCCGCCAGGAGCAGCGGGGCGTCCACGGCGAGCTGCGCGACGCCGCCCACCACGACGAATGCGGCCAGGCCGCTGCCCACGGCCCGCGTCCACTGCTTCCGTGTGCGGGCTGCTTCTATCTGGTGCCCGGTCGGTGTCAGCTCGACCGGGTGATCAGGGTCGGGTGGCGCGGACGACGCCTGTTCCACCAGGTCATCGACCACCTCTTTGGTCAACTCGGCCTCAGTGACGTTCGCGGTGGTAACCCAGGTGCGATATTTCTCCCACGCCACCATGCCGCCTCGGCGAAGGCGGTGGGCTGCACTCCTGCCGTCCACGTCAGGGCTCCGTTCTCGTCTGCCGAACGCGAGTGGCGCTTCCTCCTACATCTTGGGACGGGGTTCGGGTTGTGTGCCGTACTGCATTCGGCACAGCACTGTCTCCGCGACGTCCAATGAGCTGACCACCGACCGCGCCAACAGGAACACGCGACTACCCCCGACGCCGACTGGCTGTTCTAGGCGGACCGCACTGGGCAACCGCTCACCCCCGGTGCTTTCATGAGTAGCACGGGCCGGTGCCGGTCGGGCTGCTCACTCAGTCCTTGGGGCGGCGCGGGGGTGGGCGACATTCTTCAGCGACACGCCAGGCTCGACAGCACGACCAGCGGCTCGCTGAAAAATCTGTTTGAGGCGGCCTCCACTTCCCTTCGGGCACCTGCAGCTTTACCGTGGGGTCCTCATCGCCCCTGCGAGGGTTCGCAACACCGCGACCATGCTCTTGCCCATTGCCGGTCGGGTCCTCATCGCCCCTGCGAGGGTTCGCAACCGGCGAGCGCCACCAGGAAGGGGCACCGTCAGCGCCGTCCTCATCGCCCCTGCGAGGGTTCGCAACAACGTGAGGACGACACGATCCCCCGGCCGGACGTCCCGTGCTCATCGCCCCTGCAAGGGTTCGTAACCGGATCGAAGTCGCGGACCGCATGGGGTGGTCCTACGTCCTCATCGCCTCTGGGAGGGGGCGCAATTCGCCGAAATGTATGGACGTGTCATTTGGTGTGGGTTCTTCGGCACCCGGCTGGATACGCGGCTGTGACGCGGAGGGCATTTATGCGGGGTGGCCGGGGTTGTTGTTGGTCTTGGTGCCCCAGTTCCACATGGCGTGCATTACCGGTTCCAGGGCTCGGCCGTGGGGGGTGAGGGTGTAGCGGACGCGTGGGGGCCAGCCGGGGGTGCGGTGGCGTTCGATCACGCCCGCGTTGGTCAGCTGGGCCAGGCGGTCGGAGAGGACCTTGTCCGAGAGGGCGGGGAGGGCGGCGGACAGCTCTGAGTACGTTGCTTCGTCGCGGCGCAGGAACTCGCGGAGGATCAGGGGCGTCCAGCGGCCGGCCACGGCGGCGAGGGTGATGTCTATGGGGCAGTGGGGGTCGCGGTCCGGGGGGACGAGGGCGGTGTCGGGGCAGTCCGCGAGCGGGCCGCGTTCGTGTCCAACCGTTTGGTGAGTCACGGCAGCCCTTTCTAAGGTTTTCGGTGAACAGTCCACCCGCTTCTTTTCCGGGGGCCTCATGCGTATTCACCATCTGAACTTTGCTGCTCTTCGTAAGATACCCCCGGTCGGCGGGGGTGAGGAGCTGGCCGCCGTGTGCCACTGCCTGCTCGTCGAGACGGATTCGGACGGGCTGGTTCTCGTCGACACCGGGCTTGGTACCGCCGACCTGCGCAGCCCGGAGGAGAGGCTGGGCGCGGACTGGGTGGCCTTCGCCGAGCCCGCGCGGGACGTGGCGGTGAGCGCGTTGCAGCAGGTCATCCGCCTCGGGTACGAGCCGCAGGACGTGCGGCACATCGTGCTCACCCATCTGCACCGCGACCACACCGGAGGGCTGCCGGACTTCCCTCACGCGAAGGTTCATGTGGGGGAGGCCGAGTACAGGGCCGTGACCGATTCGGCGGCGCCGCATCATCGGGTGAGTCTTGAACGGTTCATGGCGGCCCATCGGGCCCATGGTCCGCAGTTGATGCCCGTCGTCGCCGACGAGGGCGCGGACTGGTTCGGTTTCCAAGGGGCTGCGCGTCCACAGGGAATGGAATGCGAGTTGTTGCTCGTGCCGCTGCCGGGGCATTCGGCGGGCCATTCCGGCGTCGCCGTGCGTGAAGGGGAGGGGCAGTGGTTGCTGCACGCGGGCGACGCGTATATGTACCACGGCGAGATCGAGCAGACTCCGCCTTCGTCCCACCCCGCCCTCGACCTGATCCAGGAAGGGGCGCAGACCGATGTTGGGGCGCGCGTGGACACCCGGGATCGGCTTCGCGCCCTTCAGCGTGAACACGGGGATCAGGTCACTGTTTTCAGTGCGCACGATCCCTGGGAGTTCGCGCGCTTCAGTAAGTGACCGCCGCGGGTCAGTCGGTGGGGAGCGGGATGATCTGGGTGGGGCAGCCCATGGTGGTCTTGACCACCGGGCCGATCTCGGACTTCGTCTGGGCGGCGTCGAAGAGGTCGTTGGAGTTCGGGTGGATGGTGCCGAGGAGCCTGTTTGCCTTGTCCACGGTGTTGTTCGCCGTTTTGCTGCCCGCGTCGAGTTCCGCGGCCAGGCGCGGGCCCGTGGTGTTCAGGGACTGGCGTAGTTGGTTCGTGAGCCGGTCGGCGTCGGACACGCCGGTCGGGCCGATCTGCGCGACGGTCTTCGTGGCGGTGTCGAGTGCGTCGCGGGACGAGCGGAAGAGCTTCCGCAGTTTCGCCTTGTCGGCCGCGTCGGGGTCGAGGGGCGGGTCGATGACGTAGACGTTACCGAGTGTGCGGACGGCCAGGCAGAACTTGATGGCCCAGACGTTCAGGTCGGTGGCGGCCGGTTTCGTTTTTCCCGGCGCGGACGCCGTCGGTGGCGTCGGTGATGCCGTCCCGTCCGAATCCGAGCATCCGCAGGTCAGCGCGGTGAGCGCGAGGCAGCAGGTGCCGATCAGGATTCGCCGTGCCATACCGCCCACCTCGCTGACGGGTCACGGCTCACCACGCCGAGAACACACTGACGCCCACGGCGGGCAGGGTCGGTAGTTCCTGTTCGCGTCCGACCGTGCCGAGGTACTTGCGACATTCCTCGCCTGAGTACACGGCCAGGACGACGTCGATGGCGCTCCTGTGGGTGTTGGCGACCGACCGGAGCGGGATCGGTGACTCCTGGCATCCGCCGCCCCCGCGGAAGGTCACCATCTGCCCCTGGAAATTCGGCTCCGACCAGCCGCACAACCGGGTCAGAGGACAATCGCCGATCCCGGCGGACGTCGAGGCCGAGGCGAAGGACGTCGGCAGCACGGCCACCGACGCCGCCGACACGGCCAGTGAGACACGGCCCAGCACACGCACCGTGGAGGGGCTTCTTCTCTGGAATCTCATGCCCCACACAGTCACGGCGGGGTCCGACACCGTCCATAACTTGGACGGAGGTTGCCGAAACCGGACACCGCACCCAACCTTTAACGCTTCAGTTCAGCCACCGGAGCGGCGAATCTGTCGCGCTCGACCTCCCGCTTCGGTCCGTCCGGATCCTGGGTCATGCGTTCTGCTTGAGTTCGGCCACCAGTGCTGCGAAGGCATCCCGGCTGACCAGCAGTTTGGGCCCTTCAGGGTCCTTGCTGTCCCGGAAGGCGACTGTCCGGGGGAAGCGGCGGACTTCTACGCACTCGCTTCCGGACTGAGTCCCGCTGTGACTGCTCTTACGCCACGTCGTCGCCACTGAACGCCTCCATAGCCTTCGTGATCAGGGCTCTGGATCGGTGTTCGGGGAGGGCCTTCGCACCGATCCGCGCGAACAGGATCGCGTACTCCGCGACCTCCGTGGGAGACGATATAAGCGGCCCGCCGCCGAGCGACTCGGTATAAGCCACCTCTCCGAAATCGTCGCCGGTGACGAGCTTGACGCCACCGTCCAGGCCGGGATACGCGCCGGTGTCGAAGGTCTGCGGGACGATGTGGACGACGATGTTCGGACGCTCCGCCACTTGGAGGATGTGCGCGAGTTGCTCTCGCATGATGCGCGGGCTTCCGACCGGCCAGCGCAATGTGGCCTCGCTCAGTAGCACCATGACGAACGCTCGGTCGAGGACACTCTGCCGTTCTATTCGCTCGGCGACGTCCGGCTCCGGATCGGACACGCCGCCGCCGGTCAGCAGGGCCCGCGCGTAGTCCTCGGTCTGGAGGAGACCGGTGATCAGGAGCGGCTCGAAGATCCGGATGATGCGTGCGCGCTGCTCGAACGTCTTGTACTGGGCGAGCCACTGCGGATCGTGTCCGATGCTGGCGTACCAGACCAGCAGGGAGAACACCCCGCCCGTCTCCCACGCCCGGTCCAGGGTGGCGGCGCGTTTGGCGTCCAGGCGCTCGATGCCGTTCTCGATGCGGGAGACCGTGGCCTTGCTCGCGTTGATGACGCGGCCTACGGCCTCGCCGGACAGCCCTCGCTGGGTGCGGCAGAAACGCAAGTAGTAGGCGATGAACGCCCACATGCCGTCCTTGGGGTCGGGGGATGGGTTCGTTGCCATGGGCGGGGGCCCTCGCTTCTCGTGTTGTTCCGAGTGCGCTGCGTACTCACGTCAAGGTAGCCCTACTCGGTGACTCTGTGTGTTGATTCACTCACATTCCCTCTCACCCGAGGTCGTGTCATGGCCGCATCGTTCGCTCCGGAGATTCCGACGCTTGTTCTTGAGCCGACCGAACGGGCGCCCGGGATCGCGCGGCGGTTCGTCGGGGCGCGGTTCGCGGGGTGGGGGATCGCGGACGACCACGTGGGGCGGCTGGTGGTGTCCGAGCTGGTGACCAACGGCCTGCTGCACGGGGCGGGGCCCATCGTCGTCCGGGTGTACCGGGACGAGCGGAAGGGCCATCCGGTGATCGAGGTGTGGGACGGCGGTGAGGGGCGCCCGGTCGTGCGGTCCGAGGACCGCGGAGCGGAGGCGGGGCGCGGGTTGGTGCTGCTGGCGGCGACGGTGCGGGCGTGGGGCGTCCGGCCGCTGAACGAGGGAGGCAAGATCATATGGGCCGCGCTCTACTGATGCGGGCACGGTGGAGGCACTGGACGTCGCGGGTGCGCCGGGCCTGGCTGAGGTGGCGTACCGACGGGCAGCGCGAGACCGCGATCCGGTATCTGGACATGCTCGCGGACGCGCTGGAGGCGCGCGGGTGGAGGTGCGCGCGGACGTACCGTCCGGTGGTGATCGTCGTCCGGACGCCGCTGCTGCGGGTGTACGACGACGACGGGGTGCCGACGATGCTGTCGGTCCTGGCCGTGCCGGGCGGGCGGTGGGGCGTGTGCGAGGCGCCGCGCGGGCGCGGTGGGTTCCTCTGCCACTGCGGCGGCGACGGCGGGGAGATGGCGCGGATGGTCGAGTGGTTCCTGCGGGAGCGGATGGCGCTCCGGCGGGCCGAGGCGCGGCGGTGACCGAACAGGTAGTTTGATGTCGAGATAAATTGGAGGTACCTTGACATCAAGAGAAATCCTGTCGAAGTTAGGGGGACCTGATTCTCGGCCCGGCGCCTGATTAGGGCAGGATCAGGAGAGATGAGCATCCGTCTCGCCGCCGAGTGAGCGCGCGGGGACGGCCATGAGAATCGAGTTGAGCAGCGCCGCGCAGCCATGTTTCGGACCGAGCGCGCGGCGAAGACGGAGGAGGAGTCCGTGTCCGCGAACAGCTTCGGCAGCCTGAACAAGCTGCAGGTGGGCGGCAAGTCGTACGACATCTACCGGCTGGACGCGGTCGAGGGTTCGGCCCGCCTCCCGTACAGCCTCAAGGTCCTCTTGGAGAACCTGCTGCGCACCGAGGACGGCGCGAACGTCACCGCCGACCACATCCGCGCGCTGGCCGGGTGGGACTCCAAGGCGCAGCCGAGCAAGGAGATCCAGTTCACGCCCGCCCGCGTGATCATGCAGGACTTCACCGGTGTGCCGTGCGTGGTCGACCTCGCGACGATGCGCGAGGCCGTCCGGGACCTCGGCGGTGACGCGACGCGGATCAACCCCCTGGCGCCCGCCGAGATGGTCATCGACCACTCGGTCATCGTCGACTACTTCGGCTCCCCGGACGCGTTCGAGCGCAACGTCCAGGTCGAGTACGAGCGCAACCGCGAGCGCTACCAGTTCCTGCGCTGGGGGCAGACGGCGTTCGACGAGTTCAAGGTCGTCCCGCCGGGGACGGGCATCGTGCACCAGGTGAACATCGAGCACCTGGCGCGCGTGGTGTTCGACCGCGACGGCGTCGCCTATCCCGACACCTGCGTCGGCACCGACTCGCACACGACGATGGAGAACGGCATCGGCGTGCTCGGCTGGGGCGTCGGCGGCATCGAGGCCGAGGCCGCGATGCTCGGCCAGCCGATCTCGATGCTCATCCCGCGCGTCGTCGGCTTCAAGCTGACCGGCGAGCTCCCGGCGGGCACGACGGCGACCGACCTGGTGCTGACGATCACCGAGATGCTGCGCAAGCACGGCGTGGTCGGCAAGTTCGTCGAGTTCTACGGCGAGGGCGTGCAGGCGCTGCCGCTGGCCAACCGCGCGACGATCGGCAACATGAGCCCCGAGTTCGGCTCCACCTGCGCGATCTTCCCGATCGACGACGAGACGCTGAAGTACCTGCGCCTCACCGGCCGCTCGGACGAGCAGATCGCGCTGGTCGAGGCGTACGCCAAGGAGCAGGGCATGTGGCTCGACCCCTCGGTCGAGCCCGAGTTCTCCGAGTACCTGGAGCTGGACCTCGGGACCGTCGTCCCGTCGCTGGCGGGCCCGAAGCGCCCGCAGGACCGCATCTCGCTGTCGGCCGCCAAGGACACCTGGCGCCGGGACGTGCAGAACTACGTCACCAGCGTGCGCGGCCCGGCGGACGAGGCGTCCGACGAGAGCTTCCCCGCGTCCGACTCCCCGGCGATCAGCCACAGCGGCAACGGCGACAAGCCGCGCGAGGTCGACCCGGACGGTTCGAGCCGCCCGCACCGGCGCGTGCCGGTCACGCTGGAGGACGGGACGCGGTTCGAGCTGGACCACGGGCACGTCGCGGTCGCGGCGATCACGTCCTGCACCAACACCTCCAACCCGTACGTGATGATCGGCGCGGCGCTGCTGGCCAAGAACGCCGTCGAGAAGGGCCTGACCCGCAAGCCGTGGGTGAAGACCTCGCTCGCGCCGGGCTCGCAGGTCGTCACCGACTACTACGAGCGCGCCGGGCTCACCCCCTACCTCGACAAGATCGGCTTCAACCTGGTCGGGTACGGGTGCACCACCTGCATCGGCAACACCGGCCCGCTCCAGCCGGAGATCTCCAAGGCCGTCAACGACAACGACCTGGCGGTCACCGCCGTCCTGTCGGGCAACCGCAACTTCGAGGGCCGCATCAGCCCCGACGTGAAGATGAACTACCTCGCCTCGCCGCCGCTGGTCATCGCCTACGCGCTGGCCGGGACGATGGACATCGACATCCTCAACGACCCGATCGCCGACGGCACCGACGGCCCGGTCCACCTGCGCGACATCTGGCCCGAGCCGGAGGAGGTCGCCTCGATCGTCGAGTCGTCGATCGGCCAGGAGATGTTCGTCAAGGACTACGCGGACGTCTTCAAGGGCGACGAGCGCTGGCGCGGCCTGGACATCCCGACCGGCGACCTGTTCGAGTGGGACGCCTCGTCCACCTATGTCCGCAAGGCCCCCTACTTCGACGGGATGGGCGCCGAGCCGGAGCCGGTCACCGACATCCACGGCGCCCGCGTCCTCGCGCGGCTCGGCGACTCGGTCACGACCGACCACATCTCGCCGGCCGGGTCGATCAAGGTCGGCACGCCCGCCGCGCAGTACCTCCAGGAGCACGGCGTCGAGGTCAGGGACTTCAACTCCTACGGCTCCCGGCGCGGCAACCACGAGGTGATGATCCGCGGGACGTTCGCCAACATCCGGCTGCGCAACCAGCTGCTGGACGACGTCGAGGGCGGCTTCACCCGCGACTTCACGCGGGAGGGCGCGCCGCAGTCCTACATCTACGACGCCGCGCAGAACTACGCCGCGCAGGGCACGCCGCTCGTCGTGATCGCGGGCAAGGAGTACGGGTCGGGCTCGTCGCGCGACTGGGCCGCCAAGGGCACCGCGCTGCTGGGCGTCCGCGCCGTCATCGCCGAGTCCTACGAGCGCATCCACCGCTCGAACCTGATCGGGATGGGCGTGCTGCCGCTCCAGTTCAAGGACGGCGAGTCGGCGGCCTCGCACGGCCTGACCGGCACCGAGACCTTCGACATCACCGGCGTCACCGCCCTGAACGAGGGCGGCGTGCCGGACGAGGTGACGGTGAAGGCCGACGGCAGGGAGTTCACGGCCGTCGTCCGGATCGACACCCCGGGTGAGGCGGACTACTACCGCAACGGCGGCATCATGCAGTACGTGCTGCGGAACCTGCTGCGCAAGTAGGCGTGAGCACTGACGGGCCGCCCCTTGAAGGGGCGGCCCGTTCGCGTCAGCGGCCGGTCGGGAGCGTCAGGCCGCCGTTGCACTCGATGACCTGGCCGGTGATGAAGCCGTTGGTCGCTGCCAGGACCACCGCCTCGGCGACCTCCTCGGGCCGGCCCACGCGTCCGACCGGCAGCGCCGCCGCGTGCTCGGCGAACACCGCCGCGCGCCGCGCCTCAGGAAGCGCGTCCCACCAGGGCGTCTCGATGACGCCGGGGGAGACCGCGTTCACCCGCCGGGGCGCCAGCTCGGCCGCCAGCGGCCGGACCACCGCCTCCAGCGCGCCGTTGATCGCGGCGAGGCCGGAGGTCCCGGGCAGCGCGGCGCGCGCCGAGGAGGCCGTGAGCAGCGTGACCGAACCGTCCTCGGCGAGGTGCGGCAGCGCCGCCTGCAACAGCCGCAGGTGCGGCCAGAACTTGCCCTCGAAGCCGTCGCGCAGCTCGTCGAGGTCCAGCGTGGCGAAGGGGCCCGCGCCCGAACCGCCGCTGAGCGCCAGCACCAGGTGGTCGTAGGTCGCACCGGCGGCGAAGAACGCCGCGACCTGCTCGCCGGACGCGGCGTCCATCCGGCGGCCTGTCACGTTCCCGTCGATGTTCGCGGCGGTCTTGGCGAGGCGCTCCTCGTTCCGACCGGTGATCACCACGTCGGCGCCGCGTCCGGCGAACAGGGCCGCCGTGGCCGCGCCGATGCCCGAGCCTCCGCCGCACACCAGAACCCGCTGTGCCATGTCCGCTCCCTTTATCGAGACCAATCGTCTCGACAAGTATTCATCGAGACTCACGGTCTCGTCAAACCTTGTAGGGTGGCGGCCATGACCGGGGAGGCCCGCCGTCCGCACACCGGGCGGCGCCGCAACGAGGCCGCGCGCCGCGCGATCCTCGACGTGGCCGTCGACCTGCTCGGACGCCCCGGCGACACGCCCGTGACGATCGACACCATCGCCGCCGCCGCCGGGGTGGGCAAGCAGACGATCTACCGCTGGTGGCCGTCCAAGGGGGCGGTGCTGCTGGAGGCGATGGCCGAGCACGCCGGGACCGCGATCCCGGTGCCCGACACCGGCACCCTGCGCGGCGACCTGGAGGCGTTCCTCACCGCGACGTTCCGCGCGGCGGGGGAGCGGCTCACCGCCACCGTCCTGCGGCACTCGATGGCCGAGGCGCAGCGCGACCCGCACGCCCGCGAGCAGATGCGCGCGCTCATCGAGACGCGGCGCCGCGTCCTGCGCGGGATCCTCGAACGGGGCCGCGAGCGCGGCGAGGTCTCGGCCGGCTCCGACCTCGACCTCATGGTCGACCAGGCGTACGGCGTCCTGTGGTACCGGATCCTCACCGGGCACGCCCCGCTGGACGACGCGCAGGCCGCCGAACTGGCGCGCGCCCTCTCCGCGCAGGCCGGCTAGCGCTCGGCGGCCAGGCGCAGGCCGAAGCCGATGAAGGCGATCCCGGTCACCTGCTGGAGGCGCCGCCGCACCGCCGGACGCGACAGCGCCCGCCGCGCGGCACCGGCGGCGCCCACCACGAGCGCCAGCCACAGCAGCGTCTCGACGACGTGGATCGCCGCGAACAGCGCGCTCGTCCCGAACACCGGCGCGCCGCGCGGATAGAACTGCGGCAGCAGGCTCATGTAGAACACGCCGACCTTCGGGTTCAGAGCGTTCGTGACGAACCCGCTGCGCCACGCGGCGAGACCGGTGAGCGGCGCGCCGGGGGCGTCCTCGGTGCTCTCGGCCTTGCGGCGCGTCCGCCAGAGCGTCTGCGCGCCGAGCCACAGCAGGTAGCAGGCGCCCGCGACGCGCAGCACGTCGAACGCGATGCGGGACGCGGCGAGCAGCGCGGTCAGCCCCGCCGCGCTCGCCATCGCCCACGCCAGGCACCCGGACGCGACCCCCGCCGCCGTGAGCAGGCCCCTCCGGCGCCCGCCGGCGACGGTGGTGCGCACGACGAGCATCGTGTCCAGACCGGGGGTGATCGTGATCAACCCGGCGACCAGCGCGAAGGCGAGACAGGCGGCAAGCATGCGGACATCTTGCCAAAAATCCAGGTGAGTCCGTCCGAATCGGCCGGTAGCGTCCGGGCGGTGCCGCACCTCGACTTCGTCCTCGTCGCCGGGTTCGCCGCCCTGCTCGGCGCCATCGTCCAGGGCAGCGTCGGCCTCGGCGTCGGGCTGGTCGCGACGCCCGTCGTGACGATGCTGTTCCCCGCCGCCATGCCCGGCTCGATCCTCGTCGTCGCCGCGATCATGCCGCTCGCGACCCTCTCCCGCGAGATCCGGCACGCCGACCTGCGCGGACTCGGCTGGGCCTGCGGCGGACGCCTCGCCGGGACACCGCTCGGCGTGCTGATGGTCGCCGCCGTCCCCGCCCGCGTCCTCGGCGTCGTGATCGGCGGCCTCGTCCTCGCCGCGCTCGGCGCCACCACCTGGTCGGCCGAGGTCCCGCGCAACCCCGCCACGCTCACCACCGCCGGGATGATCGGCGGCGCCACCGGCACCGCCACCGCGATCAGCGGCCCCCCGATCGCGCTGCTCTACCAGCGCGAGAGCGGACCCCGCGTCCGCGCGACGCTCGCGGCCTTCTTCACCCTCGGCGCGCTGCTGTCGCTGGTCATGCTCGCGGCCGCCGGACGCCTCCCGACCTCGCAGATCACCGCCGGGCTGGCGCTCACCCCGTTCGTCCTCGCGGGCTTCCTGGCCGCCGGCCCGCTCCGCCGCCACCTCACGGGCCCCCGCATGCGCGCAGCGCTGCTGGCCGTCGTCGCCGCGTCCGCTTTGACCCTGATAACCCGAAGCCTCCTGTGACCCGGCTCAGAACTCGGCGAACACCTGCGGGCCGAATGGGTCGGTTTGTCGTTTCGGAGGCTCGGGGGTGTGCGCGGGCTCGTAGGGTGGGGCGGTGCGTCCTACCAAAGCCGAGCTTGAGGCTGCTCGGGATCGGGTCATTCCGGACGTCCTGCCGCCGGTGGGTGAGGTGTTCCGGGTGCTGTTCTGCGGGATCAACCCGGGGCTCTACTCGGGGGCGACCGGGCACCACTTCGCGCGGCCGGGGAACCGGTTCTGGCCCGCGCTGCACCGGTCGGGGTTCACCGACCGGCTGCTGAGCCCGTCCGAGCAGCACCTGCTGCCCGGCTTCGGGCTCGGCATCACGAACCTCGCGCACCGCACGACCGCCCGCGCGGACGAGCTGACCGGCGAGGAACTGCGGGAGGGCGGGCGGCGGCTCACCGAACTCGTCGAGCGGCACCGGCCGAGGTATCTCGCGGTCGCCGGGGTGACCGCCTACCGGACGGCGTTCGCCCGGCCCCGCACCGCGATCGGGCCGCAGGACGAGGCGTTCGGGCCCGCGCGGCTGTGGGTGCTGCCCAACCCGAGCGGGCTCAACGCGCACTGGACGCTGGAGCGGATGGCCGGGGAGTTCGCGCGGTTGCGCGAGGCGGCCGAGGCGTGAGCGTCAGGACGGCTGGTTCGCCGCCGCCGTCGCCTTCGCGGCGGTCGCGGCGGCGAACATCGCGTTCACCTCGGTGACGAGGCCGGGTTTCGGTTCCCAGACCCCGGGGCGGCCGAGCGCGACGATCGGGCGCGGCAGCGCGCGGACGTTCGCCAGGTGGTAGTGGTGCGCGCCGCGCTCGGACCAGGGGCCGCAGTCGCAGGGGCCGCCGGGCGCGCCCGCCGAGCAGACGTGCGCGAGGTCGGCGACCGCGATGACGGCGCCGATCGTGGCCAGCGGGTCGCGCGGGTCCCAGCCGGCCGCCTGGATGAGCGGCGAGTCGCACGCCTTCAGGTCGACGCGCATCGAGGCGTGCACCAGCAGCGGCCCGCGGTAGGCGGTCGGCAGGCCCTGGTTCGAGACGGTCTTGCCGCCTCGCGCGATCGCGAACGCCCAGGGTTGCTGAACACTGATCGCCTGCACGCGGTCACCTCCAGTGCTCGACCTGCCTCCGGTGGCGCGGGACGATGCCGTGAGAGTAGGCGCATCCCGGCGAATATGCCAACGGAGCGGGCGAGTGTGTATCGACATTGATCAGATATGGGACGCGCGAAATTCTCACGGGGTTGACGCGATCACCGTGGGTGCCGGGATTCATGTGACGTCAGCCCTTCAGCGCGCCCGCCATGAGACCGCGCATGAAGAAGCGTCCCAGGAGGAGGTAGACGAGAAGTGTCGGGAGCGAGGCGAGAAGGGCCGCGGCCATCTGCTGGTTGTACTGGACGGCGACGGCGCCCGAACCCGCGGTGTTGTTCAGCATGACGGTGACCGGCCAGCTGTCGGGGGCGCCGAGGAACACCGCGAACAGGAAGTCGTTCCACATCGAGGTGAACTGCCAGATGATCGTCACCGCGAACGCGGGGGCGGACACGGGCAGGACGATCGACCAGTACGTGCGGAGCATCCCGGCGCCGTCCACCCGGGCGGCCTCGATGAGCTGGTCGGGGATCGTGACGTAGTAGTTGCGGAAGATCAGCGTGCAGATCGGGATGCCGTAGACGACGTGGGCGAGGACGAGCCCGCGGATCGTGCCGACCAGCTCCAGGTCGGTGAGCAGGCCCGCGAGCGGGATCATGATGGCCTGGTAGGGGATGAACATCCCGAACAGGAACAGCGCGAACACCGCGTCCGCGCCGGGGAAGCGCCACTTGGACAGGACGTAGCCGTTCAGCGAGCCGAGCACCGCCGAGATCAGCGAGCCGGAGACCGCGATCTTGACGCTGTTCTCCAGCCCGGGGCGCAGCGTCTCCCACGCCGAGCGCCAGCCCGACACGCTCCAGTGGCCGGGCAGGTTCCACGCGCTGCCGGGGTCCGCCTCGTCCAGCGGCTTGAAGCTCGTGACGACCAGGACGTACACCGGCATCAGGAACAGCACGACGAACAGCAGCAGGATCGCGGGCCGGAGGATCCGCAGCGTCCTGGCGGAGGCGGCGGGCGCGGTCATCGGGTCCGCTCCGCGCGCACCGACCACACCAGGTAGGGGATCACCAGCAGGGCCACCGCGAGCAGCAGGTAGGTGGCGATGGTGGCGCCGTTGGCGGGGTCGTGCCGGTCGAACACCTCCACGTACGTCGCGATCGCCGGGACGTAGGTGATGATCTGCTTGCCCGCGATCGCCATGACCAGGTCGAACACCTTCAGCGAGATGTGCCCGAGGATGATCAGTGCGGACAGGGTCACCGGCCGGAGCTGCGGGAACACCACGTGGCGGTACACCTTCCACTCGGACGCGCCGTCCACCCGGGCGGCCTCGCGCAGCTCCTCCGGGACGCCGCGGAACCCGGCCAGATACAACGCCATGACATATCCGGACATCTGCCAGATCGCTGGGAGCGCCATCGCGGCCATGCCCCAGTCCGGGTCCTGCCACCAGCCGTTCGCGAGCGCTCCGAGGTGCAGCTCGCCGAACAGCTGGTTCAGCCCGACGGCGCGCTCGGGCGGCGCCGGGTTCATCAGCCAGCGCCACACCACGCCGCTGGCGATGAACGAGACCGCCATCGGGAACAGGTAGACGACCCGGAACGACGCCTCGCCGCGGATGCCCTTGTCCATCAGGAACGCCAGGAACGCGCCGAGCAGCAGCGCGCCGGCGACGAACACGGCCGTGAACAGCAGCGCGTGCTTCACCGCGCCGGGCCAGCTCGGCTGGTCCCACAGGTCCACGAAGTTCCTGCCCTTGTCGAACCGGTAGGGCGAGATCTCGTCGTGCCTCCCGCTCACCGCCTCCCGCGTGTTCCAGAAGATCAGCCCGTACACGAACAGGCCGACCGCCAGGATGGACGGCGAGACCAGCAGCAGGCCGGGCAGCCAGTTCCGGACCCGGCGCGGCACCCGGCGCGTCACTGGCCGCTGTTCTTCGCCGCGCTCACCAGCCCGGCCTGGAGTTTCGCGACGTCCTTGTTCTGTAGGAACAGGCCCACCGCGGTGTCGATGTCGGTGTGCTGCTTCTTGCTCGCGTTCACGCCGTGCCAGAACGAGCCCGCCAGCTTGACGCCGGGCTTGTTCCATTCGTTGAACGCGTATTCGAGGTAGCCCTTGTAGAGCGTCCTGTCGGCGTCCTTGCGCGCGGGGATCGAGCCCTTCTTCGGGTTGAAGAGGTCCTGCCCCTCCTTGCTGGACGCCTCCTTCAGCCACGCGATCGCGCCGCCGCGGTGCGGGGCGTTGCGGGGAAGGGTGAAGGAGTCCGACAACCACATGTACGTACCGTCGGTACCCGGGGACGGTGCGTATTTGAAATCGGTGTCGAGTTTCTTGCCGAGGCCGTTCGGGGCGTTCCCGGTGAAGTACCCGTAGGCCCAGTCGCCCATGATGTTGAAGGCGGCGCGGCCGTCCACGACCGCCTTCGCCGCGCCCTGCCAGTCGGTGGACGCGGCCTCCTGCGTCGTGTACCCCATGATCTCGCCGAAGTCGCCGAGGGCCTTGCCGACGGCCGGGGTGCCCCAGTCGGCGCCCGGCTTCCACAGCGCGTTGTAGGCGTCGGTGCCGAGGTCGCCGAGCAGGACGTTCTCCAGCAGGTGGTCGGCCGTCCACTGCGCGCCGAGCGACAGCGGCACCTTCTTCGTCTTCGCCTTGACCGCCTTCAGGTCGGCGATGAACTCGGCGATCGACTTCGGCGGGGCGGAGATCCCGGCGTCCTTCAGGACGCCCGGGTTGTACCAGAGCACGTTCGAGCGGTGGATGTTCACCGGCACCGAGTAGATCCTGCCCTGGTAGGTGATCTGCTGGAGGAGTTGCTCCGGGTAGGCGGCCTTCAGACGGTTCTCGTCGTAGAAGGAGTCGAGCGGCTCGATCTGCCCGGCCTTGATGTAGTCGAGCAGTTCGGCGCCCGCGTGGCCCTGGAAGGAGTCCGGCGGCTTGCGGTTCTGGAGGCGGCTGGCCAGCACCGCCTGTGCCTGGGTGCCCGACCCGCCGGCTATCGCCGCGTTGGTGAACTTCGTGCCGGGGTTGCGCTTCTCGAAGTCGGCCTTCATCGCGGCGAGCCCGTCGGCCTCGCCCGCCCCGGTCCACCACGAGAAGACCTCGACCTCGGAGGTGTCGTTGGAGCCCGTCGAGCCGCCGCCGCAGCCCGCCGCCGCGAGCGCGCCGGTCACCGCCACCGCGGCGACGGCCATGAGGCGCCCGCCGGAGGGGCGGCGCCTCCCGGAAGAGCGGGGGGAAGCCTGTCGTCGCATCGTCGCCCGTCCTTTCGTTGCCCCGGAAAACAAACACAGCGTCCGGGCGGACGGGCGGCGGGTCAACACCGCGTATCGAAAAGTGATCTCGCGGTTATCCGGCCATCCGGGTCACCACGGGAGCGCCGGGGGCAGGCCGGTGGTGCCCGCGTCGGGCCAGTCGAGCGGGGGGCCCAGCGGGGCCAGCTCGGCGAGCTGGAGCCGGTACCAGGGCGAGGACTCGGGGCGCCCGGCCAGGTCCAGGCACTCGCGCCAGGTCCACCACGCGGCCTCCTCGACCTCGGCGGGGTTGGCCGTGACCGGCGTCCCGGCCGGCACCGTCGCGCGCACGACCGGGCAGCGCTCGTGCTCGACCGTCCCGTCCTCGGCGACGGCGCGGTACTGGAACGCGGGCAGGACGGGGGACAGGGCCATGACGGCCAGCGACTCGTCCGGGATGCCCAGTTCGTCCTGCAATCGCCGGACCACCGCGCCGCGCAGGCCCTCGCCCGGACCGGGGTGCCCGCAGCAGCTCCCCGTCCACACCCCGGGGAAGGTCCGCTTCGCCAGCGCCCGCTGAGTGATCAGCACGCGACCGTCCGTATCCACGACATAACAGGAAAAGGCCAGGTGATACGGGGTCTCCCGGTGGTGGCTCTCCGCTTTCGGAGCGGTACCGACGGCTTCGTCAGCCGCGTTGAGCAGCACGATCTCTTCGACGCCCATGCTCATTTCCTACCCCATGGGCGCCACGTCGGTCACCCGTTTCCCGCCCGGGGAGGGGCGGGGTCCGGCGCGTCGCGGGCGAACCGGGATTAAACTCGGAACGGCCCGAGACCAGGGGAGCCCCGGGAGCGGGGAGCGACGCCCCCGACGGAGGAGTTGACACGCGTGAGCCTGCTGGAGTCGATCACGGGTCCCGACGACCTCAAGCGACTGGACGCCGGGCAGCTGCCCCGTCTCGCCGGGGAGATACGTGACTTCCTCGTCGACGCGGTCTCCAAGACCGGCGGGCACATCGGTCCGAACCTCGGCGCGGTGGAGCTGACGATCGCGCTGCACCGCGTCTTCGACTCGCCGCGCGACAAGATCCTGTTCGACACCGGCCACCAGGCCTACGTCCACAAGATCCTCACCGGGCGGCGCGACTTCGGCCTGCTGCGCCAGCGCGGCGGCCTGTCGGGCTACCCGAGCCGCGCCGAGTCCGAGCACGACATCATCGAGAACTCGCACGCCTCCACCGCCCTGTCCTACGCCGACGGGCTGGCCAAGGCGTTCCAGCTCCGCGGCGAGGACGACCGCGCCGTGGTCGCGGTCGTCGGCGACGGCGCGCTCACCGGCGGCATGTGCTGGGAGGCGCTGAACAACATCGCGGCGGGCGTCGACCGCCCGGTCATCATCGTCGTCAACGACAACGGCCGCTCCTACTCGCCGACGATCGGCGGGCTCGCCGGCCACCTCGCCGACCTGCGCGTCACCCAGGGCTACGAGCACGCGCTCGACCTCATCAAGAAGACGGTGCCGCGCGCCCCGGTCGTCGGCACCGTCGCCTACGAGGCGCTGCACGGCATCAAGAAGGGCATCAAGGACGTCCTCCAGCCGCAGGCGATGTTCGAGGACCTCGGCATGAAGTACGTCGGGCCGATCGACGGCCACGACACCGACGCGGTGGAACGTGCCCTGCGCCGCGCCCACGGGTTCGGCCGCCCCGTCATCGTGCACTGCATCACCACCAAGGGCCGCGGCTACGCGCCCGCCGAGAACGACACCGAGGACTGCATGCACGGTCCCGGCGCGTTCGACCCCGCCACCGGCGCGTTCCCCGCCAAGAAGGGCGCACCGGCGTGGACGAAGCACTTCAGCGACGAGATGGTCGCGATCGGCCGCGAGCGCCGCGACGTGGTCGCCATTACCGCCGCGATGCTGCACCCGGTCGGGCTCGCCCCGTTCGCCGACGCCTTCCCCGACCGCGTCTACGACGTGGGGATCGCCGAGCAGCACGCGGTCACCTCCGCGACCGGCCTCGCCATGGGCGGCATGCACCCGGTCGTCGCGCTCTACTCCACCTTCCTCAACCGCGCGTTCGACCAGGTCCTGATGGACACCGCGCTGCACCGCCAGCCCGTCACGTTCGCGCTCGACCGGTCCGGCGTCACCGGCAACGACGGCGCCAGCCACAACGGCATGTGGGACCTGTCGATCCTCCAGCTCGTCCCGGGCCTGCGCGTCGCCGTGCCGCGCGACGGCGCCCGGCTGCGCGAACTGCTCCGCGAGTGCGTCGCCGTCTCCGACGGCCCGACCGCGATCCGCTACCCGAAGGGGCCCGCCGCCGCCGACATCGAGGCGATCGGCAAGGCCGGTGACATGGACGTCATCGCCCGCCACGACGGCTCCAACGGCACCCGCGTCCTGCTGGTGGCGGCCGGGTCGATGGCCGGGCCCGCCGTCGAGGCGGCCGGGCTCATCGCCGCCCAGGGCATCGGGGTCACCGTCGTCGACCCCCGCTGGGTCAAGCCGCTGGACGCGGCGCTGCCCGGCCTCGCCCGCGACCACGCGCTCGTCGCCGTCGCCGAGGACAACGGCCGCACCGGCGCGGTCGGCGACGCCGTCGCCCGCATGCTGCGCGACGCCGAGGTCGACACCCCGGTCCGCACCTTCGGCATCCCGCAGGAGTTCCTCGACCACGCCGGGCGCGGCGAGATCCTGGCCGACATCGGCCTGACCCCGCAGGCCCTCGCCCGCGACGTGACGGAGTACGTCGCGCGGATCACCTCGACCGAGACCCACGAGCCCGCCACCTCCGACTGAGCCGGGTTCATCGGGTCCCGGCCCAAGGCGCTCGCCTGGCGGCTGATGCCTTGACCGTGCCTTGGCGGGCGCGGTGGCGCTTCGCGGCCTGACCGGTGGGGCCTCGCCTCCGGCGCCCGCCCCACCGGTCCGCTACACGCCCGCGACGGCCGAGGTCGCCGTGCGGCACGGCCTAGACCCCCTCGGCCGACAGCAGGTGCCAGAAGTGGGTGATGGACGCGGCGGACGTCCCCAGCTCGCGGCCGGAGTAGGTCCACCGGCCGCGCAGCCGCCAGGGGCGTCCGGCGCCGTCCTGCACGTAGACCTGGAGCGGAAAGCACGCGTCGTGCGCGCGGATGACGCCCCCCGGGTCGACGGAGGGGCGCAGGTCGGGGTCGCCCTCGCAGCGCACGCCCATCACGACCGTGCGGGGATCCTGGCGCAGCAGCCCCTGCGTCAGGTCGTACACCAGCACGGAGACATAATCCGGGCCCAGCCACCGCAGATCGGGCAACGTCTCGGGTGGGGGGAACCCGTACAGTTCGGGACCGCCGGTCACACGCGCACGGTAGCGTCCCCGTCACGCTTCCGTCACTACCCTGCGAGCGGTTTATTCCATCCGCGCGTCATCGGTGGAGCGGCACGCCTTCGTCATGTCCTCCCAGCGGGCCAGCTTCACGCGTTCGCCGCGTCCGAGGGAGCGGGCGAGGGCGATCTCGGCGGCGTCGAGGCCCAGCCAGTCGGCGTAGGTGACGGCGGCCAGCCCGCGCGACTCCAGCAGCTCCTCCAGGGTGCGGTCGGGCGGCGTCCGGTCGGCGGGGAGGTCCTCCAGCAGGTGGCGGACGGTCTCGGCGGCGTCGGACTTGTTGGTGCCGACGACACCGGTCGGGCCGCGCTTGATCCAGCCCGCGACGTACTCGCGGGGGACGGGCGAGCCGTCCGGCGCGAGGATCCGGCCGCCGTCGTTCGGGACGACGTAGGCGCGCTCGTCGAACGGGACGCCCTCCAGCGGGACGCTCTGGTAGCCGACCGAGCGCAGCACCATGCCGACCGGGAGCGTCTCGAACTCGCCGGTGCCGGTCACGCGGCCCGACTCGTTCAGGCGGGTCCGCTCAAGGCGCAGCCCCTCCACGCGGGTGGTGCCGAGGATCTCGACCGGCGCCCGCCAGAACCGGACGTCGATGCGGCGGGGCCGCGCGGCGGGCTCGCCCGTCCAGCCGTTCAGGACCTTGACGTTCGCGCGGACGTGCCGGTCGGTCTCGGCGAGCTCGGCGCTCACCGGGTCGAGGGCCATGTCCTCGGGGCGGACGTGGATGCCGGCGTTGTCCAGCTCGCCCAGCTCGCGGGCCTCCTTCGTGGTGAACTTGGCCTGCGCGGGGCCGCGCCGCCCGACCATGTGGACGCGGCGGACGCGGCTGCGCGACAGCGCCTCCACGACCTGCTCGGGCACGTCGGTCGCGCGCAGCTCCTCGGCCGTCTTGGCGAGGATCCGGACGACGTCGACCGCGACGTTGCCGACGCCGATCACCGCGACCTCCTCCACCGACAGGTCGAACTCGTGGTCGGCGGCGTCGGGGTGGCCGCAGTACCAGTTCACGAAGTCGGTGGCGGCGACGCTGCCGGGCAGGTCCTCACCCGGAACGCCCATGTGCCGGTCGACCATCGCGCCGGTCGCGTAGATCACCGCGTCGTAGCAGCCGAGCAGGTCGGCGCGGGTGAGGTCGCGGCCCAGCTCCAGGCAGCCGAAGAACCGCACCCCCTCGCCCTCCAGCACCTTCTGGAGGTACCGGGCGATCGCCTTGATCGAGGTGTGGTCGGGCGCGACCCCGTAGCGGACCAGGCCGTAGGGCGTGGGCAGCCGGTCCAGGACGTCGACGCGCGCTGCGCCGGCGGTCTGCTTCACGAGGGCCTCGGCGGCGTAGAGTCCGGCGGGGCCGGACCCGACGACGGCGACGCGCACTGGGTCTGCCATGGCCGCCATTGTCGCCCACGGCACCGACAAAGGACAGGCGGTTTCCGATCGCGGGCGGCCTCCGTCAGACCCGCCCGCCCGCCAGACGGCTGTGGCGCCGCCCGTAGGCGAAGTAGACGGCGACGCCGACCAGGAGCCAGGCGAGGAACCGCAGCCAGGTGTCCACCGGCAGGTTGATCATCACGAACAGGCAGGCCAGCACCGACAGCACGGGGATGAGCGGCACCAGCGGCGTGCGGAACGCGCGGGGCAGCTCCGGCCGCGTCCGGCGCAGCACCACGACCCCGACCGAGACGACGAGGAACGCGAACAGCGTGCCGATGTTGACCAGCTCGGCGAGCTTGGCGAGCGGGATGAACCCGGCGATCGCCGCGACCACCACCCCCATGATCACGGTGGAGCGGTAGGGGGTGCCGAAGCGCGGGTGGACGGTCGAGAGCCAGGGGGGCAGCAGGCCGTCGCGGCTCATCGCGAAGAACACCCGGCTCTGGCCGAGCAGCAGGATCAGCACGACGGTCGTCAGGCCGACCACGGCGCCGAAGCTGATCACGGTGGCGAACGCGGGATGGCCGACGGCCTTGAACGCGTCGGCGAGCGGCGCCTCCGTGCTCAGGTCCTTGTAGTTCTGCATGCCGGTGACGACGATCGACACCACCGCGTACAGGATCGCGGTGATGACGAGCGAGCCGATGAGCCCGATCGGGAGGTCGCGCTGGGGCCGCCGGGCCTCCTCGGCGGCGGTGGCGACCACGTCGAAGCCGATGTAGGCGAAGAAGACGACCGAGACGGCCGCGAAGATGCCGAGCCAGCCGAAGGTGGCCGGCTTGATCCCGAACAGCACCTGCATCAGCGGCGCGGAGCCGCCCTCGACCGTCGGCGTCGCCTCCGACGGCGGGATGAACGGGTGGTAGTTGGCGCCCTTGACGAAGAACAGCCCCGCGACGATCACCAGCAGCACCACCGACAGCTTGACGGCGACGATCGCGACGGTGAAGCGCGCGGACACCTTGATGCCGAGGACGAGCAGCACGGTCACGGCCAGCACGAGCACGATCGCGGGGACGTTCACCGCACCGCCCGCCTCACCCGGCGGATGGACGAGCTCGGCCGGCAGCGTCACGCCAGCGTCGTCCAGCAGCGAGACCGCGTATCCCGACCAGCCGACCGAGACCACGGCGGCGGCGAGCGCCAGCTCCAGGACGAGGTCCCAGCCGATGATCCACGCTGGGAACTCGCCGAGCGTCGCGTAGGAGAAGGTGTAGGCGGACCCCGCCACCGGGATCGTCGAGGCGAACTCGGCGTAGCACAGCGCCGCGAGCCCGCAGACGACCGCCGCGAGCACGAACGAGATCGCGACCGCCGGGCCGGCCTTGTCCCTGGCGACCTGCCCGGTCAGCACGAAGATCCCGGTCCCGATGATGATGCCGACCCCGAACACCACGAGGTCCAACGCGGACAGGGATCGGTTGAGCTGATGCTCCGGCGACTCGGTGTCGCGGATCGACTGCTCGACCGACTTCGTGCGCAGCAGGTTCATGCCCGGGAGCTCCTCGCGGTGGGGTGACCTCATGTCCGTCACCCCTATGCCCGTCTTTATCCGCCTTAAGGACGCTCCCGGCGCATGATTCGGCGTGTCAGGTACGGAACCGGCGTCCCGTCACCTTCTCGGAGATGCCCGTCCGGTCGAGGTACGGAGTGATCCCTCCCAGGTGGAACGGCCAACCGGCGCCGAGGAGCATGCAGAGGTCGATGTCCTCCGGAGCGGCGACGACTTCTTCGTCCAGCATGAGGCGGATCTCGTCCGCGAGCGCGGCGAGCGCGCGGTCGAGCACCTGCTCCTCGGTGGAGGGGCGGTCCCCGCCCGCGAAGATCTCCACCGCCTCGGGGTCGAGCGTGAGGTCGGGCCGGTACACGCCGGGCTTGCCCGACGCCACCAGCTTGGCGAGGTTGTCCGAGAGCGGGAAGCGGCCCGGGAACGCGGCGTGCAGCGTCTCCTTGACGTGCAGCGCGATCGCGGGGCCGACCAGCCCCATCAGCACGAACGGCGGCATCGGCAGCCCGAGCGGCGCCGCGGCGCGCTCGGCCACCTCGATCGGCGTGCCCTCGTCCACCGCCGCGACGATCTCGGCGAGCAGCCGCAGCAGCACGCGGTTCACCACGAACGCCGGGGCGTCCTTGACCAGCACGCACGACTTCTTCAGCGTCCTGCCCGTCGCGAAGGCCGTGGCCAGGGCCTCGTCGCCGGTCCGCTCGCCCCGGACGACCTCCAGCAGCGGCAGCACCGCGACCGGGTTGAAGAAGTGGAACCCGACCACGCGCTCGGGGTGCCGCAGCCCCGCGGCCATCTCGGTCACCGACAGCGACGAGGTGTTGGTGGCCAGCACGCACTCGGCCGACACGTGCTCCTCGACCTCGGCGAACACCGCGCGCTTGACCGACATCTCCTCGAAGACCGCCTCGATGACGAGGTCGGCGTCGGCGAAGACGTCCTTGGTGAGCGAGCCGGTGACGAGCGCGGTGAGGCGGTTGGCCTTGTCGGGGGAGATCCGCCCCTTGGCGAGCAGCCTGCCGATCTCGGCGTGGGCGTGGCCGACGCCCCTGTCGAGCCGCTCCTGGTCGAGGTCGGTCATGACGACCGGCACCTCCAGGCGGCGCGCGAACAGCAGCGCGAGCTGCGAGGCCATCAGGCCCGCGCCGACGACGCCGACCTTCGTGACGGGACGGGCGAGCGCGGCGTCCGGCGCCCCGGCGGGCTTCTTCGCCCGCTTCTGGGTGAGGTCGAACGCGTACAGGCCCGCGCGCAGCTCCTCGCTCATGATGAGGTCGGCGAGCGCCTCGTCCTCGGCCGCGAAGCCCTCGTCGCGGGTGCGGTCCTTGGCGGCGGCGATCAGGTCGATGGCCTTCACGTAGGACGGGGCGGCGCCGTGCAGCCGCCCGTCCACGTTCCAGCGGGCGAGCGCGACCGCGTCGTCCCACGCCTTGCCGGTGTCGACCTCGGGGCGGTCGACCACGACCTCGCCCTTCAGGACGCGGGCCGTCCAGGCGAGCGACTCCTCCAGGAAGTCGGCCGAGTCGAAGATCGCGTCGGCGATGCCCAGCTCGCGGACCTGCGGGCCCTTCAGCATCCGGTTCTGCGCGAGCGGGTTGTCGATGACGACCTTGAGCGCCTTCTCCGCGCCGACCAGGCGGGGCAGCAGGTACGTCCCGCCCCAGCCGGGCACGAGGCCGAGGAACGCCTCGGGCAGCGCGAACGCCGTGACGCCGGTGGAGACCGTCCGGTACGTGCAGTGCAGGCCGATCTCGACGCCGCCGCCCATCGCCGCGCCGTTGTAGTAGGCGAACGAGGGGACGCGCAGCTCGCCGAGGCGGCGGAACACGTCGTGCCCCAGCCTGCCCACGGCGGCGGCGTCCGCGCGGTCGCCGATCAGCGGGACGCCCTTGAGGTCGGCGCCGACCGCGAAGATGAACGGCTTGCCGGTGACGCCGACGGCGGCGATGTCCTCGCGCGCGGCGACGGCGTCGAGCGCTTCGCCCAGCTCGGTGAGGCCGCGCGGGCCGAACGTGCTCGGCCGGGTGTGGTCGTGCCCGTTGTCGAGCGTGATCAGCGCGAGCGTCCCGGCGCCGCGGGGGAGCGCCACGTCGCGCACCAGCGCGTGCGTCACGACCTCGTCGGCGAAGATGTCGGGGTTCACTTGCCGCCCTCCCGGTTCACGTTCTCCCAGAGGACGGTGCCGCCCATCCCCATGCCGACGCACATCGTCGTGATGCCGTACCGGACGTCCGTCCGCTCCTCGAACAGCCGCGAGAGCTGGTTCATCAGCCGGACGCCGGACGCGGCGAGCGGGTGCCCGAGCGCGATCGCGCCGCCCCACGGGTTCACCCGCGCGTCGTCGTCGGCGATCTTGAAGTGCTCCAGGAACGCCAGCACCTGCACGGCGAACGCCTCGTTGATCTCGATGAGGCCGATGTCGTCCATGGTCAGCGCGTTGCGGGCGAGCAGCCGCTCGGTCGCCGGGACGGGCCCGACGCCCATGACCTCCGGCTCCACCCCGGCGAAGGAGAAGTCGACCAGCCGCATGCGCGGGGTGAGGCCGAGGTCGGCCGCGACGTCCTCGGCGGCCAGCAGGCACGCGGTCGCGCCGTCGTTGAGGCCCGCCGCGTTCCCGGCCGTGACGTTGCCGTGCGCGCGGAACGGCGTCTTCAGCGCCGCGAGGTCGGCGACGGTCGTGCCGGGGCGCGGCGGCTCGTCCTCGGTCGCGAGGCCGAAGCCCCGCTCCGCCGAGCGGACCGCCGTCGGGACGAGGTCGGGCTGCACGCGCCCGGCCGCGTACGCCTCGGCCACCTTCGCCTGGCTGCGCGCCGCGTAGGCGTCCGCGCGCCGCCTGGTGATGCCCGGGAAACGGTCGTGCAGGTTCTCCGCCGTGGACCCCATGACCAGCGCGGACGGGTCCACGAGCCGGTCGGCGAGGAAGCGCGGGTTCGGGTCGACGCCCTCGCCCATCGGGTGCCGGCCCATGTGCTCGACGCCACCCGCGATCACGACGTCGTAGGAGCCGAAGGAGATGCCCGCGCCCGCCGTCGTCACCGCCGTCATCGCGCCCGCGCACATCCGGTCGATCGCGTAGCCGGGAACGCTCTTGGGGAGCCCGGCGAGGACGGCGGCGGACCGTCCGATCGTCAGGCCCTGGTCGCCGGTCTGCGTGGTGGCGGCGATCGCGACCTCGTCCACCCGCTCGGGCGGCAGGGACGGGTTGCGGCGCAGCAGCTCGCGGATCGCGCGGACGACCAGGTCGTCGGCGCGGGTCTGCGCGTACAGGCCCTTCGGGCCGGCCTTGCCGAACGGCGTGCGGACGCCGTCGACGAACACGACGTCGCGTGCGGTGCGAGGCACGGTGTCGTCCTCCCTGCGCTGGTGGGTCGGCGACGAGATTACTCGCCGGTAACCCGCCCATCGTACTCGTCGGTAAGCACGCCCGCACGCCGCGGGGCCGCGGGAGCGCCCGCGGCGGGCAGCCGCACGGTGATCGAGAGGCCGCCCTCGGCGCGCGGCACCGTCTCGATCGTCCCGCCGTGCGCGCCGACCACCGCCCGCACGATCGACAGGCCGAGGCCCGCGCCCTCCGCCGACCCGGTCCTGGAGCGCGCGCCGCCGTCCGCGCGCAGCCGCCGGAACGGCTCGTAGATCGACCCCGCCTCGTAGGACGGGACGGGCCGCCCCGTGTTCACGACCTGGAGGAACACCTCGGTCCCCGCCGATCCCGCGGTTCCCGTGCGGACCCAGATCCGCCCATCCGGCACGTTGTACTTCAGCGCGTTCTCCAGCAGGTTGACCGCGCACCGCTCCAGCAGGACGGGGTCGCCGGTCACCTCGGCCGCGCCGAGCCGCGCCTCCACCTCCACGTCGTCGCGGACGTCGAGCTGGTCGAGGGCGCTGCGCACGACGTCCGGCAGGGGGGTGGCCGTGCGCGTCCCGAGTTCGTGCTCGGACCGGGCGAGCAGCAGCAGCCCCTCGATCAGCCGCTCGTGCCGCGCGGTGTTGCCGAGCAGCACGTCGGCGAGCGCCTTGGTCTCCGGCGGGTTCCTCCCGCTGGCCAGCGCCACCTCCAGCACGGTCCGGTTGATGGTCAGCGGCGTCCGCAGCTCGTGCGAGGCGTTCGCGACGAACCGCCGCTGCGTGTCGAACGCCCGGTGCAGCCGGTCCAGCATGCGGTCGAAGGTGTCGGCCAGGTCCTTGATCTCGTCCTGCGGGCCGTCCAGCGCGATCCGCTCGTACAGGTTGCTCTCCGACAGCCGCCGCGCCGTCGCGGTGACCCGGTGCAGGGGCCGCAGCATCCGGCCCGCCACCACGTACCCGATCACCACCGCGAGGACGCCGACCACCAGCATCGTCACCAGCGAGCTCTGGAGGAGCTGCTCCAGCATGTCGTGCTTCTGCCGGGTCGCCTGCCGGTTCACCTCGGCCTTCAGCTCCTCCAGCCGGCGCGTGGTCTCCGCGTCCGTGAGGCTCCAGAGCTGCGTGGTCGTCGTCCCCGACCCGCGCACCGGGTAGCGCTGCTCGATCATCCGCGCGGTCAGCAGGTACGTCACCGCGACCAGCACCGCCGACATCGCCAGGAACAGCGACCCGTACACCAGCGTCAACCGCGCCCGGACGCTCAGCCTCGGCATCATGCCTCCAGCCGGTAGCCGGACCCGGTGACCGTCTCGATCACACCCGGTTCGCCGAGCTTGCGGCGCAACGTCGCCATCGTCACCCGGACGATGTTGCTGAACGGGTCGATGTTCTCGTCCCAGGCCCGCTCCAGCAGCAGCTCGGCGCTCACCACCCCGCCCTCGGCGCGCAGCAGCTCCTCCAGGACGGCGAACTCCTTGTTGGTGAGCCGCAGCTCCCGGCCGTCCCGCTGGACCCGGCGCCGGTGCGGGTCCAGCCGGACGCCCCGCCGCTCCAGCACCGGCGGGACGGGCGTCCGCGACCGCCGCGCCAGCGCCCGCACCCGGGCGACCAGCTCGCCGAACACGAACGGCTTCGGCAGGTAGTCGTCGGCGCCGAGCATCAGGCCGTCCACCCGGTCGCCGACGTCCCCGGCGGCCGTCAGCATCAGGATCCGGCCCGTGTGCCGGCGCCCGACCAGCTCCCGGCACACGTCGTCGCCGTGGACGGCCGGGAGGTCCCGGTCGAGCACCACCACGTCGTACTCGTTGCGGGACGCGCGCTCCAGCGCACCGTCCCCGTCGTACACCACGTCGACCGCGATGGCCTGCTCCCGCAGCCCCTCCGCGATCGCGTCCGCCAGCACACGCTCGTCCTCGACGATCAAAACGCGCATGCGCCGAGCATGGCGCAACGGTGGTTAAACCCGGATAAGCCCAGCTCAGGGCTGGACGGCATTGACCTCGTAGGTCGTGTCGGGGCCGGGCGGCGTGCTGAACCGGGCGTTCGGCAGGTAGAGCCGCTTCCCGAAGCGGGTGACGCTCGTCGGGACGTCGAAGCGCTTGTCGGTCAGCTTCTTGGTGACCTTCCCCTCGCCGCCGTCCCTGCTCAACTCGATGACGGCCACGGTGTTGAGCGAGTTCTGCACCGCGTACAGGGTGCGGCCGTCGCGCAGCACGCCGTCACCGCTGGTGAGGACCTCGCCGTGCAGGTCCACCGTCTTCGTCACGCCCGTCGCGGGGTCGACCTTGAACAGCTTCCCGGCGTTGGACTGGAGGAGCACGAGGGACTTGTGGTCCGGGCTGGTCGCGATGCCGTTCCCGTTGAACCCGGGCTGGTAGACGATGTCGCCGGTCAGCGGCACCTTCACCACCTCGCCGTCCCCGTCGAGCGGCACCTTGTAGAGCACGGGATTGGTCGAGTCGGTGAACCAGGCCGAGTCGTCGGTCAGCACGACGTCGTTGACGAAGGACGGCACCGTGTTCAGGTCGTAGGACTTGAGCAGCGCCCCGGTGCGCGTGTCGTAGACACGGCCCGTCCCGCTCCGCCCGCCCGCCACGTACAGGCGTCCGTCGACGGTCTTCATCCCGAGCGAGGGCTTGCCCGACGCCGGGGTGATCACCTCGCCCTTCCCGGTGCGCAGGTCGACGCGGTAGATGGCGCCGGTGGCGCGCGAGCCGAGGAACGCCTCACCCCGCGGGCTCGCCGTGATCCCCTCCGGCTGGAAGCCGTTGGGCAGCGGGATGCGGTCGGGCGGCGGCTCGGTGTCGCCGAGGGCGGTCCCTCCGACGGGCAGGACGAGACCGGCGGTCAGCGCGATGACAAGAGTTCGATACAACATGCCGCCAAGATTCCCCGGTTCCCCCGTCCGCACCATCGCGATCCGCGTCGTCTGCTGTGCGATGCGTGCCGTCCCCAGCGCCTGCGGTGGCCTTTTCTCTACCCTGACGCACCGGGTGCCCCCGTCGAGGCGGTGAGGCGAAATCCCCGGCGTCAATGCCGAGCGGTCAAGATCAGCAAAGAATGGAGAAGCCGGTGATTCGGTCCGGCGCGGCGGGAACGGTCCCGAGGGACCGTTCGCGATGGCGATGCGGCACCCCGTCCGGACTTCCAGCCGGGGGAGCGCAACCCCGACGGCACGCGGAAATGGAAATACTCCAACACCAAATATGTGCTCGTCCGCACGCGCAGGGCTCCAACCAGTCCTCACCCGGCGGCTCCCTCAAGAACGTCACCGACTTCGACCACAGCTGGGCGTCGTCCGCCGATTCGCTGATCACCACCACCCCGGAGCACCACCGCTTCCTCAAGGCGCTGCTGAGGAGCGGCGGCCACCCGAGGGCGGGTGGCCGCCCTTCGCTCAGCCCCAGCCGCCCTCGGCGGCGGTGGACGCGGCGAACTCCCCGAAACTCCGCGCCGGCCGCCCGAGCGCACGCGGCACCCCGTCGGAGACGTGCTCGTCCTTCCCCTCCCTGAGCGGCTCGATGAGATCCGCGAAGGCCGCCGCATCCTCAGGCGGCACCCCCTGCCCGACGAGTTCGGCGACGTACTCCTCGACGGACAGCGGCACATAGCGGACGTCGCGCCCGGCCGCCTCGGAGATCGTCGCGGCCGCCTCGTCCAGCGTCACGGCCCGGGGCCCGGAGAGCTCGTAGGTCCGGCCGGAATGCCCGTCGCCGGTCAGCGCGGCCACCACCACCGCCGCGATGTCCTCCGCGTCGACGAAGCTCGCGGCCCCGTCGCCGCCCGGCAGCCGCAGCTCCCCGGCGCGGACGGCCTCGGCGAAGAACCCCTCGCTGAAGTTCTGCGCGAACCATCCCGGCCTGCTGATCGTCCACTCCAGCCCGCTCTCCCGGACGGCGGCCTCGCCGTCGATGAGGCCCTCCAGCATCCCGCCGCTGTCCTTGGCGTAACCGGGCACGTCGATCCCGCGCCCCGAGGCCAGCACGACCCGCCGCACCCCCAGCCGCGCCGCCCGCTCGACGAACGGCCGCACGAGCGCCGTCCCGTCCAGCGGGACGATGTAGACGGCCCCCACGCCCTCCAGCGCGGCGTCCCAGGTGGCGCGGTCCGTCCAGTCGAAGAAGTGCTCCCCGCCCCGCGCCGCCGCGCGGACCGCCGCCCCCTCCGCCCGCAGCCGCCGGACCACACGCCTGCCGGACTTACCGGTCGCGCCGGTGACAAGAATCTGGTGTTCACCCATGCCCCCAGCCAACCCGCGATCATCGAGACGATCCATGCCTGAAAAGCTCTACCTGATGTCTGACCGTCTAACCTGAGCCCATGGACGCCGTATCGGAACTCCTGGCAGGCGTGCGGGCCCGCGGCGCCGTCTTCCGCCAGACGGTCATGCGCCCGCCCTGGGCGCTCCGCATGGCCAGCGGCGCCCCTCTGACGCTGGCGACGATGCTGAACGGCCACGCCTGGATCGTCCCCGACGGCCGGGACCCGGTGCGCATAGCCCCGGGCGACATAGCGGTGGTCCCCGGCGACGCGCCCTACACGGTGGCCGACGACCCGGCAACGGAACCCACCCAGGTGGTGACCACCGCCGACTACTGCTCAGGCCGGACCGGCACCTGCGGAGACCCCGCCGACGAAGCGGCCGTCCTCCTGAGCGGCGCCTTCGAACGCCGAGGCGAACTGAGCGGACACCTCCTCCACGCGCTGCCTCCCGTCCTGGTGGTGCCGGCCGGGGACAGCCCGTACCCGTCCACGGAACTGATGGCCGCGGAGATCACCAGAGAACGCCCAGGCCGGCAACTGGTCCTGGACCGCCTCCTGGACCTCATGCTGGTCTCCGCCCTCCGCACATGGTTCGAGACACCGGACTCCACCGCCCCCGCGTGGTGCCGGGCATTGGACGACCCGATAGCGGGCACCGCCCTCCGCCTGCTGCACGAATCTCCCGCCCACCCCTGGACGGTCGCGGACCTGGCGGCCAGAACCGGAGTATCAAGGGCCGCCCTGGCCCGCCGCTTCACCGCCCAGGTGGGCGAACCCCCAATGGCCTACCTGACGGGCTGGCGAATAGCCCTGGCCGCCGACCTCCTGAGAGAAACCGACGAAACCGTATCCGCCATCGCCAGAAAAGTAGGCTATGCCAACGCCTTCGCCCTGAGCGTGGCCTTCAAACGCCTGAAAGGAACCCGCCCCACAACCCACAGAACCAAGGCGAAACCCTCGTGGCCACCTACCTAGAGCTCCCAGCCGTCCCAACGGGCAGCAACTGAAGATCCGCGTTTGGCAATGGCCGTATGCGGTCAGGCGGCCACGGTAAGTGATCGTGAGCGCGAGACTGGCGCCATGGAACCACGGAACGCGCGCACATCCCGCCGCCCTCCGCGCCCCCATCCGCCCAGGCGAAAGATGATCGCCGTTTTCACGGCCGGTGCCGTGACGTTCGCCGCCGGCTGGATCACGCTGACCGACGCCGGCGGCGGGGTGCTTCGAGGACTTGGCCTGCTGGAATCCACCCAGGACCGTGCCCGCGGCTTCATGGGCTCGAAGTCGCTCGTGCTGGCCGGGGCGCCGAGGTGGGGCGAGTCGGCGGCCATGGTCACCGGCGAAAGAATGGTGGCGCCTACCTCGAATGAGGCATTCTACGACCGGTACAACGAGAAGGCCGATGACCCGAGGGTGGCCGGGAGCGGGTACTCGGAGATCTCTTTCGGCCTCAAGGCGCAGCGTGCCCAGGTCGTCGAGATAACGCAGATCACCGCGGTGGAGGTCAAGAGAATCCCCATGCCGGACGGCACACTGCTGTGGAGCCCGCCCGGAGGAGGGGACGGCGTCATGCTGACCCTCGGGTTGGCCTTCCGGAAACTTCCCCCACGGGTGCGGGCGCGGACCATCGAGCCCGTATACAGCGAGAATGCTCCTTTCCGCTGGAAGGATCTGGGCCCTTATCCCGGACATGGAAAGGGCAACACCAAGCTGAAGGACCAGGAGACGATGAGCGTCCAGTTGTTCGTCGACACGCTGAGCGTGCCCACGTCCTTCAAGGTCGCGATCTCCTACACGGTGGGCGGAAAGGTGCAGCCGCCCCTGGTCTTAGGCAATGAGGGCGACGAGCGAAGGCCGTTCCGCATCGTCCCTCTTTGTTCGTCGCGCAGGTTCATCGCGGAGAAGAGGGCGTACACGATCGACCTCGGCGCCTCGCGGCCCGGCGTGGTGCCGATGAAAATCGGTTCGATAGGGGACATCTCACTAAAATGCTCCAAGCGACAGAGCTGACGGTGTGCCGCCTTCGCGAGGTCGAGTGATTCGCCGAACGGGCCAGGCCGCCGTCAGCCGGTCCCGGTCGGATCGTCGCGGTGGTGCGGCTAATGCGGGTTTAACCCCTGGGGTGGTCCTCTTGGGGCGCTGGGACGTGGGTTTCCGGCGGAGAGGACGGTATGCGGATTCGCGGGTTCGGGCTTGTGGTGGCGGTTGTGGTGGGGCTTTCGGGGTGCGGTGGGGAGTCGGGTGGGGTCGCCAGCGCGGGTGGCGGGTCGGCTTCGCCTCAGAAGTCGGTTTCGGTGGAGGACGCGCAGCTCGGGTTCGCCCGGTGCATGCGGGAGAACGGGGTGGACGTTCCGGATCCGGGGAGCGGGCAGAAGGCGCTGCGGCTCGGGAAGGGCGGCGACGGGGAGAAGGTCCAGGGGGCTTTCAAGAAGTGCCAGTCGTGGCTCCAGGCCGGCGGGAAGATGCCCGATCTCAAGGATCCGAAGGCACGGGATTCCTATGTCAGGTTCGCGCAGTGCATGCGTGAGAACGGGGTCGACATGAAGGACCCGGGGCCGGACGGCGTGATCCAGGTTCCGCGCGGCACCAGCCCCGAGAAGGTCGAGAAGGCGCGGAACGCCTGCCGGGGGCTTCTGCCGGGGAGCGGGAAATGAGATGGGCGCTGGTGGTGGGCGGCGTCGTCGTCCTGGGGGTCGGGGTGGGCGGTGTGGTCCTCCGTCTCGGCGGGGACGAGGCGGAGGCACGGCCCGGGGTGCGGCTGGGGACGGCGGTGGTGACGCGGGGGGATCTCGTGGACACCGAGAAGGTGGACGGAAGGCTCACCTATGACGGGGCCCGGGACGTGTGGACCGGCGCGTCCGGGATCGTGACATGGGCGCCGAGGGAGGGGGCGACCGTTCGGCGGGGCGGGACGCTGGTGAAGGTCTCCGGGAAGCCCGTCACCTTGATGTATGGAGGAAGTCCCATGTACCGGGTGCTCCGGGTGGGGGAGTCGGGTGCGGACGTGCGGCAGCTTGAGGGGAACCTCGCGGCGCTCGGGTACGGGGATCTGACCGTCGACACGCGGTTCACCGAGGCCACGGAGGCCGCCGTCAAGGAATGGCAGGACGATCGAGGGCTTGAGGAGACGGGGGTCGTCGACCCGGCGCAGATCGTTTTCCTTGGCGGGGCGGTGCGGGTGCGGAAGGTGCGGACGCCTGAGGGGAAGCAGGCCGTCCAGGGGCAGCCCGTGCTGGAGGTGGCGGGGACGCGGCGGGTCGTCCATGTGGACCTTGACGCGGACAAGCAGGACCTCGCGCGGGAAGGCGCGAAGGTCTCGGTCGAGCTGCCCGGCGGCAAGGTCGTTCCCGGGACGGTCAGCGAGGTCGGCGACGTCGCGGAGAGCAGCGGGAGCGGGCAGGACCAGAAGACCACGGTGGGCGTCGACATCGCGGTCAAGGGGCGCACGGGACGGCTGGACGAGGCGCCCGTGACCGTCGAGCTGGAGAGCGAGCGGCGGCGGGGCGTGCTGTCGGTGCCGGTCGAGGCGCTGCTGGCGACGCGGGAGGGCGGGTTCGCGGTCGAGGTCGCCGACGGGACGGGCAGGCTCGTCCCGGTGCGGATCGGTGCGTTCGGCGGAGGGCGCGTGGAGGTCACCGGGGTCGCCGAGGGCGTGAAGGTCGGGGTGCCGGAGCGATGACGATCGTCAGGTTGGACGGGGTCACCAAGGAGTACGCGGGCGAGGTCGTCGCGTTGCGCGGTGTCGATCTCGGCGTCGAGGCGGGGGAGATGGTCGCGATCATCGGGCCGTCCGGGTCGGGCAAGTCCACGCTGCTGCACATGATCGGCACGTTGGACCGGCCGACGGCGGGGCGGGTGGAGGTGGCCGGGCACGACGTGGCGCGGTTGTCGGACCGGGAGCTGTCGGCGCTGCGGGCGCGGCACATCGGGTTCGTGTTCCAGCAGTTCCACCTCGCGGCGGGCGTGAGCGCGCTCGACAACGTCGCGGACGGGCTCCTCTACAGCGGGGTGCCGCTGCGGGAGCGGCGGGAGCGGGCGCGGGCGGCGCTGGAGCGGGTCGGGCTCGGGCACCGGACGCGGCACCGGCCGCACCAGATGTCGGGCGGTGAGCAGCAGCGGGTCGCGGTGGCGCGGGCCGTGGCGGGCGAGCCCGACCTGCTGCTGGCCGACGAGCCGACCGGCAACCTCGACTCGGCGGCGGGCGCCGGGGTGCTGGCGCTGCTCGCCGAGCTGAACGCGGCGGGCACCACGATCGCGATCATCACGCATGACACGGAGGTGGCGGCCGCCGCGCCGCGCCGCGTCCGGGTGCGGGACGGCCTGATCGTCGCCGACGAGCGGGGCGCCCGGTGAGGCCCGCGCGGCTCGGGCCCCGGGACGTGCTGCGGGTCGGGCTCGGCGGGCTGCGGGCGCGCCCGGCGCGGGTGGTGATGTCCGCGCTCGGCATCGCGATCGGGATCGCGACGATGGTCGCGGTCATCGGGATCTCCTCCAGCGGCGAGGAGGAGCTGCTGCGGCGGCTGGACCGGCTCGGCACGAACCTGCTGCGCGCCGAGCCCGGCGACACGCTGTTCGGAGACGCGGCGGAGCTGCCGGAGGCGGCGCCGGAGATGGTCCGCCGGATCGGGACCGTGACGGCGGTCGGCGCGACCGGCGCGACCGGCGCGACCGTGCGCCGCACCGACCGCATCCCGGAGGAGGTCACCCAGGGCATCGCGGTGCAGGCCGCGACGCCCGACCTGCTCGGCACCCTCGGCGCGCGGACGGCGGCGGGCCGCTGGCTGGACGCGGCGACCGGGCGCTACCCCGGGGTCGTCCTCGGCGCGGAGGCGGCGCGGCGGCTCGGCCTGGACCGGCCCGATCTCCTGTGGGAGGACGACCCCCCACGCCCCCCGGAACAGCCCGGTCACTTGTGGAGGGGCGACCCCCCACGCCCCCCGGAAGGGCCCGGTGTGCAGGTGTGGATCGGCGGGCGCCGGTTCACCGTCCTCGGCGTGCTGGCCCCGGCGGAGCTGGCGCCGGAGATCGACCGGTCCGCGCTCGTCGGCTGGGACGCGGCGCGCCGCTACCTCGGCTTCGGCGGGCATCCGACGACGATCTACGAGCGGTCGGCGGACGCGTCGGTCGCCGACGTCCGGGCCGTCCTCGCCAGGACGGTCGACCCCGAGCATCCCGAGCAGGTGCGGGTGAGCCGCCCCTCGGACGCGCTGGAGGCCAGGGCCGCGGCGGCGGGCGCGTTCACCGGGCTGCTGCTCGGCCTCGGCGCGGTCGCGCTGCTGGTCGGCGGCGTCGGCGTCGCGAACACGATGGTGGTCTCGGTGCTGGAGCGGCGCCGCGAGATCGGGCTGCGGCGGTCCCTCGGCGCGACGCGGGGGCAGGTCCGCGTGCAGTTCCTCGCCGAGTCGCTGCTGCTGTCGGCGTGCGGCGGGGTGGTCGGGGTCGTCCTCGGGACGGGGGTCACCGCCGGGTTCGCGCTCGCCAAGGGGTGGCCGCCGGTCGTCCCGGTGTGGGCGCTCGGCGGCGCGCTGGCGGCGACGCTCGCGATCGGGACGGCGGCGGGGCTGTACCCGGCGGCGCGGGCGGCGCGGCTGTCGCCGACCGCCGCGCTGGCCACGGTCTGAGGAACCGGTGCATGATTGGGACGCCGACGACGTCCCACCTGGGGAGGTGCCTCCGCCGCCATGCCCGTGCCACGTCCGCTCCGCGAGCGCTGCCGCGATTTCCTCGGGATCGACGGGGAGATCCGCTACCTGTTTCCCGCGATGGCCCACGGCGGCGGAGCGGGGTTCGTCTTCGTCGTCACCGACGACCAGGTCGCGGTGATCTCCACCGGCTCGCTGAGCCGCAGCACCCCGAAGAGCATCTGGGGCAGCTACCCGCGCGGCACCCGGATCGGCCCGGTGGAGCTCGGCGCCGGCGCGTCCTTCGAGTTCGCCGGGGCCGCGTTCGAGATCGACGACGAGTACGTCGCGGTGGTCAACGCCGCCGACACCGAGATCTTCGCGCGCGACAGCCTGCCGCGCGACCCGCTGCCCGACCTGTGAGGCCGCCTCAGGAGGTGGCGGGCTGGTTCGCCGGGGCCGGGCGCGGCTTGGACGGCGACGAGGAGCGCAGGAACAGCGCCATCACCGGCACCAGGTAGAGCGCCCACATGACGAGCTGGAGCCAGGTGATCTGCGGGGTGACGTTGAGGACGCCCTGGAAGATCGTCTGCATCCAGTCGCCCGGCGTGCCGAACTTGGCGAAGAACAGATGCGGCTCCAGCGCGACCGACCGGAGGCCGGGGAACACCTCGGCCTCCTGGAGGTCGTGGAAGCCGTAGCCGAACACGCCCGCCGCGACCACGATGAGCGCCGCGCCCGTCCAGGTGAAGAAGCGCTTCAGATTGATCTTCAGCCCGCCCCGGTAGAGCAGGTACCCGAGCGCGACCGCGACCGCGAGGCCGAGCAACGCGCCGGTGATCGGCTGCGTGGAACCCTCGGAGGAGTTGCTGATGTTGGTCCACAGGAACAGCGCGGTCTCCAGGCCCTCGCGGCCGACGGCGAGGAACGCCACGAGCGAGAGCGCCACCGGACCGACGTCCAGCGCGCCCTGGAGCTTGCCCTCCAGCTCGGCCTTCATGAACCGGGCGGCCTTGCGCATCCAGAAGACCATCCACGTCACGAGCCCGACCGCGACGATCGACAGCACGCCGCCGAACAGCTCCTGGGTCTTGAACTGCATCTCCGAGGACGCGGCGCTCAGCGCGATCCCGAACCCGACGCTGAGCGCGATGGCGATGGCGATGCCCGTCCAGACGGGCAGCAGGGCGCGGCGGTTGCCGGTCTTCACCAGGTACGCGATGAGGATGCTCACGACCAGCGCGGCCTCAAGCCCCTCGCGCAGCCCGATGAGGAAGTTGCCCAACAGCATCGCGACGCTCCTCCACCGACCACACGTTTTAGGCAAAGCTAACCTAAACAAGTGTGTGCTCGGACGGCGCCCCCCGCAAGAGCGACTTGCGCCGGCAGGCCGGTGGGAACGTTCCGCCGCCTACACGCCGCGGCCTACACGTCCCCCTTGTACTCCAGCCGCAGGAACGCCCTGGCCAGCGGTTGCGCGGTCAGCTCCACCTGCCAGCGGCGGGCGCCGAGCGCGCTGAGGGCGGCGGCGACCGCGGAGGCGGACGCCTCGCCGGGCGGCGTCCACGCGAGCCGGCGCACCGAGTCGGGCTGCATCAGGTTCTCCGAGGGCATCGTGTGCTCCTCGGCGAGCGCGGCCACGACGGCGCGGGCGGCGGTGAGCCGCTTGGCGGCCTCGGGGTCGCGGTCGGCCCAGCGGTGCGCGGGCGGCGGGCCGTCGCCGGGGAGGTTGGCCTCGGGCAGCTCCCGGTCGGACAGGCCGCGGGCGCGGGAGACCGCGCGCAGCCAGGCCGACTGGTGGCGGCGGGCGCCGCGGCCCCGCATGGTCGGCAGCGCCTGCAGCTCGGCGGGGGTCTTGGGGGCCTTGAGCGCCAGCTCGACGATCGCCGCGTCCTGGAGCACCCGGCCGGGGGACAGGTCGCGCTCGCGGGCGATCTTGTCGCGGGCCTCCCACACCTCGCGGACGGTCGCGAGCGCGCGCCGGTTGCGGACGCGGTGGATGCCGGACGTGCGGCGCCACGGGTCGGCGCGGGGCGGCTTCGGCGGCATCGCCAGGATCGCCGCGAACTCCTCCAGCGCCCAGCCGAGCTTGCCGGCCGCCTCCAGCTCCGCCTCCAGCGCGTCGCGCAGCTCGACCAGCAGCTCGACGTCGAGCGCGGCGTAGCGCAGCCAGTCGTCGGGCAGCGGCCGGGTCGACCAGTCGGCCGCCGAGTGCCCCTTCTCCAGCAGGAAGCCGAGGACGTTCTCGACCATCGAGCCGAGGCCGACGCGCGGGTAGCCGAGCAGCCGCCCGGCCAGCTCGGTGTCGAACAGCCGCCGGGGCACCAGCCCGACCTCCGCCAGGCAGGGCAGGTCCTGGTTGGCGGCGTGCAGCACCAGCTCGGCGTCGGCGAGCGCGGCGTCCAGCCCGGACAGGTCGGGGCAGCCGACCGGGTCGATCAGCGCGGTGCCCGCGCCCGCGCGGCGGAGCTGGATCAGGTACGCGCGCTGCCCGTACCGGTAGCCCGAGGCCCGCTCGGCGTCGACCGCGACCGGGCCGGTACCGGCCGCGAACGCGGCGATGACACGTTCCAGACCGGCGGCGTCGGCGACGACGTCCGGCACGCCCTCGCGGGGCTCCAGCAGCGGGACGGCAGGGGGCCCGGTGTCCTGTTCCGGGGGGCCGGCGTCCTGCTCCGGCGTGGCTCCCGCGGGCGGCTTCTCCGCACCGGTCTCCCGCTCGGGACCGGTGGCGCGCGTTTCGGACACTCCCACTGTTTCCGTGTTCTCCCCCGCCGCCTCGGTTTCGGACGCTTCGCTTCCCACGCCCCCTACCGTACGTCTCTCAGCGGCCGGTGCCGCCGGGACGGTCGGGCAGGGACGCGACTCCGGCGGGCGGCAGGCCCGCCGTCGTGCACATCACCTCGCACCACGCCGCCACGTGCCCCGCCAGGTCGTCGCCGGTGGGGGACCAGGACGCGCGCAGCTCCAGCTCGGTGGTGGAGGGCTCGTCGGCCTTGTCGCCGAAGCTCTCCGACACCGCGCGGGTGATCGTCCCGGAGACGCCCGCGTACCCGGCGGGCTCCAGCGCCTCCAGCAGCCAGCTCCACGCGACCGAGCCGATCAGCTCGTCGGCGGCGATCTCGGGCTCCAGGTCGGCGCGGATGTAGGCGACGACGCGGAAGCCGTTCGCCCAGTCCTTCTCCCGCGCGCCGTCGGGGTCGTACAGGACGATCAGCCGCCCCATCGCGATCTCGGTGTCGTCGTCGCGGTAGACGCTGCCCGACAGCGCGGCGGCGTAGGGGGCCAGGTTCCGCGGGGCGGGCATGTCCTCCAGTTCGAGCTCGGGCCGGACGCCCGGCCCGTCGAGGATGCCGCGCAGAGTGTCGAGGGCCCGCTGGAAGGCAGGTGGGTTCATGGTCGGACCGGCCTGGGGCGGGGGGTGGGACTCGGATCGGTGACGGTGGGACGGGGTGCCGCCGCGCGCGACGGGAGGATGCGGGGGAGAGACAGGCACAGCACAGATGGTTTCGTTTCGGGGGCCGGGCCGGTCAGGCGACGGCCCGCGTGGAGCCGGCACGGGACGGGCGGGTGTGAGCCGACCGGTCTCGGGCCGGTTGGGCGTGGTCGATCGAGGGGGACGGGCCGGGCGCCGCGACGGCGCCGACGAGCATGGCCGTGCCGCACTCGGTGCAGGCCCGCTCCGGACACTCCTCGCCGTGCCCGTCGGGGCAGGGCGGCTGCTCGAACATACGTTCATCACCGCAGGTGGAGCAGTACAAGGGGGAACCTCCCTCGGCTATGACACGGATCACGTTCGCATGAGCCGGTGACAGAATGCGGGACTTCGCTCGGCGTGTCCGGAACTTCGTTCGCTTGTTGCGCGTTCCCCGGTGTTTCGGGAGGCGCCCTCCGCCGGGGACTCCGCCGGGGACTCCGCCGGGTCGGTGCGGCCGCTTCAGCGATCCGTGGGACCATCGGGTGGTGGCCCTTGACGTTGCTGGTCCCGACGACCCCTCCCAGAACGCGCAGGCCCCGGCCCTGCGCGACAGCCTCTTCCTGCGGGCGTGCCGGCGCGAGCCGGTGCCGCACACGCCGGTGTGGTTCATGCGGCAGGCCGGGCGGTCGCTGCCGGAGTACCTGCGGCTGCGCGAGGGCGTCCCGATGCTGGAGTCCTGCACCCGCCCCGACATGATCGTCGAGATCACGCTCCAGCCGGTGCGCCGCTACGCGGTGGACGCGGCGATCTTCTTCAGCGACATCATGGTGCCGCTGAAGGCGATCGGCGTCGACCTCGACATCAAGCCCGGGGTCGGCCCGGTGATCGCCGACCCGATCCGGGACGAGGCGGGGCTCGGCGCGGTGCGTCCGCTCGAACCGGACGACGTCTCCTACGTCACCGAGGCGGTGCGGGGGCTGGCGGGCGAGCTGGGCGCGACGCCGCTGATCGGCTTCGCGGGCGGCCCGTTCACGCTCGCCTCCTACCTGGTCGAGGGCGGCCCGTCCAAGAACCACGACCGCACCAAGGCGATGATGTACGGCGCGCCGCGGCTGTGGGACGCGCTCATGGGCCGGCTCGCCGACCTGACGATCGCGTTCTTGAAGGTGCAGGTCGCGGCCGGGGCGAGCGCCGTGCAGGTGTTCGACTCGTGGGTGGGCGCGGTCTCGCCGCAGGACTACCGCGAGTCGGTGCTGCCGCACACGAGCCGGATCTTCGCCGAGGTGGCTGGGCTCGGCGTCCCGCGCATCCACTTCGGCGTCGGGACGGGCGAGCTGCTCGGGCTGATGGGCGAGGCGGGCGCGGACGTCGTCGGCGTCGACTGGCGCGTCCCGCTGGACGAGGCCGTCCGCCGCGTCGAGCCGGGCAAGGCGCTGCAGGGCAACCTCGACCCCTCGATCCTGTTCGCGCCGTGGGAGACCGTGGAGCGCCGGGCGCGCGACGTGCTCGCCCGCGGCCGCACCGCCGAGGGCCATGTATTCAATCTGGGGCACGGCGTCCTCCCTTCCACCGATCCGGACGTGCTGGCCCGCCTCGCGGACCTCGTCCACGAGGCGAGCACGGAGTAGTCGGTACGGGGTGGTCGGTACGGGGCGGTCAGCGGGGCGGCGGCGGGGCGTGCGGCGGGAGGTCCCGCGGCGCCTCGGCCGGAGCGCCCGCCATCGCCATCTCCGATTCCGGCTCGGCGGCGGGTGCGGCCGGGCGCCGGGCACGCAGCCTCCGCCGGACGGCCAGCGCGGGCAGCCCGATCACCGCGGCCGTCACCAGGAACGGCAGCAGCCAGCCCAGCGCGGTCGCGACGCCGCCGACGAACGCGGTGAAGGCGTCCCAGCCGTGGCGCAGGCCGCCGGTGAAACCGCCCCCGTCGTCGTCGGGCTCGGCGGCGACGGCCCCGCCCTTCGCCTCCAGCTCGACGGTCAGGGTCGCGTAGCGGGTGCTGTCCTGGAGCGACTTCTGGCGCGCCTGGAGCGACTCCAGGTCGGCCTCGCGGCTCGCGATCTCCCGCTCGATGTCGACGACCTCGCCGACCGTCCTCGCCTTGTCGAGGAGCTTGCGGAAGGAGGCCAGCGCGGCCCGCGCCGAGCGGACCCGGCTGTCGACGTCGGCGACCTCGCCCGTGACGTCCTCCGCCTGCTGGTTCAGCGACACCTTCGTGCCGAGGTCGACCGAGAGCCGGGCGAGCACCCCGGCGTACTGGTCGGCGGGGATCTTCAGCCGCAGCGTCGAGGACGGCGGGCCGCTCGACCCCTGCTCGCGCTCGATGTAGCCGCCCGCCGCGACGGCCCGCTGCTTGGCCTTGGCCGCGGCGGCGTCCACGTCGTCCGCCCTGATCCGCAGCGTCGCGGTGTAGACGACGGAGCGCGCGGCGGGTAGCGGTACCTTCGCGTCGGTGCGGCCGCCGCCGTCCTGCGGCGCCCCGGCCGCCGACCCGGTGGCCCCGGCCTGCGGCGCGGCGCCGCGCCGGGCGGCGGAGGAGTCGCGCCCGCCGCCCGCCGAGTCCCCGCTGGAGGACGACTCGTCCGACCCGCTCGCGCACGCGCCCAGCGCCGCGGCGAGCAGGAGGACGAGCAGCGCGCACGTCACCTGCCTGATGCTTCCGACGATCCGCATTGCGCTTGGACGGCCGTGTCCCACGTCACCGTTCCGGCGGCCCGGTCGCGATCAGGGCACGAAGCGGGCACGCGCCGGTCACGGACACCGGCGACGGGTTATCCACAGCGCACGCCCCGATGCGCGATTCCGCGGGACGTCTGGGAGGCTGGGAGCCATGACCTCCTCGCCTGCCGCCACCCAAGCCGTCGTCGTCGGGGGCGGCATCGCGGGCCTCACCGCCGCGCGCGAGCTGGCCCGCGCCGGCGTGCGGGTGACCGTCCTGGAGGGCTCGCCGCAGACCGGCGGGAAGCTCCAGGTCAGCGAGATCGCGGGGCTGCCCGTGGACGAGGGCGCCGAGGCGATGCTGGTGCGCCGCCCCGAGGGCCTGGAGCTGGTCCGCGAGCTCGGCCGGGGCGGCGAGCTGGTGAACCCGGGCACCACGTCCTCGGCGATCCTGAGCCGGGGCGCGCTGCGCCCGATCCCGTCCGGGCAGGTGATGGGCGTGCCGTCCGACCTGCGGGCGCTCGCGGCCTCGCAGGTGCTGTCCCCGGCGGGGCTGGCCCGCGTGCCGCTCGACCTCGTCCTGCCCGGCACGCCGCACGACGCGGACGTGTCGGTCGCGGGCCTGGTCGGGGCCCGCCTCGGCCGCGAGGTCGTCGACCGGCTCGTCGAGCCGCTGCTGGGCGGCGTGTACGCCGGGCGCGCCGAGCTGCTCTCGTTCGAGGCGACGCTGCCCGCGCTCGCCGCCGCCGCGCGCGGGCGCCGGTCGCTGATCTCCGCCGTCCACGGCGTGCGGAACGCCGCGCCGAAGGAGGAGGGCCCGGTCTTCGCGACGCTGCCCGGCGGCCTCGGCACGCTCCCGGGCGCGGTCGCGGCCGACCTCGCCGCCGCCGGCGGCACGATCAGGACCGATGCCATGGTCCGCGAGCTGCGCCGCCGCGAGGACGGCTGGCGGCTCACGCTCGGCCCGGCCCGCGACCCCGAGTACCTCGACGCCGACGCCGTGGTGATCGCCGTCCCGGCGGCGCCCGCGTCCCGGCTGCTGCGCGCGCAGGTGCCCGCCGCCGCGGCCGAGCTGGCGCAGATCGAGTACGCGAGCATGGCGATCGTCACGCTCGTCTACCCGGCGGCGGCGTTCCCGAGGCTGCCGAAGGGCAGCGGCTACCTCGTCCCGGCCGTGGAGAGCGCGCACGAGGTCAAGGCCGTCACGTTCAGCTCGGTGAAGTGGCCGCACCTGCGCGCGCACGACCCCGGCCTGATCGCGGTGCGCTGCTCGATCGGCCGGTTCGGCGAGGAACATACCCTGCAAAGGGCGGACGAGGAGCTGGTCGCCGCCGCGACGGCGGAGCTGGCGGAGACGTGCGGGGTGGGCGGCCCGCCCGCCGAGACGCGGGTGACCCGCTGGGGCGGCGGCCTCCCGCAGTACAACGTGGGCCACGCCGGACGCGTCGCGAGGATCCGCGCCGCCGTCGCCGGCGAGCCCGGGCTGGCCGTCGCGGGCGCGGCCTACGACGGTCTGGGCGTCCCCGCGTGCGTCGCGTCGGCGCGCGCGGCGGCGGTGCGAATACTCGAACATGTGCGCAGTCCAAGAGGAGCAGACGATGGCAGCGACGGAAGCGGCGGGCAGGCCGAAGGCACGCGAGCTCAATGACGTGATCCGCTACACGATGTGGTCGGTCTTCCGGGTCGCGACCCCCGGCGCGGTCGCCGAGCGGGACGCGGCGGAGGTCCAGGACCTCCTCGACCAGGTCGCCGAGAAGGACGTCACCACGCGCGGCGCCTACGACGTCGCCGGGCTGCGGGCCGACGCCGACTACATGTTCTGGTGGCACGCTCCCACGGCCGAGGACCTCCAGGACGTCTACACCCGCTTCCGCCGGACGGCGGTGGGCCGCGCGAGCGAGCCCGTGTGGTCGCAGATGGCGCTGCACCGCCCGGCGGAGTTCAACAAGAGCCACATCCCGGCGTTCCTGGCCGACGAGGAGCCGCGCGCGTACGCGTGCGTGTACCCGTTCGTCCGGTCCTACGAGTGGTACCTGCTGCCGGACGAGGAGCGCCGCGCGATGCTCGCCGAGCACGGCAAGATGGCGCGCTCCTATCCCGACGTCCGCGCCAACACCGTCTCCTCGTTCGCGCTCGGCGACTACGAGTGGATGCTGGCGTTCGAGGCCGACGAGCTGCACCGCATCGTCGACCTGATGCGCCACCTGCGGGGCGCGCGCGCACGGCTGCACACCCGCGAGGAGGTGCCCTTCTACACCGGGCGCCGCAAGGCGGTCAGCGAACTCGTCGCCAACCTGCCCTAGTCAGTGGCAAACCCTCGGTAAAGTGCGCCCCGTGACCGACTCTCCCGCCAAGCAGAACCCGGCCCAGCACTCCCGGGGCCGGCACGCCAAGCCCCCGTCCGCGCTGTCGATCCGCTGGAGGCGGCTGGCCGGAGGGTCGCCGGGCGGGTCGCGGCGGCGCCGGGCGTCGGTCGCCGGGGCGGGCGCCGCGACCCTCGCGCTGGCGACCGGGCTGGTGGTGTTCGGGGCGGTGCCGGGCCTGCCGGGCGGCGGCGCCGAGGCGCCCCGCGCCGAGGTGGCCGCGCACACCGGCCGCCCCGCGCCCGCGACGGCCGGGGTACGGCCCGAGTCGGTCGAGGACCCCGACGAGGTCCCCGAGGCCGTCCCCTACTTCGAGAGCAGGGACCCGGAGAAGAAGATCGCCCGGCACGTCACCGACGTCCGCCGCAGCGGCGACTTCCTCCGCGTCTACACGGACCTGGGGGAGAGCGACGAGAACTCCAAACCCGCGCTCTCCCTCTGCGAGTGGACGACCCAGTTCCTCAAGGACGGCGGCGACGACGAGCCCCGCGTCTTCGTCCACGGCAAGAGCAGCGACAACGGCAGCGTCGTCCTGGCGAACAAGCAGAGCGACAAGGACGACTGCGAGGTCCCCGAAACCCGCTGACCCCACCTCCAACCCTCCGCCCAGCACCCCCCACCTCCAAACCCGGCCCGCCCCGCGAGTCCCGTACCCATGAGGTTCAGGCCGCGAGGTTCCCGCCCGTGAGTGCCGTGTCCGTGGGTGCCGTGTCCGCGGGCGAGGTTCAGGGCGTGAGTGCCCGCCTGCGGGTCCCGTGCTCGCGGGTCCCGTGTCCGTGAGGTTCAGGCCGCGAGGTCTCGCCCGTGAGTGCCGTGTCCGTGGGTGCCGTGTCCGCGGGCGAGGGTCAGGGCGTGAGTGCCCGCCTGCGGGTCCCGTGCTCGCGGGTCCCGTGTCCGTGAGGTTCAGGCCGCGAGGTCTCGCCCGTGAGTGCCGTGTCCGTGGGTGCCGTGTCCGCGGGCGAGGGTCAGGGCGTGAGTGCCCGCCTGCGGGTCCCGTGCTCGCGGGTCCCGTGTCCGTGAGGTTCAGGCCGCGAGGTTCCCGCCCGTGAGTGCCGTGTCCGTGGGTGCCGTGTCCGCGGGCGAGGGTCAGGGCGTGAGTGCCCGCCTGCGGGTCCCGTGCTCGCGGGTCCCGTGTCCGTGAGGTTCAGGCCCTGAGGTCTCGCCCGTGAGTGCTGTGTCCGTTGTCCCGTGCCCGTGAGGTTCAGGTGCGAGTGCCCGTTGTGAGGTGTCGCTCGCGCTTGCACGCAGGGGCCGGGGCTTGGCCGGGGGCGGGGTGCGGGATTCCGGTTGGGGAGGGTGCGGGCGGGGGTGCTCAGAAGCTGTTGTACTGGGAGTCGGGGAGGTTGCTGGCTTCCAGGTTGTTGCTGCGGTGCTTGGTTCGGGGGAGTTTGATCGGTTTCGGGTCGTCGGTGCCGAGGATCTCGCGCATTCTGGCGTCCTCGACGGCCCCCGGGCCGAGCGCCGCGAGGCGGGCGAGGTCGGTCGTGACCGGTGATTCCGCGAGAACGCGCCGCGCCGCCTTGCCCTTGCGCGTGGGGCGGGACGCCCCGCGCAGGAGTCCGCGCTCGCGCAGTGCGGCCGCGATCTCTTGCAGTTCGGGAGTCTCGGCCACCGCGGCGAGGAGTGGGCCCAGCATCGTTCCGGTGCCGGGAACGCGCTCCAGGAGCGCGGCCTGAAGGGGGTCGTCCGGCGCGGCCTGTGCGGGGGCGTCCGGCCTCGCCCGGACGGCCTCCACGCGGTGCGCCCGGGAGACCCGGACGCGGCGGCCCTCGACCAGCGCGAGGAGCGCGGTCTGGGCGACCCGCCGGGGGCCGCCGCACAGGAACGCGATCTCGTAGGTGTTCAACTCGCCCATCGACCCTCCGCCCGCCGTGCCGCCCGTTCTCTCGGACGCGCCGCGCGGGCCGATGGTTGCGCTCAGGGCCCTATTCGGCGGGCTCCAGGTTGAGGCTGACGCTGTTGATGCAGTAGCGGTCGTCGGTCGGGGTGCCGTAGCCCTCGCCGTGGAAGACGTGGCCGAGGTGGGAGTCGCAGGTCGCGCACCTGACCTCGGTGCGGAGCATGCCCATCGAGCGGTCCTCGATCAGCACGACCGCGTCTGAGTCGGACGGGGCGTAGAACGACGGCCAGCCGCAGTGGCTGTCGAACTTGGTCTCCGAGCGGAACAGCTCGGTGCCGCAGGCCCGGCAGCGGTAGACGCCGACGGTCTTGGTGTCGGTGTACTCCCCGGTGAAGGGGCGCTCGGTGCCCGCCCGGCGCAGTACCCGGAACTCCTCCGGGTTCAGCTGCGCCCGCCACTCTTCCTCGCTTTTACGGATCTTCTCCATACCGTCGACCGTACCCGGCGAGAGTGTCGGGCCCGTGGGTTAACGTGCTGGTTATGGCCTCGCCGTACATCGAGATCCCGGTCGGGGATCGACTCGTCAAGGTGTCCAACCCCGACAAGGTCTACTTTCCTGAGCCCGGCTACACCAAGCGGCAGCTCGTGGAGTACTACCTCGCCGTGGGCGAGGGCATCCTGCGCGCCACCCGCGACCGCCCGACGACGCTGGAGCGCTGGCCCGCCGGGGTCTTCGAGGGCGCCAGGATGGCGACCCGGGAGGACTACGCCCGCGGCCAGGCGGGCATGGGCGCGGGCAAGTCCGACGCGTTCTACCAGAAGCGCGTGCCCAAGGGCGCGCCCGACTGGGTCCGCACGTCCCGGATCGAGTTCCCGAGCGGCCGCTCGGCCGACGAGGTCCGGCCGACCGAGGTCGCGGTGATCGCCTGGGCGGCCAACCTCGGCACGCTGACCTTCCACCCCTGGCCCGTCCGGGACGGCGACGTCGACCATCCCGACGAGCTGCGCATCGACCTCGACCCGCAGCCCGGCACCGACTTCTCCGACGCGGTCCGCGTGGCGCTCGGCCCGGCCCGCGACCTGCTGGACGAGCTGGGCCTCACCGGCTTCGTGAAGACCTCCGGCAAGGGCGGGGTGCACATCTACGTCCGGATCGAGCCGCGCTGGACGTTCACCGAGGTCCGCAGGGCGGCGCTGGCGTTCGGGCGGGAGGTGGAGCGCCGCGTCCCGGACGAGGTCACCACCCGCTGGTGGAAGGAGGAGCGCGGCGAGCAGGTGTTCGTCGACTTCAACCAGAACGCCCGCGACCGCACGATCGCCTCGGCCTACAGCGTCCGCCCGGTCCCCTACGCGGCGGTCTCCGCCCCGCTCACCTGGGACGAGCTGGCCGACGCCGACCCGCACGACTTCACGATCGCGACCATGCCGGGCCGGTTCGCGCGGGTCGGCGACCTGCACGCCGCGATCGACGACAAGGCGTTCTCGCTGGACGGCCTGCTGGAGCTGGCCGACCGCGACGAGCGCGACCACGGCCTCGGCGACATGCCGTATCCGCCGAACTACCCGAAGATGCCGGGGGAGCCCAAGCGCGTCCAGCCCAGCAAGGACACCGACCGCGCGTGAAAGAGCCGCCGCCCCCTCGGAAGGGGGCGGCGGCCCTCGCCGGTCACTCCGGTCACTCGGGGATCAGGAGAACCTGCGCTCCTGGACCGGCAGCGACACCTCCGCCGGGCCCCGCCACGGGGTGGCGGGCAGCGGGGCGAGCCGTGCCTCCGCGCCGCCCTCGGCGGCGACGACGGGGAAGCGGATCGAGCTGGCCGCCAGGTCCACCGTCACCTGGGCGCCGGTGGGCGTCTCGGTGTTGTAGTCGGCGTCCGTCCCGGCGAGGACGAGCCCCAGCCGGTGGCCCTTCTTCAGCAGGTACTCCTGGCTGAGGGTGTCCCAGCGGACGTCGTAGTACTGGCCGGGCGTCAGCGGTGACGGGTCGCTCAGCGACGAGCGGTTCTGGGCGTCCAGCCAGCCGCGCGCGACGACGTTCACCGGGGAGGCCACCGTCCTGATCTTCGTCTGCTTGTAGCAGGCGTCGTCGGACGGGGTGGCCTCGCCGTGGCAGTCCTCGGTGGTCAGCGTCTGGATGCCCGACCCCGGGCCGAGGTAGTCGACGCGGGTGTCGTCGCCGTAGTCGACGAGCAGCGCGGTGATGTTCGAGGTCGGCTTGTCCAGCTTGATCCGCAGCCGGGCGTCGGGCGTGCCCGACAGCCGCGTCGTCTCGGGCAGCGCGCCCGTGACGTAGGCGAGCCGGAACGGCTTGCCGGTCGTCGGGTCGGTCACCAGCTCCGACTCGCGGTACCCCTGGTTGCGGGAGCCGGCGGCGTCGGTGTAGGTCGCGGTCGCGCCCTTGGGCGCGTGCCACAGGCCGAGCGAGCCGTTCTCGCCGGGACGCAGCGTCACGGTCCTGGCGTCGGGCGCGGGCCAGTCGTCCTGGGTGACCCACGTGTCCGGGCCGACCTGGATGTCGGCGCGCGGCTCGTCCAGGACGTCGTTCGGGATCTTCTGCAGCTCGTGGTCGAACCACTTGTGCAGCGTCGTGACCCACAGGTCGCGGCGGATGTCGAACGGGTCGACGTGCCCGGTCTGCGACAGCCACACCTTGCGGCGGACGCCGCGCTGGGCGAGGCCCTTCCACCACTCGGCGAAGTGGTCGTCCTTGACGTTCAGGTCGTTGACGCCGTGGTAGGCGAAGATGCTCGCGCGGACGTTGCCGAGGCGGCCGACCGACCCGTGCCGGTAGTCGGCGTCCTTCCAGTACGCGTTGTAGTTGCCGGTCGCGTCGTCCTCGCCCTTGTCGAGGGCCGCGTTGACGGCGGCGCACTTGGCGGGCGGGTCGGTGTCGACGGTGTCGGCGAGGCCCGGCTGCTCGTCGGTCCAGTACTTCACGCCGTTCATGCGGCTGTAGTTGTACCAGCTGCTGATCGCGGCGATCGGGACGATCGTCTCCAGGCCCTCCACGCCGGTGGAGGCGACGCCGTTGGCGAGCGTGCCGTCGTAGGACTTGCCGATCATGCCGGTGCGGCCGGTGGTCCAGGTGGCCTGCGCGGGCGTGCCGTCCGGCTTGTAGGCCCTGGCCCGGCCGTTGAGCCAGTCGACGACGGCCTTGCCGCCGAGCACGTCGGACGGTCCGCCGCTGACCGGGCAGCCGTCCGAGCGGGTCGTGCCGACCATGTCCACCGCGAGGAAGGCGTAGCCGCGCGGGACGAAGTAGTTGTCGTAGAACAGCGGGAACTTCAGCGGGTTCCCGTTCGCGTCGTAGGTCTTGCGCTCGCTCTCGTTCCCGCGCCCGAGGTTGTCGTAGTACGGGCTCTCATCCATGATCACCGGCACCTTGAGACCGCTCTCGGTCTCCTTCGGCCGGATGATGTCGACGTTGACCCGGTCGAGCTTGCCGTCGCGGTCGCTGTCCACGCTCGACTCGACGTACACGTGCTCGCGGATCGCGTCCTTGTAGGAGAAGACCGGCTGGGTCACGCCGCCCTCGACCACGATGTGGGGGGACGCCTGCGCGACGGCCGTCGCGCCGCCCGCGCCGACGAGTGCCGCGCCGGTGAGTACGGCGACGGTCATGCTCCGTCGGGTCCGTCTCTGGGATCGCCTGGGCAATCCGCACCTCCGAAGCTGATGGTGGTTCCGTTCGCGCACACGCTCCTCGCCTCGGCGCGCGAGGTAAAGGTTTGCGGTTCGGCGATCTTGCACCGGTTTTGGGCAGAACCTGCCCTTGCGGGCGGCGCGTCCGTGTCCTCCCTCACCGTCCGGCCGCCGCCTCGTCTCGCAGCGTTGCGCCGACGATCGACATTCCCTACTATTTCGGTTTGTTTTACTAAATCGGTAGGGAAAGTGGGTTGCTCATGCCCGAGCACGATGAAGCATCCGGAGCGAGCATGAGCAGGCGGGGCGCCACCGCGGCGATGGGCGCCATGGCCGTCGCAGCAGCCACGGGGCCCCTCGCGACCGGGACGGCCCACGCGGACGAGCGGCCGTTCCGCGCCGACACCGGGGCGCGGCCCGCCAAGCGGCCCAACATTCTGGTCATCCTCGGCGACGATCTCGGCTGGGCCGATCTGGGCTGCTACGGCTCGCCCGCCATCCGCACCCCGCACCTGGACGGGCTCGCGCGGCAGGGCGTCCGGTTCACCGACGCCTACTCGGCCGCCGCCGTCTGCTCACCGACCCGCTTCGGCCTCTACACCGGCCGCTACCCCGGACGGCTGCGCGGCGGACTGGAGGAGCCGATCGCCCGCCCGGACGAGCTGCACGGCATCCCGCCGGGCCATCCGACGCTCGCGTCCCTGCTCAAGGGCGCCGGGTACGCCACCGCGATGTTCGGCAAGTGGCACTGCGGCTTCCTGCCCTGGTACAGCCCCCTCAAGTCGGGCTGGGACACCTTCTTCGGCAACCTGTCGGGCGCCGTCGACTACTACTCCAAGATGACCGCCGACGGCCGCGACCTGTACGAGGGCGAGGTCCCCACCGAGTCGCTCGGCTACTACACCGAGACGATCGCCGACCGCGCCGCCGCGTTCGTCCGCGAGGCGCGCGGCGGGCCGTGGCTGCTGAACCTCAACTTCACCGCCCCGCACTGGCCCTGGGAGGGGCCGGGCGACCGGGCGGTGAGCGCGGAGATCACCGCGCGGATCAGGGCGGGCGACTCCCGGGCGCTCTGGCACGACGACGGCGGCTCCCTCGACACCTACCGCCGGATGGTCGAGGCGATGGACGCGGGCGTCGGCCGCGTCCTGGCGGCGCTGCGCGAGACCGGCCAGGAACGTGACACGCTCGTGCTGTTCTCCAGCGACAACGGCGGGGAGCGCTGGTCCTACCAGTGGCCGCTCAGCGGCGCCAAGGCCGGGCTCAACGAGGGCGGCATCCGGGTGCCGAACATCCTGCGCTGGCCCGCCCGGATCCGCCCCCGCCAGGTCAGCGGCGTCCCCGTGATCACCCAGGACTGGACGGCGACGATCCTGGAGGTCACCGGGGTGCGGCCCGCCGCGTCCCACCCGCTGGACGGCCTGAGCCTCGCCGGGCACCTGCTGCGCGGCGAGCGCGCCCCCGGGCACGACCTGTTCTGGCGCACCCGGACGGCGCGGGCGCTGCGCCGGGGCCGCTGGAAGTACCTGCGCGCGACCCCGTCCGCCCCGGGCGCCCTCTACGACCTCGCCGCCGACCCCCGGGAGCAGGCCGACCTGGCGCACCGCCGCCCGGAGGTGTTCACCGCGCTGAAGTCGCGCTGGGAGGAGATCGACAAGGGGCTGCTGCCCTACTCCTGACCCTCCGCCAGCCTGCCCAGCATCTCGGGCAGGTCGCCGTCGTGGACGACCGTCATGCGGCGCGTCGCCCGGGTCAGCGCCACGTAGAGGTCCTGCCCGCCCTTCGGCGACTCGCCGAGGATCCCGGCGGGGTCCACGACGATGACCGAGTCGAACTCCAGGCCCTTGGCCTCCCCGGCGGTCAGCACGACGACGGGGGAGTCGAGGGCCTCGGGCGTGGCGCCCACGGCCGCGTCCGGCAGCGCGGCGAGGACGCCGGGGTGCCGCGCCGCCGAGGAGATCACCGCGAGCCGCCCCTCCGCGACGCCGCCGCCCGCCGACGGGCCGGTGGCGACCTCGGCCAGCTCGGCGCCGACCAGGGCCGGGAGCTCCGCCACCCCCGCCTCGACGGCGCGCGGCGGGGCGCCGTCGTCGCGGACGGGCACCGGGGGCACCTCGCCCGGCGCGACGGCGGCCAGCACGTCCTGCGCCACCTCCATGATCGCGGCCGGGGTACGGTAGTTGACCATCAGCCGCTGCTCGCGCCAGCGCCCCGGGACGTAGCGGTCGAGCATCTGCCCCCAGGACGCGGCGCCCGCCGCGCTGCCGGTCTGCGCGATGTCGCCGACGACGGTCAGGGACCGGGTCGGGACGCGGCGCATCACCGCCCGCCAGGCCATCTCCGACAGCTCCTGCGCCTCGTCGACGATCACGTGCCCGTAGGCCCACTCGCGGTCGGCGGCGGCGCGCTGGGCCGTGGTCAGCGCCGGCCCCTCGTCGTGGTGGCGCTCGGCGAGCAGCGCCGCGTCCACGGTCTCGGCGCCGGTCGACTCGATCACCTCGCGGGCGTACAGCTCGTCCGCCTCGCGCCGCCTGGCCGCCGCCCGGCGCCGGGCCCGCGCGGGCGCGTCGTCGGAGCCGAGCAGCTCGGCGGCCTCGTCCAGCAGCGGGACGTCGGACGTCGTCCACGGCGACCCGGGCGGACGGTGCAGCAGCGCGACGTCCGGGACCTCCGCGCCGAGGCGCGCGAGGGCGTCGGGGTCGGCGAACAGGTCGGTGAGCAGCTCCTGCGGGGTCAGCTCCGGCCACAGCGCCTCGATCGCCGCGCGGACGAGCGGCTCGTGCCAGAGGCCCTCCTTGGCCAGGCGGAGGTCGGCCTCGTCCAGCAGCGGCGCGTCCTCGGCCTCGTCGAGCAGCTCCTGGAGCCAGCCGGGGACCTGGCCCGCGCGGATGATCTCCTCCAGCGGCTCGTCCATGATCTTCTCGAACTGCTCGGCGCGGTTCACCGCGAGCGCCTCCAGCAGGTCGTGGACGAACCGCCGCCGCTGGAGGTTGTGCGGCAGCCGCAGCGCGCGGGCCCGGTCGCGGGCCATCGCGCACGCCACCTCCTCGACGTGCAGGGTCAGGCCGTCCGACTCGACGCTCAGCCCCCCGGACGGGACGCGCTGGCGGTCCAGCACGGCCGCCTCGACCAGGCCCGCCATCGCGAGGCCGCCCTTCACGACCGCGACGGCGGGGGAGTCGGACGCGGTCGCCCGCAGCCCCGGGTACAGCTCGCCGACCGTGGCCAGCGCCACGTCGGTCTCGCCGAGGCCCGGGAGCACCTGCTCGATGTAGCGCAGGAACGTCGCGTTCGGGCCCACCACGAGGACGCCGCGCCGCTCCAGCACGTCCCGGTGCGTGTAGAGCAGGTAGGCGGCGCGGTGCAGCGCCGCGACCGTCTTGCCCGTGCCCGGCCCGCCCTGGACGACCAGCACGCCCTGCAGCGCCGAGCGGATGACCTGGTCCTGCTCCTCCTGGATCGTGGCGACCACGTCGCTCATCCGGCCCGTCCGGCCGCGCCGCAGCGTCGCCAGCAGCGCCGCCTCGCCGACGATCCCGCCGCGCTCGGACTCCGCCAGCCCCTCCAGGTCGAAGACCTCGTCGTCCAGCCGGACGACCTCCCGCTGCCGCAGGTGCAGGTGGCGGCGCCGCGCGAGGGTGCCGGGCGCGCCCGGCGTGGCCGTGTAGAACGGGCGCGCCGCCTCGGCCCGCCAGTCGATCAGCATCGGCTCGTGGTCGCCGTCGCGCAGCCCGATCCGGCCGACGTAGAAGGTGTCGCCGGGGCCGTCGGCGTCGGAGCGGTGGTCGATGCGGCCGAAGCACAGCCCCTGCTCGACGCCGCTCAGCCTGGCCAGCCGCCGGGCCGCCTCGTCGGTGGCGACGGCGCTCTCCAGCCGTGCCTGGAACGCGCTCCCGCCCCCCGCGGCCGGGCCCCTGCGCAGCGCGTCCTCGGCCCGGGCGCGCTCGGCGTCGAGCCGCTCGTACACGCGGGACACATGCTCCTGCTCCGCGCGCAGGGCCGCCTCGCGCACCTCGTCCCGAGGTTCTCGACGTTCGGGCTTGACAGCATCCGGTTGACGGAGTCCCATGCCTCGGCTACACTCCTGTTCATAGGATGGAGTTTGGTGTGCGCAGTTCGTAAGCCGCCACCTTATCATCCGAATCCCGTCCTTCGTGCGTGTTCCGAAGGACCACCTCTCCGCCGCCGATCCGGCGCTGATCCGCGGCCGGTCCGCCGCCGGTCCGCCGCCGAACCGATCTTTCCTGTTGTGGCGGCCGTCACCCGCGCGGCGTCTCCCGGTCACCGGCCTTCACGAGGCTTTCCGGCGTTTACTGCCAGACGTCCGAAAGGTCGCGTTTCACATGGCCGACTCCGCGCCCCAGCTCAACCGGAGATCCTTCCTCGTCGTCGGCGGCCTCGCCGTCGGCACCGCCACCGCGGCGGGCGGCGTCCCCGGGACCGCCCACGCCGCCACGCTCCGGTCGCGCGCCCTCGCCGGCGACCCGTTCACGCTCGGCGTCGCCTCCGGCGACCCCGACCCGCGCGGTTTCGTCCTCTGGACGCGCCTCGCCGTCGACCCGCACGCCGAGGACGGCCTCGGCGGCATGCCCGCGCGGCCCGTCCCCGTCCAGTGGGAGGTGTCCTCCGACGACCGGTTCCGCCGCGTCGACCGGCGCGGCACCGCCGTCGCGAGCCCCGAGGCCGCGCACTCGGTCCACGTCGAGCTGAACGACCTGCGCCCCGGCCGCGACTACTGGTACCGGTTCCGCACCGGCACCCACGTCTCGCCGGTCGGCCGGACCCGCACCGCGCCCCGCGCCGACTCCTTCGGCCCGGCCCTCGCGATGGGCTTCGTCTCGTGCTCCCAGTTCGAGCACGGCTGGTTCACCGCCTACCGGCGGCTCGCCGAGGAGCACCCCGACCTGATCCTCCACCTCGGCGACTACCAGTACGAGTACAAGAAGGGCGTCTACACCATCCCGGGCGGCAACGTCCGCGACCACGAGGGCCCCGAGACCGTCACGCTCGCCGACTACCGGCTGCGGCACGCCCAGTACAAGTCCGACCTCGACCTCCAGGCCGCGCACGAGGCCGCGCCCTGGCTCGTCGTGTTCGACGACCACGAGGTCGAGAACAACTGGGCCGACGACGTCCCCGAGGAGGGCTCCGACACGCCCGACCCCGCCGACTTCGCCAAGCGCCGCGCCGCCGCGTTCCAGGCGTACTACGAGAACATGCCGCTGCGCCGCCGGTCGGTCCCGAGGGGGCCGGACATCCAGATCTACCGGCGGGTCCAGTGGGGCAAGCTCGCCAACTTCCACATGCTCGACACCCGCCAGTTCCGCGACGACCAGGCGTGCGGCGACGGCAACAAGGTCTGCGACGCCGCGAACGACCCGAAGCGCTCCATCACCGGGGAGCAGCAGGAGAAGTGGCTGATCGACGGGTTCCGCCGCTCCGAGGCCCGCTGGGACGTCATCGGCCAGCAGGTCTTCTTCGCCCAGCGCGACAGCGACGCCGGGCCGCTGAAGAAGACCTCGCAGGACGCCTGGGACGGCTACGTCGCCTCCCGTGACCGCATCACCAAGGGCTGGGTGGACGCGAAGGTCCGCAACGCCGTCGTGCTCACCGGCGACGTCCACGCGCACTGGGCGAGCGAGCTCAAGGCGAACTACGACGACCCGGGCTCGGCGACCGTCGGCTCCGAGCTGGTGTGCACCTCGATCACCAGCACCGGCGACGGCAAGGACTCCAACCCCGCCGACCACCCCTACCTCAAGATCAACAAGCACCTGCGCTTCTACAACAACCAGCGCGGCTACGTCATGACCCGGATCGGCAAGGAGGAGATGAAGGCCGACTTCAAGACCCTCCCGACCGTGCGGACGCCCGGCGCCGAGATCTCGACCAAGGCCACCTTCGTCATCGAGGACCGCGTCCCCGGCCCGAAGCAGACCTACCTGCGCCCCTACGCCGCCGCGAAGGCGTCGGCCGGGTCCGACCAGGCGGTCATCGACCAGACGATCCGCAACGAGACCCAGCCCTGACCCCCGGCCGCGCGCGGCCGGGCCGCCTCCCTCAGCCGGGGGCGGCCCGGCCGCCGCGGCTCAGCGGTCGGCGCGCGGCTTCTTCGCCGAGCCGCTGAGGATGTCGTCGAGGTCGTAGGCGACCGGCACCTCCAACTGCTCGTAGGTGCACGACCCGGGCGTCCGGTCGGGACGCCAGTTGCGGAACCGCGCGGTGTGCCGGAACCGGTCGCCCTCCATCGCCTCGTAGGCGACCTCGACGACCAGCTCGGGACGCAGCGCCACCCAGGCCAGGTCCTTCTTGCCCGTCCAGCGGGAGATCGCGCCCGGCATCCGGTCGGCGGTCGCCTCGGTCTGCCGCGCCCAGCCCGCCCACGGATGGCCGTCGAGGTCCTCCATCCGGTAGGGCTTCAGCTCCTCGACCAGCTCGGCGCGGCGCTTCATCGTGAACGAGGCCGCGACCCCCACGTGCTGGAGGTTGCCCTCGGCGTTGAACAGGCCGAGCAGCAGCGAGCCGACGATCGGCCCCGACTTGTGCCAGCGGAAGCCCGCGACCACGCAGTCGGCGGTGCGCTCGTGCTTGACCTTGAACAGGACCCGCTTGTCGGGCGCGTACGGGACGTCGCGCGGCTTGGCGATCACGCCGTCCAGCCCGGCGCCCTCGAACTCCTCGAACCAGCGCAGCGCCAGCTCGTAGGAGTCGGACGCGGGCGTCACGAACACCGGCGCCCCCACCCCCGCCAGGGTCTCCACGAGGCGCCGCCGCCGCTCGCCCAGCGGCACCTCCATCAGCGACTCGTCGCCGACCGCGAGCAGGTCGAAGGCCACGAACGAGGCGGGCGTCTCCTCCGAGAGCAGCTTGATCCGGGACGCCGCCGGGTGGATGCGCTGCTGGAGGCCGTCGAAGTCGAGGCGGGTGCCCTTGCGCAGGACGATCTCGCCGTCGACCACGCACCGCTCGGGCAGCTCCCGCCTCACCGCCTCCACCAGCTCGGGGAAGTAGCGGGTCAGCGGCTTCTCACCGCGGCTGGACAGCTCCACCTCGTCGCCGTCGCGGAAGACGACGCAGCGGAAACCGTCCCACTTGGGCTCGTACAGCAGGTCGCCCTGGGGCATCGTCTTGACCGCCTTGGCCAGCATCGGCGACAGCGGCGGACTGATCGGCAGGTCCATGCCCCCATCTTGCGCCCTGCCACCGACAAAGGGGCAGGCCGGGGGGCCGGAAACGGTCATTGGCTACGCTGGCGCGCATGCGCCGCCTGCACCCCGAGCCCGCCGCCGGCGTCGATCCCTACGACGCCTACGGCGAGCCCCCCGGCCTGCGGCTCGGCATGGTCATGAGCGCGGACGGCTCGGTCACCGACGCCGAGGGCTGGACTGACGGCCTCGGCGGCGAGGCCGACTTCCGCGTGTTCCGGACGCTGCGCGCCCTCGCGGACGCGATCCTCGTCGGCGCCGGAACCGTCCGGACCGGACGGCTCGGCCCGGCGCGCCTCCGTCCCGACCTGCGCGCGCGCCGGGGCGGCCCGCCCGCCCCCATCGTCGTGGTGAGCCGCTCCCTGGACCTGGACTGGTCGCTTCCCCTGTTCACCGAGGCCGAGACCCCGACGGTCGTGGTGACGACGGAGCGCGCGCGGGCCCGCGTCCCGTCCGGCGTCACGGCCGTCGCGGCGGGGGAGGACGAGGTCGACCTGCCCGCCGCGGTCCGCGCGCTGCGCGAGGACCTCGGCCACGAGCGGTTGCTCTGCGAGGGCGGCCCCGCCCTCGCCACCGCCCTGCTCCGCGCCTCACTCGTGGACGAACTATGCCTGAACCTCGCCCCCACCCTCCTCGGCGGGCCCCGCCACACCCGCCTCCTCGGCGGCCTGGACGCGGAGGTCCCGCTCGAACCCGCCGCCCTCTACCTGGACGAGGGCGTCCTGTTCGTCCGCTACCTGGTGCGGGTGTAGCGGAGGAAGAGGAAGTCCTCGTCCTGGAGCGCGTGCGCCAGGCTCAACTCCTCCGGGACGGGCAGCGGCGGGCCGTTCAGGATCCGCGTCGCGGCGCCGGCCAGCAGCAGCGGGCTCAGCGTGAGGCACAGCTCGTCGAGCAGCCCCGCCGCGACGAACCCCGCGAGGACCGAGGGCCCGCCCTCGCACAGCATCCGGCGGTGCCCGCGCGCCTCCAGCGCCGCGAGCGCGGCGGCGAAGTCGAGCGTGGCCTCCCCGGCCGTGATCACCTCGGCGCGCTCGCGGGCCGCCCGCAGCCGCTCGGCGGGCGCGCCGGCGGGCGCCAGCACGATCGTCGGCTCCACCGCCTCGGTGAACACGGGCGCGTCGAAGTCCAGGTCGAGCGTGCGGGAGATGACCGCCAGCGGCGGCACGGCGGACCTTCCCTCGCGCAGGCCGCCCCAGCCCTCGCCCGGACGGACCGGGCCGTAGCCCTCGGCCCGCACGGTCCCGGCGCCGACGATCACCACGTCCGCGAGCCCGCGCAGCAGCGAGAACAGGAACCGGTCGGCGGCGTTGCCGAGGCCGCCGCTGAGCCCGGCGCGCTGCGCGGCGCCGTCCAGCCCGGCCACCATGTTGGCCCTCAGGTGGCGGCCCCGTTCGGGCGGGGCGTAGCGCTCGGCGAGGTCGACCGGGCCCGGCAGCGGCGACAGCGTTCGCAAGGTCTCCAAGGTGTCCATAGAGGACACAAGTTACCGCCCGGGCCGTCATCTCCCTGACGGGCCGCGTGACGCAGTGTGCGGCAATCTGTACGAATCAGTCATGGAGGTGTGCCCGCCGCGTCACACTGGGACCTCGGGCCACGGGGAACGAGAACCGCACCGAAGGGAGCGGACGTGGAGTTCGCTGCGCTCACCGCGTGGGTCCTCGCCGCGGCGGTGGGCGGCTACCTGCTGGTCGTCTGGATGGCGAACGGCGGCCGGTCGACGAAGGTCACCCGGTTCCCGATCCTGGTCGTCGTGGGGCACCCCCTGGCCGCCGTGGCCGGGCTCGCCGCCTGGATCGCCTACCTGTTCACCGGCACCGCCTGGTACGCCTGGGGGGCGTTCGCCGCGCTGCTCGTCGTCGCCTTCCAGGGCTTCATGCTGTTCACCCGCTGGCTCGTCGGACGCGGCGGGCGGCACGCGCGGGGCGCCGAGCAGGCGTTCCCGGCCACCGCCGTCGCCGTGCACGGGGCGGTCGCCGCCGTGACCGTCGTCCTCGTGTTCCTCACCGTCATCGTCCAGGCCAGGTGAGCGGGTTCAGCCGAGGCGGCGCAGGACGAGCAGCGAGCGGCCGGGGACGCGCAGGTCGTCGCGCGCCTTGACGCTCGGGCGCTCGCCCGCCGCGTCCGGCTCGGCCGTGTCCAGGACGAACTCCCAGCGCTCGCCGTACTCGCCGCCGGGCACGGTGAACCCGACCGCGTCCGGACCCGCGTTGACCAGCAGCAGGAAGGAGTCGTCGCGGACGCGGCGCCCGTGCGGGTCGGGCTCGGTGATCGCGTCGCCGTTGAGGAACACGCCGAGCGACTTGGCGAACCCGGCCTGCCAGTCGTGCTCGGTCATCTCCTCGCCCGCCGGGGTCAGCCAGGCGATGTCGGCGGCGGCGCCGGTGCCGGTCCCGGTGAAGAACCGGCGCCGACGGAACACCGGGTGGTCGCGGCGCAGCAGCGAGAGCGTCCGCACGAACTCCATGTCGCCGGGATCGTCCCAGTGCACCCAGGAGATCTCGTTGTCCTGGCAGTAGGCGTTGTTGTTGCCCTGCTGCGTGCGGCGCATCTCGTCGCCGTGCGAGAGCATCGGCACGCCCTGCGACAGGAACAGCGTCGCGAGGAGGTTGCGGCGCTGCCGCGCCCGCAGCTCCAGCACGGCCGGGTCGCGGGTGGGGCCCTCGGCGCCGCAGTTCCACGACCGGTTGTCGTCGGTGCCGTCCCGGTTGTCCTCGCCGTTGGCCTCGTTGTGCTTGTGGTCGTAGCCGACGAGGTCGGCGAGCGTGAACCCGTCGTGGCAGGTCACGAAGTTGATGGACGCGAACGGCCGCCGCGCGCTGTGCTCGTACAGGTCCGACGAGCCGGTCAGCCGGGACGCGAACTCCGGCATCGTCGCGTACGAGCCGCGCCAGAAGTCGCGGACGGTGTCGCGGTACTGGCCGTTCCACTCCGTCCACAGCGGCGGGAAGTTGCCGACCTGGTAGCCGCCCTCGCCCACGTCCCACGGCTCGGCGATCAGCTTGACCTGCGAGACGACCGGGTCCTGCTGGACGAGGTCGAAGAACGTCGACAGCCGGTCCACGTCGTGCAGCTCCCGCGCCAGCGCCGAGGCCAGGTCGAAGCGGAACCCGTCCACGTGCATCTCCAGGATCCAGTACCGCAGCGAGTCCATGATGAGCTGGAGCGCGTGCGGGTTGCGGACGTGCAGCGAGTTGCCGCAGCCGGTGTAGTCGAGGTGGTAGCGGCGGTCGTCGTCGCGCAGCCGGTAGTAGGAGGCGTTGTCGATGCCCCGGAACGACAGCGTCGGGCCGAGGTGGTCGCCCTCGGCGGTGTGGTTGTAGACGACGTCCAGGATCACCTCGATGCCCGCCGCGTGCAGCGCGCGGACCATCGCCTTGAACTCCGCCACCTGCTCCCCGCCGCTGCCGGCCGAGGCGTAGCCGTTGTGCGGCGCCAGGAACCCGATCGTGTTGTAGCCCCAGTAGTTGCCGAGGCCCCGCGCCACCAGCGCGTGCTCGGGCACCGACTGGTGCACCGGCATCAGCTCGACCGCCGTCACGCCGAGGCCGAGCAGATGCTCGATCATCACCGGGTGCGCGAGGCCCGCGTAGGTGCCGCGCAGGTCCTCCGGGATCTCCGGATGCAGCTTGGTCAGGCCCTTGACGTGCGCCTCGTAGATGACGCTCTCGTGGTAGGGGGTGCGCGGCGGCCGGTCGTCGCCCCAGTCGAAGAACGGGTTGACCACCACGTTCTTCGGCATGTAGGGGGCGCTGTCGTCCTCGTTGAGCGCCGCCGGCTCGGCGAAGCGGTAGGAGAACAGCGACTCGTGCCACCGCAGCGCGCCGTCCACGGCCTTGCCGTAGGGGTCGAGCAGCAGCTTCGCCGGGTTGCAGCGGTGACCCTCGCCGGGCTCGTACGGGCCGTGCACCCGGTACCCGTACCGCTGCCCGGGGCCGACGCCCGGCAGGTACCCGTGCCAGACGAGTCCGTCCACCTCGGGCAGGTCGCGCCGCACCTCGGCGCCCTCGGAGTCGAACAGGCACAGCTCGACCCGCTCCGCCACCTCGGAGAACAGGGCGAAGTTCGTGCCCGCGCCGTCCCAGGTGGCGCCCAGCGGATACGCGTCCCCGGGCCATACCTCCCGCGCGGCCTCTTCCATGCGCCCCCCTCGCCACTCGGCGTCGCCGATCGATTCTGACGTACCCGCCCTACCCGCGCGGCGGCACTCCATAGGGGAGACGCCAGACGATCTCGTCCTCGTCGGTCTCGGCGGTGGGCCGCAGCCCGAGCCGCGCCGCCACCGCGGCCGACGCGGCGTTGTCCGGATGGATCGAGGCGACGATCTCGGCGGCGCCGTGCGCGAGCAGCCAGCCCACCAGCGCCCGCGCCGCCTCGGTCGCGAAGCCGAACCCCTGGTAGGGCATGCCGATCACCCACGCGACCGACGCGGCGTTGCGCGCGGCCGACGGCGTGACCGTCGAGCCGTCCGCCGGGGCCGCCACGGTGTAGCCGGGGCGCGCGGGCGTCACGGTCGCCTGGACGTAGCCCACGGCCTGCCCGTCCCGGACGCGGCGCACGACCCAGTTGAGCCAGCCCTCCTGGTGGAACGGCGCCGGGCCCGCCACGAGGTGCTCGTACCGCGCGCGCAGCTCCTCGCCGGTCAGGGGCTCGCCGCCGATGTAGCGGTGCAGGCGCGGGTCGTCCAGCACCGGGGCCATCTCGGCCGCGTGGTGGACCGCCAGCGGCTCCAGGACGAGGCGCGGCGTGCTGATGGTCTCGGCGATCGGCCCGAACACCCGGCCGATCCTACGGCGTACGGCGTCCCGAACGGGCCGGTCAGAGCCCCGTGGCGCGCAGCCGGCGGGTCCAGACGCCCGGGGAGTGCTGCGACGGCGCCAGCCACAGCCACGGCTGCGCGCGCCGGAACTCCAGCTCGGTCCCCGGCTGCCAGGGGTACAGGCCCTCGGGGTTGGGCCAGACGACCTGGAGGAACGGCAGCGGAGGCTGCCGGTAGAACGTGACCGCCCCGGAGAACAGCGCGTCGTACCAGCGGGTGTCCACGGCCCGGAACGCCGCCGGGCGCCCCCGGACGACGTCGTCGCGCCGCTCGCCGTTGGAGGGCTCCGCGCCGTCGGCGGCGCGCCGGCCGAGGGCGTTGAGCGTCTCCTCCGTCTCGTACACGTCGCCGCCGAACATCGCCAGCTCGGGGGAGCGGTGGCTGTGCCACAGCCCGATCGTGTACGCCCAGCCCGGGACGTCCCCCTCCGGGTGGACGAGGACGACGCTCCACCCGTACTGGGTGATGTGCACGATCGTGCGGAGGCGGAAGTTGTCGAGCCGGTCGCGGTCGCCGTGGTCGTGGCAGATCACGCACGCGCATGGGGGGCGACCGTCGGGCATGGCCTTCAGCCTACGATCAATTCGCGCTTCCGGCTCGCCCCGGCGGGCCCGTGCGTAGCCGCCTCCTCACCTACCGCTCGTATCCGCGCCGGTCAGGACACTTTCCTAACAAATCCGTGAACAAGGGCTGGTCGGGTCGCCGCGGCCGCCGCTACTGCCGCACGATCCAGTGGTCGTTCGCGCCCGCGCGCACGAACTTCAGCGTCGGGCACCAGTAGTCGCGCGGGTTCGGGTCGGTGTAGGGCTGCCAGGGGGAGTCCGACGCTCCCGCCGGACGCCACGCGCCGTTCTGCCGGAGCTGGATGGCACTGCTCTCGAAGACGACGTTCTTGGCCTCGGCGCAGTAGTAGGCGTTCCCGGTGGAGGCGTTGCGGCTGGCGTACACCTCGAAGATGTCCCAGCCGTAGGTGAGCTGGCTCGTGTCGGTTCCCGACTTGCTGTAGAACAGGCTCCAACTGGCCGTCTTGTAGTTGTAGAGGTACGCCGACCACGCGTTCCCGCTCGTGCCGGTCCTGACGAGCTGGATGTTGTAGGCGGGATGGCCGTTCACGACCTGGGTGTAGGTCTGCAGGAAGGCGGCGTCCATCTTGATCTCTTTGGCGGGCCCGTTGCCGCCGCACCAGTCCCACGCCCAGATCTCGTTCCCGACGGCCTGCGAATAGACGGTCGTGACCTCCATGCAGGACCCGGCGGCCTTGATGGTGGGCGTGTAGGTGAAGTCGGCGCTGTTGGACACCCGGTAGGAGGTGTCGACGCTCTGCGTCGCCATCATCCCGTCGTGGCTCGCGGCGGTCGGCTCGACGCCCCAGAAATGGTGGAGCTGCTCGCGCCGCACCCGCATGCCGTGCAGTTCGCGGAAGGCGCGGGCGGCCTTCGCGCCCCCGGCGCCGCGGGTGAACGGCCGGGCCTCGGTGACGGTCCCGCTCTTGGGCGCGTCCGGGCTGGGGGAGGCCGGGGACGCGGCGGCCGCGGGCGGCTTCTCGCCCGGGGGCATCGCGGCGGCGGGAGCGGTGGCTCCGGCGGCGGGGACGGCCACCGGAGCCACCGTGAGGGTGGCTAGCGCGGCACACGTGAGCATGCTTCGACGCGGCATGGGGCTACTCCTTGGCGGGGGCGGAGCGGTCGGCATGCGCGCGCTTGCCGTGGCACGTGGCGGGGGGCGTGTCGTGCCGGTCCCAAGGATCATGACGGGCGCCGCGTTGTGTCAATGATCGGAATTTCAGCGCGCTTTCAGTACGCGTCGAAAAGGCCGTGCGGGCGGGCCGGATTCACCCCCGCCGGGGCGCCCGCGGTCAGGCGGTGATGGACGGTTCCGTGGTCAGCATCAGCATCGCGGCGTCGTCGTCGAGCGGCTTGCCCGCGTACCGGAGCAGATCCGCTTGGAGCGCGTCCAGCGCCGTCTCGGGATCGGCGCCGACGAGGAGGTCGGCGCGCTCGGCCAGCGGGTAGAACACGCCCCGGTCGTTGCGCGCCTCCACGACCCCGTCGGTGTAGAACAGCACCCGGTCGCCGGGCGCGAAGCCCACCGAGAACGGCGCGGCGGGCTCCTCGACGAGCCCCGACAGGCCGAGCGGCGGGGCCGGCTCCGGCGGGTCGAGCGCCTGCACCGCGCGACCGGAACGGATGAGCAGCGGCGGGGGATGGCCGCGGTTGAGCAGCGTGAGCCGGCCCGCCGGGTCGAGTTCGGCGAGCACCCCGGTGACGAACTGCTCGCTGGTGAGCTGCCGGGCCAGCGCCCGCTCGATCCGGTCGGCGACGTCGGGCAGCCCCGGCTCGTCGTAGGCGGCCTCGCGGAAGGCCCCGAGCACCACCGCCGCCGTCTCCACCGCGTCCAGCCCCTTGCCCTGGACGTCGCCGACGATCACCCGCACGCCCTGGGCGGTCATCACCACCTCGTACAGGTCCCCGCCGATCCTCGCGCGGGCGGACGCCGACAGGTAGCGGACCGCCGCGCGGACGGGCCCCACCCGGCGCGGCATCGGGCGCAGCAGCACCCGCTGCGCCACCTCGGCGATCGTCCGCACGTCGGCCAGCTCGCGCTCGTTGCGCTCGCGGTAGGCGGCGGCGAGCATCCCGGCGGCCGTCACGCCGACGACCGAGATGAAGGTGGCGTCGCCGGCGCGGGTGCCGATGATCTCGTCGTGCCGCGCCAGCCCCGCGCACAGCGCGATCGCGAACAGGCCCACCCACGCCGTCCGCCGCACGCCCCCGGCCAGGCTCGCGAACGCGGGGCCGAGCGACAGCAGCGGCAGGTAGCCCACGCCGGGCCCGGCGGACAGGTCGACGGCGGCGACGAGCGCCATCATCGCGAAGGGCAGGATCGTCAGCGGGGAACCATGGCGTCTCCCCAACTGCCCACCTCCGTCCGCGACCTTTTCCACCCCTCACGTGCAGCTTAGTGTCGCGGGTGGCGCTCTCCGCGCAGCACGCCGCCGGGTCGGCGGGGCGCCTCAGGGCTTGCGGAGGACGCCGCCGTACTCGCGGAAGTCCCGTCCCATCCGGGAGGCGCCCACGAACGGGGTCAGCTCGCCGGGCACGGGCGCCGGCGGCGGCTGGCCCGGGTCGGGACGCCAGTGGACCACGTTGACCAGGCCGGGCTCGACCGGGTCCAGGCCGTCCAGGAGCGCGTCGACCTGCGCGCGGGTGCGGGTCTGCCACGCGATCCCGGCGGCGCCCATCCGGGCGTCGAGGTCGGCGGCGCGGACGGGGTCGGAGCAGACGATCTCCGAGAACGCCAGGTGGCTGCCGGGCGCGGCGCGCTCCAGCGCCGTCCGCAGGACGCGGCGCGGGTCGTCGGCGTCCAGCAGGTGGTGGGCGACCGACAGGAACGGCACCGCGAGCGGCTCGTCGAAGTCGATCAGGCGGCCGACCTCCGGATGGCCGAGGACCGCCTCCTGGTCGCGGAGGTCGGCGGTGATCACCGCGGTGGAGCCGTCCCCGGCGAGCAGCGCGCGGGCGTGCGCGAGGACGACGGGGTCGATGCCGGCGTAGACGGCCCGGGCGTCCGGCGCGAACTCCCGATCGACCTGGTGGACGTTGGCGTCGGCCGGGAGCCCGCAGCCCATGTCGAGGAACTGCCGGATGCCCGCCCCCACGACCAGGTGGCGGACGGCCCGGTACAGGAAGAGGCGGTTCTGCCGGGTGATGTCGACGCTCTCGGGGGGAAGGCGGGCGCCGTCCTCAGCGCGAACTCCCGATCGACCTGGTAGTTCTCCTTGCCGCCGAGGGCCCACCCGTAGACACGGGCGGAGGTCGGGACGTCGTCGGGGATGTCTCGCGTGTCCATATCGCTTCTCCCGGAGCCTCGTGGCCGGGTATCCCGCTCGCGGGGAAACCATCCCGCCACGGGGATCGTCATGGCCCGGTTCGGCCATCCCCGCGTCCCGCTCCGGCCATCGCGGCCGCGGACGTGTCGGACGAACTACTCTCCGGAATACGGATGTCGCAGGGGCGGGGGCGGTGGCCATGAGGGGTCTCCGGATCGGCGCCGTCGCGGGTGCGCTGTCGCTCGTCCTCGGCTGCGGGGCGGTCGACGACCCCGGGACGGAGCAGACGGCACCGGCGCGCTCCGGCGGACCCTCCGGGGTCGGCGCGCCCGGCTCAGGCCAGGGCGGCGCGGGAGGCGGCTCAGGGCAGGGCTCCGGCTCCGGCTCCGGTGCGAAGGAGTACCCCTGGAGCCTGCCGGGCGGCGACCCCGGCCTCACGGTCGCGGTCGGCGCGATCTACATGGCGATCCGGGCGGGCGACTGCGCCGGGGCCCAGGCGAAGTACGACGCCTACGGCGAGAGCGGCGGCACCCTCAGCGACGAGGGCGACAAGACGATCCTGCGGGTCGGGATCGCGCTGTGCAGGGGCGACCGGGCGACGGCGCTGAACGAGTTCGCGTCCTACGAGTGGCCCGGATACGACGACAACTGGTTCCAGTGCCAGCTCTACACGGTGGCGGGCAGCGTGCTGCGGCACCGGCCGCCGTCCTCGTTCGCCGACTGCCCCGCCGTCCAGCCCGGGACGGGGACCTCCGACTCGCCCTCGCCCGAGGTGAGTCCCGACGACCCGCCCACCGACGGGTCGCCGCCGCCCACCGACGAGCCGTCCCCCTCGGCGGAGCCGAGTTGACCCAGGAGGCCCCCGAGCCCCCGCCTGAGCAGGAGGGGGTCGGGCCCGGCGTGCTGCGCTGGCTCGCCGGGCTGATCGCCAACGTCACCGTGCTGACGGCGCTGCTGGTGTACTTCGGCTGGCAGCGCAACTACGTCATGGCCGACCGGGTGGGGATCGAGGAGAGCGTCCTCGGCCAGTCCGTGCGCGACTACCTGCTGCGGAGCGTCCGTCCCGCCCTGGTGCTGCTCCTGCTGGTCGCCGTCTGCGGGCTCGTGTGGCTCCAGGTCGACCGCGTGCTCGCCCCGAGGGTCCGCGACCGGGGGACGCGGGACCGCCTCGTCCGCCGCGCGCTCGGGTTCCTCTCGGTGAGCTGGCTCGCGCTCCCGCTCGCGGTCTACGCGCTCGGGTTCACCGCCCGCGCCCTCGCCCTGGACGGCGGGCGGGAGTTCGCCTACGTCGCCTGGCCGCTCAGTATCGGCGCGGGCCTGCTGCTCACTTTCTACGGCACGCAGTTGCGCGGGACTTCGCCCGCCGACAAGGAGCCGCTGCTGCGCGCTTTCGTCGCGGTCGCCGTCGTGGTGATGCTCTTCTGGGGGACCTCCAACTACGCGACCCTGCAAGGCAATGCCCTCGCCGACAAGCTCATCACGGGCATTCACCGGCAGAACGAGGTCACCGTCTACAGCCCAAAGCGTTTGTTCCTGGCCGCCCCCGGGGTGACCGAGACCGAGCTTCCGGGCAAGAACGCCGCCTACGGCTACCGGTATGGCGGCCTGCGCCTGCTCGCCCATGCCGGAGGCCATTATTTTCTGGTCTCCGACAGCTGGGCACCTGGCGGCGCGGTGATGGTGCTCAGCGAGAAGGACAATCTCCGCCTGGAGTTCTCCCGCACCTGAACGCCCTCGTCAGGGCCCCGCACAGCCCTGGGGGCCGGGCTTTCCGGGCATATCGGTTGCTTCACGGGCGCCCGGCCGAGGAACTGCGGTAAGTGAACTCCGCGCGTTCATCGGCGTAAGGCTGTTGCAATTGGGAAAGCTCGCCTATCATCGGCTACTCTCGAACTGAGAAACCGAGTGGGAGGAAGTTGCTCATGGCGCAGAAGGTCCAGGTTCTCCTGGTTGACGACCTCGACGGCGGGGCGGCGGAGGAAACCGTCTCCTTCGCCCTCGACGGCCGGTCGTATGAAATTGATCTGAACAAGAAGAACGCGGCCAAACTACGCAAGGCGTTCGCGCCCTACAAGGACAATGCCCGCCGTGCCCGCGCCGTCGGCGCCCGCAGAGGCGCCGGCCGCGGGGCCGGCAACCGCGAGCGCAGCGCCGAGATCCGCGAGTGGGCCCGGTCCGCCGGCATCAAGGTCAACGACCGCGGCCGGATCCCCGCGACCGTGATCGAGCAGTACGAGGCCGCCCACTGACCCACCGTCCGGCGGGGGGCGCGGCCGGCAGGAAGGCTCCACGACGCGGCGGGCGCGGACCTCGCTCCCGGCGCGGTCGGCGGGGGAGCCCCTGGCGGACGGCCGCGCCCTCGCCCGCCGCGCGCCGACCCCCGCCCAGCCCGCCCCCAGGCCCCCGGTCCCACGCGCTCGCGAGACTCCCGGTCATAAAGTGGTGACCCGGGAGGTCTTGCCAGGTGGATGAAGCGCACGGGGATTGCGACGCCCCTTATCTTCGGCCGCTGCTTCATGCTCTGCGGTGGCTGGGGCGGGATGCGGAAGAGCAGGTCGCCTATGTGACCGCGGAACGTGTGGGTGTCGACGAGTTGGCGCTGATGTTCGACGACGTGTACCGGGGCGCCGGCCAACATCTTGCGTCGCGGCCCGCTGATGCGGCTCTTCTGGAGGAGCTCAACAAGATCGATCGAATCTTGGCCGAGATGACCGAGGGGCCGAGCGCGCTTTGGTCGCGCGAAGCGCCCTTCTCTGCGCGGGAGTGGGCCGATCTGCGGCGGCAGAGCCGCAGCGTCATCGGCATTCTGCGCCGGCAGTACCCCTGGCTGTGGGAACCGGGTGGAACGAACTGTTGAACCGGCTCCGCCCGCCGGGCCGTTTCAGGTAAATCAACGGCTGCCGTGCCACGCGCGGCGCGACGTCCCGGCCTTGGTCTACAGCTGAAGACCAAGGCGGCGTCATCTCGGTGTCGGGTATTCAGCGGCGAGCCGGGGCGGCGGTGGAACAGTGCGTCGTAGCCGCCCCCCGAATGGCCGGTTCGTGGCAGAGTATGGGGATGCCTGGCGCGCGGTACGGGGTGGATGCGCCCTACGGGTTCAGCTTCGTGGGCCTGGTCGTGGTGGGGTTCTGGGTGACCGGGCTGGTGATGGCGGTCACCGTCGATCTGGTCGCCGCGCTGCCCGCGCTGCTCGCGGGCACCCTGCTGGCGGGATGCCTGGCCCTGAGCCTGCACACCTCACTGCGCGGCAAGTTCCTGGTCTGGCGGGACGTGCTGGACGAGCTCGACCTGCGTGGCGACGAACGGCTGCTCGACCTCGGCTGCGGCCGTGGCGCCGTCCTGGTGGCCGCGGCCCGGCGCCTCCCGCGGGGCCGGGCGGTCGGCGTGGACCTGTGGCGCGGACTGCACCAGTCCGGCAATTCCCCGGCGGCGACCCTGCGCAACGCCCGTGCCGAAGGCGTCGCCGACCGCGTCCACGTGCACGGGGGCGACCTGCGCAGGCTCCCGTACGCGGAGGCGAGCTTCGACCTGGTCGGGTCCAGCCTGACGGTGCACACCATCTTCGGCGCGCACACCCGCGCCCAAGCGATCGCCGAGGCGTACCGGGTGCTGCGTCCGGGCGGCCGCCTGCTGATCGCCGACCTGGGGCGGACCCCCCGCGAGTACGCAGCCGTGCTGGCCCGGCTGGACGCCCAGGACATCCGCGTGCGCAGCCTCGGCTGGCGCGCGTGGTGGGGCAGTCCGTGGGTACCGACCCGCCTGCTCACCGCCCGCAAACCAGACGCCCCCTGAACACACCTACCGGCACGACCCAGGCTCCGTGGTCACCCGGCGCGGGAATGATCTCGCTGGGTCGGTTGTCGCGTGGCTCGGGAGACTCCGGACGCCGATGGTGGAGCAGGGGTCAGCCGATCTTCGGGGTGGCGCGGTCGATGATCGGGGCCAGGTCCAGGCCCGGCGGGAGGGTGCCGAAGGCGCCGCCCCGGTCGCCGGCCAGGCGGGTGGCGCAGAAGGCGTCGGCGACGGCCGGGTGGCCGTGCCTGACCAGCAGCGACGCCTGGAGGACCAGTGCCAGGCCCTCGGCCACCCGGCGGGCGCGGTACTCGATCGTCGCGGTGTCGGTGAGGCTTTCCCTGGCGTCCTTGACGGCCGCGTCCAGGCGCTTGTCGGCTCCTTGGGAGAGGGCGACCTCGTCGAAGAACGTCTCCAGTGTTCGCGGGTCGCGCAGGGCTCGGAGGAGGTCCAGGGCGGCCACGTTGCCGGAGCCCTCCCAGATCGAGTTCAGGGGGGATTCGCGGAAGAGGCGGGGCATGCCCGACTCCTCGACGTAGCCGTTGCCGCCCAGGCATTCCAGGGCCTCGGCCGTGTGGGCGGGCCAGCGCTTGCAGACCCAGTACTTGCCGACCGCCAGCGCCAGGCGCTTGAACGCCGTTTCCGTCCCGTCGCCTCGGACGGAGCGGTCGGTGGCGCCCGCCAGCCGGGTCATGAGGAGGGTCGCCGCCTCGGACTCGATCGCCAGGTCCGCCAGGACGTTGCGCATCAGGGGCTGGTCCGCGAGGTATCCGCCGAACGCCTTGCGGTGCGCGGCGTGGTGGGCGGCCGCGGCGACGCCCTGGCGCATCCCCGACGCGGCGCCGATGACGCAGTCGAGCCGGGTCATGTTGACCATCTCGATGATCGTGCGGACGCCGCGTCCCTCGGCGCCGACGCGCCAGGCGAGCGCGCCCTCGTACTCGATCTCGGCCGAGGCGTTGGAGCGGTTGCCGAGCTTGTCCTTGAGCCGCATCAGGCGCAGCGGGTTGAGCGCCCCGTCCGGGAGGACGCGGGGGACGAGGAAGCAGGTGAGGCCGTCCGGGGCCTGCGCGAGGGTCAGGAACACGTCGCACATCGGGGCGCTGGTGAACCACTTGTGGCCGGTGAGGCGGTAGGTGCCGTCCGGCAGCGGGGACGCCTCGGTCGTGTTCGCGCGCACGTCCGAGCCGCCCTGCTTCTCGGTCATCGACATCCCGGCCAGCAGCGCGTTCTTGGTCAGCGGGGCGCGGAGGCCGAAGTCGTACTCCGGGCGGGCCAGCAGCGGCTCGTACCGGGCGGCCAGCTCCGGTGCCTGCCGCAGGGCCGGGACGGACGCGTAGGTCATCGAGATCGGGCAGCCGTGGCCCGCGTCCACCCGCCAGACGTAGAACTTGGCGGCGCGGGCGACGTGCGCGCCGGGACGGGGATCGGCCCACGCGGAGCCGTGCAGGCCGTGGGTCACCGCGACCGTCATCAGCTCGTGCCACGCCGGGTGGAACTCGACCTCGTCGACGCGGTTGCCGAAGCGGTCGTGCGTCCGCAGGACGGGCGGGTGCTCGTTGGCGAGGCGGCCCTGCTCCTGCGCGTGCCCGGTGCCCGCCAGGCGGCCCAGCCCGCGCACCTCGGGCACGGCCCAGCCCGCGCCCTCGCGCTCCAGGCCGTCCAGCAGCACGGCGTCGTCGGCCACGTCGTGGCCGGCGAGCGGGGGGACCTGGTTGAGGACCTCGTGGGTCACGGTGCTCCCTCCGGGTATGCGGGGTGTCACGGAGAACGATACAGAATGCCGTTCGGAACGGGTGCCGGCCGTGCCCCCGACCGGCCTCCCGGGGGCATCCTCCTGAAGTGGTGGGGTGATCTCGTCCGCGCGGCTGATTGCCCGCGAGGCTCGAAGGCATACCTTCGGAAACATGAGTCAGTCCAGTCCGCAGCCGGGGCGACCGCCGGAACGCCGCCCCGCCGACCTGCGGAAGGAGCCCCGTCCCGCCGCGGTGCCGGAGACCGCGGGCGGGCCCGGTGTGGATCCCGCGGCGGTGCCCGGGGTGGGCGTGGTCCGGGCGTCGGACGCCGAGCGGGAGGCCGTGGTCGAGCGGCTGCGCGTCGCCTCGGTGGAGGGCCGGCTGACCTTCGAGGAGCTGACCGAGCGGTCCGAGGCGGCCTACGCCGCGGTCACGCGCGGTGACCTGGAGCTGATCACCCGTGACCTGCCCGGCATGGGCGCGCCCGGAGCCAATCCGGCACCCGTGCAGGTCAAGCGCAAGTTCAGCGCGATCATGGGGGACTGCAAGGAGCGCATCGTCGGCCGCATCGACGAGCGCCTGGAGGCCGTGTCGGTGATGGGCGACGTCGAGTTGGACCTGCGCGGCGCGCAGGTCCCCACCGGCGAGGTCACCGTCTACGCCACCGCCGTGATGGGCGACATCAAGATCATCGTGCCGGACGGGGTGACCGTCGAGCTGAGCGGCCGCGCCGTCATGGGCGACCGGCGGGTCGCGGTCCGCGAGCCCCGGCCCGGCGCGCGGGTCCCCGTCGTCCATGTGGTCGCCCACGCGATCATGGGCGATGTCAAGATCGTGGACGACGAGCACCACGCGCCGCTGCGCCGCGCGATCGCCTCCTGGTGGAAGGACCGCAGCACCTGAGGGGTCAGACGGCGGTGGGCTCCGCCTGGGCGGCGAGCGCCTCGGTGTACCGGTGGACGACCAGCTCGGCGACCTCCGGGGCCGCCCCGAGCACCGGCGACACCGCGTCCGCGCCCGCCGCGAGCGACTCCGCGCGGACCTTGTCGGCGAAGTGGCCCGGCGCGAGGATGTAGGACGCGACGGCCACGCGCGGCGCCCCCGCCGCGCGGAGCGCCGCCACGGCCTCCGCCGGGGACGGGCGCGACGCCGAAGCGAACGCCGGGACCGCGTCCCACCAGCCCCGTGACCGCCACTCCCGCGCCAGCCGCCGGATCGTCGCGTTCGCGGCGGCGTCCGAGGAGCCCGCCGACACCAGCACGACCGCCGTGTCCGGGTCGCCCGGCGGCACCCCCGCCTCGGTGAGGCGCCGCTCCAGCGCGTCCATCAGCAGCGGGTGCGGGCCCAGCGTGGCGGCGGTGCGGGTCCGCAGGCGCGGATGCCGGTTCCGCGCCCGCGCCAGCACGCCCGGGACATCGGTCTTGCTGTGGTAGGCGGCGGTGAGCAGGAGCGGCAGGACGACCGCCGCGTCCGCGCCGTCGCGGGCCAGGCCGTCCAGCACCCGTCCGGGGGCGGGCGGCGCGTGGTCCAGGAACGAGGCGTGGACGGGCACGCCGGGACGCAGCGCCCGGACGGCGTCCATGAGGCCCGCGACCGTCGCGGCGGCGCGCGGGTCCCTGCTGCCGTGCGCCACCGCCACCAGGGGGGTGCTCACAGGTGGATGCCGCATTCGGTCTTGCCCATCCCGGCCCAGCGCCCGCTGCGCGGGTCCTCGCCCGGCGCGACGGGGGACGTGCACGGCGCGCACCCGATCGAGGGGTAGTCGTCGTAGTGCAGCGGGTTGACCAGCACGCCGTTGTCCTCGATGTAGTTGTCCATGTCCTCCTGGGACCAGTCCAGGATGGGGTTGACCTTGACCATCCCGCGCTTGCGGTCCCACTCGACGACGCGGCGGTCGCGGCGGCTCGCGGTCTCGTCCCGGCGGATGCCGCTGAACCAGGCCATGTAGCCCTCCAGCGCGCGGCCGAGCGGCTCGACCTTGCGCAGGTGGCAGCACAGGTCGGGGTTGCGGCCGAACAGGCGCGGGCCGAGCGCGGCCTCCTGCTCGGCGACCGTCCGGGAGGGCGTCACGTTGATCACGTTCACCGGGTAGACGGCCTCCACCGCGTCCCGGGTCCCGATCGTCTCGGCGAAGTGGTAGCCGGTGTCGACGAACAGCACGTCGATGCCGGGCTTCACCTTCGACACCAGGTGGATCAGCGCCGCGTCCGACATGGACGAGGTCAGGCAGATCCGGTCGCCGAACGTCGCCGACGCCCACCGGATGACCTCCAGCGTGGGCGCGCCCTCCAGGGCCGCGGCGGCGGACGCGACGATGTCCTCAAGATCGAGTGTGGGTCTGTCGGTCTCCAGAAGAGTCACCGAGGGATCTCCTTGCGTGTCTGGGGCGCTCCAACACCGAGGAACTTCAACGAGAAGGAACGGACGCAGTCGTGGCAGAACCAGGCCCCGGTCTCCGCGAGGGGCTCCAGGTTCTCCTCACCGCAGTACGGGCAGTAGAACGGCGCGGCACGTTCGCTCATTTCCGCTGCCCTCCGCTACTTCAGATCGGCTTCGTCGGCACGGCGCACCCAGTCGGCGAACCTCTCGCCGTCGGCGCGCTGCTCGTCGAACCGGCGGACCACCCGCTCGACGTAGTCGGTGAGGCCCGCCGAGGTGGTCTTCAGCCCGCGGACCTTCTTGCCGAACGTGGCTCCGAGCTGCCCGCCCAGGTGGATCTGGAAGCCCTCGACCTGGTCGCCGTTCTCGTCCACGACGAGCTGGCCCTTGAGGCCGATGTCGGCGACCTGGATGCGGGCGCAGGCGTTCGGGCAGCCGTTGACGTTGATGGTGAGCGGCTGGTCGAAGTCCGGGAGGCGCTTCTCCAGCTCGTCCATGAGGTCCATCGAGCGCTGCTTGGTCTCGACGATCGCGAGCTTGCAGTACTCGATGCCCGTGCAGGCCATCATCTGGCGCCGGAACGTGGAGGGGCGCACCTGGAGGTCGTGCTCGGCGAGGGCGTCCGCGAGCGCCTCGGTGTTCTCCTCCGGGACGTCCAGGATGACCAGCTTCTGCTCGATCGTCGTGCGGACGCGGCCCGAGCCGTAGCGGGCGGCCAGCGCGCCGATGGCGCCGAGCAGCTCGCCGTTGACCCGGCCGACGCGCGGCGCGAAGCCGACGTAGAAGTTCCCGTCCTGCTGCGGGTGGATGCCGACGTGGTCGCGGCGCTCCTTCGGCGCGTCCGGCTCGGGGCCGTCCGGCAGCGCGTACCCGAGGTACTCCTTCTCCAGCACCTCGCGGAACCTCTCCGGGCCCCAGTCGTTCATCAGGAACTTCAGCCGGGCGCGGCTGCGCAGCCGCCGGTAGCCGTAGTCGCGGAAGATCGAGGTGACGCCGTGCCACACCTCGTGCGCCTGCTCGGGCTTGACGAACACGCCGAGGCTCTTGGCGAACATCGGGTTCGTGGACAGCCCGCCGCCGACGAAGAGCTGGTAGCCGGTCGCGCCCGCCTCGTTCACCACGCCGACGAAGGCGATGTCGTTGATCTCGTGGACGGTGCAGTGCGAGGTGCAGCCCGACAGCGCCGTCTTGAACTTGCGCGGCAGGTTCGAGAACTCCGGCGAGCCGATGTAGCGGTCGTGGATGTCGCGCAGCTGCGGCGTCGCGTCGATGATCTCGTCGGCGGCGATCCCGGCGAGCGGGCAGCCGATGATCGTGCGCGGGGTGTCGCCGCACGCCTCCATCGTGTGCAGCCCGACGGCCTCCAGGGCCTCCCAGATCGCGGGGACGTCCTCGATCCGGACCCAGTGGAGCTGGACGTTCTGGCGGTCGGTGATGTCGGCGGTCCCGCGCGCGTACCGGGTGGAGATGTCGGCGATCGTGCTCAGCTGGGCGCCGCTGAGCTGGCCGCCGTCGATCCGGATCCGCATCATGAAGTAGCGGTCGTCGAGCTCCTCGTCGGGGAGCGCGCCGGTCTTGCCGCCGTCGATGCCGGGCCTGCGCTGCGTGTAGAGCCCGAACCAGCGGAACCTTCCGCGCAGGTCCGCCGGGTCGATGGAGTCGAAGCCGGCCTTGGAGTAGACGTCGATGATCCGGCGGCGGACGTTGAGCCCGTCGTCGTTCTTCTTGTTCTCCTCGTTCTTGTTGAGCGGTTCCCGGTAGCCGAGGGCCCACTGGCCCTCGCCCTTCTTCTTGCGCTTGATCGCGGGTGGCACGGCGCGCGTCCTCATCTGTGGTGGTGAGGGACGCGTAGCGCACCGGCGGTGTGGGACAGCCGGCTCGGCACTGAGCAGGGTGATGCCAGGGATGACGCCGATGCACCACGCGCCCGTCGAGCAGGGCGTGGTCGGGGCGTCAGCGACAGATCGCGCTGCGGACGCGCAGGAAGTCGACGTGCCGGCGTTTCGCCAGCAACGGATCCGCAGCAGTCATGCCTAGACTTTGACACGACGTCTCGCGGGCTGTCCAGTTACGCCCGGCGTCGGCGCACGTGAGAAGAGTCATCCCTGCCGTCTCCAGTTCACCCGGGGCTCCGGTGCGGGGGCGTCGCCGGTACCCGGCCGGCCGGGCTCCCCGCCGAGGTCGGACGGGGCGGCGCCGCCCGCGGTCGCGGCGGGGGAGGGCAGGTGCTGGCAGTCGCACCACGACCCGCCACGGCACTGCCCGTGGTGGCGATCCCGGCACGACTGGCATATCACCCTTCCATTGTCACCGACGGACCGCGATGCTCGGACCCCGGCCGCGGCGCTCGAAACGATCATGGGCCGGCCGACGTTCCGGGACGTCGAAGGGGGTATGGGCGCGAGGATGTACAACGGAGGGCCGGGAGGCCCCCCGAAGCGGTCGGGGGACGGTTCGGGCGACGGGGGGCGGTCGGCACGCCACGCGCGGAGTGGATCACTGAAATGGGCGATGCGGAATGTACCGGGCAGGTAACGCTCTACGGTGGGGTGGTGTGACCACCGTCCCCGACGCCGCGGGCGTCTCGCCGGCCGGGGACCCCGCCCGCCGGGGCGCGCCCGAGGAGCCGTCGGACGCGGGCGAGTCCGACACGGGCGCGTCGAGGGCGCCCAGCACCGGCGCGCCGTTCAGGGGGCCGCTCAGGCGCGTCCGGGAGGCGCTCCGGGCGTGGACCCGCACGGCGGCGCGGACGGCGTGGCTGCTCGCGCGCGGCACGGCCGTCGCCGCGTTCCGGTACCGCGTCACGGGCCTGGCGGCCGAGGCGGCGTTCTTCGCCCTGCTGTCGCTGCCGCCGCTGGTCATCGGGCTGATCGGCACGATGGGCCACTTCCGGGGCGCGCTCGGCGCCGACACCGTCGCCGACGTCCGGGCCTGGCTGATCCAGCACGCCCGGACCGTGCTGACCGACGACGCGGTCAAGTCGGTCGTCGTGCCGCTGATCGACGACGTGATCAAGGGCGGCAGCCCCGACATCGTCTCGGTCAGCTTCCTGATCTCGCTGTGGGCGGGCTCGCGGGCCACCAACGTCTACGTCGACACGATCACGATCGCCTACGGGCTGTCGGGCATCCGCGGCGTGATCCGCACCCGGCTGCGCGCGTTCTTCCTCTACCTCGTCGGCCTGCTGGTCATGCTGATCCTGATCCCGCTGCTGGTGGCGGGGCCCGCGCTGGTGCGGGACGCGCTGCCCGAGGGCGCCGGGTTCGTGCTGATGTTCTACTGGCCGGTCGTGGTGGGCCTGTCGGTCGCGTTCCTGGCGACGCTCTACCACATGAGCGTCCCGGTGCGGACGGCCTGGTGGCGCGAGGTGCCGGGCGCGGTCGTCGCCCTGCTGATGTGGATCCTCGGCAGCGTCACGCTCCGGCTCTACCTGACCGGCTCGCTGAGCGGCGTGTCGGTGTACGGGTCGCTGTCGGCCGCGATCGCCGTCCTGGCCTGGCTGTACGTGGCGGCGCTCGCGGTGCTGATCGGCGCCGCGCTGAACGCCGAGATCGACCGGCTGTGGCCGAGCGCCGGGACCGCGCGGGCCCGCGCCGTCCGGGACGGGCGGGCCGAGCCGGACGGGCGGGCCGAGCCGGACGGGCTGGAGGAGCCGGACGGGCTGGAGGAGCGCATCGCGGCCGAGGGCGACGGCCGCGGGTAAAAACTATGTCCGGGGTCGTCCTGAATGGATTAAACATGTCGTAACCTCGCGTGACATGACCCCTCGTGAGAAGACCGGCCGGCTGCGGACCGTGACCGGCACGATCGCGGCGTCCGACATCACCGGGCCGGTGCTCACCCACGAGCACCTGCGGATGGACCTGCGCTGGCCGTCGCGGCCCAAGCTGGCCGAGGCCGACCCCTACCGGTGGCTGGACGAGGAGAAGGCCGTCACGCGGGAGCTGTCGGACCTGCGCGCCGCGGCGGGCCTCGGCCTGGTCGTCGACCTGAGCTGCTCGGGGATGGGCCGCGACGCCGCCGGCCTCGCCCGGATCAGCGCCGGGTCGCGGGTGGCCGTCGTCGCCGGGACGGGCGTGTTCACCGAGCCCTTCCACCCGGACTTCGTCCGCACCGCGCTGGAGGCGGGGGAGACGGCGGGGGTCGAGCGGATCGCCGAGCGGCTGCTCGCCGAGATCGGCTTCGGGCTGGACGGCACGAACTCGCTGCCCGGGGTGATCGGCGAGATCGGCGCGTGGGGCGAGGCGCCCACCGAGGCGGAGGAGGCGTGCCTGCGCGCCGCCGCCCAGGCCGCCCGCTACTCGGGCCTGTCGGTGGCGACCTACGGCCGCGCGGGCGTCGCGCAGCTGGAGATCCTCACCGCGGCCGGGCTGGCGCCGGGCCGCGTCGCCGTCGGCCAGCAGGACCGCGTGGACGACCCGGGCCAGCACCGCAAGATCGCCGAGACCGGCGCCTACGTGTCGTTCGGGACGCTCGGGCTGGCGGGCGAGGACCACGCGGCCATCGGCGCCCGCGTCCGCGGCGTCATGGACCTGCTGGAGGCCGGGCACGCCGACCGCGTGCTGCTGAGCACGGGCGTCTCGCGGATGGACCAGGTCGCCCGCAACGGCGGCGTGGGCTACGGCTACCTCTTCGAGGTGTTCCTGCCGGCCCTGCGCGCGGCGGGCGCCGACGAGGCCACGCTGGAGGGCGTCCTGCGCGACAACCCGCTCCGCTGGCTGACCGCCGGGTCCGCCGCCTCCTGACGCGCCCCGGTCCCTGGCCGGTGCCCGGTCGGGGCCCGGATCCTGGGTAGGACTGCCTCAGGTGCTCGATTGCCTGGGGGTGCACCTATGCGGTGGAAGTCACTGCCCTACTCCGACCGGCTCGCGGCGGGAGAGGTGCTCGCCGAGTGGCTGGTCCCGCTCGGCCTGGACGGCGCGGTGGTGCTCGCGCTGCCGAGGGGCGGCGTGCCGGTCGGGCACGCGGTCGCGCGGCGCCTGCGCGGCTCGCTGGACGTCCTGGTGACCCGCAAGATCGGCTACCCGCCGCAGCCCGAGCTCGGGCTCGGCGCGATCGCCGAGGGCGGCGCGCCGGTGCTGGACGCGGGGCTGCTGCGGCGGCTCGGCCTCACCGAGGACGACGTGGCGCCGATCGTGGCCGCCGAGCGCGCCGAGCTGGAGCGCCGCGTCCGGGTCTACCGGGGGGACCGCCCGCTGCCGGAGACGGCGGGGCGGCCGGTCGTGGTCGTGGACGACGGCCTCGCCACCGGGGGCACCGCCCGCGCGGCCGTGCGGGCGACCCGCGAGCGCGGGCCGTCCCGGCTGGTCCTCGCGGTGCCGGTGGCGGCCGCCGAGACCGTCGGGTCGCTGGAGGCGGAGGTGGACGAGCTGGTGGTGCCCGCCGCGCCGCTGGACTTCCACGCGGTCGGCCAGTGGTACCTCGACTTCGGTCAGCTCACCGACGGTGACGTGGTCGCCTGGCTGGCGAGGCCGCGGGAGGCGGGCTGAGGAGGCGGGCCGAGGAGCCGCGCCGGCGCGGTGGCCGGGAATGGATCGTGCGAATGTCCGGGAAAAGGCCACGCGCCATCTCCCGTTACGGTAAAGCGGCGAAATCCGGGAGCCGCGGGGGAGGAGTGGACGCGGGCAACGCAAACGGCCCCGCGGGGCGGGGCCGTGACGTTTCTCGGTGGCGTGCCGGGGTGCGCGATGGGAGCGTTCGAGCGGCCTGGCCGCCGGCGCGACGGCCGGCTAGGCGGCGTTGGCGCGACGCATCCGGCGACGGCGCTCGGATGCGCGCTCGTCTTCGTTGAGTCCGCCCCACGTGCCGTACTTCTCGGGCCGGGACACCGCGTAGTCCAGGCAGTCCGAGCGGACGGGGCAGCCCATGCAGATCTGCTTGGCCTTGCGTTCGCGGATCTCGCGCTCGGGCTGACGCTCGCCGTCGGGACCGAAGAAGAGGACGAGGTCTTCCCCCCGGCACGCCGCGGCGTCCTGCCAGCCCCAGCTGGGACGAGGGAGGTTTGCCTGCCGACGTACCTGAGCCATGGAACACCCACCTTGATTGGTTTCGAACAATTTCGGGACATGGACGCTCGACATGCTTCAGGTGACATGAGTCAGAAGCGCCGAATGGTCCAACGTCTGGAGTTGCCGCTCTGTTCCCCGTCCGGTTACTCCGGAAACCTGGGGTCGTGCGACAGGGAGACCCTCGAATGGGGCCTCCGTGAGATTACACGAGGGCCGCCTCGTTGAGAAGGGTGAGTTCCCTAACAACGTGGGTTCTCTGGTTCTCATCGCACTCGGGTCCGCAGGGATGGGGGAGTTGGACGGCCTCGACGACCGCCCGGTAACGGCTCCGCCGACTGGTGACGACCACCGAGTACCGGGACGTCCCGTTCGGGGGCCCCGGGGCCGGGTCGACCGATTCCACGGTCACCGCGTCCAGCGCGAGCCGTCCGGTGGCCGCGCGGACGTGGTGCTCGGCCGCCTGCGCCGGTTCGGGAGTTCCGGCGCGGCCGCGCAGCCGGTCCAGGACGACCTCGCCGCGCAGGTAGGCGTGCACCGCCGCGGCGGCCTCGGCCTCTCCGAGGTCGCCGTAGCTGAGCCCGTGCGGGAGGCAGACCAGGTTCGCGGCGAACCGGTCGCCCCCGACATGAGTGGTCTCCCAGACGAGGCGGCCGAAACGTCGCGTGAGCGCTCGGGCCAGCGGGGCGCCCGTCCGCGCGCAGCAGGCGTTGCGGCGCCCGTGCGTGCAGACCAGCAGGACCGGCTCGTGGACCGGCTCGCCGAATCCCGGGCGGACGCCCGCCGCGAGCGCGTCGAGGTCGAGGCCGGCGAGTTCGGCCGGGCCGGCCAGCTCGCGCCCCTCCATCCACACCGTGTCGCCCTGCGAGTACGCGGCGTAGACCTGGAGCGGCGGCGTCGGGCGCCTGCGTCCCGACCGGCGGATGAGCTGGGGGCGGACGCCCTTGGCCTGCGCGGCCCGGACGGTGTCGGCGACCAGGTCGTTCCGGGGGGTGTGGGGGGTCGTCCCCCCACGCGGGCCCGGGCCGGGGGCGGTGATCTGCTCGATCCGCTCCGGCCAGGGCCCGGGGTGCTCGATCAGGAGCCAGGAGCGCGCCTTCGTCGTCGCGCTCGCCGCGCACGGCCGCTCGCCGGTGTGGCTTCCCGGACAGTGCGCGCAGCCCTTACCACGCGTCAACGAACAACCCCCGCCCCGATCCTTGGTCCTCTTAGGTTAGGTTAACCTAATTAATCTTCCGGGGGCCAATCGGGGTGGCCGACGTCACCCCGAGGGCTCCAAGGAGTGCCTCCGCCGTCGGCAGCGCGGCGGCGCGGTCGGCGTCGACGAGCCCGACGCGGGTCCGGCGGTCGAGCAGGTCGGCGGCGTCCAGCGCGCCCTCGTGCAGCGCGCCCCAGGCCAGTTCCGCGCCCAGCACCGCCAGGCCCGGGACGACCGGTTCCAGCAGGCCCGGATCCGTGTCGGCGAGCGCGGCCAGCAGCGGCGCCTCGGTCCCGTACCGCTGGACGAGGCGCCGCGGGGCGTCCAGCGCCGCGAGCCGGGCCGGGGCCGCCGCCCCGACGAGCGGGAGGCGCGCCGTGCGGCAGGGCCCGGCGTCCAGGCCGCGCGCGGCCACGGCCGCGTCCACGGCGTCCCGCGCCATCCGCCGGTAGGCGGTGAGCTTGCCGCCGACGACGGTGACGACCCCGTCCCGCGAGGTCAGGACGGCGTGCCGCCGGGACAGGTCGGCGGTGTCGCCGTCCCGTCCCGGGTCGAGCAGGGGGCGCAGCCCGGCGAACGCGCCGACCACGTCCTCGGGCCGCAGCGGCACCTCCAGCGCCGAGGCGAGGACGTCCAGCAGGAACCCGATCTCCTCCCGGGTCGCGCTCGGGACGTCGGGGATCGGGCCGTCGGCGGGCTCGTCGGTGAGCCCGGCGTACACGCGGCCGTCGCCCTGCGGCAGCACCAGCAGGAACCGGCTGCGCGCGCCCGGCACCGGGATCTGGAGCCCGGCCTGGAGCCCGCCCAGCGCCTCCGCGCGGACCACCAGGTGGGTGCCCCGCGAGGGGCGCAGCGCCACCCCGTCCACCAGGCCGCCCGCCCAGACCCCGGCCGCGTTGACGACCGCGCGCGCCCGGACGGTGATCTCCGCGCCGGTCGCCTCGTCCCGGACGAGCGCGCCGTCGCCCGCGAGCGCCACCGCGCGGCAGCGGGTCAGGACGCGGGCGCCGTGCGCGGCGGCGGTGCGGGCGAGGGCGGTGACCAGGCGCGCGTCGTCGGCGAGCTGCCCGTCCCACGACAGCAGCCCGCCGCGCAGCCCGTGCCGGCGCAGCGCGGGCGCGAACCGCAGCGCCTCGACGGCCGACAGGCGGCGGGGGGCTGGCAGCACCGAGCGCGGGGTGCGGGCGGCGAGGCGCAGCGCGTCCCCGGCCCGCGTCCCGGCGCGCACGAGCGCGGCCTGCGGGCGCGACACCAGCGGCGTCAGCGGCAGCACGAACGGCAGCGCGCGGACCAGGTGCGGGGCCGTCCGGCACATCAGCACGCCGCGCTCGACGGCGCTCTCGTGCGCCACGTCCACCTGGCCCGCCGCCAGGTAGCGCAGGCCGCCGTGCACCAGCTTGGAACTCCAGCGGGACGTGCCGAACGCCAGGTCGTGCGCGTCGACGCCGGCGACCGACAGGCCCCGGGACGCGGCGTCCAGCGCCACCCCGGCGCCGGTCACGCCGAGCCCGACGACCAGCACGTCCACGACCTCGTCCGGCAGCGCGGCCAGCTCCCGCTCGCGGCGGGCGGCGTTCAGGGACGACCGCACGGGGCGGTTCTGGGGGGTCGGGCCCCCGCGAAGAGCCGGCTTCGTCATGGTGCGAGCATCCGGTCGAGGACGGCGCGCAGCTCCGCGTCGAGCGCCTCGGGGGACAGCTCCGGGTCGTCGCCGGTCACCGTCGGGCCCGACAGCGCGAACGACTGGACGACCAGCAGCACCGCGCGCGCCTGCCGCCCGGGGTGGCCCGCGCGGACCGTCCCGTCGTCCTGGCCCGCGCGCAGCGACTCCTCGAACAGCTCCAGGAACGCGTGCTGGCTCGCGCCGAGGCGGTCCAGGACGTAGGGGAGCAGCAGCTCGGGGTCCACCTCGACGATCTTGCGGAGCAGCGGGTGGGCGCGGAACGCCCGCACGCCCGCGACCAGGCCGTCCACCAGCCGGGGCCGGACGGCGCGGCCGTCGTCGGGCGGGTGGACGTCGGCCGCGATCCGGGTCCACTCGCGGGTCATCAGGTCCGCGACGATCGTCCGGACGTCGGGCCAGCGCCGGTACAGCGTCATCCGGGAGACGCCCGCGCGGCGGGCGATGTCGGTGAGCGTGGTGCGGCGCACGCCGACGGCCAGCACGCAGTCGCGCGCGGCGTCCAGGACGGCGTCGCCGGCGGTCCGGCCGGCCGCAGTGTTGTGACGGTTAGACGTCATGTGTCACAGTGTAAGCACAGGACCGGGAGGCGCGGTGGAGGCACGGGACATGCTGTGGAGCGGCTGGGGCGATCCGGCCCGCGCCGAACCGCTGCCGGAGGCCGTGGTCGGGCTGCTGCGCGACCTGCTCGGGGTGCGCCCGGCCGAGGCGCCGCCGGTCGCGTTGGCGGAGGTGAGGGTCCCGCCCTGCCGCCTCGATCCCGCTGATCTGGACGCCCTCGCCGCGACCGCCCCCGTGCGCACGGACGCCGAGTCGCGCGTCCGGCACACCCGGGGCAGGTCCACCTCCGACCTGCTGCGGATACGCGCCGGCGACGCCTCGGACGCGCCGGACGCGGTCGTGCTGCCCGGCACCCACGACGAGGTCCTCGCCGTGCTGCGCGCCTGCGCGGCGCGGGGCGTCGCGGTCGTCCCGTTCGGCGGCGGGACCTCGGTCGTCGGCGGCCTCGCCCCGCGCGGCGGCGCGTCCGGCGGGTCCGGCGCGTTCGTCGCGCTCGACCTGCGGCGCATGAACGCCCTCTTGGAGCTGGACGGGACGTCCCGGACGGCCGTCCTGCAACCGGGCCTGCGGGCGCCCGACGCGGAGGCGCTGCTGGCCGCGCGCGGCTACACGCTCGGGCACTTCCCGCAGTCCTACGAGTGGGCCACGGTCGGCGGGTTCGCGGCGGCGCGCTCCAGCGGGCAGGCGTCGGCCGGGTACGGGCGGTTCGACGACATGGTCGTGGCGCTCACCGCCGCCACCCCCGAGGGCACGCTGGACCTCGGCCGCGCGCCGAGGTCGGCGGCCGGGCCCGACCTGCGGCAGCTCGTCCTCGGCTCCGAGGGCGCGTTCGGCGTGATCACGTCGGTGACCGTGCGGATCCACCCGGTGCCGGAGGAACGGTCCTACGAGGGCTGGCGCTTCGCCTCCTTCGACGAGGGCGCCGCCGCGCTGCGGCACCTCGCCCAGGACGGCCCGCTCCCCGCCGTGCTCCGGCTCGGCGACGAGGCCGAGACCATGGTCGGGCTCGCCGATCCCGCGCGGCTCGGGGCCCCGGGCGGCGCGGGCTGCCTGGCCGTCCTCGGGTTCGAGGGCACCGCCGCGGACGTCGCCGCGCGCCGGGGGCGGGCCGCCCGCGTGCTGGCGCGGGCGGGCGGCGAGCCGCTCGGCGCCGCCCCCGGCGAGCGCTGGGAGCGGGGCCGCTTCGACGCCCCCTACCTGCGCGACGCGCTGCTGGACGCGGGCGCGTTCGCCGAGACGCTGGAGACGGCGACGTTCTGGTCGGGCCTGCCGGGCCTGTACGGGGCGGTGCGCCGGGCGCTGACCGACTCGCTGACGGGCGCGGGCACGCCGCCGCTGGTCATGTGCCATATTTCGCACGTGTATCCGTCCGGGGCCTCGCTGTACTTCACCGTCGTGTCCGCGCAGGGGGACGATCCGGTCGCGCACTGGGCGCGGGCCAAGGGCGCGGCCTGCGAGGCGATCCTCGCCGCGGGCGGGACGATCAGCCACCACCACGGCGTGGGCACCGACCACCGCGACTGGTACGCGCGGGAGGCCGGGCCGCTCGGCGCGGCGCTGCTGCGCGCCGTCAAGGAGCGCCTCGACCCGGCCGGCGTGCTGAATCCCGGCGTCCTCGTCCCGCCGGCGGCGGGGGAGTAGCGCGGTGGAGGCCCGGCGGGGGACCCCGCGCGCGTTCACCGCGATCGTCAACCCGGCGGCGGGCGGCTCCGCGCCCGCCCGGACGCTGATCCCGCTCGCCCGGCTGCTGCGCGCGGCGGGCGCCGACGTCGCCGTCGAGTACAGCCGCGGGCTGGAGCACGCGGCCGCGCTCGCGCGCGCCGCCGCGGGCGCCGGACGGGTCGTCCTCGGGGTCGGCGGCGACGGCATGGTCGGCCGTGTCGGCGGCGCCCTCGCCGGGACGGACGCGGTCCTCGGCGTCGTCCCCGCCGGGCGCGGCAACGACTTCGCCCGGCAGCTCGGCGTCCCGTCCGACCCGGAGCGGCTGGCCCCGCTGCTGCTGGACGGCGCGCCGCGCGCCGTGGACGCCATCGAGGCCAACGGCACGGCCGTGCTCGGCAGCGTCTACGCGGGCGTGGACGCGGTCGCCAACCGCAACGCCAACCGGGCGCGGGTGCTGCGCGGGTCCGCCGCCTACTACGCCGGGGCCCTGCGCGCGATCGCGACGTGGCGCCCGGCGGACTACCGGGTGACCGTGGACGGCGCGGAGCACCTGCGGCAGGGCTACACCGTCGTCGCCGCGAACTCCGGCTACTACGGGTCCGGCAAGCACATCGCGCCGGGCGCGCGCGTGGACGACGGGCTGCTCGACGTCGTCCTCATCCGGCGGGCGCCCCGGACGCTGTTCTTCGCCGTCATGCGCGAGCTGGAGGACGGCGCGCACGTCCGGCGCCCCGAGGTCGAGGTGCTGCGCGGGCGGGAGGTGCGGATCGAGCTGGCGGGGCCGTCCGCCGCGTCCGGGCGGAGGCTGCCCTACGGCGCCGACGGCGAGCTGCCCGGCGTCCTGCCGGTGACCGCCCGGGTACTTCCGGGCGCGCTTCGGATGCTCGCCCCGGCCCCCGTGACGGCACTCTGACCTGCTGTCTCACAAAAGTTCGAGATTTGGACCCCTCGTTTGGGTCGATTTACGCGTGCATTACGGCTCCACGGATAGCGTCGTTAACGTCCCGTTTCGGGACCTTGGGGCCGTCTGTGGAGGCATCATGGGAAGGCGACTGCTCGCCGTTCTGGGGGGACTCATGATGACCACGGACGCCCTCGTCGTGGTGGCGCCGGCGTCCCTGGGGGTGGCGTCGGCGCCCACGACTCTCCGGAGCCGCGGAGCCGCGCGCGCGGCGCGCGTCCGCCCCGTCCCGATCCGGAGCCTCACCGCCGCCCCGGCCGCGGCCCATACCGCATTGATCGTGTGATGGGGATCACGGTCTAGCATCGGGGTCGCATCAGGCGGGTCTCCGTTCTCACACCTGTGCCACCTTCTCGGCCATCTGGCCTGCATCGGCCAACTTCGTAGGGCATCGTTACCGCGATTCTCGGTGAGATTCGCAGTGTGATCGTTTGGCGGAGGTGGTCGTGACAACCGAGTCATCAGGGCCGGGGTCCGCTTCAGGCGGACTCGACAACGCGGCCTACACGCAGATGAGGCAGTCGCCGGAGTTCGAACGGCTACGCCTGGCCTTCCGCCGTTTCGTCTTCCCCATGACGGTGGCGTTCCTGATCTGGTACCTGCTCTACGTCGTCCTGTCGGCGTACGCGCGGGGCTTCATGGGGCACAAGCTGTTCGGCGAGATCAACGTGGCGCTGGTCTTCGGGCTGCTCCAGTTCGTCTCGACGTTCCTCATCGCCTGGCTCTACGAGCGGTACGCGCGCGGCACCCTCGAACCGCTGGCCTCCTCCGTGCGGGACACCCGCACGGGCGGCGGCGCGGGCGCGACCGCCGTCAAGGACCTCAAGAAGGGCGAGACGAAGACCGAGACGAAGTCCGAGACGAAGTCCGAGTCCGAGGAGGACGGCGCGTGAGCCCCCAGCACCTCGCCGCCCCCGTGCTGGCGGCCTCCGACAGCGAGCACCGGACGATCTCCCTGGTGCTGTTCGCCCTGTTCGTGGCGCTCACCCTGTGGATCACCCTCTGGGCCTCGCGGCAGAACAAGACCGCAGCCGACTACTACGCGGGCGGGCGCGCCTTCACCCCGCTCCAGAACGGCCTGGCCATCAGCGGCGACTACATGTCCGCCGCGTCGTTCCTCGGCATCGCGGGCCTGTTCGCGCTGTCGGGCTATGACGGCTTCCTGTACTCGATCGGCTTCCTGGTCGCCTGGCTGGTGGCGCTGCTGCTGGTCGCCGAGCTGCTGCGCAACTCCGGCCGGTTCACGATGGCCGACGTGCTGGCGTTCCGGATGCGGCAGCGGCCCGTCCGGGCGGCGGCCGGCATCTCCACGATCGTCGTGTCGATCTTCTACCTGCTCGCCCAGATGGTCGGCGCGGGCGCGCTGGTCGGCCTGCTGCTGGACGTCGACGGCGAGAGCGCCAAGATCTGGACGATCGTCGCCGTCGGCGCGCTGATGATCTTCTATGTGACCGTCGGCGGCATGAAGGGCACCACCTGGGTGCAGGTGGTCAAGGCCGTCATGCTGATGACCGGCGCCGTCGTCATGACGGTCTGGGTGCTGTCCAAGTACAGCTTCAACCTCTCGGACCTGCTCAGCGACGCCGCCGACAAGAGCGGCAAGGGCGACAAGTTCCTCCAGCCGGGCCTGAAGTACGGCGCCACCACCGTGTGGTCCAAGCTCGACCTGCTCTCGCTCGGCCTCGCGCTCGTCCTCGGGACGGCGGGGCTGCCGCACATCCTCATCCGCTTCTACACCGTCCCGACCTCCCGCGCCGCCCGCACCTCGGTCAACTGGGCGATCGGCATCATCGGCGTGTTCTACCTGATGACGCTGGTCATCGGCTTCGGCGCGGCGGCCCTCGTCGGCGGCAAGGCGATCGCCGCGCAGGACAAGGGCGGCAACACCGCCGCCCCGCAGCTCGCCCAGGAGCTCGGCGGCGGGGCGGGGTCGACCGGCGGCGCGGTCTTCCTGGCGATCATCGCGGCGGTCGCGTTCGCGACGATCCTCGCGGTGGTCGCGGGACTCACGCTCGCCTCCTCGTCCTCGTTCTCGCACGACCTGTTCGCGAACGTGTTCAAGCGCGGCAAGGCCAGCGAGCGGGACGAGGTCGTGACCGCCCGGTACGCGGCCGTCGTCATCGGCGCGGTCGCGATCGTCCTGTCGATCTTCGCGCGCGGGCTGAACGTGGCGTTCCTGGTCGCGCTGGCGTTCGCGATCGCCGCGTCCGCGAACCTCCCGACGCTGCTGTTCTCGCTGTTCTGGAAGCGGTTCAACACCGTCGGCGCGGTCGCGGGGATCTACGGCGGCCTCGTCGCGGCGGTCGGGCTCGTGCTGCTCAGCCCGATCTGCTGGGGCGGCAAGACCGACACCCTGCCCAAGGGCAACGTGGACGCGCTGTTCAGCGAGACCACGGTCGCGCCCATCCCGTTGCAGAACCCCGGCCTGATCTCGATCCCGATCGGGTTCCTGTGCGCCTACCTCGGCACCGTCCTGTCCAAGGAGCGCACGGACGAGAAGTTCGCCGAACTGGAGGTCCGGTCGCTGACCGGAACCGGCGCGCACTGAGCCCCTCCGGGATCGGCCAGGTCGCTTGACTGGCGGAACGCCTCCGGGACAGGCTGTGAGCTCTCCCTCACAGCCCCCGGAGGTGTTCTGTTGCGTGCAGAGGACGGAGCGGACGGCGCCGCGGAGCCGCCGCCGCGCGTTCCGGCGTCCGCCAACTCGCGCACGTCCGAGGCGGGCGCCGGCTGGGAGTGCGGCGCGCCGGGCACGTTCAACGCGCTGCTGCCCGACCGGATCCCGGGGTTCTCCTGGCGCCGCCCGACGATCCTGTGGCGGTCCCGCAACGACGTGGTCGCCCGCCTGTTCGGCGACCCGGCCGACGCGATCCGCCGCCGCTGCGTCGCCGCCCTTCGCGAGCGCGGGACGCCCGCCGCGTTCACCGTCCACCGGTCCGCGGCGCGGTTCTCGTTCCTGCTCGTCGGCGACACCGGCGAGGGCGACAAGTCGCAGTACGCGGTCGTCCCGCCGCTGCTGAGCGCCGGCGCCGGAACCGACTTCATGGTCATCGCCAGCGACGTCATCTACCCGGCGGGCGACGCGGGGCAGTACCCGGCGAAGTTCTTCCGGCCCTACAAGGACTACTCCGCCCCCATCTACGCCGTCCCCGGCAACCACGACTGGTACGACGGGCTGCGCGGCTTCCTGCACGTGTTCTGCGACCTGGACGCCGACTGCTCGCCGCCGCCCTGGCGCGGGCCGCTCTCCTTCGTGCCGCGCCTGTTCTGGCGCGCGTCCGGGACGGTCGAGCGGAGCGTGCTCGCCGAGGCGCGGCGCGCCTACCGGGGCGCGCCCGGCCAGCAGGCCGTCCAGCCGGGGCCGTACTGGGCGATCGACACCCCGTCCCTGCGCATCGTCGGCATCGACACCGGCATCACCGGGCGCATCGACCGCGACCAGGGCGCGTGGCTGCGCGAGGTGTCGGCGGGCCCCAAGCCCAAGATGCTGGTCACCGGCAAGCCGCTCTACGTGGACGACCAGCACCGGCCCTGCCCGATCGAGGGCGGCGGGACCGTCGATGAGATCGTGCGCGACCCGGCGCACCACTACGTCGCGGCGATCGGCGGCGACATCCACAACTACCAGCACTACCCGGTGGGGCTGGAGGACGGCCGCGTCCTGCACTACATCGTCTCCGGCGGCGGCGGCGCGTTCATGCACGCGACCCACGTCATCCCCCGCACGCGCGTCGTGGACGAGGGCGACTTCCGCTGCTACCCGCTCCGCGGCGACTCCCTCTCGCGCTACAGCAGGCTCTACGGCCGCTGGCTGCGGCTGCCGAGGCTGTTCGAGCTGTCCCCGAGGGAGGCGACGGCCGCCGTCCAGCACCGCCTCGGCATCGAGCCGGGGCGCGGATACGACGCGCCCGCGCCGTCCGCCCGCGCGCGTTTCGTCGCCGGGCTCCTCGGCGTGCCGCGCGGTGGCCGGCCCCGGCCACGCTTCGCCCGCCTTCCGGTGCGTAAGCTTCCCCAGCGGTTCCGCTCCGAGCTCGCCGACTGGGACACGCCGCCGTTCTTCAAGAACTTCCTGCGTGTGGACGTGACGGAGGACGAGCTGCGCATCCGTTGCTTCGGCGTGACCGGCTGCGGCGACCACGAAACGTCACCGCCGTGCGAGGACGAGGTGCCGATCCCGCTGCGTTAGGTCTCAGATCGGATAATCTTGACGCCGAAAAGCGGGGAATTTCGTGATCTTGAAGCGGCCGACCGCCCGAGCCCGTTACAGTCTTGGCTCACCACACGGGTGAACGGTAACGGACGGTCGGCCGGAAAACGACCGCGTCCTTCAGGAGAGCGATGAGTTACCCCCAGCAGGGCCAGGGCCAGCCTTACCAGCAGCAGCAACAGCAGCAGGCGTACCAGGGCGGCTACGCCCCGGCCCCGCAGCACCAGCAGCAGGCGCCCGTCGCGCGCGGCGCCGGCGCCAACATGAAGCGCCGCAACCCGGTCGGAGCCTGGCTGGGGCTGCCGATCATCACGTTCGGCATCTACGGCATGGTGTGGTTCTTCAAGGTCCACCAGGAGCTGCACGAGTACGACCGGCGCATCGACAACGCCGCGACCAACGCCCTGCTGTCGATCCTGTTCGGCAGCATCACGCTGGGCATCTGGCCGCTGATCATGTGGGTGAAGCTCGGCGGCCGCATCGCCGAGGCCCAGCGCGCCGCCGGGCTGCCCGCGAGCTGCAGCGGCGGCATGGGCTTCCTGCTCGGCATCCTCGGCTTCGGCGTCCTGTACTACCAGCTCCAGCTCAACAAGGTCATCGACCGCTACGGCGACACCCCGGCGGGCCAGCAGGTCTCCCTGGTCGCCTGACCCCGTCCGGGCGACAGAGGCCGCGGCCCTGGCCTCCTGACCCATCCGTGCCGAACCCCTCCGCGCCCCGTGGGCGCGGAGGGGTCGTCGCATGTCCGGCGGTCCCGCGCCGCACCGTCCCGCGCCGCACGGTCCCATGCCGCACGGTTCCCGCGCCGTACCGTCCGATGCCGCACGGGCCCGCCCGACCGCGGTTCTGTCAGAGGTCGGCGCCACAATGGCGGGGTGCGGATCGCGGTGGCCGCCGACGGCGGAGGCGGGGGAGTGCTGCGGCCCCTCGCCGAGGACGGCACGCCCACCGGCCCGGCCCGGCAGGCGGCCGACCTGGTCGCCGAGATCGCCGCGCGGGAACGGTCCGACGCGCCGCGCTGGGTGTGGCCCGCCACCGCCCGGCTGTACCCGGCGCTGCTGAGGGCCGGGGTGCGGGTGGCGCGCTGCCATGACCTGGAGCTGGTCGAGACCCTCCTGCTCGGCCACGCGGGACGCTACGGGGAGCCGCGCGCGGTCCGCGCCGCGTGGGCGCGGCTGCGGGGCGAACCCGTCCCGCCCGACCCTCCGCCGCCGCGCGCCGAGCCCGCGCAGGCGTCGCTGTTCGACGACGACGCCCCCGGCGCGGACGCTCCCGCCGACGACATCGAGCAGGTCGTCGCCGTGCACGCCGCGCAGCAGCGCGCGATCGCCGCGCTGGAGGGGTTCGCGCTGCTCGCCGCCGCCGAGTCCGCCGGGTCGCTGGTCGCGGCCGAGCTGGGCCACGACGGCCTGCCCTGGTCGGCGGCCGAGCACGACGCGCTGCTCACCGGGCTGCTCGGGCCCCGCCCGTCCGGCGGGCTGCGGCCGCGCAGGCTCCAGGCGCTCGCCGACCGGATCAACGCCGCGTTCGCCGCCGACGGCCGCGGACACGTCAACCCCGACTCCCCGGCGCAGATCGTCAAGGCGTTCGCGGCGGTGGGGCGGCCCGTCGCCTCGACGCGCGCGCACGTGCTCAAGCGCGTCGACCACCCCGCCGTGCCGCTGCTGCTGGAGTACAAGGAGCTGGCCCGCCTGCACACCGCCTACGGCTGGGGGTGGCTCGACACCTGGGTCCGCGGGGGCCGGTTCCGCCCCGAGTACGTGGTCGGCGGCGTGGTGTCGGGCCGCTGGGCGACCAACGGCGGCGGCGCGCTGCAGATCCCGCGCGTCCTGCGCCGGGCCGTCGTCGCCGACCCGGGCTGGCGGCTCGTGGTCGCCGACGCGGCGCAGCTCGAACCCCGCGTCCTCGCGGCCCTCGCGGGCGACCGCGCGTTCGCCGCCGCCGCCGCGCACGGCGACCTGTACGCCGCGCTGTCCCCGGCCTTCGGCCCGGAGCGCCCGGAGCGCCCCGGCGGCGCGGCGGGCTCCCCGCAGGGCTCCCGGCGCGATCCCGAGACGCTCGGCCCGCGCGAGAAGGCCAAGCTCGCGCTGCTGTCGGCCATGTACGGCGGCGGGACGGGCGAGGGCGTGCACCTGCTCGGCGTCCTGAAGAGCCGCTTCCCCGACGCGTTCGAGTACGTGGAGGCCGCGGCGCGCGCGGGCGAGAACGGGCACCTCGTCCGCTCCCGCCTCGGCCGCACCTGCCCGCCGCCGTCGGCCGGCTGGCGCGAGCTGACCGCCGCGGCCGACGACGAGGCGGACGGCGCGGACGGCGCGCAGGACGGCGCGGGCGGGCGCCGGCAGGCGAACGCGGCGCAGGCGCTGCGCGGCCGGGGCCGCTTCACCCGCAACTTCGTCGTCCAGGCGACCGCCGCCGACTGGGCGCTGGCGCTGCTCGGCTCGCTGCGCCGCCGCCTCACCGCGCTCGGGCCGCCCCGCCTGGTGTTCTTCCAGCACGACGAGGTCATCGTGCACACCCCGGCGGAGCTGGCGGAGGAGGTGACCGCCGCGGTCCACGCCGCCGCCGAGGAGGCCCGCCGGCTGCTGTTCGGCGACACCTCCGTCGTGTTCCCGATGGAGGTCGCCGCCGTCGACCGCTACTCCGACGCGAAGTGACCGCCGCCGGCCTGGGCGGCGCCCCGGTTCACGGGCGGGGGAGGTGCCTGACCCGGGCGGCCTCACGGGTGAGGTGGTCGCGTTCGGGGACGCTCGCGGCGGCGCGCGCGGCCTGGGCGTACAGGTCGGCGGCCCGGTCGAGGTCGCCGGCGCGCTCGTGTAGGTAGGCCGCCGCCGCGGCGCGGCGGGGCAGGTCGGGGCTCAGCCCGGCCAGGGCCGCGAGCCCGGCGTGCGGCCCGTCGGCCTCGCCGACCGCGACGGCGCGGTTGAGGCGCACCACCGGGCTGTCGGTGATGAGCAGCAGCTCGTCGTACCACTCGACGATCTGCGTCCAGTCGGTCGCGGCGGCCGTCCCGGCGTCGGCGTGCAGGGCGGCGATCGCGGCCTGGGCCTGGTACTCGCCCAGCCGGTCGCGGGCGAGCGCGGTCTGCAGGATCGCCACCCCCTCGGCGATCAGGCCGGTGTCCCACAGCGTCCGGTCCTGGTCGGCGAGCGGCACCAGGCGGCCTTCCGTGTCGGTGCGCGAGTCGCGGCGCGCGTGGTGCAGCAGCATGAGCGCGAGCAGGCCCGCGACCTCGGGCTCGTCGGTCAGGGCGTCGAGCTGGCGGGTGAGGCGGATCGCCTCGGCGGCCAGGTCGAGGTCGCCGCCGTAGCCCTCGTTGAAGACGAGGTAGAGGACGCGCAGGACCGTCCCGAGGTCGCCGGGCCGGTCGAGCGCCCGTCCCGCGATACCGCGCTTGGCGCGGCTGATGCGCTGCGCCATCGTCGCCTCGGGGACGAGGTGGGCCGCGGCGATCTGCCGGGTGGTCAGCCCGCCGACCGCGCGCAGCGTCAGCGCGACGGCCGAGGCCGCCGGGAGGACGGGGTGCGCGCACAGGAAGTACAGCCGCAGCGTGTCGTCGGCGGACGGCGCCGGGCCGGGCGCGGGCTCGACCTCGACGGTGAGCTCGCGGCCCCGCCGCGACGCCTCGGACCGGGCGGCGTCGAGGAACTTGCGCCACCCGGTCGCCACGAGCCACGCCCTGGGCTCGCGCGGCGGGTCGTGCGGCCAGGTGTCCAGGGCGCGGATGAGGGCCTCCTGGACGGCGTCCTCGGCGGAGGCGAAGTCGGCGCCGCGCCGGACGAGGACGCCGATCACCGCGGGCACCAGCTCCCGCAGCTCCGCCTCGTTCACCGCGGGGCCGCGGGCGTCTCGCCCAGCAGCGGGCGGACCTCCAGCCATTCGCGGAGCGGCTCGCCGCCGGGGCCGGGGGCCGCCGACAGCTCCCCGGCCAGCTCGACCGCGCGGTCCCAGGAGGGCACGTCGACGACGCACCAGCCCGCGACGAGGTCCTTGGTCTCGGCGAAGGGCCCGTCGGTCACCGGCGGGCGGCCCTCGCCGTCGAACCGCACGAACGCGCCCTCGGGCGCCAGCGCCCGCGTGTCGACGAACTCGCCCCGCTCCCGCAGCCGGTCGAGGAACGCGCGCATGTACCGCAGGTGCGCCTCGACCTCCTCCGGCGTCCACCCGTCCATCGGCCCGTACTCGACGGCGGGCGGCGGACCGCCCCGGTAGTGCTTCAGGATCAGGTACTTCATCGTCGTCGCGCCTCCCCCTCGGGACGAGGCTAGTGGGCCACGCCCCGGACGAGGCCGCCCACCTCGGCGCGGAGGCGGACGAACTCGGGGTCGGCGCGGGTGCCGATCTGGTCGCGGGTCGCCGGGAGCGTGACCTGGAGCTGCTCGCGGATCCGGCCGGGGTTGCGGGCCAGCACCACGACGCGGTCGCCGAGGTAGACGCTCTCGTCGATGTCGTGGGTGACCAGCAGGATCGTCATGCCCTGCGCGCGGTGCACCTGGAGGACGAGGTCCTCCAGGTCCTCGCGGGTCTGCGCGTCCACCGACCCGAACGGCTCGTCCATCAGCAGGAAGGACGGCCGGTAGGCGAGCGCGCGGGCGATCGACACGCGCTGCTGCATGCCGCCCGACAGCTCCCACGGGTACTTGGACGCCGCGTCCGCGAGCCCGACCGACTTCAGCGCCTCGGCGGCCTGCTCGCGCCGCTCGGACCGGTTCGCGCCGCGCCGCCGCAGCGGCAGCGCCACGTTGTCGCGGACCGTCAGCCACGGCAGCAGCGAGCGGCTGTAGTCCTGGAACACGACCGCGAGCTCGTCGGGGACGCCGTCGATGGCCGTGCCGTTGAGGACGACCTTGCCCTCGCTCGGCGCGATCAGCCCGGCGATGCAGCGCAGCAGCGTCGACTTGCCGCAGCCCGACGGGCCGACGATCGTGACGAGTTCGCCCTCGGCGACCTTGAGGTCCATGCCTTTCAGGACGGGGGTGGCACCACCGTAGGAGTGGCCCAGCCCGGAAATCTCCAGCATTCTGATCACCGCGCCCAGGGCTCGTAGAGGGTGGGGTCGCCTTGCTCGACCTGGACTTCCACGAGGTAGGGGCCCTCGTGGGCGAGCGCCTGCGCGAGCGCCTCGTCCAGCTCGGTGGTGGAGGCGACCGTCCGGCCGGGGACGCCGAGCCCGGCGGCGACGGCCGCGTAGTCGATGCCGGCGATGTCGGCGCCGGGGACCGTCTCGATGTCGATGCGGCGGCCGAGCGACCGGATCGCCCCGTAGCCGCCGTTGTTGACGACGACGACGGTCAGCGACACGCGCCGCTGCGCCGCCGTCCACAGCGCCTGCACCGAGTACATGATGGAGCCGTCGCCGATGACGCAGACGATCCGCTCGCCGTTCCCGGCCATCGCGCGCCCGACCGCGACGGGCAGCGCCCAGCCGAGCGCGCCGCTGCCGGAGGCGAGGAACCCGCCGGAGCGGGTGATCGGCATCCGGGCGTGGAACAGGTCGCGGTGGCTCGGGATCTCCTCCACGATCACCGCGTCCTCGGGGAGCAGGTCGCGGAGGGTCTCGACGGCGAGCGCCGGGTCGATCGGGTCGCCCGCGCGCGGCGGGGCGGGGCGGGGACGCGGCTCGGGCGCGGGCCGGTCGGCCTTCTCGACCAGGTCGAGCAGCCCGGCCAGCGCGGGCCGCAGCGTGGTGAGCAGGCTGGTCCCGACCGTGGACCAGGCCGTCTGCGCCGGGTCGCAGTCGAGGTGGAACAGCCGCGCCCCGGCGGGCAGGACGTCGCCGCCGCTGCCGACGTGGTAGGTGAACACCTGCGTGCCGAGGACGAGGACGACGTCGTGCCCGTCCAGCCGCGCGGCGAGCTGGTCCTTGACCGGGGGCAGGAACCCGCGGAACAGCGCGTGGTCCTCGGGGAACCCGGACCGCCCCGACAGCGGGCTGATCCACGCGGGCGCGCCGAGCCGCTCGGCCAGCTCGACGACCTGGGGCAGCGCCTCCTCGTCGTCCACGCCGGAGCCGACGACGATCACGGGGCCGGCGGCCGCGTTCAGCGCGTCCGCGACCTCGCGGAGCGCGGCCGGGTCGGCGGTGAAGGCGGACCTGACCTCGCGGTGCGGGACGGGCGCGGCCGGGCGGTCCCAGTCGTCCTCGGGGACGGAGATGAACACGGGCCCGCGCGGCGGCGTCATCGCGACCCGGTACGCCTCGGCGAGCGCCGCCGGGACGTCCTCGGCGCGCTCGGGCTGGCGGCTCCACTTCACGTAGGGCCGGGGGAACGTCGCGGGCTCGTCGGCGCCGAGGAACGGGCGCGACAGCAGCATGTCGCGGGACTGCTGCCCCGCGAAGACCACGAGCGGCACGCGGTCGCGGTAGGCGTTGAACACCGCGCCGAGCGCGTGCCCGACCCCGCCCGCCGAGTGCAGGCTGACCAGCCCGGCGTTGCCGGTGCCGATCGCGTGCCCGGCCGCGGCGGCGACCGCGACGGTCTCCTGGAGGGCCAGGACGTACTCGAAGTCCTCGGGGAAGTCGCGGAACATCCGCAGCTCGGTCGAGCCGGGGTTGCCGAAGACCGTGGTCATCCCGGCGCGCCGGCAGAACTCGAACACCGCCTCCCGGACGGTGGACCCGGTCGTCATGAAGCCGCCTTTCGCGCCTCGCGGTGCCAGGTCAGGACCCGGTGCTCCACCGCGAGCAGAATCGTGTTGAACAGGTAGCCGAGGACGCCGAGCAGCACGATGACGCACCAGATGGTGGGCATGTCGGACACGCTCTGGGCGTTGGTCAGCTCGAAGCCGACCCCGTCGGAGGTGCCGGGCAGCAGCTCGGAGAAGACCATCAGGATCAGCGACAGCGACAGCGCGAGCCGCAGCCCCGCGAAGATCTTGGGCAGCGCCGAGGGGATGATCAGGAACCGGATCCGCTCGAACGCCGACAGCCGGAACGTCTCGGCCGTCGCCATCTGCACCGGGTCGACCGACCGCACGCCGTCGGCGGTGTTCAGCAGGATCGGCCAGATCGCGCTGAAGATGATGGAGGCGACCTGCATCTGGGTGCCGAGCTCGAACAGCACGATGAACACCGGGACCAGCGTCGGCGGCGGGATCACCCGCGCGAACTGCATGATCGGGTTGAGGTAGGCGAGGGCCCGCTCGGAGCGCCCGATGGCGATGCCGAGCACGACCCCGGCGAGCGTCGACAGCGCCAGCCCGAGCGCCATCCGGCCGAGGCTCGGGAAGATGTTGCCGGTCGCCTCGCCGTTCAGGAACAGGTGGCTCGCGGGTCCGCTGAACCACAGGTCCTTCATGTGCTTGGCGATCTCCCACGGCGGCGGGAAGAACGGGCTGTCGGAGATCCGCGTGGCGACCTCCCACGCGGCGACGAGGATCACGAGGGGCAGCCAGCGGTGCAGGACGCCCCGCACCACCGCCCCGGCGACGCCGCCGCGGGAGCGCGGCGCGGACGACACGGTCGCGGTCGCGGCGGTCACGCGGCACCGCTCCTCTCACACGTCGAGGCGGGGGTCTGGTCCGGGGCGCGGGTCACGAGGCACCGCTCCGGAGCGCGAAGTGCCAGCGGAACAGCCGGTTCTCGGCCTGCACGAGCAGCGTGTCGCTGATGAGGCCGAGGCAGCCGGCCCACACCGTCCCGGCGAGGACGTCGCGGGTGCCGTCCGGCACGTTGCTGGCGTTGGCGATGAAGATGCCGAGCCCCTCGCCGAAGCCGGACAGGATCTCGGTGCCGACCGCGAGGATCAGCGCGATCGAGGCGGCGAGCCGCACGCCCGTCGCGATGAAGGGCGCCGCGCTGCGCAGCGACACCCGCAGCAGCACCTGCGTGCGGCTGAAGCCGAACGTGCGCAGGGTCTCCTTCGCCGTGGGGTCGACGTCGTCCAGCCCGTACATCGTGTTGAACAGGATGGGCCAGCTCGCCGCGTACACGATGAGCGGCACCTCCATGCCCAGCCCCGATCCGAGCACCAGCCCGGCGAGCGGGATGAGCGCGACCGAGGGGATCGGCCGCAGGAACTCCACGATCGCGCGCGCGCCGGTGTTGATCGCCGGGACGCTGCCGAACAGCAGCCCGAGCGGCACCGCGATCACGATGGCGAAGCCGAGGCCGAGCCCCCACGCGGTCAGCGTGACGCGCACGTTGTGCAGGAACTCCGCGTCGCCGAACAGCTCGAACGCGCGGGCGACCACGGTGGAGGCCGGGGGCAGGTAGGAACGGTCCACGATCTCGGCCCGCCCCAGGGCCTCGCTCGCGAGGAACAGGACCGCCACCCCCACGGCCCCCCGCGCCCACTTGCCTGGGCGCGAGAGACCGCGGGATGACGTCGACTGGTGTGTCATGGGTGAACTCGGTGTCCCGCCGTCAGGCCGTCGGCTGGAAGAGGATGGACTTCAGGTCGGGCTTCTGCTTGAGCAGGCCCGCGGTGGTCATCAGGTCGACGACCCGCTGCATCCGGGTGGTGTTCAGCGTGGTCGGGTAGCCCGGCAGCGTGATGACCGACGCGACCTGCGGGTCGATCTTGGCGTAGCCGGGCAGGACCTCCTCGACGCGCTTGCGGTCGCCGGTGGCGATCCCCTGCGCCTTCATGATGGCCCGCTGGAAGGCCGCCGCCGCCTTGGGGTTCTTGCTGGTGAAGTCCTGCGTGCTGACGTAGCCGCTGATCGGCAGCCCGGTCACCGGCTCGCTGCCGCCGTCGACCGCCACCCGCGCGCCCTGCTTCTTCTGGGTGTCGGACAGGAAGGGCTCCACGATGTGGACGGCGTCCACCTGGCCCTTCTCCAGCGCGGCGGCCATCTGCGGGAACGGGATCGCGACGTAGGTGACCTTCGAGGCGTCCACGTTGTTCGCCTTGAGGATCGCGTTCAGCGTCAGCGACTGGATGTTGTTGAGGATGTTGACCGCGACCTTCTTGCCCTCAAGGTCCTTCGCGGTCTTGATCTTCGAGTCGGACTTGACCAGCACGTTCATCATGTTCGAGGTGAGTGTCGCCCCCTCGGCCACGATGCTCAGCTTCAGCGTGCCCTTCTCGTTCGCCTGCAGGAAGGACACGTAGTTGGCGCCGGCGATCAGGTCCACGTCGCCCTTGGCGAGGGCGGGCAGCGCCTGGATGCTCTGCTGGACCGGCTTGATCTGTACCTTCAGGCCCTCGGCTTCGAACAGCTTCTGCTTCTGCGCGATGTGCAGGGCCGCGCCGTCCACGAGGGGCAGCGACGCGACCGTCAGTGTCTTCTTTTCCAGTCCCTTGCTACTCCCGGAGGAGTCGTCGGAGTCTCCGCAACCGACGGCGAGGGAGGCGACCAGGAGAAGAGCACCGAGGAGAACAGAGCGACGTCCGGATTGCCTCATGGCACTCCTTACTCATCAGGGGAAGATGCTGGCGTGGCTGGGTTGACCAGGGCGAAAGAGCCAGGGGGGACGACTGTGGCCACTGTTCCCGCCGCGCCTGATGATCACGTTCGGGGAGAGTATCGCGGGTTGGGCGTCTTGGGTGGTTTGCTTCCGGATTGCGTGACTGTCTTGTGTCCTGCGGGTCTTGCGTGACGCATGGTACGTCGGCGACTACTCCGTCCCGCACGTCCCCTGTTCCACTGGTCGGTACGGCCCGTGGGATCGCCGCCGGACGGGGCGGATTCGGTCCGTCCGTCCCGACCCCATTGGTCCTTTCGGTCAGGAGTGACCGTCCATCGCCGGACGACTCCGGAGAGTGAGCGATCGGACCGGTCCACGAACGGGGTCGCGAAGGTCACGATCTCGAATCGATCCCGGGCGAACAGCGGTCGTCACGATCCGAGACCGCCCAAGGACTGAACGAACATGTGCGGAGCGTGACGGACCGTACCCGTGAAAACGGACAGACGGTAACGAAACCCCGATTGTCGCATTAGTCCATATCGACTCGCCTAGGGTCCTTTGCGGCCCATCCCTGGATGTGCTGCAATGTCGAGCGCCGGAGGCGGAACGATGTTGCATTTGGACTCTTCGTGGTGGTTCGGCCACAGAGGATGCGGCACATCGTGATGGAGAGGGTGTTTACGCCGGATGCAACCAAGCGACGCAGGTCGCGACCTTCCTCGACCCGGGGAGGTCGAGGCACGGTCCGATCCTTCACCACGGACGGGCAGCAGGTTCAGCCTGCGGAACTGGCGGGTGCCGCAGCGCCTCGTCGTGCTGATCCTGGTTCCGACGGTCGCGGCCGTCGCGCTCGCCGGGTTTCGCATCTCGAACTCGGCCGGCCGGACGGAGGCGTACGGGCGGGTCGAGAAGATGGCCGACCTCGGTGAGCACGTCACCCGGTTCCTCCAGGAGTTCATCGCCGAGCGCGACACCGCCGTCGAGTACATCGCCTCCAACCACGACCCGGCCCTGCTGGGCGCCTTCCAGGACCGGCAGCGCCGGACCGACGCGCAACTCGGCCCCGTCCGCTCGGCCGCCGGGCGCATCGACTCCTCCTTCGGCGGCCAGGCCCTGCGCGACGCCACGGCCGTGCGCGGACGGCTGGACGGCGTCAAGGCGGTCCGCGCCCTCGCGACGAGCACCCGGGTGCCCGCGTTCACCGTCCTGCAGAAGTACTCCGAGTCGGCCCGGGAGCTGGCCGGCATCCTCGACGCCCTCTCGCAGAACGTCGCCGACGACCGGCTCGCGGAGGCCAGCCGCGCGCTCGGCTCGCTCGCGCGCGCCAAGGAGGCCGTCTCCCGCGAGCGCGCCCTGCTGCTCATCGGCGCGCACGGGCACCGGCTCGCCACCGACGAGCTGAACGCGCTCACCGCCGCGCGCGCGGAGGAGGACAGCGCGATCACCGCCTTCCGCGGCTCCTCCTCGGTCGCCCAGCGCCAGCTCTTCGAGGACACCGTCGTCGGCACCCGCATCGACCAGGCCCGCGACCTGCGGCAGCGCGCCATCACCGCGGCCAGCGCGGGGAACGGGCGGCTCCCGGTCACGCTCGGCACCTCGCACGCGGCCCTCGTCATCCGCAGCGTGATGACCGAGATGGTCGACCAGATGCGCAAGGTCGAGCAGTCGCTGGCCGGCGAGATCAGCAAGATCAGTGACGAGCGGGGCGCCGACGCGCGGCAGTCGACGATCACCGACGCGATCGTCGCGGCCATCCTGCTGCTGTTCGTCCTGCTGATCACCGCGTTCATGGCGCGCTCGCTGGTCAAGCCGCTGCGCCGGCTCCAGCAGGGCGCCCTGGAGGTCGCCGGCACCCGGCTGCCCGGCCTGGTCGACCGGCTCCGCGATCCCGAGGCCGCCGCCGGCGGCATCGAGGTGCAGCCGATCGACATCGACTCCACCGACGAGATCGGCCAGGTGGCCCGCGCCTTCGACGAGGTCCACCGCGAGGCGGTGCGGCTGGCGGCCGACGAGGCCGTGCTGCGCGGCAACATCAACGCGATGTTCGTCAACCTCTCCCGCCGCAGCCAGTCGCTGATCGAGCGCCAGCTCCGCCTGATCGAGGAGCTGGAGCAGAGCGAGCGCGACGAGGAGCAGCTCGCCAACCTGTTCCGCCTGGACCACCTCGCCACCCGTATGCGCCGCAACTGCGAGAACCTCCTCGTCCTCGGAGGGCAGGAGCAGGCGCGGCGGTGGAACCGGCCGGTCCCGCTGATCGACGTCGTCCGCGCGTCCCTGTCCGAGGTGGAGCAGTACGAGCGGGTGGCGCTGCGGGTTCAGGGCGACATGACGGTCGCCGGCCCCGTCGTCAACGACCTCGTCCACCTGCTGGCCGAGCTGGTCGAGAACGCGACGGTGTTCTCCGCCGAGCACACCAAGGTCACGGTGTCCGGGCAGATGCTCAGCGGCGGCGGCTCGATGCTCCAGATCACCGACAACGGCGTCGGCATCTCGCCCGAGGAGCTGGAGCAGGCCAACTGGCGGCTCGCGAACCCGCCGGTCATCGACTTCTCCGCCGCGCGGCGCATGGGCCTGTTCGTGGTCGGCCGCCTCGCCGTCCGGCACGGCATCCGGGTCGAGCTGCGCGCGGCGCAGGGCGGCGGCCTCACCGCGTTCGTCGTGCTGCCGGACGCCGTGGTCAGCCCCGGCGAGTCCGCCGGGATCGGCTCGCGCGGCTTCGGCGGCGCCGCGGCCCCCCGCGAGGCGGCGGGCGGCGGCGGGCAGCTCGCCGCGCTCACCGCGATCACCGAGCCGCCCGCCCTCGGGGCCGGCGGCGCGGGCGGCGCGTTCGAGCAGGCCGGCGCGCTCCAGCAGGAGGAGTACGGCTCGGGCCCGCAGCCCGTGCTCGGCACCGGCGGGCAGCCGCAGCTCGGCAGCGGCGGCCACCCGATGGTCGGCGGCAGCGGCGCGCACCGCGTGGTCGGCGGCGGCACCGGCCCGATGGCCCAGGCCGGGAGCGGCGCGCACGCCACCCCGCCCGGCCTCACCGGCCCGATCCCGATCGTCCCGCCGGTCGACCAGCGCCCGGCCGACGCCTCGCCCTCCGCCGGCGAGCCCTACCCGTCCGAGCCGTTCGGCTCCGACGCCTACCCGGTGCAGCCCTACGGGCCCTCCGACGACCGCGGCGCCGCCCGCGCGCCCGGCGAGCTGCCCGTCCGCGAGCCCGGCGCGAACCTGCCGGGACGGCCGGGCGCCGGCGACGGACCGAACGGGCTGTTCCAGCCGCGCGGCGAGCAGCGGCCGCAGGCCGAGCAGCCCTCCGCCGAGCGACCGTCCGGCGAGCGTCCGGGCGGCGCCGCCCGCAACGGGCTCTACCGGCCCGGCCGGCACACCGGCCCCCAGTCCGTCGTCCCCGAGGCGCAGCCCGTGGTGCCCGAGCCGGGCGCCCCGCGGCACATCCCCTGGGAGACGGGTCCGCTCCAGCAGGTCGGCGGCGACACAGGCCCGCTGCCGTCCGACACCCTCGCCGACGGCTCCCCAGGCGGCGCGCGATCCCGGCCCAGCGGAGGCGGGGCCCCGTGGGGGGACAACGGCGACCCGGCGGCGCCCGACGAGGCGCGGCCGGCCACGCCCACGCCCAACCCGCCGGAGGACGCCATCCCGGAGCCACCCGCCACCGACCAGTCCGGATTCGAGACGCCCGCGCCGGCCGCCGCGGCGGCCGAGCCCGCGCGGATCCCGCCGCCGCCCCGGCCCGCCGCCGGGCCGAGGCGGGTCCCCGAGCGCTCGCCGATCTTCGACGCGATGCAGTCGGAGTGGTTCCAGCGCAGATCGGACGCGTCGTCGGGCGAGGATCCGCCGAAGGACTGGGAGTCCCCGGCGGACGCGGGGTTCCGCGCCGCCGAGGCCGTCCGGGAGCCCGTGGCGAGCACGCGCACGTCCGTCGGGCTGCCCAAGCGGGTGCCGGGCAAGAACCGCGTGCCCGGCGCGGTGGGGCGCCAGGCGCAGGCCGGCCAGGCGGGACAGGCCCAGGCCGGGCAGGCGCAGGCCGGACAGGGCCAGGCGCAGCCGGGTCAGGGGCAGGGCGGACCGGGGCAGGCCGGTCAGCCGCAGGGCGGCCGTCCGCAGGCGGGGCAGGCGCAGCCCGCCGCGCAGGACCGCCCGGGACAGGAACCACAGGGCAGGCAGGCGCAGGGCCCGCAGGCCGACGTGGTGCGCAACCGCTTCGCGAGCCTGCAGCGAGGCGTCCATCGGGGCCGCACCGAGACTCGCGGCGGCACGTCAGGTGAGGCGCCGTCGCAGGGCGACGACGAGACAGGAGGCTCCCGGTGAGCGGGCAGGATCTCAACTGGTTGGTGACGAACTTCGCGGACCGGGTCCCGAAGGTCGCGCACGCCGTCGTGGTCTCCTCGGACGGCCTGCCGATGGCCTACTCCTCGGGCTTCCCGCCCGAGCGCGCCGACCAGCTCTCGGCCATCGCCTCCGGGCTGATGAGCCTGACGCAGGGTGCGGCGAAGATCTTCGACGCGGGCGGTGTGAGCCAGACCGTCGTCGAGATGGACCGCGGGCTGCTGTTCGTCATGTCGATCACCAACGGGTCGGTGTTCGCGGTGCTCGCCGCGCCCGACTGCGACCTCGGACTGGTCGCGTACGAGATGACGCTGCTGGTGGAGCGGGTCGGCCGGGTGCTGACGCCCGCGCTGCGCTCCCCGGAGCAGCAGCCGCCGTACCCGGGACCGCCGGTGACCGAGATGGGCGCGGGGCCCGCCCGTTATTGACCGGACTGACTCTGACGGAGGTCGGGCGAGATGGATCGAGGCAGTTCCTACGGAGGCGGTCCGGGAGGTCCGGGCGGCCCGGGGCGCTGGCCGGGGGACCAGGGGCGGGTGCCGGGGCAGGGGGGCCGGCCGCCCGCACGCGAGGAGGAGGACGCCAGTTCGCTGGTGCGCCCGTACGCCGTCACCGGGGGACGCACGAAGCCGCGGTACGACCTGGCCATCGAGGCCCTGGTCACCGCGGCGCCCTACCCGCCGCGGGACGTGGCCGTGCTGACCCCGGAGTACCGGGCGATCATGGACCTGTGCCGGTCGGCCCGATCGGTGGCGGAGGTGTCCGCGATGCTCCGCATCCCGCTCGGCGTCGCGCGGGTGCTCGTCGCCGACATGGCCGTCGAGGGACTGCTGCGCCTGCACCAGTCGCGTCCCACCACGACCGGCGGCCAGCCGGACCTCCGTTTGCTAGAAAGGGTGCTCAGTGGCCTTCGGAAGCTCTGATCAGGTTCCACCCCCGGGGCCGCACGGCGCAGAGGCCGAGCTGACCTCTGTGAAGATCGTCGTCGGCGGCGGGTTCGGCGTCGGCAAGACCACCTTCGTCGGGTCGGTCTCGGAGATCATGCCGCTCACCACCGAGGCGGTGATGACGGCGGCGAGCGCCGACGTGGACGACCTGTCGGCCGTCCCCGACAAGACGACCACCACGGTCGCGATGGACTTCGGCCGCGTCTCGCTCGACCGCGAGCTGATCCTGTACCTGTTCGGCACGCCCGGCCAGCACCGCTTCTGGTTCATGTGGGACGACCTGGTCCGCGGCGCGATCGGCGCGGTCGTGCTGGTCGACACCCGCCGCCTGGAGGACTGCTTCGCCGCCGTCGACTACTTCGAGGAGCTCGGGCTGCCGTTCGTCGTCGGCGTGAACGGGTTCCACGGCGAGTTCCAGTACGCGGTCGAGGACATCCGCGACGCGTTGTCGATCAGCGGGCACGTGCCGATCGTCCAGTGCGACGCGCGCAACCGCGAGTCGACCAAGCAGGTGCTGATCACGCTTGTCCAGCACGCGATGTCGGTGCACGCCACCGCCGCGCCGGGGACGACCTCCCCGAGCTGGACCTGATCCTCCGGCCGGCGGCCGCCGGCCGGGCCCGTGTCGTGTCGCCCACATCCGGGTGATCTACGGTCGCGTAGGTTGCGTGCACCATGCATCATTGCCAACGTGATCGAGAACGAACGGGCACGGGGGACGGCGATGGCGGAGATGGGGCGGATCCGGACGTACGTGGCCCTCGGCGACAGCTTCACCGAGGGCCTGAACGACCCCTACCCGGGTGAGCGGGACCGCTTCCGCGGCTGGGCCGACCGGCTCGCCGAGCATCTCGACGCCCGCGACCCGGGCCTGCGCTACGCCAACCTCGCGGTCCGCGGCAAGCTCGTCCGGCAGATCGTTGACGACCAGGTGCCGCGGGCCGTCGAGCTGTCGCCCGACCTCGTGACGTTCTGCGGCGGCGGCAACGACATGCTGCGCCCCGGCGCCGACCCGGACGCGCTCGCCGTGGTCTTCGACGACGCCGTCCGGCGGCTGCGCGCCACCGGCGCCCGCGTCGTCGTCTTCACCGGGTTCGACCCGCGCGGGCTGAACACCGCGACGCGCATCCGCGGCCGGGCCGCGACCTTCAACATGCACCTGCGCGCCATCGCCGACCGCCGCGACTGCGACGTCGTCGACCTGTGGTCGCTGCGGGTGTTCAACGACCGGCGCGCCTGGTTCGAGGACCGGCTGCACCTGTCGCCCGAGGGGCACCGCCGCATGGCGCTGCGCGTCGCCGAGGTCATCGGCGTCCCGGTCCAGGGCGACTGGCGCGAGCCGTGGCCGCCGCCGTCCCCCGCCGGCTGGCTCACCTCGCGCCGCGCGGACCTCCACTGGGCCCGCGCGTACCTCCTCCCGTGGATCGGGCGCCGCGCCACCGGCCGCTCCTCCGGCGACGGTCGCGACCCCAAACGGCCCAACGCGCTGCCGCTCTAGCGGCGCGACGGGGATGTGCGTGATCGAGCCGGGTCGTAGGGTGCATGCGAGACGTACGTCACCCCGACCCGCCGCGTAGGAGAAGGACCCCCCTGGTGAGTGCCCCCCGGCTGCCGGACCACCTCGAAGTGCTGCTGACGGACGAGCCCGTCCTGGACGTGTACGCGTTCGGGCCGTGGCGCGTCCCCGACGGCCTGTACGAGGACATGCGCGAACGCGCGGTCGCCTACAACGCCGATCCGCGCGCGATCGTGCTGACCAGGCAGCTCAGCGACTTCTACGGCAAGGACACGAGCGCGGCGGGCGCCGAGCAGTGGTCGCTGCTGACGTTCCTGCTGGGTGCCTCGGCGGTGCGCGGCGGGACGCGCGGCGATGTCGACTACGAGCTGCTGTCGGCGTTCCTGGCGACGCCGGAGCCCGCCGTCCGCGACCCGATGGCGTGGTTCACCCAGGGCGGCCGGTGGCGGCCGCCGGGGCTGTGGCTGCCCGAGCCCGCCGGCGACGACCGGGAGCGCCGCGCGGTCATGTTCGAGCTGGCGCGGGCGGGCCTGGAGGTCTTCGACGGCCTGGAGCCGCTGGAGCGGCGGCGCCGGACGCTGATGGACCTGTTCGACCGGCGGGCGTCCGATCCGGCGCTGCGGGAGCAGGACATGACCGTCCCGCAGAAGGCGCTGGAGGAGGTCTGGACGGCGAGCCTCGGCGAGGACGAGCTGGCCGTGCTGCCGGAGATGGCCGGGCCGCTCGCCTACCTCGGCTGGGCGTGCGAGGGCCTGGACGCGGCGCACGAGCGGATCGCCGGGGCCGTCTCCGACGGCGACGACCCCGACGTCGCGCTCGCGCTGCTGCTGCTCGCGGCGGAGGCGCGGGTCGTCCCGGCCGAGCTGGCGGTCGCGCTCGGCACGGCCCGCTACGAGAGGCTGGAGGAGCGGTTCCAGGCGGCGCGCGAGGGCTTCGCGGCCGAGGCGTGGCAGCAGGACGTGCGCGCCTGGCTGGCCCGCGCGCTGGTCGCGGGCGAGGCCGACGCCGCGCGCGGCTGGCTCGACATGGCGGTGCGGATCACCGGCGCCGTGCAGGGCCTGCCGGACGCGGCGATCAGCCCGCGCTGCCGGGTGCCGGTCCGGCCGTTCCAGGCCGACCTGCGGCGGCTGTTCACGGCGCGGCGCGTGTTCAACCCGCTGGGCTCGGCGCTGTTCCCCGAGCGCGTCGCGGCCGGGCGCCCCGGCCAGGCCGCCGACGAGGGGCGCGCCGCCCGGGACGAGGCCGTCGCGGAGGCGATCGTCGGGCAGCCGGAGCTGACCCGGGCCGTCCAGGACGCGCTGGCGGCGCGGCTCGCGGGGGAGCGGCCGGTGCGGCTGCTGGTCGCCGGTCCCGAGGGGACGGGCAAGGGCACCGCCGCCGAGGTGGTGGAGCGCGCCCTCGCCGAGAGCGGCGTGCTGCGCGAGGCGCTGTGGGTCTCCGACCAGGTGTTCGCCTCGCTCGGCGTGAGCGACGCCGTGCTGTGGCTCCAGGCCCGCGTCCGCGACTGCGTGGAGGCGCGGATGCTGCTGGTCGTCGACGACCTGGAGCGGCTCGTCACCTACGAGCGGTGCGGCCCGGCGGCGGTGGAGGAGCTGCGGCGGCTGCTCGCCCGCTCGCCCTCGCTGGACGTCGTCGCGCTGTGCCGGCCGGGCGGCGACCGGCGGCTGATCGACGCCAACCCCGCGCTGGTGCGGGCGTTCGAGGTCGTCGGCACCCGCGACTTCGCCGAGGACGGCTTCGCCGAGCTGTTCACCCGCGCCGCCGCCCGGCGCGGCGCGCGCGTCGCCGCCGAGGTCGCGGAGGCCGCCGGGGTGCTGCTCACCCGCACGCCGCCGCTGCTCAACCTGCGCGGGGCGCGGCTCGTGGAGCACATGGTCGGGCAGTGCGTCGCCGCCGCGCGGGCCCGCACGCCCGCCGCCGCGGCGGACGAGCTGGAGATCACCGACGCGGACCTGCCGCAGCGGGTCGTGCACGGCCGCCGCTCCGACCGCGACCCGCTCGCCGAGCTGGCCGCCTGCGCCGGCATCGAGCCGGTCAAACGGGAGGTCGACGCGCTGGTCGCCGAGGCGAAGGCGGCGAGCCTGCGCCGCGAGGCGGGGATGGCGGTCGCGGCGCGGCCCCGGCACCTGGTGTTCACCGGCAACCCCGGCACCGGCAAGAGCCTGGTCGCGCGGATCCTCGGCCGGATCTACGCCGACCTCGGCGCGCTGTCCTCGGGCCACCTGGTCGAGGTGGACCGCGCCGAGCTGCTCGGCGAGTACTCCAGCGAGAGCGTGCTGCGCGTGCGGCGGGCGGTGGAGCAGGCGCTCGGCGGCGTCCTGGTCGTCCGGGACGCGCACGTGTTCGCGCCGTCGGCCGCCGAGGGCCCGCGCGGCCGGGAGGTGCTGGACGTGCTCGGCACCGCCGTCCAGGCGCACGCCGACGACCTCGTCGTGGTGCTGACCGGGCCGGAGGCCGAGTTGAACGGGCTGCTGAAGTCCACGCCCGACCTCGCCGCGTTCTTCCCCCGCACGGTCCGCTTCCCCGACCTCGACGACGACGAGCTGGTCGAGGTGTTCGCCGCCAAGGCCGCCGACGCCGGGTTCGCGCTGGCCCCGGGCGTCCTGGACAAGGTCCGCGCGCTCGCCCAGGCGGCGCCGCGCGACCGCGGCTTCGGCAACGCCCGCATCATGATCAACCTGCTGGACCGGGCCGTCGCGATGCAGGGGCGCCGCGTCCTGGCCGACGGCGTCGTCGACGAGAACGAGTCGCTGGACGAGATCCTGCTGGAGGACGTGCCCGACACGCTCGCGCGGGGCCGCGAGGAGGGGTCGGGCGACCCGCTCGCCGACATCGGCCGCCTCATCGGCCTGGACGCCATCAAGGCGGAGGTGGCCTCGCTGGTCGCCGAGGCGCGCGCCGAGCAGATCCGGCGGGACGCGGGCGTCCCGATCGCCTCCCCGGCCCGGCACATGGTGTTCATGGGCAACCCGGGCACCGCCAAGACGACGATCGCCCGGCTGATCGCCGCCGTGTACGCCCAGCTCGGGCTGCTGTCCTCGGGCCATCTCGTCGAGGTCACCCGCGCCGACCTCGTCGCCGACTACATCGGGCAGACCGCGCCGCGGGTGCGGGGCGCGGTCGAGCGCGCGCTCGGCGGCGTCCTGTTCGTGGACGAGGCGTACGCGCTGTCCTCGGCGGGCGGCGACGGCCGCGACTTCGGCCACGAGGCGGTCGCCGAACTGCTGCGGCTGATGGAGGAGCACCGCAACGACCTGGTGGTCATCGTCGCGGGCTACGACGCGGAGATGGAGCGTTTCCTGAAGTTCAACCCGGGCCTGGACTCCCGGTTCCCGAAGGTGCTGCGCTTCCCCGACTACTCCGGCGACGAGCTGGTCACGATCTTCGAGTCGATGGCGGCGGAGAAGGGGTTCGAGCTGGCCCCCGGCCTGCTGGACGCGCTGCGCCGGCTCGTCGCGGGGCTGCCGCGCGGGTCCTCCTTCGGCAACGCGCGGGTCGTCCGCAACCTGCTGGAGGCGGCGGTGTCGCGGCAGGCGGGGCGCATCACCGCCGCGCACGACGCGGGCTCCGGCGAGGTCGACGCGGCCGAGGTGCGGCTGCTGCGGCCCGAGGACCTGCCGGACGCCCCGTCCCGCGACGACGCGGGGGGCTTCGGGCCCTACATCTAGGCCGCGACGTCCAGGTCAGAGGTCGCCGAGCCGCAGGTCGCCGGTCCGGAAGGGGGCGCTCACGTACTCCAGCACGAGGTCGTCGGCGGCGCCCTCCCGGAACTCGGCGACGAGCGCGCGGTAGGCGGCCTCGGTGTCCTCCAGCGTCGCGGACTCCTTCATCCGCCGCAGCGCGCCGATGATCGCGGTGCGCAGCAGGTGCGCCGGGGACACGTGGTTGACGCCGAACGACAGGTGGGTGGAGACGCCGCCGGTCTCGGCCGACGCCGCGTGCCCCCAGCCCCGGGGGATGACGAGCGTGTCGCCGACGTCCAGGACGACCTCCGCCGACTGGGCCGCCGGGGCCGGACGGGTGTCGTCGTCCTCGGTCCACCCGTCCGGCGGGGCGTCGTAGAGCCGCCACCGCTTGGAGCCCTCGGTCTGGACGACGACCACGAAGTCGTCCCGGTCCCGGTGCCGGTGGAAGCCGCTGGTCCCGGGCGGCGTCAGGAAGACCATCGTGTTGAGGGAGGCGGCCATCGCGCGGGTGACCTCCAGCGCGGACCGGCGCAGCGTCCCGTCCCAGATCTCGGGTCCGGTGATGACCATCGTGTAGCCGCTCGCGACGAGCCGCCGCACCTTGTCCGCCGACAGCAGGAACGGCCACGCCCGCCCCTGCACCTCGAAGTCCGACGACATCAGCGACAGCGGCGCGGCCGTGTTGTCGCGGGAGAACGACACCGACGCGCTGGTGATCTGGCCCCGGTCCAGCCAGGTGTCGACGCGCGCGGCGGTGACGCGGTAGCCGTCCGACACGGCCACGCGCGCGGCGGTGGGACGGCTCGGACGCGTGCGGGCCGTCGTGACCAGGAGGTCGCCGATCGACGCGTACTCCCGGGAGGTGCGCAGGTCATCCATGTGCGGGCTCCTTAGCGGGCTTCGTCGTGGACGAGGTGGTCGGTGACCGCGGTCTCCCGCGTGCGGCGCAGGGCCACGACGACGCCCGCGGACGCCACCGCCGAGGCGAGCGCCCCCGACACCACCATCGTCGCGGCCGGGCCGAGCGCGGCGACGGCGGGAGCGCCGGCGGCGGCCCCGGCGACGGACGCGGCCTGGATGAGCGACCCGCTGGCGGCGAACGCCCGGCCGCGCGTCGCCTCGGGTGTGCAGCGCCTGATCACCGCGCCCTCCCCGGCGTTGCTCATGCCGTTGCCGACGCCGCCGACGACCGCCGCCGCGAGCGCGAGGGGGTAGGTCGCGGCGAGGCCGATGCCGAGGACGCCGAGCCCGAGCATGAGGTTCCCCGCCCCGAGCAGCCCCTCCTCGCGGCCCCGGCCCGCCTCCAGCGCGAACACCTGGATGCCGACCAGCTCGCACACCGAGTAGAGCGCCTCGTACACCCCGAACCCGACCGGGCCCGCGCCGAGGTCGTCGGTGAAGCGGTAGGGCGCGGCGACGTTGTCGGCCAGCGCGATGCCGGCGGCCAGCGCGGTGAGCGGGATCGCGAACCGCAGGACGGGGTCGCCCAGCACGACCCGGAACCCGGCCCTGGCGAAGCCGCGCCCGCCGCCCGCCGGGGCGGCCTCGCGGTGCGGCCGCCTGCGGGCGCCGACGGTCGTCATCGCGATCGCCAGGACGAGGAAGCTGGCCGCGTTGAGGAGCAGCGCCGCGCGGGTGCCCCCGGCCGCGCCCGCGAACCCGCCGACGGCCGGGCCGATGATCCCGCCCAGCGCGCGTCCGGTGCCGAGCCGCGCGTAGCCGCGGGTCGCGCCGTCCTCGCCGGTGATGTGCGGCACCAGCACCGCCGCCGCCGGACGCTCGACCGCCGCCTGCGCGCCGAGCAGCGCGACCAGCCCGACGACGGCCGCCGGGGCGTCCACCAGGCTCAGCGCGACGCTCACCACCGCCTGGCCCGCGCTCGCCCAGATCAGGACGGCCCGCGCCTCCAGCCGGTCGACGATCGCGCCCGCCACCGGCGCCATCAGGATGACCGGGGAGATCTCCGCCAGCAGCAGCGCCGTCACCCAGCCCGCGCCCGCCTCCCGCAGGTGCAGGACCATGGCGAGGAACGCCGCCGTGGTGCCGAGCGTGGACAGGCCGCAGGCCGTGGCGACCAGCGCGAGGTCGCGCCGTGGGCGGACGCTCCTCACCGAACGCTCACCGCCGCGCGTGTGCTCACTGGGATGCGTGCGCTCATTGGTACGCGGACGCTCACCGGTACCCGGGCGCTCGTCGCCGCGCGTGCGCTCACCGGTACGCGGGCGCGCATTGGTACGCGGGCGCTCACTGGTACGCGGACGCTCACCGGTACCCGGGCGCTCGTCGCCGCGCGTGTGCTCACCGGTGCGCGGACGCTCACCGGTAGCCGGACGCTCACCGGTACCCGGGCGCTCGTCGCCGCGCGTGCGCTCACCGGTACGCGGGCGCGTATTGGTACGCGGGCGCTCACTGGTACGCGGCCCCGGAGACCTGGAGCGCGCGGTCGAGTTCGCCGGGCGGCAGCCCGAGCCGGTCGCCGAGGCGGCCGAGCGCGGCCGTGGCCGAGGCGATCACGTCGTCGAGGTCGGTGCCGCGGCGGCCGAAGCCCCGCAGGCCGACCTCCTCCAGCGTCGCGGGCAGCGCGCCCGAGGCGAGCCGGTCGACCAGCCGCCGGAAGAACATCGGCGGCGCGTGCCGCAGCGTGACGCTGTCGAGCTGGAGGCGGGAGAGGTCCTCCCAGGGCCCCTGCCGCTCGGTCAGGCATTTCACGGCGGCGGGGTGTTTCAGCAGCGTCTCCGTTTTCGCCAGCAGCGCGTCGATCCGGCCCTGGTAACGGGAACCGAAACTCCAGAGGAGATTCCACCAGACGCGCAGTTCCGCGTGCTCGAAAAGCTCGGCCGTGTCGGGGAGCGTGCCGGCGGCGAACGGCCTTCCGAGGCGTTCCTCGTAGTATTCCCGGATGGGCGTTCCCTCATACAGCGCGAGGCTCGTGTAGAAATGCTCGTGCGGATAGTGGTCGAGGAAATGCCGTTCGATGAAGTCCATGTTCAGGCGGAGGTCCTCGACGGTGCTCGCCGGGTCGACCATGATGAAGTCCAGCGCTATCTCCACGCCGATCCGGTTGAGGAACGCCACGGCCGCGTCGTTGACCTCCGGGCCCACGCCCTTGGCGAGCCGGCGCAGCACGGCCGGTGAGGCGCTCTCCACGCCGACCTCGATGAACCGCAGCCCGAGCGCCCGCATCTCCATGATCGCGTGCTGGGCCTTCAGGATCTGATTGACGCGCGTCCCGAAGCTGAAGGTGACACGGTCGTCGGCGGCGTGCAGCGCGCGCACGATCTCCAGTGCGCGGCCCGCCTGGACGAAGAAATTCGCGTCGCTGAAGTAGACGTGCCGGTAGTCGACGTCGTCGCGCTCCCGGAAGAACTCCAGCTCCTCGACCACGTTGCCCGGGCTGCGGGAGCGGTAGCGCCGCCCGATCGTGAGGACGCCGCAGAAGCTGCAGTTGTAGGGGCAGCTCCGCGAGGTGTTGATCGTCAGGGCGGGGCGCAGCTCGTCGCGGAGCGCGTCGTAGAAGTGGAGCCTGGCGTAGGCGCGGTCGGTGACGAAGTCGGCCGCCGGGAACGGGAGCGAGTCGAGGTCGTCGAGCGCGGGCAGCTCGGCGTTCACCCGGACGGCGGCGCCCTCGCGCCAGGTGAGGTTCGGCACCGCGCCGAGCCCGTCCGGCCCCGACTCCAGGCATCGGACCAGGTCGAGCGTGGGGTGCTCGCCCTCCCTGCGCACGACCGCGTCGACCTCGGGGTGGTCGCGGAGGATCCGCCCGTGGGTCGCGGTGGCCTGCGGGCCGCCCATGACGACGAAGCAGCCGGGGTTGCGCCGCTTGACCTCGCGGGCCATGTCGAGCGCGATGGGGAACGACTCGTTGTAGACCGACATGCCGAGCAGGTCGTGGTCCCACAGCCGGTACTGCTCCACCAGGTCGGACGCGCCGGTCGTGGAGTCGCCGAAGTCGAAGCCGGTGGAGCGGTACCCCCGCGACTCCAGGAAAGCCATGATGTAGGCGAGGCCGATCGGGATGGACTTGCGGCGGTCGGAGAACCCGACCGAGGGGTTGAGGAACGCGATCCGCATGCGAGCCTCACCCGCCGCCGCGAACGGGCTCTTCGGCGGAGGCGATCACGCGCCTGGACACCAGCGCGTGCACGAAGGCCCTGTCCTCCTCCGCCATCGCCGGGGCGTCGCAGCGCCCGGTCGCGGCCAGGTCGCGCCACAGGGCGCTGGCCCGCTCGTTCAGCCGGACCGCCGATCCGCCCGCGCCGGCGCCCGCGACGTAGACGCTGCCGCACTCGTCGAGATAGGGCGTGAGAATGGTGTAGAACGCCACCGCGATGACCTCCTGATGGGCCGCCGCCGCGGAAGGGGCGCCTCCCGCGGCGGCCGCCGCCTTGTCGGGGTGCTCAGCCAGAGGTACCCGAATAGCGTTTTCCGAGCATCTTGGTGTAGGTCGCGCTGCCCATCGCCACGTCCGTGAAAGCCGGGGCCTCCCTCTTGGTCTCGCGAAGCTCGTCCCGGACCAGTTCGCGTAGCGACTTGCGATCCGTTCTCATGATGCCTCCCCCCTCTCCGGATGATCGTCGAACGCTCGACGTGATCCATTGTCGGGCGATCTCCAATTCGCTACTTACAAGTGCCATCCTCATTGTTGACCATGCCTTTAGCAATGCCCTTGACTAATTCTTGACTGTTCTGGTTCGATCGCTGTTCGGGCGCCCGGCGGGGCTGCGCTGGGCCGCCGGAGGGTCGGCGGCCCCGTACGCGGCGGCCTGGAGGCCGTACAGCTCGGCGTAGAGGCCGCCGCGCGCCATCAGCGCGGCGTGGTCGCCCTCCTCGATCACCCGGCCGTGCTCCAGGACGTAGATCCGGTCGGCGTAGCGGACGCTCGCCAGCCGGTGCGTGATCAGCAGGACGGTCCGCCCGTCGGTGTGCGCGCGGATCCGCTCGAACAGCAGGTGCTCGGCCCGCGCGTCCAGGGCGGCCGAGGGCTCGTCGCAGATCAGCAGCGGCGCGTCCCGGTAGAAGCCGCGCGCGACCGCGAGCCGCTGCCACTGGCCGCCCGACAGGTCGGCGCCGCCCTGGAACCGGCGGTCCAGCAGCGTGTCGTAGCCGCGCGCCAGCTCCGCCACGACCTCGTCGGCGCCCGAGGCGCGGGCGGCGGCGAGGACGGCGGGGTCCGCCGGGCCGCCGCCGCGTCCCATCGCGATGTTCTCCCGCGCCGTCATCGGCCAGTGCGTGTACTCCTGCGCGATCACGGCGACGCGGTCCCACACCTGCTCGGGGGAGACCCGCGACAGCGGCACGCCGTCCCAGGCGACCTCGCCGCCGTCGGGGTCGTACAGGCCCGCGATGACGCGGGAGAGCGTCGACTTGCCGGAGCCGTTCTCGCCGACCAGCGCCACGACCTCGCCCTTGCGCAGCTCCAGTGAGATCCCCCGCAGGGAGGCGGCGTCCGCGCCCGGATAGGTGAAGGTGACGTCCTCGACCCGGATGCAGGCGAAGTCGTCCGGGAGGACCTCCTCCTCCTCCTCCTTGGCGGCGGACGGCAGCGCGCGGCGCGGGATCCTCGCCTCGGCCGTGTCGCAGAACGTCAGGTAGTCGCCGAAGTACAGGCCCTGCTCGTAGCACTGGTTGACCGCGAAGACCAGGTTGGCCAGCGACGTCTGGCCCGTCCTGATCGCGAGCACGGCCGTGCCCGCCACCGCCAGCGGCACCGCGCCCTTCCACAGCATGAGCCCCAGCGCGACGTAGACGGCGCCGGTCGCGAGGCCCTGGAGCGCGTCCCCGGCGACCTTGGCGACCGTCTGGCGCCGCGCCAGGTCCAGCTCCACGCCGCGCTGGTAGGCGGCGAACCGGTCGTACTCCTCCAGCAGGAACGGCCGCATCGTGAACGAGCGGACCTCGGCCGCGTGCCGCCGCTCGGTCATCAGGTCCGACAGGATCCACTTGCGGCGCCCCACCTCCACCAGCTTCAGCAGCGTCAGGTAGCGCATCCGCGCGCTGCGGACCGACGCCCACCCCTCGGGCAGCGCGGTCAGCAGGAGCAGCGGCAGCAGCAGCGGGTGCAGGACGCCGAGCGTGCCCGCGGCCGCGACCAGCCCGACGGCGCCGGTCAGCACGTCCACCGCGTGCTGGACGACCCTCGGCGCCGCCGTCAGGCCCCGGGTCTCCGCGCGCTTCAACTCGTCCAGGAAGTCGGGGTCGTCCAGCGCGGCGAGCGCCACCATCGTCGTCGCCTCGTACAGCCGCAGCTCCACCAGCCGCTCGACCTGCGGCTCCAGCCGCGCCTGCGACCAGCCCGCGCCCGCCTGCAGCGCCGCCCGCAGCGCCGCCGCGCCCGCGACCAGCGCCAGCGAGGGCAGCGCGTCGCGGACCCGGCCCGGCGTCGGGCCCGCGCTGAACAGCGCCGTGAGCACGCCGGTCGTCGCCAGCAGCCCGAACGCGGTGAAGACGCCGGCGAGGAGGTTGAGGGAGATCGTCACCGCCGTGTCCGCGCGGCTCGCCCGCCAGGCCAGCCGCGCCGCCTGGCCGATCACCGACGGTAGCCGCCGGGCCATGACGCGCATCCCGGTCTCGGCCAGCTCGCCGGTCCTGGAGTACCAGGGATGCGTGGCGAGCTCGGGCAACTCCGGTGCGCCCTTGTCACTCCCGCCTCTCCTGGCGCGTCTCTCACCAGCTCTTTCGCGGCGTTTGTCCGCGCGCTTCCCCATTCGCTCCCGCCCCTCGCCCTCAGGTACCACCCGGCAGGAGAAGTGTGCGACGAGAGGAGGAGGTTGTCCGCCTTTCATGTCACAAAGAGTGGCTATATGGAGGTGTGGACAATCCTGCGCCGGATGGACGCGCGCGCCGCCCGAGTTGTCTAGGGTCTACGGCATGACCGACGGCTGGCCGGAGGGCTGGACCCGCAAGGAGGACGACCGCGTGGCACGCAGCAGGCACGAGTCCGCACCCGCGGACCATCCGCACGCCTACGAGCCCGATCCCTACGCGGACCCGTACTCCGGAGACCAGCTCGCGGGTGGCCGGATCGGCTTCGGCGACGAGCCGCCCGGCGGCTACCGCCGCCGCAGGCGGCGCTGGCCCTACGTGCTCGGCGCGCTGGTCCTGGTCCCGCTGCTGGTGCTCGTCGCCGGGTACTTCTACCTCGACTCGCGGCTCAAGCGCGAGTCCGTGCTCACCGACTACGCGGGCCGGGTCGCCGACACCCCCGGCACCAACTGGCTGGTCGTCGGGTCCGACAGCCGCGAGGGCATGTCCAAGGCCGACCAGCGGCGGCTGCGCACCGGTTTCGCGGCGGGCCGCCGCACCGACTCCATGATGCTGCTGCACTACGGCTCGGGCGGCACGTCGCTGATCAGCCTTCCGCGCGACTCCTACGTCCCGATCCCCGGGCACGGGTCGAACAAGCTGAACGCCGCGTTCGGGTACGGCGGGCCGAAGCTGCTCGTCCAGACGGTGGAGAAGAGCACCGGCATCCACATCGACCACTACGCCGAGATCGGCTTCGGCGGCTTCGTCGGCGTGGTGGACGCCGTCGGCGGCGTGGACATCTGCGTCAAGGAGAAGCTGGACGACCCGAAGGCGGGCCTGAAGCTCAGCCCCGGCTGCCAGACGCTCGACGGCGGCCAGGCGCTCGGCTACGTGCGGACCCGCAAGTTCGCCCGCGCCGACCTGGAGCGCGTCGAGCACCAGCGGCAGTTCTTCGGCGCGCTGATGAAGAAGGCCACCGGCCCCGGGACGCTGCTCAACCCCTTCCGCGGCTGGCCGCTCGCGACGAACGCGACCAAGAACTTCCTCGTGGACGACGGCGACCACCTCTACGACCTTGTCCGGATGATGTGGGCCATGAAGGGCGTCAGCGGCGGGGACGGCGTGACGACCACCGTCCCGATCGGCGGCGTGGGCCGCACGACCGCGGCGGGCTCCTACATCACCTGGGACAAGGCGAGGGCGGCCACGCTGTTCGACGCGCTCAGGTCGGACCGGAAGATCCCCCAGAGCGCGATCACCAAGTGAGCGCGGCCCCGGTTAGAGTCGGGGCATGGCCGAGGTGACGCCGCACGGCGAAGATCTGGACGACCTGCCCACCAAGGAGCTGTACGAGCGGGCCACGGGCCTGGCCCGTGAGCGCCGCGACGTCGGTTTCCTGTGGGATCTGCTGCGCGCGATCCCGGCCGCCGCCGCGGCCACCGGGGAGGTCGGGCGCGCCGAGTTCGACCTCCTGCACGGGCTGTCGCTGCTGGAGGAGTTCACCCACGCGGGCGAGGGCGACCTCGCCGAGGCCCTCCGCCCCTTCTACATCGACTACCTCGCCGGGCCCCGCACCCCCTGACGCACCGGTCCCCGGGACCGCCGTGAAGGGTGGCGCCAAGGGGACATGGACCTGTCTTTGCGTGCCGTTGATCTCTCCGAGGCCGTCCCTGGGAAACACTCTCCGTAGGCATCTGACCGCAGAGGGTGGTTCGAGTGAACAAGAAATACGTGAAGCTGGTGAGCATCGCCTTCGTGGCGTGGTACGTCATCAGCCGGCCCGAAGGGGCGGCGCGCCTGGTCAACGGCGGCCTGGGGAGCCTCGGGAACGCGGCCGAGTCGGTGTCGCGGTTCATGAGCGCGATCCCCAACTAGGACGGCCTTCGCAGACCCCGTGCCCGCGACGGGCGCGGGGTTCTTTCACACCCGGGCAGCAAGCACTGTCGCCGCCGTCACAGTAAAATCCCCCTTTGCGAGCAGACGTGGTTGGGCACAATCGCATCGGGTCATTGTGTCGCTGCGCTACTAGAGGGACGGCGTTACGGATGCTGAAGAAGAACCTCCGCTATGTGGCGATCGCCTTCGTCATCTTCTACTTGCTGAGCTCCCCGGAGGACGCGGCAGGACTGGTGAACAACGCCTTCAGTAAGCTCGGAGACGCCGGCGACCAGCTCTCCTCGTTCGTGAACGGGTTGGGCGACGGCGGCCGGTAGGCCGCGCGCGGTGTGCGGCGGCCGGCGTCCGGCGAGGACGCCGGCCTCGGCGGGCCCGCGGGCATGTCGGACCGGTCTCCTAGGATCGGTCGCATGTCTGTCTACGATGTGGAAATCGGCGGCCTGCAGGGCGGGTCCGCGGACCTCGCGCAATATCGGGGCACGTCCGTGCTCGTCGTCAACGTCGCCTCCAAGTGCGGCCTGACCCCGCAGTACGCCGGGCTGGAGCGGCTCCAGGAGCGCTTCGCCGAGCGGGGCTTCACCGTCCTCGGCGTCCCCTGCAACCAGTTCATGGGCCAGGAGCCCGGCACCCCCGAGGAGATCGCCGAGTTCTGCTCGGCGACCTACGGGGTCACCTTCCCCCTCACGGAGAAGGTCGACGTCAACGGCGAGCAGCGGCATCCCCTCTACCAGGGGCTGGTCGGCACGGCCGACGCCGAGGGGCACACCGGCGACATCCGCTGGAACTTCGAGAAGTTCCTCATCGGCCCGGACGGCGCCGTCGCCGCCCGGTTCGCGCCGCAGGCCGAGCCCGAGTCCGCCGAGGTCGTCACCGCCATCGAGCGGACCCTCCCGGCCTGAACCCCCCGTCGGCGCGCCTCCCGCGCCCTCTGAGCCCCGCGCCCCCCGTGGCGGGCCCCGCGTCCCCGAGCCGTTCGGCGGGCCCTCAGGGGGCGCGGGTGATGTCCCAGTCGAGGGTGGCGGGCAGCGCGCCCTCCAGCATGAGCAGCCAGCGCTTGACCTCGACGCCCGAGCCGCCGCTGTAGCCGCCGATCCCGGTGGCGGCGACCACGCGGTGGCACGGGACGACCAGCGGGATGGGGTTGGAGCCCATCACCTGGCCGATGACCTGCGCGTGGACGCCCGTCCCGCTGCGGTCGCCCAGCTCGCCGTAGGTGAGCGTGCGGCCGTAGGGGACGGTCTCGTACAACGTGGTGAGCACCTGCCGCTGGACGTCGGAGGTCAGCCGCCAGTCGATCGGCAGGTCGAAGCTTTTGAGGTCGCCCGAGAAGTAGTCGGACAGGGCCGACAGCGCGGGCGCGAGCCGGTCCGGGGCGTGCACGACGGGCAGGCCCGCCGCCCGCGCCACGCGCTCGCGGGCGGCGGGGGTGTCGCGGAAGTGCAGCGAGACGATCCCGGTCTCGGTCTCGCCCACGAGCAGGCGGCCGAGCACGGTGTCGGCCGTGCCGAACGCGAGTGTTCCGGTCATGGTGGTGGGCTCCTTCCCAGCGGACAGCCTTCCACGCGGCTATGTCATTTCCGCCGACATGTCGCCTTTCGAGGCGCACGTTGTCGTCTTCCTGCCAACACCGCCGAGCTGCCTGGGGTTGCGCCCCGCGCGCACCCGCCCCGCGCGCACCCGCCCCGCGCGCATCCGTGCCGGGGTCGCCCCTCGCTCAGTCCTGGGGGAGCCGGCCGGGGAAGAGCAGCGCCAGCTCGCGCGGGTAGCCGCCGATCAGCCGCAGCTCGTCGTCGGTCAGCGGGCGTCCCGTCTGCGCGTTGCACAGCTGGACGAGCGCGAACGCCAGGTCCTCGTCCACCGGCTCGACGCCGAGGCCGTCCATCACGTGCCGGAACCCGGCCTTGCCGCCGTACTCGCCGGTGAGCACGACCCGCCCGCGCCGCGCGTGCCGGTCGTCGGGGAAGGGGCCGAGGGTCTCCTCGTCGTACAGCTCGTAGTTGCCGTGGTCCTTCAGCGCGCCGTCCGCGTGGATGCCCGACTCGTGCGCGAACGCGTTCCATCCGATGCCGACCTGGTTGTAGGGGAGGGGCTGGCCGAACGCGTAGCCCGCCCACAGCCCGAACCGGCGCGCCCAGGACAGGTCGATCGGGTCGCCGACGTCGGCGCCGCGCTCCTCCAGCCCGAAACCGTGGCGGAACGCGAGGATCGTCGAGAGCAGGTCCGCGTTGCCCGACCGCTCGCCGATGCCGTTCACGCACGTGTTGATCCACACGTCCTGGCCCGCCTCCAGGCCGCCGAGCGCGCCCGACACGGAGTTGGCGACGGCCATGCCGAGGTCGTTGTGGCAGTGCGTCTCGACCGGCATCCCCACCGCCGCCGCGAGCGCCGCGAAGCGCTCGCGGATCCGGTCGGGGGTGTCGCCGCCGATCGTGTCGCAGTAGCGGACGCGGTCGGCGCCCGCCTCCTTCGCCGCCAGCGCGAACTCGGTGAGGAAGCCGTCGCCGGTGCGCGAGCCGTCCTCGGCGTTGACCCCGACGGTCGCCGCGCCGCCCGCCTTGGCCGCCCGCACCGCCGCGACCATCCCGCGGATGATCGAGTCCCGGTCCAGCCGCCCCCGGAACTTGTTCGCGATCATGTAGTCGGACGTCGAGATGGACAGGTTGTAGTGCGCGAGCCCCGTCCCCCCGGCCCGCACCCCGGCGGCCTTCTCCACGTCCCCCGCGACGCCCCGGCACCACCCGGACAGCCGCAGGTCCCCGAACGCGCCCGCCTCCGCCAGCGCGATCTGCGCCCGGACGTAGGGCGCCTCATGGAACAGGAACGGGAAGCCGATCTCGCTCTGCGCCACCCCCAGCCGGCCCAGGTAGAAGTTGACCATCGTCTTGCCGAACTTGGACAGCCCGGTCCGGGCCGTCTGGACGCCGTCGCGGTTGGTGACGTCGAGGAAGTGGATCTGTGGCATGCCCTCAGATTGACATCGTGATCCATATGTATCAATATTGATCAAAATCAATGTCAACGGAGGGGGCGGGCCGGTGGACGGCTGGATCGACGCCGCGAGCGCCGCCGAACGCCTCGGTGTGAAACCCGCCACGCTCTACGCCTACGTGAGCCGGGGCGTCCTGCGCCGCAGGCACGCGCCGGAGGGCAGGCGCAGCCTGTTCGACGCCGCCCAGGTCGAGGAGCTGGCCCGGCGCGGCAGGCCGCGCCGCCCGCCGGGGCCGGGCGAGCTGGCGATCGAGTCGCGGATCACGGCGCTCGGCGCCGACCGGCCCTACTACCGGGGCCGCGACGCCCTCGACCTCGCGGGGAGCATGACGTTCGAGCAGGTCGCGGCCTGGCTCTGGACGGGGGAGGAGCCGTCCGAGCCGTCCGAGCCGTCCGAGCCGTCCGAGCCGGGCGGGGAGGGCTGGCGGGCCGACGAGGAGGGTGTCGCGGCGGCCGTGGCCGCCCAGTCGGGGCTGCCCGCCGGGATGCTGCCGCTCGACCGCCTCCAGCTGATCGCCGCCGCGCTCGCCGCCACCGACCCGCTGCGCCACCGCCTGGACCCGGACTCCGTCACCACGACCGCCCGGACCCTGGCCGCCGGCCTGGTCGAGGCGCTGCCGCTCGCCGCCCCCGAGCCGCCCGGCACCGAGGGCCCGATCGCGGCGCGGCTGTGGGCGCGGCTGTGCCCGGAGCCGCCGGACCCCGCCCTGCTGCGGGTGTTCGAGGCCGCCATGATCCTGCTCGCCGACCACGAGCTGGCGGCCTCCACGGTGGCGGCGCGGGTGGCCGCCTCCGTCCGCGCCGACCCCTACGCCGTCGTCGTCGCCGGGCTCGGCGTCGCGAGCGGCCCGCTGCACGGCGGCGCGTCCTACGGCGCGGAGCGGCTGCTCGCCGAGGTCGCCGACGCGGCCTCGGCCTCCCGCGCCGTCGGCGAGCGGCTCCGCGCGGGCGAGCGCGTCCCCGGCCTCGGCCACACGGTCTACGCCTCCGGCGACGGCCGCTGCGCGTTCCTGCTCGACCTCGTCCGGGACGCGGCGCCCGGCCACGAGCGCCTCGCCGCCGCCGAGGCCGTCCTCGCGGCGGCGCGGCGGCGGAGGCTGCCCCCGCCCAACGTCGACTTCGTGCTCGCCGTCCTCGGCGCCGTCGCCGGGCTGGCCCCGGGCTCCGGTGAGGCGATCTTCGCGGTCGCGCGCACCGCCGGATGGCTGGCCCACGCGCTGGAGGAGTACGAGGGGTCGAGCCCGCTGCGCCCCCGCGCCGTCTACACCGGCACCCCGGTACGGGCCGCGGAGGGGCGGGGGTACGCTCGGTGACGTGCGACGGTTCCTCACTCCCGGCTGGCTCGGGCTGCACGCGCTGGCGATCGCCCTGTGCGCGTCGTTCCTCGGCTTCGGCTGGTGGCAGTACGACCGCGCGCAGGGCGGCAACGACCGCAGCTGGGCCTACACGTTCGAATGGCCGATCTTCGCGATCTTCGTGATCGTCATGTGGGTCAAGATGATCAGGGACGAGCGCGACGGCGTGGAGCCGCAGGCGCCCCGGGTGATCGAGGAGCCCGCCGAGGCGGCGGTCACGCGCGAGATCATCCGCCGCCAGGAGGAAGAGGACCCCGCCCTCGCCGCCTACAACCGCTACCTCGCGCGGCTGAACTCCGAGTCGCACCGCCGGGACTAGAGGGGTGCCCGCTCGTGCCGGGGGCGGCGGCGGACGTCCCCACCGCTGACGACGGCCCGCGTTCGCGCGGCTTCGGAAAGGTGTGATCTGTGGAAGGCGCGGTGACCAGGTACCGCATCCTGGCCCTGGTGGTCGGGACCCTGCTGGTGCTGCTGGTGGTCGGCATGGTGCTGAAGTACGGCCCGACGGACGAGCCGGGCATGGCGGGCATCGTCGCGCCGGTACACGGCGCGCTCTACGTGGTGTACCTGCTGGCGGCCTACGACCTGTGGCGGCGCACCGGCTGGCCGCTCGGCCGGATGGCGATGATCGTGCTCGGCGGCATCGTCCCGCTGATGACGTTCTTCGTGGAGCGCCGGATCGTCCGCGACGCGCGGGAGTTGACCGGCGCCGCCGCCTGAGGCCGCGAACCGCTGGCCCGGCGGCGTCCCGTGCCCTAATGTTTGACGGAGTCAAACGTTGGAGGCGGATGTGCGGGCGACCCAGGCGGACGTGGCGACGGTCCGTTCGTTCAACCGGTTCTACACCGGGGTGATCGGTGTGCTGGGCGAGGGCCTGATGCGCACGCCCTACTCGCTCACCGAGGCCAGGGTGATCTTCGAGCTGGCGCAGCGGCCCGAGACCGAGGTCCTCGCCCTGCGGCGCGCGCTCGACCTGGACCCGGGCTACCTCAGCCGGATGCTCACCCGCTTCGAGGGCGACGGCCTGCTCGTGCGGGAGCGGTCCGAGCGGGACGCGAGGCGCCAGGTCGTCCGGCTCACCCCGGGCGGGCGGGACGCCTACGCGATGCTGGACGAGCGGTCCGCCGCGGAGATCCGCGACCTGCTCGACCGCCTGCCCGGCGGCTCCCGGCTCCGCCTCCTGGCGGCGATGCGCTCCATCCACGGCATCCTCGGCGAGGACCCGCGCCCGGACGGCCTCGTCCTGCGCGAGCCGCGTCCCGGCGACCTCGGCTGGGTGGTGCAGCGCAACGGCGCCCTCTACGCCGAGGAGTGCGGCTGGGACCGCACCTACGAGGCGCTGGTCGCCGGTGTCGTCGCCGCCTACGTCGAGGACCACGACCCGAGCGCGGAGCGGGCCTGGATCGCCGAGAGCGGGGGCGTTCCGGTGGGGTGCGTGTTCTGCGTCCGCCGCGACGACGAGGTGGCGCAGCTCCGGCTCCTGCACGTCGAACCGGAGGCCCGGGGGAGCGGGGTCGGCGCCGCCCTCGTGGAGGCGTGCACGCGCTTCGCGGCCGAGGCCGGGTACTCCGAGATCATGCTGTGGACGACGGCGCTCCAGCGTCCCGCGCAGCGCCTGTACGCCAGGGCGGGGTTCGTCCTGGAGGACGAGGAGCCCCCGTCGCGGCGGTTCGGCGGCACGATCCACGGCCAGACCTGGCGCAAGAGGCTCTGAACCCGCCGCAAAAAGGACTCGGGGGAAAGGACTCGGGGGAAAGGACTCGGGCCCGCGAAGGCGCGTGCCTTCGCGGGCCCGAGGTCCCGCAGCGATCCCTAACTGCGTGGTCGGCGGCCGGGACGGGGGTCGGACGGAAGTTCCAGCCGCCGGTGTCTCACCGGCCTTGGCGCCGGTGCGGGTAGGTGCTGCGCCTCACCTCCCTCCCTGAGCCGGGCCGGCCTGGAGCCGGGTCGGACGGGGGCGTGACGGGTCCCGTCCGGCGCGCGGACGCCGCGCGGGCGTCCGGTCGAGTGAGGGCCGGGCGGGCGGCGCCGCCGACGGGCGCCGCCGGCCCGGCCATGGGGACCCCGGTGCCGCGGGGGCGGGCGGCGCCGGGACCCGGAGCGGCGGGATGGTGGTCCGGGCGGTGCGGCCGAGAACCCGAGGTGTGCCGTGGTCCGCCGCGGTGGGACGGACGGCGAACGCCCTCGGACGCACCGGCGGGGACCGGTCCGCGGTGAGCACGCGCGGTGATCCTCACTCCGCCCCTCCTTCGCCTGTGGCGGCCTTCGGGACCTGGCGCTTTGCCGGCCGAAGAGCCTGTCGTTCACTGTGTGTCACGATCTCGTTGCGTTAAGTACCCCCGGGTCATGCGCGCGTAAACCGGACGGGGCGCAAAGATTCAAGATCCGCGGCGGACTTTGCCGACCCATTGCCGTCCGCCTCGCGATTCACGACGTGCGGGCGGTGCCCGGGGCCGGCGGGCGGTTGTCGATGAGGCCGGAGATCTCCGCGTTGACGCGCGAGATCCGCGTCCCCCAGTTGGGGCAGCCGCCGAGGTGGTGCAGCGCGATGACCTTGTGCGAGGAGGCGGCCAGCACCGGCGAGCCGGAGTTGCCGCCGGAGGTGTCGCACCGGTAGCCGGTGTTCACCCCGGACTGGACGGTGTCGATCTTGCAGTAGCCGCCGCCGTCGCGGTCCTCGTAGAGCGAGAGGCGCTTGGGCAGGACGTCGCCGTGGCCGGCGATGTAGATGCGCTCCTGGGCGACGGGCTCCCGCGCGTCCAGGTAGAGGGTGCCGAACTTCTGGATCGAGGCGAAGTCGTTCACCGAGAACAGCGCGTAGTCCAGGTCGCGCAGCGGGCTCAGCTTGATCAGCTCCGCCCCGCTCACCTTGGTGCCGGGCCGGGGGTCGTTGCCGCCGCAGGTGGCGCACTGGTAGTCGAACTGGAACTCGCTGGCCCGCAGGTCGGCGGCGCTCTCCATGCAGTGCTGGTTGGTCAGCATGCGGTTGGTGTTGCCGACCCGCCAGGCCGTGCAGTATCCGGCGCCCTTGAGGAGTTGGCGGGCCACCGCGCCCGCGCGGGCGTACTCGGTGGGGTGGCTGGTCTGGTAGCAGCTCACGTCGCGCCGCGCGTCCGGCCCGCACACGCTGAACGTGCCGGGATTCGCCGCGGCCCACTCACCCTGGTCGAAGCCCCTGTAGTAGCTGTCGATACGGGCGCCGAACCCCTGGCGGGTCAGGGCGGCGGCGTTTTGGCGGGGCGCCGCGTGCAGGGTGACCACGGCGGTGTCGCCGTCCACGGACATCGCGGCGAAGCCGGGCCTGCCGTGGACGGTGTGGGCCGAGTCGCCGGGGATCCGCCGGACGGTCGGGTCGCCGTGGTAGGTGTGGACCTCGCGTCCGGCCGGGTCGGCGACGGTCACCCGGTCGCCGGGCACGAGCCGCAACGACGCGAAGTGCACCTTGACGTAGGTCGAGCCGGGTTCGCGGATGACGATCCGCCGGGCGCGCCCGGCGGCGGCGTACCGCAGCTCGGCATCGCTGGCCTTCTCCTCGCCGGCGACGCTCACCCGAGCCGCGGCGGCGGCGGGGGCGGGCGCCGCCGCGGCGACGTCGGGCGACCGTGCCCCGGCCGCCTGTGCGGCGGGGCCCGGCAGAGCGGACGCGGCGGCCGCCAGGGCGGCCGCGATGATCAGGACGCGTGGCCGCAGGGACACGGCGCACCTCCAGGGGGGAGCGGGGGGCACGGCACCGGAACCGTGGCGGCGGTTCAGCCGGTGCCGGATCTCTGGGAGCGCTGGACGGGCGTCCGGCGGCCGGTCGCCGCGTGCCCGGAAGGAGGCCGTGGGGTGTCGCGCCGGAGACCGGGTGTCACGTCCAGCGAGGACGAGATTGTGACATCCAGCCCGATACCGCCATCACTCGCACCTTGGCATAGCCCCCGCCCTATGAGCCGCACGGGCCACACCGCCCCCGGGCGCGGTTCTGATCGCTGAGAGCGAACGTTGTTGAGGAAACAAACTCGTGCTCCGTTTTCTTGAGTGTGTATGACTCAACTTGCTGTTGGGTCCTCAGACACGGACTTGGAGCTGAGCATGAGCGAGACCCTGACGCTGCCGGTGCTGCCCCTGGACGACGGGGCCGTTCTGCCGGGCATGGTGGTGCCCCTCGACCTGTCGGAGAGCGGTGAGGTGCGGGCGGCGATCGAGGCGGCGCGCGCCGTGGCCCGGGCCAAGGGGCCGGGGATCCGGTCGGCGGGCAAGCCGCAGGTGCTGCTGGTGCCCCGGCTCAACGGGCAGTACGCCGGCGTGGGCACGCTGGGCGTGATCGAGCAGGAGGGGCGGCTGCCCGGCGGCGAGCCGGGCGCGGTCGTCCGGGGCGTCTCGCGGGTGCGGATCGGGACCGGGACCACCGGGCCCGGCGCCGCGCTGTGGGTCGAGGGCACCGTGATCGAGACGCCGCCCGCCACCGGGCGCGCGGAGGAGCTGGCCAAGGAGTACAAGGGCCTGGTCAGCGCGATCCTGCAGAAGCGCGGCGCCTGGCAGGTCGTGGACGTGGTGCAGCAGATCGACGACCCCTCCACGCTGGCCGACAACGCCGGGTACGCGCCCTACCTGTCGGACGAGCAGAAGATCGAGGTGCTGGAGACGCCCGACGTGGTCGAGCGGCTGACGCTGGTCATCGGCTGGGCGCGCGACCACCTCGCGGAGCTGGACGTGGCGGAGACGATCCGCAAGGACGTCCAGGAGGGCATGGAGAAGACGCAGCGGGAGTTCCTGCTGCGGCAGCAGCAGGAGGCCATCCGCAAGGAGCTGGCCGAGCTGAACGGCGACCCCGCCGACGAGGAGGACGACTACCGGGCCCGGATCGAGGCCGCCGACCTGCCCGAGAAGGTGCGCGAGGCCGCGCTGAAGGAGGTCGACAAGCTGGAGCGCTCGTCGGACGCCTCCCCGGAGGGCGGCTGGATCCGCACGTGGCTCGACACCGTCCTCGACATCCCGTGGAACGAGCGGACCGAGGACGCCTACGACATCGCGGGCGCCCGGGAGATCCTGGACGCCGACCACGCGGGCCTCGACGACGTCAAGGAGCGCATCGTCGAGTACCTGGCCGTCCGCAAGCGGCGGGCCGACCGGGGGCTCGGCGTCGTCGGGGGCCGCCGGAGCGGCGCGGTGCTCGCGCTGACCGGTCCGCCCGGGGTGGGCAAGACCTCGCTGGGCGAGTCGGTCGCGCGGGCCATGGGGCGGAGGTTCGTCCGGGTCGCGCTGGGCGGCGTCCGCGACGAGGCGGAGATCCGCGGACACCGGCGCACCTACGTCGGGGCCCTGCCTGGACGCATCGTCCGGGCCATCCGCGAGGCGGGCTCGATGAACCCGGTCGTCCTGCTGGACGAGGTCGACAAGGTCGGCGCGGACTACCGGGGCGACCCGACGGCGGCGCTGCTGGAGGTCCTGGACCCCGAGCAGAACCACACGTTCCGCGACCACTACCTGGAGGTCGAGCTCGACCTCAGCGACGTGCTGTTCCTCGCCACCGCGAACGTGGTCGAGGCGATCCCCGGGCCGCTGCTGGACCGCATGGAGCTGGTCCAGCTCGACGGCTACACCGAGGACGAGAAGGTCACGATCGCCCGCGACCACCTGCTGCCGCGCCAGCTCGACAAGGCGGGGCTGGAGGCGTCCGAGGTCGGGTTCGGCGACGACGCGCTGCGGCTGCTGGCGGCCGAGTACACCCGCGAGGCGGGCGTGCGGTCGCTGGACCGCTCGATCGCGCGGGTGCTGCGCAAGGTCGCCGCGAACGTGGCGCTGGAGAAGGCGGAGCTGCCGGTCGCGATCGGCGCGGCCGACCTGAAGGACTACCTCGGCCGCCCCCGGTACACCCCGGAGGTCGAGCTGAGCAGGTCCGAGCGGCGGACGGGCGTGCCCGGCGTCGCGACGGGGCTCGCGGTCACCGGCGCGGGCGGCGACGTCCTCTACATCGAGGCGTCGCTGGCCGACCGGGAGACCGGCGACACCGGCGTGACGCTCACCGGCCAGCTCGGCGACGTCATGAAGGAGTCGGCCCGGATCGCGCTCAGCTACCTGCGCTCGCGCGGCGCGGAGCTGGAGCTGCCGGTCGGCGACCTGAAGGAGCGCGGCGTGCACGTCCACGTGCCCGCCGGCGCGATCCCGAAGGACGGCCCGAGCGCGGGCATCACGATGACGACCGCGCTGGCGTCGCTGCTGTCGGGCCGGCCCGTCCGCTCGGACGTGGCGATGACCGGCGAGGTGTCGCTGACCGGGCGGGTGCTGCCGATCGGCGGGCTGAAGCAGAAGCTGCTGGCGGCCTCCCGGCTCGGCATCACGACCGCGATCGTGCCCAAGCGCAACGAGCCGGACCTGGAGGACGTGCCGGCCGAGGTGCTGGAGAACCTGACGGTCTTCGCCGTCAGCGACGTCCGCGAGGTCCTCGACCTGGCGCTCGAACCGGCCACCACGCCGGTCGCCGTCTGACCGGCGGCAACGCCCGCGGGGGCGGGTGGGACGCCCGTGCCGGAATCATTCCGGCACGGGCGTCCCGCCTTTTCGGACGCCCTTAATGCGGGTCCGGTGCCAAAACAAATGGGGACAACGCGGGTGTGCATACTTCGCGTTGTAACGGGGACCAGTCGTCCGTGGTGGTGAGAATGTGGCAACCGGCGGCATCCGGTGAAAGGTCCCCGTGGTATGTGATCGCTCTACGGGTGGTCGCGGTGACGATCGCCCTCGCCTTTCTCGGCGTGTTCTGCTACTTCGCGTTCCGGCTGACGCTGACGCCCGTTGACGACAATGGGCAGGCCGGGGGCAACACCGATCCCGGCGACTCCCTGCGGTTCTATCTGAACCGCCCGAGCGGGGACGCCGCGCTCCAGATCGGCGGCAACCTCGCGCTGCTGGCGCCGCTCGGCGTCCTGCTGCCCATCGTCTGGGTGAGCCTGCGCGGCCCGATCCGCCTCGCGCTCGTGGCCGGGATGTGCTCCCTGGCGATCGAGACCGTGCAGGGCACCGTGGTGATGGGGCGCGCCTTCGACGTGGACGACGTCATTCTGAATGTCGTCGGCGTCGTCCTCGCCTATCTCCTTCTGGGGCGCCGACTCTCCAAATCGATTCGCGGCGGCTGACGGCGGCCTATGCGGGTCGGCACGGGATCGGGCGGAAGATTCCCGGTTGGCGGTCCACGCGTTCTGCGTAACGGTCGAAAACCGGTAGGACATTGAGAAGGCGGGGCCAGACCTCGGTGTATTCGGCGGTGCCCTGGCCGCGGGCCGTCCGGCCCTACGGGGGGCTCAGGTGGCCGTTCCCGGCCAGCCGCCGCCGGCGCGGGGGCGCGCGAGCGGCGCGTCCGCGGTGGTGACCGGCGCGGACGGCGGGACGAGCACCCCGGCCGCCGAGACGTACACCGCCCGACCACCCTGCGCGACCGCGCCGCCCGCCACGTCGCGCGTCCGGGCCAGGTCCGCGTGGGGACGCGACCCGGCCGGGACGGTCGCGCCGATCGCCGTGGCGGCGTGGACGACCGCGTCGCAGACGCGCGGCGCGGCGGCCGCCGGGCCGGTGTCCGGCATGTCGCCGACGACCGTCTCGATGTCGCTGACCTGGACGTCCACCGCCTGGAGGGTGCGCCCGCCCGCCCCGCGTCCCGGACCGGCGCGCGCGGCCGATGACCGGCCGCGAGCAGCGCGCGGACGGTGTGGGAACCGGCGAACCCCGAGGCGCCGGGGACGGGACCCGGATGCGAAGCAAACCGGTGCTTGGTTGGAGGACGTGACGGACGGTAGGGGTGACCGGCTCAGGCCCAGGGTCTATTTTGAAGATGCCTCAGCCGACGCGCGAGCGCGTCACCCGCTCCCGGGCGAGGCGATGCCGCAGGCGAGCCTCATCCGGGTGGATCGCGAAGCGGTGCCGCGCTCGCCCCAAGACCGGCGACGGCGGGCGCCGCGCGGCCCGCCCCTCGACCGGCCTTGACGACACAGCCGGGATCGACAATGACGCACACCACGACCACTGGACCGACCGCCGGACTCACCATCGGGCTGGCCGGGGCGGGACGCATCGGCGCCCGCCACGCCGCCGCGCTGTGCGAGCTGCCCGAGGTGGGCACGCTCGTCATCGCCGACGTGGACCCCTCCCGGGCCCGCGCCCTGGCGGACCGCCTGTCGCGGGCCCCCGGGGACCCCGTCGCGGACGTCCTCGCGGCGGCGGACGCCGCGTGCGCGCAGGACGTCGGTTCCGCGCGCGCCGCGGCCGGAGAGGTCCGCGTCGTGGCCGTGGACGAGGTCGCGGACCTGTTCTCCGCCGGGCTCGACGGCGTGATCGTCGCGGCGGCCACCGACGCGCACGCCGACCTGGTGGCGGCGGCGCTGGCCGGGCGAATACCCGTGTTCTGCGAGAAGCCTCTCGCGCCCGACCTTGATGGAACGTTCCAGATCGTGGCGGCGGCGGACGCGGCGCGCGTCCCCGTGCAGGTCGGGTTCCAGCGGCGGTTCGACGCGGGGAACGCGGCGGCGCGGGAGGCGCTCGCGTCCGGGCGGCTCGGCTGGCTGCACACCGTGCGCTCGTGCAGCTTCGACCCGGCGCCGCCGCCCGTCGCCTACGTCCCGGCGTCCGGCGGGCTGTTCCGCGACTGCGCGATCCACGACCTCGACCTCATCAGGTTCGTGACGGGCCGGGAGGTGGTGCGGGTGATGGCCTCCGGCGCCAACCGGGGCGACGCGTTCTTCCGCGAGTACGGCGACGTCGACACGGGTTCGGTGCTGCTCGTCCTGGACGACGGGACGCTCGGGCTCGTCTCGGCCACCCGGTACAACGCGGCGGGCTACGACGCCCGGCTGGAGCTGTTCGGCTCCAAGGACAGCATCATCGCGGGCCTGGACGAGCGGACCCCCGTCACCCCGCTGCCCGAGCAGGCCGCGGGCGCGCCCGATCCGGACACCGGCCCGCGCGGCGCCTACTGCGGGTTCATCGAGCGCTTCGCCGACGCCTACGACGCCGAACTGCGGGCCTTCATGGACGTCGTCACCGGCCGCCACGGCAGCCCGTGCCCGCCGGAGGAGGCGCTGGAGGCGTTCTACCTGGCCGAGGCGTGCGAGCTGTCGATGCGGGAGGGACGGATCGTGGAGACCCGCGAGATACGGCGGTGAGCGAAGGGGCGACGCGGCGTCGCCATCTGTGATCGACTCCTTCCGTTGATCCGGCTCGTCCATCGGGGAGAACGGAGACCGACCGATGAGAGGCGTGTTCGCGCGCGGCCCGGCGGTGAGACTCGCGGCGCTGGCGGCCGCGGGGGTGCTGGTACTCGGCGCCTGCAGCAGTTCGGGCGGCAAGAAGGCGGAGAAGCGGGCGACCGAGGGGCGCCGGCTGAAGATCGCCATGGTGACCCACTCGGGCCCGGGCGACACGTTCTGGGACATCGTCCAGAAGGGAGCGAAGGCCGCCGCCGGGAAGGACGACGTCGAGTTCCTCTACTCGGCCGACCCCGACGGCGGCAAGCAGGCGCAGCTCGTGCGGGCCGCGGTCGACCAGAAGGTGGACGGCATCGTCGTCACCCTCGCCAAGCCCGACGCGCTGAGGGACGCGCTCGCCCAGGCGGCCGCGGCGAAGATCCCGGTGGTGTCGATCAACTCCGGGGCGGGCGACTCGGCGCGGCTCGGCGCGATCGCGCACTTCGGCCAGGACGAGTCGATCGCGGGCGAGGCCGCCGGGCGCGAGCTGGCGCGGATCGGCGCGAGGAAGGCGCTGTGCGTCGTCCACGAGCAGGGCAACGTGGGCCTGGAGGACCGCTGCGCGGGCGCGCGCAAGACCTTCGGCGGCGACCTGCGCAACCTGTATGTGAACGGCACGAACATGCCGGAGGTCAGGTCGTCGGTGACCGCCAGGCTCCAGGCGGACAAGGACGTCGACGGCGTGCTCACGCTCGGCGCGCCGTTCGCCGCGACCGCCGTGGACGCGGTGAAGGAGGTCGGCGGCAAGGCCAAGGTCGGGACGTTCGACCTGAACAAGGGGCTGATCGACGCGATCCGGGCGGGCGACGTCCGGTTCGCCGTCGACCAGCAGCCCTACCTCCAGGGGTACAGCGCCGTCGACGCGCTGTGGCTGCTGAAGACCAACGGCGACGTGCTCGGCGGCGGGCGCCCGGTGCTGACCGGGCCCGCGATCGTGACGCGGGACAACGCCGCCGCGCTGGAGGCGTTCACGCGCCGGGGCACCCGGTGACGCGGAGCACGGCCGGGCCGGACGCGCCGACCGGGCCGGCCGGGCCGGCCGCGCCGGCGGATGAGCGGCTGGCCCGGCGGTCCCCGCTGTCGGGGCTGCTGGCCCGCCCCGAACTCGGCGCGCTCCTCGGCGCCGTCGCGGTGTTCGTGTTCTTCTCCGTCGTCGCGGACGCGTTCCTCCAGGCCACGTCGTTCTCCACCGTCCTGTACGCGGCCTCGACGTTCGGGATCATGGCGGTGGGCGTGTCGCTGCTGATGATCGGCGGGGAGTTCGACCTGTCCGCCGGGGTGATGGTGACGACCTCGGCGCTGCTCGCGGCGCTCACCGCCTACCAGCTCACGCTGAACGTGTGGGCGGGCGTGGCGGTCTCGCTGGTGCTCACGCTCGCGCTCGGGATGGTGAACGGGCTGCTCTACGTCAACACGCGGCTGCCGAGCTTCATCATCACGCTCGCGACGTTCTTCATGCTCGCGGGGCTGAACCTCGGCGTGACGAAGGCGGTGACCGGGAACGTCGCCTCCGACTCCGTCCGGGACATGGACGGCTTCGACAGCGCCCGCGCCGTGTTCGCCTCCGAGGTCGGGATCGGGGACGTGGAGGTCAACGTCACCGTGTTCTGGTGGCTCGGGCTCGTCGCGGTCGCCACCTGGATCCTGCTGCGCACCCGCACCGGCAACTGGATCTTCGCGGTGGGCGGCGACGCGGGCAGCGCCCGCGCGGTCGGCGTCCCGGTCGCCCGCACCAAGGTGGGGCTGTTCATGGGCGTCGCGCTGTGCGCCTGGATCTCCGGGATGCACCTGGTGTTCGCGTTCGCGACCGTCCAGTCCGGCGAGGGCGTGGGGAACGAGTTCTTCTACATCATCTGCGCGGTCATCGGCGGCTGCCTGCTGACCGGCGGGTACGGCTCGGCGATCGGCGCCGCCATCGGCGCGTTCATCTTCGGGATGACGAACAAGGGCATCGTGTACGCCGAGTGGAACCCCGACTGGTTCAAGTTCTTCCTCGGCGCGATGCTGCTCGTCGCCGCCATGGTCAACCTGATCGTCCGACGCAGGGTGGAGCGCTCGGCATGACCGACACCGGAACGCCGCCGCTGGTCAGGCTGACCGGCGTCGGCAAGAGCCACGGCACCGTCATCGCGCTGCGCGACGTCGACCTGGAGGCGGACGCGGGCGAGGTGACCTGCGTGCTCGGCGACAACGGCGCGGGCAAGTCCACGCTGATCAAGATCATCGCGGGCCTGCACCGGCACGACGCCGGGACCTACGAGGTGGCGGGGGAGCCGGTCGCGTTCGGCTCGCCGCGCGACGCCCTCGAACGGGGCATCGCGACCGTCTACCAGGACCTCGCGGTCGTCCCGCTGATGCCGGTCTGGCGCAACTTCTTCCTCGGCTCGGAGCGCCGCAGGGGCATCGGCCGGCTGGACACCCGGTTCATGCGCGAGACGACCCGCGCCGAGCTCGCCGCGATGGGCATCGACCTGCGCGACGTCGACCAGCCGATCGGCACGCTGTCGGGCGGCGAGCGGCAGTGCGTGGCGATCGCCCGCGCCGTGTACTTCGGCGCGAAGGCCCTCGTCCTGGACGAGCCGACGGCGGCGCTCGGCGTCAAGCAGGCCGGTGTCGTGCTGCGCTACATCGTCCAGGCGCGGGAGCGCGGGCTCGCGGTCATCTTCATCACCCACAACCCGCACCACGCCTACCCGGTCGGCGACCGCTTCCTGATCCTGAACCGGGGCCGCAGCGCCGGGTACCACGGCAAGGACGAGATCACCCGCGAGGAGCTGACCGCGCTCATGGCGGGCGGCGCCGAGCTGGAGCAGCTGGCCCACGAGCTCGACGCGGCGGGCTCGACGGGCTCGGCGGGCTCGGCGTCGGCCGCCCGGCGGCTCACCGAGGAGGCCGAGCGCCTCGGCCTCACCGGCGAGGCCGAGTAGCGCGGCAGGGCTTGGCGGCAGGGCTCAGCGGCGGGTGAGCAGGACGGCCGCCTCGGCGACGCGGTCCTCGGTGCCCGGCGCGATCTCGCCGCCGCCCAGCAGGTGGCGGCGCACGATCGCGTAGGGCAGGTCGATCACGGCGACGGCCGCGCGCTCCTCCTCGACGCCGAGGCGGCCCGCGAGGTCGCGGACGGCCGCGCGGACGCGCCGGTCGGCCTCGCCCAGCCGCGCGCGGTCCTCGGCGGGCCAGCCGTCCTCGTCGAGGGCGGACCTGCCGTGCAGCAGCACGCGGGCCTCCTCGCGGTGCGCCCGGCTCCACGCGACCACGTGCCGGGCGGCCTCCCCGGCCGCCCGGTCCGGCGGGTCGCCGCGCAGCGCGTCGAGGAACCCCGCCTGGAACCGCTCGACCGTCCGCAGCCAGAGCGCGGCGCGCAGCGCGGGCAGCCCGGCGAAGCGGTGGTACACCGAGCCGCTCGGCGCCCCCGCCGCGCGGGCCACGGCCGCGACCGTGACGCGGCCCGGGCCGTCCGCCGCCAGCTCGACGGCGACGTCCAGTAGGCGGCCCACGTCGTGGCGCGGTGGTCGTCCCATGGGCTAGAGGGTAAGGTATTGGAGAGTACTCTCTAAAAGGAGGAGCCGTGGACGTCCTGCCTCCCGGCCAGTCGGCCGCGCCGCTGGCGCCGTTCGGGCTGCCCGCGTTCGCGGCCCGCCGCCCGAGCGTCCCCGCCGCGCCGGTCGTCACGGTGACCGGGGCCGTCCGGCGCCCGGCGCAGGTTCCGGCGGCGGAGCTGACCCGGCTCGGGCGGGCGGAGACGCACTCCGGCCTGCACTGCGTCACCACCTGGAGCGCGCTCGGCCTGCGTTGGGAGGGCGTCCCGTTCGCCGCCGTCCACGCCCACCTCGCGGGGCGCGTCGCACCGGGCCGGGCCGCGCGCTGGGTCACCTTCACCGGGCTCGACGGCTACCGCAGCACCCTGCTCCTGGACGACGCGCTCGCCCCCGGCGTCCTGCTCGCCGACGTCCTGGACGGCGCGCCGCTCACCGCCGACCACGGCGCGCCGCTCCGCCTCGTCGCCCCGGCCCACTACGGCTACAAGAGCGTGAAGCACGTCTGCGCCATCGAGTACCGGGCCGGGTACGACCCCGGCTCGGCGGGCTGGAAGGCGCACCCGCGCGGCCGCGTCGCGCTGGAGGAGCGCAGCCGCTACCTCCCAGGGCGCCTCTGGCGCCCGCTGTGGCGCACCCTGCTGCCCCGGGCCCGCGCCGCCTACGACGACCTGCGCGGGTGACGCCCCCGGGTCAGCCGGTGCGGAGGAGGTGCGTGTTGGGTTCGCGGGCGAGCCCGGCCAGCTCCGGCAGTTCGGTCACCTCGACGCCCGCCGCGGTGAGGATCTCCGCGCCCGTCCCCTCGGCGAACAGCGCCGGCTCGCGCCAGGCGAACACGACGCGCGCCGCGCCGGCGGCGACGATCAGCTCGGCGCACGGCCGGTCGCGGGAGGCCCGGTGCCCGCACGGCTCCAGCGAGCTGTAGACGGTCGCGCCCCCCAGCCCGCCGGCCGCCCTGGCGAGGGCGGCCTCCTCGGCGTGGTCGAACGGGTCGTCCTCGCGGGAGAAGCCGCGCGCGACCTCCCGGCCGCGCGCGTCCACGATGACGGCGCCGACCGAGAACGCCGTCCCCGACGGGGGGCACCGCCGCGCCAGCTCGCAGGCCAGCCGCAGCCAGCCCGCGTCATCCACGCGCGGTCCCGGTGAGGAAACGCAGCAGCGCGAGGTCGCCGATGCGGGTGATCTCCTCCAGTCGCATCGGACGGTCCGGCGCCTGCGGGAACACCCCCGAGCCGACGAACCGCGGCGCGGACGGGTCGCCGATGAAGAACGGCGCGACGACGAGCCGCAGCTCGTCCACGACCCCGGCGGTCAGGAACAGCGTGTGGATCCCGCCGCCGCCCTCCACCATCAGCCGCCGGACGCCCCGCGCCGCGAGGTCGCGCAGCACCGTGGCCGGTGTGAGCGGGTCGCCCGCGTCGATCACCTCGGCCAGACCGCCCAGCCGCGCGGCGAGGCCCCCGGCCGTGCCGGTGGGCGCGTACACGAGCTTGGGCGCCTCGCCGGTGGTGAAGAACCGCGCGCCGGGGTCGAGGTCGCCGCTCCAGGTCAGCGTGACCTTCGTCAGGTCGGCGGGCATCCCGCGCGCGACCCGCTGCTCCCGGCGGGCGGGGGAGCGGATCAGCAGCCGGGGGTCGTCGGCGCGCACCGTCCCGGCCCCGACCAGGATCGCGTCGCAGCCCGCGCGCACCGCGTCGACCCGGTCGAAGTCGGCGGGGCTGGACAGCCGGAGCCGCTCGGGCGTCGCGTCGTCGATATAGCCGTCGACCGACATCGCGCAGCTCACCAGCACGTAGGGGCGCTCGCTCACGCCCCAAGACTAGGGCTCCCCGCGGTCCCCTCGGGCCCGCGGCTCCCCGGCGGGGTGTGGCTCTTGAGCCGAATCGAGGGAACGCGGCGTTTCTGCGCGGGATGTGTCGTAGGGGGTGCCTATGGTTGCTGCGACATGAGAATCCTGCACACCTCCGACTGGCATCTCGGCAGATCGTTCCACCGCGAGGACCTGCTGGCCGCCCAGGCGGCGTTCGCCGACCATCTGGTCGAGACCGTCCGGGCGGAGCGGGTGGGCTGCGTGCTGATCTCCGGCGACGTCTACGACCGCGCGCTGCCCGCCGTGGACGCCGTCCGCCTGTTCGACGACACGCTCGGACGGCTGAAGGATCTCACCCGCGTCGTGCTCATCGCGGGCAACCACGACTCCGCGCGGCGGCTCGGGTTCGGGTCGGCGCTGATGGACGCGTCCGGGGTGCACGTCCGCACCGACTTCACTCGGGTGGGGGAGCCCGTCGTCGTCGGCGACGCCGCCGTCTACGGCATCCCCTACCTGGAGCCCGAGCTGGTCCGGCACGAGTGGGAGCTGGACGAGCGCAGCCACGCGGCGACGCTGGCGGAGGCGATGCGCCGCGTCCGGGCCGACGCCGCGCGGCGCGGGCCGGGGCTGCGGTCGGTCGTGCTGGCGCACGCGTTCGTGACCGGCGGCGAGGCCAGCGAGAGCGAGCGCGACATCTCCGTCGGCGGCTCGTCGCACGTGCCCGCGCCGGTGTTCGACGGCGTCGACTACGCGGCGCTCGGCCACCTGCACGGCGCCTGGTGCGTCACCGACCGCGTCCGGTACTCGGGTTCGCCGCTGGCCTACTCCTTCTCCGAGGACCGGCACGTCAAGGGGTTCTGGCTGCTCGACCTGCGCGCGGACGGCGTCGCCGCCGAGTTCGCGGAGGCCCCCGTCCCGCGCCGGATCTCCCGGATCCGCGGCCGCGTCGACGACCTCCTCACGGGCGAGGCGTTCAAGAAGTACGAGGACCGCTGGCTCCAGGTCACGCTGACCGACCCGCGCCGCCCCGCCGCGGCGATGGAGCGGCTGCGCCGCCGGTTCCCGCACGCGCTCGTCCTCGGCTACGAGCCCGAGGGCGGCGGGGCGGAGGACGCCCGCACCTGGTCCGAGCGCGTCGCGGAGCGGTCCGACCCCGACATCGCGGGCGACTTCGTCGCCGAGGTCACCGACGGCCCGGCGACCGCCGCCGAGCGCGCCCTGCTGGACGAGGCGTTCGAGTCCTTCCGGCGGAAGGAGGCGCTCGCTTGAGGCTGCACCGCCTGGAGGTCACCGCGTTCGGGCCGTTCTCCGCGACGGAGGAGATCGACTTCGACGCGCTGTCGGACGCGGGCCTGTTCCTCATCCAGGGCCGGACGGGCGCGGGCAAGACCAGCGTGCTCGACGCCGTCTGCTTCGCCCTCTACGGGCAGGTGCCCGGCGCGCGCGGCGCCGTCAAGGGGCTGCGCAGCGACCACGCCCCGCCCGGGGCCGCGCCGCGCGTCGTCCTGGAGACGACCGTGCGCGGCCGGCGGCTGCGCCTCACCCGGTCCCCGGCGTGGGAGCGGCCCAAGCTGCGCGGGTCCGGCACGACCGCCCAGCACGCCAAGGTCGTCCTGGAGGAGTTCGAGCACGGCGGGTGGATCGGGCTGACCACGCGGCTGGACGAGGCGGGCGACCTCGTCTCCCGGCTGCTCGGCATGAACGCCACGCAGTTCTGCCAGGTGGCGCTGCTCCCGCAGGGCGAGTTCGCGGGGTTCCTGCGCGCCGGGGCTGACAAGCGCCGCGAGGTCCTCGAACGGCTCTTCGCGACCGAGGTGTTCACCCACGTCGAGAAGTGGCTGGCCGACCGCCGCGCCGCCACCGGCCGCGAGGCCGCCGAGCTGGCCGCGCGCGCCGTCTCGGTCGCCGACCGCGTCGCCGAGACGACCGGTTCGCCCCCGCCCCACGCCGCCGCGAACACGGCACCGGCCGGGCCCGCCGGCGAGCGGCGCCGGGCGGCCGTGCCCGCGCCGCGCCGGGGGGACGCCGAGGCCGCCGAGGTCGAGGCGCTGCCCGCGTGGGCGGCGGAGCTGGCCGGCGGGCACGCCGACGTCCGCGCCGTGGTCGAGGAGCTGCGGGCGGGCGCCGCCGGGGAGGTGGAGGCCGCGCGCGCCGCGCTGAAGGCGGCGGAGGACCTCGCCGACCTGCGCCGCCGCCACGAGAACGCCTCCGCGCGCCGCGCCGCCCTCGCCGAGCGCGCTGAGGAGCGCTCGCGGGTCGCCTCGCGGCTGGACGCCGCCGCCCGGGCCGAGCGCGTCGTCCCGCTGGTGCGGGCGGTCGCCGACCGGCACGACCGGGCCCGGCAGGCGCGCCGCTGGGCCGACGAGACGCGCGCCCGCGTCGGCGCGCTGCTGCCGCCGAACGCCTCGCAGGACGTGCTCGCCAAGGCCGAGCGGCAGCGCCGCGACGACGCCGCGGCGCTGGAGGGCAAACGCGGCACGGCGGTCCGGCTGCGGCGGGTCCGGGACGAGCGCGGCGAGCTGGCGGCGGAGCTGCGGCGGCTGGAGCCCGAGGAGGCGCGCGTGTCCGCGGCCCTCGCCGAGCTGCCCGGCCGCGTCGAGGCGCGCCGCGCCGAGCTGGAGGCGGCCCGCGCGGTCGCCGCGACGCGTCCCGGGGCCGTGGCCGCCGCCGACGGCGTCCGGCACAGGCTCGACGCCGCGCAGCGCCGTGACCAGGTCGAACATCTGCTCGCCGAGGCCGAGGAGGCCCGGCTGGCCGCGGTCGGGGCCGCGCAGGACGCCCGGGACCACGTCCAGGACCTGCGCCAGGCCCGGCTGGAGGGCATGGCGGCCGTCCTCGCCGAAGACCTGGAGGACGGCGTCCCCTGCCGGGTCTGCGGCTCGCCCGACCACCCCGCGCCCGGCACCTCGCTCGCGCCGATCCCGACGCAGGAGCAGGTCGAGGAGGCGCAGGCGGCGTTCGAGCGGGCACAGGACGTCCGCGAGCGGGCCACCGCCGAGGTGCAGGCGCGCCGCGCCGAGCGCGACGGGCTGCTGGAGATCGTCGGTGAGCTGACCGCCGGGGCGCTCGGCGCCGAGCTGGAGGGCGCCGAGGCCGCGCTGGCCGACGCCGACGCCGCGCTCGCGGAGGCCGAGCGGCTGGAGGCGGCCGTGCACGGGGACGAGCAGGAGCTCGACCGCGTCCGCGGCGCCCGGCAGGAGATCGACCGGGCGCTCACCGAGAACCGCACCCGCGAGCGCGAGCTGGCCGCCGAGGAGGCGCGGCTGCGCGCCGAGCTGGACCAGGCGCGCGGCGACGACGGCAGCCTGGAGGAGCGGATCGCCCGGCTCGGCCGCGAGGCGGGCGCGCTCACCGAGGCCGCCGAGGCGCTCCGCGCGGCCGACCTCGCCGCCGGGGAGCTGGCCGCCGCCCGCGCCGCCGCGAAGGCCGCCGCCGAGGACGAGGGGTTCGCCGCTCCCGACGAGGTCCTCGCCGCCGCGATGCCCGACGAGGACCAGGCGCGGCTGCGCGACAGACTCCGCCGGTTCGAGGACGAGGAGGCCGCCGTCCGCGACCAGCTCAACGACCCGGCGCTGCGGTCGGCCGCCGCCGGGCCCGCGCCCGACCTGCCCGCGCTGGAGGCCGCGCTCGCGGCGGCGCAGGCCGCGCACACCGGCGCCGCGTCCGCCGCCGACCGCGCCCGGCACCGCCGCGACCGCCTCGCCGAGCTGCGCCGCGACCTGGACGCCGCCGTCCGCGCCTGGCGCCCCGCCGCCGAACGCCACGAGGTCGCCGAACGCCTCGCCGGGCTCGCCTCGGGCAAGTCCGCCGCGAACCGGCACGCGATGTCGCTGTCGGCGTACGTGCTGGCCGCGCGGCTGGAGCAGGTCGTCGCCGCCGCGAACGAGCGGCTCGCCCGCATGTCCGGCGCGCGCTACGCCCTCGTCCACACCACGGAGAAGGCGGCGGGCGACACCAAGCGCGGCGCGGGCGGGCTCGGGCTGCGCGTCGCCGACGCCTGGACCGGCCTGGAACGCGACCCGGTGACGCTGTCGGGCGGCGAGTCGTTCATCACCTCGCTGTCGCTCGCGCTCGGCCTCGCCGACGTCGTCACCGCCGAGGCGGGCGGCACCGAGATCGGCACGCTGTTCGTCGACGAGGGCTTCGGCACCCTCGACGAGGACACGCTCGACGAGGTCATGGACGTCCTGGACGGCCTGCGCGACGGGGGCCGCGCGGTCGGCATCGTCAGCCACGTCGCCGAACTGCGCGCCCGCATCCCGGCGCAGCTCCGCGTCACCAAGGACCGCACCGGCTCCACCGCCAAGGTCGTCATCTGACCCGCGCCCCCGCCAGCACCGGGCGGCGGCTCCGCGGGGTCGGGCAGGGCCGGCGGTAGACGTCGAGGTCGGCGGGGGCGAGCGTGCCCGGGAGCCCCTCGACGAACAGCGATTTCTCCAGGACCGTCTCCTCGCCCACCCCTGGGGTGCGCAGTAGGGCGAACAGCTCGCGCGCGGCGGTCGGGACGCGACCGTCCGCGCCACGGCCGTGGTGACGGTGCTCGGCGGGCTCAGCCACACCCGCTACATCAACCCGCTGCCGACCCCGGCCGCGCTGACCCCGGCCGAGGCGCGCCGCATGCTCGTCCCGGCGCTGCGCGCGGCGCCGGCCCCGAGGCCGTCTGCGGCGGCCGGGGGGTGAGTGGCGGTCAGCCGCTGCGGGCGGGGCGGGCCGCCTCCAGGAAGGTGATGCAGCGGCCCAGCAGTTCGACCAGCGTCTCGCGTTCGGCGTCGGTGAACTTGGCGGCGAGGCCGCGTTCGATCCGCACGGCGCGGGCGTCCGCGTCGGCCATGGCCGCCTCGCCCTCGGCGGTGAGGCGGGTCTCCAGGATGTTGCGGTGCCACTCGTGCGGGGTCCGCTCGATGAGGCCGCGCTCCCGCAGGTTCTTCAGCACGGTGTTCATCGTCGGCGGGGTGACGGCGCAGGCCCTGGCCAGCGCCGCCGCCGACATCCCGGGGTGGTCGGCGAGGTGCAGCAGCGCGGCGTACTGCGGCACCGTGAGCCCGCTCGGCTTCACCGCGGCCTGCTTGGCTCCGTTGAGCGCCTGCTCGGCGCGTTTGAGGTAGGAGCCGATCCGCTCCGGGACGGGCATTGAGGTCATCTCCGCATGGTATCGAGCCTTCGAATGATCGCAGGTTGACGAGTATTAGAACTCTAACTATCGTTCGTGTACGTTCTTATAAGTCAGTGCGAATGGAGCAGTATGAACCGCCTTACCCGCACGACCGCCGCCGCGCTCGCGCTCGCCGTCCTGCCCGCGTCGGCGTCCCTCGCCGCGCCGGCGGGCGCCGCCCCGGCCGCCGCCGTCGCCCCCGCCTCGTCCCGGATACGTGTGTCCACGGCGTTCGAGTTGCCGGGCGCCCGCGTCTACCCGGAGGGCATCACCCTCGACCCCCGCACCGGTGACTTCTACGTCGCGTCCTACGAGGACGGCTCGGTCTACAAGCTGACGCGCGGACGGCGCGTGGCCGAGGTGTTCCTGCCCGCCGGCGCGGACGGCCGCCGCACCGCCAACGGCGTGCGCGCCGACCGGGCCGGACGGCTCTGGGTGTGCGACTCCTCGTCCGGTGTCTCGGTCTACGACACGAAGACCCGCAGGTTGCTGGCCCGGTTCGCTGTGCCCGGCACGGACGCGAAGTTCGTCAACGACGTGGCCGTCGCCCCCAACGGCGACGCCTACATCACCGACAGCGCGCGTTCCCTCGTCTACCGGGTGACGCCGCGCGACGTCGCCCAGGGCGGGCGCGCCGACCTCCGCCCCCGCTTCGACCTCCGCGAGGCCGTCGAGCAGCACGCGCCCGGGGCGTTCACGCTGAACGGCATCGTCGCCGACCCGTCCGGGCGGTACCTGCTCACCGTCGACATGACCGGCGGCGACCTGTACCGGCTCGACGCCGCCTCGGGGGCGGTCCGCAAGGTGGCGCTGGAGGGCGGCGACCTGCGCAACGCCGACGGCCTGGAACTCCAGGACGGGCGCCTCTGGGCGGTCCACAACCTCGACAACGCCATCTCCCGCTGGCGGATCGGGAACGGCGGCGCCACCGCCCGCCGGGAGCGCCGGGCCGCGAGCGCGGCGCTGGAGCTGCCGACGACGCTGGTGCGCAGCCGCGGCACGCTCTACGTCGTCCGCTCGCAGTTCGACAAGGGCGGGCCGCTCGGGGACGGCGTCCCGCGCATCCCGTTCAGCGTCGCCGCCGTCCGGGGGCTGTGACCCGGTGAGGTGTCCCGCCAGGTCACGGGCCTGGCGGGACGCCTCGGGCGGATAGCCGTGCAAAGCGGGAGGTGTCGGGGCCCGGCGCTGTGGATCTTTGCTGCTCCTTGATCGTCGGCTTGGTGGGGCGTGCCGGGGGCGCGGTGAGAATGAGCGCGAGGGGCGCACCCCGGGTGCGCCCAGGCGGCGAGGTCTCGGGGAATTGCGCTCATGACGGCGGTGGAACTGCGGGCGGGCGGCACCGCCCCGGGGGCGCGCGCCACACGGGAGGGCGTGGTCGTCGTCATGCCCGCCTACCGCGAGGAGGAGAACCTCGCGGCGACCGTCGGGGACTTCCTGGCGACGCTGGAGGCGGCCGGGCACGAGCACCGCGTCGTGGTCGTCGACGACGGCAGCCCCGACGCGACCGGCGACATCCTGGACGGCCTGGTCGCGCGGCACGCGGGCCGGGTCATCGGCGTCCACCACGGCACCAACCGGGGGTACGGCGCGGCGGTCCGCACGGGCATCGCGGTGGCGCTGGAGCTGACCGACCTGCCACTGCTGCTGCTCACCGACTCCGACGGCCAGTTCACGGCCGCGGACCTGCCCGCGCTGCTGCGGGTCAGGCGCGAGGAGCGGGCCGACGCCGTGACGGGGTTCCGCCGCCACCGCGCCGACTCCTCCGCGCGCCGCGCCAGCGGACGGCTGTGGACGATCCTCAGCCGGATCCTGCTCGGCACCCGCAGCCGGGACGTCGACTGCGCCTACAAGCTGCTGGACCGGCGGGTCGTCGAGGGCCTCGGCCTGGTGGGGGAGGCCGCCGCGATCGACCCGGAGATCCTCGCCAAGATCAGGCGGCGGGGCGCCCGGGTCGTCGAGCACCCGGTGGACCACCGGCCCCGCGCGCACGGCCGCCCGACCGGGGCGTCGCCGTGGGTCATCGCGCGGTCGCTGCTGAGCCTCGTCCACGTGTACCGGATCCTGGTCCGCGACGGCTACACGTGGCGGTGGGCGCGGTGGGTGCTGAACCCGAGGGACCGCGTCCTCGCCGGGGTGACGGCGGCGGCGGTGGCGCTGTCGGCCGCCGCGCTCGCGCACCACCTCCGGCACGGCACCGTGCTCGCCTACAACGACGCCGTCTCGCACCTGCTCATCGCCCGCCGGGTGGTCGACAGCCCGACGGCGGGCGCGGCGCAGCTCGGCGGGGTGTGGCTGCCGCTGCCGCACCTGCTGGCGCTGCCGTTCGTCTGGCAGGACGGCCTGTTCCACTCCGGCCTCGGCGGCACCGTGGTCTCGATGGCCGGTTACACGATGACGGTCCGGTATGTGTACCTGATCGCGGCCGGCGCGGCGGCGGCCGCGGGCCCGGCACGGGACCGGACGACCGGCCGCGACCGATGGGCGGGGCTCGCGGCGGCCGGGCTGTTCGCGCTCAACGCCAACGTGCTCTACCTGCAGAGCACCCCGATGACCGAGCTGCTCCTGTTCGCCTGCGTCGCCGCCGCCGTCCACCACCTCCAGGCGTGGTGCCGCACCGGACGGTACTCCCGGCTCGCGGCGGCGGCGGTGGCGACGCTGCTGGCCACCCTGACGCGCTACGAGGGCTGGCTGCTCGCGGCGGCCGTGACGCTGGTGGTGGCCTACGTCGCGGTACGCCGCTGGAGGTCCTACGCGCGGGCGGAGGCGCACCTCGTCTTCTTCGCACTGGCGGCCTTCGGCGGGATCGCGGCGTGGGTCGTGTGGGGCCACGTGATCTTCGACGACGCGCTGTGCTGGTACTCCGGCGACTACGCCAAGCCGTCGCTGTGGGTGATGGCGGGCGACGCCAACGTCGGGGCGCCGCTCACGGCCGCGCGGACCTACGGGCTCGCCGTCGTCCACAACCTCGGCTACCCGACGCTGCTCCTCGCGGCGGCCGGGCTGACCGCCTACGTGTGGCGCGGGAGGCTGCGCCCGGCGGCGGTCGCGCCGCTCGTCCTGCTGGCGTTCGCGCCGTTCTTCGTCTACGCCCTCGACACCGGGCAGCGCCCCCTGTACGTCCCGGAGGTCCAGGGCGGGTTCTACAACGTGCGGTTCGGGCTGGTGATGGCCCTGGCCGCCGCCGTCTTCGCCGGGTACCTCGTGTCGCTGGCGCCGAACCTCCGCGGCGGCCTGCCGCGGGCCGCGGCGGCGGCCGGCGTCGTCGCGACCGCCCTCGCGGTGCCCGGGACCGCGACGCTCGCCGAACCCCAGCGCTGGCAGGACGGCGCGCACCGCCGGGCGGTCACCGGCGCCGCGTCCTGGCTGCGCGCCCACTACGACGGCGGCACCGTGCTGATGGAGAACTACGGCAACGAGGAGATCGCGTTCCGGGCGCGCATCCCGATCGGGCGCGTCGTCTACGAGGGCAGCTTCCGGCTGTGGGAGCGCGCGCTCGCCGACCCGGCCGGGAGCCGCGTCCGCTGGATCTACGCGCGGACGCTCCCCGGGTCGCCGGACCGCACCTGGCGGGCGCTGCGCGAGAACCCCCGGCTGGCCGGCGACTACACCCTCCTCTACCGGGACGCGACCCAGCGCGTCTACCGGCTGGCGGGGACGCGATGACGCTCACCGACGCCACGGGCGGCGCGGCGGACACGGCCGTCCTGGACGCGCCGCCGTGGGGCCCGGTGGCGCCCGTGGACGAGGAGCTGAGCGCGCGCCGCACGATCAGCCGGGGGCAGGCGGCCGTGGCCGTCGCGCTGCCGTCGGCGGTCGCCGCGGCGCTGGCCGCGCACGCGCTGACCGGGGCGGGGCCGTCGCCGGTCCGGTGGGTCCAGGCGGCGGTCTGGGCGGTCACCGGCGCCTACCTGCTGTCGCTGGTGTTCCGGACCGTGATGGTGGCGACCGCGTGGACCGCGCCGGTGATCCGGTTCGGCGAGGACGAGCTGCGCGCCGTCCGGGACGAGGACCTGCCGCCCTACACCGTCCTCGTGCCGCTCTACCGGGAGGCGCGGGTGCTGCCGGTGCTGCTCGACCGGCTCGGCCGCCTGGACTACCCCGCCGACCGCCTCCAGATCCTGCTGCTCATCGAGGAGGACGACGCCGAGACCCGCGCCGCGCTGCCCGCGCTGGACGCGCCGTTCGAGGTCGTGCTCATCCCGCCGTCGCCGCCCCGGACGAAGCCGAAGGCGTGCGACATCGGGCTGGCGCGGGCGCGCGGCGAGCTCGTCGTGATCTACGACGCCGAGGACCGGCCCGACCGCGACCAGCTCCGCAAGGCGGCGCTGGCGTTCGCGTCGCTGCCCGACCGGACGGTGTGCGTGCAGGCCGAACTCCAGTACTGGAACCCCTGGACGAACTGGCTGACCCGGTGCTTCGCCGCCGAGTACGCCACCAACTTCAGCCTGTGGCTGCGCAGCCTCGACCGGCACCGGCTCGCGATCCCGCTCGGCGGCACCTCCAACCACTTCCGGGGCGACGCGCTCGCGGCGCTCGGCGGCTGGGACCCCTACAACGTCACCGAGGACGCCGACCTCGGCATCCGCATCGCCCGCCGGGGCTGGGAGGTGCGGATGATGGACTCGGTCACCGAGGAGGAGGCCAACAGCCGCCTCGGCAACTGGATCCGCCAGCGCAGCCGCTGGATCAAGGGGTACATCCAGACCTGGCTCGTCCACACCCGGCACCCGCTGCTGCTGTGGCGGCAGCTCGGCACCCGGCGGACGCTCGCCTTCCACCTCACGATGGGGTTCCCGACGCTCACCACGCTCGCGAACCCGTTCTTCTGGACGCTGACGGCGCTCTACCTGTGCACGGGCACGCGGCACGTGCAGGCGGTGTTCCCGCCGCCGGTCCTGTACTGCGGCGTCGTCACGATGGTCGCCGGGAACCTGCTGATGGTCTACTGCGCGATGGCCGGGTGCCTGGAGCGCGGCCTGTTCCGCGCCGTCCGGGTCATGGTCACGATCCCGCTGTACTGGGCGCTGATGAGCGTCGCGGCGTACAAGGCGCTGTTCCAGCTCGTCCGGCCGAGCAGGCGGCACTTCTGGGAGCTCACCGACCACGGCCTCGTGGAGAACGCGGCGGACGCGGCGGACGCGGCGGACGCCGCGGAGTCCGTGGACGCCGCGGCCGCCAGGGAGCGGACGCCCGCCTAGAGGTAGAGGCCGGTGCCGTGCTCGGGGCGCTCGCTGGCGATCGCGTGCAGGTCGCGCTCCCGCATGACCAGGTAGTTCTCGCCCTGTATCTCGACCTCGAACTGCTCGCCCGGGTGGAACAGGACGCGGTCGCCCGTCTTGACGATCCGGACGTGGTGGCCGACCCCGCAGACCTCGCCCCACACCAGCCGGTTGCCCTGCTCGACCGTCGCGGGGATCACGATCCCGCCGGTGCTGCGGCGCTCGCCGCTGTCCTTCTCCATCTTGATCATGACTCGGTCGTGCAGCATCTGGACTTCGAACTTCGGTTCGGACACGCCGGGGAGTTTAGCCGTCCGCGCGGGTCAGGGCGTCCCACGCGGACGCGATGATCTCCGGCAGGGACGAGCGGGCGGGGCGCCAGCCCAGGTCGGCGCGGATCGCGGCGGCCTCGCACAGCAGCAGCGGCGGCTCGGGCTGCGGCGGGCGCCGCAGCGTCGGCACGGCCCGCCCGGTGGCCTCCTCGACGGCGGCGACCACGTCCCGGACGGCCGCGCCGGTGCCGCTGCCGACGTTGTAGACCCGCTCCTCACCCGGGCGGACGGCCTCCAGCGCGCGGACGTGGGCGGCGGCGAGATCGTCCACGTGCAGGTACTCGCGGACGGCGCCGCCGTCGCCGTTGACCTCCAGCCGGGGCGCCCGCCCGGCCGCGACCGCGAGGGCCTTCGGGATCAGCCGGGTCTCGTCGGGGTCGGGGCGGCCGTCCACCGAGCCCGCGACGTTGAACGTCCGCAGCACGGCGGCGCCGGTCGCGCCCGTCCGGGCGTGGAAGCGGACGGCCTGCTCGGCGGCCAGCTTGGACGCGCCGTAGGGGCTGGTCGGCGCGGTGCCCTCGGTCTCGGGGATCGGCTGCCGCTCGGGCGTCCCGTAGACGGCGGCGGTCGAGCCGTAGACGACGCGCGCCGCCTCCACCGCCCGCAGCAGGTTCACGGTGCCCTGGACGTTGACGGTGAAGAAGCCCAGCGGGTCGGCGAACGACTCGCGGACGCGGGTCAGCGCCGCCAGGTGGCACACCCCGTCGTAGGGGCCGCGCGGCAGCCCGCCGGGGTCGAGCAGATCGCCGAGGACGGGCCGGACCCCCTTCGGCAGGACCGCGCCGGTCTGCCGCACGAGGCCGTCCACCTCGTGCCCGGCGGCGACGAGCCGCCGTCCGACCGCGTACCCGACATAGCCCGCCGCACCCGTCACCAGAACCCGCATGCCACCAGCATCCCGGACGGGCGGTCAGGTCCGCCGCCGCCCCCGGGTGGAGGACACGCGCGCGGTCAGCTCGCGGGGCAGCAGCCGGGTCGCGCCGACGAGCGCCTTGTAGCGCAGGCTCGGCACGCTGACCCGCACGCCGCGCCGCAGGTCGCGCAGCGCCGCGTCGACGACGGCGGTGTCCTCCAGCCACATGAAGCCGGGCACGTCGCTCACGTCCATCCGGGCGCGCTCGTGGAACTCGGTGCGCACGAACCCCGGGCACAGCGCCATCACGCGGACCGTGCCGGGCGAGCGTCCCGCGATGTCGGCGGCGACGCCCTCGCTGAAGTGCACCACCCACGCCTTGGACGCGCCGTAGGTGCCGCGCACCCCGAACGCGGCGGCTGAGGAGACGTTGACGACACCGCCGCGCCCCCGGTCGAGCATGCCGGGCACCGCCGCGTGGGTGAGGCGCAGCACGGCCTCGCAGTGCACCCGCAGCATGGTCAGCTCGGCGTCCAGCGGCACGTCGGGGAACACGTTCCCGTGCCCGAACCCGGCGTTGTTGACGAGCAGGTCGACGCCCGCGCGGACGCGCTCCTGCGCGGCGAGCAGCCCCTCCTCGGTCGACAGGTCGGCGGGCAGCGCCTCGGTGTCCACCCGGTACCGGCCGCCGAGGTCGGCGGCGGCCCGGTCGAGGCGCTCGGCGTCGCGGGCGAGCAGGACCAGGTCGAACCCGTCGGCGGCGAGGCGGCGCGCGAACGCGGCGCCGAGCCCGGCGGTCGCACCCGTGATGAAGGCGGTCGGCATGCCCCCGAGCCTAGGGCCCCGGCGGGGGGTCAGCCGATCAGGCCGAGGTCCCGGGCGCGCAGCCCGGCCTGGAAGCGCGAGTCGGCGTCCAGCAGGACGAGGATCTCGGCGACCCGGCGCCGGTAGGTGCGCAGCGACAGGCCGAGGCGGCGCGCGGCGGCCTCGTCCTTCAGGCCGCCCGCGAGCAGCCGCAGGATGGTCCGGCTCTCCTCGCCCAGCGCCGGCGGGCGGGAGCGGCGGTGGACGGCGAGGGGCGCGGCCGTCTCCCAGGTCGCCTCGAACAGCGCGAGCACGCCCGCCACCACGCCCGGCGACCGGACGACGGTGTACTCGCGCACCCCGGCCACCGGCGGCCCGGCGAGGATCGCGACCCGCCGGTCGACGACGATCGTCTCGCGCGGCAGCGGCGTCGCGCAGATCCGGATCTCGGGCCCGCGCGCGGCCAACTCGACCAGCCGCCGCTCGGACTCCTCGTCGGCGAGCGCCGCCGGGGCGTAGAGCTTGCGGGCGCGCGGGGCGGACGGGGCGGGCGGTTCCCGCCGCCACCGCGCGACGACCTCCTCGTGGACGCTCGGCAGCGCCCACGTGCACAGGTCGTGCGCCGCGCACAGGAACTCCTCGCGCGCGGCGAACAGCCGCCCGGCGCGCGCGGCCAGCTCCGCCTCGCCGCGCAGGACGACGTTGCGGTCCAGGTCGACGCTCATCGCGTCCAGTCTGCCACCGGCGCCGGGCCCCCGGAACTGGCAGCAAGCTGCCAGCCGTTCGCCGCCGCGCGGGCCCGTCGGCACAGTGGGACGCATGACGAAGATCATTGATGAGCGGCACTTCGACCTGGGCGGCGACCTGCGGATCTCCCGGCTGGGCTTCGGCGCGATGCGGCTGCCCGCCGCCACGCTGGAGGCGCCCGCCAACGACCGGGGGACGGCCCTCGCCGTCCTGCGCCGGGCGGTCGAGCTGGGCGCGGACCACATCGACACCGCCGCGTTCTACTACCGGCACGGGCTCGCCGCGAACGAGCTGATCCGCGAGGCGCTGAGCCCCTACCCGTCCGGCCTGGTGGTCGCGACGAAGGTCGGGCCCTACCGGGGCCCGGACGACCGGACGCCCGCCGGGCAGCTCCCGGCGTCGGGGCTGCGCGCCGAGGTGGAACGCAACCTGCGCGAGCTGGGCCTCGACCGCCTGGACCTGGTCTACCTGCGGCCCGGCGGCATGGAGGACCCGGCGGGCGAGGCGATCGGCGAGCGCTTCGCCGCCCTGGCCGGGCTCCGCGAGGAGGGGCTGATCCGGCACCTCGGCCTGAGCCATGTGAGCACGGCGCAGCTCGCGGAGGCGCGGGCGATCGCGCCGGTCGCCGCCGTCCAGAACCGGTTCGACGTGACGCGGCCCCGGGACGCGGAGATGCTGGCGGTCTGCGAGCGCGAGGGCATCGGCTACGCGCCCTACTTCCCCCTCGGCGGCTTCGGCATCCCCAACGACGCGCGGGTCAAGGCCGTCGCGGCCCGGCACGGCGCGACCGTGCCGCAGGTGCTGCTCGCCGGGCTGCTGGCGCTGTCGCCGGTCATGCTGGCGATCCCCGGCACCGGCTCCCTCGCCCACCTGGAGGAGAACATGGGCGCCGCCGGCCTGCGCCTCACCGAGGACGACCTCGCCGAACTCGGCGGCTAGCCGCCGATCGGGCGGGGCACGGGGCCATCGGCCCGCCCGACGCTCTAGCCTGATCCCCGGACATGTCAGGGGGAACGGGGTAGGGATGTCGACGACGCGGCTGCTGGTCCTCGGCGGGGTTCGGCGGTTCGGGCGCGCGCACGGCTACGAGGTGCGGCGCGAGCTGATGTCATGGGGCTCGGACGAGTGGGCCCACGTGAACCCCGGCTCGATCTACCACGCGCTCAGGCAACTGGCCAAGGAGGGCCTGCTGCGCGCCCACGACGTCGAGGAGAGCGACGCCGGGCCCCCGCACACCGACTACGAGATCACCGAGGAGGGCCGGGCGGAGTTCCTGCGGCTGCTGCGGTGCGCGATCGCCACGGTGGACGTCCGGCACCCGGAGATGCTCACGGCCGGGCTCGGGTTCCTGACCGAGCTGACCCGCGCCGAGGCCCTCCGCCTGCTCCGGGAGCGGCTGGACGGGCTGGCCGCGTGGCGCGCGTCGATCGCCCCCCTCCAGGACCAGCAGGACCCCGCCGACCACCTGCGCGAGCTGCTCGGCTGGTGGATCCACTCGGCCGAGTCCGCCACCGCGTGGACGGAGGGCCTCATCGGGCGCCTGGAGTCGGGCGCCTACCGGATGGCCGAGGACCCGCGCTGACGCGGGCGGCCCGGTCGCCGACCGGGCCGCCGCGCGGTCAGCCGGTCGGGTCCTCGCCGGCCGGCTCCTCGTCGGCCGCGCCCTGGAGGTGCCAGCCGCCGCGGCGGCGCAGCACGAGCGCGAAGTAGGCGGACGCGGCGGCGATCACGCCGAGCGCGACGAACAGGCTCGGCCGGCCGACCTCCGGGTCCTTGGCGTTCTGGTAGACCACGTAGACGAGCGCGAGGAGCGCGGCGACCGGCGCGACCGGGAACCAGGGCATCCGGTAGCCCGCGTGGGCGGTGGTCCCGTTGCGGCGCCCGGCGATCACCGCCAGGCACAGCGCCCCGTAGACGAACACCAGCGACGTGCCGGTGACGACCAGGAGGAACTTCTCCTCCAGGAAGCACGCGGCGGCGCTGAAGACCCCGCCGATGACCGTCGCGATCCAGGGCGTGCCGAAGCGGGGGTGCAGCGTGGTCAGCGCCTTGTCGACGCGCGGCGACCAGGTGCCGTCCCGGCCCGAGCTGAAGATCAGCCGCGCGGTGAGCAGCATGATGGCGATCACCGCGTTCAGGATGGCGAGCGCGATCGCCAGGCTGATCACCTTGTTGAGGGTCGCGCCGCCGCGCTCGGTGATGAAGTACTCCATCATCGAGTCCGAGTGCAGCAGCGTGTCCAGGTCGGGCGCGCCGAGCAGCACGGCGGTGACCGGGATCAGCTCGGCCGCGACCGTGATGCCGAGCGCCCACAGGATCGTCCGGGCGATGGCCTTCCGCGCGTCGTGGGTCTCCTCGCCGAAGTACACCGCCGAGCCGTAGCCGTTGTAGGCGAAGATCGCGACGGCGGTCGCGGCGGCGATCAGCCCGGCGGACGCGGCGGTCACCCCCGACCCGTCGGCCGCCACCACCGGGTGCGCGACGAGGTCGGTGAACGACCGCTCGACGTGCAGGAACCCGAGCGCCGACAGGATCAGCAGCGCGAGCATCTCGATCGCCAGGAAGATCCCGGTGACCACCGCGTTGACCTTGATGTCGAAGATCGCGATGACGGTCGCGGCGGCCACCGTGACCGCCGCGACGACCGGGCCGTTCAGCCCGTCGACGACCACGCCGAGGTAGGTGCCGACGCCGAGCGCGATCACGGCCAGGATCAGCAGCTGGGTGATGAGGATCAGGCCGAGCACCACGAACCCGGGCATCCGGCCGAGCGTGCGCCCGACGATCGCGTACTCGCCGCCCGTCAGCGGATACGCCGAGGACAGCTCGGCGTAGACGAACGCCATGAAGATGCCGACCACGCCCGCCGCCGCGAAGGTGAGGAACGCGCCCGTGCCCGCCTGGGTGATCACCCCCGGGGCGATGATGAAGACCGAGGACGCGGGCGTGACCGCGGACAGGACGATGAGCAGCGCGCCGACCGTCCGCAGGCCGCGGTGCAGCACTGGGGGGCGGTCGGCGGCGGCCGGGGGACGGACCTCAGGAGCGGCCATCAGGGCACCTCCGCGTCGAAAATTCTTTGAACGAGTATCAAAGAACACCTGCCGCCCAGGTCAATAAGGGGACGGGTAACGTCTTGGTCTCGGCTTTCTCGCGTCGATGCCTGACTTGCATTGTCTGAAAGATCTTCAGAGAATGTCGGGCATGGCGAGACCCAGCAGGGCCCACGAACGGCGTGCCGACCTCGTCGCCGCCGCCCGCCGCGCCGTCATCGGACGCGGCGTGCTCGACCTGCGGCTGCGCGACGTGGCCGAGGAGGCGGACATGTCCTCCGGCTCCGTCCTGTACTACTTCCCGACCCTGGACGACCTGCTGCGCGAGGTGCAGCGCGAGGCCGTCGAGCGGTTCTGCGCCGGGCGCGAGGAGGCCGTGCGCGGCGAGCCCGACCCGCTCCGGCGGCTCGCGGCGATGGTCCGCAGCGGCCTGCCGACCGGCCCGGACGACGAGCTGTGCGTGCTGCTGTACGAACTCGGCACCATCGCCCGCCGGGACGTCTCCTACGCCGCCGAGCACATCCGGCTGTACGAGCGGCAGGTCGGCATCTACGCCGGGATCCTCGACACCGGCGCCGCCACCGGCGCGTTCACGCTGACCCGCGACGCCGCGACGATCGCCCGCAACCTGGTCGCGCTGGAGGACGGGTACGGCCTGCACATCGTCATGGCCGCGCCGACCCTCGACGCCCCCCGCGCCGCGCGGCTGCTGCTCGCCGCCGCCGCCGACGCCACCGGCCTCACCCTGGAGGCCATCGAGGCCGCCGCGCCCCCGCACGCCCTCGACGACCCGCGCACCGCCGCGGCCCCGCACGACCACGACCCGGAAGGGGACCGATGACCCGCGCCCGCCAGTTCGGCCTGCCGCTGCCCGGCCTGCCAGGCCCGCACAACGCGATCACCGACGTCCCCGGCGTCGAGGTCGGCTACACCACGCTGACCAGTGGCGACGGCCCGCTCCGCCGCGGCGGGGGGCCGGTGCGCACCGGGGTGACCGCGCTGCTGCCGCGCGGCCGGGCGGGGGCGGGCGACCCGTGCGCCGCCGGGATCCACGCCCTCAACGGCAACGGCGAGATGACCGGCTCGCACTGGATCGCCGAGACCGGCGCGCTGACGCTGCCCGTGCTGATCACCAACACGCACGCGGTCGGCGCGTGCCACCGCGGCGCGATCGACTGGGCGCTGCGCGAGCGACCCGACGCCCGCGAGTGGATGCTGCCCGTCGTCGCCGAGACCTGGGACGGCTACCTCAACGACATCGGCGGCGACCACGTCCGCCCCGAGCACGCGGTCGCGGCGATCGACGCGGCGCGCGGCGGCCCGGTCGAGGAGGGCTCGGTCGGCGGTGGGACCGGCATGAACTGCTACGGCTTCAAGGGCGGCAGCGGCACGTCCTCGCGGGTCGTGGAGCACGGCGCCGACCCCTACACCGTCGGCGTGTTCGTCCAGGCCAACTTCGGCTCCCGCGCGCAGCTCAGCGTCTGCGGGGTGCCCGTCGGCGCGGACCTCGCCGACGACAACCCCATGGAGGACACCGACTGGCTCGGGCTCGCCGGGGCGGGCTCGGTCATCGTGGTCGTCGGCACCGACGCGCCGCTGCTGCCCGGCCAGTGCGCCGCGCTCGCCCGCCGCGTCCCGCTGGGCCTCGCCCGGACCGGCACCTACGGGCAGCACTCGTCCGGCGACGTGTTCCTGGCCTTCTCCAGCGCCAACCCGGGGGCGATCAGCACCGGGTTCCCGGTGGGGGAGCCGGGCTACGACGCGCTCCGGTTCGTGCCGTGGAACCGCATCGACCCGTTCTACGAGGCGGTCGTGCAGGCGGTCGAGGAGGCGGTGCTGAACGCGCTGCTGTCCGCCCGCACCATGGTCGGACGGGACGGGCACCGCTCCCCGGCACTCCCGCACGACAGGCTGAAGGAGCTGCTCGCCGCGCGCGGCGTGCTTTAGGTGTCGTTGAAACTGCGAGGAACGATCACTCGCAGGGCGTTGCCGCGCAGCCGGATCGTGACCGGGGTCCGGCCGCGGATCTCACCGTCCACGTCCACGCGCAGCGGCGGGTCGGTCTCGATCTCCACGTGCCCGGTGGTGAGGAACGCGTCCTCCTCCAGCGACCGCCACGGCCCGGTCAGGACGTGCCGGGCCGTCGCCGACGCCAGCCGCAGCCGCCGCTCGTCGCCCAGCCGGTAGACGGCGAGGAGCCGGTCGTCGGGGCTGGCGTCGCGGGCGATGCGCTGCCCGCTGTGGTGCGCCCCGTTGGCCACGTTGAGCTGGTGCGTCGTCAGTTCGCGGGTCTCGCCGTCGATCGTGATCCGGGCGGTGAACGCGGAGTGCCGCGGCAGCAGCCGCGCCGCCGTCAGCGCGTAGGCCGGGCGGCCGAGGAACCGCTTCAGCGTGTGCGGGACGCTCCGGGCGACCTCCACCGACAGCCCGAGACTGATCATGTTCGCGAAGATGTGCTCGCGGTCCTCCGGCCCCCGCCGGTCGCCGGTGCTCTCGAACCAGCCGACGTCCACGTCCGCGACCTTGCCGCCGTCCGGCCCGGCCACGGCGAGCGTGCGGACGGCGCCGGGCAGGTCGAGCGGCATCTCCAGGCTCCGCGCGAAGTTGTTGGTGGTGCCGAGCGGCAGCACGCCGAGCGCGATGTCGCGGTGCGCCAGGTGCCCGACCGCCTCGGCGACCGTGCCGTCCCCGCCGCCGACGACGACCAGGTCGGGCTCCAGGTCCAGGACCTCCGCAAACAGCTCGCGCAGCCGCGACGGGTCGGTCACCGGCAGCACGCGGACGAACTCCAGCCCCGCCTCGCGCAGCAGCCGCCGCGCCGCGCCGTAGAGCCGGCGGCCCCGCCGCGAACGGGCGTTGACCACCAGGACGGCGCGGCCGCCGTCCCGGATCGCCGCCTCCAGCTCCGCCTTGCTCCGCATCGCCGCCACCCTACCCGCCGGTGTTCCGCCGACTCCTGCCCGCACGGGCGGGGAGTACACGGGCGAGGCGCGTGCGGGGCGAAGATCGCTTAGAGTCGGGGGCGTGGTAGAACCGCGTTCTGATTCGGCCGTGCCCGCGTTCTGGCGGAGCCTCGGCCTGCCGGGCCTCTTCGACGTCCACGTCCACTTCATGCCGCAGCGGCTGCTGAGCGCGGTCTGGGCGTACTTCGACGACGCGGGCCCGCTGATCGGCACCGAGTGGCCGATCCGGTACCGCCTCCCCGAGGACGAGCGGCTCGCGACCCTGCGCGGGCTCGGCGTGCGCGCGTTCACCTCGCTGCTCTACGCGCACCGTCCGGGCATGGCCGAGTCGCTGAACGCGTGGGCCGCCGACTTCGCCGCGCGCGTCCCCGAATGCGTCCCGTCGGCGACGTTCCACCCCGAACCGGGCGTCGCCGGCTACGTGCGCCGCGCCCTGGACGGGGGCGCGCGCGTCTTCAAGGTCCACCTCCAGGTCGGCGGGTTCGACCCGCGCGCCCCCGAACTGGACGAGGTGTGGGGCACGCTCGCCGAGGCCGGGACGCCCGCGGTCGTCCACGCCGGGTCGGGGCCCGTCGCCAACGGCTTCACCGGCCCCGGCCCGTTCGGCGACGTCCTCGCCCGGCACCCGGACCTCACCGCGGTCATCGCCCACATGGGCGCGCCCGAGTACGAGGGCTTCCTCGACCTGGCCGACCGCTACCCGCGCGTCCACCTGGACACCACGATGACCTTCACCGGCTTCGCCGAGATGGGCGCCTTCCCGGACGCGCTGCTGCCGCGCCTGCGCGACCTCGGCCTCGCGGGCCGGGTGCTGCTCGGCACCGACTTCCCCAACATCCCCTACGCCTACGCCCACCAGCTGGAGTCGCTGGCCGCCCTCGGCCTCGGCGACGACTGGCTGCGCGCCGTCTGCCACGACTCCGCGGCCGAGCTGTTCGCCTGACGCCGTTCAGTGGTCGCAGGGGGCGCCGCCCGCGTGCCGGTGCGGCTGCGCCCCGGCGACATGGCGGGGGCCGTGCGCGTCCTGGCAGAGGCCGTGCGCCCCGGGAGCGGCGGCCTCGTCGACGTGGTCGACCTCCAGCGTCGTGTGCGTGATCCCGTAGGAGTCGCGCAGCAGCGCCTGGAGGTCGCGCCGGACGGCGTGGCAGTCGCCCATGGTGTCCACGAGCACGTGCGCCGACAGCGCCGGGTAGCCGGAGCTGACCTCCCAGACGTGCAGGTCGTGGACCTCCTCCACGCACGGGCGGCGCGCCAGCCTGCCGCCCAGCTCGGACGGGTCGATCCCCGCGGGCGCGGCCTCCATCAGCACCCGTCCCGCGTCCCGCAGCAGCCCGTACCCGGCCTTCAGCATCAGCGCCGCCACCACCAGCGAGGCGATCGCGTCCGCGCGCGCGAAGCCGAGCGTCCAGACCACGAGGCCCGCGACCGCCGTGGAGATGAACGCGTACAGGTCGTTCAGGATGTGCTGGAACGCGCCCTCCACGTTCAGGCTGCTCCGGTTCGCCCTGCTGATCAGCCAGGTCGCCGCGATGTTGACCGCGATGCCGGCGAGCGAGGTCCAGAACACGAGCTGGCCCTCGACGTCGGGCGGGTCGATCAGCCGCCGGACGCCCTCGTAGACGAAGAAGACCGACAGCAGGATCAGCGTCAGCCCGTTGAGCTGCGCCGACAGGATCTCCGCGCGGCGCAGGCCGTAGGTGTAGCCGCCCTTCGGCGGGCGCGCCGCGATCCGCATCGCGACCAGCGCCAGCGCGATCGCGAACGCGTCGGTCATCATGTGCGCGGCGTCGGAGATCAGCGCCAGCGACCGCGCCAGCAGGCCGATCACGACCTCGCCGGTCATGTAGAGGAGGATCAGCGTGAGCGCGCCGCCGAGGTAGCGGCGGTCGGCGTCCGGCGAGACCCCGTGCCCATGGCCGTGCCCATGGCCGTGGCCGTGGCCGTGCCCGCTCTCGCTCATGCGTCCTCCTCCCCGTGGTGGACGTGGGCGAGGGCGAGGTCGAGCAGCATCCGGACGTGCGAGTCGTCCAGCCGGTAGTAGGCCATCCGCCCGGCGCGGCGCACCCGCACGACGCGGTTGGCGCGCAGCAGGCGCAGCGCGTGCGAGACCGCGGACTCCGAGTGCCCGCAGGACGCGGCGATGTCGCACACGCACATCTCCCCTCCCTCCAGCAGCGCCGTGATCACCCGCAGCCTGCCCGGGTCGGCCAGCAGGCCGAACACCTGGGCCAGCTCGGTGATCGTGTCCGTCTCCGGCAGCGACGCGCGGACGACGGAGACCTTCTCGGCGTCGATCACCCGCACCGCGCACGCCACGGCGGGGGCAACGTCTGAAGCACTGCTCATATGAGCAAATGTATCCCATCGCGCCTCACCAGTCAGGCGAGGCCCCCGACTCCTCGGTGGGCGCCATGGAGATGGGCCCCGGCGACCCCGGGTCCGAGGTCGGTTCGGACGCCGCCGGCGCGGTGCCGCCGTGGTTCGGGTCGTCCGAGGTGCCGGGCGACGGCTCGTCCGTCGGGACGCCGGTCTCGGTCGGCTCGGTCGCGCTGGGACTCGGGCTCGGGCTCGGCTCGTCCGACGGGACGTCCGTGCCGGGCGAGGAGCTGCCGGAGTCGATCGGCGCGGGCGAGTCGGACGGCGACTCGGCCGTCTCCTCCGGCGGGAGCTCGGTGGGCGGGCCGTCCAGCGCGCCCGCCGTGGCGCGCGGCCGCTCGAAGCCCATCGTCGCGCCCGGGTCGACGAGCACGAACGTCTCGATCGTCCCCTCCCGGGAATCACGCGGACGGATCTTCGTCACTTTCCCCTTCTGGAAACCCGGCCAGGATCGGCCACGGTAGGACGCGCCGCCCGCCTTGATCTTTTTCTCCGGCTGGGTGAGCGGATTGCCGCAATTGCACTTCACCGTCGGCACTCCGTAGCCATTGATCAGAACGCCCATTCCGGCCTGCAGCACGGCGGGGCCGCTCGTCGCCGCGCCGTCGCGCCAGCCGTGGTTGGTCACGAGCGTGTCGGTGCGCAGCAGGACCGGCGTCAGGCGCGAGACATAGCGGGCGATATCGCTCACCGGGATGCCCTGCACCCCCGCCCACGCCTTCGCCTTCGCCGGATTGGCCTGCAGGAACGCGATCAGCCTGCGCTGGTCGCAGCTCGCCGCGCGGCGCGTCCCGCCGTACAGGCCGGGGGTGTCGCCGTCCCGCGTCCCGCCCGCCCGCGGCCGGGCCGTGACCTTCGTCGCGTCGGTGCCCGACATCAGCGTGTACGGCTCGGGACCTGGGGACCCCACCGTCAGCCGGGTGATGGTCGCCCCCGCGTCCCCGCACCCCGTCAGCACCCCGCCGGCCGCGCACAGCACCGCCAGGGACACCGCCGCGACCCTGATCCGGGCAATTGGCGAATAATTCTCACGCATGTGTCGTCTCCCGCTCCAGGTCCGCCGAACCTATACTCTTCGATGCCGGGCGAAGCGGTTTTGTGCCCGGTGAAATGCTTGATTTTCTCGGGGGAGCCGAACGGGGGGTACGAATGGCGAGCCCGCTTCCCCTCGACGCCTCCGATCCCACGCGCCTCGGTGGCTGCGAGTTGCTCGGCCGCCTCGGCACGGGCGGTCAGGGCGTGGTGTTCCTCGGCCGCCCGCTCGACCCCGGCGCCGGACTGCCGCCCCTGGTCGCCGTCAAGCTCCTGCACACCCGGCTGCTGGGCGACGAGGCGGCCCGCGCCCGCTTCGTCCGGGAGCTGGCCCTGCTCCAGCGCGTCGCCGGGTTCTGCACCGCGCAGATGCTCGCCGCCGACACCGCGGGCGACCGGCCCTACATCGTCAGCGAGTACGTCGAGGGCCGCTCGCTCAACGACCTCGTCCTGGAGGAGGGGCCGCGCGCCGGCGCCGACCTCGACCGGCTCGCGATCAGCTCGGTCACCGCGCTGACCGCCATCCACCGCGCCGGGATCGTGCACCGCGACTTCAAGCCGCACAACGTCCTCATGGGCCGCGACGGCCCGCGCGTGATCGACTTCGGCATCGCCCGCGCCTACGCCGCGGGCGCCACCGTGACCAGCCAGGTCGTCGGCACCCCCGCCTACATGGCGCCCGAGCAGTTCGCGGGACGCATCGGGCCCGCCACCGACCTGTTCGCCTGGGCGGCGACGCTGCTGTTCGCCGCCACCGCGCTCGACCCCTTCGCGGGCGCCAGCGTCCCCGCCGTCATGTACCGCATCCTGCACGAGACCCCCGACCTGAGCGCGCTCCCCGCCTCGATCGCCGAGGTCGCCGCCGCGTGCCTGGCCCGCGACCCGGCGGACCGCCCCACGTCCGAGCAGGTCCTGATGCGCCTCCTCGGCGAGTCCGGCGCCCCGCCCCACGCCGCCCACGACTTCTCCACCCCGCCCTACGCCCTGCGCCCCACCACCCCGCTACCGGGCCCCCGAACGCCCGCCCGGGACCCGGTCCCCGCCCCACGCCCGGCCCCCACCCCCGACACCGCACCCCGCCCCGCCCAGGGCTCCGCGAACGCGCCGGGATTCATCGCCGCCCCCGGCAACCGTTCCGCGAACGGCCCGGGCCCCGCGAACGCGCCCGGCTACACCCCCACGAACGATCCCGGACCCGCGCCCGGCCCGGGCTCGGCGAACGCGCCCGGCTCCGTGCAGGGTTTCGGTGCCGCGTCCGGCTATGGCCCCGCGAATGATCCTGGGCCCGCGCCCGGTTCCGTGCAGGGTTTCGGTGGTGCGTCCGGCTACAATCCCGCGAATGATCCTGGGCTCGCGCCCGGCGCGGGCTCGGCGAGCGCGTCCGGTTCCGCGCAGGGTTTCGGCGGCGCGTCCAGCTATGGCCCCGCGAACGATTCCGGGCTTGCGCCTGGCCCAAGCTCGGCGAGCGCGCCCGGTTCCGTGCAGGGTTTCGGTGGTGCGTCCGGCTACAGTCCCGCGAACGGTCCTGGGCTCGCGCACGGTCCGGGCTCGGCGAGCGCGTCCGGTCCCGCGCAGGGGTTCGGTGCCGTGCCCGGCGCGAGCGCGCCGGGTTCGGCGCGGGGGGTTGGTGCCGCGTCCGGTCACGGGTCCGCGAACGGTCCGGGCTCCGGGGGTGCGTCCGATGTCGCGTGGGGTGCCGGCTCCGTGTCCGGCCACGGGGCCGGGTCCGCGTACGCCTTCGGTCGGGGGACTGGGAATCCTCCAGGGGTTTCGGCGCAGGGGATCGGGTCCGGGTCCGCCGACGGGGCGTTCGCCCCGGCGCCCTCGGGGGCGCGGGAGCTGCGGAGGGGCGCCGCCACGGTGGCGGGGTTGGTGCTCGCCGGGCTTCTCGCCGCGCTGGACGTCGCGTCCCTCGCGATCCTGATCGCTCGGCCGTCCCTGACGGAGGGGCATCGGGGCGGGCTGCTGCCCGTGGTCGCGACGTCGTTCACCGTGCTCGCCGCCGTCACGCTGGTCGCGGTGATCCTCGCGTGGCGCGGCAGCCGCGCCGGGGCGTGGACGGCGATGGCCGCCCGCGTCACCCGTGTCGCGCTGTGGGGGGTGTGGGGCGCGCTCGTGTCCGTGGACGCCGCCGCGCTGGCCGGGCACGCCGCCGTCACCGCCCTGGTGGTGGTCCTCCTCGCGGCGGGGCTGCGCTCGTCACCCCGGTGACGCCCGCGACGTCCATTCGGTGAGGTCGCGGCGTTCGATCGCGGCGGCCATCAGGTCGGGGAAGGCATCCGGGGTGCAGGCGAACGCGGGGACGCCCAGCGCGGCCAGCGCCGCCGCGGTGTCGTGGTCGTAGGACGGGGCGCCCTCGTCCGACAGCGCCAGCAGCACCACCACCCGCACGCCCGACGCCGTCAGCGCCGCCGCGCGCTGGAGCATCTCGTCGCGGTCGCCGCCCTCGTACAGGTCGCTGACCAGCACGAGGATCGTGTCCGCAGGACGGGTGATGAGCCCCTGGCAGTACGCGACCGCCCGGTTGATGTCGGTGCCGCCGCCGAGCCGCGCCCCGAACAGCACCTCGACCGGGTCGTGGAGCTGGTCGGTGAGGTCGGCGACGGCGGTGTCGAAGACCACCAGCGACGTCCGCAGCGCCCGCAGCGAGGCCAGCGCCGCGCCGAACACGCTCGCGTACACCACCGACGCCGCCATCGAGCCGCTCTGGTCGACGGCGAGCACCACGTCCCGCTCGACGCCGTCGCGCCGCCGCCCGTAGCCGACCATGCGCTCGGGGACGATCGTCCCGTGCTCGGGCAGGTAGTGGCGCAGGTTCGCGCGGATCGTCCGGTCCCAGTCGACGTCGGCGAGCCGCCGCGGACGGGACACGCGGGCCGCCCGGTCCAGCGCGCCGCCCGCCGCCGACCGCGTCCGCGCCGCGAGCCGCCGCTCCAGGTCGCCGGTGACCTTCCGCACCACGGCCCGCGCCGCCTCCCGCGCCCGGTCGGGCAGCACCCGGTTGAGCGACAGCAGCGTCCCCACCAGGTGGACGTCGGGCTCGACGGCCTCCAGCATCTCCGGCTCGGTCAGCAGCCGGGTCAGGTCGAGCCGCTCGATCGCGTCCTTCTGCATGACCTGGACGACCGTGGACGGGAAGTACTCGCGGATGTCGCCGAGCCAGCGCGCGACCGAGGGCGCCGAGTCGCCGAGGCCCGCGCCGCGCCGCCCCGGGCGGGGCCGCCCCTCCTCGCGGTCGCCCGCCCCGTACAGGCGCTCCAGCGCGCCGTCCATCCGGGCGTCGTCGCCGGTCAGCGACGCGCCGGTGCCGTCGGCGCGCTCGCCGCCGAGCACCAGCCGCCACCGCCGCAGCCGTTCGTCGCTCATCGGGCGCCCTCCCAGCCGAGAATGGTCAGCGCCGTCGCGGCGGCGGGCGCCGCGCGGGCCTCGTCGAGGTCGTCACCCGGCGGACGCGGCGCGCCCGCCCCCGCGTGCAGGCGGCGGGCCCGCTCACCGATCGCGCGCCGCTCGGCGGCCCCGTAGGCGCCGAAGGTCCGGCGCAGCAGCGGCAGGACGTCGGTGAAGGAGTCGCCGGGCAGCCCGGAGATCCAGCCGTCCACGAGCCGCAGCAGCGCGTCGTCGTGCAGGAGCAGCAGCCCGCCGCCCGACAGGAAGCCCTCGACCCACGCCGCCGCGCGCGCGGGCGCCGCGCCGACCGACACCGCGCGGGCCATCCGGTCGGGGACGTCCGGCAGGCGGCCCGCGTCGTGCAGCAGGCGGGTGAGGCGGCCCTCGACGAGGCCGTGCAGCGCGTCGGGGCGGGCGACCATCGACTCCAGCGTCCGGCGCCACCGCCCCAGATGGCCCTCGTGCGCGAGCAGCGACAGCGCGCCGTGGACGGCGTCGACCCGGCCGAGCGTGTCGCGGGCGGCGTCGTCGTCCAGCCCCGCGACGGCGGCCGGGAGCCCGACGCAGATCCGCACGACCAGGCCGTCCACGACCGTGTGGAGCGGGCCGGTGGAGGTGCCGCGCACGTCCCCGTAGCGCAGCGCCCTGACCAGCGCGGGCAGCGCCGCCATCAGGTGCGCGACGTCGGTGTCCACGGCGGCGCGGTCGGCCAGCGCGCGCATCACGGTGGGCAGCGCGTCGCCGAGGTCGGCCAGCAGGCACCGCTCGGCGACGGAGGTCAGGTCGGCGAGCGCCCCGGCGCCGCCGGCGAGGGCCTCGGCGCGGGCGGTCGCGGCGCCGCGCACCGTCGTGCCCCACGCGCTCGCCTCGATCAGCTCGACGTCGAACTCGGGCCGCCACGCCAGCGTCCACGTCTCCCGGAACGTCCCCTTCGACCGGCTCTCGGACGGGACCCCCCACTCCACCCCCACCAGCCGCAGCCGGTGCAGCAGGTGGCTGCGCTCCAGGTCGGTCGGCTTGCGCAGGTCGAGGTCCTGCTCCTTGTCGAGCGCGGACGGCCGCAGCCGCAGCCGCCGCTGCTCGGCCCGCAGGTCGCGCTGGAGCGGCACCATCGGGGTGCGCTCGGGCACGGCGCCGAGCCGCTCGCCGACCACCAGCCGCTCCCGCACCAGCTCGACCGGCAGGTCGGCGCCCTCGCACAGGACCGCCCGCGTCGCCTGGGTGACCTCCTCCAACCCGGCCAGCGGACGGCCGCGCAGCGCCGCCAGCGCCTCCGCCAGCCGCACCGCCTCGATCACGTGCGCGGACGAGACGTGCAGGTCCTCCGCGCGCAGCACCCGCGCGGCGGCGGTCAGCCACCGCTCGACCGGGCGGTCGGGCGCCGTGAACAGGTGGTGGTACCAGCCGGGGGACCGTACGCCCGCCCCGTACCCGGACCATCCGGCGAGCCGCCCGTGCGTCCACGGCACCCACGTCATCGCGATCTTCGTCTTCGGCAGGCCGCGCAGCGTCCGGTCGTCGCGGGCGGCGGGCACGCCCGCCAGCAGCGCCGGGACGTGCCACGCGCCGCACACCACCGCGACCCGCTCGTGCCCCTCCTTCAGGACGCGGCGGACCGTCCGGCGCATGTACGCCTCGCGCCGCTCCTCCCGCCGCAGATATCCGGCGGGCAGGCCGCTCTCCTCCGGCCGCGCGTCCACCCGCGCGCGCAGCTCCGCCATGGCCTCCGCGATCGCGGGGAACGGGGACGGGCCGCCGTGCCGGTGCTCGACGACGTCGTCCCACCAGCGCTCGGTGTCGTCATACCCTGCGGCCCTCGCCAGCCAGCCGAGCGGATCGAGCCGGATCCCCTCGTCCGCCCCGTCCGGCCCGTCTCCTGAGCCCTCCGGAACGGGCTCCTCATCGGTGAGCGGGACGAGCTGGTTCGCGGCCGGGAGGTCGCAGAACCTGACCCGCGCGCCCGTCGCGAGCGCGTGCCGGACCGCCTGCCACTCCGGGCTGAACTCGGCGAACGGCCAGAACGCGGCCCGCCGGTCCTCGCCCGTCCCGGCGGGGGAGTAGGCCAGCAGCGCGACCGGCGGCACCATCCCCGGGTCGGCGGCCAGCTCCACGATCGGGTCGGCCTCCGGCGGCCCCTCGATCAGCACCGCGTCGGGCTTGAAGTCCTCCAGTGCGGCGCGCAGCGCGCGCGCCGACCCCGGCCCGTGGTGCCGGACGCCGTAGACCTCGACCCGGGACGCCGTCAAGAGACCTCCCGGCAGGCGCGGTAGAAGTCCTGCCACTCCGGACGCTCGCGCACGACCGTCTCCAGGTACTCCTGCCACACGACCCGGTCGGTGGCGGGGTCCTGCACGACGGCGCCGACGATGCCGCCCGCCACGTCCGCCGCGCGCAGCACGCCGTCGCCGAAGTGCGCGGCCAGCGCCAGCCCACTGGTGATCACCGAGATGGCCTCGGCGGTGCCGAGCGTCGCGCCCGGCGACTTCAGCTTCGTGCGCCCGTCGCCGGTCAGCCCCGAGCGCAGCTCGCGGAACACCGTCACCACCCGGCGGATCTCCTCCAGGCCCGCCGGGGCCTCGGGCAGCTCCAGCGCCGCGCCGATCTGCCCGACGCGGCGGGCGACGATGTCGACCTCGTCGTCCACGGAGTCCGGCAGCGGCAGCACGACCGTGTTGAACCGCCGCCGCAGCGCGCTCGACAGCTCGTTCACGCCCCGGTCGCGGTCGTTCGCCGTCGCGATCACGGTGAAGCCGCGCCGGGCCCGCACCTCGGTGCCGAGCTCGGGCACCGGCAGCGTCTTCTCCGACAGGACGGTGATCAGCGTGTCCTGCACGTCGGAGGGCATCCGGGTCAGCTCCTCGATCCGCGCGACCGACCCGAGTCGCATCGCCCGCATCAGCGGGCTCTCCACCAGCGCCCGCTCCGAGGGCCCCTCCGCGAGCAGCCGCGCGTAGTTCCACCCGTACCGGACGGACTCCTCCGACGTGCCCGCCGTCCCCTGCACCAGCAGCGTGGAGTCGCCGCTGACGGCGGCGGCCAGATGCTCGGCCACCCACGTCTTCGCCGTCCCCGGGACGCCGAGCAGCAGCAGCGCCCGGTCGGTGGCGAGCGTCGCGACCGCGACCTCGATCAGCCGCCGCGACCCCACGTACTTCGGGCCGATGACCGTCCCGTCCGGCAGCTCGCCGCCGAGCAGGTACGTGCTGACCGCCCACGGCGACAACCGCCACCCCGGCGGCCGGGGCCGCTCGTCCAGCTCGGCCAACCGCGCCAGCTCACCCGCGTACTCCTCCTCCGCGTGCGGCCGCAACACCCCCGTCTCCGCGGCGGGCCGATCCCCAAGCCCGTGCTCTGCCTCCCTGGGGGGACGGCCCCCCAGGCCCCCCGGCAACTGCTCGTCGCTCACTCGGCCAGCTCCTTCACCATCTCGTCGCGGAAACGCAGGGTCGTGATCAGCTCGGTCACCGCGCGCGGCACGGCCGGGCCCATCTCCTCCAGCCGGGACGCGGCGGACGGGTCGAGCCGCTGGTCGGCCAGGCGGCACAGCTGCCCGAGGGCGTGCTCGTCGCGCCGGGTCGGGCGCCGCGCGGCGGCGGTGAGCGTCGCGACGACCGCCGCCGCGAGGTCGCCGGCCCAGGGGCCGGGCACCCGCTCCAGGACGCGCAGCAGGTCGGGCTGCCCGTCGACCCAGCGGATCAGGTCGGCCGCCGCCGGGTCGCGCTCGTCGGCGGGCAGGACGGCCAGCAGCCCGGCGAGGGCCTCCGGCTCGTCCACCACGACGCCGCCGCGCAGCAGCGCGCGTGCCCAGTCCGCGTCGCGCTGCCGCAGCGCCGCCCGCGCCCACCCGATGTGCACGTCCCGCGCGGCGCGCCCGTCGGGGTCGGCGACGCGCAGGCACACGATCTCCATCGGCGGGAGCCCGAACAGCTCCGTCCACGTGCCGAGCGGCGTCCGCGCGAGGATCTCCCGCAGCCACGCCGCCCGCGCGCCGACCGGACCGTTCCCGTTGCCCGGCATGAACGACCCGCTCGGATGGAACGGGACGCCGTCGCGCGCGAGGTCCTCGTCGTGCTCGTGCGGGGGCTCGACCGCGATGGCCGCCGGGTCGCGCCCCTGCTCCCGGGAGGGGCGCGCGGTCACGCACGCGCGGGCCCGCGCCGCCATCCGCCGCCCGTACGCCGAGCCGGGGAGCCGGGCCAGCAGGTCGGACGCGAGCTGCCGGACGTCCTTGCCGCGGTCTTCGAGCGCCGCCTCCAGGAACTCCTCGTCGGCGAGGGTCAGGCCGTGCTCGAAGGTCGCCAGGAACGCGGCGCGGTCGGGCGCGGGCTCGCGCGCCCACGTCTCGGCGAGCGCGTCCCGCGCCCGGCCCGGGTCGGTGCGGCGCAGCCGGGTCAGGAACGCGACCCGCTGGTTGCGGGTGCCGGTCTCCCACACGTCGGCGCCGCCGCCGGGGTCGTCGCCCGCCCCGACGAGGTAGGCCCAGTCGGTGTTGCGCAGGGCCAGCCACACCCCGCGCCGTCCCGCGGCACGGGCGATCGACGGGCGCAGCACGCGGTCGCTGCGGCCCCGCTCCAGCAGCTCGGGCAGCAGCCGGGCCGGGACGCGGCGCCCGTGCGCGGCCGCCGCGTCCAGCCATTCGGGCAGCACCCGGATCTGCTCCCCGGCGAGGATCCGGGCCAGCCGGGCCGCCGCCCCCGGCGGGACGACCGGCGCGTCCTCGCCCGGCGCCGGGGCGATCACCTCGACCCCGGACGCGGCCAGGCGGCCCGCGCGGCGGCGCAGGGTGAGCACCGCCGCCTGGTCGAGCAGCCGGGCGGCCCGGTCGCCGGCCTCGCCCGGCGGCGCCTCGGGCAGGACGGGCGGGTCGCGGCGCTCGGTGCCGAGCAGCGCGGCGGTGACATGGTCGGACCAGACGCTCACAGGACCACCGGCCCCTCGTCGGCCTGCCAGGCGGTCAGCGGGCGCAGGCCGCCCGCGCCCCACTCGCCGGACAGCGTGACCGGGCCGCCGCCCGCCACCGCCAGCAGCCGCCACGGGTCGGTGAGCCGCAGCGGGAGCGCGTCGCCCGAACCGTCGACCGCGTACAGGTCGCCGCCCTCGTCGCGGCCGAGCCGCACCGCCGCCAGCGTCGCGGGCCAGCCGTCGAGCCACGGGTCGCGCGCCAGCGCGGCGGCGTGCTCGGCGAGGAACCCGCCGATGCCGGTGCCCTCGGGGGTGCCCTCCTCGGCGGGCCCGTACCGGTCGGCTACCAGGGCGCGCAGCGGCTGGGCGCCGGGGTAGAACGCCAGCTCCACGTCGACCTCGGTGCCCACGGCGAGGGACGCGTCGAGCCGCCCGCCGGACGCGGCGCCCGGCGCGGCGAACGACAGGACGAGCGCGGGGCGCGCCGTCCGGCGGCCGCGCAGCCACACGCGGCGCGTGGTGAGCTGGTCCTGCGCGGAGTCGCGCGAGCCGGTCACCGTCCAGCGGTCGCGGACGCGCTCGCCCGCCGACAGGACCTCCTCCTGCGCGACCGTGAAGCCGATCCGCGCGCGGACGGTGTCGCGCAGCTCCGGCGGGAGCTCCTCCCGCCGCTGGTAGGCCCGCACCAGCAACCGCAGCATCGCGTACTCCTCCAGGAGCCGCCCGGGCCAGCCGGGGCGGCGCGGAACGGACGCGAGCCCCCGGACCGGGCCGGACAGCCCGGCGGCCTGCGCGTCGACCAGGCGCCGGGCCGCGTCGTCCCACAGCCGGTAGGACGCCTTCTCCGCCTGGGCCAGGCCGTGCGCGACCTGGTCGCGGAGCCACCGGTCGAGGTCGGCGAGGCCGTCCTCGACGCGCCGCTCGCGCCGTTCGGCGGTCTTCGGATCGCGGGCCCTGGCGGCCGCAGCGGCCGGAGCGGCCGGAGCGGCCGGAGCGGCGCGGCCCCGGTCGCGCCGCCGCTCCATCCACTCGGCGGCCCACCCCGGACGCGGGCCGGGCCCGACCGCGCCCTCGCTCCACAGCAGCAGCAGCGCGAGCGCGTGCTTGCACGGGAACTTGCGGCTCGGGCAGGTGCAGCGGAACGCGGGTTCGGCCAGGTCGGCGCACGTCCGGTAGGGGGTCGCGCCGCTGCCCCGGCACTCGCCCCAGACGGCGCCGTCGTCGCAGCCGGTGCCCGACCAGGAGGCGGCCGCCGCGACACCGCCCGCGGCCTTCGCCGCCGCGGCGTCGGGCGCCAGCCCGAGCACCCGCCCCCGTTCCCATCGATCGCTCACGGTGTCGAAACTATCCCGCGGGTCCGACATTCGACCGCCGGTCAAGCCCGATGTCAGCGCGCCGGGCCGGGGGCCCGGCGCTAGAAGCCGGGCGGGCGCGGCACCTCGGGCGCCGACACCGTGTCGGGGAACAGCAGCGCCGCGCCCGCGAGCAGCGCCACGAGCGCGACCGCGCCGAACAGGCTCACCCAGGCCAGGCCCGGCACGCCGGTGAGGTGCGCGAGCTGGTCGGCGTCCGAGCTCGGCGCCATGTGCCGGGCGCGCATCCGCTGCAGCTCGACCACCGGGCGCGTCGCCGCGAGCAGCAGGAACCAGGCGGCCAGGTAGGCGAACCCGGCCTGCACCTTGGCGCCGCCCAGCCAGGACACCCCGAAGATCACCGCGCCGGTGACGATCACCGACAGCGCCCCGTAGGCGTTGCGGATCATCACGAGCATGCCCGCGAGCAGGGCCAGCGAGAACCACAGCATCAGCGTGATCCGGCCGCCCGCCAGCAGCGCGGCGAACAGCAGCCCGAGCAGCGGGGGGGTGAGGTATCCGGCCATCGCGGTGAACACCATGCCGGGGCCGTGCGGCTTGCCCCGCGAGACCGTGACGCCCGAGGTGTCGGAGTGCAGCTTGATCCCGTCCAGCTTGCGGCCGGTGACGAGGGCGACCAGCGCGTGCCCGCCCTCGTGCGCGATCGTCACCGTGTTGCGCGCGACGCGCCAGGTCGGGCCGTGCGCGACCGCGCCGAGCGCCACGAGCCCGACGAGGGCGACCAGCCACCACGGCGGGTCCGGCTGCGTCCCCGTGACGCGGTCCCACAGGTCGCCGATGCTTGCGTTCTCCACGTCCACCCCGGTGTCGTCGTTCGCGATGCCCAACATTAGGACGTCGGGGATAACGTTCGCGTTCGGTTCGGACGCCTCGCAAGCCGCGAATCAGTTGATCGGCGGCATCGGCCGCCCTCGGATGTGATCCACGCCACGGCTTCGTCGCCGACCAGGCGCGGCACCGCACCGACCGGCCCGGACGCCCCGGCACCGCGAGCGCCGCCCTTCATGATCGCTAATCTGGAGCGCATGGGGAACGCCATGAGATCGCCAGGGCGCGGATGAGCGCCGGTTCCGTCCGTCCCGTGCGGGTGCCCGATCGGCACGACCTGGACGCCGCCTGGCGCGCGGTGTCGGCCGTGCTGCCGCCGACGCCGGTCGTCGAGACCACGCTGGCGCCGGGCGCGCTGCTGAAGCTGGAGACGTTCCAGCCGACGGGGTCGTTCAAGGTGCGCGGCGGGCTGGCCGCGCTCGCCGCGCTCGCGGACGGCGAGCCCGCCGTCACCGCCAGCGCGGGCAACCACGCGCTCGGCGTCGGCTACGCGGCGGCCCGCGCGTCCGGCGCGCGGGTGACCGTCGTGGTGTCCACCCGCGCGTCCCCGGCGAAGGTCGAGCGGATCCGCGCGTTCCCGGTGCGGCTCGTCGAGCACGGGACGACCTACGAGGACGCCGAGGCGCACGCGATGGGCCTGCCCGGCCGCTACGTCTCCCCCTACAACGACCCCGCCGTCATCGCGGGCCAGGCCACGATCGGCCGCGAGCTGGACGCCCAGACCGGCGGGCCGCTCACGGTCGTCGCGCCGGTCGGCGGCGGGGGCCTCGCCGCGGGCCTGGCGCTGTGGGCGCGCGGACGCGGCGACGTGAAGGTCGTCGGGGTGGAGTCGGCGGAGTCGCGCGCGGTGTCGGCGGCGGTCGCCGCGGGCCGGACCACCCGCGTCGAGGTCGGCGACACCATGGCCGACGGGCTCAGCGGGAACCTGGAGCCTGGCAGCGTCACGCCCGGCGTGCTCGCGGGCACCGCCCAGCTGACCATCGTCACCGACGCGGAGATCCGCGCCGCGCTGCGCTGGCTGTTCCGCGAGCACGGGCTGGCCGCGGAGGGCGCGGGCGCGGCGGCGGTCGCGGCCGTCCTCGCCGGGAGGGTCGAGGCGGAGGGGCGGCTCGTCGTCGTCCTGTCGGGGCGCAACATCACCGTCCCCGCCTACACACGGGCGCTGTCGGAGGACTGAGCCCCGCTCAGGCCGCCCGCGACCACCGTCCGCGCCCGCGCCGAAGTGCGACCCGCGAACAATAATGGGAGATATCCACCGACCTGATTAATCGTTGATTCAAATTCCGCTTCCACGCCCCGTGATGCTGCCTAACCTCGGGTTTCGCGACCGTTCCGCGGTCGGGGACGGTCAGGGAAACGCCCGGAGGGAGTGGCCGCGGTGGCGGAAAAGGTCATGGCGAACCCGGCGACGGAATCGCCTTACAGCGAGCTTGTCCGGATGGCGTATTTCGTTCTTCCGGGACGGGGAAGGCGCGTCAACCGGCTCGCGGTCGCGCGCCGCATCGTGGACGGCACCGCCCGCCGCGACCGCTCGCCCGCCGCGCTGGCGCGGCGCCGCACCCGCGTGCTGCGGCGGGCGATGCGCCCGCCGCGGCGGCTGCACATCGGGCTCGGGCCGTGGCTGCGCGCGCTGCCCGCCCGGCTGCCCGACCCGGCGCTGACCGGGGCGCTGTCGCGGCTGGAGCCGCCCGTCCGGGTGGCCTACGTGCTGCGCCACATGGAGCGCATGCCGCGCTACAAGGTCCGCGACCAGCTCATCGAGCTGCGCGTCCGCGACCCGCTGGCGGTGATCGACGCCGCCGACGCGGCGGAGGTCCCGCCCGCCCGCTACCCGGAGCGGTTCGAGGCGGCGCCGCTGCCGCCGGTCCGCAACCGGTCGCTGCTGCCGCTGGCCGGGGCGGCGCTGCTCACCGCCGCGCTCCTCGGCGCGCTCGTGCTGACCGAGGGGAACGGCCCCTTCGGCGGCGACCCGCGCCCGGAGGCCGCGCGCGGGCCGCGGCTGGTCCGCGCGGAGCCGGACGCCTGGAGGCACGGCCCCCGGACCCTGGACGCCTGGCCCGCGCGCGGCGACCTCGCGGGCGACGCCGCCTTCACGCAACGCGCCGTGAACGCCTGGGCGGGCGGGCGGGGCGCCCCCGGACGGGCCGTGCGGCTCCTCTACGCGGGCCACGTCGGCGGCGCCCCGCTCGCGCTGCTGCGCGACGGCGACCTGCTCGCCCGGTACGGGCCGTCCGGGCTGGAGGTGGTGACGGCGGGGTCCGGCGCGTCCGCCCCGGTGAGCCTCGGCGGCGGCCGCTACCTGCTCGCGCCCTGGGACACCCGTCCCGAGACCCTCGCCGGGGCGGAGCTGGCCGTCCGGGACGGCGTGACCGACCCCGTCCCGGCCCGCACCCGGTGCGGCCGGGGCCCCGTGTTCCACCTCGATGGCACGCGGACGGTCGGCGACCTCGGCGGGCCGCGCGCGGCCGTCCTGACCTACCGGCCGCCGTCGGCCGCGCGGCCGGAGGCGGCGCGGCTCGGCCGGGACGGCCTGCGGTTCTGGGACCGGCTCGGCTGCGCGACGCGGCACCCGGCGCGCCCGGTCGCGGAGGCGGCGGCGTGGCAGTTCTGGTCGGGGACGCTGCCGCACGGCGGCGGGCGCGCCGGATGGGCGTGCACCCGCCTGCGGTTCGCCGACGGCGCCGCCGCCACCGAGGCGACGCTGCTCGGCGCGCGCGAGCAGCGCGGCACCGGCGCCTGCGACGAGCGGCGGCCGGTCAGCGGCACCTGGTGGCACGCCCCGTCCGGCCGCTGGTACTACCTCGCCGCCGCCGGGCCCGGACTGCGGCCCCGGGCCCGCGGGGTCCGCTCGCCCGAGACCGACGGCCGCCTGCTGGTCGCGCGGGGACGCGCGGGCGCGCCGGTCACGCTCACGGCCCGCTGACCGCGCCGCCCGCCGCCCGCCGCCCGCCGCCATCGGGCACACTGGGTCGCCGGACGCCGGGCGAGGCGCGAAAGGGGCCGAGGATGGGCAGGGGACCTCTGTCGGGGGTACGGGTGGTCGAGCTGGCCGGGATCGGCCCGGCGCCGTTCGCGGCGATGCTGCTGGCCGACCTCGGCGCCGACGTCATCCGGATCGACCGGGTCTCCGCCGTCGGGGACGCCGCGACCGGCGGCACCGACTTCACCAACCGGGGCAAGCGGTCGGTCGCCGTCGACCTGAAGTCCGAGCGGGGCAGGGACGTCGTGCTGCGGCTCGCGGAGCGGTCCGACGTCCTGCTGGAGGGGTTCCGCCCCGGCGTCACCGAGCGCCTCGGCATCGGTCCCGAGGACTGCCTCGACCGCAACCCGGCGCTGGTGTACGGGCGGATGACCGGCTGGGGCCAGGAGGGCCCGCTGGCGCGCAGCGCCGGGCACGACATCGGCTACATCGCGATCACCGGCGCGCTGCACGCGATCGGCCGCGCGGGCGGCCCGCCGCAGGTGCCGCTGAACCTGCTCGGCGACTTCGCGGGCGGCAGCATGTACCTGGTCACCGGAGTCCTGGCCGCCCTCCTGGAGGCCAGGACGAGCGGCCGCGGCCAGGTCGTCGACGCCGCCATCGTGGACGGCACCGCGCACCTGTCGACGTTCACCCACTCCTTCCTCGCGGCGGGCCTGTGGGAGGACCGGCGCGGCGTCAACCTGCTCGACACCGGCGCGCCCTGGTACGACGTCTACGAGACCGCCGACGGCCGGCATATGGCGGTCGGCGCCCTCGAACCGAGGTTCTACGGCGAGTTCGTGCGCGGCCTCGGCCTGGACCCGGAGGACCTGCCGTCCCGGGACGACCGCGCGGGCTGGCCCGGCCTCCGCGACCGCTTCGCCGCCGCGTTCCGGACCCGCACCCGCGACGAGTGGGCGGCGATCTTCCTGCCCGGCGACGGGTGCGTGGCGCCGGTCCTGTCGATGGAGGAGGCGAAGGCGCACCCCTACAACGCCTCCCGGGAGGTGTTCCCCGAGATCGCCGGGCACCGGCAGCCCGCCCCCGCGCCGCGCTTCTCCCGCACGGTCCCCGAGACCGACGGTCTGCCCGTCCTGCCGGGCGGGCAGACCCGCGCCGTCCTGGAGGACCTCGGGTTCACCGACGTCGAGGACCTGCTGGCGGACGGCGCGGTCGCCCAGGCGTGAGGGCGCCCTCAGGCACGCCTCTCCAGGCGGCCGCCGCGGCGCGGCGTGATGGCCATGATGATCGGCCGGGTCATGACGGGGTCCCTTCCAGTTCGGGTTCGGCGCGGAGCGGGGCGGACGCCGCCGGGCGGTGGCGCGGCAGCACGGTCGCCGCGACGAGCGCCGCGACCAGCAGCAGCGCCGCGCCGGTCAGGACGCCGAGCGCGTAGCCGGAGTTGAGCGCGGCAGCGCCGGTGCCCGAGCCGGTGCGGCCCGCGGCGGCGGTGGCGAGCGCGGCCAGCCCGACGCAGCCGCCGAGTTGCCGCGCGCTGTTGAGCACGCCCGCCGCCATCCCGGCCTCGCCGCGCGGGACACCGGTCGTCGCGGCGGCGGCCACGGGCGCCAGGCACAGGCCGAGCCCGACGCTGGTGAGCACCGACGGGCCGAGCACGTCGGTGAGGAACCCGCCGTCCGGGCTCATCAGCGCGAACCAGGCGAGGCCGGCGGCGGCGAGCAGCGCGCCGGGGATCAGCGAGGCGCGCGGGGAGCGGTCGGTGGTGATCCGGGTCGCCGCGACGCTGCCGACGACGACGCCCGCCGAGAACGGGACGAACGCCGCGCCGGTGGCGGCGGCGCCCATCCCGAGCACGCCCTGCATGTAGAGCGAGACGAAGTAGAACGCGGCGAACTGGCCCGCCGCCGCGAGGAACACGAACACGTTCGCGCCCGCGACCCACCGGCTCCGCAGCAGTCCGAGCCGGACGAGCGGCGCCCGCACGCGCGACTCGGCGAGCACGAACGCCGCCAGCAGCACGGCCGCGGCGCCGAGCGTCGACAGCGTCGCCGCCGAGGTCCAGCCGCGCGTGCCGGTGCGGACGACGCCGAACACCAGCAGGCCCGTCCCGGTGGTGGCGAGGACGGCACCGAGCACGTCCAGGCGCGGACGGTCCGCGCGGTGCTCCTCGGCGGGCACGCCGACCGGCACCAGCGCGAGCGCGCCCGCGACGATCGGCAGGTTGACGAGCATCACCCAGCGCCAGCCCGCGTACTCGGTCAGCAGCCCGCCCGCGAGGACGCCGAGCGCGCCGCCCGCCGCGTTGACCGCGCTCCACACGCCGAGGGCGCGGACCCGGTCGCGCCCCTCGGGGAAGGTGGTGGTGAGCAGGGCGAGCGCCGCCGGGGCGACGGCCGCCGCCGCCAGGCCCTGGCCCGCGCGCGCGGCGACGAGCTGCCAGGGCGCCTGCGCGAGGCCGCCCAGCAGCGAGAACAGGGCGAAGGCGGCGAGCCCGCCGGTGAACAGCCGGCGCCGCCCGTACAGGTCGCAGGCCCGGCCGCCGAGCAGCAGGAACCCGCCGAAGGTGAGCGCGTAGACGTGCACGACCCAGGCGAGGTCGACCGGCGCGAAGCCGAGGGACGTGCGGATCGAGGGGAGGGCGACGTTGACGACCGCCATGTCCAGGGCGACGACGAACTGGGCGACGGCCGCCGCCGCCAGCACCACCCCGGGCCGCCCGCGCGAATTTCTATACATGTAAGAAAAATAGCTGACACGTGTCCGCGATGTCGAACGGGACGCATCGGGTGCGGGATGATGGGGGGCATGGCGACACCGACCGGGCAGCGCAGGGGGCGCCCGCCGCGCATCTCGCGCGCGGAGATCCTCGCCGTCGCCCGGCGGATCGTGGACGAGGAGGGCGTCGACCGGCTGACCATGCGCCGGCTCGCCAAGGACGTCGGCAGCACGCCGATGGCGCTCTACCACCACGTGCGCGACAAGGACGAGCTGCTCGTCCTGCTGCTCGACGAGTACGCGGCGCGGGCGCTGCGCCGCCCCGAGCTCCCGGCCGACCCCCGCGAGCGCGTCGTCGCGGCGGCGGCGGCGATCCGCGAGGCGCTCGCCGGGCAGGAGTGGGTCGCGCAGGTGCTCACCGCCGACGACCTGATGGCGCGGTCGGCGCTGTGGTTCACCGAGCAGATCGTGGACGGCCTGGTCGAGTGCGGGCTCACGCCCGAGCGGGCCGTCCACGGCTACCGCGCGATCTGGTACTACACGGCGGGGGAGCTGCTGGTGCGGGCCGCCTCGGCCCGGCGGCGGGCCGGCGACGACCGCGCCACCTACCGGGAGCGGGTCTTCGCCGACCTCGACCCCGAGGAGCTGCCCCGGCTGGCGGCCGTCGGCGACCGGTGGGCGCGGCTCACCGCCGAGGACACCTACCTCGACGGCCTGCGCGCCCTGGTCGACGGCTTGGTCGGATAGTCGGGCGGGGCCCTCAGACGGCGTCGGCGACGGCCGCCGCCCACAGCTCCAGCGCGGCGTCGACCTGCGCCCCGTCCACGATCAGCGGCGGGATCATGCGGACGACGTTCCCGAACGCGCCGCAGGTCAGCAGCAGCAGCCCCCGGTCGGAGGCGGCGCGGTGGGCGCGCGCGGCGGTCGCCGCGTCGGGCTCGCCGTCCGGCGCGGTGAACTCGCTGGCCTGCATCAGCCCGAGGCCCCGCACGTCGCCGATCACGGGATGGTCGGCCGCGACCTTGCGCAGCCCGTCGTTCAGCCGCGCGCCCTGCCGCTCGGCGTTGGCGACCAGGCCCTCGTCGCGGACGACCTCCAGCGTGGCGAGCGCGGCGGCGCAGGCGACCGCGTTGCCGCCGTAGGTGCCGCCCTGCGAGCCCGGCCGGGCCTTCTCCATCACGGCCGTGGGCGCCGCGATCGCCGACAGCGGGAACCCGCTGGCCAGGCCCTTGGCCGTGATCAGGACGTCGGGCCGCACGGCCGCGTGCTCGTGGCCCCAGAAGCGGCCCGTCCGGCCGACGCCGGTCTGGACCTCGTCCATCACCAGCAGGATCCCGTGCCGGTCGGCGCGCTCGCGCAGGCCCTCCAGGAACGCGGGCGGCGCGGGCACGTAGCCGCCCTCGCCGAGGACGGGCTCGACGACGAACGCGGCGGTGTCGGCGGGGGCGCTGGTGGTCGCGAGGACGTAGTCCAGCTCGCGGAGCGCGAAGCGGGTCGCCTCGTCCTCGTCCCACCCGTACCGGTAGGCCTGCGGGAACGGGGCGACGGCGGCGCCCGGCATCAGCGGGCCGATCCCGGCGCGGAACTTGGTGCCCGCCGTCGTGAGGGCGGCGGCGCCCATCGTCCGGCCGTGGAAGGAGCCGTGGAAGACGACGATGTTCTGCCGCCCGGTCGCGTGCCGCGCCAGCCGGATCGCGGCCTCGACGGCCTCGCTGCCGCTGTTGAGGTAGAACAGCGAGTCCAGGCCGTCCGGCAGCACCTCGCCGAGCGCCTCGGTGAGCCGCAGCAGCGGCCGGTGCATGACGGTCGTGTACTGGCCGTGGATCAGCGTGCCGGCCTGCTCCCGTGCCGCCTCGACCACGCGCGGGTGGCAGTGCCCGGTGCTCGTGACGCCGATGCCCGCCGTGAAGTCCAGGTACCGGCGCCCCTCGGCGTCGTAGAGGTAGGCGCCCTCGCCGCGCTCGGCCAGGACGGGGGTGGCCTGCTTCAGCAGGGGGGACAGCGTCGCCATGGGAACTCCGTAGGATTGTCGACAATCTGCAAGCCCATGGCACCACGCGCCCCGCCCTCCTGTCCAGGGCGGGGCCGGGTGTTCCTCAGGACGGGCGGAGCCGCTCGATCGAGTCGGTCATGTGCTCCTCGATGAGCCGCAGCAACCGCTCCTCCGCGCCGTCGCCGATCGCGTCGACCAGCCGCCGGTGCTCGTCGACCAGCTCGGACGGCTCGGGGTAGGTGTCCTGGAGCGCGTTCAGGCACATCCGGGTCTCGACCAGCAGGGTGTGCGCCATCCGCTCCAGCCGCGGGCTGCCGGACGCGCTGACCAGCACCTCGTGGAAGGCCTGGTCGGCGTCGCTCATCGCGACCCGGTCGCGCTCGCGCGCCGCGTCCACCAGCGCCTCCAGCGCGTCGGTGAGCCGCGCGACGGCCTCGCCCCGGTTCCGCTCCATGATCAGCCGGCACGCCTCGCGCTCGATCGCGAGCCGCGCCAGGTAGACGTCCTCGACGTCGCCGGCGTCCAGCGTGATCACGAACAGGCCGCGGTGCGGCTCGCTGACCAGCAGCCCCTCCTGGACGAGCCGCTGCATCGCCTCGCGCAGCGGGCCGCGGCTGATGCCGAGCCGGGCCGCCAGCTCCACCTCCCCGAGCTGCGCGCCCGGCTCCAGGGAGCCGTACATGATCGCCGAGCGCAGCTCGTCCGAGACGAGCTCGACCGTCGATCTGCGGGGGACGGGTTCCAGCTCACCCAACCGGCCCATGCGCGGGCCCCTTTCGTCTGGGGGTCAGGGATGTCGCGCCGGCACGGGGCCCGCGTGGGCCCCGGTGACGGCGGGAGTCGCGAACAGCCTGCCGAGTCCCGCGCGCGGGCGCGGCCCGTCCGTGCCGGAGGCGGCGTGGGCGAGCCGCAGGCCCTCCCACACGCTCACCTGGTTGGCGGTCAGGACGGGCTTGCCGACCCGCGCCTCCAACTCGTCGAGCCAGGACACGGTGTGCAGGGCGGTGTCGGGGACCAGCACGGCCTCGGCGCCGGCGTGGTCGTTGGCCGCCACGAACGCCAGCACCTCGTCGCAGCCCAGCGTGCCGACCTCGGCGGCGGTCACGATGCCGCGCGCCGACAGCGCCGCGACCTCGATCCCGGCCTCGCCGAGGAACGCGCCGAACCGGTCGGCGACGTCGGCGGGGTAGGTCGCGGCGACCGCGACGCGCCGCACCCCGAGGTGCCGGGCGGCGTTCACGAACGCGAACGAGGTGCTGGAGGCGGGCACGCCCGCGGCCTCCGCGACGCCCGCGACCTGCGCGGCGGCGCCGTCCCAGCCGAACACGAAGCTGCCGCTGGTGCACGCCCAGACGGCGGCCTGGACGCCCAGCCCGCGCAGCTGCCGGGCGCCCTCGGCGAGGACGTCGGGGCCGCCGATGTCCAGCAGGGCGTCGACCCGGTGGGCGTCCTCGCGCATCAGCGTGTGGACGACCGGCAGCCGCACGCCGCCGAGGGCGCGCTCGATCGCGGGGTAGTCGTCTTCGGCGCTGAAGCCCGGGTAGAGGAAACCGGCGCACGGTGCGGTCTGCGGCATGTTGTCGACAATCCTACCTTCCTCGATCATGAAGCGGGGAGCGGGCCTCACGCGGCGGTCGGACGGGTGAGCTGGACCAGCGACTGCCCGGGACCGGCCGCCGGGCGGCCCATCGCGCGCAGCGCCGAGCACATCGTGACCTGGTTCGCGGTGAGCACCGGCTTGCCGATCATCTGCTCCAGCGGCGCGATGATGTCGTAGGTCGGGACGTTGGTGCAGGAGATGAACACGGCCTCGGCGTCGGGCGTGTCCACCGCCGAGACCGCCGAGACGATCTCGCCGTACCCGACTTTCCAGATGTGGCTGAGCAGCCCCATCCCGACCGACCCGGCGACGGAGATGCCGTACTCGCCGAGGAAGGACACGAGCCGGTCGGTCACGGTGTCGATGTAGGGGGTGACGACGGCGATCCGCGAGGCGTTCAGCAGCCGCAGCGACTCCACCAGCGCGCCCGAGGTGGTCGCTACCGCCGGGGCGCCCGCCGCGACCATCGTGTGGTGCAGCGCGACCTCGCCCGCCGCGCCGCGGATGAAGCTGCCCGACGCGCAGGCGTAGGCCACGGCGAGCGGCTCGGGCGCCAGCACGTCCCGCGTCGCCTGCCGGACGATCGAGTGGTCCGACAGCGCGGAGGCCATCTCGACCGTCACCGGCACCGGCACGTAGGGCAGCCGGGTCATGAACAGCGACACGTCGTCGGGCGTCCACCGCCACAGCTCGCGGTCGAGCGCGAAGTCGAACGGCGCGACGACGCCGATGCCGTGCTGGGCGAGCAGTTCGGGACGCTGGACCAGCATGGGGTCGAAGGCCATCGGGATCGCCGCGCTCAGGACTCGGCGCGGCGGTAGACCAGGCGCTCGCCCACCGCGCCGGACCGCCAGACGTCGTTGCACGCCTCGGCCATCCGGTCCAGGCCCTCGACGATCGTCGCGTACACGTTGCCGGGCACCCAGCCGACGTCGCCGTTCAGCAGCAGGTTGTTGCGGCCGTAGAAGATCGCGAGGTCGATGACGCCGGGCAGCCCGTGGATGCCCTTCTCCTCCTTGAACGCCCGGTCGAGCATGCCGCCGGGGAAGGAGAAGTGGACGACGTCGCCCGGGATGGGCGTCACGGTCGGGTTCTCCAGCCCGACCTCGTCCTCGGCGAACCGCTCCACCATCGTGTACACCTCGTTGCGGGCGTACTTGGCGTGGTAGGCGTCGCCGCCGAGGGGCAGGGCGTTCCACACGGCCGCGCAGGTGCGCGGCGCGTCCTTCTCCAGCAGCTCGGCCACGCACGAGACGCCGCGCCGCTCCAGTGAGATGGTCATGAGCTTCGGCATGCCGGACCTCCCCGAGGACAGGGGTGGGCGAGCGCGTCGCCACCCGAAAGGACTCTTCCGTTAGAGCGCTCTGGGATCCGTCCTGGCCCTGGGGCAGCGGTTGCGACGGTCTTACAGCACGTTCAGTGCGGTCGTCCGGCCTGCTCGCCCGTGCCGCGCTGATTGTTGACAATCCTACGAAGCGTTCCTAGCGTGTCAATGCCTTGGCGAGTTGCCTTCTCGTTATTTCCCGGACCCGGAGGGGACGCCGATGGACGCTGCCGCGCCCGGCCCCGTGCCGCCACCGCTCGTGGTGGTGCTGACCGGGGACGACGCGCCCCCGAGCCTGCGGGCGGTGGAGGCGCTGGCGCGCGTCCGCCTCGTCGGAGAGCCGGATCTGGCCGCCGCCCTTCCGGGCGCCGACGTCCTGTTCGTCTGGGACTTCTGGACGGAGGCGGTGGCCGCCGCGTGGCCGCCCTCCGGCGGGCCGGGCTGGGTGCACATCGCGAGCGCGGGCGTCGACCGGCTGCTGTTCCCCGCGCTGGTCGAGTCCGGCACCGTCGTGACCAACTCCCGGGGCGTGTTCGACGAGCCGATCGCCGAGTACGTGCTCGGCCTGGTCATCGCGCTGGCGAAGGACCTGCACGGCACCGTCCGGCTCCAGGGGGAGCGGCGGTGGCGGCACCGCGAGACCGAGCGGATCACCGGGGCGCGCGCGCTGGTCGTCGGCACCGGCCCGATCGGCCGCGCGATCGGCCGCAGGCTGGCCGGCGCGGGGCTGGCCGTGTCGGGGGTCGGCCGCGCCGCCCGCGCCGCCGACCCCGACCTCGGCACCGTCCACCCGATGGAGCGGCTGGGCGAGGCGCTCGCGGACGCCGACTACGTCGTGCTGGCCGCGCCGCTCACGGACGCGACCCGCGACATGGTCGACGCCGCGGCGCTGGCCCGGATGCGGCCCTCCGCGCGGCTGATCAACGTCGGCCGCGGGCAGCTCGTCGTGGAGGACGACCTGGTCGCGGCGCTGCGCGCGGGCGTGATCGCGGGCGCCGCGCTCGACGTGTTCGTGGACGAGCCGCTCGCCGCGTCCTCCCCGCTGTGGGAGATGCCGAACGTGATCGTCTCCCCGCACATGTCCGGCGACGCGACCGGCTGGCGGGAGGCGCTCGTCCAGGTCTTCGCCGAGAACCTCGCGTGCCGGGTCGAGGGCCGCCCGCTGCGCAACGTCGTGGACAAGCGCCTCGGATACGTCGGATCGAGAGGGGTTCAGTGATGGGCGACGCGGCCGACCTCACGGCGACCGAGCTGCTGGAGGGCTACCGGGCCGGGACGCTGTCCCCGGTCGAGGCGACCGAGGCCGTCCTCGCCCGGATCGACCGCGAGGACCCCTATCTCAACGCGTTCTGCCTGGTCACGGGCGACTCGGCGATGGCCGCCGCGCGCGCCTCGGCCGACCGGTGGCGGCGCGGCACGACGCTCGGCCCGCTGGACGGCGTGCCGGTCTCGGTCAAGGACGTCCTGCTCACCCGGGGCTGGCCGACGCTGCGCGGCTCGCGGTCGATCGACCCGTCCGGCCCCTGGGACGAGGACGCGCCCACCGTGGCCCGGGTCCGCGAGGCGGGCGCGGTGATCGTCGGCAAGACCACCACGCCGGAGTTCGCGTGGAAGGGCGTCACCGACTCACCGCTCACCGGCGTCACCCGCAACCCCTGGGACCCCTCCCGCACGCCCGGCGGGTCCAGCGGGGGAGCGGCGGCGGCCGTCGCGGCGGGCATGGCGCCGCTCGCGCTCGGCACCGACGGCGGCGGCTCGGTCCGCATCCCCGCCGCGTTCACCGGCACGTTCACGCTCAAGCCGACCTACGGCCGCGTCCCGCACTACCCGGCCAGCCCGTTCGGGACGCTCGCGCACGCCGGGCCGATGACCCGCAGCGTGCCGGACGCGGCGCTGCTGCTCGACGCGATCTGCGGCGCGGACGCGCGGGACTGGTCCGCGCTGCCCCCGCCCGCCGCCGCCTTCACGGGGACCCCCGGCGACCCCGCCGACCTCACCGGGCTGCGCGTCGCGTTCAGCCCCCGCCTCGGGTTCGCCGCCGTCGACCCGGACGTGGCCGCGCTCGTCGCCGCCGCGGCCCGGGTCTTCACCGAGCTGGGCGCCGCGGTCGAGGAGGCCGACCCCGGCTTCGCCGACCCGGTCGAGGAGTTCGAGGTCCTGTGGTTCGCGGGCGCGGCCAAGGTCGTGGAGCACCTGCCGCCGCACGCCCGCGCGGCGCTCGACCCCGGCCTGCGCGAGATCTGCGACCGGGGCGCGGCGTTCACGGCGGGCGAGTACCTCGACGCCACCGCCCGCCGCATGGAGCTCGGGCGGATCATGGGCCTGTTCCACGAGCGCTACGACCTGCTGCTCACCCCGACGCTGCCGATCACCGCGTTCGAGGCCGGCCGGGAGGCCCCGGCGGGCGCGGCCGCACCCCGCTGGACCGGCTGGACCCCGTTCACCTACCCGTTCAACATGACCCAGCAGCCCGCCGCGAGCCTGCCGTGCGGGCTCACGCCCGAGGGGCTGCCCGCCGGGCTCCAGGTCGTCGGCGCGCGGCACGCCGACGCGCTGGTCATGCGCGCCTGCCGCGCCTTCGAGCTGGCGCGGCCCTGGCACGACCTGCGCCCCGCCGCGCTCGGAGCGCCGGTCCCGCACTAGGCACCGCACTAGGCACGCGGATCAGGACGGCGCGTCGGGGCCCTCGATCTGGGCCTCCGCCTCGCGCCGCCTCATCTCCTTGCGCAGCCGCTTGTCGTGCTTGCGCGCCCGGCGCTTGACGCCGACGCCGCCCCAGAACGCGAAGCCGCGGATGACGACGACGGGGGCGCCCGGCGCGCCGGGGCCGCTGGCCCGCTGGTCGAACCCGCCCATGATCCCGAGGCCCTTGACGTGCACGGTGAGGTCGTCCGGCACGATGACCTCCACCCCGCCCATGACCGCCAGCACGGAGATCGTCGCCTCCGCCTCCTCGAACCGGGCCTCGCGCAGGTCGATCTTGCCGCCGCCCCAGAACGCGAACGCGCGGAACCGCCGGGGGACGTTCCACACCCCCGACCGCCGGAACCCGCTCATGATCCCGATGCCGCCCCGCCAGGACGGGGCGCCCCGCACCGGCCGGAAGTCGGTCCCCGAGGACGGCGCGGGCGCGGGCGGCGCCGTGCCCTCGGCCGGCAGGTCGCGGGTGAGCGGCTCCAGCTCCGCGTAGGTCTTGGCCGCGTACACCGCGTCGAGCCGCTCGTCCAGCTCCTCCAGCGTGAGCCGCCCCTCGCCGGCCGCGTCGCGCAGCACCCCGGCGACGCGCTCGCGGTCGGCGTCGGAGGCCCGCATCTCCGGTGTCGCGGGCCGTCCGGCGCGCTCAGGCAGGTTCGTCATGCGCCGAGCCTAGAGCGGCCGGCCGGTGGTCTCCAGCCGTACGATGATCGACTTCGAGGTCGGGGTGTTGCTGACGGCGGCGGTGCTGTCGAGCGGGACCAGCACGTTGGTCTCCGGGAAGTAGGCCGCCGCGCAGCCCCGCGCCGTCGGGTAGCCGACCACGCGGAAGGCGGGGGCGCGGCGCTCGGTGCCGTCCGTCCACTCCGAGACGAGGTCGACGACCGCGCCGTCGCCGATCCCGAGGGCCTCCAGGTCGGCGGGGTTGACGAACACGACGCGGCGGCCCGCCTTGATGCCCCGGTAGCGGTCGTCCAGCCCGTAGATCGTGGTGTTGTACTGGTCGTGGCTGCGGACGGTCTGGAGCAGCAGCCGCCCCTCCGGCACCCGCAGCACCTCCAGCTCGTTCACGGTCAGGTTGGCCTTGCCGGTGGCGGTGGGGAAGCGGCGCTCGTCGCGGGGCGCGTGCGGGAGCGTGAAACCGTTCTTCTCCCGGATCCGCTCGTTGAAGCGGTCGAACCCGGGCACGACCCGGGAGACGCGGTCGCGGATCACGTCGTAGTCGCGCTCCATCTCCGCCCAGCCGAGGTCGGGCCCGGACAGGGTGGCGCGGGCGAGGCGGCACACGATCGCGACCTCCGACAGCAGGTCGGGGGAGGCCGGGGCGAGCCGCCCGCGCGAGGCGTGCACCATGCCCATCGAGTCCTCGACGGAGACGAACTGCGGCCCGGAGTCCTGGACGTCGCGCTCGGTGCGGCCGAGCGTCGGCAGGATCAGCGCCCGCGTCCCGGTGACCGCGTGCGACCGGTTGAGCTTGGTGGACACCTGCGCGGTCAGCCGGCAGCCGCGCAGCGCCGCCTCGGTCACCGCCGAGTCGGGGGTGGCGCGGACGAAGTTGCCGCCCATCCCGAGGAACACCTTCGCGGTGCCGTCCCGCATGGCGCGGATCGCGTCCACGGTGTCGAGGCCGTGCTCGCGCGGCGGCTCGAAGCCGAACTCCTCGGCGAGGGCGTCCAGGAAGGCGGGCGCGGGCTTCTCGTAGATGCCCATCGTCCGGTCGCCCTGCACGTTGGAGTGCCCGCGGACGGGGCAGACGCCCGCGCCGGGGCGGCCGATGTTGCCGCGCAGCAGCAGGAAGTTGACGACCTCGCGGATCGTCGGCACCGAGTTGCGGTGCTGGGTCAGCCCCATCGCCCAGCACACCACGATCTTCTTCGCGGCCAGCACGTCGCCGAGCGTCGCGGCGATCTCGCCCCGGGCCAGGCCGGTCGCCTCCAGCACCGCGTCCCAGTCCAGGCCGAGGACGTGGTCGCGGAACGCCTCGAACCCGTGCGCGTGGGCGGTCAGGAACTCCTCGTCGACCGCGTCGGGCGCGTCCGACTCCAGCAGCAGCCGGTTGAGCGCCTGGAACAGGGCGAGGTCGCCGTTCAGCCGGATCTGGAGGAACCGGTCGGCGAGGCCCGTGCCCTTCCCGACGAGCCCCGACGCGCGCTGCGGGTTCTTGAACCGCATCAGCCCGGCCTCGGGCAGCGGGTTCACCGCGACGATCCGCGCGCCGTCCTTCTTGGCGCGTTCCAGGGCCGACAGCATCCGGGGGTGGTTGGTGCCCGGGTTCTGGCCGACGACGAAGATCAGGTCGGCCTGGTGCAGGTCCTCCAGCAGCACCGAGCCCTTGCCGATGCCGATGGTCTCGACCAGCGCCGACCCCGACGACTCGTGGCACATGTTGCTGCAGTCGGGGAGGTTGTTCGTGCCGAACGCGCGGGCGAAGAGCTGGTAGGCGAACGCGGCCTCGTTGCTCGTCCGGCCCGAGGTGTAGAAGAGGGCCTCGTCGGGGGAGTCCAGGGCGTTCAGCTCCTCGGCGAGGAGCCCGAACGCCTCGTCCCACGACACCGGCTCGTAGTGCTCGGACCCGGCGCGCAGGATCATCGGCTCGGTCAGCCGGCCCTGCTGCCCCAGCCAGTGGTCGGAGCGCTCGGCCAGCTCGGCGACCGTGTGGCGGGCGAAGAACTCCCGGGTGACCCGCCGGGTCGTCGCCTCCTCCGCGACGGCCTTCGCGCCGTTCTCGCAGAACTCGGCGAGGTGCCGGTGGTCGCCCTCGGGCCACGCGCAGCCGGGGCAGTCGAACCCGGGCTTCTGGTTGACCCGGACCAGCGTCAGCGCCGTCCGGCGCACGCCCATCTGGTCGTAGGCCTGGCGCAGCGCCGCCGTGACGCCCGGCACGCCCGCCGCCCAGGTCTTCGGCTCCGAGACCTCGGTGCCGGCGATGTCGTCGGCGGGGTCGACGTCGTCCGCGGGCGCCTTGCGGCTCATCGTTCACGTCCTCGGGTCAGGGGCAGGGGGCCGCCCCTACTCTCGCACGACCCGCTTCGCTGGTCACCGCCCGGTTCCGCTGGACGGACGCTACTGGGGCGGCCCGTCGGTGAGATGCAGCACGGCGGACTGCCGGACGCCCTGCGCCGTCGTCCATTCCAGCAGGACGTCGTCGCCCGGGTGGTGGGCCAGCATGAGGTCGGTGAGGGCGGTGGCGGACTCCACCCGCCGCCCGCCCAGGGCGACGATCGTCACGCCCACCGGCACCCCGGCGGTCTCGGCGGGCGTGCCGGGGACGACTTCGGCGACCAGGGCGCCCTGTTCCGCGCCCGTCCCCCGCACCTTGACGCCGAGCAGCGCCGTCGGGCCGATGTGGACGGTCTCGGACGCCTGCCCCCGCTGGATCTGCCGGGCGATCTCCAGCGCGCGCCCGGCGGGGATCGCGTAGCCGCGGTGGGCGCCCTTCTGCTTCAGCTCGGCGCCGCCCGCGGCGGCGGTGTTGATGCCGATCACGGTGCCCCCGGTGTCCAGCAGCGGGCCGCCGGAGTCGCCCGGCCGGATCGGGGCGCTGGTCTCGATCAGGCCGGTGAGCCGCTCGGAGGTGCCGTCGCTCTCGTCCCTGGCGGTCACGGACTGGCCGAGCGAGGTGACCAGGCCCGTCACGACCGAGGGGTTCCCGCCCCTGCCGCCCGCGTTGCCGACGGCGGTGACCGGGTCGCCGACCCGCACGCGGGACGCGTCGCCGAACACGGCCGCCTTCAGCCCGGACGCGCCGTCCAGCCGGATCACCGCGATGTCGCCCGCCTTGTCGTAGCCGACGACCCGCGCGGTGTAGGTGCGGTGGTCGTCGGTGTCGGTGCCCTTGATCGACGTGGCGCCCTGGATGACGTGGTTGTTGGTGAGCACGAACCCGGACTGGTCGAGGACGAGGCCGGTCCCGGCGGCGCTGGTGCTGTTCAGGCCCTGCTCGGTGTCGATGTTGACGACGCCGGGGCGGCGCCCGCTCGGCGCCGCGTGCCGGGTGGAGGTGGCCGCGACGGGCGGGGTCACCTCGGGGTCCTCCGCCGCGCGGCAGGCGGGGGCGAGCAGCGCCGCCAGCGCGGCCAGCACCGCCAGCGCCGCCGCGCGGACGCCGCGACGCTCCGGGATCTCGCTCACCGCGCCTCCCCTCGGGCTTTCCTCCAATGATTCCCGATCTCTGGTGTTTAGTCCCTAGAGCCGGAAGAGAGGCGCTCTGACCTGTGGATTCACCGGCGGCGCGGGGCCAGGAGCGTGATCGCGAACGCGGCCAGCGCCAGCGCGGCGATCGTCAGCGCCATCGGCAGCGCGGTGCCGGGGCCCCCGATCCCGGCGAGCGGCGCGGCCGCGCCGCCGATCGCGAACTGGGTCAGCCCGAGCAGCGCCGACGCGCTCCCGGCGACCCGGGGCGGCCGGTCGGCCAGCGCGAGCGCGGTCGCGTTCGGCATGATCAGGCCGTCCCCGGCGGCGACCAGGAACAGCGCGGGCAGGACGCCGGGCAGGCCCGCCCCGGTGAGAACCGCGATCGGCAGCCCCACGCCGCCGACCGCGACGACCGTCAGCCCGGCGGCCAGCAGCCGCTCCAGCCTGACCCTCCCTGCCAGCCACCCGCTGAGCTGGCCGACCGCGACGATGCCGAGCGAGTTGACGCCGAACACGATGCTGAAGCCCTGCGGCGACAGGCCGTAGATGTCCTGGAGGACGAACGGGGAGCCCGAGATGTAGGTGAACAGCGCGCCGAACGCCAGCGCGACCGACAGGCCGTAGGCGACGAAGGTCCGGTCGGCGGCGAGCGCGCGGAACGTCGTCAGCGTGGCGCGGGCCCCGCCGGTCTCGCGGCGCCCCGGCGGCAGCGTCTCGCGCAGCCCGAGCAGCGCGGCCAGGAACAGCGCGACGCCCGTTCCGGCGAGGACGGCGAACACGCCCGGCCACGGCATGACCCGCAGCAGCTGCCCGCCGAGGACGGGCGCGAGGATCGGCGCGAGCCCGTTGACGAGCATCAGCAGCGAGAAGAACTTCGCCGCCGCGACCCCGTCGTAGAGGTCCTGGACGATGGCGCGGCCGATCACGATCCCGGCGGCGCCCGCCGCGCCCTGGACGAGCCGCAGCGCGATGAACGTCTCCACGTTCGGCACCATGACGCACAGCGCCGACGCGATCGCGTACAGGGCGAGGCCGACCAGCAGCGGGCGGCGGCGGCCGAGCGCGTCGCTCAGCGGGCCCGCGATGATCTGCCCGGCGGCGAGGCCCACCACGCACGCGGTCAGCGTGAGCTGCACCTGCATCGCGCCGGTGGACAGGTCGGAGGCGAGCCGGGGGAGCGCCGGGAGGTACATGTCGATCGACAGCGGCGCGACGGCGGTCAGCGCGCCGAGCACGAGGATCAGCATGAGCCGCCGGTCGGGCGCGGCGCGCGCCGGGGACACGGGCCCGGAGGGCGTGGCCGTCTGGTGCATGGGGGGTCTCCGTGGGGAAGCGGCCGGGCGGAGGAGGTCCGGGGAGTCCGAGAGGTCTCCGAGAAGATCTAACGAGATGACCCTACGTTATCTGCCGCGTCAGGAAGTGGCGTCCGTCACATCACGGTCAGTAAGGGAACCGCTCGGCGGCGGCGAGCAGCGCGCCGGTCACGGCGGCGACGGTCAGCGCCGACACCCCGGCCAGCACGGCCCAGCGTCCGACCTGGTAGCCGACCGGCACGCGGCCGCCCGCGCGCCCGCGCACCGGCCAGGGAGCGCGCGGCGGCGCCGTCCCCGGCACCCCGTCCTCGCCGTCGCCGGTGGCCGGGCCGTCGCCGTTCGCCGCCGGCGGGGTCAGGCCCGACAGCCAGCCGAGCAGGTCGGCGACGCCCGCGGGCGGGGTCGCCAGGCCCGAGCCGAGGTAGCGGACCTCGCCCGCGACCTGGTCGAGCATGCGGACGGTGTTGCCGAGCCCGACCCGGCCGAGCCAGCCGCGCAGGTCCGGGTCCTCGCGCAGGCCCCGGCCGACCTCGGTGCGGGCGAGCAGGTCGATCTTGGTGACGACGACCGCGACGCGCTTCTGCCGCCCCTGGTCGGGACGCGAGCGCAGCTCGTTCAGCACCCGCTGGAGCGTGTCGGCCGGATCCTCCTCCGACGAGGCGGCGCCCGCCTCGACCAGCCGCCGCTCGTCGGCGGTCAGCGCCCGCCGCACCTGGGGGAGCGCGAAGGGGTCCACGACGAACAGCAGCGCCTCGCCGTGGTCGAGGTAGCGCAGCGACTCCACCTCGGTCGCGCCCGTGTAGTGCTCGCCGGCCGGGTCGAACAGGTAGAGGATGCGCCGCGCGCGTCCCGGCAGCTCCACGTCCACCATCGTGGCGAGCGGCAGCTCCGGGCCCGTCTTGGCGGGGCGTCCGCCGCGCCGGAACTCCTCGATGGCGCCCGCGTACGCCTGGGCGTGCCGCCGCTCCACGAACGAGAGCCGCCCGTCGACGGCGTGCGCGTGCGCGTGCAGCGCGCGGATGCCGAGCACCATGAACGTGGTCTTGCCCGCCGCCGGGCCGCCGACGAACGGCAGCGGCTCCACCCGGACCCGCCCGATCCGCTCGGGCAGCCGCCCGCCGCAGTGCGGGCAGTAGGCCGCCAGCCGGAACCGTCCGAGCGGCACGGTCGTCGGCAGCCGCGCGCCGCAGCGGCACACGTGCCGGAACGCGCCGCCCGCGCCCGGCGTCAGCCCCCGGTGCCGGGCCCCGCATCCCGGGCACGCGTACTCGGGCAGCCCGATCCGCTCGTAGCAGAACGGGTGCGGGCAGGTCTGGAGGATCCGGCCGTAGGCCATGAACACCCGCTCGACCGCCGCGAGCACGAGCACGCAGCCGAGCCACGCCGCGAGCCCGACGGCCGCGACCAGCCCGTACAGGACGGTCAGCGCCAGCACGAACACCCCGGCGGGGACGGCGGCGGTGGCGATCCCCGCGCACAGCGCCAGCCAGATCGGGAACGCGAAGTACCCCCAGAGCCCGCCGAGCAGCAGCGTCCTGGTGAGCCGCACCACGATCGCCGACGCGGTCGTCCACACCCGGGGCACGACCGTCCGGGTGATCGCCCACCAGTCCCGCCACACCTGGGACAGCAGGTAGTGCCGGTAGGCGACCGGCGGCGGCTCGACCGGCGAGGGGCCCTCCAGCGTGGAGGGCGCGAGCGTCCGGCAGGCGTGCAGGTAGTACAGGCCGAGCGCGGCGGCCCCGGCCACGACCAGCGTCGCGGGGAACAGCACGGGGAACACGACCATGAACCCGACGTACATGGCGCCGAGCCACACCGCGATCAGCAGCAGCACGAGAACGGGATGCACGCCTCACCGCCCCCTGAAGCGCGAACCGGCCTCGGCGAGGAGGTCCTTCAGCGCCGCGCGCAGCCGCGGCTCGCCGGACAGGTGCGCGTCGAGCTGGCGCGCCGCGAGCCACCGTCCGGCCGCCGCGCGCGCCCACGTCTCCAGCGCGGGCTCGGTGACGCCCCGCGTCCGCAGCCGCAGCACCACCTCGACCAGGTCGTTGCGCTCCCCGATCTCCGCGCCGCGCAGCGGGGCGCGGCCCGCGCGGGCGCGGGCGGGCAGCTCCGCCGTCCACCGCCCGCCGAGCCGCGCCCGCACGGGCGTGGACGCGGCGGCCAGCAGCGCGGCGCGGAACCGCGGCGGCCTCCGGCACAGCAGCCGCGCGGCGGCGGTGAACGCCGCGTCGGCGAGGTCGGGCCCGGCGCCCGAGCCGGCCAGCTCGTCCAGCGCCCGCGCGGCCTCCCTCGGCTGCTCGGCGGTGACCGCGTCGGCGTGCGCCCGGACGGCCTCCGCGTCGCGCGCGGCCCGCCCGTCCGGCAGGACCGCCAGGACCCGCGCCGCGAGCCGCAGCGTCATCGCGTCCGCGAACGTCTCGCCCTGCCGCGCGAACGCCCGCGACGGCAGCTCCGCCAGCGCCGGGTGCGCGGCCATCCCGGCGGGGTGGGCCTCCAGCAGCTCGACGCACTCCAGCGCCGACGGCGGGTCCGTCCACACCTCGCCCAGCGCCGCCCCGACCCCTTCGGCCTCCTCGGCGAGGCCCAGCAGCTCGCCGGTGACCGCGACGCGGGTCGCCGGGCGGCGCCGTCCCGCCGACGCCAGCACCGCCACCGCGACGTCCGGGTGCCCGCGCAGCCGCTCGGCGCTCGCGTACAGCAGGTCGCAGGCGGCCGGGTCGAGGTCCCGGTGCCCGTGCCCGGTGAGCCCGGCGACCACGCCGTCCAGCAGCGCGTCCCGGACCTCCGCCGGGCACGCCGCGTGGACGGCGGGCAGATCGGCGGCGCCCGGCCGGGCCAGCGCCGCCCGCGTCGCCGCGACGGCCAGCGCGTCCGCGAAGCCCCGACCGGCCCCGGCCCGCCGGTGCACGGCCAGCGCCAGCTCCAGGCCCATGGACCGGGCGCCGGACGCCAGCTCCCGCCACACCCAGTCGGGGAGCGCGTCCCGGCGGGAGACCAGCTCCGCCGCCGCCCGCTCCTCCTCCGCCGTCACCGCCGCCTCGCCCCGGCACAGCGCGAGCAGCACGGCCGCGCCGTCCAGCGCGGCGGTGTCGGGGCGCGCCAGCTCGGCGAGGGCGTCCAGGCCGGCGAAGTCGGCCGCGCGCCAGCAGGCCGCGACCGTCCGGGCGAACCGGGACGGCCCGCGCGGGGCCTCCGGCGGCGCGCCCTCGCCGAGGTCGACGGCGAACGCGTGCGAGGTGCGGTGCCGGACGGCGGCCCACACGCCCGGGGTCGTGCCGACGAGGCGCTGCGCGGCGCCCTCCGGGTCGGCGGTGTAGGTCACGAACGACAGCCGCGCCGCCGCCGCGACCGGCAGCGAGTAGGAGACGACCGCGATCCACCGGGCGACGACCTCCACGTCGCCCGCGACCAGCACGACGCGCCCGTGGCCCCGCGCGAGCACCGAGGAGACCGCGTCGACCAGTCCCGCGAGCGTCGCGTAGGGGGCGTCCGAGCCGGGGGCGGCGAGCCAGGCGGCGAGCGCCTCGGGGTCGAGGGCGGCGCCGGGGGTCAGCTCGTCCAGCTCCTCCAGCGCCGGGTCGTCGGCCGGGCCGTGCGTCCACAGCGGGGCGCGCCACAGCTCGGCGGGGCGCAGCCCCTCCAGCTCGCCGGGCTCGGCCACGACCGCGTGGGCGAAGAAGTTGCCGTAGCGGCCGGAGTAGTCGCGGCCGAGGTAGCGGCTGCGCAGCAGCAGCGGCCTGCCGCCGACGGTGTCGTAGAGGAGCGAGACGGGGAACTCCGCCAGCTCCGCCTCGTCCGGCGAGAGCGGCGCGTCCGGCGGCGGACGGTAGGACAGGTACGGCGTCACCCCCGCCCGCACCCCGTCGGGCAGGCCCGGCGTCTCGGCGACGAACTGGAACCCCGCCCGGCCGGTGGGGCCATGCCGGGCCGAGGTGTAGTGCAGCTGCCAGGCCACCGTCACGCCCCTCCGGGGCGGGCCCCGTCGAGCATCCCGAACCGGTGCAGCAGCCACAGCAGCGGGTCCTCGGCGCGGTGCGGCCGGACGCCGCCCGCGCCGACCCGCCCCGCCTCGGGGACGCCGCCGAGCGCCGACAGCCCGAACAGCGCGTGCTCGGCGTACTGCTGGCCGAGGTAGGTGTCGAGCTGGCCCGCCCCCCAGTCGTGCAGCAGCGCGCGGACCTGCGCGTCCACCGCCTCCCTGTCGTCGAGGTCGAGGACGCCCGAGCCCGCGCGGGTGCGGTGCAGCGCCGACTGCCGCAGCGGCGCGGGCCGCAGCACGTCGATCTTGGTCAGCGCGACCGCGACCGGCACCGGCAGCGGCTCGCCGGGACGGGCGCCGTGCCGCTGCCGGAGCGTCTCGGTGACCCGCGCGATGACGTTCAGCGGCTCGCTGCCGGGGTCCTCGCCCGCGCCCCGGGGGACCGGGACGTCGGCCAGGCCCGTCCGGGCGCCGGGCAGCTCCAGCGGGTCGACGAGGAAGATGACCGCGTCCGCCGCCTCCAGGTAGCGCAGGTGCAGGTCGGTGGCCTCGCGGCTGCGCAGGTCCTCGCCCGCCGTGTCGAACAGCACCAGCGCCAGCGACTCGTTGCGCGCGCGGGAGAAGCGGCCCCTGCGCGTCCGGGTGAGGAGGTAGACGAGCGGCTCGCGCGGGCCCGTCGCCGCGCTGGCCGTCGTCGGCAGCAGCCTGCGCTCCTCCAGCAGCGGGCGGGCGAAGTCGCGCTTGTACCGCTCGATCGTGCGGTCGTCGCAGGCCACGAGCGAGGCGTCCAGCTCGGTGCCGACCCGGTTCATCAGCTCGTGCAGCAGCACGGCGATGTAGGTGCTCTTGCCCGCGTTCTTCGCGCCGACGAGCGCGACGATCCGGCCGGGGGAGTCGCAGTAGGCGGCCGGGAGCGGGTTGTGGCACTCGGGGCAGGCCCGGTTGCCGGTCGGCCGGCCGCAGTCGGGGCAGTCGGCGCGCCCGCCGCGGCCGGGCGCGGCGAACACCGGCGGCAGCGACGCCCCGGCGGTCGAGCCGGTGTAGGCCGCGAGCCGCTCGTCCAGGACGGGCGCGCACCCCCGCGTCCGCCCGGCCTGCCCCCGGCACCGGAACAGCACCCGCTGCGGCGGCACCGCCGCGAAGCAGTACGGGCAGGTGATCCCCGGCCGGGACGGGGCGCCCGGCAGCCCGACCCGCGGCAGCCCGACGCGGGGCAGCCGGGGACGGGCGAGCGGGCCGGTCATCGCGCGACCTGGAGGGTGCGGACGGGCGGGTCGCTCAGCTCGACGACGTCGTCCTCGGCGAAGCAGCGCAGCCAGTACGGGCCGGACGCCGCCGGGGCGGGCAGCGACAGCTCGCCGGGCACGGGCACCTGCTCCCACGCGCCGAGCGTCTCGCCGTCGGCCGCGCGGTGCGGCATCACCCGCCCGGCGCGCAGCACCAGCGCCAGCCGAGCCACCCGCAGCGGGCGCGGCGAGGTCAGCCGGATCGTCAGCGACCGCCGCCACGGCGGCCCCGACCGCCGCACGTCGTAGCGGACGACCGTCCGCGCCTCCACCCGCGCGGCGACCGCCGGGCCGACCACCCGGGAGCCGCCGACGGTCCCGGACGCCGCGACCGACACCTCCACCGGCTCGTCCTCGGGCACGGGCAGCCTGATCCCGCCCTGCGTGTCGTAGGAGGCGCGCGTCACGACCGCGCGGTCCGCCCCGCCGGGCCCGGACCCCGTGCGGTCGACGGCGGCGACGCCGACCTCGACCTCCGCGACGTCGGGCGGCCAGTCGAACCCGACGTGGACGTGGGCGCCGCGCCGCTCGGCGACCAGCCGGCGCGGCGGCGGCAGGTTCACGTGCCGGTGGCAGGCGCCGATCGCGGCGGTGCCCTCGGCCACCGTCACCGCGAGCAGCCAGCCGCCCGACCCCGGCCGCACCTCCAGCCCCCCGGCGGCGGGCGCGCACGCCAGCCGCCGCGTCGCGCGCCTGACCTCCTCCACCGGGACCAGCGCGCTGCGCGGCCACGGCGGCGGCGCGGCCGCCAGCACCAGCTCGGCCCTGCCGTGCGCGGGCGGGTCGAACCGCACCCGCAGCAGGCCCGGGTCGGACGCGTCGGGCTCCACCTCCAGCTCGTACACCGGCCCGGGCGGCGCGCTCGGCGTCACCGACGCCCGCACCCCCGGCGTCACGACCTCGCGGCCGGACGCGTCCAGGTAGACGGCGCTGACCAGGTAGTGGTGGGTGCGGCCGTTGGGGACGTGCTCGCGGAACCCGTCGCGGCCGCCGGGCACGGCGCGCCCCTCCCGGACCACGACGACCCGCGCCGCCTCCGCCGGGCACCGCCACCGGCCCGTCACCTGGCCGTCGCCCGCCAGCAGCTCGACCTCGCCCGGCTCGGGCCGCACGACGACCGGCCCGGCCACCGCGGGCGCCGCCGCCGCCTCGCCGCGCACCGCGAGGACCCCGTAGTACAGCGGGACGTTCACCGGCGGAGCGGCGTCGCGCGGCCCGGTGAGCGGCTCCCCGTCCCGCGCGTCGCGCGGCGCCCGGCCCGCCCGCCGGACGACCTGGTAGCCCACCTCGCCCGCCGTGGACGGCGACGGCTCCCACGACACCCGCACGGCGGCGCCGTCCACGTCCACCCGCGCGGCCGGGACCGGGAGCGGCGGCAGCCGCCGCCGGTGCTCCGCCGCGCCGGGCAGGTCGCCGACGAGCCGCAGCGCGTCGGCGAGCAGCAGCCACGCGCGGTCGGCGTCGGGCTCGGCGACGGCGGTCTCGCGCAGCCGCAGCGCGGTGTCGAGCCGGTACCGGGCCTCGGCGGCCAGCACCTCCGTCTCGTCGTCGGGGGCCTCGCCCTCGGGGGCGCGGGCGTCGGCCAGCTCCGCCGCCGCGAACACCTCGCCCGCGTCCAGCAGGGCGCGCAGCCGTCCCGCGAGGCCGCCGTCCCGGCCCGTCTCGCGGAGCACGGCGAACACCAGCCGCCGCGCGTCCTCCGCCTCGACGCCGAGGTCGGCGGTGGCGTACCGGAGCAGCGCCCCCTCGGACGCGCGCTGCCGCAGCCGCTCCCGCAGCCGGTCGGCCACGTCGTACAGCACGAGGCCGTGCAGCGGCGCGTCCGACCGCAGCGCGGCCAGCACGGTGCCCGCGTGGGCGGTGCTGGTGTCGCGGCTGCGGCGCGCCCACGCCTCGCCCGCCGCGCGCACCGCGTCCTGGTCGAGGCGCAGGCCCGGCGCCCCGGCGAAGCCGTCCAGGACCCGGATCGGGCCCGCCAGCCGCTCTCCGAACAGGAAGTCGGGCAGGTGCCGCTTGCCGAGGACGTCCAGCGACTCCCGCACCTTCCGGTAGGCGGGGTAGGGCGCGGCGGAGGGCAGCGCGTCGGGCTCGCGGACCGCGATGCCCGCCACGCGCGCCGCGCCCTCCAGTTCGGTGCGCGGCACGCCGCCCGTCCGGGCGATGGCCTCGATCTCGGCGGGCGCGACCATCCGCAGCGTCCCGGCGGCGTCGGCCAGCCGGGCGCGGGCCTCGCGGCCGCGCCGCGCGTCGCGCTCGGCCGCGCCGCGCAGCCGGTCGGCCAGCGGGCGCGGGTCGCCGCGCTCGGCGGCGGCGAACAGCGGCGCCAGCTCCCGGTGCTCGGCCTCCAGCCGGTCGATCAGCCTGCGGTACTTCAGCTGCCCGCGCGAGCGCCGCCAGCACCGCCGCACCTCGCGCACCCGCGCGGCGACCGCGTCCGCCGCCAGCGGCTCGGCGAGCGCGTACCGGGCCCGCAGGTCGTCGGGGGGCCGGTCACCGGCCTCCCGCGCGGGCTCCAGCACCTCCCGCCGGTAGCGCTCGTCGAACGGCTCGTCGCCGGACGGCACCCTGTCGGGCGGCACCCTGTCGGACGGCACCCTGTCGGACGGCACCCTGTCGGACGGCACGGGCGCCCCCTCAGCTCACCCGCACCTGGGAGAGGGCCTTGCGGGACCGCTCGACCTCCTCCTCGGACATGCCGCCGACGTCCACCTTCAGCTCCAGCCGCTCGCCGGTCTCCTTCTCCACCGCCGTGACGTTCAGCAGGCCGGAGGCGTCCAGCGCGAACGTCACCCCGATCGGCCAGCCCGCCCGCTTGCCCGGCGGGACGCGGATCTCCCCGGTCGCGATCTCGGTGTTGTCGACCAGCTCGACCGACTCGACGCTGCCCGCCTGCTCCATCACCCGGATGTCGGCGGACGCCTGGTCGTCGTAGACGGTGAAGAAGTCCTCGGTCTTGGCGGCGGGCAGCTCGTCGTTGGCGTGCACGAGGTGCGCCACGTGCTCGGCGCCGCTCTCGCGGTCGACGACCACGATCCCGAACGCGTGCGAGGCGACCGTCCGGATCCGCCGCCCCGCGATCTGCTCGCGCTGCTCGGCCGACAGCCCCGCCCGGCTCGCCATCTCCTCGGCGCGCTCGGCGGCGCCCTCCCGGACGAGCCGCCGGTAGGTCTCCTCGAAGGCGTAGAGCGCGGCGCCCTTCGCGACGGCGAGGTCGGGGTCCTGGAGGCGCGGCGCCAGGCCCAGCTCGGTCTCCAGCCGCGCCGCGACCACCGGCATCTTCGTCGAGCCGCCCACGAGGACGAGGTCGTCGTAGTCGTCCACGCCCTTGTCGGCGGCGGTCGCGAGGGTCCGGCCGGTGATCTCGACGGTGCGGTCCAGCAGGTCCTTGGTCAGCTCCTCCAGCTTCTCGCGGCTCACCTCGACCGCCGCGACCCGCCCGCCGTGCATCACCCGCACCGTGTGCGAGGTGCGGGTGGTGAGGGCCTTCTTGGCGTCCTCGGCGTCCCGGCGGAGCTGCTGCTCGGTGGCCTTGTCGTCCAGCGGGTCGCCGGCGTCCGGGTGCTCGGCGCGGAAGCGCTCGGCGAGGTGCTCCACGACCCGCGCGTCCCAGTCGGCGCCGCCGAGCTCGTGGTCGCCGTCGGTGCACACCACCTCGATGTGGCCGCCGCGCAGCGCGATGACCGTCGTGTCGAACGTCCCGCCGCCGAGGTCGTAGACGAGGATCGTCCGGTCCGCCTCGGGGTTGAGCACGCCGTAGGTGATCGCGGCGGCGATCGGCTCGGACACGATGTCGATGACGTTCAGCCCGGCGATCCGCCCGGCCTTGCGGGTCGCGTCCCGCTCGGCCGCGCCGAAGTAGGCCGGGACGGTGATGACGACGTCGCGGGTCTCCTCGCCGGTCGAGGTGCGCGCGTCGGTGGCGAGCTTCAGCAGGATGAACGCCGACAGCTCCTCGGGCGCGAAGTCGATCCCGTGCAGCGGGCGGGTCACGTCCCGGCCCATGTCGCGTTTGATCAGGCTGACGACGTTGTCGGGCTCCAGGACGGCGGTGTCCTTCGCGGCGGCGCCGACGACGACGTTGTCGCCGCTTTCGAAGTACACCACCGACGGCGTGGTGTCGGTGCCCTCCAGGTTGCGCAGCACCGCCGGCCGCCCCACCTCGTCGATGGAGGCGATGCACGAGTACGTGGTTCCGAGGTCGATCCCGTAGACAGCCATGTCCCTCTCACCTAATCGGTGCCGAGTCCGGTGTTGCGTTCGGTGCTCATCGTCGCGCCGCGCCCCGCCGCGCGGGGGCGACTTGACCCGGTCTTGTTCGGCTCGGTCATGTCGCGTCCGGCCCTGACGGGTGCCGTGGCGGGTGCCGTGGCGCCGGGCGTGGCGCCGGGCGTGGCGCCGGGCGTGGCGCCGGCGGCGGCGGGGTCGACCCTGCCGACGCACACCGCCGCCTTGCGCAGGATCGCGCCGCCCTGCTCGAACCCGTCGGACTGGACGGTCACCACGGTGCCGTCCCGGGCGGGCTCCGCGACGGAGGTGACCGCCACCGGCCGATGCCGGGACGGGTCGTAGGGGGCGCCGGGCTCGACGGTGTACCGCTCCACGCCGAGCCGGGCGAGCGCGTCGGCGACGTCGTCGGCGACCGCCGCCAGCAGCTGCGCGGTCCGCGCGGGGTCGGGCGGGTCGTCGCGGCCGGGCTCCGAGAGCCGCAGCGACTCGCGGCGCGCCTGGTCGTGCAGCCGGTACAGCGCGGCGCGGACGGGCTCCAGCATCGCCTGCAGCTCGCCGCGGCGGAGCCGCTGGTTCTCCTCGTGCAGCCGGTCGATGACGGCCTCCCGGTGCGCGGCGCGCTCGTGCTCGCGGTCGAGCCGGGCCGACAGCGCGGCGAGCGCCTCCGCGACCCGCGCCCCGGAGCCGTCGTTGAGCGGGCGTTCCCCGTCCGTCGACACGTGCAGTTACCTTAATCGTGAGGTGGCGTGCGGCGATAGATCCGCGGTTGACCTTCAACGGACTCTAGTTTGACCCGGCCCCGCCGATCCAGCACCGGCTTCTCCGTGCCGGAAACATGGGTAACACCACTGAAACGCGTGTCGCGGACCCTGGAGGGGTCCCGGATTCAGGAGGTGGCGATGTTGCTGCGGATTCGTGTCCGCCTGCCGGACCGGCCCGGCTCGCTCGGACGGGTCGCGCGCACGCTCGGCGCGGCGGGCGCCGACGTGGCGCAGATGGCCGTGCTCGAACGCGGCGACGGGCGGGCGCTGGACGACTTCACGGTCTGCTGGCCCGCCGGCGCGGAGACCGGGCGGCTCCACGACGGCCTGGCCTCGGTGCCGGGCGTGGAGGTGCTCGGCGTCTGGCCGACCGGCGAGCCGCAGGGGGCCTTCCCCGACGCCGCCGTGATCGGGCAGGTCGCGGCCGTCCCCGAGCGCGGCGCGGAGATCCTCGCCGACGCGGTCCCGGCCGTCCTGAGCGCCGACTGGGCGGGCCTCGCGGAGGTCGGCGCCGGCGGCGCGGCGGCGCTGGTGTACGCCAGCGTCGGCGGGGCCGACCCCGCTCCCGCGGAGCTGCCCGCGCTGGCGCCGGTGCGGCCGCGCTCGTTCACCGCGCCGGACGGCGCGCAGTTCGCGCTGTGCCCGCTGTCGGAGGGAGGGGTGACACTGGTGGTGTCGCGGGCTGGCGCGCCCCCGTTCCACCGGACCGAGGTGCTGCGCCTGGAGCAGCTCGCGGGCGCGGCGGGCGCGGTGCTGGCGGCCGGTCTGCCGCTCGCGCCCTAGCGGCGGGAGGGGAGGGGTTCGGCGATGCTCCTGGAGGCCGAGCGGGCCGCGCTGTGCGGCACGGGCCGCGGGATGGTGGAGGCGGGGCTGGTGCTGGGCTCGTCCGGCAACGCGAGCGTCCGCGCGGGCGGGCTGGTCGCGGTCACGCCCGGCGGGATGCGGCTCGACCGGCTGGAGCCGGCGGACTGCCCGGTCGTGGACGTGCGCGGCCGGCGGGTGGACGGGCGGCTGGAGCCCTCGTCCGAGACGCCCCTGCACCTCGCGCTGTACGGGGCGTCCCCGGCGTCGGCGGTCGTGCACACGCACTCGACCCACGGCGTGGCGGTCGCCTCGACGCTGACCGAGCTGCCGCCGGTCCACTACAACACGCTGCTGCTGGGCGGGGTGGTCCAGGTCGCGCCCTATGCCACCTACGGGACGGCGGAGCTGGCGGCGAACGTCGAAAAGGCCATGTCCGGGGGGATGCGCGCCGCGCTGCTGGCCAACCACGGCGGCGTCGCGGTCGGCGGCGACCTGGACGAGGCGTTCGAGAACGCGCGGCTGCTGGAGTGGCTGTGCGAGGTGTACGTCCGGGCGAAAGCGGTCGGCGACCCGCGCGTCCTCAGCGGGGAGGAGCTGGCGCGGGCCGCCGAGCGCGGGCACCGGCCCAGGGGGTACGGCCCTAGCTGAGGCAGACCGGACGCGTCCGGCGCTGGTACGACCACGCCGCGACGCCCAGTGCCGTGCCGTAGACCGCGAACGCGCCGATCCCGCATGCCGCGACCGTCCAGCCCGCCCATCCCGCCAGCGGCTCCTTGTCCGGGAGGTCGGTGAGGCCCGCGGCGGACGGCAGCAGGTAGAGCAGCGTCGCGGCGACGCCGTAGGGGCCGAGCGTGAGGGCGCCGAGCCACGCGGGGACCAGCGGCAGCCAGCGCGGCACGCGCCGCCCGGTGAGCGGCGGCGCCCACCGGGGGAACACCTGCCCCCACCGGTGGGTGAGGCCGAGGAGCAGGAAGACGCCGAGCAGCGCCGACAGCGTGGTGAAGTCCACGCCGTACCGCTCCAGTGCCAGCACGAGCCCGGACGCGCCGTTCCGCTCGAACTCGGCGACCATCTCCGCGCCGGACACGCCCGCGAACGTCCCGCCGAGCGCCCACGTCGTCTTCATCGCCATGTACGGGACGAACGCGAGCGCCCCCGCGTACGCCGCGCGCCGCACCGCGCGAGGTGCCGGGAGGGGCGCCGCCGCGCCCCTCCCCGCGACCCCCGCCGCGCCGGCCGCCGGGTGGGTCCCGCCGCACCGCGCGCAGGCCCCCGCGGCCGCGCGCTGGAACGCCAGGGCCGCCGCCGCGTACAGCGCGGCACCGGTGGCCGACAGCGCCTCGACGCCGAACACGGGCCAGTCGTCGACCGTGCCGGTGAACACGAGCTGCAGGGCGTTCATGACGAACCCGAACGTGCCGGCGCCGGTCAGCGCGCAGGCCGCCCAGAGCCCGGCGCGCGGCCACCAGCGCGGCATCTGCCGGCCGACGCGCCGCACGCTCGACACCCCCATGATCCCGCCGACCAGCAGCAGCGCGGCCACCGGCAAGGCCAGCGCCGGGCCGATCCGCGCGTCCCGCAGCACGTAGCCGGTGTCCCCGCCGGCCGCCCAGTACAGGGCGAGCCCGACGGCGGGCAGCGTCCACGCCCCGGCCGCGTACCCGGCCCACCGCGGCCACCGCCCGGTCGCGCCCCGCCCGGACGCGGCGTATGCGACGCCCACATCGTCCTCCCTCGCCTCGGCTCCGCTGCCGACCACTCTCGCGGCGGGCGGGGCGACGGGCCTCCCGCCGAGGGCTGATCCGCCTAGCCCGTGCGGGGGAGGGACGCGGCGGAGGGCGCGCTCAGCGGGGGAGGGAGCCGGCGAAGGCGGTGACGGCGTCGGCGACGCGCTCGGGGAACTCGACGTGGGGGTGGTGCCCGGCGCCGTCCAGGAGCACGACCTCGGCGCCCAGCCGCCCGGCGACCCACTCGGCCTCGGCGATCGGGTCGGGCCAGTCGATGTCGCCCGTCCCCATGATGACCAGCGCGGGCACGGCGACGCGGTCGAGGCGGGCCTCGGCCTCGGCGTGCGACATGCCCATGTAGGCGCCGATGACCTTGGCGCGGCCGGGGCGGCGGAAGCTCGCGTCCAGCCGCGCCCTGTGCTCGGCGAAGTCGGCGGGCGGCTTCGGCTCCCACTTCGGGTAGTAGGACATGTAGAGCGGGCGCGCCAGCCCCGGCACGCGCAGGAGCGCCTGCGTGAGCTTCTGCGCGAGCCCGGCCTCGCCGTCCCGGACGAACGGCGCCGACAGGACGACCCCGCTGATCAGCTCGGGCGCCTCCGCCGCCGCGTAGACCGCCGCCCCCGCGCCGTTCGAGCAGCCGTGCACGAGCGCGGGCCCGGCGTCCAGGTGCCGCAGCAGGGCCATGAGGTCGTGGGCGAGGGGCGTGCTGCCGTACTCGGGCCAGGCGGCGTCGCTGTCGCCCATGCCGCGCTGGTCGAGCGTGACGACCCGGTACCCGGCCGCCACCAGCAGCGGGGTCAGGAACCGGTACTGCGAGCGGAGGTCGAGCATCGACGGCAGGCACACGACGAGCGGGCCGTCCCCCTCGTCGTCGTAGGCGAGGCGGCCGCCGGGAAGCTCCAGGTAGTGGGTCATCGCATGCTCCTTCGTAGCTCTATGGCTAAGAAGATTAGCCATAGAGCTATGTGACGTCAAATCTCAGTCCCAGGCGCCCCCGATCCGGGCGAGGTCGCCGGCGTACTCGATGCGCGCGGCCCACTCGGCGGGCCAGGCGTCCATGCCGAGGTGCGCGCCCGCGAAGGCGCCCGCCAGGCACGCGATGGAGTCGGAGTCCCCGGAGCTGGCGGCGCCGCGCCTGATCGCCGCGACGGGCTCGTCGGGGAAGAGCAGGAAGCACAGCAGGCCCGTGGCGAGGGCCTCCTCGGCGACCCAGCCCGCCCCGGTCGCCTCGCACGGGTCGGCCGCGCGGTCGGGACGGGCGAGCGCCTCCTCCAGCCGGTCGACCGCGCCGAGGCACTCCTCCCAGCCGCGCGAGACGAACCGCCACGGGTCGCCCGAGCCGGAGGCGCGCCACAGGTCCCCGAGCCAGTCCCCGTGATAGGTCGTGCGCTGCTCGTGGCAGCGGTCGCGGAGCGCGCCCGGCAGGTCGGCGGGCGCCAGGCCGTCCGCCAGCCACCGGACGGCGAACGCGGTCAGCTCGCTCGCCGCGAGCCCGGTCGGGTGCCCGTGCGTCATCGCCGCCTGGAGCTGCGACGCGGCGGCGCGCGTCTCGTCGGTCAGCCCCGGGGCCAGCCCGACCGGCGCGACCCGCATGTTCGCGCCGCAGCCCTTGGAGCCGGGCTGGGTCGCCTCCGTCCACGGCACGGGCGCCGCGAGGCGGCGGCACGCGGTCAGGCAGGTGTTGCCCGGCGCCCTGGTGTTGTCCGGGCTGTCGAGCCACTCGACGAACCGCCGCCGCCACAGCGGCTCGACCCGGTCGGCGGTGAGCGGCGGGTCGGCCAGCGCGTCCAGCAGGGCGAGGCCGACCGCGATCGCCATCTGCGTGTCGTCGGTCACGAGCGCCGGGTCCCCCTCGGGGCGCTCGGGCCCGAGGCCGCCGAACCGCTGCCCGATCTGCGCCATCGAGAGGAACTCGGTGGGCGCGCCGAGCGCGTCCCCGTACGCCAGCCCGAACATCGCCCCGCTGGCCCGCCGTGTCGTCGTCATGGGCGGATTGTCCCGTAGGCCCCGACCTTGCCGAGCCGGGGCTACGGGGCCCAGTCGTGCGGCCCGAGCACGTAGCCCTTCGGCGTCGAGTGGAGGTGGTTGACCTCGACGAGGTGCCCGAGCGCCGCCCACAGCTCCTCCTCGGGGGCCGCGACGAGGCGGCTCACCGTGTCGAAGTCCGCCGCCCCGCCCCCCTTGTCGATCTCCGCGACCGTCTCGTAGACGGCCAGCTCGAACTCGCTCAGCTCCTGGACGTCCCCGCGCCTGCCCTCTCGCTCATCCATGACCGCAGCCTGCCCACTGGGCGCGGGTCTAGCCGTAGCGGCGCATCTCGTGGAAGAACCCCGGCACCGTGCTCAGCGCGCCGGACGCGGCGACCTCGTCGTAGACGTAGCGGGCCACGGCGAGGTCCAGGACGCCGAGGCCGAACGGCGAGAACACGATCGGCCGGTCGGCGGGCGGCTCGATCGCGCCGGTGAGGACGTCGTAGAGCGTCCCGGCCACGAAGTCCCGCCCGCCGGTCTTCTGCTCGGCCAGGTGCGGGGACGTGCCGGCCTTCAGGCAGTGCTCCACGTCGTCCACCACGTTCCACGCCGACAGGATGATCTCGGGGGACAGGTCGCGCAGCGAGACGTGCAGGACCAGCGGGTTGTGCGCGAACCACGCCGGGTCGGTGACGTGCGGCTCGCCCGCGACGGTCGCGAACACGACGAGGTCCGACGCGCGGACGAGGTCGTGCGCGGACCCGTGGATCGTGACGGTGCCCGGCCCCGCGCCCTCCAGGTAGCCCTTGAACCCCTCGGCGTGCTCGGCCGACAGGTCGTGGACGCCCAGCTCGTCGAACGCGAACCCGTTGCCCGCCAGGTAGGTGTGGATGTAGCGGGCGATCAGCCCGGTGCCGACGAACCCGACCCGGCGCGGGCGCTCGCCGCGCAGGTCGGCGAGCGTGACCGCGGCCAGCGCGGCGGACGCGGCGGTCCGCGCGGCCGAGATGATCGAGCTCTCCAGGCACGCGAACGGGTAGCCGGTCTCGGCGTCGTTGAGGATCAGCACGGCGGACGCGCGCGGGATGCCCGCCGCGACGTTGCCGGGGAAGCTGGAGATCCACTTGATGCCGTGCACGCCGATCTCGCCCTTGACCGACGCGGGCAGCGCGATGATCCGGTCGGACGGCCGGTCCGGGAAGCGCAGGAAGTAGGAGTCGGGGTTCACGGTCTGCCCCTCGCCGTGCAGCCGGTAGGCCGCCTCGACGGTCCGGGTGACCCGCTCCTCGTGCCCGCCGATCACCTCGTGCACCTGCGCTCCGGAGATCACGGCGAATGTGGGGGCCTGCGTCATGGGGGAACTCCCGTCCGTCGAGATGATCTTCGAGCCGAGGATAACCGTGCCCCGGGCACCGCCGCCCCGCCCCCCGGGACAGGGCCTTAGGGTGGCGGCGGAGGCCGCCCCGCCCGGGGCCGCCGCGCCCCCGCCCGAGATCGTCTCGTCCCCGCCGGGACGAGGAGGAGGAGTCGAGCACATGACCTGGTTCCGCTGCGCCGAGACCCGGCCCTGGGCGTCGACGCGGCTGTTCTGCCTGCCGCACGCGGGCGGGTCGGCGGTGTCCTACCGGTCCTGGACGAAGGAGGCCGACCCCTCGGTGGAGGTGCGCGCCGTCCAGTACCCGGGGCGCGCCGACCGGCTGGCCGACCCCCTCGTCGGCGATGCCCACGAGCTGGCCCGGCTCGTCGCGGGCGCGATGGCCCCGCTGCTCGACCGGCCCGCCGCGCTGTTCGGGCACAGCATGGGCGCCGTCGTCGCCTACGAGGTCGCTCGGCTGCTCCAGGAGCGCGGGAGCGCGCCCGTCCACCTGTTCGCCTCCGGCGCCCGGCCGCCGCACGACCGGGGCGATGACCGCGTCTCCGACCGCGACGACGAGGGCGTGCTCGCCGAGATGACGCGGCTCGGCGGCACCGACGCCGAGATCCTGGCCGACCCGGAGCTGCGCGAGCTGGTGCTGCCCTACGTCCGCAACGACTTCGCGCTGGTCGAGAACTACGCGCACCTGCCGGGCACGCGGCTGGAGGTCCCGGTCACCGTGATCGTCGGGGACGACGACCCGCACGTGACCCCGGCGCAGGCGCGGCGGTGGGCGGAGCTGACCGACGGGCCCTTCGCGATGACGGTGATGGAGGGCGGCCACTTCTACCTCACCCCCCACCAGTCCGCCGTGATCGCCGAGATCCACCGGGCGCTGGGCGTCGCGGGCTGAGGGCCTGGCGGGCCGACCCCCGCCCGGACGCGCGCGAGCCCCCGGGCCCCCGCCGGGCGAGGCGGGGGACCAGGGGCCCGATCCCGGGCGCGCAGGCCGGAAGGCCGTCGCGGGGCCGGAGCGTCAGTACACCTGGGCGCCGTATACCTGGAGCGGCTCGGTGACCGGCTGGAAGAACGTCGTGCCGCCGCTGGAGCAGTTGCCGCTGCCGCCCGAGGTCAGCCCGAGCGCGGTGGCCCCGGCGAACAGCGAGCCGCCGCTGTCGCCCGGCTCCGCGCACACCGTCGTCTTGATCAGGCCGGTGACGCTGCCCTCGCGGTAGTTCACGGTCTGGTTGAGCCCGGTGACCTGGCCGCTGTGCACCTGCGTGGTGCTGCCGCTGCGCTGCACGGTCTGCCCGACGGTCGGGGTCCCGGCGCTCGTGATGTCCTGGCTGCCGCCGTTGTAGAGGCTGACCGAGCCCTGGGTGTCCTCCGGGGTGGAGGAGTACTTCACGATGCCGTAGTCGTTGCCCGGGAAGCTGCCGTTCTCGGTGTTGCCGAGCAGCCTGGTCTTGCCCTGGTCGGAGTACCAGCTCGTGCCGATGTTCGTGCAGTGCCCGGCGGTGAGGAAGTAGTACGCGCCCCCCTTCTTGACGTTGAAGCCGAGCGAGCAGCGCCCGCCGCTGGTCCAGATGGCCTCGCCGCCCCGGGTGAACGTGCGGAACGTCCCGGCGACCCGCTCGGTGCGGACGGCGGCGCCCTGCTTGGCGACGGCCCGGCGCACCTTCGCGAGCCCGGCGCCGGTGACCGAGGAGTCCATGGACAGCACGACCTTGTTACTGGCCGGGTCCGCGGCCCACGCGGTGCCCGGGACGGTCGCGTCGCGCTTGAGCGCGGCCATGACGCGCTTGAGGTCCGCGCCGCTGCGCGCGACGGTCTTCGGCTGGGCGCCCGCCGCGCGGACGGCCCGCGCCGCGCTCGCGTCGGTGACCGTGACCACGAGCTGCCGCGTGGCGGCGTCGATGTAGGAGCCGGCGCTGCGGGAGCCGAGCCGCCGGGCCAGCGTCGCGGCCGTCCTGGCCTGCGCCGCCTGGGCTGTCGTGACGGCGCCGGCCGGTGCGGCCGGCGCCTGCGGGGCCGCGTTCGCGGTGGGGGCGGCGACCAGGGCGGACGCCATGACTCCCGTCGCCGTCATCGTGACGGCCGCGCCGCTGATGCGAGCGTGACGGATCTTCACTGAGCCTCCAGGGGGGAGCGGGCACACCCGGATTGGTATGCCGGAGGTCACCGCACATGCTCCGAGACCCCAAGGGCGGACGGAAGGCTAGAAAGTGCCCAATCAGCGGAGACTGCCTTGGCACAATGGGTGCGGATTTGTCTAGCCGTCACGGGCAGGATGGCCTGTTAAGGACAATTAGCTCGCACCAGGTATGGGGCCTGCCGTGGGGCGGGTAGGACGTTGCGGCAAAATGATCAGGTGACGTTGCTGCTGACCAGGTCCGATCTGGAGTCCGTGCTCGATCCCGCGGCCTGCCTCGCCGAGCTGCGCCGCGGATTCACCGCGGGGAGCGCGGGCGGGGACGCGGCGCGCCGCGTCGTGGCCCGCCCGCCGGGCCCCGGGACCGCGACGGCGCTGCTGCCGGGCGCGGTCGAGGGCATCCCCGCCTACACGGTGAAGGTCAACGCCAAGTTCCCGGGCAGCCGTCCGGCGCTGCGCGGCGTGGTGTGCCTGCACGACCTCGGCACCGGCGAACTGCTCGCGCTGCTGGACTCGGCCACCGTCACCGCGTGGCGCACCGGGCTCGCCGCCGCGCTCGGCACCCACGTCCTCGCCCGTCCGGGCGCCGACGCGGTCGCGGTGGTCGGGGCCGGGGCGCAGGCGGAGTTGGTGATGCGCGGGCTCGCGGCGCTGCGGCCGGTGCGCCGGCTCGCGGTCCACGACCTGGACGCGGGCCGGGCCGAGGCGTTCGCCGCGCGGCACGGCGCCCTGCTCGGGCTGGACGCCTCCGCCGCGGCCTCCTACGGCGCGGGGCCGGACGCCGTCCGCGAGGCCGTGCGGGACGCGGGCATCGTCGTGACGGCGACCTGGGCGCGCAGCCCGATCCTGGACGCGCCGGACGTCGCGCCCGGCGCGCACGTCACCTCCCTCGGCGCGGACGAGCCGGGCAAGGCCGAGCTGGCGCCCGGCCTCCTGCGGGCGGCGCGCGTCGTGGTCGACGACGTCGCGCTCGCGGCGGAGATGGGGGCGCTGGCCGGTGCGGGCCCCGAGGTGGAACGGTCCGCCGCGACGCTCGGGGACGTGCTGGCGGGCCGGGCGCCCGGCAGGGCGGCGGAGGACGGGCGCACCGTCTACGCGCCGGTCGGCCTGCCCTGGCAGGACCTCGCCCTGAGCTGGGCCGCCTTTAATATGGCCCGTTCCAATCAGGTAGGGCTGGCGTTCGATTTCCTCGGTTGAACTGGCCGACTGCGGACAGCGGATTCTTTCGACAAAATCACGCACGGTAATTGTTAATATTCTATTTCGTCTTTATGCTGACTCGACGATTACTGTTGGCTCCGTTCGGTAGGTCCCGCTCATGAGATCGGTTCGTCTAGACGTGTCGAAGGAAGAGCCTCATCGTGAGCCCCGTGCCTCGGGACCCCCGGCTCGGTCACCGCCTCTTTCTTCTCATAGGTTGACAAACGGTGGGTAAGTGCTTCTCGGGCCACATGGGTGGCGGGCCTTGGGAGACAGAACATGATTCGGATACTCCTCGCCGAGGAGGCGCCCCTCCTGCGAGGCGGGCTGGTCGCGTTCTTCGGCGGTGTGAAAGACCTGGACGTCGTGGCCGCGATCGATTCTGGTGATCATTTGCTGCGCATGGCGAATTTACGGAGGCCGGACGTCGCATTGATAGACGTCGCGCTTCCGGGACTGGACGGCTTCTCGGCGTCCCGGAGGCTGCGGGAGGAACTCCCCGACTGCCGCACCGTGCTCATGTCGGGCCGGCACCGCACCGGCGACCTGCGCCGGGCGGTCACCGCCCGGGCGGCGGGGCTGGTCCTGAAGGACACCTCGCCCGGCGCGCTGGTGGACGCGATCCGCCGGGTCGCCGACGGGCAGCGCGTCGTGGACGCCGAGGTGGCCTTCAGCGAGCTCGGCTCGGCGGTGAGCCCGCTGACCGAGCGCGAGAGCGAGGTGCTGGAGCTGGCCTCACGCGGGGCCTCGGCGGCGCAGATCGCCGAGGACCTCGTCCTGACGATCGGGACGGTCCGCAACCACCTCTCCCGCATCAACCGGAAGATCGGCGCGCGGAACCGGGTGCACGCGATCAGGATCGCCGAGGAGGCCGGGTGGCTGTGAGCCGCCCGGCCCCTCGGGGTCTGCCGTGCCCGGCCCCTCCGGGCCCGCCGTGCCGGGCGCCTCGGGCGAGGGCCGGTCCGGGTCCCCCGACTCCCAGCGGCCGATGAGGTCGCGGTAGAGGGGGGAGACGGCGGGCAGGTCCGCGTGCCGGCCGACCCGCGCGTGCGTCCCGTCCAGCACCAGGACGCGGCGCGCGCGCACCGCCGAGCTGACCCGGTGCGCGATGACGACGAGCGTCCCGGGGCGGCGCGCGAACGCCTCCTCCGCGCGCGCCTCGGCGGCGGCGTCCAGCCGGCAGGCGGCCTCGTCCAGCACGATCAGCGGCGCGGGCGCCAGGTAGGCGCGGCACAGCGCGATGAGCTGGCGCTGCCCCTCGGTCAGCGCCGCCGGGTCCACGGTCGCGCCGTAGCCGCCGAGGTCCCGGACGAGCCGCGCCAGCCCGAGCTCGTCCGCCGCGCGCACGACGTCCTCGTCGCGGGCGTCGGGCGCGAGGTAGGTCAGGTTCTCGTGGACGGTGCCGGTGAACACGTACGCCTCCTGCGGGATGAGCACCCGCGCGGCCGGGTCGCCCGCCGGGCGGCCCGCCACCAGCACCTCGCCCTCCAGCGGCGCCAGCAGGCCCGCGACGAGCGCCGCCAGCGTCGACTTGCCGATGCCGCTCGGCCCGACGACCGCGAGGTGGTCGCCGCGCGGGATCGTGAGGTCCAGGCCGCTGATCACCGGCCGCGCCGAGGCGCCGTAGGCGAAGGTGACGCCGCGCAGCTCCACCGCCGGCGCGTCCGCGCGCTCCTCGCGGGGCGCCTCGGCCACGGGGGGCAGGGGCGGCGCGACGGGGGCGCTCGTCTCCAGGATCCGGCCGAGCGTCACCGCGAGCCGCAGGCCGCTGCCGCCCATGCCCTGCACGAGCGTCCGCAGCGCGGGCTGCAGCCCGTGCAGGACGTAGGCGAGCGCGCCGACCACCATGCCGGGGGTCGCGCCGCGCCGCATCAGCCACGGCGCCGCCGCGAGCACGACCAGCAGCGGCAGCCAGCCGCTCACCGCGAGCGCCAGCGCCCGGACCGCCGCGAACCGCGCGACCGCCCGGCCCGCCGCCGCCTGCGCGTCGACCGCCGCCGCGAGCCGCTCGCGCACCTGGTCCTCCGCGCCGCACGCGACGACGTCCCGCAGCCCCTCGGCGAGCGCGGTGGTCCGCTCGGCGATCTCCTCCTCGCCGACGACGAGGGCGCGCTGCCGGATCGCCGCCGCCCCGAACGCGGCGCCGAACAGCACCAGCCCCGCCACCAGCGGCGGCAGCACCAGCAGCGTCACCTCGGGCATCAGCGTCGCCAGCCCGAGCAGCGCGGCGCCCGCCGCGAACACGAACCCGCGCGCGACGACGAGGATGCCGCCGAAGGTGTCCCGGACGATCTCCACCTGGTGCGTGAGCCGCGCGACCGCGCCCGTGTCGGGACGGCCGCGCAGCGACCGGTACAGCGCGCCCCGGGTGACCGCGCGGACCAGGTCGTCTCGGAACGGCTCGACGAGCGCGGCGAGCGCCAGGTAGAGGCGGCGGCTCCCGTAGGCGCCGACGACCGCCGCGACCGCCAGCGCGGCGAGCCAGGCGGCCGCGCGCACCGGGCGGTCGTCGATGAAGGCGTCGGTGGCCTGCGCCACGGCCCGCCCGAACACGGCGGTGGGCACGGCCTCCAGCAGCGACCAGGCGAGGACGGCGGACGCGGCGCGGGGCCGCCCCCGCACGGCGCCCGCCGCCGTCCGCCACAGCAGCCGCGCGGCCTCGCGCCTGGACGTCATGACTCGCGCCCGGAGGTCATGGTGCCGCCCCGGCGGGCTCGGCCACCCCGAACACGGCCCGGTAGGCCGGGTCGCGCCACAGCTCGGCGTGCGTCCCGCGGCCGCGGACCCGGCCGCCGTCGAGCCAGACCACGAGGTCGGCGCGGGCGGCGGTGCCCGCGCGGTGCGCGATGATCAGCCGGGTCCGGTCGCCGAAGCGGTCCAGCACGGCGCCGGTGACCTGCACCTCGGTGACGGTGTCGAGGCTGGAGGTCGCGTCGTCCAGCACGAGGACGCGGCCCGCGTGCGCGAACGCGCGGGCGAGGCCCATGCGCTGCAGCTCGCCGCCCGACATCGGCGCGTCCGCGAGCGGCGTCGCGTAGCCCTGGGGGAGGCGGCGGACGAAGTCGTCGGCGCACGCCGTGCGGGCCGACTCCCGCAGCCACGACTCCGGCGGGCGGCACGGTCCGAACGCGATCGCGTCCAGGACCGTCTCGCCGAACAGCGTCGGGCGGGCGAAGGCGTACCCGACGTGGCGGCGCAGCTCGGTGCGGGCCAGGCGGGGGAGCGGCGCCCCGTCGAGCAGCACCTCGCCCCGGTCGGGGTCGGCGAGGCGCCCGGCGAGCGCGGCGAGCAGCGACTTGCCCGCGCCCGAGCGCCCGACGACCGCGACGGCGAGCCCGCCGGGGACGGTGAGGTCCAGGCCGTGGAGCACGCCGCCGGCCGAGACCCCCCGGAACTCCAGGGTGCCCCGTCCCTCCGGGACGGCGGCGTCGCCGTCGGCGGGGGCGGGCTGCTCCAGGATCTCGGCGGCGCGGCGGGCCCCGGCGCGCGCCCGGCCGAGCCGCAGCACATGGGTGAGGACGGGGCCGAAACCGGCCGCGAGCCCCGCGTACTGGACGGTCGCGACGAGCTCGCCGGCGGTGACGCGGCCCGCCATCAGCTCCGCGCCCGCCGCGCCGACGGCGGCGACCTGGAGCAGCAGCAGCGTCAGCAGGCCGCGCGCGGCCACGCCGCCCTGCACCGTCCACATCGTCTCGCCTTCGGCGCGCAGGCCGGGCAGCGGCCGCAGGACCCGTTCGGCCTCCCGCTCGGCGGTGCCGGCGGCGGCGATCGTGCGGGCCCCGGCGAGCGCCTCGGCGAGCCGTCCGGCGATCGTCCCCTGCACGCTCAGGTAGCGGTGGGCGGACGCGGTGATGTCGCGGACGAACACCCGCAGCAGCAGCACGATCGCCGGGAGCGCGACCGCGACGGCGACCGCGAGCCGCCAGTCGATGAAGGCCAGCACGGTGAGGGCGCCGAGCGGCGGCAGCAGCGCGACGGCGGCCTCGGGGGCGGCGGACGGCGCGGTCCCCGCCTCGGCGGCGCCGCCGACGGTGCGTCCGGCGACGTCCCCGGGCGGGACGCGCAGCGCGGGGCCGACGGCGAGGACATGGCGGACGAGCGCGTGCCGCAGCCAGGCCGTCGCGCGCGCCGCCGAGCATCCGGTGGCGAGTTCCGACAGCACCTCGGCGGTGGCCGACAGCAGGACGAGCGCGACGCACGGCCACAGCGCGGACGCGGCGGACGGGCCGCCCGGCGGGGCGGCGTCGACGGCGCGGGCGAGTGCGAGGGGGAGCAGGACGGCGGCGAGGGCGTCGGCCACCGCGGTGGCCGCGACGAGCCCGGTCCAGCCGCCGCTGTGCCGGGCGGCGCCGACCAGCAGGCGGTCCGCTCCGGCGGTCGTCGGAGAGGTCATGGGTTCGGTGCCATCATGGGTCTCCCGCGATGAACGGCCATGGTCCTCCCCAGTGGGCGGACCATGGCCGTCACCGTTGCCGTTACAGGCAGATGGTGTAGCTGTGCGAGCTGTGGCAGAGCAGGCTGAGGCTGCTGTTACCGCCGCCGCCGCCGTTCTCGCTCACCATTCCCTGAAGGTCAAGAAGCGCCATTTGTCTTCACCTCCTTTCGGGCTGGATAGAGGTGGCCGCCGTGGAGGTCTCCACGGGGGGAACAGGGGCCGTCCCGAGGAACGGCAACCGGGCCGGGGCCTCGTGCAGCGCCGCGCCGAGGGCGAGCAGCACCCCGGCCGTGCCGGTCGCGAGGTCCATCGACAGCCGGTACATGTGCTCGCCGGGCATCGCCAGCCCGCCCTCGTAGGGCAGTGCGTGCCAGGCGAGGTCGCGGACGTGGCGCGCGACGCGGGGGTCGTCGCGGTCCTGGCCCGCCAGGTAGAGCAGCATCCCGGCGCGGCCGCTGAACAGGCTCGGCTGCGCGTAGTACCGCGACATCGCCGCCAGCCGGACCGACGCGCGGACCTTCTCGAACTCCGGGTCGTCCGGGCGGTGCGCGAGGTAGTCGTCCACGACCAGGCCGATGCCGACGCTGCCGCGCCCGAGGTAGGGCAGGACGCGGTGGCCCTGGTCGACGTGCAGGGCGCCGTTGCCGTCGGTGACGCACGCGGCGACGTCGCGGCGCAGCGCGGTCCCGGCGAGGTCCAGCAGCGCCTTGTCGCCCGTCCGCTCGTACCAGCGGACGAACATCAGCGCCGTCCCAGCCCCGCCGTACAGCAGTCCGGGGCGCGGGCTCTTCTCCTGGGGGGCGCGGTCCGCGACGATCTCGACGGCGCGGCGCGCCGCGTCCTCCAGTGCGGTGTCGCCCGTCAGGTCCGCGAGGTGGGACAGCACCAGCGCGTACCCGGGGAGCCCGCCGTAGAGATCGTCGCCGAGGCGCTCCCACCGCTCGTTCAGGCAGTGCCCGACCGCGCCGAGCGCCGCGTCGAGGTGGCCGAGGCGGGCGAGGACGTACGCGGCGCCCTGCAACCCGTCGTAGAGGCCGAGGCCGGTACCGCGCGGCGGGTCGGCGGCCCGCTCGGCGAGCCACTCCTCGTGCGCGGGATGGCGGCCGGCGCCGGTCACCTCCAGTGCGTACAGGACGCCCGCCGCGCCGTGGGCGATGCCGAGCGCCGCGCCTGAGAACTGCTCCACGTCGCCGGGGAACAGCCGGTCGTCCCGCTCGGGGGTGGCGCTGGCGAGGATGGCGTCCGACAGGGAGGAGCGGGCTCGCTCCCAGCCGCCGGCATCGGGCTCGAAGGCGGGCGCGGGGACCTCGGGGACGCCGCGCGTGATCTCCGCGACGGCCTCGTCGAGGAACGGGCGCGGCACCGGGAAGTACTCGGCGACCAGGTCGGCGAGCTGCCGCGCCTTGCCCCGGTCGATCACGAACAGCGTCGTCATCGGGACGAACAGCGCGAGCCGCAGGCACGCCAGGCTGTAGAGGTCGACGGCCGTGCCGCGCCGGTCGGGCGGCGCGATGAAGGCGGGGTTGGCGAGCGTCTGCCGGCCACCGTCGGCGGCGGGCGCGGCGACCTCGAAGTCGATGAGCGCGATCGTGTCGTCCGGGCGGACCATCACGTTGAACATGTGCAGGTCGTTGAAGGCGATGCCGCGCTCGTGGATCGCCCGCACGACCCGCTCGACGCCCTCGTGGACGCGCAGCGCCCATGCCGTGTACGCGGCGACCTTCCCGGGCTCCGGCTCGGGGTCCAGCATCGGGTGGCGTTCGGCGAAGAAGGTGTTGAGCGTCCGCCCCTCGATGAACTCCTGGACGAGGAAATGGTGCTCGCCGAGCGTGAAGGAATCGCGCGCGGCGGGAATTCCCTCGACCCCGTCGAGCAGTTCGAGGATGCGGCGCTCGCGGTCCAGCCGCTCGACCGCGTCGGCGCCGTCGGCGGCGAGGCCCGCGTAGGGGCGCGCCTCCTTCAGGACCACCTTCTCACCCGTGCGGGTGTCGATTCCCTGGTAGACGCCGCCGCCGTTGGAGAAGTGCAGCGCCTTCTCGATCCGGTACGGAAGGTCGGTCGTCGTGGTGGCGCCCCGTGCGGCCAGATGCGGTTCGAGGCAGCGGGGCAGCGTCACCCATTCCGGGACGGAGAAGACGGGGTTGCGGCGGTCGGGGACCAGCACGCCCTCGCCGTTCTCCAGCGCGGCGACGAGTTCGCCGCGCTCGTCCAGGCACCGGCGGTGGGCGAAACCGCCGTAGCGGACGTACAGGGGGCCGTCGCCGATGCGCAGGTCACTGAGGATGTAGGGCCCCGGCAGGCCGGCGAGCCGCTCGCCGAGCGTCTCCAGCACCGCCTCCAGTTCCGCCTCATCGCTCGGGTAGATGGTGACGAGCTTGCCGCTCGCCCCGCGCGGAGCGTATTTCGCGTTGCGCATCCGGAGCGTCCCCGGGCCGTGCAGGTGCTTGAACTCGATGCCGTTCTCGACGCAGTAGTCGAACGAGGCGGCGAGAGCCTTGTCCGCGCTTTCCGCGCAGCCGGTGACATGCACCTTCCAGCCCTGGAGCGGCGCCTTCTGCTCCGGCGGGACGTACACCGTCCATTCGTCGCCAGGCATCCTTTCCCAGCCTTCGGGAAGGGGGCGGGATCCGATCTCGAACGCGGTTTCCCGGGTCGTCGGAGGCGCGTCGTAGAAGAACTTGTTCGCGAGGCAGTAAAGCTCATACCTCTTGTCCACGACAACGGTCCTCTCTGCCGGATCCGGCGGGCGCCGGTCACAGGTAAAAGAATGGCAAATGGCCGGGAAGGGGGCTAGTAGCCGATATAACGACTCACCCGTGAAGATGTACCGGCCGCGCGTGGGCGTTCGTCACCCCGCGTCCGCGTCTCGTGACCGTGCGCCCGCCTCGACCTGGCCTTACAGGTCCGGCGTGAGCTGGGCGAGCGCCTGGACCAGCCGCTCCTCCTCGTGGTCCAGGTGCGCTTCGAGGTCGGCGGTCAGGCGTTCGACCTCCGCCGCGAGGGCGGCGGACCCGGATGAGGGCGCCGCGAGGACGGCCCGCAGGTCCTCCAGGAGCCGCTCGATGACCCGGTGCTCGTCGCGGAGCACCTCCAGGGCCTCGCCGAGCCCCGGGTACCGCTCCGCCAGGACCGGGAACAGCATCTGGTCCTCCCCGGCGTGGTGGTTGCCGAGCCCCTCGCACAGCGCCAGGCAGTTCACGCGGAGCTGCGCGCCGATCGTGGCCCCGGACCTGGCGACCTCCGTCCGGATCAGCTCCAGCTCGCGGCGGAACGCGTCGTGGACCCGGACGAGCTGGGCCGCCGGGCCGCCCGCCACCTGCGGCGGGCCCTCGACGGCCGGGTCGAGCGCGACGACGGGCAGCGTCCGGGACGCGGCGGCCTCGTACTCCGCCCACCCGGGATCGGCCTCGACGGCCCGCGCGAACACGGCGTCGCGTTCGGCGCCGTCCAGCACCGCGGCCCGCGCCTCATAGGTGAACAGGCCCGTCTCGACCGTGGCGCGGGGGTCGGCCAGCAGGTTGCGGTACCAGGCCGGGTGCCGCGGCGCCCCGCCCGCCGAGGCGATGACGTGGATGCGCTGGCCGGCGTCGGGGAGGTAGGCGAGCGGGGTGGTGTGCCGCGCGCCGGTCCGCGCGCCGGTGGTGGTCAGCAGGACGAGCCGGCCGCCCTCGAACGGGCCGCCCACCCGTCCGTCCTTCGCGCGGAACTCCTCGATGATCCGCCGGTTGAATTCGTTCGTCACTCTGGTGTCTCTCCTTTTTCGGGCATGCCGAGTTCGCCACGGGACGGTGCTCGACCGTGGCGTGTCGAAAAAACGCGGTAACGCGTGAAGAAGGGCGCGCGGAAAACGCGCCGAAGCCCGGCGCGCGCACGGGCGTGCGGCACCGAGAGGAAAGAAGGAAGGGGGCGCGAGGTGCGCGGATACCGGCGGAGGCGGGGCCCTGGCCCCGGCGCTCACGTCCTGGCCGGGTGCCTCACTCGGTAGTGGCCCATGGCCGACCCGGCAGTCACGAAATTGATCCTAAAGGACATCGGATTGCCGTGGCAAGGCGGGCCGCTAAAGGCCCTCGCGGTGCGCGAACGCGGCCGCCTGGGTGCGGCTCGTGACCTCCAGCTTGGCGAGGATGTTCGATACGTGCACGCTCGCGGTCTTCGGGGAGATGAACAGCGCCGCCGCGATCTCCCGGTTGTTGCGCCCCTCCGCGACCAGCTTGAGCACCTCGCGCTCCCGGACGGTCAGCGCCGCGAACGGCCCGGCCGAGCCGTTGGCCCGCCCCGGCCCCGGACCCGGGCGCCCCGGGTCGAGCCGCGCGCGGGCGCCGAGTTCGCGCAGCCGCGCCAGCAGCGGGGCCGCGCCGAGCCGCTCGGCGATCGCGACGGCCGACCGCCACGGCTCGGCGGCCTCCGCCCGCTCGCCGCGCTCGACGAGCGCCTCGACCAGCCGGTACCGCGACCGCGCGACCTCGTAGGTGAAGCCGTCGCCGCCGTAGGTGAACAGCTCGGCGGACCTGCGCCAGGGCTCGGGGTCGTGGCCGCCGTCCAGGCGGCTGCGCTCGGCCTCGGCGCGGGCGAGCCAGGCGTGCCCCTCCAGGCCGAGCCACGCGCGGGGGTGGTCGCCCCAGGTGGTGGCCGCGACGTGGCGGGCGCGGGCGAGCAGGTCGTCGCCGACGCGCGCCGCGTCCTCGACGGTGGCCGGGTCGCCCGCGGCGCGGGCCCGCGCGGCGCGGTCGGCCTGCGCCCACAGGCCGGTCGCGGCGATCCGGATGATGCCGGTCTCGAACGGATACATGACGCCCAGCACCGCCGTCACGTGCTCGATCGCGGCGTCGACGCCGCCGCGCCACAACTCGTGCTCGGCGGCGAGCCCGCGCGCGACGTAGGCGATGAAGTAGTCCTCGTGCCACAGCGGCGCGATCCACCGCAGCCGCTCCTCCACCCGGGGCTCGCCCCGCGCGACCTCCAGGAACAGCGCGTAGGCCGAGACCCGCGCCTCGGGCGGGCGGACGACCCGCACCGCGAACCCCTCGGCGAGCCTGGCCGCCTCGTCCCAGTCCCCGGCCGTGTAGTGGATGAGGTACTGGAGGCTGCGGAGCACCGTCCCGAACGAGCTCCACTCCAGGCCGTTGTCGAGGGCGAGCTTGACGCCCTCGTCGGCGGCGAGCGTCGCGCCCGCGAGGTCGCCGCGGTCGAACTTCGTGCGGGCGTGCTGGAACGCCGCCCGCAGCGCCGCCGGCTGGTTGCCCTCGGCGGCGGCGAGGTCGCGGGCGCTGGCGAACACCTCGGCGACCGCCTCGTCGGCCTCCCGCGACTCGCGGTAGAGGCCCAGCGTGACCAGCAGGCTCGCCTCCGCGTCGCGCGCCCCGGCCGCGCGCGCCTCCACGACGGCCTCCTCGGCGAGCCGCGGCATCTCCGCGTCGGGGTCGTTGTAGAGCAGCATCCGGGCGTAGGTGGCGAGCGCGGCGGCGCGCACCGGGCCGGGGGTGCCGGGTTCGAGCAGCGCGACGGCGGCGCGGCCGACCACGACGGCCTCGTCGTCCTCGTCGATGTCGAGGAGGTAGGAGGCGAGCTGCTCGCGGAGCCGCACGCCGAGCGCGATGTCGGCGGGGTCGGCGAGGTCCAGCAGCCGCCGCAGGCGCGACACGGCCCGGCGCAGCTCGCCCGCCCGCCCCGACATCCGGACGGTCGCGAGCGACAGCTCCATCCGGTCGGTCCCGGCGACGGCCTCCGGCTCGGGGACGGTGTCCCACAGCTCCAGCGCCCGGTCGAAGTGCTCAAACGCCTCGGCGGGCGCGCCGAGTCGCTCGGCCTCGCGGCCCGCCCGGACGGACGCGGCGAACGCGGCGGGCAGGTCGTGCGCGGCGAGGCTGTGCGCCGCCAGCTCGGCCGCCGACCCGCGCCGGGCGGCCGCCTCGCCCGACAGCAGCTCGGCGAACCCGGCGTGCAGCCGGGTCCGCTCGCCGGGCAGCAGGTCGGCGTAGACGGCCTCGCGCAGCAGCGCGTGCCGGAAGCTGTAGCCGGTGCCCGCCGGGACGAGCAGCTGGTGCGAGACGACCTCCCGCAGCGCCTCCCCGGCGGACGCCTCGTCCAGCCCCGACACCCGGCGGACCAGCTCGTCGTCGACCCGCCGCCCGGCGACGGCCGCGACCCGCACGACGCGCTGCGCGTCCTCCGAGAGCCGCTCCACCCGCGACAGCAGCAGGTCGGCGAGCCCGGCGGGCAGTTCCTCGCCGGTGCTCTCGGCCGAGTACAGCTCGGCGGCGTAGAAGGCGTTGCCCTCCGAGCGCTGGTGCACCCGCTCGACGACCTCGGCGGTCACCGGCGCGGTGCCGCCCGCGAGCGCGGCGAGGTAGTCGGCGGTCTCCCCGGGCCCGAACGGCGCGACCTCGACCCCGGTCACGTTCGGCAGCCGCAGCAGCTCCGCGACGACCGGGCGCAGCGGGTGCCGCCGGTGCAGGTCGTCGGAGCGGTAGGTGCCGACCAGGCAGACCCGCTCGCGCTGCAGGACGCGGCTCAGGAACGTCAGCAGGTGCCGGGTCGAGCGGTCGGCCCAGTGCAGGTCCTCCAGCACCAGCAGGACGGGCCGCTCCCGGCCCAGCTCGCCGAGCAGCCCGAGGACCGCGCCGAACAGCTGCTGCTGGCCGACCTCGGACGCGGCGCCCGGCGCCCCCTCGCCGTCGGGCAGCAGCAGCCCGAGCACGGGGCGCGCCTCCAGCGCGGCGCGGACGGCGGCGGCCTCCGGGGCGGCGGCGCGCGCGGAGGTCCACAGCGCGTCCGCGAGCGGGAGGTAGGGCATGCTCTCGCCCAGCTCGGCGCACTGGCCGACCAGGACCGCGCAGCCGCGGTCGCGGGCGGCGCGGGTGAGCGCGGTGACGAGGTGGGTCTTGCCGACCCCGGCGTCCCCGCTGACCAGCGCGACCCCGGCGCTGCCCGCGGCGGCCCGGTCGAGCACGGCGGTCAGCTCGGCGAGCTGCGCCGCCCTCCCGATCAGCACCCGGCGCCCCCGGACGTCGCGTATTCGGCCATGCCGCACAGTATCCCACCGGCTGGAACACCCGAATACACCACACGACCCCCGGCCACGCCCGGCCCCCGGCCACGAGCGGCCCCTGGCCACGTGCGGTGCCTGGCCACGTGCGGTGCCCCCGAGCGTGCGGTGTCTCGACGCGTGTGGGGCCGGGTCGCGTGTGGGGCCGGGTCGCGTGTGGGGTCGGGACGGCGGCGGTGGCCGGGTGTGCCTGTGGGGGCCGGACATGAGCGGGCCCCGGATCCGGGGAGGGATCCGGGGCCCGCCGGTGACGGGGCGCGTCAACCGGCCATGGCGGGTGTCCGGTCGGCCTCGCACTCCGCCTCGTCCGCGGCCCGGGGCGCCGGCACCGGGTCGGGCTCGGGCAGCGCCTTGGCGTAGGCGCGCAGGGTCTCGCCGGCGATCCGGTCCCAGGAGTAGCGGGAGCGGGCGCGGTCGGCGGCGGCGATGGAGTAGCCGTGCAGGGTGGTCTCCTCGGCGAGCAGGCGCCGGATCGTCCGCCCGATCACGACGGGGCGGCCCGCCGGGACGTGCAGCCCGGTGATCTTGTCGAGCACCTCGTCGCCGTTGCCGCCCGCCGGGGTCGCCACGACCGGCACGCCGCAGGCCATCGCCTCCAGCGGCACCGCCGGGGACGGCTGGGCGGGCGCCAGGCACAGCGCCAGCCGGGCGGTGCGCAGCAGCTTGGGCAGCGCCTTGCGGGGGAGGCGGCCGAGGAAGAGCACGCGGTCGGCGACGTGCAGCTCCTTGGCGAGCAGCATCAGCCGGTGGACGACCGGGTCGTTCTCCAGGTCCTCGCGGTCGGGGCCGCCGGCGACGGCCAGCTCCGCGTCCGGGACGTGCACGAGGGCGCGCAGCGCGGTCTCGACGTCGCCCGCCGCGAGGTCGCGGCACACCATCACGAGCCGGTCCCGGCCGCCGTGCGGCATCGCCGGGCCGACCTGCGCGAACGTGTCGGCGTCCACGCCGTAGGGCACGACCTTGACCGACGGCCGGGGCACGCCCATCCGCACGATCGTGGCGGCCTCCTCGACGCTGGAGGCGAGCACCAGGTCGGCGCCGCGGCCGATGGCCTTCTCCAGCCGGTCGCGGTGCGGGTGCACCTCGCGTCCGGCGCGCCGCTCGGTGGCGGCGACGCCGTGGAAGCTCTGGAAGAAGGGGATGCCGAGTTCGCGGGCGACCGCGCAGGCGGCCAGGCCGCCGATCCAGCCGTGCGCGTGGACGACGTCGGGACGGCTGGAGCCGCTCCAGCGGCGGCGCAGCCCGTCGGCGAGGTCGCGGACGTGGTCGAGCTGCTCGGCCTCGGTGTGGGGCCGGGCGGGGCCCGCGTCGAGCTGGACGAGCGCGGCGCCGGGGCCGAGTCGGCCGCGGGCACGGGCGGACGGGTCCTGCCGCCGGGTGTACACGGTGACGTGGTTGGTGTCCTCGTCGCCTGGACGCGGCCGGGCGAGGGAGCGGGCGAGATCCCGGACGTGGACGGAATGCGCGTGCTCGCCGTCAAGGTCGGAGGCGGACACGAGCGCGATGTTCAGCGGGCGATGCATGACGATCCTCCGGGACAACACAGGGGAAGCCTGGAGGTATCTGCGTCTTAGACACCTGCTCGCTGGAGACTATTTCCGTCTGCCCGGTCCGTCAAACCTCGCGAAACGGGATCACATCGGGTCAAGGGCGGCGATCAAGCCGTGACCAGCGAGGACTCCTCACTATACCGTCGGCGATACTGGAGGCGTGGACGACGAGCCGGTCTGGTACGTGGCCTACGGGTCGAACCTGTTCCGCGAGAGGTTCCGCTGCTACCTGTCCGGGGGGCGCCCGAGCGGCGGCGCCCGGCACTACCCCGGCTGCCGCGACCCGCGTCCGGCGCGCGCGGCGGCGCCGGTCACGCTGCCGGGCGGGATCTACTTCGCCTCGACCTCGCCGACCTGGGGCGGCGGCATGGCCTTCTACGACCCGGGGCTGCCGGGACGCGCCGCCGCCCGCGCCTACCTGCTCTCGCGCCGCCAGTTCTGCGACGTGGTCTCCCAGGAGATGTGGCGCGACACCGGCGTCGACGTCGACCTGACCGAGGCGGTGCGCACGGGCCGCCAGCGGCTCGGCCCCGGCCGCTACGAGACCGTGCTGAGGGTCGGCGAGCGCGCCGGGCACCCCATGCTCACCTTCACCGCGCCCGCGCCGCACGGCCCCGCCGAGCTGAACGCCCCGGCCGCCGCGTACCTGGGCATGCTCGGCAACGGGCTGCGCGAGGCGCACGGCTGGACGGCGGCGCGCGCCGCGTCCTACCTGTGCGGGCGGCCGGGCGCGGCGGGCACGTGGCGGCCGGAGAAGGTGGCGGCGCTGATCAGCGGGCCGGGACGACCGGAAGCAGGACCGCCGACGGGTGCGCGGGGGAGTGCAGCACCTCCTGGTCGGCGGTGAGCATCGCGGTGGCGGTGCCGATCGGCTCGCCGGTGCCCGGATTGCGCGCGACCCGGGGGTAGGCGCCGCTCGCGACCTGCACGCGGACCCGGTGCCCCCGGCGGAAGCGGTGGCCGGCCGGCCACAGCTCGACGGCGACGCGGCGGACGCCGTCCGCGCCCGCCTCGGGGGCGCCCGGGACGAGCCGCCGCATCCCCTCGCACAGGTTCAGCGACTCGCCGTCCGGGGCCACGTCGCACAGCCGGACGACGAAGTCGGTGTGCTCCCGGTTCGAGCGGACCCGCAGGTCCGCGGCGACCGGGCCGATGATCTCCAGGTCCTCCTCCAGCACGGCGGAGGTGTAGGTCAGCACGTCCCGGCGGCGCTCCAGGCGCCGCTGGTCGGTGGAGGGGCGGGTCTCGCCGAGCAGCGTGGGCCCGCCGAGGAACGGCGTCGGGTGCCGGGGGTCGTAGCGGTAGGAGTCCGGGTCGGACTCGGGCGGCCCGGCGGGGGCGAGCGCCCCGTCCGGCTGGAGGTGCCAGCGCTCCTCGGCCATCCCCGGGACGGGCCAGTCGGGGAACTCGCGCCACTCCGCCGCGCCGGTCACGAACAGCCGGACCGGCTGCTCCCGCAGCTGCGACGGGTCGTCCAGCAGGTGCGCGCGGAACCACTTCACCGCCTCGCCGACCGAGCCGCGCATCATCCGCTGGTCGGCGTGGAACCAGGGGCCGATCGTCAGGTAGGGGCGGTGCCCGGCGGCGCGCAGCGCGGCGTAGTCCCGCAGCTGCCAGGGCAGGAAGATGTCGTACCAGCCGCCGGTCATGTTGACCGGCGCGTCCACCCGCGACACCGTGGCGCTGAAGTCGCGGCGGTCCCAGAACGGCGTGTCGGCGCCGTTGGCCAGCAGTTCCTGGAAGAACCGCTGCTGCGCGCCGGTCGCGAGCCGGTCCAGCTCGGCGAGCGGGCGGCCCGACAGCGCGGCCCGGCGGGCGCGGCGCGGCGACATGATCCCGGTCGTGATGCCCGACAGCGAGTGCTTCATCCGGGCCGTGAGGTCGACCCAGATCAGCGCCGACTCCAGCGCGAACGCCCCGCCGACGTTCACCGCGTCCCGGAACGTGGACGCCGTGACCTGCATCGACAGCGCCTTCAGCGCGGGCCCCGCCTCGGCGGCGACGGCCCACTGCACATAGCCGAGGTAGCTCGGGCCGTGCATCGCGAACGCGCCGCCGAACCATTCCTGCTCCCGCAGCCACGCGATGGTGGCGAGGCCGTCCTCCCGCTCGTCCAGCGGCTCGAACACCCCGCCCGACCCGAACCCGCCGCGCGCGCTCTGCACCACGGCCTGGAACCCCTGCGACGCGAACGCCTGCCCGCACATCAGCCCGAACGGGCCGCGCCGCCCGTAGGGGGAGCGGACGAGCACCACCGGCGCCCGCTCCACGTCGGCGGGCGCGTACCGGTCGGCCAGCAGGGTCACGCCGTCGGCGGCGGGGACCTCCAGGTCGCGCTCGACCCGCACCCGGTGGGGGCCGTTCCGCAGTCCCAGCGCCGTGACCCCCAGCCGGCGCATCATCCCGACGCTCACCACTTGATCGATCGTAATCGCCGGTTCCGGGTACCGCGCGGGCGGCCTCGTCCCGGGACGCGTCCCACCCGGTCCGGTCCTTCACTACGATCGTGGGCGAAATCCGGATCTGCCCGGCAAGTCGACCATTGAGGAGTGATCAGGGCGTCATGGGCGACCACCTGGACTGGCGGCGGGTCATCATCGCGGCGATCGTCATGGTGGCCGCGCTGGGGGTCGCGGTGGCGCTGCGGATGCTCACCGGGCGGCTGTTCCGCCGCGCCGGGGACACCCGCTGGACCTGGGACGACCTGGCCGCACGGCTGATCCGCGACCTCGCGATGCCGGTCGCGGTGCTCACCGGCGCCTGGTTCGCGGCGCTGGTCCTGCACCTGCCGCGCGGCACGCTGGACGTGACCGCCCGGGTGCTGACCGCCGCGACGATCCTCGTGGTGTCGCTGGCGCTGGCGCGGCTCATCGCCGGGTCGGTGACCTCGATCGCGATGGCGCGGCAGGGCGTGGCCGCCAACGTGACGATCTTCGCCAACATCACCCGCGTGATCGTCATCGGCATCGGCCTGCTGGTCATGCTCCAGAGCCTCGGCGTGTCGATCACGCCGCTGCTCGGCGCCCTCGGCGTCGGCGGCCTCGCGGTCGCCCTCGCGCTGCAGGACACCCTCGCCAACCTGTTCGCGGGCGTGCACGTGCTCGCGTCCAAGACCATCGAGCCCGGCGACTACATCAAGCTGAGCAGCGGGCAGGAGGGGTACGTCGTCGACATCAACTGGCGCAACACCTCCATCCGCACGCTGTCGGACAACATCGAGGTCATCCCGAACCAGCGGTTCTCCGACACGATCCTCACCAACTACCACCGGCCCGCGCAGGACATGTCGCTGCTGATCCAGGCGCGCGTCCCCTACGAGGCCGACCTGGAGCGGGTCGAGAAGCTCGTCGTCGAGGTCGGCGAGGGCGTGATGGCGGACGTGCAGGGCGGCGTGAAGGACGCGGAGGTCCTCGTCCGCTTCCACACCTTCGCCGAGTCGTCGGTCGACTTCACCGTGATCCTGCGCACCAGCGAGTTCGGCGACCAGTTCGCCATCAAGCACGAGTTCGTCAAGCGGCTGCACCGGAGGTTCCGCGAGGCGGGCGTCGAGACGCCCTACCCGCGCCGCCGCGTGACGCTGGACGAGGCGTCCGGCCCCGACGGCCGCCCGGTGTCGCCGGGCCTGTAGCCCCGCGGGCCGGGGAGCGCGTCAGGGGCGCAGGATGGGGAGCAGGATCTCGTCGACCATCGAGGCGAGCCGCTCGTCGTCCATCGCGCCGCCCTCGGTGAGGTGGTCGTACACGACCAGCGCCGGGCCGACGTTCGCGACCTGGCGGGTGACCGCGCCCGGACGGACCTCGCCGCGCGCCGCGCCCTGCTCCAGCGCCTGGTAGAGCATCTCCCTGACGGGCTCGGAGATGCGCGCGCGGATCACGTCGTGCATCAGGCCGTTGCTGTCGGCGGCCTCCTCCTTCAGCACCTTGAACGCCGCGCCCCGGCAGGCGATCAGCGTGTCGCGCAGGCAGGTGAGGGAGGCCAGCATGTCCTCGCGGACGCTCCCGGTCGCCGGACGCGGCGGCGGGTTCGGCAGCGCGTGCTTGAGCGCGTCGGTGACGAGGTCCTCCTTGGACTGCCAGCGCCGGTAGAGCGCGGCCTTGCCGGTGCGCGCCGCGCCCGCGATGCCCTCCATGGTCAGCCTGCGGTAGCCGACGGCCTCCAGCTGCGTGAACACGGCCTCGTAGATCGCCGCCTCCAGTTCGCCGCCGCGGCGGCGCGTGCCCGTCCCCGGGCCTCCGCCCCCGGCCGTGTCCGCCCCCGTGCCCGTGCTCACCGGTCGCTCCCGTTCACCGGCACCCTCGACCCCGCCAATATAGTGAACGCTAGCGTTCTCTTTTGTGCGGATCGGTGGTACGTTTCCCACATAGTGTACGTCCCCGTTCCTTAAGTTCTCGTTTCCGGGGGTCACCCGTGACCACATCCAACGAGCGGACGGCCGCGCGCGGGGAGTTCGCCGCTCCCAGCGCCGCCGCTCCGCCAGTCAATCATGGCCTTTTTCAGGGCCTCCTACACCGTCCGGGCGTGATGCTCGCCGTGATCGTGGGCTGCCAGCTCATGATCACGCTCGACACCTCCGTCGTCACCATCGCGCTGCCGCGGGTCCGCGACGGGCTCGGGCTGTCGACCGGCGGCCTCGCCTGGATCCAGAACTCCTACATGCTCGCCTTCGGCGGGCTGCTGCTCCTCGGCGGGCGCGCCGGGGACATGTTCGGCCGCCGCCGCGCCTTCACCGCCGGGATCGTCGCGTTCACCGCAGCGTCCCTGGTCGGCGGGTTCGCGACGAGCGGCTGGTTCCTGCTCGCCGCCCGCACCGCCCAGGGCCTGGCCGCCGCCGTCGCCGCGCCGAGCGCGATGGCGCTGATCGCGAGCAACTTCGAGGGTCCCGCGCGGGTCCGCGCGCTCAGCGTCTTCTCCGCCGTGTCCGGCGCGGGCGGCGCGATCGGGATGCTCGTCGGCGGCGTCCTCACCGAGGCGGGGTCCTGGCGGTGGGTGTTCTTCATCAACGTGCCGGTCGGCGTCGTGCTGGCGCTGCTGGCCCCGCGCGTGCTCGCCGAGACCGCGCGGCGCCCGGGACGGTTCGACGTCGCCGGCGCGCTCACCTCCACGGCCGGGATGACCGCGCTCGTGTACGGGCTGATCCGGGCCGGCTCGGACGGCTGGGGCGACGCCCGCGCGCTGGGCGCCTTCGCCGCCGCCGCCGTGCTGCTCGCGGTGTTCGTCGCGGTCGAGTGGCGCGCCCGGCAGCCGATCATGCCGCTCTGGCTGCTGACCGGGCGCGACCGCGCCGCGTCCTACCTGGTCCTCCTGCTGTACGTGGCGGGGATCTTCGGGGCGTTCTTCTTCCTGACCCAGTACCTCCAGCAGAACCTCGGCTACGGGCCGCTGCGCGCCGGGGTCGCGTTCCTGCCGCTGGTGGGGCTCCAGTTCACGACCGTCCGGCTCGTCCCGCGCGTGCTGCCGAGGACCGGCGCGCGTCCCCTGGTCGCCCTCGGCACGCTGCTGCTCGGCGCCGGCCTGCTGTGGCTGTCGCAGCTCTCGGCCGGGGACGGCTTCGTCAGCGGCCTGCTCGGCCCCTTCATGATCATCGGCCTCGGCGCGGGGCTGACGATCCTGCCGCTGAACGCGACGATCCTCGCGAGCGTGGACCCCGAGCACGCGGGCGCCGCGTCCGGGGTCGCGCAGGCCATGCTGTGGTCGGGCGCCTCGCTCGGCTCGGCCGTCCTGGTCGCGGTCCAGGGCTCGCGGGAGGACGCGATGAGCGGCATCGACGCGGCCTTCGCGGCCGGCGCCGTGTTCGCGGCGGCGGCGCTGCTGGTGACGCTCGTGGTCATGCGCGTCCGCGGGTGAGCGGGGCGTGGCCGGGGCCCGCCGCTAGGCCCGCTCCGGCCACGCGCCCCGGCGCACGACGTCCAGGACGAGCGCGCCGATGTTCCACGCGTCGTCGGCGCCGCTGTGGTGGCGGCCCTCCAGCGGCAGCCCCGCGTGCTGGAGCGCGCCCGCCATGCCCAGCCGCTTCGGCAGCCCGCGGGCCTGCGAGTAGGTCGCCTTGGCGTTGGTGTGCCGCCGCCCGAACGGGTACCGGACGCCCGCCCGCGCGCACTGCGCCTCGAACTGCTTGCGGTCGTAGTCGCCCCAGCTCGCCCAGGCGCGGGTGTGGGAGCGGTGCTCGCGCTCCAGGATCGCGCACGCCTCCGCGAACGGGACGCCGCCGTCCACCTCGTCCTGGGTGAGGCCGGTCAGATCGGTGCAGAACGCGCTCACCGCCGACCGCGCCGGACGCACGAGGACGCGGTGCTTCGCGGTGCGCTCGCGCGCCTCCAGGTCGACCACGCACAGCCCGATCTCGATGATCTCGTTCGGCTGCCCGCCCGCCTCGGCCCGCGTCGGCCAGCAGGTGGCCTCGACGTCGACCACGTTGAGGTAGCGGCCGGTCCTCTCGTCCATGGGCGGGACGGTACCGGCCCGGCCGCGCGGCTCACGACCCGTTTTCCGGCCTCGGCGCGTAGTCGTCGACGTACTCCTGGCCCGACAGCCCCCGGATCGCCTCCATGATCTCGTCGGTGACCTCGCGGGCGGCGCGGCCGCGCGGGGTCCCGGCGTCGCGTCCGGTGAAGTCCATGGGCGTGCCGATCCGCAGCGCGATCCGGCCCGGCTTCGGGACGGCCCGCCCGCGCGGCTGGACGCGGTCGGTGCCCTCGATCGCCACCGGCACCACGGGCGCGCCGGTCCGCATCGCGAGCCGCGCGACGCCCGTCCGGCCCCGGTAGAGCCGCCCGTCCGGCGACCGGGTGCCCTCGGGGTGGATCGCGAACGCGCCGCCGCCCTCCAGCACCCGCGCCGAGGTGTCGAGCGCGTCGAGCGCCGCGCGCCCGCCGGACCGGTCGACCGCGATCGCGCCGACGCTCCGGAAGAGCGTCGCGATCGCGCGGCCCCGCGCGCCCGCCCCCGTGAAGTACTCGTGCTTGCCGAGGAAGTGCACCCGCCTCGGCACCATCAGCGGCAGGACGAAGGAGTCCACGAACGCGAGGTGGTTGGCCGCGAGGATCACCGGGCCCGTCCGGGGGATGTGCCGCAGCCCGCTCACCGTCGGCAGGAACGCCAGGCGCATCGCCGGGCCCACCAGGACGTACTTCATCAGCGGGTAGATCAGGCGTTCGGGGTCCATGTCCGAGCAGGTTATGGGCCGCGCGTCCGCCGTCGCGGTGCCGCCCCGACACAAGATCCAGCCCCGGAATCTTGTCGGCCCCGTCATTGCGGGCGGCCCCGCCCTCCCTCTCGGGCCGCTACCCGGCCGCGGCGGCGGCGCGCCGCGCGCGGAGGAGCTTGCGGACGGCGGGCACCGCCGGGCCGCTCCGCGCCGTCAGCTCCTCGATCCGCCGTCTGTGCCGCCGCCGGTCCGAGCCGGGCAGCACCGAGGCCATCTCGCCCGCCGCCGCCAGCGCCACCGCCGCGGCGTCGTAGCTGTTCACGTGCGCGACCGGGCGGCCCCGCAGCGCCGAGGACGCGCCTCCCCACAGCGCCTTCACCACCCGGGGGTCCCGCACGCTCACGCGGTCGCGCGGGAACAGCCCGAGCCGCCGCTCCCGCGTCACCCGGATCCACCTCTCCCGGGCCAGCTCCTCGCGGACGGTGCCCGCCATCGCGCGGACGTCCTTGCGGATCCAGTGCTGCCAGGACCGGGGACGCGACGCCGAGATCTCCGCGAGCAGCCCGTAGGGGTCATCGCCGGGCGTGCCCGGCACGGGGCGGCCGTGCTCCTCGACGAGCCGCCCGTCCAGGAACAGCTCGGTCAGCGCGGCGGCGCGCAGCACGTACCCGAGCCGGGGGCCGTGCTGCGTCATCCGTTCCTTCCGCAGATCGTAGGCCAGGAGGAACATGCGGGCCGGCAGCGTGTCCGGTATCTCGACCATGGCTACTCCTCGTTCCCCTCGGTCTCCGCCTTGGACGGCCGGCCCGGCCGGCGCATCCGCCCCGCCGAGCCGGGCATCCGCCCGGCCTCGGCGAGGGCCTGCCGCAGCAGGAACTCGATCTGCGCGTTGGTGCTGCGCAGCTCGTCCCCGGCCCACCGGGCGAGCGCGTCGTGCACGGCCGGGTCGAGCCGCAGCAAAATCTTCTTCCGCTCGGCGCTCACTGGTAGAGCGTGCCGGTGTTCACCACCGGCTGTGCGTCCCGGTCGGCGCACAGCACGACCAGCAGGTTGCTGACCATCGCCGCCTTGCGCTCCTCGTCGAGGTCCACCACGTTCTCCTCGTCGAGCCGGTCCAGGGCGAGCTGCACCATCCCGACCGCCCCCTCGACGATCCGCTGCCGGGCCGCGACGACCGCGCCCGCCTGCTGGCGGCGCAGCATCGCCTGCGCGATCTCCGGCGCGTAGGCCAGCCGGGTGATCCGGGACTCGATGATCTCCACCCCGGCCGAGGCGACCCGCTGCCGCAGCTCCTCCGACAGCTGCCCGGTGATCTCGTCGGCGTTGTCGCGCAGCGAGGTCCGGTCGTGCGCGTCGTAGGGGAAGCTCCCCGCGATGTGCCGCACCGCCGCCTCGGTCTGGAAGGCCACGAACTCCACGAAGTCGTCGACCTCGAACATCGCCCGCGCGGTGTCGCGCACCTGCCAGACCACCACCGCCGAGATCTCGATCGGGTTCCCGTCCAGGTCGTTGACCTTCGCGAGACCGGTCTCGTGGTTGCGGATCCGGGTCGAGACCTTGCGCCGCTCGGTGATCGGGTTCACCCAGCGCAGCCCGTCGGTGCGCACCGTCCCGGCGTAGCGGCCGAGGACCTGGAGCACCCGCGCCTCGCCCGGCGCGACCGCCGTCAGCCCGGCCAGGACGACCAGCCCGGCGAGCACCAGCACCACCGCCGCCGCGATCCCGACCCCGATCCCCGCGCCGCCCCCGGCGGCGATTCCGGCGAGGACCGCCACGGCCCCCAGCAGGACCAGCGCCAGCCCGGCCCCCAGCATCGGCCAGCCGCCGATGTCGCGCGCCGCGCGCTCGGAGGACTGCGGCCTCGGCATCTCCACCCGTGTCGACTCCACCATGTGCTTCCTCCTTTGTTAGCACGAGCATAGCAAAGTGATATCACTTTTTCGACTCGTGCGCGGGGGCCTCGGCGGACACCTCGGCGTCCTCGATGACCTTGGGGACGCCGCGCAGGGTCACCAGCGCGAACACCGCCACCAGCGCGGCCAGCCCGGCGCTGCACAGCAGGGCGGCGTGCATGCCGTCCACGAACGCGGCGCGGGCGGCGCCGGCGACCTGCTCCCCGAGGCGTCCGGGCAGCGCGGCCGCCGCCTGCACGGCGCCGGTCAGCGAGTCGCGCGCGGCCGAGGCGGCGGGCGCCGGAACCCCCGCGGGCAGCTCCAGGCTGTCGCGGTAGACGGCGTTCAGCACGCTGCCGAGGATCGCCATGCCGAGCGCGCCGCCCAGCTCGGTCGCGGTCTCGGAGATCGCGGACGCGGCGCCCGAGCGCTCCCGGGGCACCGAGGCGAGCACGGTGTCGGAGGTGACCGTCATCGCGAGCCCCATCCCGAGCCCCGACACCAGGATCATCGGGACCATCGCCAGGTAGGAGGTGTCCAGCCCGATCGTCAGGAACGAGGTGAACGCGCAGGCCGACACGGCCATGCCGATCGCGACCGAGCGGGCGCGGCCGAGCAGCGAGATCAGCGGCGGGGCGAGCGCGGCGCCGCCGATCATCGCGCCGAGCGCGCCGGGCAGCCCGGCGAGCCCGGCCCGCAGCGGCGACCAGCCGAGCGCGAGCTGGAACAGCAGCGAGAAGATCAGCGACTGCGCGACCAGCGTGAACATCGCGAACATGTTGGTGACGACCGACCCGCTGAAGGCGGGGACGCGGAACAGCCCGACGTCGATCAGCGGCTCGGCCACCCGGGTCTGCCGGACCATGAAGGCCGCCAGCGCGGCGGCGCCGAGGGCGGCGGCGACCGGCACGCGCGGCTCGTCCACCCCGTGGGCGGCGGCCTCCTTCACCGCGTACACCAGGCCGAGGACGCCGGCGACCGACAGCGGCACGCTCGGCAGGTCCATCCGCCCGGACGCCGCCCGCCGGTGGGAGCCCGGCAGCACCAGCGCGCCCGCCACGAGCGCCACCGCCATCAGCGGCACGTTGATCAGGAAGACCGAGCCCCACCAGAAGTGGTCGAGCAGCGCGCCGCTGACGACCGGGCCGAGCCCGACCGCGAGCCCGGCGGCGCCGCTGAACACCCCCACCGCCATCGTCCGCTGCCTGGGCTCGGTGAACACCCGCCGGATCAGGCTGAGGCAGGACGGCATGAGCGTCGCGCCCGCGACGCCCAGCAGCGCGCGGGCCGCGATCAGCAGCTCGGCGCTCGGCGCGTAGGCGGTCACGGCGGACGCGGCGGCGAAAACGGCCGTGCCGATGAGCAGCAGCCTCTTGTGGCCGATCCGGTCGCCGACGCCGCCCATCGTGACCAGCAGCCCGGCGAGCGCGAAGCCGTAGGCGTCGGCGATCCACAGGATCTGCGTGGCGGAGGGGTCCAGGTCCGCGCTCAGGCGGGGGATCGCCTGGTTCAGCGCGGTGAGGTCGATGTTGGGCACGATGGCGAGCAGCGTGCAGATGGCGAACGTGCCCCATTTGCGGGTCGGGTTTTCCATGGCCGGAGCCTCGCGGGGGCCGCTGACCGCCCGCGCACCGTCCGCTGACCGCGCTTCCCGCCGGTGGTCAGCGGCGCAGCTCCGCCACGGCCTCCTCGCGGGGGAGCGCGGCGCCCTCGGCGTAGGACGCCTCGTACGCGGCGTCGCCCACCAGCGCGCGGGCCCCGCCCTCGACGCCCTCCGCGTCGGCGTCGCGCTCGACGTCGGCGCCGCGCAGCGCGCGGGCCGCGCCGAGCAGCAGCGCGGCCCGCGCCCCGTCGCCGTCCGCGAGCGCCGCGCCCGCCAGGCCGACGGCCGCGCCCGCCTGGTTCATGAAGACCGGGTGGTCGATCGACAGGGCCAGCGACGCGCGGAACAGCTCTCTGGCCCGCGCGGTCCCGCCCTCGCGCAGCTCCACCCAGCCGAGCCCGACCAGCGCGACCGCGCGGACGGCGCCCGCGATGAACCGCTCGGACATCGGGCCGCCGAGCGCCAATTCGTACTCGCGGCGCGCCTCGGCCAGGTCGCCGCGCAGCCGCGCGACCTGCCCGAGCCCGTGGTGGGCGCCCGCGACCTTGTCGGGCGCGCCCGCGCGGCGCGCGAGGCCGCCGCCGCGCGTGTAGTCGGCGTGCGCGGCGTCCAGGTCCCCGGCGTGGACGTGCACGTCGCCGCGCCGGTAGAGCAGGTCGGCGGTGTCCTCCAGCGCGCCGAGCCGGTCGGTCAGCGCGAGCGCCTCGTCCAGCAGGGCCAGCGCGCGGGCGCGGTCGCCGCGCCAGTCGGCGAGCTGGGCGAGCGAGTCCAGCGTGTTCGCGATGCCCCAGGAGTCCCCGGCCTCGCGGAACCCGGCGACGGCCTCGCCGCAGGCCAGCTCCGCGCCCGCCAGGTCGCCCCGGAACTGGAGCAGGAACGCCGCGCTCATCCTGGTCAGCGCCTTCGACCACGGGTCGTCGCCGATCTGCCGCGTCATGACCTCGATGTCGGTGCGCTCCGGCCCCGCCGTCAGCGCCCAGGAGACGGTGACGACCGGGTAGGCGAGCGTGCGGCCGATCCCGTTCAGCAGCTCCTCGGCCCGGTCGAGCCACCCCGCCGCCCGCGCGCCGGACTCGCCGCCCCCCACCGCGTTGGCGACGCACAGGACGTACTCCTCGCCCAGGCCCTCCGGCGGCTCGGTCCCGATCTCCTCCAGCAGCGCGGTCGCCAGCGCCGCGCCCTCGATCCGCCCCCGCAGCCACCAGTACCACGACAGCGACGCGACGAGCCGCAGCGCCAGCGCCGGGTCGGGCCGGACGCTGCGCCGCAGCGCCGCGTGCAGGTTGCCGTGGTCGGCGGCGAGCCGCTCCAGCCACGCCACCTGCTCGGCGCCCCGCAGGTGCGGGTCGGCGCGCCTGGCCAGCCCGAGGAAGTACTCGGCGTGGGCCCTCCGGAACCGCTCCTCCTCGCCCGCGTCCGCGAGCCGCTCGGCGCAGAACGCGCGGACGGTGTCGAGCATCCTGAACCGCGCCCCGTCGGCCTGGAGCAGCGACTTGTCGGCCAGCCCGACGAGCAGCTCGTCGGCGTCCTCGACGTCGCACACCTCCGCCGCCGCCTCCAGCGTGAGCCCGCCGGAGAACACGGTCAGCCGCCGCGCGAGGACCTGCTCGGGGCCGTCCAGCAGGTCCCAGCTCCACCCCACGACGGCGCGCAGCGTCTGGTGCCGGGGCGCCGCGCCCCGGTTGCCGCGCGACAGCAGCCGGAACCGGTCGTCCAGCCGCGTCGCGACCTCCCCGACCGGCAGCGACCGCAGCCGCGCCGCCGCCAGCTCGATCGCCAGCGGCAGCCCGTCCAGCGCCCCGCAGATCCGCAGGACGTCCCGCGCGTTCGCCTCGTCCACCGCGAACCCCGGCCGCACCGCCGCCGCGCGGTCGGCGAACAGCCGCACCGCCGGATAGCGCGTGAGGTCACCGGCGGGCGTGCCCTCCGGCGGCAGCGCGAGCGGCGGCAGCGGACGCAGCGCCTCGCCGGTGATCCCGAGCGCCTCCCGGCTCGTCGCGAGCACCCGCAGCCTCGGGCAGGCGCTCAGCAGCCGGTGCGCCAGCCGCGCGACCGGCTCCACGACGTGCTCGCAGTTGTCGAGCACCAGCAGGATCCGCCGCCCCGCCAGCGCTGTGACCAGCCGCTCCTCCGCCCCCGGCTGCCCCTCGGCGGGCCCCGGCAGCATCCCGCTCTCGCGCAGCCCGAGCGCGCCGAGCAGCGCCTTGCCGACCTCCGTCCGGTCGACCGGCGCGAGGTCCACGAAGCGGACCTCGCCGTCCTCGCGTCCCGCCGCCTCGACCGCCAGCCGCGTCTTGCCCGCCCCGCCCGGCCCGAGCAGCGTGACCAGCCGCCCGTCCGCGAGCATGGCCCCGACCCGGCGCACCTCGTCCTCGCGGCCGACGAAGCCGGTGAGCTGCGCGGGCAACTCCCGCGCGGGCGCGGCCCCGGGCGCGGCCTCGGACGCGGGCTCGCCGCGCAGGACCGCCAGATGCGCCTCGGCCAGCTCCCGCGAGGGGTCGGCGCCGAGCTCCTCCGCCAGCAGCCGCCGCCCGTCCTCGAACACCGCGAGCGCGTCGGCCTGCCTCCCGGCCCCGTACAGGGCCCGCATGAGCAGCGCCCGCGCCCGCTCCCGCAGCGGCTGCGCGTCGAGCAGATCCCGCAGCCGGGGCACCACCGCCCCGAACTCGCCCAGCGCGATCTCCGCCTCCGCGAGATCCTCCGCCACCGCGGCCCGCGACTCCTCCAGCCGCGCCGCCTGCGCCGCCGCGAACGGCGCGCTGATGTCCGCCAGGGCAGGCCCGCGCCACAACCCGAGCGCCCGCCTCAGCACGGCCGCCGCCCGCGCGTGCTCGCCGGCCGCCAGCGCCTCCCGCCCGTCCCGCGCCAGCCGCCCGAACTCGTGGACGTCCACCAGCTCGGGCGCGACGGCCAGCCGGTACCCGGCCGCGTGCCCCTCCACGAGCCCCGCGTCCCCGAGCCCCCGCCGCAGCCGCGACACCTGCGACTGGAGCGCGTTCGCCGCCCCCTTCGGCGGCTCCTCCCCGTACAGACCGTCGATCAGCCGCTCGGCGGCGACGACCCGTCCCGCCTCCAGCAGCAGCATGGCGAGCAGCCCCCGCACCCGGGGCCCGCCCACCGCGCCCTCCGCGCCCCGGACCTCCACGGCCCCCAGAACCCCAAACCACATACCCCAATCCTCCCAGCCTGGGAGCGTGCGCGAGATCGCCGGAAAACGCCCCCTGACCAGAAGCGGCCCCGGACCCGGAACCGTGCCCGGCGCTCCGCGCGTCCAGGAGACTTGAGTGTTCGCATATCGGAAGCTGGGGGACGATGGAGCCGCTGCGACCCGCCGATCCACAGACGATCGGCCGCTACCGCCTGTCGGGACGGCTCGGCTCCGGAGGCATGGGCGAGGTGTTCTTCGGCCACTCGCCGGGCGGACGCGCCGTCGCGGTGAAGGTCGTGCGCGCCGAACTCGGCTCCGACGAGGGCTTCCGCCGCCGGTTCGCCCGCGAGGCCGAAGCCGCCCGCCGGGTCGGCGGCTTCCACACCGCGCAGGTGGTCGACATCGACCTGGACGCCGACCCGCCGTGGCTGGTCACCGCCTACGTCCCGGGCCCGTCCCTCGCCGCCGTCGTCGCCGAGCACGGCGCCCTCCCCGAGCACTCCCTGCGCGTGCTCGGCGCGGGCCTCGCCGAGGCGCTGGAGGCGATCCACGCCGCCGGGCTCGTGCACCGCGACCTGAAGCCGTCCAACATCATCATGGCCCCCGACGGCCCCCGCGTGATCGACTTCGGCATCGCCCAGGCCGACGAGGGCACCGCGCTGACCCGCACCGGCGGCTCCGTCGGCACCCCCGGCTTCATGGCCCCCGAGCACATCACCGGCGCGGACGTCGGCCCGCCCGCCGACGTCTTCGCGCTGGGAGCGGTCCTGTGCCACGCGGCGGGCGTCCGCCCCTTCGGCGAGGGCCCGGCCCACACCCTGATGTACCGGATCGTCCACGGCGAACCGACCCTGACCGGCCTCCCGCCCGCGATCCACGACATCGCCGCGTCCTGCCTGGCCAAGGACCCCGCCGCCCGCCCGACGCCGCCCGAGATCCTCGAACGCCTGACCACGGAGGCCACCCCAGACCAGTGGCTACCCCCCGAAGTAACCCAAATGGTGAGTCATCACCAGGAAACCCCGCCCCCACCCCGCCGCTCACCCTGGCCCATCTGGGCGGGCGCGGCCACGGCGGCCCTCCTCGTCACCCTGATCACGGGAGCGTTCCTCATCCACGACCCGTCGACCCCCGCCGCCGCACCCACCAAATCCGCCACCCCGACCGCGTCCGCACCGGCCGCCCACTGCACGCACGCGACCAGACGGGTGACCGACCCGACCGGCCGCAGCTTCGACACCTGGTCCTGCCAGACCGCCCGCCCGGGCCCGCTCTACCAGGAACCGACCTCCGGCCCCACGACCGGCTACCTCAGATCGACCAGCAACTGGTTCGTCTGCCAACGCCAGGGCTCCACCGACCCCGCCACCGCCTGGCTCTACACCCAGGGCGACGACCGCTACCAGAACGAGGGCTGGGGCTGGTTCCCCGCCACCTCGGTCTCCCCGACCTGGACCACCCCCCCGATCCCCGACCTCCCCACCTGCCCCTTCTAACCTGCTACCTCTGGCAGAGGTAGCCGTGCGTCTCCAGCCCTTCGGCCAGGTAGAGGGCCTCGGCGGCGCTTCCGCGGGCCGCCTGAAGGACCTTGACGTCGGCCCCACGCGCGCGGCCCCAGGCCATCGAGGCCCGCCACAGCCTCCGGCCGTAGCCTCGGCCCCGGTAGTCCGGGTGGACGGCGAAGTAAGCGGGCTGCTGGATGACCCGCCCATCCGGCCCGACCACCGCGCAAAGCGGTCCGAGCCCGCCGACGATCCGGTCGTCGGCGACCGTCACGAGGATGGGGCCGTCCCGATGCCCCGCCTTGAGACGCTGACACAGGAACTGAAAGCCCTCCGGCCCGATCTCTCCGGCGAACGCGTCGAAGGTGTCGGCGACCGGGCAGTCCGTCAGATCCCGCACCCCGTCGTCGGCGGCCTGGTCGTCGTCCGAAGAGAAGCGCTTCACCATGATCCTGCCGTGCGCCTGATCGGCGTGGTCGGAGAACCAGATCACCCGGCTGCCCGCCCCGTGGTCCCGGGCGATCCGCTCGCCAAGCCGCCTCAACGCGCTGAGATCGGGGTCGTGCGCGGCGTACCGGTAGAGCTTCACGAGTCCACCGCCGCGCGAGGTCAGCACGGGGACGATCGTCTCCAACGGGGTGTGCACGACTTCGTCGACAAGGACGTACTCGTCCTTGCTCGCCATCCAGCGGCGATCCTTGTCATAAGGCAGGAACCGTCCGGTACGGGCGATCTCCAGTACAGCGTCGAAGAGTTCCGCGGTGACGGCCTCGGGCGGCATCGGCCCGAGCGCCGGGACATACGGTGCGCGCATCACGGGCCCGAGCCAGTCCCACCGAAAACCCATGCCTCGCAGGCTAATGACGGCCGGAGGCGAAGGGGCCCCGAACCGCCGAAGCGATCCGGGGCCCTGATCGGCGCAGGTCAGAACGGGTTGTCGTCTCCGGCGGCACACGAACACACGTTGCCCACCGACAGGGCATCGACATTCGCGATGAGCGAGACCCCGGGCACCTCGACTGCGACCGGCACGGCCGGGCCCGTGGGCAGGCTCTCCGTGGGATTCGTGGGATCGGCGAACGATGGGACGGTCATACAGACTCCTCCTTCTCTCGGTGCTGGCAGTACGTGGCCAGGGGCGCCTCGGCCTTGCGGTACAGCTGTACGAGCGGCATACAGGTACCGCAGGTCCCCTGGAGCCCGCAGCCGGTGCATCCGCCCTGCCGTAGCAGCAGGGAGTCGGCGATCGCGCCGAGCCGCGACAGGCCCTCGACGCCTTCGGCGAGAAGGTCGACGGCGGGGTCGCGGCCGACCTTGCAGATCGACGCCCTTCCGAACGGGTTGACGTGGAAGAACGTGTGACCGGCGTTGCAGCCGGTGAACGGCTTCCGCCTTCGTAGGTGTTCGGCCGACTGGGTGGGCAGCGTCTCGTCCCCGCCGTAGATCGTCGGCACCATGTTCGTGTACTCCTCCATCGGTGCGCCGATCCGCTCCGCGATGTGGCGCATCATGGGTACCTCGTGGGCGTTGTGGCGCGTCACGATCATCGATAGGGAAAGGGGCAGACCCGCCTCGTGGCCCGCATCCAAGCCTTTCTTGAAGAGCCTGTACGCGCCCTTACGCCGGGTCAGCCCGTCGTAGCTCTCCTCCGTCGCGCCGTAGACGCTGAGGGTGACGCGGTCCGGCCGGCGTTCCGTCAGCAGGTCGAGCACCTTCGGGAGGAACAGACGGGACCCGTTGGAGAGGACCGTCAGCATCATGCCGAGGTCGTAGGCGGCGGCATAGGTCTCGGTGAACAGCCGGTCCACCATCGGCTCCCCACCCGTCAGCTGGAGCCACAGCACCCCGGCGTCCCGCAACGTGTGCAGAACGCGGACACGCTCCGGCAACTCCAGCCCCGCGAAGTCCTTGATTCCGAGGTAGCAGTGCTCGCAGTCGTAGTTGCAACCGAGGTTCAGCTCCCACGAGGCCCGGCCGTAGCCCAGGCCCGGGTCATCCCGAACCAGGACGGCAGGCGCGAGCGGTCTGCCCTCCAGCTCGGTGTGCCAGGCCTGCCGCGCTGCCTTCACCAGCCAGTCCGGACACGGTGACGTCGGGGCGGTCTCGGCCAGTTCCCGATACAGATACGCGGGCATGGTCCCGCCCTCCTTTCGGCCGGGCTTTACCATGACGAAACGACCCATATAGGGGCTGACGATCAGCTCATGCACGAGGCTTCCCTCTCCCGGGGAGCTTCGAGAATGTCGGTGCGACAAAATGTTTCGAGCCATCGGGTAGGCCTCCAGAACGGCGATCAGGTACGAATCGCGCCACCTGGATCGACTTTGCCCCGTGCCCTGGGTCGAAGGCCAGAGAATTAGCAGGCTTTAGCAGCTATGTGGTCGGCGGCCTGTAGTCGACATGGGGTACGGCGCGTTCCCACACCTGCTCAAAGGCGAGCAGGCACCGGGCGACCGCGTCAGGAGCGCTGGTGAACACTTCTTCTCCGGTATCGGTGCCATCTCCGGCGCAGAAGTTGTAGGCGACGACCCGGCTGTCCACGAGCCAGAAGTCAGCACCGGGCAGCAACAGGTCGAACGCCTGGGTCCTCGGGAGCCAGCGGACCTCCTCTCCCGCCTCGATGTTCTCGTCGGTGATCATGTGCTCCCACTGGATCTCCCGGCTCAGCGGCTCGGAGACGACGCGGGCGCGCCGCATCCTTACTCCCCGGCTGACGAGGTCGCGCACCAGGTCCGTGAACGGAGTGCGGTCGTACCGTCCGGTACCACCGTTGAGCCAGTCGAGGTACGCCGGATGGCCGGGCGTGTAGGTGTCGCGCATCTCCAAGTGGATCGCTGAGTGCTTCGCACCCATGACCAGGTCCTCCACGGTCACGGGGCGGTGCCGCTCCTGCCCTCGTCGTAGGTGCCGCCGATCGCCTCCCCGATGGTCGGGATCATGTTCTCGCCGAGCCAGACGATGGACTCGTCAGCGGCCGGAGGAATGTCTCTGGCGAGCCTTGCCAGCACCTCGGGATCGGTTTCGGTCTTTCCCTGAAAGTAGATCCGACGGGTTTCCTTGTCTCGCCATACCGCAGGGCACTTGAGATCAACACTTTCTGGGTCTTGACCGACAAACTCGATCATTCTTCCCGCCTTCGAGAGGGCTCAGGTTCGGGTGGGGTGCTACCTTCAGCACCTTCGCCCGGCGATGGATTCGACGTCAGGGCGCCCATTGCGGCATGGACCAGCTCGACTACGCTTCGACCATGGACCGCGAGCGTCCGCAGCCTGTCGAAGGAGGCGACGTACATCGCGATCTCGGCAGGCTGAGTGAGTGAGAGGTAACCCGAGACCAACTCGACATTCACCTCTGTTTCGTCGGTTATGAAGAACGTCTCCTCGGGCCATACTCCGAACCCCCTGACCTCGCGGCGCGCTGTCCGCGGGATCACGCCGAGTGCCACGGACGGAAGCCGCATGGCCGCGAGTACGTGCTCAAGTTGTTCGAGGTGGGTCGTCCGGGTGGTAACCCGATGCCAGAGGACATCTTCCTCCAGGAGGAACACGAACCGCTTTCCGGGAAGCCGGAGAACCGCCTGCCGGTCCAGGCGCGCGGCAACCGCCTCGGCGATGTCATCGACCTCGACGGCCTGCTCCATCCAGGCGGCGGTGAGAGCCGTCGTGATGTAGCCGGCCGTCTGCATCAATCCGGGGATGCCTCTCGTGCAGTAGGCACGAATGAGGCGGGCTTTGTCGTAGCGGCCCCTGACTCGATCCTGCTGGCCCTTTAGCCCCGCCAGGTTCAGCTCGGCATAACTCAGCCACATCCCGACCACTGCTGCCTGCTCCGCTTCGAGTTCCCGCTGCCGGTGCGATGGGGCCTCGGCGATGCGGCACCAGAGATCGATGTGGGCTGCCGTGATGCTCCTTCGGCCCTTCTCGACCTGCGAGATGACCACGGTGTTCTTCCAGCCCGCCTGAGCCGCGAAGACCTTCGGGGTGATCTTGGCGGCTTCGCGCAGTTCGCGGAGCCGGGCACCAAGCCGTTCGCGTGCCGCTTGGGCGGAGGAGGATGATGAGGTGACCACCGGAAGCGAGGTGCTAGCCGCGATCCGATCGGATCTGGTGAAGAAAGGTCAGCCATTCGTCCTTGGTGAACTCCACGATCGGGCCCATGCCGTGGAGTTCGGTGTCACGTACACCGATGGTCCCATCTGCTGCACGACCGACCTCAACACAGTGGCCGTCGGGGTTGCTGTGACGGGACTTGCGCCAGCCCCGAAAGTTCTTGGTCATAATCCCGATCCTGTCCGATCGGTGATGTGATTGGCTACCCGGTTGAGGAAGTCGAGGCTGTCCTTGGTGGTCAAGGCAGCTGCTCTGAGCCGGTCGTACATCCGGGCGTAGCGTGCGACCTCACCTCGCTGGGTGACGATCAGGTCGGTGGCGATGGTGTCGACCACCCCTATCGGGGGGTCACCTGCTTCGGGAAATGTGTAGAGGCAGAAAGATGACTGCGGGAGATGGCCGCCGGGGATGCGGGCATCGTGTAGGAGGACACGGATAGTGATCCGTTCCTCGGTGGAGATGACTGTGATCATGTGCCTGAGCTGAGCCGCCATTGCCTGTGAGGGAACTGCCAGCCTCTGGATGACGCATTCGTCCAGGATGGTTTCGTGGTGCGGGCCGTCCGGTCGGAGCAGTTCACGTTGCCGCTGTGCGCGGGCCTCCGCCATCCGGCTCGGCCGGTAGTCGAGGGTGCGCTGGCTCTCGTCCAGGGCGACGAGGGCGTCGATGAACTCGGGGCACTGCAAGGCGCCCGGCATCGCGGTCTGGTCGTAGCAGCGGACGGTGTCGGCGTTGTACTCCAGGTCGGCCGCGAGCTTCTGGCGGGGGCCCATGGACATGCCGTACTTGTCCCACCAGCCCTTCTGGGCGGCCTCGCGGGCCAGTTTGAGGAGCCTGTCGTACTTGCTGCCGGTGATCTCCAGGGTGTCGAGCATGTTCATGATGTCGACGAGGTCGGGGCGGACCTGGGCGGTCTCCAGGCGGGTGATCTTCGTCCGGGAGTGGAAGACGAGGCGGGCCAGGTCGTCGGTCGTCAGGCCGTGGCTCTCGCGGAGCTTGCGGATCTCGGCCGCCAGCTGGCGGCGGCGGACGTAGGGGCTCGGCATGACCGCCTCCCGGGGACAGCGCCTTCGGCGGCTGACTCTGAGTTACCGCACTGTCCGGGACTGTAGCGGTCGGTAGTCGAGGCGTCGCGACAAATGGGCAGGTCGGCGGTGTGCTGGACGAATCCGCACGTGCGAATTTCGCACGTGCGCGCATCGCATGTACCTCCTACCGATGTGCCGAATGGCTCCCCGGGCCATGCGAATGCCGATTCTCCGTGCCTGTGACTCGACCGGCTGTGACGCTTGCCTCGTGGAAGAGGAGTGACTCGACACATCCCGCAATGCCGTTCCCGACATGATCAGAGGTGTTCCCATGTCACCGGTAGTGCTCTTGGCGAGAGAGTCCGTGCCGCTGCTCTGGCGGCGGACCTTCTCCGGCGGTCCCGAGCAGGCCCGTGCCGTCCGGCGGTTCGTCGGCTGCCTGCTGGCCGGATGCCCCCGCCTCGACGATGTCCTGCTCGCCGCCGACGAACTCGCCGCCAACGCGATCCGGCACACCAGGTCCGGCCTGGACGGCGGGACGTTCGCCGTCGAGGTCGCCCGGTGCGGCCGCGTGGTCGTGGTGTCGGTCGCCGACCAGGGCGGGCCGGATGAGCCCGCCGTCACCGACGCGGACGAGTCCGCCGAGAGCGGGCGCGGGCTGCGCACCGTCTCGCTCACGGCCCGGAGTTGGGGCTGGCACGGCAACGCCGACGGCCGCACGGTCACCGCCGTGTTCGCCGCGTGAGCGGCCCGGCGTCCTGGACGCACACCGAGGTCGGCAAGGGCGTGCACGCCGCGATGACCGCCGCGCTGCGCGCGGACCCGCACGCGATCGACGCCGTCCTCGTGGAGGACGGGCGGCTCGATCCGGACAGCCGGAGGTTCGTCGGCCAGGCGCGCGGGCTGGTGCTCGCCTGCGGCACGGCCATGACGCGCGTGCTCGCGGTGCACCGTCCCGGCGACGACCCCTACGGGCGCGAGATCTGCCGTGGCTGCGGCACCCCCGACTGCCGGACGCTGCGAGGGGTCGACCATGTTCTGGCCGCCTACTCGGTGCGTCCGGTGGTCGTCGACCGGGCGGAGGCGTGGCGCCGTGCGGACGCCTGGCTCCGCCGTCGCGGGCGTTCCGTGCCGTTGGCCGTCGCGGAGTTCCCCGGCGGGTTCGTCGCCCGGCCGGTCGAGAGCGTGACCGATGAACCCGGTCCGCTGCTCGTCGTCGACCGGTACACCGGTGCGCTCAGCCGCTGGCCGCGCATGCCTTTCGAAGCGCTGGTCCGCGAGTACGAGCGCTCGGTCAGCCGAGCAGGCTTGTCAGGAACTTCTGTGTCTCCTCGTCCACGGAGTAGATGAGCGTCCCGGCCATGCCCCGGGTCAGCAGCACCTTGTAGGTGTTGAGGATCAGCCCCGCCGCCTCCGCGTCGGTGACGGTCTTCGGGCGCAGCGCCGGGTCGCGGCTCGCCCCGCGCCTCGGGACGAGCCGCCCGTCGCGGTACACCAGGTCGGGTCCGAGGATCACGCCGTTCCAGTCGTACTCGAATCCCTGCGCGGTGTAGACGCACCCGACCTGCCCGAACCCGCCGGGGTTTGTGGCCCACAGCTCGCTCGGCGGCGCGTCGCCGATGGACCGGTCGCCCTTGACGTTCCACGGCCGGGCCCAGTCCCCGATCACCACGTCCGGGACGAGCGACTGCTCATAGGCTCCGGCGTCCTTGCGGGGGTCGCTCCACCGCCAGCAGAACCCGGCGGTCATCCGGGCGGTGCGTCCCGCCTCGTGCTGGACGCGCAGCAGCGCCTCCAACTCGCCAGGGGACTCGGCGAGGGAGACCTCGAAGTCGTCGTCGCCCGTCCACGGCTCCGCCGGGCCCTCGTGCAGGCCGAGCAGCCGCAGCACCCACTCCTCGTACTTGCGGCTCCCGCCGCAGCGGAACTGCTCGTCCAGCGAGACGTGCTGGACGCTCAGCCCCTTCGAACGGGCGTGCTCGCGGATCTCCTCCAGCGTCCCCATCTCACCCGGCCGGACGTTCTGCTGCCCGTCCAGCAGGAACACCGGCACCCGCGCCGCGTCGATCAGCTCGTCGACCTGGGGGCGGCCGGTGCGCAGGCGGGCGGGCGTGTACCGGTTCGCCGACACCTTCCGGATGCGGTGCGCCTCGTCGCAGACCAGAACCTCAAGATCGTTCCGCTCGGCCTCCATGAAGTTGTTGAAGTACTTGAACATCGCCTTCGTGCGCGGGGAGCCCTTGGCGACGTGGCGGCGCATCGTCTCCGTGAACGACTTGGAGCCGGTGGCGTGCAGCACCGGCAGGCCCCGCCGGGACAGCTCGCCGAGCAGCGAGAGCGCGATCACGCTCTTGCCGCTCCCGGGCCCGCCGGTGATCACCACGACGGTCTTCAGGTCCTCCCGGCGCGCCCGCTCGACCGCGTGCAGGACGATCTCGAACGCCAGCCGCTGCTCGTCCAGCAGCACGAACTGGTCGCGGTCGCGGATCTCCCGCGCCGCGTGCGCGAGCAGCTGCTTGGACGGCCGGACCTCGCTGCTCAGGAACCGGTCGGCGGCGGCGCGGCCGGGGGCGGGCGCGAACCGGTCGCGCAGGTAGTCGACGAACGCGCCGCGCGTCGACTGCGTGAACAGCCGGGTCCGGTCGTCCTCGACGGCGTCGTAGAGGTCGACGACGTCGCCCCGGGCCGCGTTGTGCAGGTACGCGACGGCGTGCAGCGCCTCGGGCCTGTCGGCCAGCTCCACCAGGAAGCCGTAGATGTAGTCGGTGTACCCCTTGGCCTGGAGGGCCGGGTGGAGCTTCGGCCTTCCCGTCATGTTGTGGACGAGGACGCGGGTCGGGTCCTCGTCCCACACCTCGGCGCGGCTCCACTGCTTCAGCTCGACGACCACATACGCGTCGCCGCCGGTGCGCCGGTCGACCCCCGCGAGGACGACGTCGGCGCGCTTGCTCGTCAGCGGCAGCCTGTACTCGATGAGCATCTCGACCTGGCCGAGGCCCGCCTCGACGAGGTCCTGGGCGACCACGGGGAGGCTGCGCTCCCACGACCGCACCTCCGACGCCGAGACGTTGAGCCCGTCCCGCATCTTCATCTGCTCGGCGAGGACCTGCGAGAACCTCCGCTCGGCGGGTGACAGCAACGACGCGGCGGTACGACGGAAGACCGTCAAGGGAACATCCCCCAGGCAGCACGAAATTCTCGTGCGGTATGGGGGCGTATCCCGTGCCCGTGATCAGTCGGGGAGGGGGAAGCCCGTCGGGCCGCAACTCCTTACGGGGAGAGGCTATCGGCGGCCGCCGACATTCCTCACCGGTTCAGGGGCGGGGCCTTGCGCGCGGATCCCCGGTAGGACGCGGCGTCGTAGCGCCGCCCGCTCTCGTCCAGCTTGTCGTGCGCGGCGCGGTCCAGGTCGACGCCGAGGACGTCGGCGAGCCGGGTGAGGTAGATGGCGACGTCGCCCAGCTCGGCCCGGACGCGGCGGGCCGACTCCGGGTCGGCCATCACCGCCGCCGACTCCTCCGGGGTGAGCCACTGGAACTCCGCGACCAGCTCGCCGACCTCGCCGGCGAGGGCCATCGCGAGGTTCTTCGGCGTGTGGAACCGCTCCCACTCGCGCGCCGCCGCGAACTCCCGGAGCCGTTCGGCGAGCGTCCCGTCGTCATGCATCCCCCCAGGCTAGACAACCGCCGCCGGGACGCGGCGGCGCCCCGGCGCGCGGGCGCCGCGAGATTCGGGGGCTCCGGTTTTTCGCCACTGTGTGTGCGGGGGCGGGTGCTGGGCGTAGCTTTCTGCAGGGTGGGACGAGCGGAGGGGTGATGAATCGGACGATCTTGCTGGCGGCGGTGGCGGGGTTCGTGGCGATCGCGTTCGCGCCGCCGACGCCGGTCGGGACGCCGGCGCAGGCGCGGGGGCCGCGCGGAGGGCGCGCCGATTCGGGGGTGCGGTTCCTGTGCTGGGCGCCCGGCGGTTGGCTGCACTGCCAGGACGTGCTCGTGCCGCCGGGGCGCAGGCTCGTCGTCCGCGACCGCGCGTCCAGGGAGGGGGTCTCCTTTGTTGTGCGCGTCGGCGACGCCGAGGTGGGCGGGGGGATGGTGGGAGCGGGGGAGGAGAGGGCGGTGTGGTGGAACGGCGGGGCGGACGCGGTCACGGTCGGCGTGGACGTCCGGGGCGCGGGAGTCTGGGTCGAGGGGACGATGTCCACCCCGCGGTAGGGCGGGTCAGTCGGTGACGCGCAGGACGCGGAGCTGGCAGGCGATCAGGCGGTAGTAGCCGACGAGGGTGACCAGCTCGTACAGGAGGTTCAGGCCGAGGGCGGCGGTGGCCTCGGCGAAGGCGGTGTCGGTGAGGTCGCCGGTGGCGGCCAGTTCGCGGGCGGCGGCGAGCACGGCGGTCTCGGACGGGTCCTCCAGCGGGCAGGCGGCGCCCGCGCGGACGGCCTCGATCTGCTCCTCGGTGAGCCCGGCCCCCCGCGCCGCGTGGGCGTGGACGGCCCATTCGTACTCGGAGTGCTCCTGCGCCGCGACGGTGAGGATCGCCAGTTCCTTCTGCCGGGCGGTGAAGCCCGTCCGGTAGCGGACGGCGTTGCCGAGTTCCTGGAGGGAGTCGCCGAGTTCCGGGCTGAGCAGCATGCCGTTGAAGGGGCCGCGCAGGCGGCCCTCGTCGTCGGCGAGCGGGAAGGGGCGCGGGCCGGTGGCGCGGGCGCTGTCGAGCAGCCGGTCGTAGAGCGCGCGCTGCTCGTCGGTCAGGTCCGCTGGCCGGAGCGCGTCGACGCGGGCTGGCATTCATGTCCCCCGGTTGTGTGTGGTTCAGCGGGTGTTCCCGGCGGCGGGCGCGCCGTCCGGCTGGAAGGTGGAGTGGTAGGTGAACAGGCGGCGCTCGTTCGCGAGCGCGCGCCGCATGATCTCGGTGCGCCACGGCGTGTCCGTCGCGGCGCGGAAGGTCTCGGTGTCGAAGACCGACGGGTCGTCGATCTCGTGCAGGGCGAGCAGGCGCGGCGCGTCGCCGTCCTCCAGGGCGAAGCGGCGGACGCGGCGCCAGCCCGGGATCGCGAGCAGGGCGGGGACGTGCTCGCGCTCGTACCACTCGTCGACGTCGGCCGCGTGCTCGGGCTCGACCGCGAGGGACCGTGCCAGCAGCAGCGGCGGGGGAGCGGTGCCGGGCGCGCCGTGCTCGGCCAGCAGCCGGTAGACGCGGCGCTCGAAGACCTCCAGCGCCGCGATCACCGACCGCTCCCGGTCGCTGCGGTGTTCGCGCAGGTCGCGGTAGCGGGGGGTGTGGAGGACGGCCAGGTCAAGGTCGTACCATGCGAGCCAGGACGGCACCTCGCCGTCGCCGGCGCGGTACCGGTGGCCTCGATGGACGCCGGGCAGGGCGAGCCTGGCCGGGCCGTGCTCGGTGTCGTACCAGTCGTGGAACGCCGCTTCGTCGCCGTCGCGCGGCTGCGACAGGACGTAGAGCAGACCTTCCGCCACGGTGGACCCTCCCGATCGGTGTGTTTCCCCTGCCGGGAGCTGGCGGCAGCGGGTAGGTTTGTTCTACTGACGAACATGTGTACGTCAGTAGAATACTTTGAGGGCGGGAGTCAGGGATGTCAAGGCAGGACCCCGATGTGATCGACTCGGTCGAGAAGGCGTTCCGCGTGCTGGAGACGTTCTCGGCGGAGCACCCGTCGCTGACCGTCAGCGAGGCGGCCGAGCTGACCGGGCTGTCGCGCGCGACCGCGCGGCGCATCCTTCTGACCTGCGTCCGGCTCGGATTCGCCGAGGTGGACGACCGCCGGTTCCGGCTGCTGCCGCGCGTCCTGCGGCTCGGGTACGGCTACCTCGCCTCGCTGCCGATCTGGGACCGGGCCCAGCCGCACATGCGGCGGCTGGCCGACGAGGTGCGCGAGTCGTGCTCGGCCGCCACCCTGGACGGCGGGGAGATCGTCTACGTCGCCCGCGTCCCCGCCAACCGGAGCATGTCGATCGTGCTCAACGTGGGCTCGCGGCTGCCCGCCTACCCCACGTCCATGGGGCGCGTGCTGCTGGCCGCGCTGCCGCCGGACGCGCTGCGCGAGCACCTCGCGGCCGTCGCCCTGGAGCCGCTCACCCCGCACACGATCACCGACCCCGGCGAGCTGGAGAAGGAGCTGGACCGGGTGCGGGAGCGGGGCTACGCGCTGGTGGACGGGGAGCGCGAGGAGGGCGTGCGCTCGGCGGCGGCGCCGGTGCGCGACGGGAGCGGCGCCGTGATCGCGGCCATCAACGTCTCGGCCAACGCCGGACGGGTGTCGGTGGACGAGCTGCGCGAGCACCAGGTCCCGCTGCTGCTCCGGACGGCGGACGCGATCTCCCGCGACATCGGCTTCGTCCCCGCCCCCTGAGCCCCCTCGGGCCGCTCCCACCGATTCCCAACCCCGCCGTCGCACACTGCCTCTTGACCTGGTCGGAGAGGTCGGTCACACTCACCATCTAACTGACGTACAACTGTGCGACTGGCGAACAGAGGAACCGCGATGTCCCGTGCCGCTTCCCTCCTACGGACCGCCTTCACCACGCGACTCTGGCTGACGGTCCTGGTCGCCCTCGCCCTCGGCGCCGCGCTCGGCCTCGCGGCGCCGGACGCGGGAGCGTCCCTGCAACCACTCGGCGACGGCTTCATCTCGCTGATCCGGATGCTGGTCGGGCCGGTGATCTTCTGCACGATCGTCACCGGCGTCGTCTCGGCGGGAGCGCTCGCGGGCATGGGCCGGATCGGCGTCAAGGCGCTGGTCTACTTCGAGGTCGTCACCACGATCGCGCTGATCATGGGCCTGGTGGTGATGGACGTCCTGCGGCCCGGGGACGGCGTCCACGCGGATCCGAACGCCATCAAGCTCGCGGGGAAGGCGAGCGAGTACGCCTCCGAGGGCGAGCACCAGCACTGGTACGACTTCCTGGTCAACACGATCCCCGACAGCGTCGTCGGCGCGTTCGTGGACGGCAACGTCCTGCAGATCCTGCTGGTCTCGGTGCTGTTCGCGATCGCCGTCAAGATGATGGGCGAGCGCGGCGCCCCCATCGGACGCGGCGTCGAGCGGGTCGGCGAGGCCGTCTTCGGCATCGTCAAGCTCGTCATGTACCTGGCGCCGTTCGGCGCGTTCGGCGCGATGGCCTACACCACCGGCAAGTTCGGGACGAAGACGCTGACCAGCCTCGGCACGTTCGTCGGGCTGTTCTGGCTGACCGGGATCGTCTTCTGCCTCGTCGTGCTTGGCACCGTCGCCCGGATCTGCGGCATCCGCGTCCTGCCGCTGTACCGCTACTTCAAGGACGAACTGCTCATCACCCTCGGCACCGCCAACTACGAGGCCGTGATGCCGCAGCTCATCGAGAAGCTGGAGCGGCTCGGCTGCCCGAAGCCGATCGTCGGGCTCGTCGTCCCGTCCGGGTACGCGTTCAACTCCGACGGCGTCTGCCTCTACATGGGGTTCGCGGGCCTCTACATCGCGCAGGCCTTCGACATCGACCTGTCGATCTGGCAGCAGCTCGGCCTGCTCGCGGTGTTCCTGCTGACCTCCAAGGGCGGCGCCGGGATCGCCGGCGCGGGCTTCGTGCTCCTGGCGGCCACGCTGTCGACCACGGGCACCGTCCCGGTCGCGGGCATCATGCTGATCTTCGGCGTCGACCGGTTCCTGTCGATGATGCGCGGCATCGTGAGCCTGTGCGGGCAGATGCTGGCGAGCATCGTCGTCAGCGCGTGGGAGGGCGTCTTCGACCGCGAGCGGGCGCTGCTGGTGCTGTCCGGGCGCGCCCCCGCCGAGGACGGCCCGGCCGCGGCGGAGCCCGCGCCCTCGGCCGCCGCCGCGGTGGGAGGGAACGCGTGACCAGCGGACCGGAGAGCAGGGTGGAAGGCAGGCTGGCGGGCAAGGTCGCCCTCGTCACCGGCGCGGGCAGCGCGGGGCCGGGCTGGGGAAACGGGCGCGCGACCGCCGTCGTGTTCGCGCGCGAGGGCGCCCGGGTGTTCGCGGTCGACCGGGACGCCGCGTCCCTCGCCCGGACCATGGAGCTGATCGGGGAGGCCGGGGGAGAGGGCCGCCCCTACGAGTGCGACGTGACCGACGCCGCCGCCGTCGCCACGATGACCGAGGCGTGCCAGGCCGTCTACGGGCGGATCGACGTGCTGGTCTGCAACGTCGGCGGGTCGCGTCCGGGCGGCGCGGCCGACCTCGACGAGCGGACCTGGGACGGGCAGCTCGGCCTCAACCTCACGAGCGCCTACCTCGCCTGCCGGAGCGTCCTGCCGGTGATGCGCGAGCAGGGCGGCGGGGCCATCGTCAACATCGCCTCCACGTCCGGGATCCGCTACACCGGCTCGCCGCAGGCCGCCTACGCGGCGGCCAAGGCCGGGGTGATCCAGCTGTCGCGGGTCACCGCCGTCGAGCACGCCGAGCACGGCATCCGGGTCAACACGGTCGTGCCGGGCCAGCTCCACACGCCGATGGTCGAGGCGCGCCTCGCGGCCCAGCGCACCGGCGGCAACGTGGGACGGCTGCTCCGCGAGCGGCTGAACCGCATCCCGCTCGGGTTCATGGGGGACGGCCGCGACACCGCCCACGCGGCGCTGTTCCTGGCCTCCGACGAGGCGCGGTTCGTGACCGGCACGGAGATCGTCGTGGACGGCGGGATGACCGCCCGCTGCGACTGACCGGCCGATCTTGGCCGGTCCTGGCCGTTTCCGCCATTCCGCTGAACGTGCCGCGAATTCTTGGTGGGACGAAGCGGCTATTGTGGGGCAATTGGGAGCGGCAAGGGCGAAAACTGCCAAAGATTGTTGATCAGGCCGTGGGCTTCACGGAATGGCGGGCCGGGTACAAGGAGATCGACACAATTCGATACCCGGCCCCGGAGTTCAGATGCGCCTTCCCCGCCCCTGTCTGATCGCACTCGGAGTGGCGGCGTTCACCGCCGGTTCGCTCGCCCTGCCCGCCACCGCCTCGGCGGCCGGCCCCGACTACGTCGCCCTCGGCGACTCCTACTCCTCCGGCACGGGCGCGGGAGACTACGACCCCGCCAGCGGGGACTGCAACCGCAGCGCCAACGCCTACCCCAAGCTCTGGGCGGCGTCGCACTCCACCGGCTCGTTCAGGTTCGCCGCGTGCTCCGGGGCGACCACCGACACGGTCGCGAGCGGCCAGTTGGACTCGCTCAACTCCTCCACCGACCTCGTGAGCATCACCGTCGGCGGGAACGACGCCGGATTCTCCGACGTCATGCAGGTCTGCGTGCTCCAGTCGGAGTCGGCGTGCCTGACCGCGGTGGACAACGCCAAGACCTATATCAGGAACACCCTCCCCGGACGGCTCGACTCGATCTATTCCAAGATCCGGGTGAAGGCGCCCTCCGCGCGCGTCGTGGTGCTCGGCTACCCGCGGCTCTACAAGATCGTCAAAGTGTGCGTGGGGCTGAGCAACACCAAGCGCACCGCGCTCAACGGCGCCGCCGACGCCCTCGACACCACGGTCTCCTCGGCGACCGGCCGCGCCGGCTTCACCTTCTCCGACGTGCGGGACGAGTTCGCCGGCCACGAGCTGTGCTCCGGCGACGACTGGCTCAACTCGGTGACCCTGCCGATCGAGTCGTCCTACCACCCGACCGCCCTGGGCCAGAGGCTCGGCTACCTGCCGGCCTTCAGCGGCTCCGCCAAGCTGGTGCACTCCCTGTCCTGAAGGACCGGCTGACGAGAGAAGGGGCGGACGCCCGCGTCCGCCCCTTCTTCGTGCCCTCATCCGGCGGCGCGGCGGCGGCGCCAGTACGCGACGGTCACGGCGGCCAGCAGCGGGCCCCACAGCACGAGCGGCAGGTAGGCGCCGTAGGCGAGCACGCCCTCCCAGGTGCCCAGGTCCATCGGGTCCGAGCCCTCGACGGGCCGGCCCTGGACGGTCTTCTCCCAGGGGACGAACACGGCCAGGGTCCCCCACAGGGGAGTCAGGATGGCCGCGCCCAGCGCGGCGGGGATGACGGCGCCGAGCGTCGGGACGCGGCGTCCGCGCAGGAAGGGCACCCAGCGGGGGAACACCTCGCCCCACGTGCAGACCAGGCCGACCGCGGTGAAAGCGAGCCCCTCCGACAGCAGCGACAGCAGCACCACGTAGACCTCGCCGGGCAGCCAGGACGGCAGGTTGCCGTCGGCCCCGGCGTCGTCGGCGCCGTTGACGATCGGCACGTGGAGGGTGACGCCGACGATCCGCCAGAGGCTGGAGGGCAGGACGAGGAACGGGATGGCGAGGGCGGCGGTCCGCGCCCAGCGGGGCACGCCGGCGACGGGTTCGTGCGCGGCCCGCCAGGCCGCGCCCGCACGGGCGGTGAGGACTGTGCTCATGCCCTCAAGATCGCAGTGCGGACCGGCCGCGCGGATCGCCTCTCCGGGGGAACCGCCTCCCCCGCGCAGGGGAGCCCATTAATGATCTACAACGTAAAGGCGCCGGGCGGGTTCACCGGCGGAGCGTCCGGCACGTGGCGAGGCCCACCGGGACGGGCGCCCAGAAGGTGATCGCGCGGAACAGCAGCACCGCCTGCAGCGCCGGCCCGGCGGGGATGCCGAGCGCCGCGAGCGCGGCGACGAGCGCGGCCTCGGTGGAGCCGACGCCGCCGGGCGAGGGCACGGCCGAACCCGCCGCGGCCCCGACGAGGTAGGCGGCGAGCAGGGCGGAGACGTCGCCGGGCCCGGCGCCGGTCGCGGGGACGGCCCACACGCTGAGCGCGAACGCCAGGGCGAGGATGAACGTGGTCGTCGCGGACGCGCCGAGCGTGACGGCGAGGTCGCGGGGGCGGCGGCACAGGTCGGCGAACCCCGCGACCGCGCGCCCGACGAGGGCGGAGCGGGCGGCGCGGCGGCCGGTCAGCACGGCGGCGGGGAGCAGCACCCCGGCGCCGACCAGCAGCGGGACCGGCGGGACGAGCGCGGCGGCGCGCGCGAAGTGCACGCGCGCCGCGTCCAGCATGCGGTCGTCGCCGCCCGCGCCGAGGACGGCGGCCATGAGCAGCAGGTCGGCGGGCAGCCCGGCGGCCTGGAGCACGGCGACGGCGACGGCGGCGCGGGGGAGCGGCAGGCCGCGGCAGACGAGGTAGCGGGTGTTGACCGCGACGGCGCCGAGACCGCCGGGGGTGACGCGGTTGGCGGCGGCGGCGGTGAACTGCGTCAGCGTCGCCTCGTACAGGGGGAGGCGGTGGCCGGACGCGCCGCGCAGCGCGATCGCCGCGACCACGTAGTGCAGGGCCGCCAGCAGGACGAGGACGGGCAGGAAGCCCCAGCGCATGTGCCGGACCGCCGTCAGGGCCGGACGCGCGGGCCCGGTGCCGAAGACCAGGACCGCGACGGTGGCGAGGGCCGCGAGCAGGACGCCCGCGGCGGCCCGGCGGATCGCGCTCCGCCGGGCCGCCGAGGCCGCGCGGGTCGTGGGCGTCGTCGGTGTCGTGGGTGCCGTCGGGATGGCGGGGGGCGTGCCGGCGGGGGCGGCGATCGTCTCCACACCCTTGTTGTCGGTGTTCCGGTTGACGGCTGTGCGACCGTGGGCTGCCGGGGAGGGGAACGCTCCATGGGAGGTTGGTGGGCGGGCGCGGTCCCGGGGAGGGACCGCGCCGGACCGGTCAGGCGGTCCAGTGCGGGTCGCGGCCGAGGTAGTGCAGGAGGGCGGTCTCGTCGTCGCCGGCGCCCTCGATGGCGGGGGCGTAGGCGCCGTACCGGCGGAGCGGCTCGACGATCTGCCGGGCGACGTCGAGCAGGCCGACCGCGAGGCCGGGGGTGAGCGGGGACGGCTGCCCGGTCGCCCTGGCGATGTCCCAGGCGTGGACGGCGGCGTCCAGCGCGGCGGCGCCCGCCCCGACGGCCGGGGGCAGGGCGTGCGGCGGGACGGGGACGGGCACGCTCTCCGCGTCCGCGCCGACGGTGGCCCACGCGGCGGCGCAGGCGGCGACCATCGGCTCCAGCAGGTCGGCGGGCGCGCCGTCGATCACGCCGGACGGGGCGAAGGGGTTGAAGTCGGGGCCGGGCCCACCGGTGATGGCGGCGGCGAAGGCGAGCTGGTCTCCGGCGGCGTGCTGGACGACCTGGGCCACGTTCCACTCGGCGCAGGGGGTGGGGCGCGTCCAGGCGCCGGCGGGGACGCGGCGGACGGTTCCGAGCAGGGCGGCGTGGGCGGCGTCGAGCAGGTCCCAGCCGGTGGTGAGGCCGGTGCCGGGGGTGCTGTTCGGGGTGGTCATCGCGCTGTCTCCTCGTCGTTGGCGATGCCTCCAGTCTAGCAGAACGGAATGATTCGTTCCACTCAAACTTTTCCGGATCCGGGCGCCGTTTTGGGCCACGCCATTGATTCTTTTCACACTATGCTTAACATGCACTACCAACCGTGACCGTCACCCGATGGGGGAGTGTGACGACCATGACCAGCGCCCACCAGCGCCTGGGCGAGCGCATCCGGGACTTCCGCGGCGCCAGGGGCGGGCGCCGCATGCGGCCCGCCAAGGCACCGGGGACCAGGGCGATCGTGCTCACCTGCAGCGACTACCTGGCCATCGCCGAGCATCCGTCGATCACCGGCGCGATGATCGCGAGCCTGCGCGCGGCCGACGGCGCCGCGCCGATGCCCGGCCCCTGCCTGCCCGACGACCATCCGCAGATCGAGCTGGGCGAGCGGTTCGCGCGGCACCTGGGCGCGGGCGCGGGGGTGCTGTGCCCGTCGGGCTGGGCCGCCAACACCGGGCTGCTGCAGGTCGTCGCGGGGCCCGACGTCCCCGTCTACCTGGACGTCCTGGCGCACATGTCGCTGTGGGAGGGCGCGCGGGCGGCGGGCGCCGAGATCGCCTACTTCCGCCACAACGACCTCGACCACCTGCGCCGGCGGATCGAGGTCGGCGGCTCGGGCGTGATCGTCGCCGACGCCGTCTACAGCACCGACGGCTCGGTGTGCCCGCTGCCGGGCCTGGTGGAGGTGGCGCGCGAGCACGGCTGCCTGCTGGTGGTCGACGAGTCGCACTCGCTCGGCACGCACGGCGAGCGCGGCGAGGGGCTGGCCCGCGAGCTGGGCCTGGAGAGCGGCGTGGACTTCCGCACCGCGAGCCTCGCCAAGGCGCTCCCGGGGCGGGCCGGGCTGATCGCGTGCAACCGTCCCGACTTCGTCGAGTACTTCAAGCACACGGCGTTCCCGTCGGTGTTCAGCACGACGCTGCTCCCGCACGACATCGCGGGGCTGTCGGCGGCGCTGGAGGTCGTCCGGGACGAGTCCTGGCGGCGGGAGCGGCTGCGCACGGTCACCCGGCGGCTGCGCCGCGGCCTGGCCGCGCTCGGCTACGACCTGGCGGAGGGCGACACGCAGATCATCGCGCTCCAGACGCGGTCGGAGGGCGAGGCGATGCTGCTGCGGGACGCGCTGGCCGCCCGCGACATCTTCAGCGCCGCGCTGTTCCCGCCGGCGACGTCGCTGCGGCGCACGATCGTCCGGCTGTCGACGCACGCGGGCCTGAGCGACGACGACGTCGAGCGGATCCTGGTCGCCTGCCGCGAGCTGTGCGACAAGGCGCAGACCCCGGCGTCCCCCGCCCCCCACCGCGCCTAGGGCGGGGCGGGTCGCGTCGCCAGCCCGGCCACGACCCGCCAGGCGCGCTTCGTCAGGCGCGCTTCGTCAGGCGCGACGCGAGAGAGCGGCCGCGGGCGTGAGCGGTCAAGGGCGGTCCGCCAGGCGCGACCCACCAAGCGCGGCGGGCGGGGGCGGCCGCGGGCGTGAGTGGTCAGGGGCGGTCCGCCGGGCGCGGCGGCTACGGGCGTGGGGGGGCGGGCGCGGTTGGTGGTGAGGGATCAGGGGGACAGTTCGGCGGCGAGGGCGGCGGCGAAGGCGTCCACGTCGGACTCGGTCGTGTCGAACGAGCACACCCAGCGGACCTCGCCGGTCCGCTCGTCCCAGGTGTAGAAGGCGAACCGCTCGCGGAGCCGTTCCGCGACGTCCTTCGGGATGACCGCGAACACCTCGTTCGCCTCGACCGGCTGGGTGATCTCCATACCCGGGACGGCGCGCGCCGCGTCCGCGAGCCGCCGGGCCATGGCGTTGGCGTGCCGGGCGTTGCGCAGCCACAGGTCGCCCTCCAGCAGCGCGACGAGCTGCGCCGACACGTACCGCATCTTGGACGCGAGCTGCATGCCCGCCTTGCGCAGGAACGCCGTCCCGCGCACCGCGTCCGGGTTCAGCACGATGATCGCCTCGCCCATCAGCAGCCCGTTCTTGGTGCCGCCGAACGACAGGACGTCGACTCCGGCGTCGGTGGTGAGCGCGCCCAGCGGCAGGTCGAGGGACGCGGCGGCGTTGGCGAGGCGGGCGCCGTCCATGTGGAGCAGCATGCCGCGCTCGTGCGCCGCCGCCGCGACGTCGGCGACCTGCGCCGCGGTGTAGACGGTGCCGAGTTCGGTGCTCTGGCTGATCGACACCGCCGACGGCTGCGCGCGCTGGATGTTGCCGAACCCGGTGGCGTACCGCTCGACCAACTCCGGGGTGAGCCTGCCGTCCGGGGTCGGCGCGGTGATCAGCTTCAGCCCGGCGATCTTCTCGGCGGCGCCGCACTCGTCGGTGTTGACGTGCGCGGAGTCGGGGCAGATCACCGCGCTCCACCGCTCCGACATCGCCTGGAGTGACACGACGTTCGCGCCCGTCCCGTTGAACACCGGGAACACCTCGGCGCGCGCGCCGAAGTGGCGCCGGACGACCTCGCCGAGCCGCGCGGTGGTCGTGTCGGCGCCGTAGGCGGGCTGGTGGCCGTGGTTCACCTCGGCCAGCGCCGCGAGGACGTCGGGGTGGACGGTGGCCTGGTTGTCGCTGGCGAAGCCGCGCGCCGCGCGGCCAGGGGAGGGGGAGGGGTCAGGAGAGGTCACGGCGGGTTCCGTTCAGGTCGGCGGCGGGCTCGTCCCACAGCGCGGCGACGGCGGCGGCCAGGTCGTCGACGTGCGTGAGCCGGGAGAGGTCGGCGTCCGGCCGCTGCTCGCGCATCGCGTCGGTCAGCAGCGCCTCGACCACGAGGATCACGGCGGCGGCGCCGGTGCCCGTGAACGAGTCGGCCATGGCCAGCGTCCACGCCTCCGCCGCGGCCTTGGCGGTGGCGTAGGCGGCGGCGTTCTCCCGGGGCTGCCGCGCCGCGTGCTGCGACACGATCGCGAACCGTCCGGCGGGGGAGGCGCTCAGGTGCGGGTGGAAGGCCAGCGTCGCGTGCTGGACGGTGCGGACGAGCTGGTCGTGCAGGAACGCCCAGTCGCCCAGGTCGGTGTCGGGGAAGGGCGTGCCGCCGCGCCAGCCGCCCACCAGGTGGACGAGCCCGTCGACCCGTCCGAAGCGGGCGGCGACGTCGTTCGCCCACGCGCGGGTGGCGGCCTCGTCGGCCAGGTCCACGACCGAGGGGGTGACGCGTTCGTCGTCCCAGGTGAAGGGGTGCCGTGCGGCGGCGACGACGTGCGCGCCGCCGGCCGCCAGCCGCCGTGTCACGGCCTGCCCGGCGGCGCCGTTCGCGCCGGTCACCACCACGATCTTCTCCGTGCCGCCCGCTGGGTCGTCCGCCGACTTCGTCATGCCGCCCATCATCGCGGATCATGTGCGGCGCACGCGCGGCAGGGCCGGGTGCGGGCGGGTCGGCCGGGCCGCGCGGACGGGTCAGGCGGGGCGGTCGGTGACGTGCTCGGCGGCGTGCTCGGCGGCCACGGGCGGCGCGTGGTCGGGCACCGGGTCGGGGACGGGGGCGGGCGGACCCGCCGGGCGCAGGGCCGCGCGTTCGCCGACGGCGCTGTCGCGGGCGGCGCCGACCAGCAGGGCGTCGACGTCGTCGCCGAGCCGGGCCACGCTGGCCTGTACGTCGCGCCACAGCCCGGCGCGCTGCTCCATCTGGCCGAGCTTGGTGCGCAGGTCGCCGAGGCGGCGTTCGGCGCTGTCGAGGCGGGCGTGTCCGGCGGCGGTGTCGCGGCCGGTGCGGATCAGGCCCGCGGCCACGGCGGTCAGGTCGCGCTCGGTGTCGTCCATCCGCTCGTCGATGCGCGGCAGGACGCGGTCGTTCAGCTGCCCGACCAGGGAGTCGACCTCGGCGCGCAGGCCCGCGAGCTCCGCCTCGCGCGCCCGGACGCTCTCCTCCAGGGCGCGGATACGCTCGGCGAGGGCGGGCAGCAGCCGGCCGATCTCCTCGACGCGTTCCAGGTCCCGTCCGAGTCTGCCGAGCAGGCGCACACCCTCGCGGGCACCCTCGCGCAGGTGGCGCTCCGCCTCGATGGCGGTGCGGCGGACAAGACCCGGGATCATGGTCATGGTGCTCCCTCCAGGAGCCGGCGAACGGGGTGCTCCTTAACTGTAGGCGAACCGCCGTGAAAGGGTTCATGTACTTTGCGTGGCGGTCCGCTGGACGGGCGCGACGCGGCACGTGCACAGCCCCCGGCTGACGATGAGCCGGGCGCGGTCGGCGGTGTAGTCGGTCCGGCTCAGGGCCGGGCGGACCCGCTGACAGGTCAGACACAGCATGCTCGTTCCTCCCCCTCTTCCCTCCCCCTCGCGCCGGACGCGGCCGATGTCGGCCGCCCGCCCGCGCGTGTCCCCCGGACGCGCGCGGGGCGGTGGGGGCGGACGGCCCCCCGCTCCCCGGCGTGGAGGTACGGTAAGCGCCGCGACGTTGCATGCACGTTGCGACCGACTGACTACTCTGCGTATCGGTTTGAGGGCGGCCGGTTCCGGGGAATCGGTTGCGCCGCCTCCGGAATGGGCCGATCCTTCGAACGGGGCCGGGGTGTCTTGTCTCCACGGGGGAAGGGCTGATGGTGGTGCACGACCAGGCCGCGCCGGCGCCGCACGCGTGCCGCGAGCCGGGCGATCTGACGCGCGGGATCGCCCTCGCGCACGAGGCGGCGCACCAGCCCGTCCGGGGGCGCGGCGACCCCGACGCCCTGCTGCCGCCCCCCGCCGGACCGATGGCCGCCGTGCGGCGGACGATCGCCGAGTCGTGGCGGCGGTCCCGGGAGGCGGGCGTCGACGGCGGCGTCCGCGCGGCGCCGCTGGTGTTCGACCGCGACGCCCTCGCCGACGCGCGCGGCGCGCACCCGCTCGACCGGCACCTGCCGCTGCTGCGCGACCTGCTGCGCCGGGTCGCCGACGAGTCCGACCACCTGATGGTGGTCGCCGACGAGGCGGGTCATGCGCTGTGGACGCACGGCCCGCCCGCGACCCGGCGCGCCGCCGAGGCCGTCGGGCTGACGGCGGGGTTCTGCTGGTCGGAGGGGTCGGTCGGCACCAACGGCATCGGCACCGCCCTCGCCACCGGCCGCCCCGAGTACGTCTACGCCGCCGAGCACGTCGCGCGCGTCCTGCACCGCTGGTCGTGCGCGGGCGCGCCGATCACCGACCCCGACTCCGGGCGGGTGATCGGCTGCGTCGATGTCAGCGCGGTCGCCGAGACCCTGCATCCCGCGACGGTCGCGCTGGTCGCGGCGGTGGCCCGGCTCGCCGAGGCGCGGCTGGAGCTGGACATGCGGCGGCGCGACGAGGGGCTCCGCGAGCGTTTCCTGCCCCGGCTGCGGGGCCTGCGCGGCGGCGGGCTGCTGCTGACCGCGACCGGCCGGGTCCTCGCCGCCGGGCCGGGCTCCTCGGCGACGGCCCCGGACGGCGGTGCGGACGGCGGTGCGGACGGCGGTGCGGACGGCTGGTGCGGGCGCCGGCTCGCCGTCCCCGTCCCCGGCGGCGCGGTCGCGCTCCCGGACGGGCGGGCGGCGGTCGCCGAACCGCTCGGTGAGGTCTTCCTTCTCCGGCTGCCCTCCAAGCGTGGCCTCCGGGAAAGGCCGGCGGGCGGGCCGGCCGCCGCCGCGGTGGCGCGGCCGGGCGCCGGGCCGGGCGCGGGGCCGCTGCTGACGCTGACGCTGCTCGGCACCGACCAGCCCTCCGCGCGGCTGGACGGCGCGCACCTGCCGCTCACGCCCCGGCACGCCGAGATCCTCGCGCTGCTCGCCCTGCACCCCGCCGGGCTCACCGGCGACCGCCTGTCGTGGTACCTGTACGGCGACGCCGGCAGCCCCGGCACCGTCCGCGCCGAGATCCACCGGCTGCGGGCGCAGCTCGGCGGTCTCGTGCACGCCAAGCCCTACCGGCTCGGCTGCGCGGTCGAGGCCGACTTCCGCGCCGTCCGGCGGCTGCTGGACGAGGGCGACGTCACCGCCGCCGTCCGGCTGTACAGGGGCGAGCTGCTGCCCGGCTCGGACGCGCCCGCCGTCCGCGCCGAACGCGACGAGCTCGCCGTCCTGGTCCGGCGGCAGGCCCTCGACCGGGGCGGTGCGGACGCGCTGTGGACCTACGCCCAGACCGAGCCCGGCCGCGCCGACCTGGAGGTGCTGGAGCGGCTGCGCGCCGTCCTGCCGCCGGGCGACCCGCGGCTGCCCGCCGTCGCCTCGCGCCGCGACCGGCTGCTGGAGGGCGAGTGACCCGGGGCGTCAGTGGGCCGGGAAGCCCGCCGAGGTCAGGTGCGTGCTGTCGTTGTAGGAGACCGCGCGCAGCCCGCCGCCGTCCTGCCGCCAGCGGCTCAGCGAGGCGTTGCCGACCGGCTCCTTCTCGATCTCCAGGACCTCCCGCTCGGACAGGCCCTCCACCAGGTACCGGGACACCACCACGATCGCGTCGTGCGTGGCGACCAGCACCCGCCCGCCCGGCGCCTCCGCCTCCAGGTCGCGGTAGAAGCCGCGCAGCCGCAGCGCCAGGTCCGTCCACGACTCGCCGCCCGGCGGCCGGTAGTAGAACTTGCCGAGGCGCCGCGCCCGCTCGGCCTCGGCGGGGAAGCGGCGGCGGACGCCGGTCGGCGTGAGGCCCTCAAGGACGCCCTGCTCCCGGTCGCGGAGCCGCTCGTCCACCCGCAGCGGGACGGTGTAGGGGGCCTCGGCGAGGGCGATCCGCGCGGTGTCGAGCGCGCGCAGGTACGGCGAGGCGACCACGAGCGTGGGGCGCTCGTCCTCGGGGAGCGCGGCGAGCCACCGGCCGAGCGCCGCGGCCTGCGCGCGGCCGGTGCCGGAGAGGGGGATGTCGGCGTCGCGTTCGGTGATGCCGGTCTCCTCCGCGTCGGTGCCGAGCACCGACCGGTAGGCCACGTTGCCGGTGCTCTCACCGTGCCGGGTCAGGTTGAGCCACTGGAGCGCGTTCACCCCCGCCATGCTGCCATCCCCGCCGGGCCGCCGCGCCGCCGCTGCGGCGGACCCGCGGCGGACCGGCCGGTTCGGTGTCGCTCTACAGCCGGTAGTACTGTGTCGTTCCGTGACGAACGTGCTGGCCGCCGCGATCATCGCGGTGGCGCTGGTGGCCGCCGCCCACGCCCTGGTGACGACGGTGCGCGACCGGGCGATGGGCCTGCCGCACCTGATCGTCCTCGGCGTCCTGGAGGTGCTGCTGGTCGCGCAGGTCGTGGTCGGGTTCGTCAAGATCGCCGGGGACGAGGGGCCGGAGAGCCCCGCCATGTTCATCGGCTACATGCTGGGCGCGCTGCTGGTGCCCCTCGCGGGCGCCGGGTGGGGCGTGCTCGAACGCTCCCGCTACGGCCCCGGCGTGATCGTCGTCGCCTGCCTGGCCGTCGCGGTCATGGTCGTCAGGATGCGGCAGATCTGGGACGGCACCGGTGTCTGAGCGCGAGCGGGCCGGAGCCGTCGGGCCCGGAGCCCGTGCGGACGACGGTGCCCGCGCCGGCACCGAGGACCGCACGGGCACCGCGGGGGCCCGCCCCACCGCCACGGGCACCGGGCCCGGGCGGCTGCTGGTCGCCGTCTACGCGATCTTCGCGCTCGCCGCCGGAGCGCGCGCCGGGGTGCAGATCGGCACCCGGTTCTCCGACGCCCCGCTGGCCTACACGCTGTCGGCGGTCGCGGCGGTCGTCTACGTCCTGGCGACGGTCGCGCTGGCCCGCGGCGGCGCCGCCTCGTTCCGCGTCGCCGTCGCAGCGTGCTCGGTGGAACTGGCCGGCGTGCTGGTCGTGGGGACGCTGAGCCTCATCGACTCGGCGGCCTTCCCGGACGCGACGGTCTGGTCCGGGTTCGGGCGCGGCTACGGGTTCGTGCCGCTCGTCCTGCCGGTCGTGGGGCTGCTGTGGCTGCGCCGCACCGCCCGCACGGGTGGCGGGCCCCACACGGGCGGTGGGCGCCCTGTGGGCGGCGGGTGAGCCCTCCGGCCACAGGTGTCGTGGGGGGCGCCCGGCCGCGCGGCCCGCGCCGCGCGTCCCGCCGCCCCGCGCGGCGGCGGTGCCCACGCCGCTGTTGAAGCCGCTGTGCACACCGGTGTCCACACCGCTGCTCATACCGAGGCCGGCATCACGCGGCCGCCGATCGGCAGCGCGTGGACGGCGGCGCGCGCGATCTCCTCCACCTCGTCGGCGGAGTAGTCGGCGGAGGGGTTGCGCCGCATCCACCAGATCAGCTTCAGGGGCCGGGCGAAGGTGATGCCGTCGGCCTCGAACGGCGTCCGGCGCGGCATCCGCCCGCCGTGCACGGCGAGCACCGGCCTGACCTTCACCGGGATCCCCGAGCGGTCGGAGATCAGCCGGGCGGCGGCATCGGCCCGCGCGGTCACCTCGCGGACGAGCTTGGACTGGGTGCGGCCCTCGATGAACAGCCTGCCGCCGTGGTGGGACAGCTCGAAGTCGGGCTGCCACGCCTCGTTGTGCACGAGCCACAGCCCGCCGGGGCCGACGACCAGCTCGTCGGCGCTGCCGTGCCCGGGGACGGTCCGCGCGAACAGGATCCGGTGGCCGCGCCGCTCCAGCGTGAGGCGCAGGATCCGGTTCATCCGCTCCTCGCCGCGCAGCCCGCGGCGCCACACGTGGGACGCGTGGTAAATCCGCCAATGCACCAGTGTGTCGGCGCCCGCCACCAGCAGCGCGACCGCGATTCCGAAAACGCCGTTGACCAGCGCCCCGCACAGCGCGAACGCCAGACCCGCCAGAATTGCGCGGGTCCGCAACCGCCCCTTTCGGTCCCGCTGCCAGAGCTCCTCGTAAACGGCCTGTGGCGAACCACCCGTGAACGCCGCCCTATCCCTGGTGTAGATCGAGCCGCCGAACATCCGAACCTCCCGGCACCCTGCTGCGACGCTCCCATTATGGGGATACCTAGGCCATTGTCGCCACACTTCCACCGGTGAGATAACTCAGGCTCCACGGCCACTTCGGGGGCGAAAACGGGTGCTAACCTGGTCTTACGCGTCAACCGGCCCGGATGATTCTTGAGAATTTCTTTAGAACGTTCTAGAGAAATGGACGAAATGCTCGGTGCAACTATCACCGTAACCCGCACGGCCCCTTTCGCGGCAGTGGCATTTCTCACCTGGACGATCACCTCCCGGGCACGGTAAGGGGCCGCGCCCGCACCACCGCCGTGCCTTGCCGCCGTGCGCCCCGCCCCGCGCTCCCGCCACACTGGAGCGATGCAGCACACCCGCTCCTCGCGCCTGCCGGACGCGGAGGGCCTGCCCGTCCACCGCGCCGTCCCGGCGCTGCGCGCGGCCCTCGCCGGGCACGGCGCCGCCGTCCTGGCCGCGCCGCCGGGCACCGGCAAGACCACCCTCGTCCCGCTCGCGCTGGCCGGGCTCGCCCTCGCCGGCCCGGACGGCGCGGACGGCCCGTCCCGGGGCGGCAAGGTGGTCGTGGTGGAGCCGCGCCGGCTCGCCGCCCGCGCCGCCGCGCGCCGGATGGCGTGGCTGCTGGGGGAGCGCGTCGGCGGGCGGGTCGGCGTGGTCGTGCGGGGGGAGTCGCGTCCGGGCGCGCTGGTCGACGTGGTGACCACCGGTGTCCTGCTGCGCCGCCTCCAGGACGACCCCGAGCTGGCCGGGACCGGCACGGTGATCCTGGACGAGTGCCACGAGCGCCACCTGGACGCCGACACCGCGCTGGCGTTCCTGCTGGACGTGCGCGCCGCGCTGCGTCCCGACCTGGCGCTGGTCGCCGCGTCCGCGACCGCCGACACCGCGCCCTGGTCGCGGCTGATGGGCGGCGCGCCGGTCGTGGAGACCGAGGCCGCGCTGCACCCGGTCGCGACCGTCTGGGCGCCGCCGGAGCGCCCGCTCCCGCCGCCGCACGGGACGCGCGTCGACCCCGCGCTCCTCGCGCACGTCGCCGCCACCGTCCGCCGCGCGGTCGCCGGGCACGACGGCGACGTGCTGTGCTTCCTGCCGGGCGTGGGGGAGATCGCCCGGGTCGCCGGGCAGCTGTCCGACCTGCCCGCCGAGGTGCTCCAGATCCACGGGCAGGCGCCGGCCGCCGTCCAGGACGCGGTGCTCGCCCCCGCCGCCGGGCGCCGGGTCGTCCTCGCCACCTCCGTCGCCGAGTCGAGCCTGACCGTGCCGGGCGTGCGGGTCGTCGTCGACTCCGGACTGGCGCGCGAGCCCCGCACCGACCACGCGCGCGGGCTCGGGTCGCTGACCACCGTCCGCGCGTCCCGCGCCACCGCCGACCAGCGCGCCGGACGCGCCGGACGCGAGGCCCCCGGCACCGTCTACCGCTGCTGGCCCGAGGCCGAGCACGACCGGCTGCCCGCCCGGCCGCGCCCCGAGATCGAGCTGGCCGACCTCACCGCGTTCGCGCTGCAGGCCGCCTGCTGGGGCGACCCGGACGCGAGCGGCCTGGCCCTCACCGACCCGCCGCCCGCCGCCGCGCTGGAGGCCGCCCGCGCCGTGCTGCGCGCGCTCGGCGCCGTCCGCGGCGGACGCGTCACCGACCGGGGGCGCGCGCTCGCCCGCGTCGGCGTCCACCCCCGTCTGGCCCGCGCGCTGGTCGACGGCGCCCGCGAGGTCGGCGCCCGGCCCGCCGCCGAGATCGTCGCGCTGCTGTCGGAGCCGCCGCCCCGCGCGGACGGCGACGACCTCGCCGCGACCTGGCGGGTGCTGCGCCGCGCGTCCCGTCCGGCGGGGCCGCACGCCGCGCGCTGGCGGGACGAGGCGCGCCGCCTCCAGGCCGCCCTTCCCGGCGAGGAGAAGGCCCCGGCGGGGGAGTGGCGCGGCGACGACGCCGTGGCGGGCGTCGTGGTGGCGCTGGCGTTCCCCGAACGCGTGGCGCGCGCCCGCGACCGCGACGGCTACCTGATGGCGTCGGGGACCGGCGCGGTGCTCGCCGCCGGGTCGGCGCTCGCCGGGGCGCGGGCGGGATGGCTCGCCGTCGCCTCCGCCGACCGGCCCGCCGGGAGCGCGTCGGCGCGGGTGCGGCAGGCGGTGGTGATCGACGAGGAGGTGGCCCGGTTCGCCGCCGCGCCGCTGCTGGCGGCGGCCGACGAGGTCGCCTGGCGGGACGGGGACGTCGCCGCCCGCCGCGTCGAGCGGCTCGGCGCGATCGAGCTGGACGCCCGGCCGCTGCGCGACCCCGACCCCGAGCGCGTGCGGGCCGCGCTGCTGGCCGGGCTGGGCGAGGCCGGGCTCGGGCTGCTGACCTGGATGCCCGCCGCCGTCGCGCTCCGCGAACGGCTGGCGTTCCTGCGGGGCGCGCTGGGCGAGCCGTGGCCCGACGTCGGCGACGCGGCGCTGCTGGAGCACCTGCGCGAGCGGCTCGGCGGCGCCCGGCGGCGCGCCGACCTGGCGCGGCTCGACGTGGCGGCGCTGCTGCGCGGCCTGCTGCCCTGGGATCTCGCCGCCCGCCTGGACGAGCTGGCCCCCGAGCGGGTGGAGGTGCCGTCCGGGTCCCGGATCCGGGTGGACTACACGGGGGAGCGGCCGGTTCTGGCGGTGAAGCTCCAGGAGCTGTTCGGGTGGGACGCGGCGCCGCGCCTGGCGGGCGGCCGGGTGCCGCTCGTGGTGCACCTGCTGTCCCCGGCGGGCCGGCCCGCCGCCGTCACCGCCGACCTCGCCTCGTTCTGGCGCGAGGGGTACCGGGCGGTGCGGGCGGAGCTGCGCGGCCGCTACCCCCGCCACCCCTGGCCCGAGGACCCGGCGCGCGCCGTCCCGACCCGCCGCGCCAAGCGGCGCCGCTGACGCGCGGCGCGGGGGTCAGCGGGAGGAGCGGGAGGAGATGAGGACCTCGATGCCGTCCAGGATGCGGGTGAGGCCGAACTCGAATGCGCGGCGCGGCGCGAGGACCGCGCCGTACTCCTGCCCGGCGGCGGTGCCGACGCGGTCGCCGAGCGGGTAGTCGGCCGGGTCCAGCAGCTCCTCCAGCACCGGCGCGGCCGCCTTCCACCACTCCAGGTCGCTGATCCCGCTGCGCCGCTCGGCCTCGGCGGCGTTGACCGAGACGCGCGCGGCGCTCTCGGCGAACCCGGTGACCAGCGCGACGACCGAGTCCATCTCCAGGTCGGTCAGGCCCACGCCGTCCACGGCGGCCAGCTCGTACTCGTACTTGGCGACCATGCCCGGGCCGAGCGGCGGGCGCGCCACGGCGATCTGGAGCATCCACGGGTGCCGGTGGAACAGCGCCCAGTTGTCGCGGGCGATGTGCTCCAGCCGGTCGCGCCAGCCGCCGCCCTCCGGCGGCGTCAGCTCCCCGACGACGCGGTCGAGCATCACATCGACCAGCTCGGCCTTGCCCGGCACGTAGGTGTAGATCGACATGGTGGCCACGCCCAGGTCCTCGGCGATCCGGCGCATCGACAGCGCCTCCAGCCCGTCGGCGTCGGCCGCCGCGATCGCCGCCCGCACGATCGCCTCGACGCTGAGCCGGGGCTTCGGGCCGCGCCGGGGCCTGCCCTGGACGCCCCACAGCAGCTCCAGGCTGCGCTTGGGGTCGCCGGCCCCGCTGTACTCGGTCGTCACGTTCGCCATCCTCCCAGGGATGAAACTCTGTACTGCGTACGTTATAGTCGTCGGAATGGTAAATCCGTATAGCGTACGGAGTTATGGGAGACTGATGACTGCACCACAGTTCGCGGTCGTCGCCGAGGGGCTGCGCAAGCGCTACGGCGGCACCGAGGCCCTCGCCGGGCTCGACCTCGCGGTCCCCGCCGGGACCGTGCACGGGCTGCTCGGCCCGAACGGCGCGGGCAAGACCACCGCCGTCCGCGTCCTGACCACGCTCACCCGGCCCGACGGCGGCACCGCCACCGTCGCCGGGCACGACGTCGTGCGCGGCGCCGCGCGCGTCCGCACCCGCGTCGGGCTCGTCGGCCAGCACGCCGCCGTCGACGAGGTGCTCAGCGGGCGCCAGAACCTCGTCATGTTCGGCCGCCTCTACCATCTCGGCTCCCGCACCGCCCGGCGCCGGGCCGACGAGCTGCTGGAGCGGTTCCGGCTGACCGAGGCCGCCGGGCGCCCCGCCGGGCAGTACTCCGGCGGGATGCGGCGGCGGCTCGACCTGGCCGCCTCGATGATCCTGGCGCCGCCCGTCCTGTTCCTGGACGAGCCCACCACCGGCCTGGACCCGCGCTCGCGCACCGAGGTGTGGGACGAGGTCCGCGCCCTGGTGGAGGGCGGCACGACCGTCCTGCTCACCACCCAGTACCTGGAGGAGGCCGACCGGCTCGCCGACGGGATCTCGGTGATCGACCACGGCCGCGTCATCGCCGAGGGCGCCCCCGACCGGCTCAAGGCCCGGCTCGGCGGCGACCGCGTCGAGGTCGTCCTGGACGACCCGTCCGCGCTGGCCGACGCCGCCGCGATCCTCGCCCGCGCCGTCGGCGCCGAGGCCGAGGTCGACGCCGCCGCGCTGCGGGTCGGCGCGCCCGCCGCGGGCCGCGCCGCCGCGCTGACCGAGGCCGTCCGCGCCCTGGACGCCGCGGGCGTGCGCGTCGCCGACATCGGGCTGCGCCGCCCCACGCTGGACGAGGTGTTCCTGCACCTCACCGGCGACACCGCCCAGGACAGGAAGGAGGTCCCCGCGTGATGACGCTTCCGGAGACCCCCGTGGGACGGCTGCGCTGGGCCGTCGCCGACACCCGCACGCTGACCGGCCGGGCGCTGGCGCACTGGGCGCGCCGCCCCGGCGAGGTCGCCGTCGGGCTGCTGTTCCCGGTGATGGTCGTGCTCATGATGGGCTACCTGTTCGGCGGCCAGATGGACGTCCCGGGCGGGGGCGGCGGCTACCGCGAGTTCATCATGCCCGGCATGTTCGCGATGACGATGCTGTTCGGCATCGAGACCACGTTCGCCGCCGTCGCCGGGGACGCCGCCAAGGGCGTGACCGACCGGTTCCGCGCGATGCCGACCTCCCCGCCCGCCATCATCGCCGGACGCGGCGCCGCCGACCTGCTGCACTCGGTCGCCGCGCTCGCGGTCATGGCGGTCTGCGGGCTGCTGGTCGGGTGGCGCGCGCACGAGGGCGCCGCGAGGGCGCTGGCCGGGCTCGGGCTGCTGCTCCTGCTGCGGTTCGCGCTGATCTGGATGGGCGTCTACCTCGGCCTGGTCGCCAAGGGGCCCGAGTCGGTCGCCGCCGTCCAGACCCTGGTGTGGCCGATCGGGTTCCTGTCCAGCGCGCTCGTCGTGCCCGACACGATGCCCGGCTGGCTCGGCGCCATCGCCGAGTGGAACCCGATGTCGGCGACCGTCACGGCGTGCCGCGAGCTGTTCGGCGACCCGGGCCCGACCGGCGGGTCGTGGGCGGCGCAGCACAGCGTGCTGCTCGCGGTGCTGTGGCCGCTGCTGATCACGGCGGTGTTCTTCCCGCTCGCCGCTCGCCGCTACCGGGTGATGGGCCGCTAGAGGGGTCAGGCCCGTTCCGGGGGGTGTGGGGGGGCGTCCCCACACAAGAGGCCGGCGCGGTGGCGGGCCAGGGCCAGGGCCGGGTAGCACGTCTCGGGCGGGGGCTCCGCGCCGTGGAGGGCGGCGCGGAGCCTGGCCCCGGCCGCCGCCGCGTCACAGGGCTGGACGACGCACAGCTCGGCCTGCATCGCGGTGCGCGCCGCCGCCATCAGCGCCGCCACGTCCCCGACGGCCACGGCCTCGGTGAGCGCGCCGCCGTAGGCCAGCCGGACGGCGATCGCGTGCATCCCGGCGGTGCCCGCGCCCTCGTAGCGGAACTCGCAGACCAGGCGGTCGCCGTCCAGCGGGCCCTCCTGGATCAGCCACGCCTGGCCGGGGACGACCCGCCCGAGCGCGCCCTCCCAGGGCGCGGCCGGAGCGGGGGAGGCGTCCGCCGCGCCGCCCGCCGCCGCGCGCCCCTCCGGGGGGCCGATCGCGGCGAGCACGCGCAGGAACGCCCGCGCGCCCGGCGTCCCCGCCGCGCGCAGGCAGACGATCAGGTCGGCGAGCGCGGCGCGGGCGGCCCGCGCGTCCGGGGCCGCCCCCTCCAGGCTCCCGAGCCGCTGCGACGCCCACACCTCCGCGTGCAGGGCGGACGGCAGCGACGGCAGCGCGTCCGCCTCCCGGACGTAGGCGTCGTAGACCTCGCGGAGTCCGGGCAGCATCAGCCGGGGGCCGGGCGAGGATCGGGTCGCGCTCATCCGTCCAGGCTAGGGGGTGGGACGCGGCGCGCCGCCGGTCCGGTGCGGCCGGGGGCGGCGGCGCGCCGCGAGCACCGCGCCCCTCACGCCGGGACGGTCAGGATCGTGCGCCCGCCCGTCGCGCGGACCTCGTACCGCGCGATGTCGGCGGGCGGCAGCGCGGTACCGCCCTGCACGGTCAGCATCGGCGCCGCCGACCCGGGCAGGCCGTACCCTCCCGCCGGGACCGACCAGCCCGCCACCGTCCGGGCCCGGCCCGCGCGGTCCACGGCGACCAGCTCGCACTCCAGCGGCCCCCGGACGCGGGTCAGCCGCAGCCCGACCCGGCTGCCCCAGGGCACCGGCAGCGCCGTCACCGTCCCCGACGCGCCGGTCCGGGCGTCGGCGGCGGTCAGGCGCGGCCCGTCCGGGAACGGGGCCTCGGGGCGCGCGGACGTCCCGCGGTCGGCGCCGGCCGTGAACCCGGCCCCGGCCGCGCCGCCCAGCAGCACGATCCCGGCGGCCAGCCCGGTCGCCGCCCGCGCCGCGCGGCGCCGCCGCCCCCGCCGGGCCCGCCGGCGCAGCGCGTCGGCGAGCACCACCGGCTCGGGCGGCGCCGCCGGAGGCCGCGCGTCCGGGGTGATGCCCTCCAGCGTCACGGCGATCCCGCGCAGCGCGCCGAGCTCCCGCCCGCATCCCTGACAGGACCGCAGATGCCCCTCGAACGCCCGCCGGTCCGGCTCCTCCAGCAGGCCGAGGGCGTAGGCGCCGACGTCGATGTGCGGCGGTTCCGCGATCACGGCGTCACCCCCCTCTCCTCCAGCGCGACGCGCAGCGCCCGGAGCGCGTAGTAGACGCGCGACTTCACCGTGCCCACGGGGATGCCGAGCCGCCGCGCGGCCTCGTTGACCGAGCGGTCCCGGAAGAAGGTCTCCTCAAGGATCTCCCGGTGCGCGGGCGACAGCGCCAGCAGGGCCTCGGAGACGACGACCGAGCGCAGCAGGTCCTCCAACCCGTCGGGGACGCGCAGGTTCTCCAGCGGGCCCTCGCCCGCCTCCTGCGGCCGGGCGTTGCGGCGCCGCTGGTCGTCGATGACGATCCGGCGCGCCACCGTCGCGAGCCAGGGCAGCAGCGACGCCGCCCGCTCGTCGAGCTGGTGGGCGCTGCGCCAGGCGCGGATCATCGTCTCCTGCACCACGTCCTCGGCCCAGTGCCGGTCGCCGCCGGTGAGCCGCAGCACGAACGACAGCAGCGGCCGCCCGTACACCCGGTACAGCTCGGTGACGAGGACCTGGTCGTCCACGTCCGCCGGCGGCCGCCCGCGGAACCAGCTCCACCGGTCGGGCGGCTGGTCGCGGGGCGGCGCCGTCGTCGCGGCCGGTGATCGGTGGGCCATCGGGGTCTCCGGCGGGGGTGCGGGGACGGGGACCGTGAGTCTGATGTCACGTCGGGGGGCAGTACGGCGGGCCCCCGGCAGAGGGTTCAATGGGCGCCCGAGAGCCGGTCGGCGAGCCCTGGACCGGGACAATCCAGAAGGGGCCTTATTAGTTCGCCACTAGTTCCTTACCTGTGGCACCGTGAGCGCGGCGGACGCGTCCAAGAGACCTCACCACCTGGCACAGGGAACGGAGGCGGCACCCTCCCCGGGCACCGACCGACGGCGGTCCTCCAACCGGCACACTCACTCCATGCACTGGAGCGAATGCGGGGCAACCGGCCCCGACTTGCTCGGAGGACTACCGAGGGGCGGATCGGGAGTGACAGGAAACGGGGAACAGGACAGGAACCAGCACGACAGGCGGCACCAGCTCTTCTACCGGCTGCTCCTGGCGGTGGACATCCAGGGGTACAGCAAGCGGGACGTGCGGGAGCAGCTGCTCGCGCAGCGGCAGCTGTCGGACGCGCTGGACCGGGCCGCGCTCGGCGTCGGCCTCGACCGCTCCCGCTGGGAGAAGCAGGTCGGCGGTGACGGGGAGCTCGCCACCCTGCCGGAGGGCGTCGACCCGGCGCCGGTGGCCGGCGACTTCGTCCTCGGGCTCGCGGCGGCGCTGGCGGAGGTCAACGACGCCGCCGGCGAGGGCGCCAGGCACCGGCTGCGGGTGCGGCTCGCCCTGCACCACGGCACGCTGGCGGCCGGGCCGTTCGGGCCCGCCGGCGACGCGCCGATCGTCGTCCAGCGACTGCTGGACGCCGGGCCGCTGCGCCGCCTGCTGGTCACCGACGCGGACCGCGACCTCGCCTACGTGGTGTCGGACTCGCTGTTCGAGGACGTCGTGCAGACCGGGTTCTGCGCGCTGCCGCCGGAGGCGTTCCAGCCGATCAAGGTCACCGCGAAGGGCGACGCCTTCCGCGGGTACATCCTCACCGGCCGCGCCGCCGGAGAGCGCGAGGCGGGCGGGGAGGGACGCGGCGGGCCGGCGGGCCGGCCCGCCGCGCAGGCCCGGGTGTACGACTTCCCGGCGCTCGCCGTCCGGTAGCCGGTGATCGCGCCCGGTGCCGGTGCCGGGGTCCGGGCCCGGTGATCAGGGCCCGGTGATCACGGCCCGGTGATCACGGCCCGGTGTTCGGCGGCGGCCCGCACCGGGAAGTGATCGCCTGTGGCCGGGGTTGACCCCGGTGACAGGCGAACGGGTGACAGGCGAACGGCGATGGAGGCGGACGATGGCGGACGACGCGGGGCTGGCGAAGCTGCTGACCGAGCACGACCTCGGGGTGCTGGCCACCCTCAAGCGGGACGGGCGGCCCCAGCTGTCCAACGTCAACTACCACTACGACGCCGGGCGCCGCCTCGTGCGGGTGTCGGTCACCGCCGACCGCGCCAAGGCCCGCAACCTGGCCCGCGACCCGCGCGCCAGCCTGCACGTCAGCTCGGCCGACGGCTGGTCCTACGCGGTCGCCGAGGGCACCGCCGAGCTGACGGCCATCGCCGCCGACCCCGCCGACGCGGCCGTCGAGGAGCTGGTGTCGGTGTACCGCGACATCCGCGGCGAGCACCCCGACTGGGACGACTACCGCCGCGCGATGGTCGCCGACGGCCGCCTGGTCATCCGCCTGCACGTCGAACGCCTCTACGGCCGCCCGGCCGGCTGAGCCCCGGGCCCGGGGCTGAGGGCTCAGGGCTCAGGGCTCAGGGCAGGAGGGCGGCCAGGACGCGGTTGTCGCCGCGCTGCCACAGCGTGCCGACCTCGGTGAACCCGGCGCCGCGCAGCGCGGCCTCGTGCGCCGAGAAGAACGTCGACTCCGAGCCGTGGTGGCCCACGGTCTCCTCGCGCGCCGCCCGCAGTTCGGCGAGCGCGGGCTCGGCGGCGACCGCGTCCCACCACTGGCCCCACTCCTCGGGGCTCTCGTCCGCCCACCGGCGCGCGGTCTCGCGCTCGCGCAGCGCCGCGTCCAGGGCCGCGAGGCCGGGCGCCCGGTCGCCGACCGTCAGGTTGTCGCCGTTGAGGAACAGCCCGCCGGGGCGCAGCACCCGCGCCAGCTCGCCGTAGGTGACGCGCAGCTCCGCGCTGGTGATCCAGTGCAGCGCGGTCGTGCTGATCGCGGCGTCGGCCTGCCGGTCCAGGCGCAGCCGCGCGGCCCAGCCCGGCTCGCGCAGGTCCAGCTCGGTGAAGACCAGCCCGGAGCGCCCGGCGTGGACGGCGCGGCCGAGCCCCATCAGCAGCGGGTCGGTGTCGATCGCCACGACCGTGGCGCCGGGGATGCGGTCCAGGACGCGGCCCGCGAGCGAGCCGGGGCCGCAGCCGAGGTCCAGGATGAGCGGGTCGGGACGCCCGGTCCCCGCCTCCAGCGCGTCGATCATGACGGTGAAGCGCTCCTCGCGGTCGGGGATGTACCCCTCCTGCTGCGCGTCCCAGCGGGTGATCCACGTGTCGGCGACCTCGCGGGTGAGCATGGGTCGTACCCCCTCGTATAACTGTCGTATAGCCTTTGGACGGTGACACGCTAACCGGAGAGGGCGTAACTGGTCAAGTGAACTTCAACAGTCATACAGACGCGGTGGTGCGGGCCGCCGTGGAGCTGGTGAACGCGTTCACCGAGGGGGAGCGGCGCGGCCGGCCCTACACGCCTCCCGCTCCGGACGAGCTGGCCGAGGCCGCCCGCGCGATCCTGTCGCTCAGCGGCGGCGTGCCCGTCAGCCGCCCGGAGCTGGACGAGCTGGCCGCCGTCGCCCGCGACCTGCGCGCCGTCTTCGAGGCGGTCGCCGCGGGCGACGTCGACGCGGCGGCCGGGCGGGTCAACGCGCTGCTGGACGCCACGCAGGCCAGGCCGCGCCTGGAACGCCACGACGGCGAGCCCTGGCACGTCCACTTCCACGGACGCGGGCGGGGCGTCGCCGACATGTGGGGCGCGCCCTGCGCCACCGGCCTCGCCGTCGTCATCGGCAGCGAACTCCAGGACCGGCTCGGCGTCTGCACCGCGCCGCACTGCGACCGCGTCTACGTCGACACCTCGCGCAACGGCACCCGCCGGTTCTGCTCCACCGCCTGCCAGAACCGCGTCAAGGCCGCCGCGTTCCGCGCCCGCGCGCAGACGCCCTGACCGCGCGCAGACGCCCTGACCGCGCCCCGAGCGCGGACCCGAAGACGGCTCCGGACAGAAGGAGGTGCAGGCCGAGAGCACCCCGCAGTTCCCTCGGCCTGCACGAACATGGACGGCCCCTACCGTTCGTCGGGGCCGTAGACCTCCCACAGCTCGCCGGCGAAGAACCGGCCGAAGGCGACCAGCTTCCCGGCGCCGCCCGGACCGGCCGTGCGGAACGTCGCCAGCTGCCGCGCGAAGTCGGTCAGCTGGATGTGCAGCACGCCCGCGCCCAGCACCCGCGCGCCGTCCTCGGCGTCCGCGCCGACATGGCCGTCGAGGATCCGCACGTACAGCGTGGAGGTGTCGGGCCAGATCCGCGTCGGCGGGCCGTGCAGCACGTTCTTGGTGCCGGACAGGGTGCGGGGCCGGTCCTCGCCGTCGGTGAAGTACAGCCGGTACCTCATCAGCCGTCGATCCTCCGCGCCGCCGGGCGCGAACAGGTTGAACCAGCCCCGCTGGACAGGACGCCGGCCCCCGTGGCCAGCGGCGTCGATCCATCCCTCGGCCAGCGCGGTGTGCTCGGGCTCGGCCAGGAAGCGGTCGGTGTCCGCGGCCGTGATCGTCAGCCGGAACGCCATCGCCTCGCGGCCGTCCGCGAGTTCCCCCGCCCGCGGCTCGGACACCCCGTAGGTGACGAAGCCCTTCATCTCCTCGGTGAACGACAGCGACGTACGGTCCGATGCCGGCGACCGGTCCGATGCCACGGCGAGCGATCCCCCGACGCCGCCGTGGCTCCCCGGGACCGATCCGTTCCGGGCGGTGTGCGAGGCGGACGCCCCGCCCACGACCGGACCGTACGTCGAGTCGTTCCCCTGACCGCCGTCCCCCGGGCGGTCCCCGGAGCGGCTCCCCAAGCCGCCCCGGCCTCTCCCCTCCGCCGAGCCGTTCCCCCGGGACGGCCCGACCCCCGCGCCGGACGGAACGCCCCCCGAAGGCGCGCTCCCGTGCGCCGCGTCCGAAGACGGCGCGGGGCCGGACGGGACCGTGGAGGACGTGCCCGTACCCCGTCGTCCGGGCACGTCCTCCAGCAGCCGCGTGGCCATGCGGTCGGCCTGCGCGGCGATCGTGAGCGAGGGGTTCGGGCCCACCGGTCCCGGCATCGCCGCCCCGTCGGCGACGTACAGGCCCGGATACCCGAACACCTCGCCGAAGGCGTCGCAGACGCCCTCGTCCTTGTGGGCGCCCATGGGGGCGCCGCCGAGCGGATGCACCGTGATGATCCGCTTGCGGAACCACATCGGGTTGTCGGCGTACTCGGCGCCGAGCACGTCCGCGATGCGCTGCATCGTCTCGCGGATCCGCGCGAAGTGCGCCTCGCTGGTCCGCGTCGTCCAGTCGGCGGTGAGCCGGCCGTCGTCCAGCCGCAGCCGCCCGTCGGCGACGTCGCGGCCCATCCCGAGCAGCGGCAGCGAGCTGACCGTCAGCGCGCCCTCCCCGATCAGGTCCGACAGCTCCTTGGACAGGTTCGTGTCGGGACGGTCCTTGAAGAACTCGGTGAACCGGTCCCACAGGAACTTCACGACGCGCTCGAAGTCGTTGCGGATGTCGAGCCCCTGGATCAGCCAGTCGGCGAACCCCGGGTAGCCGCCGTCCTGGATGTAGGCGCCGCGGCCCGCGCCCGGCACCCCGTCCAGCTCGTCGGCCAGCCGGATCGCGCTGGTGATCACCGGGCCGCGCGCCGCGTCCAGCGCCCGGACGCGGTTGCGGTCCTTCGCCTTCAGCAGGAACGTCAGCAGGTCGCCGTTGCCGCTGAAGCGGGTCCCGAGCGCGCGGCTCAGCCCCGGGAACGCCTTGCGCGACTTCAGCAGCAGGTACGTCGTCCCGTACGTCCCGGCGCCGAGGATCAGCTGGTCGCACGAGATCGTCGCCATCCGCGAGCGGCCCCCGCGCACGGTCAGGTCGGCGTGGTGGACGTAGTCGACCTCGTACCCGCCGCCCCGCCGCGGCCGGATCGCCTTCACCTCGTGCGAGGTGCGCAGGTCGGCGCCGTGGTGCGCGGCCGCCGACAGGTAGGTGTGGTCGAGGCTGTTCTTGGACCCCTCGTTGCAGCCGATGTTGCACTCGCCGCACAGCTTGCACGTCCGCCGCCCCACCCCGTGGACGTTGCGGAACCCCGCGTCGACGATCGGCAGGCTCAGCCCCGGCGCGCCGCCCGGCTCGGCCGCGAAGCTCACCGCGAGCGGCGGCAGCGTGCACTGGAGCCCCAGCTCGGCCGCCGCGTCCTGCATGGCGTGCGCCTTCGGGGTGTCGTCGAAGGGCTGCTGGCCGAGCGGGTAGGGGGTCGCGCCCATCATCCGCTCGACCTCGTCGTAGTGCGGATCGAGGTCGGCGCGGGAGACGGGCCACGACTCATACCCGCCGTCCGGCAGCGACCGCTCGGTGACGAACCAGTGCTCGTCCTTGCGCAGCAGCACGTTGGCGTAGATCAGCGACCCCCCGCCGAGCCCCGCCGACACCACCGAGTCGCAGCCCTTGAACGACCACACGTCGAACATGCCGTACAGGCCCTCGGCCGGATCCCAGAACGCCCGTCCCATCTCGTGCGGCGAGCGCGGGAAGCTGCCGGGCGGATAGGGCTGGCCGCGCTCCAGCAGCACGACCGACCGTCCGGCCTCGGCCAGCCGGTACGCGGCGACCGAGCCCCCGAATCCGGACCCGACGACCACGGCGTCAACGTGTTCCATACCAGTCACCAGTCAGAGTTCTTTCCGCTCGTGAGCGTCACGGTGCTCATGCGCTGTGCCGCTTGAGGAAGTCGACGATGCGCGGAAAGACGTCGATGTAGGAGTTCTTGCCGATCAGGGGGTCCAGGTGCCCGTAGCCGGGCAGCACCGCCAGCTCGTGGCGTCCGGGCGCGGCCTTCTCCAGGATCTTGTGCAGGTGGATGTTGGAGTCGGTGAAGACCCGGTTGCGGTCGGGCGCGAGCAGCAGCAGGGGCGTCCGCACGTCCGCCGCGTTCGACAGGTAGGTCAGCGGCAGGCGCGCGTACCGCGCGTCGGTCGGCGCGTACTTCACCGACTGGCCGGCCTCGACCATCTTGCGGACGTGCCGGTAGTAGTTCAGCCCGGACGCCGAGCAGATGTCGGCGACCCGCGCGTGCGTCTCGGGCAGCAGGTTGGAGTGCTCGTACATCGCGGGCCTGCCCGCCCCCCACTGGAAGCTCTGCATGTGGCACGCGCTCGTCCGGCACTCGTCGTGGAACAGCGACACCGCCTGCGACAGCATCCACGGACGCGTGAACGCCGGCGCCTGGCCGAACCTCGGGTCGATGAACGGCAGCCCGACCACGTACTCCAGCAGCCAGGTGCCGAGCGACAGCTTCAGCTTGGAGAACGCCGGGACGCGGGGGGTGAGCGAGACGCTGTTGCAGGTCAGGCTCGCGACGTCGTCGATCAGCCCGGCGAACAGGCTCATCGAGAACGACACCGCTCCCAGGCAGTGCGCGATGACGTGCACGCGGCGGTCGCCGACGTGGCGGCGCAGCTCGCGCATCGTCGCGGGGAAGTCGTACAGAGCCACGTCGTCGAGGTTGTAGCGGTGCGTCTCCCCGTCGTAGGGGAAGCGCCCGCTCATTCTGAAGTCGACCGCCCAGACGTCGCCGAAGCCGTTGTCGAGCAGGTGGCTCGCCAGGTTCCGGTGCTCGGGCATGATGAAGACGTCGCTGGCGGAGGTGAGCCCGTGGACGAGCAGGACCACGTCGTCGCTCTCGCTCCGCAGGAAGCGGGTCAGGTTCAGGCCGAGGCCGTCCTCCGTCCCGAACGGATGCACCGATACATCGGCCTCCCGCACTCCTTCGAGTGTGAAACGCGAGATCGTGCGTGTCATGTTCCTCACCTCCGTCGTCCCCGCAATGATGATGCGGTGACCGGCCCATACGCGGCATCGTGGTAAACCCTTACTTCTTCCCCGACCTGGTCAGCGGGGACGGGACGCGTCGGCACCGGGCATACGTAACCTCTGTGACGATCCTCGCGACGCAGATGTTCTGGAACCTGCCCGACTGTCCGGGAATGGACAGGTTGGTGCGTTCCAATCCGGCCGCCCGCCCCACCGCCCGACCCGGGTAAGGCCCGGTCAGCCGCTCTGCGCACCGGGGTCGGCCTCGGTGCGGGTCAGGGCGCTCACGACGCCGACCCGGGAAGTCACCCCGAACTTCGTGAAGATGTGCGACAGGTGCGTTTCGACGGTGCGGATGCTGACGAACAGCCGCTCGGCGATCTGGGAGTTCGAGCACCCCTCGACGACGAGCGTGGCGACCTCGTACTCCCGCTTGGACAGCCCGCCGGGCAGCCCCGAGCGGCGCCCGCCCTTGGAGGGCACCCGCACGCCGATGCGGCGCTGCTCCCGGACGGCCTGCGCGTGCAGCGTGCGCGCCCCGCAGGAGGAGAAGATCCCGGCGGCCAGCCGCAGCTGCTCGCGCGCGGCGGGGCGATCGCCCGCGTCGGCGTGCGCGGTGCCCGCCCGCAGCCGGGCCCGGCCCGCCTCGATCTGGTGCCCGGCCTCCTCGAACATGGACGCGGCCCGCAGCGCCTCCCGCGCCGCCCGGTCGGCGTCGGTGAGCTGGAGCGCGTGCGCGCGGGCCAGGTGCGCGAGCGCGTTGTGCGCCTCCAGGCCGGGGATGACGAACCCCTCGGTGCGCTCCACCCAGCCCCGCGCGGCGTCGGCGCGGCCCCGGCTCGCCTCCAGGCACGCCATCGCCTCGCACAGCGACAGGTGGGTCCGCTGGTCCAGCGGGCCCGCGAGCGCGACCTCCACGGCGTCGGCGGCCTCGTCGAGGCGGCCGAGGCCGAACAGCGCCATCGCGCGCGCGTAGCGGGCCATGGACCCCCACCACTCGCCGACGCCCGCGCCGCTCTCGATCGCCTCCTCGGCGTGCGCCAGCGCGGACTCCTCGTCCCCCGACCAGCCCGCGACCAGGCTCTGCTGGGTGAGCGCGAACACCAGCTGCTGCCCCGAGTGGTGCAGCCGCGCCTCCTCGACGGCCTCCTCGGCGGTGGCCGCCGCCTCCTCCAGCCGGCCGAGCATCCCGTAGGCGCGGGCCAGGCCGGCGGTCAGGTTCGTCACGACGTAGAGCTGGCCCGTCCTGCGGGCGACGGCGCTGGCGCGCTGGAACTTGCCCACCGCGCTGAGGAACTGGCCCGTGAACGTCTCGGCCCAGCACAGCCAGGCGATCGCGTCCATCCACTCGGCGAGGTGCTCGTCGGGGGCGCCGTCGACCAGGACGTTCGCGGCGTCCAGGTAGCGCAGCGCGTCCTCCACGCGGCCCGCCGCGAGCGCGGGCATCGGACGCAGCGCCGCGACGGCCAGCTTCAGGTGGGGCTCCCAGTCCTCGGAGTCGTCGGGCATCAGGTCGAGCACCGCCTGCGCGCCGCGGAAGTCGATGCGCATCATCCGCTCGGCGACCAGCCGCATCCGCAGCGGCACGGCGGCGGGGGAGCGGGGGTCGGGCATGCGGCGCAGCTCGTCCAGCAGCAGGGCGCGCGCCTCGTGCGGGCGGCCGAGCTGGCGCTCCATCAGCGCGGCGAGCCGGGCCGCCCGCGCCCGGCGCTCGTAGTCGTCCTCGGGCAGCATCTTCAGCACGCTGCGCGCGGTCTCGCGGCCCTCGGCCAGGTGACCGCCGACGGTCTGGACCTGCGCCAGCTCCATCATCAGCTCCAGCCGGGACGGCAGGCCCGAGCCGTTCTCGGCGCCGGGCGCCGCCTCGGGCCGCGTCTCGGGCATGAGCCGCAGCGCCGCCTGGAGCCAGTGCGCGGACGTCGCCGGGGCCTGCGTGGCGAACGCGCGCGCGGCCTCCACCAGCGTCGCGATCGCGTGCCGGTCGCCCGCCCGCCCGGAGCGCTCGATGTGCCGGGCGCGGACGGCGGCGGGCGCGCCGATCTCGGTGAGGTAGCCGGCGATCCGGCCGTGCGCGGCGAGCCGCCACCCGGCCGCCGCCGACCGGTAGGCGGCGTGCCGCACGAGCGGGTGCCGGAACCGGAACCGCTCGGCGTGCGGGCGGACGATGTCGCGGGCGACCAGCTCGTCCAGCGCCGCGAGCGCGGCCTCCTCGCTGACCTCGGCCGCGGCGGCGGCCAGCAGCGGGGGGAACTCGTCGGCCGCGACCGCCGCGCTCTGCGCGATCAGCAGCGCGTCCGGCGACAGGCCGCTCAGCTCCAGTTGCAGCGCGGCGCGGACGGCGGGCGGCAGGTCGCCGTCGGGCTGCCCGACCGTCACCGGCTCGCGGGTGCGGACGAGCGCCTCCAGGTAGAAGGGGTTGCCGCCGCTCGCCCGGTACAGCTCGCGGGAGCGCGTCCCGCTGAAGCGGGGGCCGAGCAGCTCGACGACCTCGGCCTCGGTGAGCGGCTCGACCGACAGCCGCCGGCCGCCCACCGCCCGCACCGACGCCTGCACCAGCGCCGCCAGCCGCGCCGACGCCTGCGCCGGACGGTAGGCCAGCGCGATCAGCACCCGGGCGCGCGGCGGGTGCCGGACGAGGTGGTCCAGCAGCTCGATCGTGGCGTCGTCGGCCCAGTGCACGTCGTCCAGGATCAGCACGAGGCCCGAGGGGGCGGCCAGCTCCTCCAGCAGGTGCCGCACCGCCCGGTAGAGCTGGTAGCGCGCCACGGGCGTGGTGTCGGCGCCGCCGGGCGGGCCCGCGGCCACGCCGTCGCTGAGCGCGGTGAACAGCGCGGGGAAGACGGGGGCCAGCAGCCGGATCGTGGCCTGGCTGAGGTCGGGGAAGTGCTCCTCCAGGTGGTCGTCGAGCGCGTCGACGACCGCGCCGAACGGCATCTCCTGCTCGAACTCGGCCGCGCGGCCGGACAGGATGCTGAGCTTGCGCGCGTCCGCCGCCGAGACCAGCTCGGTCAGCAGCCGGGTCTTGCCCGCGCCGGGCTCCCCGACCAGGGCCAGGAACCGGAAGGCCGCCGCCGCCGTGTCGTCGAGGGCCTCCTCGAAGTCGTGGAGGACGGCCCGCCTGCCGACCAGGGGAGCGCCGTTCGCGGTCGCTTCGTTGCGCTGGCCCGTACGACCCTCCATGTCCACACCCCAACAGCGACAGGCGGTCGATACGCCGTTTACCTGAGAATCCGCGGAAAATACCTTATCGAGTCATACGTCAATAAGACGGGACAACACGCCCATGATCACGGCACGGCCCCCGCGGGCCGGGTCCCTGGCGGGACCGAGTTGTCCATAGCTATCAACCGCCGAGGAGGGCCCCGTGTCAACCTCGGGGAGGTAAACCGTTCCGGACTCGTCACCATGCGTGCCCCACCCTCCAGGCCCCCGTCCGGCCCTCGGGGCGCGGGCGTGGCGCGCCGCCGGAAGGCCGCCGCCGACGCCCCCGTCGCGACCGCACGCGCCGAGCATAAACCGCGAACCCCGCCCGGTGCGGGGAGTTAGGTTTTTGGACGGTGTCTACACAGGCCGGCGCGGGATCAGGAGCTCCGGGACGCGGCTGAGGAGAAGCGCGACCGCCACCCCGCCTGCCGTACCCGGCCGGGTGCCGCGCCGGTCGAGGCGGCACGGCGGGGAGCGCGGCAGGGAGGGCGGCGGGGAGCACGGCGGGAAAAGGAGGGACGGTCGGTGCCCGGACCGCGCGCTTTCGCGCACCGTCCCCACCCGGGCGACCGACCGTCCCTGTGGGCCCGCTCGACCAAGGGAACCCGAAGTGACAACGAGGGACCCCGCCCAAAGGTTCTCATTCTCGGAGGTTCATTTTCGGCGGGTTTCGTCGTAGCGGGCGGACATCGCGGCGAGCGTCCGGGCCATCGCCCGGCGCAGCCCCGCCGGGGCCACGACCTCGGCGTCGGCGCCGAGGCGCAGCAGGTCGGACACGGCCTGCTCGTCGGACTCGACGGGCAGGCGGACGCGCGTCCACCCGTCCGGGCGGGGCTCGGCCGTCTCCAGCGCGGCCCGCGCGGTCGCCGCCTCGGCCAGGTGCGGGAGCCGTTCCAGCCCGGCGGGGGACAGCAGCACGACCGCCTCGCCGCGGTGCCGGCGCGCGTCGAACCCGGCGAGGTAGCCGCGCCAGTGCGCGGCGAGGTCGAAGCCCTCGGCGCGCTCGAACGTCCCGGGCAGCGCCTCCAGGTCGAGGATCCGCGACACCCGGTAGGTGCGGAACTCCCCGTCGCGGCGCGCCACCACGTACCACTGCCCGCCCTTCAGGACGAGGCCGTAGGGCTCGGCGAGGCGGGTGACCTCGTGCGGCGCCTCCCAGCGGCGGTAGCGCAGCCGGACGCGGCGCTGGTGCCACACCGCGTCCGCGACCGCCGGCAGGTGCGGGGCGGCCGCGCCGGCCTGGTACCAGGACGGCGCGTCCAGGTGGAACCGGGCCCGCAGCCGCGCGCCGCGGTCGCGGGCCTCCGCCGGCAGCGCCGCCATCAGCTTCAACTCCGCCGCCGCGACCACCGCGCCGAGCCCGAGGTCGTCGGCCGCGGCGGGCAGCCCGGTGAGGAACAGCGCCTCGGCCTCGTCGCCGGTGAGGCCGGTCAGCCGCGTCCGGTAGCCGCCGAGGAGCCGGTAGCCGCCCTCGTGCCCCGCCTCCCCGTAGACCGGCACGCCCGCCGCGCTCAGCGACTCGACGTCCCGGTAGATCGTCCGCTCGGACACCTCCAGCCGCTCGGCCAGCTCCCGCGCCGTCATCCGCTCGCGTGTCTGGAGCAGCAGCAGGATCGACACCAGACGGCTCGCGCGCATGCCCCGAACTCTACTGACACTCCCTGTCAGTGGACCCGCCGTAGCGTCCCGCCATGGACTACGACAACTTCGTCACGCGCTACGTCGCCGTGTGGAACGAGCCCGACCCCGCCGCGCGCCGCGCGATGATCCGCGAGCTGTGGGCCGGGGACTGCGTGCAGTACACCGAGTCGGCCGAGTACCACGGCCTTGAGGAGATGGAGGAGCGGGTCACCTCCGCCCACGACCGGCTCGTCAGGGACGGCGGCCACGTCTTCGTCTCCGCGGGCGACGCGACCGGCCATCACGACGCCCTGCGCTTCACCTGCCACATGCTGCCCGCCGGCGGCGGGGACATCGCCTGGAGGGGCGCCATCTTCCTCACCCTCGGCGCCGACGGGCTGATCATGACCGACCACCAGTTCGGCGACCCGCCGCCGCCCGCCGCCAAGGCCGCCGTCGAGGCGTTCCAGGGTGGCGGGGAGGGCGCCGGGCCGCGCCAGGCGGGCGCCCGGTAGCGGCACGCGTTCCCGAGTCAGGTATCACCGCTGGTCAGGGGGGTATGGCCGTCGGGGCGATCGGCGGGGGCGAATCGGGGGCGAGATGGGCGAGGTCATCCGGCAAGTGCTGCCGCTCACCTTGGGGGTGCTGGTCAGCCCGATCCCGATCATCGCGATCGTGGCCCTGCTGCTGACGCCGCGCGCGAGGGACGCGGCGCTCGGGTTCCTGGCGGGGTGGACGGCGGGCATCGTCGCGACGACGACGGTGCTGCTGGTGATCGCGAATGTGATCGGCATGAATTCCGACACCGGCGAACCGAAGACATCGGTGTCGGTGATCATATTGTTGCTGGGCGTCCTCGTGCTCACCCTCGCCGTCCGGCAGTGGACGGGGCGGCACGAGGACACCCGTCGCGACCGCCTGGCGGGCGTCACGCCGGTGCGGGCCGTCCAGCAGGGGCTGCTGCTGTCGATCATCAATCCCACGAACCTGCTGATGTTCGTCGCGGCGGCGATCGCGGTGTCGCAGGGGATGCTGAGCGTCGGCGGGCAGGTCGTGGCGGTGGCGGTGTTCTCCCTGGTCGCGGCGTGCGGGGTGGCCGTCCCGGTGGTCGTCTACGTGGTCGACGCCGAGCGGTGGCGGCCCCGGCTGGACGCCCTGGGGGCGTGGCTGGAGCCGAACCGCGCGACGGTCGTGTCGGTGCTGCTGCTGGTCATCGGCGTCGTCCTGGTGGCCAAGGGGATCGGCGGCCTGATCGACTGAGCCGCGGCTACCCCAGCAGGGACAGCTCCAGGTGGGCGGAGACGATCCAGTTGGGGACGTCGACGACCTCGGAGATCTTCAGGTCGGCGGCGACGCTCGCCAGCAGGTAGGCGTCGGCGGGGGCCAGGCCGGTGCGGGCGGAGACCTCGGCCACGAGGTGGCGGGTGGCCTCCCTCGCCGCCTCCATCAGGTCGGGGCCGACGCCGGTGGTGACGAGGGCGCGTCCCGCGCGGTGGGTGCGCGGGTCGGCCTCGACGACCGGGGTGGGCGGGGCGGCGCCCGGGCGCACGCCCACCCGCAGCCGGACCGACGCCTCGGTCTCGATCCCGGTGCCGCAGACCTCGCCGTCGCCCATCGCGGCGTGCGCGTCGCCGAGCGAGAGCAGCGCGCCGTCGATCCCGACCGGCAGGATCAGCCGCGCGCCGGGCCCGACGTGCCGGATGTCCATGTTGCCGCCCCAGCGGCGCGGCGGGACGATCGAGTGCGCCCCCGGCTCGGGCGGCGCCACCCCGATCGTGCCGACCATCGGGACGACCGGGACGCGCACCCCCGGCAGCGGCTCGGCGAACCCGTTCGCGATCTTGGAGACGCGCAGGTGCGGGTCGGGGAAGTCGTCGGCGAGCAGCCCGAATCCGGGGATGCTCGCCGTCCAGCCCCAGTCGCCGACCGCCATCTCCAGCACGTCGATCACCAGGGCGTCCCCGGCGCGGGCGCCCTCGACCAGGAACGGCCCGGTCACCGGGTTGACGCGGGCGAAGTCGAGCGCGGCGACCTCGGCGGTGCCGGCGGACGGGCCGAGCTGCCCGCCGCTCGCGTCGGCGGTCTCGACCGTGAACTCCGCGTCCGGGACCAGGGACGCGACGGGCGGGATCGCGTTGTCCCAGGCGTTGTGCACGCTCGTGCGGCGGATGTGCATCAGTCCTCCAGGTTGAGGTCGGTCCCGCGGCCCGAGAGCCGGTAGAACACCAGCACCAGGACGCCCGCGGCGAGCCAGGCCAGCCCGCCGGTCTTCGCCCGCGTGTCGGCGTTCCACAGCACCGAGCCTATGATCACCAGGCCGAGCGCCGGCGCCGCGACGTGCAGGTGCCAGCGGGTGCTCCGGTGCCGCAGCGTGAAGTGCACGAACACCGCGAGGTGCAGCAGCAGGAACGCGAACAGCGCGCCGAAGTTCACCAGCGAGGACAGCAGGCTGACCTGGCCCGTGAACGACAGCCCGAGCACGAGCGAGATCGCGGCGACGAACAGCAGGGCGCGCTCGGGCGTGCGGCGGGTCGGGTGGACGTGCGCGAGGAAGGCGGGCAGCTTGCGGCCGCGCGCCATGCTGAACAGCAGCCGGGACGTGGCGGCCTGGGCCACCAGCGAGTTCGCCACGCCGGTGGCGAGCGCCGCCGACACCGCCGTCATGTTCTTGAGCCACCCGCCGCCCGCGATCCAGGCGATGTCGTAGAAGGCGGAGTTCGTGGCCTCGTCCCCGGCGAACTCGGTGCGGCCCGGCACCAGCAGCGCCGCGATCCAGGTCTGGACGACGAACAGCCCCGCGACCAGGCACAGCGCCAGCAGGGTGGCGCGCCCGACGAGCCGGCGGTCGCCGCCCGCCACCTCCTCCGACAGCGTGGAGATGCCGTCGAAGCCGAGGAAGCTGAGCACCGCGACCGACAGCGCGCCGAAGATCAGCCCGGGGGTCAGCAGGTCGGCGTTGACCAGCGGGTCGAAGGAGAAGCGCGCGCCGTTCTCGCCGCGCGCGACGGCGGCCGCGCCGAACCCGACGAACACCGCGAGCGCCACCAGCTCGGCGAGCAGGAACACCCGGTTCAGCCGCGCCGTCGTCTCGATGCCCAGGTAGTTGATCACGGTGTTGACCACGACGAACATGACGATCCAGCACCACTGCGGCACCTCGGGCCGCAGCGCGTGCAGCGCGGCCGCGCTCATCACGTACAGCAGGGTCGGGACGAGCAGGTAGTCCAGCAGGATCGCCCAGCCCGCCAGGAACCCGGCCTTGTCGTTGATGCCGCGTCCCGCGTAGGAGTAGACGGACCCGGCGATCGGGAAGGCGCGCGACATCTCCCGGTAGCTGAGCGCGGTGAACGCCATCGCGACCAGCCCGATCAGGTAGGTCAGCGCCACCATGCCCCTGGACTCGTTGAACACGGCCCCGAAGATCGTGAACGGCGCGATCGGGAGCATCATCACCAGGCCGTAGACGACCAGGTCGGGCAGCCGGAGCGAGCGGCGCAGCTCCTGGGCGTAGCCGAAGGACTCCAGCGTCCGCGCGCCGGGGTCGCCCGGCGCGGGTCCCGTGGGGTCCGTGGGTTCGGAGGGGGCGGTCGTCATGGGAGCACACGCCTTTCGGTCGGCCTCGTGGGCCGTTCGGGTCCTGCCGGGCCTCGGGGGTGTCGAGGCCCGCTGGGAGCGGACGGACGCGCCTGGGAGCGGGCGCGGTGGGAGAAAGCGCGGCTGTGAGAATAAGCGCGGGCCGCACGGCCGCACCACCGCGAGCCCGGCCCGATGGCGCCCGGCCCGGACGACGTCGCGGGTTCACCGGCCGGTCATCCGCCCGGTGACCGCAGGTTCCGCGTAGCGGGGACGTTGCCGGGGTGAGCACCGTCCCCCGCCTCCGCTCCCGGCCCGGACGCGTGGCCGCCGCCCTCGTGGCGACGGCGTCGGCCGCCGCGTCCGCTCCCATGGCCGGTGCGCCGCCCGCGCCCGTGCCCGTCCGCGTCGCGGCGCTGGCCGTGCCCGCCGGCCCGTGCCGGGGCTCCGCGCCCGCCGACTTCGACGGCGACGGAGCCGCCGACCTGGCCGTGGGCGCGCCGTACGCGGACGTCGGCGGGCAGGTGCGCGCGGGAGCGGTGGCCGTGCGCGCCGCGTCCGGCGTGAGCCTGCTGAGCGAGGGCGGGGCGTCCCGCCTCGGCGAGGGCTTCGGCGCCGCGCTGGCCTCGGGCGACTTCGACCGGGACGGCTGCGCCGACCTGGCCGTCGGCATCCCCGACCGGGTGTTCGGGGCCCGCCGTCCCGGCGCCGAGGGCGCGGGCGCGGTGCGGATCTACCTGGGCTCCCGGTCCGGGCCGCGGCCGGGGCCGCTGCTGACGGCCTGCTCCCTGCGCCGCGCCCACGGCACCGACCGCTTCGGCGCGTCGCTCGCCGCCGCCGACCTGGACGGCGACGGCGACGACGAGTTGGCGGTCGGCGCCCCGGGGCTGCGGGGCGGCGGCGGGGTCGCGGTCTTCGGGCTGCGCGGGCGGGCGCTGCGGCCCGGCCCGCTGATCACGCAGCGGACGCCGTGGGTGGCCCAGTCGGCGGCCGAGACCGACGGGTTCGGCAGCGTGCTCGCGGCGGGCGACTTCGACGGCGACGGCCGCGCGGAGATCGCCGCCGGGGCCCCGGACGACGGCGCGCGCGGCGCGGGGACGGTGACCGTCCTCGACCCGCTGGAACGGTCCGCCGACTACGTGTCCCAGGACGAGCCCGCCGTGGACGGCACGTCCGAGCGCGCCGACGGCTTCGGCTCCGCGCTCGCCGCCGCCGACCTCGACGGCGACGGGCGCGACGACCTGGCCGTCGGCGCGCCCGGCGAGGACCGCGACGGCTCCGCCGACCTCGCCTCGGGCGCCGTCCAGATCCTCGCGGGCCCCGGCCTGGCGCAGGCGGGGGCCACCCGCTACGGGCGCGGCGACCACGACCGCCTCGGCTCGGCGCTCGCCGCCGGGGACCTGGACGGCGACGGGCACGCCGACCTCGCGGCGGGGGCGCCCGGCGCCGGAACGGTCCTCGTCCTGCGCGGGAGGCGGCTCAGGGCGACGACGCTCACCGCGCCGCTCGCGCCCTACAGCCGGTTCGGCGGCGCGCTGACCGTCCGCGGCGGGACGCTGGTGGTCGGCGCGCCGGGCGCCGACGGCTTCGGCGGCGCGGTGTTCGAGGTGACCGGGACCCCCGCGCGACCGGCGCGGATCCCGCTGGCCGCCCGGGGGCTGACCGGATACAGCCTCGGCTGATCGTCAGGCCCGTTCGTCGTGTCGGGCCCGTTCGTCGTGTCGGGCCCGTTCGCCGCGTCAGTCCCGGTCGACCCGGAGCTTGGCGCGGTAGGCGTCCTTCGGCAGCGGTTTCGTCGACTGCCGCTCCGGCGCCAGCCCGATCAGCGACACCTTGTACCCGGAGACGGCCACCGTCTTCGCGGACGTCCCGTTGACGTACAGGTCGCGGGCGGCGGGGGCGGCCTCCCCGAAGGTGATCGTCAGGTGCACGGTCGCGCTGCCCGCCCACACGCAGTCGACCGTGGCGGGGCAGCGGCTGTCGTCGCTGACCCCGTCGAACCGCACGGTCAGGGCGCCGCCGTCCAGCCGCCCGGTCTGGCCCGGCGCGAGCGTGAACGGCGCGCCCGGCTTGATCGTCGGATCGTCGGTGCCCGCGGACGCGCCCGACGCGCACGCGATCAGCGCCGCCGCGCACGGGAGGAGCAGTAGGAGCGGTAGCCGCCGGAGTTTCATGTCGGCCATGATTCCTCCTCAGGCAGGGAGCCGGCACGACTTCGACGCGTGTCGCCCGTTCCCGGTTCCCTCCCGGTCCGCTCAGCGGGACGAACCCGACAGCGACCGCGCGCCGTCCGGGACGGTGAACGCCGCCGCCACCGACGACGCCGCGCCCCGGCGGGTGACGTGGGGGAGCGTGTGGAACTCGGCGCGCAGCCCGTCCGCGCCCGCGCGGCCGAGCAGGAAGCCCCGGCGCTGGTCGATGAGCGCGATGTGCGGGTTCTCCGCGCGGACGGCCGCGTTCTCGGCCGGGTCGTGGTAACCGTCGCCGTCGCTGGAGACCGACGTGGCGACCAACTCCACGCCGACGCGCGCCGAGGAGGGGTCGTCGAAGTCGGCCAGCAGGTCGCAGGCGTGCGCCACGTGCACGTCGCCGGTGAGCACCACGGGGTTGGCCGCCCGCGAGCGGGTGAGGGCCCGGGTGAGCCGGTCGCGCTCGGCGGCGTAGCCGTCCCAGCCGTCCAGCGCCATCTCGCGGCCGGGGCCGAGGCGCAGGTCGCGCTGGGCGAGGAACACCTGCTGCGCCAGGATGTTCCAGCGGGCGCGCGACCCGCGCAGGCCCGCCTCCAGCCAGCGGAGCTGCGCCGGGCCGAGCAGGGCGCGGCGCGTGTCGAGGCGGTCGTCGCAGCCGGCGCGCAGCCCGTCCCCGCAGGGCTGGTCGGAGCGGAACTGCCGGGTGTCGAGCAGGTGCAGCGCCGCCGTCCCGCCCCACTCCAGGCGGCGCGTCAGCGTGATCCGGCCGTCGCGGCGGAACGCCGAGGGGCGCAGCGGCATGTGCTCGTAGTACGCGCGGATCGCGGCCCGCTTGCGCGCCGGGAACCCGGGGACCTTCGTGCCCGGAACGCTCCCCGCCCAGTTGTTCTCGACCTCGTGGTCGTCCCAGATCACCGCCCAGGGCGCGGCGGCGTGCGCGGCCCGCAGGTCGGCGTCGGTGCGGTACTGGGCGTGCCGCCGCCGGTAGTCCGCGAGCGTCAGGCACTTGCCGGGGGTGTGCCGCCGGACGACCGGCACGGCCTCGTCGTCGCCCGCCGCGTCCTCGTAGAGGTAGTCGCCCAGGTGGACGACCAGGTCGGGGTGCCGCTCGGCCAGCCGCCGGTAGGCGGTGAAGTAGCCGCGCTCGTAGTCGGCGCACGAGACGGCGCCGAACGTCAGCGGGGCCAGCGCGCCCGGCGCCGGGGCCGTCCGCGTCCGCCCGGCGGGGGAGAGGTGCCCGTCCGCGCGGAACCGGTAGAAGTACTCCGCGCCGGGCCGCAGGCCGTCCACCTCGACGTGCACGCTGTGGGCGGCCGACGGCCGCGCCGTCGCCCGGCCCGCGCGGGCGACCCGCCGGAACCGCTCGTCCTCGGCGACCTGCCATTCCACGGTGACGTCGCGGTCCGGCACGCCGCCGCGGCCGTCCTCGGCCAGCGGGTGCGGGGCGAGGCGCGTCCACAGGACGACGCCGCCGGGCGCGGGGTCGCCGGACGCGACGCCCAGCGCGAACGGCTCCGGCGCCCGCCCGGTCGCCCGCCCGGTGAAAGGGGTGAGGGTCGTGCCTGCCAGGAACGTCCTGCGTGTCACGTCCACGCCGTCCAGTGCAGATCATCGGATCGAGGTCCGGCCGACGATCAGGGCAACGCGGAGTGAAGCTCCCGTAGCGGCCCGGAGCCGACATGGTGACCTGCTGGGATGACGGAAAGTAGCGAAGCGTAACGTTCTGTACATGGGGGAGTGTCGCAAAGGCTGGACGGGGCCGGACGGGCTGCGGGTGGTCGCGGTGCGGCTGAAGGGCGCGCACCGCGTGTGGGCCGACCTGGCCGGGGTGCCGGGCGAGACGGCCTTCCTGGTCACCCGGCACGGCGCGCTCGTCGGCTACTACCCGACCGTGGAGGACCTGGCCGAGGCCGTCGACCTGGCCGAGCTGCGCATGGACTGAGCGCCCGGGACCGGGCGCCCGGACTCAGGGGCGGATCCGGTAGAGCGCCTCGGCCACGTCGTGCACGTCGGCGCCCAGGTCGAACGCGCTGAACAGGTGGAGGTCGTCGGTCGTCTCGATCTCCAGCAGCCGGGTGTGCAGCAGCAGGCGGCGCCGCTCGTCCACCCGGATGGCGGTCACCCGACTCCACGGGACGTGGCGGCGGGACGCGTAGCCGGTGAGGACCGTGAGGCCGCCCGGATCGGCCGCCACCCGGACGGGCGCGATCAGGTCGCGCAGCGCGAGCGCGGCCAGCCCCGCCGCCGCGACGCCCGCCAGCAGCAGGCGCTCGGCGTCCCCGGCGTTCGCGACGGCCAGCGCCGCCGCCACGGCCGCCGCCGCGCATTTGGCCACGATCTGCTTGGTCGGCACCCGCCAGCGCGCCGCGACCCCCGTGTCACCCTCCATGACGTCACCGTAGCGGCAAGTGCCTTCTATCCCTATCGAGGCTGGTCTGCCCGCACTTGTCGCAGACGGTTCCGATAACGTCGGCTCCATGCGACTGGGTGTGCTGGACGTGGGCTCGAACACCGTGCATCTGCTGGTGGTGGACGCCCACCAGGGTGCGCGGCCTCTCCCCGCGTACTCCCACAAGGCGGATCTGCGGCTCGCCGCGCACCTGGAGGACGGCGACCGGCTCTCGGAGGAGGGCGAGACCCGGCTGCGCGCGTTCGTCGACGAGGCGCTCCAGATCGCCGAGGACAAGGGCGTGGAGGACCTGGTGGCGTTCGCGACGTCCGCCGTCCGGGACGCCTCCAACGGCGAGGAGGTCCTCGCGCGGCTCCGCACGCAGACGCGGGTGGACATCAGCGCGCTGTCGGGCGAGGAGGAGGCGCGGCTGACGTTCCTCGCCGTCCGGCGCTGGTCGGGCTGGTCCTCGGGGCGGCTGCTGGTCGTCGACATCGGCGGCGGCTCGCTGGAGATCGCGGTCGGCATCGACGAGGAGCCCGACGCGGCGTTCTCGCTGCCGCTCGGCGCGGGGCGGCTCACCCGCGACTGGTTCACCGCCGACCCCCCGTCCCCGGACGAGGTGCGCGGGCTGCGGCGGCACGTCCGGGCCGAGATCGCCCGCCATGTCGGCGAGGTCGCCCGCTACGGGCCGCCCGACCACGCGGTCGCCACGTCCAAGACCTTCAAGCAGCTCGCCCGGATCGGCGGGGCGGCGCCGTCCGGCGATGGACCGTACCAGCGGCGGGTGCTGCGCGACGCCGAGCTGACCGAGTGGGCCGACCGGCTCGCGCGGATGCCCGCCGCCGAGCGGGCCGGGCTGCCGGGTGTGTCCGAGCGGCGCGCCCCGCAGCTCCCGGCGGGCGCGATCGTCGCGGACGCGGCGATGGACCTGCTGGGGCTCGCCGAGCTGGAGGTCTGCCCGTGGGCGCTGCGCGAGGGCGTGATCCTGCGCCGGCTCGACATGATCACCGGGTAAGGCGCTGCCGGCCGCGCTGGCCGGATCCGGACGCGGGCCGATGACCTGGAGCGCGTGCCGGAATGTCCGTTTCGGTGATCCAAGAATGAACGCGATATGTCTTGACGCTCGGAGTGCGGCGACGTAGGAAGTAGCGCGGCGGCACACACCCCGAGGAGTTGGTCATCCATGGCGGACACCCACCGGCTGTCGTCCCTGCCCTGCGGCCGGGTCGGCAAGTTCGTCGTGGTGGCGATCTGGGTCCTGCTGATCCTCCCGGTCGGCGGCATGCTGGCCGGGAAGCTGACCGACGCGCAGACGAACGAGGCGTCCTCCTGGCTGCCCAAGAACGCCGAGTCGACGCGCGTCGTCGACGCCTCCGAGAAGTTCGTCCCCGCCGACACCTTCCCCGCCGTGGTCGTCTACCACCGCGACGGCGCCCCCGTGACGGCGGCCGACCGGGCCAAGGCGGCGGCGGACGTGGCGCGCCTCACCACCGTCACCGGCGACCCGAAGGGCTCCAAACCGCCCCACCGGATCACCGAGAGCGTGCAGGGCCCGACGGTCGCCAGGGACGGCAAGGCCATCCAGACGATCATCAACGTCAAGGTCGGCAACGACGGCTGGAACCTGCTCGGCCCCGCCGTGGACGACTACCGCGACATCGTCCAGAACGGCGGCTCCGGGCTGAAGGCGCACGTCACCGGGCCCGCCGGGTACGGCGGCGACTTCAGCAACGTCTTCTCCGGCTTCGACAAGACGCTGCTGTTCATCACCGCCGCCATCGTCATCGCGATCCTGCTGGTCACCTACCGCAGCCCGGTCCTGTGGCTGGCGCCGCTGCTGTGCGTCGGCGTCGCGCTGATGGCCGCCGACGCCGTGGTGTACCTGCTGGCCGAGCACGCCGGGCTGACCGTGAACGGCCAGGCCGCGTTCATCCTCACCGTCCTGGTGTTCGGCGCCGGGACCGACTACGCGCTGCTGCTGATCGCCCGCTACCGGGAGGAGCTGCGGCGGCACCGCGACCGGCACGAGGCGATGGCGATCGCGCTGCACCGCGCCGGGCCCGCGATCGTCGCGAGCGGCTCCACCGTCGCGATCAGCATGCTGTGCCTGCTGATGGCCACGCTCAGCTCGACCAAGAGCATGGGCCCGGTCATGGCCGTCGGCGTCGTCGTCGCGCTCGCCGCGATGGTCACGCTGCTGCCCGCGCTGCTGCTCGTCTGCGGCCGGTGGGTGTTCTGGCCGAGGCGGCCGAAGTACGGCACCCCCGAGCCGACCGAGCGCGGCGCGTGGGCGCGGGTCGGGGCGTTCGTCGCCGTCCGCCCGCGCGTCACCTGGCTGACCACGGCGGTGGTGCTCGGCGCGTTCGCGTTCGGGCTGTTCGGGCTGAAGACCGGCTCGCTGCCCAGCAAGGACTCCTTCAGCTCCGGCAGGCCCGACTCGGTCGTCGGCGAGGAGGCCCTGGTCCAGCACTTCCCGGCGGGCAGCGGGTCGCCGGTCCAGGTCATCGCCAAGGCCGGGACGCAGGACGCCGTCAGGACCGCGCTCGCCCGGGTGCCGAACATCACCGACGTGCGGCTCGCCGGGAACAACCCGGGCCGACCCGTCGACGGACTCGTCTACCTGGAGGGGACGCTCACCGCCGCGCCCGACGGGCAGAGCGGGTTCACCGCGATCAAGCACGCCCGCGCCGCCGTCCACGCCGTCCCCGGCGCGGACGCCGAGGTCGGCGGCGGCTCGGCGGTCACCCTCGACATCAGCGACGCCTCCCACCACGACCAGAACGTCGTGATCCCGGTCGTGCTCGTCGTCGTGTTCCTGATCCTCACCGTGCTGCTGCGCTCGGTGGTCGCGCCGCTGCTGCTGGTCGCGACCGTCGTGCTGTCGTTCGCCGCGGCGCTCGGGGTGAGCGCGCTGGTCTTCAACCATGTGTTCGGGTTCGCCTCGGCCGACCCGTCCTTCGCGCTCTGGACGTTCGTGTTCCTCGTGGCGCTCGGCACCGACTACAACATCTTCCTGATGACGCGCGTCCACGAGGAGGCCAAACAGCACGGGACGCGGCGCGGCGCCCTCATCGGCCTCGCCGCGACCGGCGGGGTCATCACCTCGGCGGGCGCCGTCCTCGCCGGGACGTTCGCCGCGCTCGGCTCGCTGCCGCTGGTGTTCGTCACCGAACTCGGCTTCACGGTCGCGTTCGGGGTGCTGCTGGACACCTTCGTGGTCCGGTCGGTGCTGGTCACCGCGCTGAACCTGGACGTCGGACGGCACATGTGGTGGCCCAGCGCCCTCGCCCGGCCGCACGCCGAGCCGCCCGTGCCGAGGGAGGCCGCGACGGCCGGGCACAGCGAACCCTGACCGCCCCGCGGCTCAGGACCAGCTCGGGTGGCCGAGCGTGCTGCCCGCCGGGGTGATCGTCCGGTCGCCCGTGCCGTCCACGCGGGCGGCGCGGACCTCCGGGCGCTCCACCGCCCCCCGGACGTAGCAGATCCAGCGCCCGTCGCGGGACCATCCCGGGTCCATCTCGCGCGCGTCCGTCCGCGCCAGCGGGTGCCCGCCGCTCCCGTCGGCCTTCATCACCCAGATGTCGGCCTGCCCGGACGCCCCGCGCGTGTAGGCGATCATGGAGCCGTCCGGCGACCACGCCGGGTCGACCGCGCGGACGCCGTCCCGGGTGAGCCGCGTCCACGGCCTGTCGGGACGGTCCGGATCGAGGGTGTAGAGCTGCTCGGCGCCGTCCCGCTTGCTCCAGAACACGAGCCGCCCGGTCCTGGACCACATCGGATCGTCCTTGACGGACGCGTCGCCGGTGAGCCGGGTGACCGCGTGGCCCTCGACCGTGACCGTGTAGAGCTGGCCGGTGCCCGGGCCCGCGACGTAGGCGAGCCTCGTGCCGTCGGGTGACCAGGTCACGCGCCCGCCCGCCATGTCGGTGACCTTCCGGGGGGCGCTTCCGTCCGCGTTCATCACCCACGCCGCCGACTCGCCCCCGGCCGTCCGCGTGAACGCGATGCGCCCGCCGTCGGGCGACCGGACCGGCAGCCTGTCGCACGCCGGTCCGCCGACCAGCGTCTTCGGCGCCGCGTCACCGGCCTTGTAGGTGCCGATGTCGGCGTGGCAGGTCTTCGGCCACCCGGGCGCGGTGTCGATCCGGACGAGCATCGGCCCGGTCGGGAAGCCGGTGGCGGCGGCGCGGGGGGCCTGGGGGCCGGGCTTCTCCTTCTCATCCCCTCCCAGGAGCAGGTAGGCGCCGGCCGCGATGCCCACCACGCCCACGAGCGCGAGCGCTCCGCCGAGGACGAACCGCCCGCGCCGCGCCTTCCGCGCCGCGGACACAGGCACCGGGGGAAGCGGCACCGGGGGAAGCGGCACCGGGCGGGGCTCGGCGAGCGTCGGCTCAGGGGACGGCGGCACCGTGACCGGCTCCGGCGGGCGCGGCGGCGGAAGCGGGACGGGCGGCGGCGCCCAGGACGCGCCGAGCGTGGTGGACACGGCGGCCTCGTCACCGCCGCCGACCAGCGCGAGCAGCAGGTCGCGGGCGGACGGGCGCCGCTCCGGCTCCTTGGCCAGGCACGCGCGGACCAGCCCGGCGAGCGGCGCGGGCAGGGCGCCGAGCTCCGGTTCGGCGTGCACGGCGCGGGCCGCCATGATCTGGAACGAACCCTGCCCGAACGGGTTGCGGCCGCTGGCGGCGTAGGCGACGAGGCAGCCCCAGGCGAAGACGTCCACGGCCGGGCTGACCTGCTGGGTGAGGATCTGCTCGGGCGCGATGAAGCCGGGCGTCCCGATGACCTGGCCGGTGCGGGTGTGCGCGCTCGGCTCCTCCAGCGCGCGGGCGATGCCGAAGTCGATCACCCGGGGGCCGGTGATGGACAGCAGCACGTTGCCGGGCTTGAGGTCGCGGTGCACCAGCCCCGCGCTGTGGATCGCGACGAGCGCGGCGGCCACCCCGACCGCGACGCCGTGCAGCATGCCGGGCGACAGCGCGCCGTTCTCCCGCACGTGCTGGAGCAGCGTGGGCCCGTCGATGTACTCGGTGGCCATGTAGGCGAGGCCGCCGTCCTCGCCGTGGTCGAGGACCTGCGCGGTGCAGAAGGAGGCGACCCGCTGGGCGTTGGCGGCCTCGTCGTGGAAGCGCGCGAGGAACATCGGGTCGCTCGCCAGCTCGGGCTGGACGACCTTCACCGCCACCGGCCGCCCGTCCGGGCCGCGGCCGAGGTACACCGCGCCCATCCCGCCCGCGCCGATCCTGGCCTCGATCCGGTACGGCCCGACCCGGGCCGGGTCGTCCGCGCGCAGTTCTCCCGGGGCGGTCCCGCCCGCCGGATGAGATCTCGGGCTCTCCATCGGCGATCCTTTCGCCCCCCGCAGAGCCGCGTCCTGGCGGCCGCCACGCGACGGCACGCGGCCCCCTCCGGCCCCAACGATGGCAGAGGACGGGGCGTCCCGGCCAGACCCCGGGCCCGTGCCGGTGGGTTCCGGTAAAGGTCAACGGTTGCTCAAGTCCGGCCCGGCGCACGGCAAAACTCCGTCACCCGCCCCGAAGACGGAGATCCGTGCCGCACAGCGGGGCATACTCTGCGAACCAGGCGGATCAACTCAAGATCGAACCCATGCGGCTCGGTGGGGAGAACCCGTGATCGACCCATGGACCCGGGCGAGGGCCGCGGCGGTGGCCGTGCTGCTCTGCGTGCCGCTGGTCGAGGGCTGCTCGGGCGACGCCGACCGGCCCAGCCGCGCCGCCACCGACGACACCGCCGTCCGCGCCGTCGACCCCGGCGCCGTCCCCGGCGTCACCGCCGTGACGCGCGTCGAGCAGGGCGCGGCGCGCCGCGTCTACGCCGCCTACCCCCGCGTCCCGGACGCCGAGCCGCTGACCGACCGGCTCGCCGCCGTGGTGGAGGAGCAGATCCGCCCCTTCACCGCCCACACCGCCGACGCCGAGCCGCTGCCGGGCGGCGGGCTGCCGGAGCTGAACGTGCAGTGGTCGCTGACCGCCGCGTCCCGGCAGATCGTGGGCGTGCGGCTGGTGACCTGGCAGTTCCTCGGCACCTCCGGCGGCGAGTCGCGGCGCACGCTCTGGTACGACGGCGTGACCCGCACCGCGCACCCCTCCGCCGACCTGATCGCCGGACGCGTCGGGCTGACCGCGCTCGCCCGGCACGTCCGCGACCGGCTGGGCTCGCGGGCCAACCCGGCGCAGGTGCGGCCGGAGCCGCAGACGTTCCCCTCGCTCGGCTTCAACGACGAGGGCGACCTCGTGGTGGAGTTCAGCGACTACACGGTCGCGCCCGGGTCGGCGGGGCGGGTCGCCGTCGCGCTCGGCCGCGAGGTGACCGAGCCGCTGCTGTCGGCGTTCGGGCGGCGGGCGCGGGACGCGGCGCTCGCGCCCCCGGTCGGCCGCCCGCCGCCCACCCGCGAGCTGGCGGCGGCGCGCCCGCCGCCCGCCAGGGTCGACTGCGCGAGCGCCAAGTGCGTCGCGCTCACCTTCGACGACGGCCCCGGCCCCCGCACGCGGGACGTGCTGGCCGCCCTGGAGGCGCGCCGCGCCCGCGCGACCTTCTTCGTGGTCGGCGACAACGCCGCCGCCGACCCCGGGCTGGTCCGCGCCGCCGCCGAGGCGGGCCACGAGTTCGGCAACCAGACCCAGAGCCACCGCGACCTGACCCGGCTGCCGACCATGCAGATCAACTCCGACGTGCAGCGGACGCAGGACGTCCTGCGCCGCGCGATCGGCCGCTGCGTCACGCTGATGCGGCCCCCCTACGGCGCCACCAGCAGCACGGTCGCGGGCGTCGCGAAGTCGCTCGGCCTGGTGCAGGTGCTGTGGAGCCTCGACCCGGGCGACCTGCGCGAGCGCGGCGCCGGGAGGATCGCCGACCGGGTCGTCGAGCGGGCCCGGCCGGGGGCGGTCGTGGTGCTGCACGAGAACCACCGGCCGACGGCGGAGGCCGTCCCCGCCATCCTGAAGCGGCTCGCCGCGAAGGGCTACACGTTCGTGACCGTCTCGGAGCTGATGGCGGGCCACACGGTGCAGCCCGGCGGCCAGTTCTCCGGCATGTGACCCGGCCTACCCATGTTCCGCCGGCACGGGTCAGCGGAAGTCGCGGGAGCGGGAGCGGCCCGGGACCGGCAGCCGCCGCAGCCGTGTCGCGCGGACGTTGGCGACGCCGTCCGCCCGCTCCAGCCGCCCGCCGACCAGCAGCGCCTGCGCGTCCACGGCGAGGCCGCGGTGCCGCTGGAACACCGGCGGCGGGCACACGACGTTGACGATGCCCGTCTCGTCCTCCAGCGTCATGAACACGATGCCGCCCGCCGTCGGCGGGCGCTGCCGGTGGGTGACGAGCCCGGCGACGAGGACGTTGGTCTCGCCCGGGACGTCCGCGAGCCGCTCCGACGACAGCGCGCCGAGCTCGTCCAGCGCCGCGCGGACGTGCGCGACGGGATGGGTGTGCGAGACGCCCGTCGCCCACAGGTCCGCGAGCGTCTCCTCGATCGGCGTCATCGCGGGCAGGCCGGGCGCGGCGGCGCCGGGCGTGACGCCCTCGATCCGGCCGGGCCCCGACCCCGCCAGCGCCCCGGCGGCCCACAGCGCCTCCCGGCGCGTCACGCCGAGGCGGCCGAACGCCCCGGCGGTCGCCAGCGCCTCAAGCGCCGCCGCCGACACCGGGACGCGCCGGGCCAGGTCCTCCATGCTCGCGTAGGGACGTCCCGCCGCGATGGCCTCGGCCGTCTCGGTGCCCAGGTTGCGGACCCCCTCCAGGCCGGCCCTGATCGCGGGCTGGGGTGCGGCGGGCGCGTGCGGGTGGGGGCTGTCGACCTCGACGGGCTCCTCCAGCGTCGGATGGACGCCGCTGGCGTTGACGTCCACGCCCCGGACCACCACCCCGTGCCGCCGCGCGTCCGCCAGCAGGCTCTGCGGGCTGTAGAACCCCATCGGCTGGTTGCGGACGAGGGCCGCCGTGAACGCCGCCGGGAAGTGCCGCTTCAGCCAGGCGCTCGCGTACACCAGGTGCGCGAAGCTCTGCGCGTGCGACTCGGGGAACCCGAACCCGGTGAACCCCAGGATCTTCTGGTAGACGTCCTCGGCCACGTCGGCGGGGATGCCGCGCGCGGCCATGCCGTCCAGCAGGCGGCGCCGGAGCCGCTCCACGCGCTCGGGCGCGCGTTTGGCGCCCATCGCCTGCCGGAGCTGGTCGGCCTCGGCGGGGGTGAACCCGGCGCAGTCCACGGCGAGCTGCATCATCTGCTCCTGGAACAGCGGGACGCCGAGCGTGCGCGACAGCGCGGGCTCCATCAGCGGGTGCGGGCACGTCGCGGGCTCCAGGCCCTTCCGGCGGCGCAGGTACGGGTGGACCGACCCGCCCTGGATCGGCCCGGGGCGGATCAGCGCGACCTCCACGACCAGGTCGTAGAACTCGCGGGGCCGCAGCCTCGGCAGCGTCGCCATCTGCGCCCGCGACTCGACCTGGAACACCCCGACCGTGTCGGCGTCACTCAGCATCTCGTACACCTGGGGGTCGTCCGGCGGGATCGACTGGAGGTCGTGGCGGGGCCCGTGGTGCTCGGCGACGAGGTCGAAGCAGTCGTGCAGCGCGGCGAGCATGCCGAGGCCGAGCAGGTCGAACTTGACGAGCCCGGCGGCGGCGCAGTCGTCCTTGTCCCACTGGAGGACGCTGCGCCCCGGCATCGTCGCCCACTCGATCGGGCAGATCTCCCCGACCGGGCGGTCGGCGATGACCATGCCGCCGGAGTGGATGCCGAGGTGCCGGGGGAGCCGCAGCATCCGGCCCGCGAGGTCCATGACGGGCGCGGGCACGTCGGTCTCGGTGCCGACCGGGTCGCGCGGGTCGATGCCCTTGGACCACGCGTCCTGCTGGCCGGGGGAGAAGCCGAGCGCGCGCGCCGCGTCCCGGACGGCCATCCGCGGCCGGTAGCTGATGACGTTCGCGACCTGCGCCGTGCACTCGCGCCCGTACTTGCGGTAGACGTACTGGATCGCCTCCTCGCGGCGGCGGTGCTCGATGTCGAGGTCGATGTCGGGCGGGCCGTCGCGGCCGGGGGACAGGAACCGCTCGAACAGCAGCCCGTGGTGCACCGCGTCCACGCCGGTGATGCCGAGCGCGTAGCAGACCGCCGAGTTCGCCGCCGACCCGCGCCCCTGGCACAGGATGCGCTCCCGCCGGCAGAACTCGACGATGTCGTGGACGATCAGGAAGTAACCGGGGAACCCGAGCTGCTCGATGACGTCCAGCTCCCGGGCGATCTGCGCGTACGCGCCCGGGACGCGCTCGGCCCCCGGCGTGCCGTAGCGGGCGAGCGCGCCCTCGGCGACCAGGTGCCGCAGCCAGCTCGCCTCGGTGTGCCCGTCCGGCACGGGCCAGTCGGGGAGCCGGGGCGCCATCACCTCGAACCGGAACGCGCACTCGGCGGCCAGCGCGACCGTCCGCTCGCGGACGCCGGGGAAGCGCGCCAGCCGCGCCGCCATCTCCGCGCCGTCGCGCAGGTGCGCGGTGCCGCCCGCCGGGAGCCAGCCGACCATGTCGTCCAGGCCGCGCCGGGAGCGGACGGCGGCCATCGCCTGCGCCAGCCGCGCGTCCGGGCCCGGCGCGGCGAAGTGCACGTTGTTGGACGCGACGACGTCCACGCCCGCCCGTGCGGCCAGCGCGGCCAGGACGTCGTTGCGGTGGTCGTCGTCCGGCTGGTCGTGGTCGACCAGCTCGACGAACACGTTCTCCCGCCCGAACATCCCGGTCAGGCGGCCCAGCTCCCGTTCGGCTGCGTCCGGGCCCTCCGCCTCCAGCGCGGCCGGGACGTGGCCCTTGCGGCAGCCGGTCAGCACCGCCCACGTCCCGTCGTGGGCGGCGGCGAGCGCGTCCAGGTCGTAGACCGGGCGGCCCTTGCGCCCGCCCGCGAGCTGCGCCGCCGTGATCGCCGAGCAGAGCCGCGCGTAGCCGGACGCGCCGCGCGCCAGCACCAGCAGGTGCCGCCCCGCCGGGTCGGGCTCCCCGGCGCGCGGCCCCGGCAGGCCGAGGCCGAGCTCCGCGCCGAACACGGTGCCGATGCCCGCCTCGTCAGCGGCGCGCGCGAACTGCACCGCCCCGTACATGCCGTCGTGGTCGGTGATCGCCATGGTCTCGACGCCGAGCCGCGCCGCCTCGGCGACGAGCGTCTCGGGGTGGCTCGCGCCGTCGAGGAAGCTGAACGAGGAGTGGCAGTGCAGCTCGGCCCACGGCACGCTCCCCGGCGCCACCGGCGCCCCCGCCGCACGGTGCGGGGCGGGCTCCGGCGCGGGCTCCGGCGGCGCGGCGGACGGGCGCCACGACAGCCGCTCCTCGAACTCCCGCCACGGCACCGGCGGGTTGTTCCACCCCATCAGAGCCCCTCAGTCATAGGACGCCTCCACATGCCACCGGCCGCCCTCGACCGCGAGCAGGTAGGCGGCGCCGTCCTCGGTGACGACCTGGAACCTGGCCAGCCGCCGCGACCGCGCCGGGTCCCACCAGCGCTCGTCGGCGGGCCACGGCCCGGTCCAGCCGGTCACCGCCGCCGTGCCGCCGCCGAACGCCAGCGCGGCGGGCGGCGCGGACACCGCGCAGCGCGCCGACACCACGACCGGGCCCCCGGCGGCGTCCACGACCTCGGCGGACGCGGCGCGCGGCGGGACGGCGGCGGGCGCGGGCGCGCCCACCCGGCCCGGCCAGGGGCCGTCCGGGGCGCCCGCCGGGGGCAGGTCGCCGACCGGCACCCGCACGACCCGCTCGCCGGGGCCGCGCCCGCCCGCCAGCACCGGGCGGGTGATCCCGTGGTGGCCCAGCAGCGCCTGGACGCGGTCGGCGGCCCGCGCGACCCGGTCGGTGACCGCCGTCCCGCCCCACAGGCCCTCCTGCCGCCCCACGTCCGGGACGAGCTGGTCGGGCGCCAGCTCCAGCCACGTGACGCCGCCCCACACCGCCTCGTCCTCCGGCGGCGCCTCGACGCCGTCGGGGTCGGTGCCGGGCACCGGCCGCTCGCTCCGCCACGCCGAGAGCTGCCAGCGGACCCGCTCGGCCACCGCCAGCGCCGACAGCCGGCCGTCGTGCCGCCACAGCCGCCGCAGCACGTGCCCGTCGGCGAACCCGACCGAGGTCTCCAGCCGCACGCAGGTCAGCCCGCCCGCCGCGAGCCCCTCGTGCAGCTCGCCCGCCAGCCGCTTGGCCGCGAACACGACCTGCTCCGCGCGCGCGGCGGGCGGGTCGAGGTCCGCGCGGACCGACAGGTCGGGGACGCCGGGGACGGGCGCGGGCGGGCGCGGCTCCTCGCCCCGGGCCAGCCGGTGCGCGAGCGCGCCGTCCGCGCCGAACCGCCCCGCGACGTGCCCGGACGGCAGCGCCGCGAAGGCCCCGAGCGTCGCCACCCCGAGCCGCCGCAGCAGGTCCGCCAGCTCCGGGCGGTCGAGCACCGACAGCGGGTACGGGGCGAGGAACGCCGCCGCGCCGCCCTCGGGCACCACCACGCCGCCCTGCCCGGCGCGCGCCGCGAGTTCGGCGGCGAACAGCCCGTCGGCGACACCGGACCCGCAGTCGTACCCGGCCTCCACCACCATGTCCTGGACGAGGACGCGCAGCGCCTCCTCGCCGCCGTAGAAGCGGGCGGGCCCCCGCGCCGGGATCGCGCACAGCCCCGGACGCACCACCTCCACCCTCGGCGTCAGCTCCGCCACCGCCGCGACGACGGCCTCGAACAGCCGCCCCTCGGCGCCGGTGTCGCGCTCGCGGACGACCAGCTCCGGGCAGCGCCGCTGCGCGTCCCGCAGCCGCTGCCCGCGCCGCACGCCCTGCGCCCGCGCCGCCGCCGTGCACGCCTCCACCCGGCCCCGCGCGACGGCCGCGCCGGGCGTCGCCGCGTCCACCCCGGCCGCCGTCGCGGGCCAGTCCGGGCACCACACCACCAGCACGCGCGTCACGCGATCTCCTCCCCGGCCACCGTGTGCACCGGCCCGCCCGCCGACACCGGGCCGCCCACCGGCTTCAGCGCGGGGACGGTCTCCGCCGGCGCGACCGCGCCGTCCGCGTCCGGGAACCACAGCCGGACGCGGCGCGCCGGCCCCGGCCCCTCCGCGACGACGTCGGCCAGGCGCCCGCGCAGCCGCCCGTGCCCGTCGCCGAGGCCGTGCCAGGCGACGTCCTCCAGCCGGAGCCGCAGCCGGGTCCCCGGCCAGGCGTCCGCGAAGGCGCCGGTCAGCGTCAGCACGCAGCCGTGCCTGCGGGCGAGCGCCGACAGCCGCCGGACGGCCGCCGCGCCGGGCCGCTCCGGGGGCCGCAGCAGGATCAGGCCGACCGCCTCGGCGAGCGCGGCCACCACGTCCGGCCAGCGGTCGCCGGGCTCGTCGACCAGCAGCAGCCGCTCGGGCACCGCGCCCATCCCGGCGGCGGCGAGGACGCCGAACTCGGGCAGCCCGACGACGCCGCACCAGCCGCCCGGCCCGTCCTCGCCCTCCGGCGCGGTGGCGCCCGCCGCGAGCGCCGCCCCGAGCGAGGCCGCGCCCAGGCCGGTCAGCCCCACCACCGACCCCGGCCGCAGGACGCCGCCCGGGACCAGCGCCCGCAGCGCGGGCAGCACCGGCACGCCGGACCCCTCCGGCGCGCCGGCCGCGATCCCCCGTAGCGCCGCCTCCGGCACGGACGTCCCTCCCTCCGCTGCTCCGCACCAATTTCGAACACAGATTCGATCTGTGTCAAGTTCTCGCAGGTCAACCGGGGGAACGTGACGACCCGCAAAGCCCGACGCCATCGGGCTTCGGGCGGATTTGCGGCAGAATGACCCGGCATGGAGACCGAGCCGCCGGCGGTGGAGTGGACGGGCGACGGGCTGCGGTTGCTGGACCAGACCGTCCTGCCCGGCCGGGTGGAGTACGTCGTGGTCCGCGACGTCGGGACGCTTGTGGACGCGATCCGGCGGCTCGTGGTGCGCGGCGCGCCCGCGCTCGGCGTCGCGGGCGCGTTCGGGGTGGCGATCGCCCTGCGCGAGGCCGCCCGCGAGGGCTGGGACGCGGCCGCGCTGGAGGAGGCGGTCGCCCGGGTGCGGGAGGCCCGCCCCACGGCGGTGAACCTCGCGGCGGGCGTCGACCGCGTCCGCCCGCTCATGGGCGCGGGCGCCGAGGCCGTCGCGGCCGAGGCCCAGGCGCTCCTGGACGAGGACGTGCGCGGCAACCGGGCGATCGGCGCGCTCGGCGCCGACTGGATCCTGCGCCGCCTGGGCGACCGGCCGCTGCGCGTGCTCACCCACTGCAACGCGGGCGCGCTCGCGACGGCGGGCTGGGGGACGGCGCTCGGCGTCGTCCGCGAACTGCACGCCCGGGGCCGCGTCGAGATGGTCTACGTGGACGAGACGCGCCCGCTCCTCCAGGGCTCCCGGCTGACCGCGTGGGAGCTGGCGCGGGCGGGCATCCCGTGCGCGGTCCAGCCCGACGGCGCCGCGCCGAGCACGCTGCTGCGGGGCCTCGCCGACGTCGCGGTCATCGGCGCCGACCGGATCGCCGCCAACGGCGACACCGCCAACAAGATCGGCTCGCTCGGGGTGGCGCTGGCCTGCGCGGCGGCGGGCGCGCCGCTGGTCGTCGCGGCGCCGTGGAGCACGGTCGACGCCGCGCTGCCCGACGGGCGGGGCGTCCCGATCGAGGAGCGCCCCGCCGCCGAGGTGCTGACCTGGAACGGCGAGCCCACCGCCCCGGCCGGCGTGGCCGCCCACAACCCCGCCTTCGACGTCACCCCCGCCCGCCTGGTGACCGCGCTGGTCACCGAGACGGGCGTCCTGGAGGTGTCGTCGGGGCGGACGCCGGGGGCGGCCCGTCCCGCTAGGGGGTGAGGGTGCGGGTCGCGGCGCGCAGGCTCGCGTTCAGGTGCCGCTCGTAGGCCCGCGCCGTGGCCGGATCCTTGTCGACGAACAGCGCGTCGTACAGGGCGGGCAGCCGCTGCGTGGCGTAGCCGGTGTCGATGCCGGGCGCGTAGATCTGGTGCCGGTACCAGGGCCGTCCGGGCAGCCCCGCCGAGGTCAGCAGGTCGCGCTCGGCCTGCATGATCTTGGCGTTGAGGCGGCGGAACTCGGCCGTGTCACCCGCCCGCAGCGCCGCGTCCGCGCGGGCCTGCAACGCCTCGGCCGCCCGCTCCCACGCCTTGGCCTGGTCGACGTCGCGGGAGACGTCCACGACGACCGTGCCGAGCCGCTTGCGCTGCTCGGCGGTGAAGTCGGCGAGGTACTGCGCGGTCTCCGTCGCGTACGGGCGGTACCCGAGCGGGACGACGTCGGCGTTGGCCAGCCGCAGCGTCGAGATCCCCACCAGCCGCGTCATCGCCGCGTGGTACTCCCACGTCGGGTCGCCGAAGTGCGACATCCAGTAGAAGTCGTCGCAGGAGCAGTGGTAGTTGCCCCCCGACCCCGTGGACGACGCGCCGAGGTCCAGCGCGGGCACGCCGTAGCGCTGGAAGAACGCCTGGAAGTCCGAGCCGCCACCGATCCGGGAGATCGGCGTCCTGCCCTTGTTCTGCGCCTTCCACGCCTCGTAGAGCGTCCCGTCGGTGCCGGGCCAGCGCACCTCCTTGGACGCGTCCACCACGAACCCGTCCAGCGCGGGCGTCGCGGCCGGGCCGAAGTTCGAGCCGCCCGCGCCGTCCATGTTGACGTAGGCGACGGCGTTCCGCAGCCGCCCGGCGCGCTCTTCGGCGTACTCGGTGGAGCCGAACAGCCCGTACTCCTCGCCGTCCCACGTGGCGAGGACGATCGTCCGCTTCGGCCGCCAGCCCTGCTTCAGCAGCGTGCCGAGCGCCCGCCCGACCTGGACCACGTTCTCCGCGCCGGACAGGTTGTCGGAGCTGCCGTAGGTCCACGCGTCATGGTGCGCGCCGAGGATGACCTCCTGGTCGGGGCGCTCGCTGCCGGGGATGCGCACGGTCACGTCCCACAGCGGCCGGACGCTGAACGTGTTCTTCAGATCCAGGTGGACCTGGGTTCCTCCAGGCCCGAACCGGTAGGGGAACTTCAGCCCGCCCTGCCACTCCTTCGGGACCTCCGGGCCCGTCAGCGCCTTCAGCAGCGGCTCGGCGGCGCCGTAGGAGATCGGCATCGTCGGGACGAGGCCCTTCAGCATCGGCGCGTCGGCCGGGTCGATCCGGTGCGCGCCCTTCACCGCGGGCCAGCCCGGGGTCTGCGGGTCGCCCGCGGCGAGCTGGATCTGCGCGACGCTGCCGCGCTGGATGCCGTCCGCGGGGCGCCACGGCCCCTCCGGGTACACCTTGCCCCGGGTGAACCCGTCGTCGGCCGGGTCGGAGTAGATCAGCACGCCCTTGGCGCCGTGCCGGGCGGCCTCGCGCGGCTTGATGCCGCGGAACACCGACCCGTACCGGACGAGGACGATCTTGCCCTTGACCGAGACGCCCTTCTCGGCGAGCAGCGCGAAGTCCTCGGGCCGCCCGTAGTTGGCGTACACGACCTCGCCCCGCACGTCACCGGACGGCGACATCCCGTTGTGCCCGGGGATGACGTCCTCGAAGTGCTTCTGCCAGGGGCGCGCCTTCTCCTTCACCGGTAGCGAGACGCGCTGCGGCGCGGTCATCTCGACCTTGACCCGTTTGGGCATCGACAGGTACGCGTAGTAGGTCTTGACCTCGGGTTGCAGCCCGTAGGACTTGAGCCGCTTGACGATGCGCTGGACGCGCCGCCAGTCGCCGGTCGTGGTCGCGAGCCCGGGCTCGCTCGCCAGCTCGGCGTCCAGGTCCCGGGCCAGCGTCCCGGACGGGATGCCGCTCAGCAGCTTCTCGTACTGCCGCTCCCATCTGGCGTTCTTCTGGGTGAAGCCGGCGATCGGCTCGTCCCCGCCGGGCGGGGCCCCGCCCGGCGAGGCGGACGCGGGCGCGACGACCGCGCCGGCGAGGGTGACGGCGAATGTGACGAGCGGCGCGCAGAGCGCCGCGAGGGCCGGGGTTCGAGAGCGGAACACCAGCGTTACCTCCGGATGTTCGCGGGGACGGTGCGCCCGGAACGTACGTCGCGGATCGGCGAAGATCTAGATCAACTGCCGGATCCGGCCACCGCCCGCGCGGGATCGGCCATCATGATTGTCGTGCCGAGCCCCTCGTCCTCCCCGTCCGCCACGCCGACGCCCCCGCCTTCGGGGGCGCCCGGAGCGGTGACGCTGGAGGCGGTCCTGGAGCGGGTCACCTACGCCAACGAGGACACCGGCTACACGGTCGCGCGCGTCGCGACCGACCGGACCGGCGCCGACCTGCTCACCGTCGTCGGCGCGCTGCTCGGCGCGCAGGTCGGCGAGAGCCTGCGGCTCACCGGGCGGTGGCGCTCGCACCCGAGGTTCGGACGGCAGTTCGAGGTCGACTCCTACACGACCGTGCTGCCGGCGACCGTGCAGGGCATCCGCCGCTACCTCGGCTCCGGCATGATCAAGGGGATCGGGCCGGTGATGGCCGACCGGATGGTCGCGCACTTCGGCACCGACATCCTCCGGATCATCGAGGAGGAGCCCGGCCGGCTCGTCGAGGTCCCCGGGCTCGGCCCGAAGCGGACCAGGCGCATCGCCGAGGCGTGGGAGGAGCAGAAGGCCATCAAGGAGGTCATGGTCTTCCTCCAGGGCGTCGGCGTCTCGACCTCGCTCGCCGTGCGGATCTACAAGAAGTACGGGGACGGCTCCATCGACACCGTGCGGCGCGAGCCGTACCGGCTGGCGGCGGACGTGTGGGGCATCGGGTTCAAGACGGCCGACACGATCGCGCAGGCCGTCGGCATCCCGCACGACAGCCCCGAGCGGATCAAGGCCGGGCTCCAGTACACGCTGTCGGAGGCCGCCGACGACGGGCACTGCTTCCTGCCCGAGCCCAACCTGGTGACCTCCGCCGAGAAGATCCTCGGCGTGCCGCGCGAGCTGATCGTCCCGGCGCTGGACGAGCTGGCCCGCGAGGAGGGCGTCGTCCGCGAGCCGATCCCCGGCGCGGGGGAGGACGCGGCGACGATCCCCGCCGTCTACCTCGTCCCCTTCCACCGCGCGGAGCGCTCGCTCGCCCGGGGCCTGCGCGAGCTGCTCGACGCGCCGGAGGACCGGCTGAAGGCGTTCGCGGACGTCGACTGGGACCGCGCGCTCCCGTGGCTGAAGAAGCGCACCGGCCAGGCGCTCGCCCCCGAGCAGGAGGAGGCCGTCAGGCTCGCGCTCACCTCCAAGGTAGCGGTGCTCACCGGCGGGCCCGGCTGCGGCAAGAGCTTCACCGTCCGCTCGGTGGTGGAGCTCGCGGCGGCCAAGCGCGCGAGGATCGTGCTGGCGGCGCCGACCGGGCGGGCGGCCAAGCGGCTCGCCGAGCTGACCGGGCACGAGGCCGCGACCGTCCACCGGCTGCTCCAGCTCCAGCCCGGCGGCGACGCCAAGTTCGACCAGGACAACCCGCTCGACGCCGACCTCGTGGTCGTCGACGAGAGCTCGATGGTCGATCTGATCCTCGCGAACAAGCTGGTGAAGGCGATCCCGCGCGGCGCGCACCTGCTGCTGGTCGGCGACGTCGACCAGCTGCCCTCGGTCGGCGCGGGCGAGGTGCTGGCCGACCTGCTCGCGGCCGAGCCGATCCCGCGCGTCCGGCTGACCCGGATCTTCCGGCAGGCGCAGCGGTCGGGCATCGTCGTCAACGCGCACCGCGTCAACTCCGGCGAGCACCCGCACACGCGCGGCTACGACGACTTCTTCCTGTTCCCCTGCGACGAGCAGGAGGAGGCCGCCGAGGTGACCGTGGACGTCGTCGCCCGCCGCATCCCCCGGAAGTTCGGCCTCGACCCGCGCCGCGACGTCCAGGTGCTCGCGCCGATGCACCGGGGCGCCGCCGGCGCGGGCGCGCTGAACACGCTGCTCCAGGAGGCGCTCACCCCGCACGACGACGCGCGCCCCGAGCGCCGCTACGGCGGCCGCGTCTTCCGGGTCGGCGACAAGGTCACCCAGCTCCGCAACAACTACGACAAGGGCGAGGCGGGCGTGTTCAACGGGACGGTCGGCGTCGTCACCGCCGTCTCCCCCGAGGAGCAGACGCTGACCGTCCGCACCGACGAGGACGAGAGCGTCGACTACGCCTTCGACGAGCTGGACGAGCTGACCCACGCCTACGCCATCACCATCCACCGCTCGCAGGGCAGCGAGTACCCGGCGGTCGTCATCCCGCTCACGACCGGCGCGTGGACGATGCTGCGCCGCAACCTCCTCTACACCGGCGTGACCCGCGCGAAGAGGCTGGTCGTGCTGGTGGGGTCGCCGCGCGCGCTCGCGGCGGCGGTCCGCACGGCGGGCGCGGGACGCCGCCACACCGCCCTCGCCCACCGCCTCAGCCCTTGACGGTCAGTCCTTGACGGTCAGCCGGTCCAGGCGCAGGCCGGTGAAGGCGTTCGAGGCGACCCCGCGCACCCGCTCGGACCACACGAGGTGGTCGTGCGCGGACCACAGCGGCATCGCGGGCATGTCGCGCAGCAGCGCGCTCTCGGCGAGCCGCGCCGGGATCACGCCGTCCTCGGCGGACGCGGCCGCCGCCGACTCGCCGAGCAGGCCGGTCGCGTAGCCGTCGGCGTAGCCGGTCCCGGCGTCCAGCAGCGGCGTGAGGGACGCGAGCGGCGCGGGGTAGGCGGCCGTGGCGTGGACGGCGTACGGGCCGTCGACCTGGCGGTCGTCCACCGCCTTGCGCAGGTCGGCGACGGGTTGCGGGCGCGCGTCCAGCCCGAGCTCCTTGCGGAGCTGCTCGGCGACGGCCTTCACCCAGCCCTCGTCGCCCGAGCCCGTCTGGTACCAGATCCGCAGCGGCCCGGTCAGGCCGCCGGCGTCCTTCAGCGCGGCGGTCGCGGCCTGCGAGTCGTGCAGGCACAGCCGGCACTGGCCGTCGCGGTGCCCCGGCAGGATGCCGGGCGCGATCAGCGAGTCGGAGGGGGAGTACTGGTGGCCGAGCACGCCCTCGGTCACCGCCGGGCGGTCGATCGCCATCGACAGCGCCGTCCGCACGGTGGGCGAGGCCAGCCGCTCCACCGGCGCGGGGAACCCCAGGTAGGTCACGCTCCGGCCGGGGACGGCGAGGTGCCGGCGGCGGAAGTCGGTGTCCATCGACTCGTGCCGCGCGGGCGGGACCCCGGTCGCGACGTCCAGGTCACCGCCCTGGACGGCGTTGTACTGGCGCGCCGCGTCCGCGATCGTCTTCACGACGATCTCGCGGCCGCCGGACGGGCGCCGCAGCACGATCTCCGCGCCGGTCCGCGCCGTGATCCGCAGCGGGCCGTTGCCGACCGGCAGGCGCGCATAGGACGCCCAGTCCCGCGACCTGAGCACGCCGTCCGGCAGCGGCAGGAACGCCGGGTCGCCGAGCAGCGCCGGGAACCCGCTCAGCGGGCCGTCGAGCGTGACCTCGAAGGTCCGGTCGTCCTTGACCTTCAGGCCCGCGACGCCGTCCGCGCCCGGCTCGCGGGCGCCCTTCACCCGCGCGACGTCGGTGAACAGCCGCGCGCCCGCCCACCTCTCGCGCAGGACGGCCGTCCAGGCGTCGGTGAACGAGCGCGAGGTGACCGGTGTGCCGTCGGAGAAGCGGCCGCCGGTGCGCAGCCGCACCGTCCAGACCTTCCGGTCGCCGCTCGTCACCGACTCGGCGGCGCCCGGGACGGGCGCGCCCGAGGCCGGGTCGTAGGTCATCAGGCCCGTCCACACGGCGTTCGCGATCATGCGGCCGGTCGCGTCGCGGACGTCGCCGGGCAGCAGCGTCGCGGGCGCCGCCGCGCCGACCGAGATCCGCGGGTCGGCGGGATCGCTCCACGCCTTGAGCGCCACGACCGGCGCCACCAGCATCACGACGGCGCCGGTGACCAGGGCGGCGGTGCGCGGGGCGCTCTTCAACGGCCTCTCCCGGGAGGTCGGGGGCGGGACGCCGGGAAGCGTACGGCACCGCCGGGCGGCGGCGGAAGAGCGACCATGGGCCTACCGGCCCCCCGATCATGACAGGCATCATCTGCCCTTACGCTCCTGTTGCCAATTCGTGACATACCGCCCTGTTGATCACGGTTCGCCTACTCGTCACACTGACGCTGCGCAGATCGTTTCGAAAGTGAGGCGCCCATGCCACCCCGCGACAACCCCCGCAGCTCGCGCCGGGCACGACGGCTGGCCCAGGGCGGTGGCGCCGTCGCGGCGTCGCTGGCACTGATGGCCGGCACCGCCTGGGCATGCCCGCCCGAGCCCGGAGCCCCGCCGAGCGGGGCCAAGGCCGAGGCGCAGAGCGAAGGCTCCGGCGGCCATTCCGGCCACTACCACCGCGCCGGCGCCACGACCACCGAGCGCTCGGAGTCGATCAAGAACGTGCGGCGCGTCGGCGGCGTCCCGGACGCCAAGGGCGCCATCTCGCTGATGTTCATCGACTACGGGCACGGCCGCCACAAGCGCACGGTGATGTACGCGACCGGCCAGTTCGGGCTCAAGGCCTACGACATCACCGCCGACCCCCGCGTCCCCAAGCTGGTCGGGCAGCTCAACATGCCCGGCATGTGGGAGACCGAGGACACCGACTTCGACCCCAAGCGCAAGATCATTTACCTGTCCCGCGACCCGCGCGCGTTCGGCGGCACCACCGCCACCGGCGAGTCCGGCGTGTACGTCATCGACGCCTCGCGGCCCGAGAGCCTGCGGCAGATCACCTACGTGCAGGTTCCGGCCGGGCACACCACCACGTGCGTCAACGACTGCCAGTACCTGTGGACGGGCGGCCCGTCCAAGGCGAGCTGGATGCCCGCCGACTGGGGCGGCCGGCCCGTGTGGGTCACCGACGTCCGCAACCCGGCCAAGCCGGTCGTCCACAAGGACCCGATCGACACCGGGCGCAACGACGGCAAGACCGACTACACCCACGACATCCAGGTCGACTCCGACGGCGTCGCCTGGGCGTCCGGGCGCGGCGGCGTCCGCGGCTACCACACCACCGGCCGCCACTACGACCCGCTGAAGCGCAAGTGGCGCCGCGCGAGCGCCGTCGACCCCGTCCCCTACGCGGGCGGCGGCCTCGACGAGGCCACGACGAACTCCACGTTCATGCACAACAGCTACCGGGCCGTCGGCCGCACCCGGAACCAGGCCGCCGACCCGCGCCGCTGGGGCAACGGGAAGCTGCTGTTCGTCACCGAGGAGACGTTCAACGAGGGCTGCGCCAACGACGGCCTGCTCGTCATCGCCTCGCTGCGCGGCTCCTACGACGGCCAGGGCTGGCGTTCCACGCCGGAGAAGAAGTTCCGCCTCCAGACGGTCGCCACCTGGGGCGTCGCGGGCAAGGAGGGCAGCGACCCCGATCCGAAGCAGGACGACTGCTCGGCGCACTACTTCGACGTCCGCGACGGCGTGATCGCCCAGTCGTTCTACTCGCAGGGCACTCGCTTCCTGGACGTCCGCGACCCCACCAACCCGCGGCAGATCGCCTACTACCGGCCCGCCGACGCGGCGTCCTGGCAGCCGTACTGGCACGGCAGGTACGTCTACGTCGCCGACAACACCCGGGGCATCGACGTCCTGGAGCCGACCTTCCGCTGACTCCCCCCACCCGCGCGGAGGCCCGTCCCAACCCCCCAGGGGCGGGTCTCCGCCCCCCGCCCCCCGCTGTCGGCGGATGCCGCCGGCGGGGTGCTAGCGGTGGTAGTGGTAGGGGCTGTCGGAGTCCCGGGCGTTGCGCTCGGCGGCGGCCACCGCCGACTCGGCGGCCCTGCGCAGCCGGTGCCCCGCCTGCCGGACGACCTGCACCGGCCGCTCCGGCAGGTGCCGGGTCGCGTCGCGGTGCCGCCGCCAGTGCTCGCGGGCGCGGGCGCGGCGCTCGACCCGCAGGTGCCCGAGCAGCCGGTCGAGGTTCATCGTGACCTCCCCGTACAGCGGCCACGGGTCGCCTGAGGCGGCACGCTCGTGCAGTTCCCGCGTCAGCCGCGCGCGGCGCTCCCGCGCGATGTCGACGCGGACCTCCAGGTCCTGCTCGGCCTTGAACGGGCGGGCGTCGCGGTCCAGGTCGGAGCGGGCGAGCCGGCCGTAGGCGGCGATGCTCTCGGCGATGCCGGCGAGGGCGTCGGCGAGCTTGGGGCGCAGCACCGGGTCGGTGAGCAGCCGCCCGTGCCGGCCGAGCCGCTCGTCGTCGGCCAGCGACCGGGTCAGCCCGCGCAGCGACAGCGTGAAGTGCTCCATGGTCTCGACGGCGTCGCGCAGCGCGACGCCCGCGTCCACCAGCCGCCGCGCGCGGGGGTTGAGCCGGACGCTCTCCTCGGCCGCGCCGAGCGCCTGGTCGGTGCGGGCGAGGTCGCGGGCGAGCCGCTCCGCCTGGTCCTGCCAGCGCGCGGCCTGGCCGGGCTCCGGCTCGCGGTCCAGGCCGCCCGCGATGTCCTCGATCAGCTCGCGCAGCCGCTCGGCGATGGACTGGACGGCCTCCTCGGCGGGACGCACCCGCACCGAGGGCACCAGCAGCGTCGCCGCGAGCCCGGTCGCCGCGCCGATCAGCGTCTCCAGGAACCGCTCGGCCGCGCCCGACTCGCTCGCCGCGCCCAGCGCGAAGATCAGCATCGTGCTGATCGGCACTTCGAGGATGTGCTCGCCGAGCCGGAGCACGTTCCCGATGACCAGCGCGGCGCCGATCGCGAGCCCGAGGCTCCACCAGGAGAACCCGACGGTACTGGCGAACAGCACCGCCACCAGCACCCCCGAGGTCACCGACGCGACCCGCAGCACGCTCGACTTGATCGTCTCGTACACCGAGTACTGGACGACGAGGAGCGCGGTCAGCGGTGCCAGCAGCGGCTGCGGACCGCCCTCGGGCAGCAGCGCCAGCGCCAGCACGAACGCGGCGACGGCGGTGAGGGTCAGGCGGGCGATGCGGTAGGCGGTGGGCAGCGCCTCCGTCGCCACCTGGATCGGCGGTGGACGGTCGGTACGGTCTCGGCGAAGGAACGCGAGCGGCATCGTGGCAATCGGGTGTGGGGTCGTGGACTGTGGTGGGGAGCCCGGTCGGACGACCGGACATTTCACCCAATGGGGTTCAGGTCCCCGATCCTTCCCGTCCTAAAGCAAAAACCGGTCAAAACTCAGGTTCGGGGCGGTGCCGGGCGCGGAAGGCGGCCACGTTCGTCCGGTTCGCGCAGGTCTCGGAGCAGAAGCGGCGGCGGCCCGCGCGGGAGGTGTCGGCGTAGACGCGGTCGCAGCCGTCGGCCGCGCACACCCCGGTCCGGCTGAGGCCGTGCTCGACGACCAGCTCGGCGAGGTTCATCAGCGTCGTCGCGCGGAAGCGGTGCGGCAGCCGGGACGAGGGCGGCGCGTAGTGCATGTGCAGCCCGTGCGGCTCGTGCACGGCCAGGTGCGGATGCATGGGGACCTCCAGCATCAGCTCGTTGAGCAGCCGCATCGCGTCCTCGACCGAGGCGGCCTCGAAGAAGGGGCGCAGCGTCGCGCCCCAGCGGCGGAACTCCTCGGCGTCGCGCGCCTCGAACTCCCGCCAGAAGAACTCGTTCTCGCGCAGGAGGCGCTGGAGCGCCTCCTGCGAGGCGTCACCGCCCGCGCTGGTCACCGCGTTGACGAGCGCCACGGCGGCGGCCACCCCGTGGCTTCTGTACCCAGTGATCCGCATTGCCCCGGCTCCCGCTCCCATGCCATGCTGTAAACGACATCTTAGCTATAACCCTTACAGTTTCGTGAGGACGCGCGGTGGAGGAATGCCCACGCTGTGGCTGGCCCCAGACCCAGGTGTACGAGGTGCTCTCGCGCCACCTGACCTCGGAGGGCGTGGTGAGTTACACGCGCTGCGCCTGCGGGGAGGTGCAGGTGCGGGTCCAGCCGTTCGGCCCCGGCGCGGTCGTGGGAGCCCGCCCGGAGGACTCCTCCGAACCGTCCTAGGCCGGCGCGGGGGCTAGTGGCGCCAGCGGGTGGCGGCGGCGATCTGCCGCGGCGTCGCGCCGTCCAGCAGCGCGATCTCGCCCCTCCGGACGGTCGCCACCGTGTCGGCCACCTCCTCGCCGAGCGCCGCGCGCAGCACCCCGTCGGCCTCGAACGCCGCGACCGCCTCCCCGAGCGAGGACGGCAGCGCCGCGACGCCCCGCTCGTCCCGCTCCTCCTCCGACAGCGACGCCGGATCGGCGTCCACCGGCTCGGGCAGCCGCGCCCCGGAGGACAGCCCGTCGCGCCCGGCGGCCAGCAGCGCCGCGAGCGCGAGGTAGGGGTTGGCGGCGCCGTCGAAGCACTTGACCTCCAGGTTCGCCGCCTCCGCCCGCTCGCCCTCGGCGCCGGCGACCAGCCGCAGCGCCGCCTCCCGGTTCTCCAGCCCCCAGCAGGCGAACGCGCCCGCCCAGTGCGAGGGGACCAGCCGCAGGTAGCTCGCCACCGACGGCGCGCCCACCGCGAGCAGCGCGGGCAGCCGCCGCAGGATCCCGGCGCCGAACGCCTCCCCGGCGGGCGTCAGCCCGTACGGTCCGGCGCCGCCCGCCATCGCGTTGCCCGCGGCGGCCGGGTCCTCGCCGCCGTCGTGGCGCCACAGGCTCAGGTGGACGTGCGCGCCGTTGCCGACCGCCTCCGCGTCGACCTTGGGGGAGAACGAGGCGATCAGCCCGTGGCCCATCGACACGGCCCGGATCGTCTCCCTGACCAGCACCGCGGTGTCGGCGGCGCCGACCGGGTCCTCGGCGGCCACCGACACCTCGTACTGCCCGGCCGCGTACTCGGGGTGGAGCTGGTCGACGCGGACGCCCGTCGCGTCCAGCGCCTTCAGCAGGTCGCGCAGGTAGCCCGACAGCTCGCTGATCCGCGTCATCCCGTACGCGGGGCCGTGGCTGGCGGGGGAGAAGCCGTCGCCGTGGCTCTCCGACACCGCCCACTCGATCTCGAACGCCGTCCGGACGCCCCACCCGTCCTCGGCCAGCCGCTCGGTCTCGCGGCGCAGCAGCGCGCGGGTGTCGAGCGGATGGACGGAGCCGTCCTGCGCGTACCGGGAGGCGGGCGCGTGCGCCCAACCCGGCAGCGCGGCCAGCGGGACGAGCCGGTCCAGGTCGGGGTGGAGCCGCAGGTCGCCGGTCGGCCCGCCGATGTGGCGGCCGGACACGATCGAGTCGTCCAGCAGGAAGACGTCGAACACCGGAGACATGCCGACACCCCAGGCGGCCGCGTGCTCCAGCCGCGCCACCGGGACGGTCTTGGTACGCGTGATCCCGCTGACGTCCACCCAGGTCAGGGCGACGGCGACGACGTCCTGCCCGGCGAGGCGGCGGGCGGCCTCGGCGGCGCGGGCGCCGAGCCTGGCCCGCTCGTCCCCGTCGAGCGCGCCGAGCGGGGCTGCGGAGTGTCCGGAGTCTTCCACGATGAGGCTCTCCTGAGGAGTCGGCGAGGGGCGGGACCATGCGGGCGCGGCCGAGTCATCGTGGGGAGCGACCCCCCACGCCCCCCGGCACTTGCCCGTAGGGGCATCGTAGGAACAACGACCGCTCGATTTCAGGGACGGAGGCGGGTGTCGTGCTCCAATGGCCGGAGTCGCCGCGACTGGCCGACCACCACTGCCACGGCGTCCTCGACCGCGAGCTCGACCGCGCGGGGTTCGAGGCGCTGCTCACCGAGGCCGAGACCGGCGGGCCGCCGGGCGTGAGCCCGTTCGACTCGCAGATCGGCTTCGCGCTGCGGCGCTGGTGCCCGCCCGTCCTGGACCTGGACGCGCACGCCGCGCCGGACGACTATCTCGCGCGCCGCGCCGAGCTGGGCGCGGCCGAGGTCAACCGCCGGTTCCTGGCCGCCGCCGGGCTGGAGTCGCTGTGCGTGGACACCGGGTACACGCCGGAGGCGATCCTCGACCCGCCCGGCCTCGGACGGCTCGCCGGCGCCCCCGCGTACGAGATCGTCCGGCTGGAGACGGTCGCGGAGCGGGTCGCGGCGGACGGCGTCGCGGCGGCGCGCTTCGCCGACGAGGTCCGCTCCCGGCTCGCGGCGCGCGGCCCGTCGGTGGTCGGCGCCAAGTCGATCGCCGCCTACCGGGCGGGGCTGGAGATGGCGGGCGAGCGGCCGTCGGCCGCGCGGGTGGCGGAGGCGGCCGGGCGGCTGATGCGCCAGGACGCGCCGCGCGTCCACGATGAGGTGCTGCACCGGTTCCTGGTGTGGTGCGCGTCCGACGCGGGCCTGCCGGTGCAGTTCCACGTCGGGCTCGGCGACGTCGACGCCGACCTGCGGCGCGGCGACCCGCTGCTGCTCCTGGACCTGCTGCGCGCGCTGGCGGACGCCGGGACCCCCGCGATGCTGCTGCACAACTACCCCTTCCACCGGCGGGCGGGCTATCTCGCGCAGGTCCTCCCGAACGTGTACGTGGACGCCGGGCTCGCCACCCACAACCTCGGGCACCGCGCCCCGGCGCTGCTCGCCGAACTGCTGGAGCTGGCCCCGTTCGGGAAGGTGCTGTACTCCTCCGACGCGTTCGGCCTCGCGGAGCTGTACCACCTCGGCGCGGTGCTGTTCCGGCGCGGCCTCGCCGGGATCATGGAGGAGGGGGTGCGGGACGGCGCGTGGACGGCGGCCGACGCCGACCGCGTCGCCGCGCTCGTCGCGTCCGGCAACGCCCGCCGCGTCTACGGGCTCCCCGCCCCCGGATAGGCTCGTGATGATCACGGGAGGAGCGGCGACATGGCAGGACGCGAGCGGCTGCTGGTCATCGGGGGCGACGCGGCGGGGATGAGCGCCGCCTCGCAGGCGCGGCGCCGCCGCGGCCCGGACGAGCTGGAGATCGGCGTCGTCGAGCGCGGGCGGCACGCCTCGTACTCGGCGTGCGGCATCCCCTACCTCGTCGGCGGCGACGTCGAGGACGAGTCGAGCCTCATCGCCCGCACGCCGGAGGAGCACCGCGAGCGCGGCATCGACCTGCGGACGCGCACCGAGGCGACCGAGATCGACCTGTCCGGCGGCCGGGTGCGCGTCCGCGACCTGGAGGGCGGCGCCGAGCGCTGGGAGCACTACGACCAGCTGATGGTGGCGACCGGGGCCGTCCCCGCGCGCCCGCGGCTGCCCGGCGCCGACGCGGAGGGCGTGCACGGCATCCAGGTGCTGGACGACGGGATCCGCGTCCGCCGCGTGGTGGAGCGCGACAAGCCGCGCCGGGCCGTGGTCGTCGGCGGCGGCTACATCGGGCTGGAGATGGCCGAGGCGCTGGTGCGGCGCGGCCTGGAGGTGTCCCTCGTGGACGCGGCGGACCAGCCCATGGGCACCCTCGACCCCGACATGGGAGCGCTCGTCGCCGACGCGCTGCGCGGGGTGGGCGTCAAGCTGCGCCTGGGCGAGCCCGTCGAGGGCTTCGACACCGAGGACGGGCGGGTGACGGCCGTCCGCACGGCGGACCGCGCGCTGCCCGCCGACCTGGTCGTCCTCGGGCTGGGCGTGCGGCCGGGCAGCGACCTGGCGCGCGCGGCGGGGATCGAGACCGGCCCGACCGGCGGCATCGTCACCGACCGGCGGATGCGCACCCGCACCGAGCGGGTGTGGGCGGCGGGCGACTGCGTCGAGAACCGCCACCTGGTGTCCGGCGCGCCCGTCGCGATCGCGCTCGGCACGCACGCGAACAAGCAGGGCCGCGTCGCCGGGATCAACATCGGCGGCGGGTACGCGACGTTCCCGGGCGTGGTGGGCACGGCCGTCGCCAAGATCTGCGAGTACGAGGTCGCGCGCACCGGGCTGAACGAGCGCGAGGCCGAGGCGGCGGGGTTCGAGGCGCTCAGCGTCGTCGTCGCGTCCACCACCCGCGCGGGCTACTACCCGGGCGCGACCGAGATGCGGACCAAGCTGGTCGCCGAGCGCCGCTCCGGACGGCTGCTCGGCGCGCAGATCGTGGGCCGGGAGGGCGCCGCCAAGCGCGTCGACGGCCTGGCCATCGCACTGTGGCACGGTATGACGGTCGAGGAGATGACCGGCCTGGACCTCGGGTACGCGCCGCCGTTCTCGCCCACCTGGGACCCGGTGCTGATCGCCGCGCGCAAGGCCGCCGAGCGCGTCGAGGAGGACCTGCGCTCCGCGCCCTGACCTGCTGATCCGTCGTTTGTCGGTGGCCGTTCCTAGGGTGTGGCGCCATGAACCCTCCTGCGGTCGACGAGGACGCCCCGGACTTCCCGGAAGCATGGCTGCGCGAGCGGCATCCGCGCCGCGACCGTCCGGGCGTCCCCGACGTCCGTCCCGACGCCGAAGCGGTGGGCCGGGCGCGGACGCTGGTGGACGCCGCGCTGCCCGAGATCGAGCACGTCCTCGCACTGCCGGGCACGACGCCGCTGCTGGCCGAGCACGCCCGCGCGCACCTGGCCGGTTCGCCCAGCCCGCTCGGCGCGGCGGTGGTCGCGTCGCTCACGCTGACCGTGCGCATCACGCCCGAACTCTGGGCGTCCGAGCCGTTCCGGGACGCGTGGACGGCCGAGCACGGGCTTGCGTTCGCCGTGTGCGCCTACCTGGAGCTGAGCGAGGTGGTCATCGACTACCGGTCGGCCGCCTTCGACCCCCGGACGGGTACCACCCGGTGGGACTGGAGCGGTGTCCGGGAACGGGGCTCCGGCGACGACCGCCGCTGGTGGACGGCCCCGGCCGGCGTTCGCCGTCTGCGCGCCCTTCTGGCGGCCGCCGGCGACGACGTCTACGCCGAGGCCGCCGAGGCGGTCGCGCGGCACCGCCGGACCCCGGCCCAGCAGGTGATCGCGTCCTACCTGATGCCCACGCGGCGGGACTGGCTGGCCGAGGCCCGCGCGCTCCCGAGCCCCGGCGGCTCGTACGGCGACCGGGAGTGGCACCCCTGGATGCTGCTGTGCGCGCTCGGCGACCCGGACGACGTCGGCGGCCTGACGCTGGAGTGGGGCAGCCGCCGCCGGGACGTCATCGCGACGCTGCTGGAGGGCGTCGGCCCGGACGCGCTCGCCGCGCTGGTGACCGAGGCCGCCGACGAGCGGTACCTCGGCGCCGACACCGCGCGGCTGCTGCTGGACACCCTGGCACGGCTGCCGGTGGACGCCGCGTTCCAGGCCCTCGTCGACCGGCTCGGCCGCCGCTACGTCCAGGCCGCCGCGATCGGCGCCGCGAACCGGTATCCCGCGCGAGCGCTGCGGCTGCTCGCCGCGTCGGCCGGTACCCCCGAGGTCGACGAGATGCTGTCGGCCCACCTGCTCGCGCACCCGGAACTCGCGGACGCGATGCTCCCCGGCCTGCCGGAGGAGTCCCGCGCGGCGGTCGATGCGAACCGCGCGCGCAACGTCCGGCTGCCCGAGGCGGACGACCTGCCGCCGCTGCTCACCGACCCGCCGTGGACGCGTGCGCGCAAGAAGGCCAGGCCCCCCGTCATCAAGGGCCTGCCCCTGCCCGCCCTGCGTGCCATCGTCTGGGAGCCGGGAGAACGCGACGACTGGACGACCGACGTCCGCGATCTGTGGCGCTGGATGGAACAGCCCGCGTGGGCGGAGCAGGCGGCGCGGTTCGAGAAAGACGACCTGCCTGAACACCTGCATCCGGCCATGTTCCTGGGGGCTCCTGAGGACCTGGTGCGCCCGCTGCTGGCGAGATGGGAGCCGTCCGACGTCTTCGCGGTGGGCGACTGGGAGCCGGCGGTCGTCGCCCGCTTCGAGTTGGACGCGCTCGAACCCGTGCTCTTCGCCGCACGCCGTGCCCCGGCTGCCGCCGGCCACGCCCTGATGCCCTACCTCAGCGACGATGTCGCCCGCACGATGGCCGACTGGCTGCTGCGGCGCAAACGCGCGGGCGAGACGGCGCGCGCCTGGTTCCGCCGCCACGGCCTCGCCGCCGCGCCCGCCCTGCTTCCCGGCGCGCTCGGCCCGTCCGGCACCGAGCGCCGCGCCGCCGAGGGGGCGCTGCGGTTCATCGCCGCCGAGCACGGCGCCGAGGGGATCGTCGAGGCCGCCCGCGTCCACGGTGACGCGGCGGTCGGCGCGATCGCGGCGCTGCTGTCGGCCGACCCGCTCGACATCCTGCCCGCGAAGGTCCCCGTGATCGGCGACTGGGCCGACGTCCGGCTCCTGCCGCAACTCCTCCTGCGCGACAGTGAACGCGCGCTGCCCGGGGCGGCGGCACGGCACGTCCTGACGATGCTGGCGCTGTCCCGGCCCGGCGAGGAGTACGCCGGTGTCGCCGCCGTCCGCGACCTGTGCGACCCCGCCTCGCTCGCCGAGTTCGGATGGGCGGTGTTCGGGCGCTGGGAGGCGCACGGCGCGCCCTCGAAGGACGGGTGGGCGCTGACGCAGCTCGGTCTGACCGGCGACGACGAGACCGTCCGCCGCCTCGCCCCGATGATCCGCGCCTGGCCGGGCGACGGCGGGCACGCCCGGGCCGTGACCGGGCTGGACGTCCTCGCCGCGATCGGCACCGACACCGCCCTCATGCACCTGCACGCGATCTCCCAGCGGGTGCGGTTCAAGGCGCTGCGGGCCCGCGCCGCCGAGAAGATCGAGGAGGTGGCCGCCGGGCTGGAGCTGACCCCCGACCAGCTCGCCGACCGCCTCGTCCCCGACCTCGGGCTCGACGCCGGCGGCGGCATGACGCTCGACTACGGTCCGCGCCGCTTCCGCGTCGCCTTCGACGAGAGCCTCAAGCCGTTCGTCACCGAGAACGGCGAGCGCCGCAAGACCCTCCCCAAGCCCGGTGCCAAGGACGACCCCGACCTTGCGCCCGCCGCTCACAAGGCGTTCGCCGCCCTCAAGAAGGACGCCCGCACCGTCGCCTCCGGGCAGCTCCGCCGCCTGGAGGACGCGATGGTCGCCCGCCGCCGCTGGCCCGCCGCCGAGTTCCACGACCTGCTGGTCGCGCACCCGCTGGTGGGGCACCTCGTCCGCCGCCTGGTCTGGCTCGCCGACGACGCCGCCGGGACGCGCGCGTTCCGCGTCGCCGAGGACGGCACCTACGCGGACATCGACGACGACACCGTCGAGCTGCCCGCCTCGTGCGAGATCCGCGTCGCCCACCCCATCGACCTGGGCGAATCGGTCGCCACCTGGTCGGAGGTGTTCGCCGACTACGCGATCCTCCAGCCGTTCCCGCAGCTCGGACGCGCCGTCCACACCCTCACCCCGGCGGAGCGGGGCGGCGACTACCTGACCCGCTTCGAGAACCTGACCGTCCCGGTGGGCCGCGTCCTCGCCCTGACCCGGCGCGGCTGGGAACGCGGCGTCCCGCAGGACGCGGGCGTCGAGTGCTGGATCTCCCGCCGCCTGTCCCGCGACCGGTACGCGGTCATCGATCTGACCCCGGGCATCATCGCCGGCGCCGTCGAGGCGGAGGCCGAACAGACGTTCACCGCCGTCCGCCTGGCCGACCGCCCCGACTGGGGGTCCGGGGGACCCCACCGCTTCGGCGACCTGGACCCGGTCATCGCCTCCGAACTCCTGGCCGACCTCACCGCCTTGACCGAATGACCGCCGACCGCACCCTCGCCTGGGAGCCGGGCGAGCGCGACGCCTGGGCGGCCACCCCGCTCCGGAACCTCCACAACGACCGCACTCTCGCACAGTCCCTCCGCATGCTGGAGGAAGGAGAGGACCAGCACGAGTTCGAGTTGGCGTGGCTGTTCGCCCAGGCCCCCGAGGAGGCCGTCCGCGCCCGCGTCCGGGCGTGGCGTCCGGAGTTCTGGGACCTGACCGATTCGCTCAAGCCCCTCGTCGCCCGTTTCGGCCTCGACGCCTGGGACATGGCCGTCCACGCCGCCGAGTGGAACTGGCGCGAGAACGGGGAGATCCTGCTGCCGTTCCTCAGCGCCGATGTGGCGCGCCTCATGGCCCGCTTGGCGCGGCGGGCCCCGACGGCGCGGGAGCTGACCGGCGCCTGGTTCCGGCGGCACGGGCTCGCCGCCGTGCCCTTCCTCGTCCCGGCCCTGGACGAGGCGCCGGGCGTCCGCCGCGACGCCGAGCACGCGCTGTGCCGCGTCGCCGCGTCCGCCGGTCCTGGCCCGGTGATCGAGGCCGCCCGCGACGCTGAGGGGGTCGCCCGCCTCCTCTCGGACGGACCGTCCGAACCGGCGCCGTGCCCGCCGCCCTACCCCGCCTGGGCCGACCCGGCCACGCTCCCGCACGTCCGCCTGCGCGCCGGGGGAGAGCTGCCGCCGGAGGAGGTCCGCGCGCTGGTCCTGCTGCTCGCGGCGACGAAGCGGCCGGGTGACCACCCCGGCTCGGCCGCCCGGCTCGACGCCGCCCTGCGGCGCTGCGACCCCGCCGACGTCGCCGGACTCGGCTGGGAGCTGTTCGTCCGCTGGCGGGACGCGGGGGCGCCGAGCCCCCACAATTGGGCGCTGCCCGTCCTCGCCCGGGTCGGCGACGACGAGACCGTCCGCCGTCTCGCCGCGTGGGTGCGGGCGTGCCCGGGATGGGCGGCCTTCGCGCGCGCCGCCGTCGGACTGGAGACGCTCGCCGCCTTCGGCGACCGCGCGCTGCCGCACATCGCCGCGATCTCCCGCTCGGCCCGGTACAAGCTCGTACGCGAACGCGCCGGGGAGACCCTCCGCGAGGCCGCGCGTTCGGCGGGCACCACCCCAGAGCGGCTCACCGACCGCTTCGTCCCGGACTTCGGGCTCAACCCGTCCGGCACCCTGGTCCTCGACTACGGCCCGCGCCGCTTCCTCGTCGGGTTCGACGAACGGCTCGTGCCCCACGTCCGGGACGAGCGGGGCCGCCGCCGCGCGGCCCTCCCGAAGCCCGGCGTCCGCGACGACCCCGTCCGCGCGGACGCGGCGCGCGCCCGCTTCGCCGCCCTGCGCAAGGACGCCCGTAGGGTCGCGGCCGAGCGCGTCCACCGGCTGGAGGCCGCGATGGTCGCCGGGGAGCGCTGGCCGCTGCGGGAGTTCCGCGCCCACTTCGCAGACCACCCGTTGGTGTGGCACATCGCGCACCGCCTGGTGTGGGCGGCCGAGCACGAGGGCGAGGTGACGCCGTTCCGGATCGCCGAGGATCGCGGGCTCGCCGACGCGTCCGACGGCGACTTCACGCCGCCGCCCACGGCGCTGGTCGGCGTGGCCCACCCGCTGCTGCTGGACGGGCCGGAGACCTGGTCGGAGCTGTTCGCCGACTACGCGATCCTCCAGCCGTTCCCGCAGCTGGCGCGCGCCGTCCACACCCTGACCCCGCAGGAGCGCGCGGCGGACCGCCTGCCCGCCTTCGAGGGCCTGACCGTCCCAATCGGCGCGGTCCTGGCCCTCACCCGGCGCGGCTGGGGCCGGGGCCCCTACGACGACACCGGTGTGGCAGCCACGCTCGTCCGAAACGCGGGCGACGGCCGCCGGGCCGTCCTCACCCTCTCCCCGGGCTTCCTGCCGGGACAGCTCGACGCCTCACCCACCCAGCGCGTCGTCCACATCCACCTGCTCTCGCCCACACAGACCCGCCTCCCCTTCGGCACCCTGGATCCCGTCACCACGTCAGAACTGCTGGCCGACCTCTCCGCCCTGACAGGTTGAGGCCCGGCACGAGGCGAGATCCGCGGCCTTGGCCGGGTCGCGGCAGACGTCGGCCGCCAGGTGCGTGGTGACCTGGCAGCCGTCGTCATGTCGGCCTTGCCGGTGGCCCACTCCGCTCGTCCGGAGGAGGCCGGGGGTCAGAGGCAGGGTGACAGCCCGGTATCCGCAGCTCGGCGCGTGCTGTGATTACCTCCCCGAGCCTTCGTCGGACGGGCTGGAGTGCAGGCCCCAGGGGCCGGGGAACCACGTGCGTGTCCGGCGCGGCGAGGACACGCGCCGGGTCCGCTGGACCGAGGACGCGGGGACCTTCGTGTGGTCGTTCGGGCCGGACAAGGGCGAGAAGCTCGCGGCCGACCCTGAGTGGGCGGCCGACCAGGTCGCGTCGGCGTTTGGTATCGGGTCCGGTCGGGAGTCCCGATGACCGCGTCGACTCTCGACGAGCAGCGGGCGGAGCTTAGCGCGGAGTTCCCCGGCTGGACGATCGTCTACACCCGGCCCGCCGGGCGCGTGCGCTGGTGGGCGACGCGCGGGCTCGTCCGAGAGCGTATGGACGAGCGAGGCGGCTTCACCACCTGGTCCGCTGAGGATCTGCGCCGGCGGCTGCGGGGCGCGGCAGGAAACCGGCGCCCGATGTCGGCCCGATGACGTGGGCGCGGCGTTCCACTGCGCGCGGCACCGGCCGCCGCGCCCACCCGAATGTGCGGCTGGAGGTCCGGCGCAGGGATCGCCGTGGACGTGGCCGCACCACCGGCACGGACCCGTCGCCCCCGAGGTCCGTGCCCGCCGCCCGCCCGGAGGCCGGGACCTCCGGGCGGGCGGCCCCTTCGACGGCGCGGCGGCACTGCCTTCCCCCGCGACGGTGCCGCCGCGCTCACTCACCCGTGGAGGTGACGCCATGCTCAACGATGACGACAAAGCCCAGCTCAAGGCCGAGTTTCCGGGATGGAGCATCATCTACAGCAGTGCGGGCCGGTGGTGGGCCACGCGCGGACCGCTCGGCCGCGGCGAAGAGGGCAGGGCCGGGTCGGTGGACGCCGACACCCCGGAGGGGCTCCGGCGCGAGATCCGGGAGGCGGACACGCCCCGCGCGTCTGATTGGCGGATGAGGTGGGCCCCGTCAAGGACGACCAGGAGCGCATCGACGTGTACGGCGACGAGGTCGTGTACGTCGCCGTCCATCGGCCGACCGGCCGCACGCTCGCGACCTTCCTTCCCGGCGAGGACGAGGGCTGGTGGCGGGTGAGCACCCGGGGCCGCGTGCGGGAACTGCGGGTACGGCCCGGCAAGCCCGAGCCGTGGCGGGAGATCGTCGAACGCGTGCCGGCCGGGCAGTAGCTCCCACGACCGGGGCGTGGGCCCATGGACCCGGGCACGACGAGCGGCTCGTCGCGGAGCTGGGCGGAAATCCGCTCGACCTCGTCCGCCGTCCGGCACACCTGCTCCAACGTCCGGCACTCGGCGACCTTCAAGTCGAAGACACCGACCACCTCCGACCACAGAGCGATACCCAGCCTCGCCGAAACCGGCCGGGACGGGGCGCTGTGATGCGCTCTCGTCCACGTGGTCACCTCCCGAAAACGGGATCATGAGCATTGCGGCGAAGACTCGCCCCCGTTCGACGCCCTGGCCCCGTCACCACCTTGGAGTTACTGGCCGACCTCACCGGCCTGACCGGCTTTGGTCAGGGCTTGGTGGATGTCGGCTAGGAGGTCCTCGGTGTCCTCGATGCCGGTGGAGAAGCGGATGAAGCCGGGGGCCACCGTGTCGCCGCCCCAGCGGGCCCTGCGTTCGGCCGAGCTGTGCACGCTGCCGAAGCTGGTGGCCTGTGTGACGAGGCGCAGCGATGAGAGGAAGCGCTCGGCGAACGGCTCGTCGGGGAGCGTGAACGACACGACGCCGCCGAAGCGGCGCATCTGGCGCGCGGCCGTGTCGTGAGCGGGGTCGTCCGGCAGGCCGGGGTAGCGCAGGTCCGCGACCTCGGGACGGTGCCGCAGCACCCGGGCGAGGGCGAGCGCGTTCTCGGCCTGGCGGTCGAGGCGGAGGGGCAGGGTCGCCAGCGAGCGGTGCGCGAGCCATGCCTCCATGGGGCCGGGGATCGCGCCGACCGTCTTGCGCCACAGGCGCACGTCCGCCGCGAGCTTCGGGTCGCGGGTCGCCACGTGGCCGAGGAGGAGGTCGCCGTGCCCGGTCATGGCCTTGGTGTCGCTGGCCACCGAGAAGTCCGCGCCGAGGTCCAGGGGGCGCTGGCCGAGCGGGGTCGCGAGGGTGTTGTCGACGGCCACGAGCGCGCCCTGGGCGTGGGCCGCGTCGGCGATGCGGCGGATGTCGCAGGTGTCCAGGTTCGGGTTGGACGGCGTCTCCAGCCAGACCAGGCGCGCCCCGTCCAGCAGGCGGAGTTGCGCGTCACCGGCCGTCGGGCCCGTCCGCACCTGTGCGCCGTAGGACTCCAGACGCTCCCGCAGCGACCGGGTCTGCATGTAGGAGTCGTCGGGCAGCACGACCACGTCGCCCGCCCTCGTCTGCGACAGCACCACCGCCGCGACCGCCGCCATCCCGGACGAGAACGACGTCACCTCGGCGCCGCCCTCCAGCTCGCCGATCGCGGCCTCCAGCAGCGTCCACGTCGGGTTCTCGTCGCGCCCGTAGGTGTAGGGGCCCGTGGGCTCGCCGGGCAGGTGGTAGTACGCCGCGAACACCGGCCCCGGCAGCGGCGGGGCGCCCTTCTCCGGGGCGGGGCGTCCCGCGCCGACCGCCAGCGTTCCATCCCCCAGTGTCACGTGCGTCCCCTTCGTCCGAAGCCGTTGTCCATCCTCTCACCTGCCCGGATGCGGACGAATCGGGCATCGGCGGCGAGTGTCGCAGGCGTCCTCTAATCTCGGGCGGCATGACAGATCGGCTTTTCGGCGAGGATGTCCTGACGATTCCGGACGCGTGGCGGCGGTACCTGCATCCTCGGCGCGGCGGGACGCCCGGCCCCGAGGTCACGCCGGGCCCGGCGGCGGTGCGCGCGGCCGAGAAGCTGGTCGGGAAGGTGGAGGCTGCGGTCGAGTCGCTGCTGACCGGCAACGCGGGGGACGCGGCGCTCGCCGAGGCCGCCCGCCGCCACCTCGGCGGCGACCCCGACCCGGCGGGCGCGGCGGCGCTCGCGACCGTCACCACCGCGGCGGTCGATTCCCCGGGGCCGGTCGTGGTGCAGCGGACGTTCGTCGACGCGTGGGCGGTCGCGCACGGGCCGGGGTTCGCCGCGTGCGCGGTCGTCGAACTCGAACAGATGATCGCGAAGCCTGTTCCGGGCGGCCCGTGGAAGGGCAAGTGGATCGGCGCCGGCTACCGCAAGTGGTTCGGAGGGGCGGAGGCGGAGACGATCCGGCGCGTCCGATGCCTGCTCGCGTCGGCCGGGGACCGCGACCACGCCGACGCGGTCGAGCGGCTGGCCGCCCTGCGGACCGCGCCGGTCGCGCGGTGGGTCGTGTCCTACCTGGTGCCCGAACGGCGCGACTGGCTGGAGGAGTGCCTGACGGAGCCCCACACGCTGGCCCGCGGCTACCGCTGGCTGTGGCTCTGCGCGGCCTCCGACGTCGCGCAGGTCTCCCGGCCGCAGATGGCGTTCGGCTGGACCGACGCCTCCCCCTGGGTGCTCGCGACGATGCTGGAGACCTTCGGCGCGGACGTCCTGCCCGTGCTGGTCCGCAGCGCCGGTCGCGGCGCCCAGGAGGACAAGGTCCTCTTCGAGGCGATCGCCGCGCTGCCCACGGACGACGCGTTCCAGGCGTTGCTGGAGCGGGCCGGGGACAGGCGCGCCCGCGCGGCGCTGCTCGCGGCGTCCGGCCGGTTCCCGGTGCGGGCGGCGCGGCTCCTCGCCGCGTCCCCGTCGTCGGACGCGGCGGCGCTGCTCACCGACCACATGCGGGCCCACGGCGACACGGTCGCGGCGGCGCTCCCCGGGCTGCCGGACGGGACGCGCGCCGTCCTGGAGAAGGTCGCGGCGTCGCTGGTCCGGGTGCCGGAGGCCGTGGGGGACGCGGTGCCGATGATCCTCGCCGACCCGCCGTGGACGCGTCCGACCCGTCCGCTCGTCGCCGGGCTGGAGCCGCCCGCCGGGCGGACGGCCTGGGCCGAGGGCGAACGAGACGAGTGGCTCGCCTCGGACGTGACCTCGGTCGAACCGCCGAAGGACCCCGACTGGGACGCGCTCGCCGCCGAGCACCGCGCGGGCCGCACCCGCCCGCAGGAGTCGGTGGCGCTGATGGTGCACGGTCCCGAGGACGTCGTCCGGCCGCTCCTCCCGGGCTGGGCGGGCCGGAGCTGGTGGGACACCGACGACTGGTCGCGCCTCCTCCTCGCCCGGTACGGGCTGGACGCGCTCCCGATGCTGCTGCGGATGTCCGAGGGCGGCTCCGAGCGCGCCGCGCTGCTGATGCCGTGCCTGGACGTCGAGGTGGCGCTGCTGATGGGCGACCTGCTGGCCCGCCGCGCCAGGACCGCGCACATCGCCCGGGAGTGGTTCGGCCGCCACGGGCTGGACACCGTCGCGTTCCTGGTCCCGGCCGCGCTCGGCGGCGCGGCGGGCCCGCAGCGCGCCGCCGAGCACGCGCTGCGCCACCTGGACGGCGACGTCGTGGCCGCCGCGAAGGACGCCCACGGCGACGAGGCCGCCGAGGCGGTCGGGGCGCTGCTGGCGGCGCATCCGGCGGAGACCGGGCTCGTCCAGCCGCCGAAGATCGGTGACTGGATGGACCCGGCGGCCCTCCCGCAGGTCCTGCTGCGCGGCCGCGAGCTGGCCCTCCCGGCGGACGCGACGCGCCGTCTGGTCGAGCTGCTCGCGATGCCCGTCCGGTATGACGCGGAGGCGACGCGCGACCTCGACCGCGCGTCCGTCGCCGAGTTCGGGCGTGCGCTGTTCCGGAAGTGGCGGGACGCGGGCGCCCCGTCCAAGGACACCTGGGCGCTGGTCCAGCTCGGGCGCAGCGGCGACGACGAGACCGTCCGCCGCCTCACGCCGATCGTGCGGGCCTGGCCGGGCGAGGGCGGCCACAAGAACGCGGTCACCGGCCTCGGCGTGCTCGCCGAGATCGGATCGGACGTGGCGCTCATGCACCTGCACGGCATCGCGCAGAAGATCAAGTTCAAGGGGCTGAAGGGCGAGGCGCTGGCGCGGATCCGCGAGGTCGCGGACCGGCTCGGGCTCGGCACCGAGCAGCTCGCCGACCGGCTCGTCCCGACCTTCGGCCTGGACGCGGCCGGGTCGATGACCCTCGACTACGGGCCGCGCCGGTTCGTCGTCGGCTTCGACGAACGGCTCCGGCCGGTCGTCGCGGACGAGGACGGCAAGCCCCGCAAATCGCTGCCCAAGCCCGGCGCGAAGGACGACCCCGACCTCGCGCCCGCCGCGCACGCGGCGTTCGCCGCGCTCAAGAAGGACGTCAGAACCGTGGCGGCCGCGCAGGTGATGCGGCTCGAACGCGCCATGGTGACGGGACGCCGCTGGACAGGCGCCGAGTTCCAGAAGTTCATCGCCGGGCACCCGCTCGTCCGGCACCTCGCGCGCCGCCTGGTCTGGCTGTCCGACGAGAAGGACGCGTTCCGGATCGCCGAGGACGGCACCTTCGCCGACGTCGCCGACGACGCGTTCACGCTCGCGCCGTCGGCGCGCGTCGGCGTCGCGCATCCGCTGTACCTCGACGTGGCGGCATGGTCTGAGGTCTTCGCGGACTACGCGATCCTCCAGCCGTTCCGGCAGCTCGGACGGCCCGTCCACACGCTCACCGAGCGGGAGCGGGGCGGCGCGCGGCTGGAGCGGTTCGAGGGCCTGAAGGTGCCGGTCGGGTCGGTGGCCGGGCTGGTCCGGTTCGGCTGGGAGCGCGGCGAGCCACAGGGCGGCGGCAACGAGATGTGGATCTCGCGGCCGGTGGACGGCGGAAGGCACCTCGTCGTCGAGCTGCATCCCGGGCTGTCCGCGGTGGAGTTCGGCGCGACCGGCGACCACCAGCTCCTCAAGCGGGTGTGGCTCGACGAGCAGCCCGGCGACTACCCGTCCTACCGGCAGGAGCGGCTGGACGCGCTGCCGCGCCTCGCCGAGCTGGACCCGGTCACCGCCTCGGAGGCGCTCACCGAGCTGACCGGCCTCGCCGAGGTCGCCGTCCCGTAGCGGGAGATGTCGGTGGCCCTCACTACGCTGACGGCACCGATCCCCCCGCAGCACCAGCACCCCCGGAACAGGACATGACACACGACGACACCACCGACCACCAGCGGCCGCCCGCCGAGGTGCGGTTCGCCGGCGAGCTGGAGCGGCTCCGCGAGAACGACACCGGGCCGCGCCCGCCCGGCTGGGCGCTGAGCCTGACGGCGGCGCGGCGGTTCGTCGTCGGGGACGAGGCGCTCGGCGTCACCCGCAAGTTCGTCGGCGACACCTCGCTGATCGACCGGGCCCTGGTCACCCTCGCCACCAGCCGGGGGCTGATGCTGGTCGGCGAGCCGGGGACGGCAAAGTCGCTGCTCTCGGAGCTGGTCGCGGCGGCGGTGAGCGGCACGTCCACGCTGACCATCCAGGGCGGCGCCGCCACCACCGAGGACCAGATCAAGTACTCCTGGAACTACGCGCTGCTGGTGTCGGAGGGGCCCTCGACGCGGTCGCTGGTCCCGGCGCCGCTGCTGGAGGGGATGGCCGCCGGGAAGGTCGTCCGGTTCGAGGAGATCACCCGCTGCCCGCTGGAGGTGCAGGACTCGCTGCTGTCGCCGCTGTCGGACCGCGTCCTCGCGATCCCCGAGCTGGCCGGCCCGGACGCGATGGTCTTCGCGCGCGAGGGGTTCAACGTCATCGCGACCGCCAACACCCGCGACCGGGGCGTCAACGAGATGAGCGCCGCGCTCAAGCGGCGGTTCAACTTCGAGACGGTGTTCCCCATCGCCGACTTCGCCACCGAGCTGGAGCTGGTGGAGGCCGAGGCCGGGCGGCTGCTGGAGCGCAGCGGCGTCGGCGTCGCGCCCCGCCGCGACGTCCTGGAGGTGCTGGTCACCACGTTCCGGGAGCTGCGGAACGCCACCACCGAGGACGGCCGCACCATGGACCGGCTGTCGTCGGTCATGAGCACCGCCGAGGCGGTCTCGGTCGCGCACGCCGTCGGCGTGCGCGGCTGGTTCCTGCGCGGCGAGGCGGGCGAGGCCGCCGACATCGTCGCGTGCCTCGCCGGGACGGCCGCCAAGGACAGCCCCGACGACCTGACCCGGCTCCGCCGCTACCTGGAGCAGCAGGCGCCCCGCCGGGACGGCGAGCAGTGGCGGGCGCTGCACGCGGCCCGGCACCTGCTGCCCGGCTGATGGGGGTCGCCTTCGTCGGCGTCCGGCACCACAGCCCGGCCTGCGCCCGGCTCGTCCGCGCCACGATCGAGCGGCTGCGGCCCGCGTACGTGCTGGTCGAGGGCCCGGCCGACTTCGGGTCCCGGCTGGGGGAGCTGCTGCTCGGGCACGAGCCGCCCGTCGCGATCTTCAGCTACTACCGCGACGCGGAGCGGGTGCACGCCTCCTGGTCGCCGTTCTGCGCCTACTCCCCGGAGTGGGTCGCGCTCCACGCGGGCCGCGCCGCCGGGGCCGAGCTGCGGTTCATCGACCTGCCCGCCTGGCATCCGGCGCTCGCCGAGCGCCGCAACCGGTACGCCGACGCCGAGCGCCGCTACGCCGAGGTCACCGACCGGCTGTGCCGGGAGTTCGCCGTCGACAACACCGACGTCCTGTGGGACCACCTCTTCGAGATCGACGCCGACGATCTGCCGGAGCGGCTCGGCGCCTACTTCGACCTGCTGCGCGGGGAGTCCGGCGCCGGGCCCGACGACACCGCCCGCGAGTCCTACATGGCGGAGTGGGTGCGGGCGGCGGAGGCGGACGCGGGCGACCGCCCCGTCGTGGTCGTGACCGGCGGGTTCCACAAGCCCGCGCTGGAGGCGCTGGCGCGGGAGGGCGGCACCGCGTGGCCCGGGGTGCCCGCGCCGCGCGACGGTGCGTCCGGCGGAAGCTTCCTCGTCCCGTACTCGTTCCGGCGGCTCGACGCGTTCACCGGCTACCAGTCGGGCATGCCCTCGCCGGAGTACTACCAGCGGCTGTGGGAGGGCGGCCCGGACGCGGCGGCGGGCGCGCTCACCGAGGCGGTCGTGGCGCGGCTGCGCGGGCGCGGCCAGGTCGTCTCGACCGCCGACCTGATCGCCGCGCGCACCCTCACCGAGGGGCTGACGCGGCTGCGCGGCCACCGCTCGCCCGCCCGCACCGACCTGCTGGACGGCCTGGTCTCCGCCCTCGTCACGAGCGACCTGGACGAGCGGCTGCCGTGGACGGCGCGCGGGGTCCCCGCGTCCGCCTCCCATCCCGCCGTCGCCGAGATGGTCGCGGCGCTGAGCGGCGAGCGCGTCGGGCGGCTGCACCCGGGCACGCCCGCGCCGCCGCTCGTCCACGACGCCGCCGCCGAGCTGGAGCGGCTCGGGCTCGACCGGGGCGGCCGCCTCGCCGTGAAGCTGACCGAGAAGCGGGGGCTGGAGCGCAGCCGCGCGCTGCACCGGCTGCGCGTCCTCGGCGTCCCCGGGTTCGACCGCGAGTCCGGGCCGGACACGGGCGCCGACCTCGTCCTGGAGGAGCGCTGGCGGGTCGCGCCGCACGACGCCGCGTCCCGCATGTCGGCGCTGGTCGAGGCGGGCGCCTACGGGCCGACGCTGCTGGACGCGGCGGCCGCCGCGCTGGAGGAGCGCATGGCCCTCGCGGGCACCGACATGGGCGTGCTCGCGGCCGTGCTGTTCGACGCGGCGCTGTGCGGGTGCGCCGGGCAGTCCGAGCGGATCGCGGCGGGGATCGCCGCCGGGATCGCGGGCTCCTCCGACGTCGCGGCCCTCGGGGTCGCGCTGGAGGTCGTCCTCGGGCTGTGGCGGCACGACCGGGTCCTCGGCACGGCCCGCAGCCCGCTGTTCGGCACCGTGATCGAGGAGTGCGCCGTCCGGCTGCTGTGGCTGGTGGAGGGGGTGCGCGGCGGCGCGGCGCCCGCCGACCTCGGGCGGCTGCGGGCCGTCGCGGCGCTGCGCGACGCGCTGCTGCACGCCGCCGCGCCGCTCGGCCTCGACCGCGCGGCCGCCCTCGCCGTCGGCCGCCGCGTCGCCGCCGACCCGGACGCCCCGCCCGACCTGCGCGGCGCAGCGTTCGGCCTGGCCCGCTCGCTCGGCGACACCGGCGACACGGCGCGGGCGGTCCGGGGCGCGGCGTCCCCGCGCGTGCTCGGGGACTGGCTCGCGGGCCTGTTCGCGCTGGCGCGCGAGGAGGTGCTCGACCCCGCCGCCGCCGTCCTGGCCGTCCTGGACGAGCTGGTCGCCGCCGCCGGCGAGGAGGACTTCCTCGTCGCGCTGCCCGCGCTGCGGCAGGCGTTCGCGTTCTTCCCGCCGCGCGAGCGCGAGACGATCGCGCGCGGGCTGATGGAGCGGCGCGGCGTGCGCGGCTCCGCCCGCGCCCTGCTGCGCTCCCCGGCCGACCCGATGGCGGTCGCGGAGGCCCGCGCGCTGGAGGCCCGCGTGGACGCGGCGCTCGCCGCCGCCGGGCTCACCGGCCCCACCGGAGATGAGGAGTCATGACCACGCCCGACCTGGAGCGGTGGCGGCTGATCCTCGGCGCGCCCGCCGAGCCGTCCACCGGCGGGCTGGACGGCGCGTCCGCCGCCCGCGACGAGGCCCTCAACTGGCTGTACGGCCGCGACCCCGAGCTGGCCCGGCGGGGCGTGCGGCGCGGCGGGGCGGGCGGTGGCGGAGACCCCGTCCCGTCGGGCGACCGCACCGGCAGGTCCGGGCCGTCCGCGCTCACGACCGTCGACTGGATCGACGCCGTGCACCGGCTGTTCCCCAAGGAGACGATCGAGCGGCTGGAGCGCGACGCCGTCGAGCGGTACGAGATCCACGAGGTCGTCACCGACCCCGCAGTGCTGGAGCGCGTCGAGCCCGACCCGGCGCTGCTGCGCGCCGTCCTGCGCACCAAGCACCTGATGAACCCCGAGGTGCTGGCGCTGGCGCGGCGCATCGTCGACGCCGTCGTCAGGCAGTTGATGGACAGACTCGCGACCGAGGTCAGGACGGCCTTCCACGGGACGCGGTCGCGGCGCCCGAGCCAGGTCAGGAACTCGCGCAACTTCGACTTCCACGCGACGGTCCGCGCGAACCTGTCCCACTACCGCCCGGACGAGCGGCGCCTGTACATCGAGCGTCCGCGCTTCGTGTCGCGCACGCGGCGCCGGACCGACCGCTGGCAGCTGATCCTGCTGGTCGACCAGTCCGGGTCGATGGTCGGGTCGGTGATCCACGCCGCCGTCACCGCCGCGTGCCTGTGGGGGCTGCCCGGTCTGAGCACGCACCTGGTCGCCTTCGACACCTCCGTCGTGGACCTCACCTCCGATGTCACCGATCCCGTGGAGCTGCTGATGAAGGTGCAGCTCGGCGGCGGCACCGACATCTGCCGCGCGGTGACCTACGGCGCGGGGCTCCTCGACAACCCGCGCCGCGCGATCGTCGCGATCGTCAGCGACTTCTACGAGGGCGGCGACCCGCACGGGCTCGTGCACGCGGTGCGCGGGCTCGTCGGGCAGGGCACGCAGGTGCTCGGCCTCGCCGCGCTGGACGAGGACGCCGAGCCCGCCTACGACCGGGAGATGGGGCGGCGGCTCGCCGACGTCGGCGCGCACGTCGGCGCGATGACCCCGGGCCGGCTCGCCGAGTTCGTCGCGGCGAGGATCGGCCGGTGACCCGCGCCGACCTGCTCGCGCTGACGCCGGACGCGCTCGCCGCGCTCGCCAACCGGGGCCTGGTCAAGCGCGCGACGAAGGACCTGGACGCGGGCCAGGGCCCGGAGGTGGACGTCGACGGCGACGGCGCCGTGCACGGCGTGTTCCCCGACGGGACGCGCGCCGCGCTCCCGCCCGGCGCCGGGCTGGAGGCGGCGACGTGCTCGTGCGCGGCGACGTCGCTCTGCCGGCACCGGGTCTGCCTCGTCCTCGCCTACCAGCGGACGGCCGCGACCGAGCCCGGCACCGAAACGGGCGCCGAGCCCGCGGCGGCCTGGTCGCCGGGCGCGTTCGACGACGAGGCGCTCGCCCGCGTCCTCGGGCAGCGGGCCGTCACCGCCGCGCGGCGGGCGTTCCGCGCGGGCTACACCGCGCGGATCCACCGGCCGTCCGGGGACGATCCGGTGGCGCGGGTGGAGCTGCCGTCCTGCACGGTCCGGTTCCTCGTCCCGGACGAGCTCGGCTACGTGGACACCGACGCCGCCGCGGCGGTGCGCGGCGAGGTCGTCGTGCTGGCGGCGTGGGCGTTCCGCGCCGCCGACGAGCAGGGCGCCGACGGCACCGACGTCCGCGTCGAGGTCGGCGGCGGACCCGGCCGGGCCGCCGGAGGCGGCACCGGGCTGGAGGCCGCGCTCGACCTCGCCGGGCAGGTGCTCGTGGAGGGCGCCGCGCACGCCGGGCCCGTCCTCGCGGCGGCGCTGCGGCGGACCGGCGCCGACCTCGCGGCCCGCGACCTGCACTGGCCCGCCGCCGCGGTGGACGAGCTCGCGGACCGGCTCGACGCCCACCGCGAGCGCCGCGCCGACTACGCGCCCGAGCGCCTCGCCGCGCTGCTCGCCGAACTGCACGCCCGCGACCGCGCGGCGTCGGCGCCGCCGGGATCGGGGGTGCCCCGCTCCCTCGTGCTGGGGACGGACGAGTCCGCCGACACGCCGCTGCGCCGCGTCCGGCTGACCGCGCTCGGCTGCCGGGTGGGCGGCACCGCCGAGAGCCGCACCGCCGACGTCTACCTCGCCCACGCCGACACCGTGCTGGTGCTCAGGCGGCACTGGGCGGTGCCCGACGGCGCGCCGCTGACCGGCGCCGACGTGGCCGGGCGCCGCGTCCTCGGGGTGAGCCTGCGCGCGCTCGCCGCCGCCAACGTCGTCTCCGAGAGCGCGACCCGCAGCGCGAGCCGCGTCGTGCGGGTGTCGGCGGGCCGGGTCGCCAGGACCACCGTGACGCCGCTCGGGGAGGCGTGGGCGAGCCTGCCGCCGGCGCTGCTCGTCCGCGACCTGGAGGCGCACGAGCGGGAGATGGACGCCTGGCCGCCGCGCCTCGTCCGGCCCCGCGTCGAGGCCGAGACGGTGCGCGTGGTGGAGATCGCCGAGGTCCGCGACATCGGCTACCACCCCGGTGCCCAGCGCCTCGAAGCCGTGATCGCGGACGCGGCGGGCGCGACCGCCGTGCTGTCGGCCGAGTACGCGCCGCACCGTCCCGCCGCCCTCGACGTGCTCGCCGCCGCGCTCGCGGACGGCCCGCGCTTCGTCAGCGGCGCGGTGCGGCGCGAGCGCGGCGGGCTCGTCGTCGACCCGTTCGCGGTGCTGGCCGCGGGCGGTCCCGTGGTGCCCGACCTGATGCCCGGCGACGGGACGGCGGTGCTGGCCGCGCCCCCCGCCCCCGCCCCGGACCCGCTCGGCGCCGTCCTCGACACCGCGCTCGCCGCCTGCGCCGAGATCGCGCATCGCGGGCTGCGGCACCTCCCGCCCGGCCTCAGCGACCGGGTCGCCCGCGCGGGCGACGACCTCGCCCGCGCCGGCCTGCACGCCGCCGCCGGAACGCTCGCGCGCCTCGCCGCCGCGCTCACCGGCGACGACCCGCGGGCGGCCGTGCGGGCATGGGCCGACGCGTGCGTCCGCCTGACGGTGACCGCCGAACTCCGCTGACCGGCCGTCCCCGGTCCGGGCCTGGCCGGATCCTTCAATGGACGTCGATGAACGAGCAGTCGCCGCATGTTTTCGAGGACCATTCGCGGCGCGCCTGATGGCCGGTGCGCTTTGATCACGTGCGGGTGCCGGGGCGGCGCTGTGCGCGAGCGGTCAATTCCTGGACGGCGCGCCGCGCGGCCTCCAGATCGTGCGTCGGCGCGCCGAAGCCGACGCGGACGCGGGTGCGGCGCAGCCGTCCGTGCACGCCCAGCAGGTCCCGGGTGCCGGTGAGCCCGACCGGGACGAGCGGGACCCCGGCGAGGTCCGCGAGCCGGGCGGCGCCCGTGCGGAACGCGCCGACCTCCCCGTCCCGGGAGCGGGTGCCCTCGGGGAACACGATCACGCAGCGGCCCCGGGCGAGCGGCGCGGCGGCGGAGGCCAGGTCGTCGAACCCGCCCCGGGACCGCCGGACGGGGAACCCCGCGACCGCCGTCCGGCAGACCAGCGCGCGGAACCGTCCGGCGAACCAGTAGTCGGCCGCCGCCGCGACCACCGGACGGCGGCGCGCGGGCAGCGCGGCCAGCAGCGCGACGGTGTCGGCGTGCGAGGAGTGGTTGGCGACGATGACGCACGGGCCGTCCGGGACGGGGCCGGTGACCTCCAGCCCGCCCGCGAGCCCGAACGCGGCCCGCCAGCATGCCCTGCGCCAGAACGCGGTGATCACGACGGCGCCTTTCATGAGAGCGCCATCGCGACGGCCAGCGCCACCAGCAGCGAGTCGATCCGGTCCAGCAGGCCGCCGAAGCCCGGCAGCCACGTCCCGGCGTCCTTGACCCCGGCGCCGCGCTTGAGCATGGACTCCAGCAGGTCGCCGAGCGGCGCCCCGGCCGCCACCGCGAGCACGGTCGCCGGGGTCGCGGCGCCGAGCAGGGCCAGCACCGCGATGCCGGCGGCGGCCCCGCCCGCGACGCCGCCCCACCGCTTGGCCGGGCTCAGCGGCGACAGCGCGGGGCCGCGCAGCAGCTTCCCGCCGCACCACGCGCCGACGTCGGCGACCGCGATCGCCGCGCACAGCGGCGCCGCGAGGTCGCCGAGCAGCACGAGCCCGCTCAGCGGCGCCAGCCACACCACGCCGAACACCGCGCCCCGCGCGCGGGCCGCGCCGCCCTCGGCGTCGCCCGCCAGCACCGGGACGAGCACGACGGCCAGCAGCACCACCATCAGCAGCCGCAGCAGGTGCGCGGGCGCGAGCCACGCGACGGCGGGGAACACGGTCAGCGTCACCGCCATCGCCGCGAGGTCGGTCCCGCGGAGCCGGGCCAGCCGCGCGTACTCGGCGGCGGCGACGACGCCCGCGCCCGCCGCGAGCGCGGCGGCGCCGGGCGCGCCCAGCCAGAACGCGGCCCCGACGACGGGGACGATCAGCAGCCAGCCGAGCCACCGCTGGACCAGCTCGCGGCGGCCCGACGTCCACACCGCGACGCCGCTGAGCACGAACGCGCCGCCCACGTAGGGGATCGCCGCGGTCACAGCGCCCTCCGGATCCGCCGCGCCCGGACGGCCGCCGTCAGCAGCGACCCGGCCGCGAGCACCGCGAGCAGCGGGACGGCCCAGCCGGTGAAGGCGACCGCCGCCAGCAGCAGGCACCGCTCGGTCTTGCCGACCGGCCCTCCCTGCGGGCGCGGGCCCCCGGCGGCCGCGCCCGCGAGGGAGATCCAGGACGGCAGCGTCGCCGCGAGCGCGGCCGACGCCACGAGCCAGGCCGGGGCGAGCGCCAGGCAGCCCGCCAGCGCGGCCAGCTCCGCCGCGCGGTCGCCCAGCTCGTTCAGCACCGCGCCCCACGGGGTGCTCCGCCCCGACTCGCGCGCGATCGCGCCGTCGAGGTTCGCGCACGCCAGCCGCGCCGCCAGCAGGAGCGTGACGAGGAGCCCGGCGGCCGGGCCCGGCTCGACGAGGCCGAGCGCGGCGCCCGCCGCGCCGCCCGCCAGCACCCCGGCGGCGGTCACCGCGTCCGGCGCGACCCCGCGCCGGACGAGCGCGGCCCGGACGCCGCCGAGCCGCGCCGCGTACCAGGGCTTGAGTGCGTAGAGTCCGTCCATGCCGACCAGCGTCGAACAGGACGGACATTCTGGGCATCCGTCGGGCTACTCGGTTACTTCTGAGTAGTACTCGTCAGGCGCGGCAGGTCAGCGGTCGTCCGCCGTTGTAGGCGATCATGTCGTTGAGCGCGGCGGCCAGGTCGATGCGCCCGCCGGGCTCCAACCCGTCCATCTCGGCGTAGGCGCGGTGCAGGTTGCCGACGATCCGCTCGGGGTCGGTCAGCTCCGCGTACTCGCCGAGGTCGGTCTCCCGCGCGGCCTCCAGCGGCGTCAGCCCCGCCGCCCGGCCCGCCGCCGCCGTGGCCCGCACGAACCGCGCGTAGCCGACCACGCGCTCGATCAGCTCGGGCCCGGCGACCGGCCCGTGCCCGGGCACGATCGTCTCCGCGTCCAGCGGCGCGATCACCTCGGTCAGCACCCTGATCGCGCCGTCCACCGAGCCCTGCATCAGGAACGGTGTGCCGCCGTTGAACAGCAGGTCGCCGCAGAACAGCACCCGCCGCTCGGGGATCCACACGATCGAGTCGTTGGTGGTGTGCGCGGGCGTCCCGACGTGCCGGACCTCGCAGCGCAGGTCGTCCACCCACAGCGTCACGCCGTCGGCGTAGGTGAGGAACGGCGGCTCCAACTCGACGCCGCCCCACTCGACCTTCGTCCAGAACGGCTCGTCGAACGGCATCCCCCAGTCGAGCGCGCCCTGCCGGGTGCCCTCGTGCCCGACGACGGTCGCGCCGGAGAACAGGTAGTTGCCGAACGTGTGGTCGCCGTGGTGGTGGGTGTTGACCAGCGTCCGGACGGGACGCGGCGTCACCGACCCGATCGCCTCCAGGTAGGCGCGGGTGCGGCGCTCGGTCGAGCACGCGTCGACGCTCGTCACGCCGCGCGCCCCCACCAGGAAGCCGGTGTTGTTGATCCACCAGGTGCCGTCCGGCTGGAGGTAGGCGAAGATCCCGTCGGACACCTCCACCAGCCGGGGGTCGCCGGGGCCGTCGAGGTCGGGCGCGTCGCTCATGGGGAACTCCCGGGTGTCGGGCCCGGGTGGACGGTCTCCACCCAGGACGGAGGGGCAGGGGCGTCGCGCCGGCGGGAGGGCGCCTCGGCGGGCCACGGAGTGTATCCGCCGGTGACGACGATCACCACCTGCGGCCGCTCGCGCGGCGCGAGCGCGGCGGCGAGGCCGTTCAGCCCGTCGACCGCCTCCCGGGCGGTCATCGCTTTGGTTCGTCGCGGAGCCACTCCAGCTCCGTCCGGCCGTACCCCTTGATCATCTTTTGGAGCGATCTTCCGTGGCTGTCGCGTACACCGGTGCGCGCGCCCGCCTCGACCAGCGCGCGGACCACCTCCGGCGAACCGGACTCGCCCACCGCGACGTGCAGCGGGGTCCGCTTCTCGTGGTCGACGTCCTCCAGGCCGAGCCCGGCGCCCAGCAGCCTCGGCAGCAGCGCCTCGTGGTCCATCAGATGGATCTGGTGCAGCAGCGTGCGCCTGCGCCCGTCCCGGACGAACGGGTCGAGCCCCTCGTCCAGCAGCCGCAGCACGGCCTCGGTGTCGCCGTGCTGCACGCACAGGAACACCTCCCGCCGGTACTCGCGCAGCGAGCGCGGCAGCCACCCGCCGCCCCGCCGCCACATCCGCTGGACGGCGAAGCAGCCCTGAACGCGCCCGCCCGGCGCCGCCTCACTCCGCTGCTCCTCGGCCGTGTGCGGCATCAGCAGCCCGAGACCGCCCGGCATGACCTCGTGCCACTCGCCCCCGCACCGCACCCGCGTCGGCGCGGGAGGCGCCATTCCCGGCGGGCCCGAGGCGGGCGGACGGGCCGGGAACAGCGCCGCCGCGACGAGCGGGTGCAGCTCGTCCGGCGTGGCCATCCCGGCGCGCAGCAGGTCGAGGTCGGGCAGCCGGCGCCACCGGTGCTCGGGCAGCTCCACGGCCCGCTTCGCCCGCTCCCCGCGCGACACGGGCCGCAGGAGGGGGCGCGTGCGCTTCCCGCCCGCCCGCACGACCAGCTCCTGATACGGCCGTACCGCCACCCACAGGGGAGGCGGCCCGCCGGGGTGGCGGGCGATCTCGCGCGCGAGCAGCGCGGGCGCCACCGGCGCCGACGCGTACGTCGCCGCGTTGAGCCAGCGCGGGTACCGCTCGTCGCCGGTCAGGTCGAAGTCGATCCCGACGGCGTCGAAGGCGGCCTCGACGTCGCCGCGCTCGTAGGCGAGGACCGCCCACTCGTGGAGCGCGGGCCCGCCCTCGGGCGGGGACGCGGGCAGCTCCTCCGGCGCCAGCGGCGTGCCGTCCGGGTGGAAGAAGGGCGCGCGGTCCCCGCCGCCGCAGTACTTGAGCAGGTCCCCGGCCCGGCGGGCGTCGAACATGTGCGGCGCCGACGTCCAGTCCCGAGTCTCCTCGGACCAGGGGAGCACGACGAGCCGCGGCCGCTGCGGCCCGTGGACGTGGCGCGGCGTGACCACCTGGAGGGCGGCCGCGCGGGCGCCCCCGCCGTAGCGCGCCAGGCCGAGCACCTGCCGGGGAGCGATGGTCGTCTGGCCGCCGCCGGCCCGGGGGAGGTGCCAGCGCAGCAGGTCGGGGGCGAAGTGCGGCAGGTCGTCGGCGAGCCGGGACGCGAGCTCGGCGCCGAACCTGTCGGCGACATCGTCCAGCTCGAACGCCACGTCGAGGTTCGCCGCCGCGCACGCCCCGCGCCAGTCGCCCGCCAGCCTCCGCTCGGTGGCCTTCTCGATCACCGAGCGGGGGACGGCGTGCCGGCGGATCCGGAGCGCGGCGACCAGGTCCGCCCGAAGGGGCGTCCAGGTCATCGGTAGACGCTCACGATCGCGCGCATGTCCGGGTGGGCGCGGGCGGCGGGGCGCAGGAACCCGGCGGCGGCCCGCTTGATCCGGCGCGGCACGCCCGGCCCGAACCCGAGGTGCTCCAGCCGCGTCCCGTCGCCGACCCGCGCGAGCAGGGCCTTGGCACCGCGCCCGGTGACGCCGCTGTGCCGCAGTTCGAGGCGGCGGATCGGGCTGCCGGGCAGCGCCTCGGCCAGCGCCGCCGCCCCTTCGTCGCCGGTCGCGTTGGGCGGCGCGCCGAGCGCGCGTTCCGACGGCGGGCGGCCGAGGTCGAGCGCATCGATCCCGCCGAGCGCCGCCGCGAGGGCCCGCGCCCCGGCGGGCCCGACGCCGTTCCCGCCGAGCCCGAGCCGGACGGGGCGCCCCGCCGCGCACGCCGCGTCCGCCGCGTCCGCCAGGATCGCCGCGCCGCCGTCGCCCAGATGGTTCACCGGCACGTACAGCTCGCGGACGCCCGCGTCGCGCAGCAGCGCGGCGAGCAGGTCCGCCGCGTCCGGGCCGAGCCCGTTGCCGCCGAGGAACAGCCGCTCCAGCGGCGCCTCGCGCGCCGCCAGCGCGTCGCGGAGGGCGCGCAGCCCGGCCGTCCCCACCCCGGTGTTGACCAGGTCGAGCGTCCGGATGGTCTGGTTGGTCCGCAGCATCGCGGCGAGCGCCGAAACGCCCGCGTCGCCCACCGGGTTGCGCTTCAGCCACAGCGCCCGCACCCGGGTGTCGGAGGCGAGCCGCCCGGCCAGCGCCGCCGCGCCGTCCGCGCCGACCCGGTTGCAGCCGAGGTAGAGCGTGCGGACGCCGTGGCCGGGGACGAGGGCGCCGGCGATCGCCCGCGCACCCGCGTCGCCCATCGCGTTCGTGCCGAGCAGCAGGTGCGCCGCGTGCGGGGACGCGGCCGCCGCCGGGACGAGCCGCGCGACGCCCGCCGCGCCGAGGCCCCCCTTGCACAGGTCCACGCGCCCGTCGCGGCGCAGCGTCCCGAGCGGGAAGCCCTCGTCGGCCTCCGGCGGCGCGCCCTCGGCGAGCCGCGCCAGCAGCGGGTCGAGCGCGGCCGGGTCGGCGGGCGGCACGTCCGGGTGCTCGATCGCGGGGCAGCGCACGGGGGTCGGGGCCATCACCACTCCACCGGTCGGTAGTCCTTCAGGAACAGCCCGGACAGCCGCTCGCCGCCGACGCCCCGCACGACCGGGTCGTACACGCGGGCGGCGCCGTCGATCACGTCCAGCGGCGGCGCGAACCCCGCCGCCCGCTGCGCGAGCCTGCCCGGATGCGGGCGCTCGTCGGTCACCCAGCCGGTGTCGACGCTGGTCATGTGGATGCCCGCCGCCGCGTAGTCGGCCGCGGACGTGCGGGTCAGCATGTTCAGCGCCGCCTTGGCCATGTTGGTGTGCGGGTGGCGGACGGTCTTGCTCCGGCGGGAGAAGCTGCCCTCCATCGCCGACACCTGCACGACGTACCGGTCGGGCCACGGGGAGCGCTCCAGCAGCCCGCGCAGCCGCGCCGTCAGCAGGAACGGCGCGAACGCGTTCACCATCTGCACCTCGGCCCACTCGGCCGGGTCGATCTCGTGCAGCCGCAGGCTCCAGCTGTTGCGCTCGCGCAGGTCGAGCGGCTCGCCGGTCTCGTCCGTGTGGCCGGCGGGGAACAGCGCGTCCTCGCGGGCGGTGAGCGCCGCCATCGCGACGTGCGCCGGGGCGAGGGCCGCGCGGGCGCCCTCCGCGACGTCCACCCGCGCGGCCGGGCCGGTCAGCGGCAGCGCCTCCGCCGCGCGCACCTCCCGGTGGTAGGCGGGCGGCCGCCGGACGGTCTGCGCCGCGTTGTTGACCAGGACGTCCAGATGGTCGAACCGGTCGTGCACCGCGTCCAGCAGCCCCGCCACGCCCGGCAGGTCGAGCAGGTCCACGCCGTGGACGTGCAGCCGCCCGATCCAGTCGCCGTGGTCGCCGACCGCCGCGAACCGGCGCGCCGCGTCGCGCGGGAACCGGGTGGTGACCAGCACCTCCGCGCCGTCCCGCAGCAGCTTCAGCGCGACCTGGAAGCCGATCTTCACGCGCCCGCCCGTCACGACGGCGCGGCGCCCGCGCAGGTCGCAGCGCGCGTGCCGGCGCTCCGCGTTCTCCCGCGCGCACGCCGGACACAGCAGGTGGTAGTCGGGGTGGACGTCGCGGTAGGGCTCCTTGCACACATAGCACGGCCGCGCCGCCACGAGCGTCCGCCGCACGCCATCCGATGGCGCGCTGGACTCGGGGGCGGCCGCCGGCTCGGGCGAGGGGTTCTGGTCCTGGAAGCGGGTCGTGGACGCGAGCGCGGCGAGGTCGCGGCGGCGGCGCTCGGCGGCGCGGGCCGTCCGGCGGGCCTTCTTGCCCGAGCGGTGCACCTGCGACGCGGCCTCGTGCACCGCCTTCCAGCGCGGATCGTCCGGGTCGGCGCGCCGCGCCCGCTCCAGCAGCCGCAGGCACGCGGCGAGGTCGGCCGGTTCCGGCGCATCCTCGGCCGGGACGGTCGGCACGGCGCTCCTCGCTGCCCGGGGACGGATGGGGCAGAGCCGACCGGATTCGAACCGGCGTCCTCCAGCGAGCTGCGGTGGCGCGACGACCTCTGCGCTACGGCCCTGCCGTGCGGCAGCCTAGCGAAGCACCCGGCGCGCCGCCCCCCGGATCCGGCGCGAAGATCGCGTTCAGCCGTCGCCCGGGTCCTCGTCGGAGGGGCGGGCGGGCTCGGGCCCGTCCGGGCCGACCCGGACCATCCGCACCACGCGGACGATGCGGAACCGCCGCCCGCACGCCACGAACTCCACGCCCCGCTCGGCGTCGACCTGGTCGGCGGCGCGCGCGTACTCGGCCAGCTCGCCCTTGCTCGGCGGCGGCCCGCCGCCCGGCGCGTGGCGCGGCAGGATCACGCGGAAGTAGTGCGCGAGCGCGTCCCGGGCGTCCTGCGGGCCGTCGCCGCCGGTGAGCGGCCGCCAGCGGTCGTCGAGGTCCTCGGCGACGGTGAACTCCGGCGGCAGCAGCACCACGCCCGGATGCTCGCGGATCGCGGCGACCGCCTCCCGGCGCACCGCCTCCGGGACCGTCCCGGCGGCGGGCAGCAGGCTCAGCAGCTCCAGCCGCAGCGCCGCGTCCGACGGCCCGACCGGCGCGGTCGGGTCGATGAGGAACGAGCGCAGCGGGCCCTCCTCGGTGTCGGTCGGGCGCGCGGGCTCCGGGCCGTCCTCGCCGAACCGGGTGAAGCCCAGCACCCGGACGATCCGGTACCGGCGCCCGCCCGCCGCGAAGTCGGTCTCGGTCGTCGGCTCGCCCACCTCGGGGTCGCACCGGTCGGCGATCGCGAGCATCTTCTCCCGGACGCGCCGCTCGTGGCGTACGGCGGTGTCGCGCAGGTGGATCGCGAGGTCGATCCGCGCCCCGTAGGGCTCCAGCGCGCCGAGATGCCGGATCCGCCACGCGCCGCCGGAGCGCTCGGCGATGCCGAAGTCCGGCGGGCCCGCGCCCACGATCTTGGGGTACACGCGCATCCGCTCGGCGGACTCCTGGTCGCGGACCGCCTCGACGGGCCCGAGATCCCGGACGAGGTTGATCAGGTCGTATCCGGGCATGCCCTCGCTGGCCATGCACCCATCGTGGCGCCGCGGCCGCCGCGCCGCGCCCCAAACGACCGCACGGTCACCGAACACATGCTCGTCATGCGGCCTTTTCCCGTTTTGGGAGGGGTCTCATCGAGGGTCAGGACTGCGGGACGGTCGTCAGCGGCTGCGGATGCGGCGTGATGTCGCGGGTGGAGGGCGGCGATCCGGCGGCGCGCAGCACGCCCGCGGCGCCGATCACCGCCGCGTCGCCGGTGTCGTCGCCGAGCCAGGCGTCCAGCCCGGTCCGCTCGCGGATCAGCCGGTCCAGGCCGGGCAGCCGCGCCGAACCGCCGGTCAGCGTCACGCCGACGCTGAGCAGCTCGCCGGAGATCTCGGGGGAGCAGCCGCCGAGCCCGGTCCGGATCGCCTCGACGATCCGCGCGACGGGCCCCTCGATGGCGCGCTGCACGTCGGTGGTGGTGAGGACCAGCCGCCGGGGCAGCCCGGAGACGACCTCCCGCCCCTCCACGCTCGTCTGCCGCGCGGGATGCCGCCCGATCCGCGGCACCGCGCCGACCGCGATCTTCGCGGCCTCGGCGGCGGCGGGCGACAGCGCCACCCCGTGCTCGCGCCGGACGAGCGCGGCGATCGCGCGGTCCAGCGTGGTGCCGCCGACGTGCGCGGTGTGCGAGGTGACCAGCCCGCCGAAGGCGATCACGCCGACGTCGGTGACCTCGGCGCCGATGTCGGCGACGACCGCGATCTCGGGCCCGGACTCGATCAGCCCCATCCCGGCGGCGGCGGCGATCGGCGTCGGCACGAGCGTGAGGCGGCGCGCGCCCGCCTGGTAGGCGGAGAACTGGAGGGCCCGGTAATGGACGGACGACAGCCCGCTCGGCACGGTCATGACCAGCCGGGGCCGCGCCATGTAGTGGCGCCGGTGGTGGGTGCGGACGAGATGGCGCATCAGGTACTCGGCCTCGTCGGTCTCGGTCGGCGCGCCCTCGCGGATCGGCCGCACCAGCCGCACGTCGGGGCTCCGCCCCGCCATCTGCTGGGCCGGGACGCCCAGCGCGAGGATCCGCCCGCTGCGCCGCGAGCGGGCCAGCAGCGACGGTTCGCGGCAGACGACGCCGCGGCCCCGGACGTGCATCCGCACGGTCGCGCTGCCGAAGTCGATCGCCGTGTCCCGGCCCGCGTAGTCCCACATCCTCGCGTCCCCCCGATCGCCCGGAATGCCCACGGATTCCTGTCATGCCCCGGGTGTCCGGGGCAATGCCCACCGCCGGGTAAGCGAATGGCAACGGCACGGCGAACGCGGATCCGGAATGTCGGACAGGGGCGGGGAGCCGTTCCCCACGCCCGCGCCGCAACCCCGTGCCGAGCCCAAGAGATCATCAGCTCCGCCCCCGCGGGCTAGGAGGGCGGGCCGATCGCGGCGAGGGCGTAGTCGAGGCCGTCCTCGGTCGGCATGCGCAGCCCGGCGGTGTGGGCGGCGTCGTAGGCCGCGTCCCCGAGCGCGCACCGCAGGCCCCGCTCGCACTCCTCGCGCGCCGCGACCAGCTCGGGCGCGCCGAGCTGGGGCAGGCCGTGCGAGCGCCACAGCCGCTGCCCGACCCCGATGAGCCGCGCCGCGGGCTCGGCCTCCCCGGTCGCGGCGAGGGCCAGCGACAGCGCGTCCACGCAGAGGGCGAGGAACCAGGTGTCGTTCAGCGGGCGCTTGGCCACCAGCGCGTCGCGCGCGTGCGCGGCGGCGTCGCCGGGACGGCCGAGGCCCAGCTCCGCCAGCGCGTGCACGTAGTCGGCCCACGCCTGGAGGCAGCGTTCGCCGCGCTCGGCGCTGCGCGTCCGCGACTCCCGCGCCATCGCCGCCGCCTCGTCGAGCTGCCCGAGCTGGACGTGCGCGAACGCGCGGACGCCGCGCTCCAGGAACCAGATCGCCTCGTCGACGCCGCCGCGCGCCGGGTCGGGCCGCAGCGCCCGCAGCACGCGCAGGGCCTCGGCGTTCTCGCCGCGCAGCGTCATCGCCGACCCGGCCAGGAACTCGGCGGCCGTCGCGGCGAGCCGCCCGGTGTCCGCGCGGCATATCTCGATGCACTGGTCGGCGGCCGTGAGGTCGCCCTGGGCGAGGGTGATCAGCCCGCGCGCCCACGCCGCGCGCGTCCGCCCGAGGCCGGGCCTGGAGGAGACGGCGAGCGCCCGTTCGAGGAAGTGGCGCCCCTCGCGCTGGAACCCGCACGCGTACCAGTAGAACCAGAGCGCGCCCGCCAGCTCGACCGCGTCGTCGCCGTCGCGCGGGTCGGCGAGGGCGCCCTCCAGCGCGGCCCGCACGTCCGGGTGGACGGCCCGGACGCGCTCGTACCAGTCGATCTGCCGGCCGCCCATCCAGAAGGCGTAGGCGCGGCGGGCCAGCGCGAGGTGGAAGGCGCGGTGCCGCCGCGCGATCTCCTGCTCCTCGCCCAACTCCGCCAGCCACCGCGCGCCGTACTCGCGGACGGTGTCGAGCATCCCGTAGCGGGCGTGCGGCCCCGTCCCGTCGCACGTGAGGACCGACTTGTGCACCAGCCGGGCCAGCACCCGCGGCAGGTCGGCGGCGGCGAGCGGCCCGCCCGCGCACACCTCCTGGACGGTCTGCCGGTCGAAGTCCGCCGCGAACACCGACGCCCGCGCCCACAGCAGCCGCTCGGCGGGCCCGCACAGCTCGTGGCTCCAGCCGATCGCCGTCCGCAGGCTCTCGTGCCGGCCCGGCTCGTGGCCGGGGCCCCGGGCGAGCATCCGGAACCGGTCGTCGAGCCGGTCGGCGACGGCCTCCACCGGCAGCACCCGCAGCCAGGGGGCGGCCAGCTCCAGCGCGAGCGGCAGCCCGTCCAGCCGCCGGCACAGCCGCGTGACGGCGTCGCGGTTCGCCTCGTCCACCGCGAAGCCGGGGACGGCGTGCCGGGCCCGCTCGGCGAACAGCCGCACCGCGTCGCCCGCCTCCTCCTTGGCGCCGGGGTCGACCGGCAGCGGCGCGAGCGGGACGACGCGCTCGCCGTCGGCCCCCAGCGGCTGCCGGGTCGTCGCGAGGATCCGCAGCCGGGGGGCCTCCGCCAGCAGCGCCCGCGCGAGCGCCGCGCACGCGCCGGTGAGGTGCTCGCAGGTGTCCAGGACGATCAGGCAGGAGCGGCCCGCCAGGTGCCCGGCCAGGACCTCGGCCAGCGGCCGCGTCCCCGGGTCGTGGACGCGCAGCGTCGTCGCGACCGTCGGGACGAGCAGCACCGGGTCGCGCAGCCGGGACAGCTCGACCAGCCAGATCCCGTCGGGGAAGCGGCCCCGGGCGCGCCGCGCCGCCTCCAGCGCGGTGCGCGTCTTGCCGACGCCGCCGACCCCCGTCAGGGTGACCAGCGGCGACTCCTCCAGCGCGCCGTCCAGCTCGGCCAGCTCCACGGCCCGGCCCACGAAGCTCGGCAGCCCCGCGGGCAGGTTCCCGCCGCTCCGCCCGCCGCCCGCCGTCGTCGATGTGCTCATCTCGCGCCACCGTTCCGCGTTCCTTCGGGACTCTCGACGGTAGCCGCGCGACAGCGCGCGGTAAGGCGAACGTCCGAACCCGGCCCGACTCCTTTGCCCTGGGGGTGGGCGGGCGCGGTGGTCAGGGGATCCTCGCGGCGACCCGGTCGAGGACGGCGCGCAGCGCCGCGGCGGGCCCGGGCGGGGGGCCGGCGGCGTCCAGGCAGGCCGCCGCGCCCGCCAGGTTCTCGGCGGCCAGCCCCGCCGCGAGCCGCCGCGCGCCGGTCCGCTCGACGAGCCCGGCGAGGTGGGCCAGCACGGCGGGGGAGAACTCGGCGCCCGTCTCGAAGGCGGCGGCCAGCTCGCGCCCCTCCGCGGTGCCGGAGGCGAGGGCCGCCACGACCGGCAGCGACCGCTTCCGGCGGGCCAGGTCGCGGTGGGCGGCGCCGCCGGTCCCGGGCGGGTCGCCCCAGACGCCGCGCATGTCCTCGGCGAGGTGGGCGGCGTGGCCGAGCCGCTCGCCGAACATCCGCATCAGCCGCACCCGCTCGGGGCTCCCGCCGCCGAACATCGTCCCGAGCGAGCAGGCGCAGCCGAGCAGCGACGCGGTCTTGCCCGCGATCACCTCGCGGCAGTCGTCGGGCGTCGGGGCGGGCGCGGAGGCCAGCCGCAGCTCGGCGCTCCGTCCGGCGCCGAGGTCCTGGAGGCCCGCCGCGAGGTCGTGCAGGGCCCGCGGCGCGATGTCGCGGGGGGCCGCGGCGAGGACGTCCATCGCCGCCACCATGAGCGAGTCGCCGGTCAGCAGCGCCTGCGCGGCGCCGAACACCGTCCAGGCCGCCGGCCTGCGCCGGCGCGTCCCGCCGCCGTCCATGATGTCGTCGTGCAGCAGGGAGAAGTGGTGGGCCAGCTCCACCGCGACCGCCGCCGGGAGCGCGCTGCTCGCCCGGCCGCCCGCGGCCTCCCCGCACAGCAGCGCCAGCGCCGGGCGGATCGTGGCCGCCTCGTCGGTGGCGTCCGGTCCGAACAGGGGGCGCTCGTCCTCGTCCCACCAGCCGAGGTGGTAGCCCGCGACGCGGCGGACGGCGGCGGGCAGGCGGTGCACGGCGGCGCTGAGCGCGGGCTCGAACAGCGCGAGGTGCTCGGGCTCGAACGCGGCGCCGAGCGGGGGAGCGGGCGCTGCGGCGGGTGGAGCGGCTCCGGGGGGCGCGGCGGCTCCGGTGGGCGCTGCCGGTGCCTCGGTCGCCGTCATGTTCGATCCCCTCCATCGTCCGCCCTGTAGGTCAGGGCCACCGTATTCGGAACCATCCAGAACAACGGGGAGAGACATGGCCGATCCGGCTGGGATTGCCTTTCCATGACCGTCGCCATACCTGCCGACAACCTGGCAAAGGTCCTGGAGTAAAGGGACGGTGACCTGGCAAAACAGCGCTCCGGACACGGTTGTTACCGGTTAGATCGGAGGTGTTCCAGGGATGTTCCTGACGTATCGATGGCATGAATAGGGGAGTAGCGCACTCAATGGACTACAGGTCAGCGGACGCGTGCCCGGGTCTGGACGTTCTCGCCGCGGCGGACGCGGCCGTCGCCGCCGCCCGGCTCACCGCCCGCGCCGCCGCGTGGGCGAGACGGCTCGGCCCGCCCCTGGACCCCGCGCTCGCGCCGCTGTGCGGGATGCCCGCCGCGTTCGTCGCGCCCTGGACGTCGCGCCCCGCCGCCGACCTGACCGCCCGCACCGGCCTGTGGATCTTCGCGCTGGACGCCTGGACCGACGGCCCCGCCGCCCGCCGCGACCCCGCCGCCCTGCGCCGCGGCCTGGCGGACCTGCGCGCCGTCGCCGCCGGGGCCGCCGGTTCCGGTCCGCTGGGGGAGGGGCTCGCGGAGATCCGGGACGGGATCGCCGCCGCACCGGACGCGCCGGGCCCGTGGCGCCGGTCCGTGGACGCGGCGCTGGCCGGGGCGCTGTTCGAGTACGAGGCCGCGCGGCGGGTGGCCGCCGGGGGCCCGCCCCCGCCGCTCCGCGAGTACCTGCGGCACGGCGCCGCGAGCGTCGCGCTGGCCCCGCTCGTCCTCGCGATGTGGTCGGGCATGGCCTGCCCGGAACCGGTGCTGCGCGCGCTGGAAGGGCCGCTGCGGGACGCGTGCCTGGCCGTCCGGCTGGCCAACGACCTGAGCGGGCACCGCCGCGAGCGGGCCGAGGGCGTGCTGGACGCGCTCTCCCTCGGCATGAGCCCGGGCGAGGCGCGGGCCCGCTCCGCCGAGTGCGTCGCGCGCTGCCGCCGGGCGCTGCGTCCGCACATCGGCCAGGTCCCCGGGCCGGCGCTCGCCCTGGAGCGCCAACTCCTGTGGGCCGTGCGCCACTACGAGCGGGTCGACGCCGGGCACGCGGCATGACCGGGCGGAACGTCCGCGCGTCCCTGCTCGCCCGCGCGGAGACGCTGCTCGACGGCCTGGGCGAGGGCGGGTCGTTCAGCCCCTGCCCGTACACGACGGCTTGGCTGTCGCGGCTGCGCGACCGCGACCGGGTGCTGTTCCCGCGCGCGCGCCGCTGGCTCCTCGACCGGCAGCGCGCGGACGGCTCGTGGGGCGCCGTCATCGGCCTCCCCCACGACAGGACCGTCTGCACCCTCGCCGCCGTCATGGCCCTGACCGACCCGGGGCCGCCCCTGCCCGGACGGGCCGAGGCGGTCCGCGCCGGGCTGGCCTACCTGCGCGCGCACTCCACGGCGTGGCGGGCCGCCGACGTCGGGGAGACGATCGGGTTCGAACTGGCCGTCCCGTTCCTGCTCGGCCAGGCGTCCGCCCGCGGACTGGACCTGCCCTATGGCGACTGGGACGAACTGGCCAAGACCCGCCGGGCGAAACTCGACCTCATTCCGAGGGACCGCCTGCTCCGCGAGCCCACGTCGCTGATGTACTCCCTCGAAGCGGTCGACCCCGGTCCCGCGCTGCGCGGGCTCGCGCGTTTCGCGGGCCCGGACGGCTCGCTCGCCAATTCCCCCTCCGCGACGGCGGCGCTCTGGGCGGCCGGCCCGGACGGCGGGATGCCGGCGTATTTGAAGAACGTGGAAATGCCGGACGGCGGCGTCCCGTCCCTCTACCCGACCGAGGCGTTCGAGTTGGCCTGGGCGCTGCACCATCTCCAGCGCGGCGGGCTCCTCGATATGCGGGCGCCTTCCGCCGCCCGCCGCGTCGCGCGGCTGCGGGCCCTCCTCGGACCGCGCGGCCACCTCGGGCTCAGCGGCGGCTTCCCGCTGCCCGACCCCGACGACACCGCGATGGCGATCATCGTGCTGCACGCGGCGGGCCGGGGCGTCCCGCACCTGCTGGACGCCCTGCTCGACTTCGAGGGCGAGCACTGCTTCTTCACCTATCCGGGCGAGCGCGACGGATCGGTCACCCCGAACGCCCGCGTGCTGGAGGCGCTCGCGCTCCGTCCCGCCGCCTACACGCGTCCGATGGCGAAGATCGTCGAGTTCCTCCTGGACACCCGCCGCGAGGACGCCTGGTGGTACGACAAATGGCACGCGTCCCCCTACTACGCGACCGCGCAGGTGACGTTCGCGCTGACGCGGGCGTCCACCCTGCCGCTGGAGGGGACCCTGGCCTGGCTCCTCGCCACCCAGAGGCCGGACGGGTCGTGGGGCTGGTACGGGACGGGCACGCCGGAGGAGACGGGCTGCGCCGTCCTCAACCTGGACGCCCTGGCCCGCCACGGCATGCGCGTCCCCAGGTCGGCGTGGGTCGGCGCCCACCGCTACCTGCGGAACCACCTCGACGGCCCGTTCCCGGAACTCTGGGTGGGGCGAAGCCTCTACACGCCGCGGGACGTGTCGTCCTCGACGGTGCTGGCCGGGGCGGCGCTGGCCGCCGCCCGCACCGCGCCTAGCGGCGCGTAGCCGTCCGCCGCGACACCAGCATCGGCAGGCGGTCCGGACGCAGCGCGCCCGCGACCCGCTCCCGGACCTCGGCCCCGGGCGCGGGCGCCACCGACCACCGCGCGGACACGCTCGCGACGATCACGCTCAGCTGTATGTAGGAGAAATGGTCGCCGATACATTTTCGGGGCCCCGCGCCGAACGGCACGAAATGCTCCCTCGGCGGCGGCGACAGCCACCGGTCGGGATCGAACCGGAGCGGCTCCGGATAGAGAACAGGGTCCCGATGGAACGTCGTGGGGCTGTAGAGCAACTCCGCTCCCGCCGGAATGCGATATCCGCCGAGATCGACGTCGACGCGCGCGCGGCGGGACATCATCCACGCGACGCTGTGCAGCCGCAGCGTCTCGTCGATGAGCCGCCGCGTGTAGCGCAGATGGGGGAGGTCGTCGAACTCGACGGGGCGGCCGCCCAGGACGGCGTCCAGCTCCTCCTGCAACCGGGCCTGCATCTCCGGGTTCCGCCCCAGCTCGTGGTACAGCCACGACAAGGTGGTCGGGACGGTCTCGGACCCGCCCGCGAGGATGGTCACGAGCTCGTCCCTGAGCTGCGCGGCCGACATGGCGGCGCCGGTGTCCTCGTCCCGCGCGTCCATCAGCAGCGACAGCAGGTCGTCCCGCTCCCCGGGATCGCGCCGCCGCTCCTCGACCATGCCGTCCACGATCTCCCGGAGTCGCGCGGCGACCCGCGCGAACCGCCGGTTGCCGGGCAGCGGCAGCCGCGTGGCGAAGCGCGGCAGCACGGCCCGCAGCGGGATCTCCCGCAGGAACACCGTGACGCAGTGGTCGATCTCGGCGACGGTGGCCTCGTCCAGGTCCGCGCGGAGCAGCGCCCGCAGTGCCCCGGCCGCGCTCGCCCGGTGCAGCGCCACGTCCAGCTCGACGCGCTGCCCGTCCCGCCACGACCCGGCGAGCACCTCCGCCTGCTCCCGCAGGACCCCGGTGTAACCGAGCAGCCGCGCCCGGTGGAAGGACGGCATCATCAGCCGCCTCCGGCGCAGGTGCGCGTCCCCGTCCGCGGTGGCCAGGCCGCCCCCGAGCACCGGCCGCGCCCGGTCGTAGGCCCGCCCCCGGACGAACGACCCGGCGTCGGTCACCAGCATCCGCCGCAGCGGGTCCGGCGCGTTCACCAGATAGACCGGCACCGTCCCGAGCCGCACCACCACGACCGGCCCCACCTCCCGCAGATCCTGCAACAGCCCGACGGGATCCCGGAGCAGCCGCCGCGCGACGGCCGACCCTCCGGGCCCCCGCGGAACACCGGGCCCGTGGCGACCGATGAGAAGCGGCATCGAACCTCCATGAAGAGCGAAGGCGAGGCGATCCCCTCGCCCGCCCAACCCTCCGGCCACCACCGCCCACCTTCACCCAGACGCCCGAACCACTACCCGCCGCAGAGAGGAAGTTGACCAAGCAAAGAACGATCTACGATCCCCGCCCCACTGGGAGACCCCACCAACCGACCCTCCCAAGCACGACTCTCGCGTAAGCCCAGCGCAGGAGGGGTTTGCTTGTGAATCGAGTTAATGAGTGCTTTCATGGAGTGCATGACTCACCATGTGCTTCGGTTCGCGGCCGGGACGCACACCGGACGGCAGCGGACGGTCAACGAGGACTCGGCGTTCGCCTCCCCTGGGCTGCTCGCGGTCGCCGACGGGATGGGCGGCCACCCGCACGGCGACGTCGCCAGCCGCACCGCGATCACCGTCCTCGCCGAGGCCGCCCCGCACCGCGCGGCGGGGCGCGAAGGAGGCGACCCGGGGCCCGCGCTCGCCTCGGCGGTCACGGACATCGCCGCCCGCCTGGACGACCTCGGACGCCACGACCCGGACCTCGCCCGGATGGGCACGACCTTGACCGCGCTGGCCTGGGACGGCGCCGGGTTCGCCGTCGCCCATATCGGCGACTCGCGCGCCTACGTCCTGCGCGGCGGCGTGCTGGAGCGGATCACGCGCGATCACACGATGGTCCAGATCCTGGTGGACGAGGGGCGGCTCACCCCCGAGCAGGCCGCCCGGCACCCGCGCGCCTCGGTGCTGGTGCGCGCGTTGCAGGGCGGCGCGCGGGCTCAGCCGGACCTCTACCACCGGGAGGCGCGACCGGGCGACCGGTACCTCCTGTGTTCGGACGGCGTGTCCGGCGTCATCCCCGACGAGGCGATCCGGGACGCGCTGGACGCCCCGGCCCCCGAGGAGGCCGTCGACCGCCTCGTCGCCCTCGCCAACGGTGCGGGCGGCCCCGACAACATCACCTGCGTCGTCGCCGACGTCGTCCCGGAGGCCGCAGACGCCGATACACAGTCGCCCGAACTGCTCGGCGCCGCCGCGCACGCCCCCACGGGGCCTCTGGCGAGGCTCGGCCGCCGCTTGCGCCGGGCGTGACGAGCGAAGAAGCCGTTGACCCGGTTCGCGGGTGCCGGTGTTCAGCCGCCTGTGCCCTCGATGTCGCCGCCCGCGACGGACTTCGCCTCCTGGGCTCCCGGTCCCTGCCGGGAGTTCGAGGTGTGGCCTGTGGAGTGGTTGTTGACACGATTCACGGGTGTTCTTTCCGCGCATTGGGCTTCCGTTAGGGTTGGGGCATGAGCGACGACCCTGGGGTGACCGCAGGCGACATCGCCCGTATCGCGGGTGTGGGCCGCGCGACCGTCAGCAACTGGCGCCGCCGGCATGCCGACTTTCCGCGGCCCGTCGGCGGGACGGCCGCCAGCCCGCTGTTCTCGCTCACCGACGTCGAGGGCTGGCTGATCCGCAATGGCAAGCCGTTCGAGGTGTCGCTCGGCGACCGGGTCTGGCAGCGGCTCCGCGCGTCCGCCGACGACTTCCGCCTCGCCGACCTCGTCGGCTGGGCCGGGCTGCGCCTGCTGGGCGACCGCGGCGACGCGACCGGGTCGTCGCAACCAGCGATCATCCCCGGCGACCCCGAACTGCCCGGCATGCTGAAGGACCTCGCCGCCGAGTACGGCCACCGGGGCGCCTTCGAGCTGATCTTCGAGCGGTACGCCGCCGCCCACTCGCGGCGGCTCGTCCTCACCCGCGGGGACGTGGCGCGGCTGATGACCCGGCTCGCCTGCCGGGAGGGCGACACCGTCCTCGACCCGGCCTGCGGCCTCGGCACCCTGCTCCTCGCCGCGCCCGGCGCGGGGCGCGTGCTCGGCCAGGAGAGCGACCCGGCCGCCGCGCGGATCGCCCTGCTGCGGCTGCTGCTCGCCCGGACGCCCGCCGAGATCGTCGCCGCCGACTCCCTGCGCGCGGACGGCTTCGCCGAGGAGGCCGCCGACTCCGCCGTCTGCAACCCGCCGTTCGGCGACCGCGCCTGGGGCCACGAGGACCTGACCGGCGACCCGCGCTGGGAGTACGGCCTGCCGCCGCGCGGCGAGCCCGAACTCGCCTGGGTGCAGCACTGCCTCGCCCATGTGCGGCCCGGCGGACGCGCCGCGCTGCTCATGCCGTCCGCCGTCGCGAGCCGCCGGCCCGGCCGCCGCGTCCGCGGCAACCTGCTGCGGACCGGCGCCCTGCGCGCCGTCGCGACCCTCGCGCCCGGCGGCCCCGACCTGTGGCTCCTGCGCCGTCCCGGACCGGGCGAACGGCCCCCCGAACGGATCCTCCTGCTGGACGCCGAGGGCGACCTCGACCGCGTCGAACGCGAATGGAACCGGCACGTCGACGGCGGCGGCGAATGGTCGGTGCCCGTCGTCGACCTCCTGGACGACGAGGTCGACGTCACCCCCTCCCGGCACCGCCCCCGCCACAGCGGCCCGGCGTTCGGCCGCCGCTTCTCCGAGGCCCTCGACCGGCTCGCCGCCGCCGCTCCGGAGCCGCCCCGCGTCGACCTCCTGCCCGAACAGCGGCCGCTGCCGTTCACCACGATCGCCGAACTCGCCAGGGCCGGGGTCCTCACCGTCATCCACGCCCCGGCGCGGCCGCTCACCGGCGGCGCCGTGCCGGTGCTCACCGTCGACGACCTCACCACCGGGAGCGACCCCTCCGGCGCCGCCGCGCCCGACCCGTCCCTGATCAGGCTCCAGCCGGGGGACGTCGTCGCCACCGCCGCCGGGTCCGCCCGCGTCATCGCCGAGCCCGGCGCCGTCCTCGGCCCCCACCTCACGCTCTACCGCCCGGACGGCGCGCGTCTCGATCCGCATTTCCTCGCCGGGTTCCTGACGTTCGCGCACACCCGCACCGGTACCGGCTCCAGCCGCATGGACCTGCGCCGGACGCGCATCCCCAGGCTCTCCCTCGAAAGGCAGCGCGAATACGGCCGGGCGTTCCAGGAACTCGTCCGGCTGACCGCGACATTGCGGGAGATGTCGGCCCTTGGCGACGCGCTGGTTCGGCTAAGCTTCGACGGGCTGGTGGACGGTCATCTGCGTCCCCGCCGTTGACCCCGGGAGGCTCCCGCGATGCTCATAGCCGACCGGTATGAGCTCGACGACCTGCCGCTCGGACGCGGCGGGATGGGCGCCGTCTACGCCGCCGACGACACCCGCCTCGGCCGCCGTGTCGCGGTGAAGTTCCTCCAACTCCCCGGCGGCCCCGACGACGAGCTTGAGCGGCGCTTCATCCGCGAGGCCCGCATCCTCGCCCGGCTGGAGCACGCGGGCGCCCCCACCCTCTACGACTTCGGCACGTTCGAGCAGCGGCTCTACCAGGTCATGCAGTTCATCGACGGCGTCACCGTCGCCGACCTCATCGCCGAGCACGGCCCCGTCCCCGTCGCCTGGGCCGCCGGGATCACCGCGCAGGCCGCCGCCGTCCTGGCCGCCGCGCACGCCCTGTCGATCCGCCACCGCGACCTCAAGCCGACCAACCTCATGCTCTGCCCCGACGGGAGCGTCAAGGTCCTCGACTTCGGCCTCGCCGTCCTCGGCGACGCCGACGTCGCCCACTTCACCCGGCACGGGCAGATCCTCGGCACCCCGGCCTACATGGCCCCCGAGCAGATCGAGCAGGGCGTCGCCGACCCCCGCAGCGACCTGTACGCGCTCGGATGCGTCCTGCACGAGATGCTGACCGGACGGCAGCTGTTCGCCGGGCCCACCGCCTACGCGGTGTTCGACAAGCACGTCCGGGAACAGCCGCCGCCCATCCAGGGCATCCCCTCCGAACTCAACTACCTCGTCCAGGATCTTCTGGAGAAGAAGCCCGAGAACCGGCCACCGGACGCGCCGTCCCTCTATGAACGCGTCCGTCCCTTCGCGACCGACCTTCCGCTCCTGCCCGGATTCTTGGAACCCGCGTCCACGTCCAGCCCCGAGCGGATGTACGCGCTCATCGTCGGCCAGGCCCTGCGACCCCCGCTGACGCCCGCGCATGACGGACCGGCCGGGCGCGCCCCCGTCGTGCGCCCGGCCGGTCCGCGTCCTGTCAGCTCCGGGCCGCCGTGTGCGCGACGGGCCGCTCGCCCTTCGCGAGGACGGCGGGCCGCGGCTGCGCGGCGGCCAGGTTCGCGGGCCGCCCGTGCCCCTCGTGCGTGCCGACCGGCGCCTTCACCTCGTGCACGGTCACCTCGTGCACGGGCCGGGACACGCCCCTGGGCGGGACGGGCCGGCGCTCACGCCTCCCGGGCGTCCCCGCCCCGGAGCCGTCCAGGGCCGCCGCCTCCTGCGCGAGGGCCTGCTCGTTCGCGTGGTGCGCGTTCTCGGCCTCCGCCACCGCGCCGTCCGCGACGGCGGCCGCATCATGCGAGTGCGTGGCGTCCGCATGCGGCGCGCTGTTCGCGTGCGCCGCATTGTGCGCGTGGGCCGTGTTCTCCGGTTGCGCGGCGGCATTGGTGGGCGCCGCCCCGTCCTCGGTCGACTCCGCGTTCTCCGGTTGGGCCGCGTCATTTGCGGGCGGTGCCGCTGCGGGTGACGCGTCGTCCGCTTGATTGGCCGGCGACCCCGCCTCGATGGGCGGCGAGTCCTGAGTCGGCGCCGCCTCTTCCGCGGACGTTTCCTCGCTCGTCGATGCCGTTTCGTCCACGGGCGTCGGCTGGTTCACGAGCGGCGCCTGATGGGTGGCCGGTGCGTCGTTGTAGGGCGGTGTGGGCCATTGGGACTGCGTGGCCGCCGCCTCGTTGGCGGGCGGCGCGGGTTTGGCCAGCGTGGTGCGCAGGATTATGCCGGGCGGCAGGCCCAGAGGCGAATCCGCCGTGGTCTCCGGTGCCTTGTGGGCCTTCTCCTGGGCGCTCATCCGGTCGATTTTCTCGACGAGTTCACGGATGGAGGGCGACCACTTCTTGTACGCGGGCGCCCCCGGACGGACGGCCCCCGCGAACTGCCGTTTGCGGGCGGCGCCGAGTCTGTCGATCCGGACGCGGGAGCGGCTGTTGGGCGCGTGCAGGAACCGGCCGTGGCCGACGTAGATGCCGACGTGGCTGCGGCCGTGGAAGAAGATCAGGTCGCCGGGGCGCAGGTCCTTGAAGGCGACCTTGCGCCGGACGCCGGAGTACTGCGAGTAGGTGACGCGCGGGATCTTCACGCCCGCCCTGCGCCAGGCGGCCATCGCGAGGCCCGAGCAGTCGTAGCGCGCGGGACCGGCGGCGCCCCAGCTGTAGGGCTTGCCGATCTGCTTGCGGGCGAAGGTCAGCGCCTTCTTCGCCTTCGTCTTCTGCCTGGCCTCACGGGTGCGGTACCGGTCGTATGCCTTGACCTTGCCCAGCGTCACCGCGTCCAGGTCGAGCCTTTTCAGGACGACCGGGTTGAGCGCCGCCAGCGCCTGCGTGCCCGCCGGAAGGCTGAGCGCGAGCCCGACGGCGGTCACGGTGGCCGCGCGCCGGAGCGTCCTGCGTTTTCGCTCGGTCGTCCCGCCGTGGCGGGGTCGGCCGGGGAATGCCCGGGGCCGGTCGTTCGGCCGGCCGGACTGGCGTGCTTCGCACATTCGCGTGCTCCGTTTTCGTGATGTCAGATGATCTCCTACCGACAGTTCGGGTACCCGTTGATCGCGGGCGAATGGGGTGAGTGCGGGGATTTTACATGATCATGGGTCGGAATTGGATCCGGCGTTTCGTGTCTTTGATCATGTGGTCAGATGGGCCAGCGAGCGGAGCGGTACCGGCAGCCACGCGGGCCGGTTCCGGGCCTCGTAGCGCACCTCGTACACGGCCTTCTCGAACTCGAAGGCCCGGGTCAGGACGGCGTGGGCGGCCGGGTCGACACCGCCCGCGGCGGCGTAGCCGCGGCAGAACGCGGCGCGGTTGCGCGCGGCCCACGCGTGCGCGCGGGTCTCCAGGCGGCGCCCGGACTCCGGCGGCAGGGCGCCCGCCTTGGTGATCAGAAAGCGCGCCGCGTACTCGAAGGAGCGCAGCATCCCGGCGACGTCGCGGAGCGGGTGGGCGAGGGCGCGGCGCTCGCCGGGGGTGCGGGCGGGTTCGCCCTCGAAGTCCAGCACCGTCCAGCCGGACTCGGTGCGCAGCACCTGGCCGAGGTGGTAGTCGCCGTGGACGCGCTGGACGGGCAGCGGCGCCGCCCGCGTCGCGAGGTCGAGGAACGCGCCGGTGAGCGCCTTGGCGTGCGGGGCCAGCGCGGGGACGGCGCGGCAGGTCTCGGTGAGATCCTCGTTCATCCGCGCCGCCATCGCGTGGACCTCGCCGGCGGGCAGCGTCGTCACGCCGAACGCGCCCGCGAGGGCCTGGTGCACCCGCGCGGTGGCGGCGCCGAGCCGCTCGGCCTCGGCCGCGAAGTCGCCGCCCGCGGCGCTCGCGTCCAGCTCCGCCCACTCGTCCCCGCCCGGCGGCATCGTGTGGGCGTACCAGTCGCGGACGCTGGCGATCGCGAGGCTCCAGCCGTCCGCGCCGGTGCGCAGGTAGGTCGAGAGCAGCGCGAGCGTGGTCGGCTCGCCGCCTTCGCCCGGCTCCAGCTCGATCCACCCGAGGACGGCCGGGACGTGGGCGCAGCCGCCGCGCGTCAGCGCGAGGTTGACCTCCAGGTCGGGGTTCACGCCGTCGCTTAGCCGCCGGAACAGCTTGCAGATGTAGGCGTCGCCGAACAGCAGCGAGGTGTTGCTCTGCTCGGCGGTGATCGGCAGGCTCGTCAGGTCGGTGCGGATCACCCCGCCGCCCGCGTTCCGGAAGCGCAGGGGGCCGACGGACGCCTCGGCCGCCAGGCCGCGCAGCAGGGTCCGGGTCAGGTCGGGGTCGTGGGCGGCGTCATAGCAGTGCGTCCCCTCCTCGGGGGAGCCGCCGATCTCGGCGTGCCTGAGCCGGTCGGGCAGGTCGCGCCGGGTGCCGAGGAGGAGCTGGTACCGGTCGGTACCGGTGTGCTGCCGGACGTGGATGACGAGATGGTGCAGCGCCGGGTCGCCGGAATGGAGCTCGGTGGTCGCGGCGATCGTGATGCCGTCGATGGGGATGTGCTTGCCGCCGAACCAGCGCTGCCGGGGCAGCCATTCGGCGAGGTCCCGCTGCAGGACGCTCCGCGGCGGCAGCACGGTCAGGCGGTCCTCTCGGTGTCCGCGTCCTCCGGTGGAGTGAGCTGGAACCAATGGAAACCGTGCCCCGGCAACGTCATGAGGTAGGGGAGTTCGCCGATCGCGGGGAACTGCACCCCGCCCGTGCATTCGACGGGGGAGTGGCCCTCGAAGCGCCGCAGGTCCAGCTCGACGGGCTGCGGGAAGCGCGAGAGATTGCTGACGCAGAGAATGACGTCCGTTCCGCCCCACTGGTCCGCTTCCTTTTCCGTGATCTCGCGGGTGAAGGCGAGGACGGAGGGGTTGGAGGCGGAGAGTTCGTTGTAGGTGCCGACGCCGAAGACGGGGTGGCGTTGGCGGATCTCGATCATGGTGCGGGTCCAGTGCAGGAGGGATCCGGGGTTGTCGGCCTGGGCTTCGACGTTGACGGCCTGGTAGCCGTAGATGGGGTCCATGATGACGGGGAGGTAGAGGCGGGCGGGGTCGGCGCGGGAGAAGCCGGCGTTGCGGTCGGGGGTCCATTGCATGGGGGTGCGCACAGCGTCGCGGTCGCCGAGCCAGATGTTGTCGCCCATGCCGATCTCGTCGCCGTAGTACAGGACGGGGGAGCCGGGGAGGGAGAGCAGGAGGGCGGTGAACAGTTCGAGTTGGTTGCGGTCGTTGTCCAGGAGGGGGGCCAGGCGTCGGCGGATGCCGATGTTGGCTTTCATACGGGGGTCTTTGGCGTATTCGGTGTACATGTAGTCGCGTTCGTCGTCGGTGACCATCTCCAGGGTGAGTTCGTCGTGGTTGCGGAGGAAGATGCCCCATTGGCAGTTGGTGGGGATGGT
>NZ_JAHFZY010000006.1:0-727804 GCF_018603865.1 Actinomadura sp. NEAU-AAG7
GATGGAAGCGCGGTAACGTGTGGAGTCGACCGGTACTAATAGGCCGAGTGGCTTGACCACACAATACGTTCAAGGCATGTCGCTGTGTGGTGTTCGCGTCCCTGTGTGGTTCCCGGAAAACAAACGGGAACCTGTGTGTTGATAAGTGAATGTTTCGAGCCTGGTCTCGGACGATGAGTTTCCCGCGCCCCTGGTTGGTTGGGGTGTTGGGGTTGGTCGTTCGGTGGTTTTGGCGAGAGGGAAACACCCGGTCCCATCCCGAACCCGGAAGTTAAGCCTCTCAGCGCCGATGGTACTGCATGGGGGACTGTGTGGGAGAGTAGGACGCCGCCGGACTCATATTGGTCGAGGGTCGCACCGATTCACGGGGCGGCCCTCGACGCATGTGTTGGACCTGCCGAAGTAGGCTGCAAGTGTCCACGAACCACCTTCAAGAACAGTGACGGACGTGATGAGCGCGGAAGAGGACGGCCGCAGCGACGACAACCGCGAGCGGCGGCGGGACAACGGGGGGCGCAAGCCGCCTGTCCGTCGTGAGGGCAACGCTCGTGGCGGCCCGAGGGGATCTGGGGCGCCGCGTAAGAGCGGTGGGCCTCGCGGGGCCGCGCCGCGCGGTGGTGCGCCGCAGGGGGGCCGTGGCCGTCCCGCCGGCGGGGGCTGGAAGGACCGCGACGCGCGCGGGCCTCGGGACGACCGCCGGTCGGACCGTCCGTTCAAGCGGTCGGACGACCGCCGGAGCGACTCTTCCGGTGATCGTCGTGAGAAGCGTTTCGGTGGTCCGGGCCAGGCCGGTGAGCGTCGCGAAGGGCGCTATGGCGGCCCGCGCGGTGCGCAGGGCGGCGGCGAGCGGCGTGATGCTCGTCCCGGTGGGTTCCGGGGCGGTCAAGGCGGTCCGCGTCGCGACGGACGTCCCGGTGGTCAGGGCGGCGGAGAGCGTTCGGGTGGTTCGCGTCCAGGGCAGGGCGGCGGAGGCGAGCGGCGTGACGGTCGCTTCGGTGGGCCCCGCGCGTCTCAGGGCGGGCAGCGGCGTGACGGACGTCCGGGCGCGCCACGTGGCGGCCAGGGCGGCGCGCAGCGCCGGGACGACCGGTTCGGCGGGCCCCGGGGCGAGGGCGGTCAGGGAGAGCGGCGGTTCCAGGGGCGTGACGAGCGCCGTCCCGGTGGCCGCAAGTTCGACGACAAGCGTGAAGGCCGTCCGGGCGGTCGCAAGTTCGATGACAAGCGCGAGGGCCGTCCCGGTGGCCGGAAGTTCGACGACAAGCGTGAGGGACGTCCGGGCGGACGGAAGTTCGACGGCAAGCGTGACGGGCGTCCCGGGGGCGGGTCGTTCAAGGGGCGCGGCGGCCGGCGGCCGCAGGAGGGCGGACGGTCCTACGGGCCGCCGCGCGACCGGGCAAGGCCGGAGGAGCGTCCGGCGCCCAAGCATGACGATCCGCTGCTGCCGGACGAGGTGACGGGCGACGAGCTCGACGCGGAGGCCCGTGCCGAGCTGCGCACGCTGCCGAAGGATCTGGCCACCAAGGTGGCGCGGCACCTCGTGATGGCGGGGCAGCTGTCCGAGGACGAGCCGGAGAAGGCGTACAAGCACGCTCGGGCGGCGCGGCGGCTCGCGTCCCGGGTCGGGATCGTCCGGGAGGCGGCGGGGCTCGCGGCCTACCGTGCCGAGGAGTGGGGGGAGGCTCTCGCCGAGCTGCGGGCCGCGCGGCGGCTCAGCGCGGGCGACGAGTCCTACCTGCCGGTGATGGCCGACTGCGAACGCGGTCTCGGACGCCCCGAACGCGCGCTGGAGCTGGTCAAGGCCCCGGAGGCGGCGCGCCTTGACCCGATGGGCCGGGTGGAGCTGCGCATCGTCGAGTCGGGTGTGCGGCGCGACCTCGGCCAGTACGACGCGGCCGTGGTGACGTTGCAGATCCCCGAGCTGCGCGACCGGAGGCTGCGTCCCTGGTCGGCGCGGTTGTTCTACGCCTACGCCGACGCGCTGGTGGAGGCCGGGCGGGCCGGCGAGGCGTCCGACTGGTTCGCGCGGTCCGCGGCGGCCGACCGGGACGGCGAGACCGACGCCGCCGAGCGGTACGCGGAGCTGGAGGGCCTCCACATCCTCGACACCGAGGAGGAGGACGAGGAGGCGGAGGCCGCGCGGAGCGAGGAGGGCGGCGCCCCGGATCTGGGGGAGCCCGAGGTCGCGGAGATGGCCGAGGCCGAGGACGCCGTGACCGAGGCGCCCGAGCCCGAGCCCGAGGGCGTGATCGAGGTGGTCGCGGCCACGGCGATCGAGTTCAAGCCCGCCGACCCCGAGATCCTGGACGTTCCGGCGGAGGACGTGCCGGAGGCGCCGGCGGTCTTCCTGGAGCCCGACCACGCGGACGACGAGGAGCGGCCGCCCGCCGACTCCTGACGGGCGGAGCGCACCGCGTCACGCGTGGCGGTTGAGGGCGTGCATGATCCCGGCGACGTTGCTCTCGGTGTTGCTGATGATCTCGTAGCGGGCGGCGAGTTCGGGGTCGGCGTCCTCGCGGGCGAAGGCGTAGCGGTCCTTGGTCCGGTCGACGACCATCGCGACGGCGTGGTCGAGGTCGAGGTCCTGGTCGGCCGCGTCCCGGACGGCGTCCACCCAGATCCGCAGTTCCTCCGCGGATCGTTCCAGCGTGTCGTCCACCTCGGTGACCGGCCCGTAGTGCGCGAACAGCAGCCGCTGCGGGCCGAGCGCGCGGAACCTTTCGAGCGAGGCCAGGGCGGTGTCGAGGTCGAAGTCGGGCGGCGGGGTGGCGGGGCGGACGTCCGCGGTCTCGGGGATGTAGACGCCCGCCGCGTCGCCCACGTACAGGTCGCCGGTCGCGGAGTCGATCAGCCCGACGTGGTGCTTGGCGTGGCCGGGGGAGTAGTGCGACTCCAGCCGCCGCCCGCCGCCGAGGTCGATCACGCCGGTGTCCTGGACGGCGCGGATCCGCGCGGCGTCGGTCGGCTTCAGCTCCCCGAACAGCGTGTCGAGGCTGTCCCCGTAGATCATGCGGGCGCTGGCCATCAGCCGCTCCGGGGACGCGAGGTGCCGGGCGCCCTTCTCGTGGACGACGACCTCGGCGCCGGGGTAGGTCTCGGCGATGTCGCCGACGCCGCCCGCGTGGTCGAGGTGGATGTGGGTGACGACGACGGTGGCGAGGTCGGCGGGGCCGACGCCGAGGTCGGCCAGCGCGCGGCGGACGACCGGCGCGGACCCGGCCGTCCCGGGCTCCACGAGGCATGGCCGGTCGGACAGGATCAGGTATCCGGCGGTGATACCGCTGTGGCCCGCCATCCGGGTGTCGATCTCGTAGACGTCTCCGCCGAGCGGCGTGATCGTGGTCGTGGTGTCGTCCATGCCCCGATCATCGTCCCGGGGACGGCCCGGCGGCCAGCCGTGCCGCTCAGAGCAGGCGGCCGCCGGCGTGCAGGTCGTCGAAGATGAGCCGGTCGACGGGGGAGACGCGGGGGCGGTCGGCGTAGCCGAGCCAGACGACCTCCGCGATCTCGGCGCTGGCCGTGAGCTCGCCCGTGTAGTCGGCGGTGTAGCAGGTCATGCGGACGGTGACCCCCTCGGCGTGGCCGTGCGCCTGCGCCTCCCAGGTGCCGAGGTGCGCGATCGTGTCCGGGACGAGGTCGGCCGTCAGCTCCTCCTTGATCTCGCGGACGAGGGTCTGCGCGTCGGACTCGCCGGGCTCGCGCTTGCCGCCGGGCAGGTAGTAGGCGTCCTTGCCGTGCGAGCGCGTGCTGAGCACCCGCCCGTCCACGAGCCGGATCCAGGCGATCTTGTCGATCAACGGTCGCTCCCGGGGTCGAGGAGGCGCAGGACGAGGCCGGTGCGCGGTTTGGGGCCGAACGAGGTGGACTTGCGCGGGACCCGCTCGCCGCCGCCCGCGACGGCCAGGACGTCCTCGACCCTGAGCGGGTTGAGGATCACCGAGGTGCCGCCGGTGCGGCGGGCGCGGGCGGTCGCGGCGGACGGGTCGTCGTGGACGACCTCGATGGCGTCCTCGTTCGCGGGGATGCGCCACACGCCGCCGATCAGCAGGTGGTCCAGGACGGCGGTGTCGAGCCCCCGCCAGCGCGCGGAGTGGGCGGCGGGCATCGAGCGCGCCAGCGCGGCCGGATGGGGGTCGGTGAGCAGGTGGAACCCCTCGCCGCCGCCGAGCAGGAACGCCGGGCGGGGCGCCGCGGCGAGCGCCTCCAGCGCCGCGCGCTCACCGGCGATGGGTGTGACGTTGAACACCCGCGCGGCCTTCTCGACGGCGACGTCCGGGCGAAGGCCCGGCAGGACGCGGTGGATCGCTCCGAGGTGCGGCGGGTAGCGGGTGGAGTCGACGAGGAGCGCGAGGCCCCGGTCCCAGGGGCCGGGGCCGCTCCCCGCCGCCCGGTGGCGGGCCTGGAGGGCGCGGTAGGTGGCGTAGCGGTGGTGGCCGTCGGCGATCAGCGCCCGCCGGTCGCGCAGGTCGGCGGCCACGCGGGCGTGCAGGGCCGGGTCGGTGATCCGCCAGAGCCGGTGGGTCAGGCCGTCGTCCGAGCGGAACTCCAGCAGCGGGGCCCCGGCGGCGGCGTCGTCGGCGACCCGCGTCGCGTCGCCGCCGCCCTCGTACACCAGGAAGATCGGCTCCAGGTTGGCGCGGGCGGCCGACATCAGCGCCAGCCGGTCGCGGACCGGGCCGGGGAAGACGTTCTCGTGCGGCAGGACGACGCCGTCCGCCTCCGCGCGCAGGCCGAGCGCGCCGATGAGGCCGCGTTGCAGGACTGTCCCGTCCTTCGCGGCCTCGTAGACGTAGAGGGCGGGGAGGGGGTCGAGCGTGAGCGCGCCCTCGTCCAGCCAGCGGCGCAGCAGCACCCCCGCCTCGTCGTAGCTCTCGCCCGTCGCGCGCGGCATGTTCAGCCGGACGATGTTGTGCCCGTCGGACGCCCGCAGCCGCAGCGCCGCCGCGTCGTCGATCAGGTCGTACGGCGGTGTCGTGACGGAGGCCAGGTCACCGACCACCTCGGGGACGAAGCGGACACCTCGGAACGGGGCCAGTTCCAGGCCGCCTCCGGCCCGGGGTCCCGCCGTCCCGAAGATCTGGGCACTGAACTCGTCCGGGGCGAGCCCGGAGGGGAGGTCGTCGTCCACCGTGGGCATGGTAACCACGGACGGGTCCGTGTCCAGCCTCCGGGTACCGTCGAGGTGATCAGAGTCCGAGGGGAGGTCCACGTGAGTGTTCAAGGACCGGGACGGCCGGAGGATTCCCCCGGGGACGGCTCGGGAGATCCGGACGACCGCGACACGCCGGACGGGCAGTCCGCACAGCCCGGCGGCGGCGTCTACGAGTGGTACACGCGGGGCCTGGAGCTGCTCCGCGCGGGCAGCGCGGCGGCGGCGCTGCAACTGCTGGCGCGCGCCGCCGACGCCGAGCCGGAGTCGCACAGCATCCGGGAGGCGCTCGGCCGCGCGCAGTTCGGCGTCCGGGAGTTCGGCGCGGCGGCCGACAGCTTCCGGGAGATCGTCGAGGAGGAGCCCGCCGAGGACTACGCGCGCTTCGGGCTGGGCCTCGCGCTCAGCCGGATGGGCGACTTCGAGGGCGCCGTCCAGCATCTGGCGCTCGCGGTGGCGATGCGCCCCGACAACGAGGACTACGCGAAGGCCCTGCGGCACGCCAGGGCGACCCTCGCGTCCCGCCGCTGACCCCCGCCCCCCTTCACCCCGACCGCAGAGGAGCACGATGAAAGGCTGTGACCGCCCTCTGAGCGAGGCGTACGACGTCGCCCTGCTCGACCTGGACGGCGTCGTCTACGTCGGCCGGCGGCCGGTGCCCGGGGCGGCCGAGTCGCTCGGCAAGGCCCGCGCGGCCGGGCAGCGGCTGGCGTTCGTCACCAACAACGCGTCCCGGACGCCGTCGGCGGTCGCGGCGCTGCTGGCGGACGTCGGCGTCCCCGCGTCCGCGGAGGACGTGGTCACCTCGGCGCAGGCCGCGGCCCGGCTGATCGCCGAGCGGGTGCCGACCGGGTCGAAGGTGCTCGTGGTCGGCGGGACGGGGCTGCGCCAGGCCCTGTACGCGGAGGGTCTGCGGCCGGTGTCGACGGCGTCCGAGCGTCCCGCCGCCGTCGTCCAGGGGTTCGCCCCGGGGATCTCCTACGACCTGATCTCCGAGGGCGCGCAGGCGGTCGGCGGGGGCGCCCTGTTCGTCGGCTCGAACGCCGACCTGACGATCCCGGGCGGCGGCGCGCGGCCGAACCCGGGCAACGGGGCGCTGCTACGCGTGATCACCTCCTCGACCGGGGTCGAGCCGATCATCGCGGGCAAGCCCGAGCGTCCGCTCCACCAGGAGTCGGTGCGGCGGACCGGGGCGCGGCGCCCGCTGGTGGTCGGCGACCGGCTCGACACCGACATCGAGGGCGCCCGCAACGGCGGCGCCGACAGCCTGCTGGTCTTCACCGGCGTCACCGACCACCTTCAGGTGCTGACCGCCCCGCCGGACCGGCGGCCGAGCTTCCTCGCGCCCGACCTGACCGGCCTGCTCGTCGCGCACCCGGAGCCGGTCCGCGACGGCGAGGGGCACCACTGCCGGGGCTGGACGGCGCGCGCGGACGGCGGCGCCATCGGCCTCACCGGGTCCGGCGACCCCTACGACGGCCTTCGCGCGCTGGCGTCCGCCGCCTGGGAGAGCGATGGCCCGCGTCCGGCCGAGGCGCTCACCGCCGCCCTCGACACGCTGGGCCTCGCCTACCACTGACCTGGAGGGACATCGACCGTTCCCCTGGGGGCCACCGGCCGCACCCCTGGCGGTCGCGCGCGCACCCGACCGTGTCCGGCGGGCCGCATCGGCGGACCCGCAGGACACGGAAGGGAGCCGGTCATGAGAGGCATGCGTCGTACCGCCCTGGCGGTGGGCCTCACCGCGCTGACGCTGGGCACGGCAGGACCCGCTCTCGCGGGCGAGGCGCACGGGCGCCCGGGGCACGGGCAGCCCGGCCATGGGCAGCCCGGGCAGGGGCACCATCGGGGCGCGTTCGACCTCCAGGCCCACCGGGGCGGGATCGGCCTGGTGGTCGAGAGCACGCTCCCGGCGTTCGCGAACGCCCTGGAGCTGGGCGTGAGCACGCTGGAGCTGGACGTCCAGATCACCGAGGACGGGCAGGCCGTCGTCACCCACGACCGCCGGGTCAACCCGGCCAAGTGCCAGGACACCGGCCCGGCCACGCCCGGTGACCCCGAGTACCCCTACGCCGGGAAGTACGTCAACACGCTCACGCTGAAGCAGGTGCGGACCCTCGACTGCGGCTCGCGGACGCTGCCGGACTTCCCCGGCCAAAAGGCCGCGCCCGGCGCGCGGATGCCGCTGCTACGCGAGGTGTTCGGGCTCGTCCACCGGTACCGGGCGTCCGGGGTGAAGCTGAACGTCGAGACCAAGGTGGAGGCGGGGGCGCCCAGCGAGACGGCGCCGCGCGAGCAGTTCGTCCGGGTGACGGCGCGCGAGGTCAGGCGCGCCGGCCTGCTGCGGCAGGTGACGATCCAGAGCTTCGACTGGGGCGCGCTGATGCGGATGCGGCGGGTCGAGCCGCGGCTGCCGCTGGTCGCGCTGACCAACTACGACTTCCTCCAGACGGGCCAGCCCGGGAAGTCGCCGTGGCTGGGCGGGATCGACATCGACGACTTCGGCGGCGACCCGCTGCGGGCCGTCCGCTCGTTCGGCGCGTCGGCGTTCTCGCCGGTGCACGGCTTCCCGCAGAACGGCAAGGTCACCGACCCCGGCTACCGCCCCTACGTCACGAAGGCGATGGTCGCCGAGGCGCACCGGCTCGGGCTGAAGGTGGTCCCGTGGACGGTGGACGACGCGCCGACCATGAACAAGCTCATCGACGACGGCGTGGACGGCCTCATCACCGACTACCCCGACCGGCTCCGGACCGTCATGGCCGCGCGCGGGCTCCGGCTGCCGCGCGCCTACCACGCCCGCTGACCGGCGGGCCGCGGGTCACAGCGGCTTGCGGTTCACAGCAGTTTGCGCAGGCGCAGCAGGTCGAACAGGCTCGCCTCGATCTTGAGGCGGCCGGTGGCCCACGCCTTGGCGGGGCTCAGCTCGTCGTCGGCCAGCGCGACCAGGTCGTCGCTGGCCACGGTGAGCCTGACCTGCGCGTCCTGCGGGGCGGGATCGGAGGTGACCGCATCCAGTCCGCCGCGGTGCAGGCGCGTCCGGTAGGCCAGCCCCAGATCGGGGACGCGGCAGCTTATCGTGCGCCCCACCACTTGCGCGGCGCCGCGCTCGGCGTCCACCCCGGCGAGGCGCTCGGCCACACGGCCGAGCGCCGCCCGGCACTCCTCGTCGGTCGCCATGGTCGGGCCGTCCCCCCGTTCGGTCGGCGACGCTGTCGTGAATGGACGGTAGCGTTCTGACCGAGACCGGAGCGACCCGGCGCGTGCGCCGGGGGCCACTGGGAGGTGGAACGTGATGTCCGACGAGGTGCCCGAGCCGCGGGCCGGGGACGCCGGAGACCCCGGCGCGACCGGCGACGCCGGCACGGCGGCGCCCCCGGAGCCGGCCGCGGAGCCGGAGGTCGCGGCGGCGCCGCCGCCCGAGCCCACCGGCGACCCGCGCGTGGACGCCGCGCTGGCCCGGCTCGGCGACCTGCCCGGACGCCCCGTCCCCGAGCACGTCGAGATCTTCGAGGACGTGCACCAGCGGCTCCAGGAGCTGCTCGCCGCCGCCGACCAGGACGACGATTCCGCCCAGCCGGGGCAGCCGCCCCAGCCGCAGCGGCCCGCCTTCCCGAGCGCGCTGCGGCCCCGTCCGGGAGAACCCGTCGCCCCCGGCAACGCGGGAAGCCGCGGATGAGCAGACGGCGGCTCGACGCCGAGCTGGTCCGGCGCGGCCTGGCGCGCTCGCGCGAGCAGGCGACGCAACTGATCGCCGACGGGCGGGTGCGGGTCGGCGGGCAGCGCGCCGGGAAGGCGGCCACGCAGGTCGAGACCGGCGCGGCGATCGTCGTGGACGAGGCCGACACCGGTCCCGGCTACGTCTCGCGCGGCGGCCACAAGCTCGCGGGCGCGCTCGCCGCGTTCGCCGGGCTGGAGGTGGCGGGCCGCCACTGCCTGGACGCGGGCGCCTCGACCGGCGGGTTCACCGACGTGCTGCTGCGCGCGGGCGCCGCGCACGTGGACGCCGTGGACGTCGGGTACGGGCAGATCGCCTGGTCGCTGCGCACCGACGAGCGGGTCACCGTCCTGGAGCGGGTCAACATCCGCGACCTGGAGCCCGGCATGCTCGGCGCGGCGCCGGGCCTCGTCGTCGGCGACCTGTCGTTCATCTCGCTGAAGCTGGTCATCGGACCGGTGCGGCGCTGCGCCGCACCGGACGCCGACTACGCGCTCATGGTGAAGCCGCAGTTCGAGGTCGGCAAGGACCGCGTCGGCGCGGGCGGCGTCGTCCGCGACCCCGAGCTGCGCGCCGAGGCGGTGCGCGGGGTCGCCGCGCACGCGGGCACGCTGGGGCTCGGGGTGCTCGGGGTGACCGCGAGCCCCCTGCCGGGCCCGTCCGGCAACGTGGAGTACTTCCTCTGGCTGCGCGCCGGGGCCCCGCCGCTGGACGAGGGCGACCTCGCGAAGGCGATCGCGGAGGGCCCGCGGTGAACGTCCGGGCACCATCGCCCCTACGGCGGGCGTTGGTCCGGAGGCCGTCCCCGCACCGGGGCGTGCCAGGGAGCGGGTGGAGTGGAGGGTGGCTATGAGTGAGAGGTCGGTGCTGGTCGTCGCGCACACCGGGCGCCGCGAGGCGGTCCGCAGCGCCCAGCTGGTCATCGAGCGGCTCGGCGCCGCCGGGATCTCCGTCCGGGTGCTGGAGGGCGAGGCCGACGACATCGGCTGCGCGGGCGTCGACGTCCGGCCCGGCACGGCCGCCGCCGAGGACGCCGAGGTCGTCATGGTCCTCGGCGGGGACGGGACGCTGCTGCGCGCCGCCGACCTGACCCGCACGTCCGGTACGCCGCTGCTCGGCGTCAACCTCGGGCACGTCGGGTTCCTCGCCGAGGCCGAGCGCGACGACCTCGCCGCGACCGTCGACCGCGTCGTCGACCGCCGCTACGACGTCGAGGAGCGGATGACGGTCGATGTCACCGTCCGCCGCAACGGCTCGGTGATGGGCACGACGTGGGCGCTGAACGAGGCGAGCATCGAGAAGGCCGAGCGGGAGCGGATGCTGGAGGTCGTCGCCGAGATCGACGGCCGCCCGCTGTCGAACTGGGGCTGCGACGGGGTGGTGTGCGCCACACCGACCGGGTCCACCGCGTACGCGTTCTCCGCGGGCGGGCCGGTGGTGTGGCCGGAGGTCGAGGCGATGCTGGTCGTCCCCATCAGCGCGCACTCGCTGTTCGCGCGCCCGCTGGTGGTGTCGCCCCGCTCGCTGGTCGCGGTGGAGGTGCTGGACGGCACGCCCCGCGCCGTCCTGTGGTGCGACGGGCGCCGCACCCTCGAACTGCCGCCGGGCGCGCGGGTCGAGGTCCGCAGGGGCGCGCTGCCGGTGCGGCTCGCGCGGCTGCACCTCACCCCCTTCACCGACCGCCTGGTCACCAAGTTCGGCCTGCCCGTGACGGGGTGGCGGGGGCGGGTCAGGCAGCCCGCGCGGCCCTCGCCCGCCCAGGACGGGGAGGCGCCGGGCGGGCAGAGGGGATAATCTCCACAGGCGCCGATCGGGGATCTGTATTGCGGAGGGTTGTGACGCTGGTGCGTCCGATGGTCGATGAGGTGCGGATCCGGGGCCTCGGCGTGATCGACGAGGCCGTGCTCGATCTGTCGCCGGGGTTCAACGTCGTGACCGGCGAGACCGGCGCGGGCAAGACGATGGTGGTGACGAGCCTCGGGCTGATGTTCGGCGGCCGCGCCGACCCGCAGCGGGTCCGTCCCGGCGCGGGCCGCGCCACCGTCGAGGGCCGGATCGTCGTCGACCCGGGCGGCCGGGTCGTCGAGCGCGTCGAGGAGGCGGGCGGCGAGCTGGACGACGGCGCGCTGATCGTCACCCGCTCGGTGTCGGCGGAGGGGCGCTCGCGGGCGTTCCTCGGCGGCCGGTCCGTCCCGGTGAGCGTGCTGATCAACCTCGCGGACGACCTGGTCGCCGTGCACGGCCAGTCCGACCAGCAGCGGCTGCTGCAGTCGGCCCGGCAGCGCGGCGCCCTCGACCGGTACGCGGGCGGCGCGCTGACCAAGCCCATGCGCGCCTACACCAAGGCCTACCAGCGGCACCGGCAGGTGAGCGCGCTGCTGGAGGAGCTGACCACCCGGGCGCGCGAGCGCGAGCAGGAGGCGGAGCTGCTCCGGTTCGGGCTGGAGGAGATCGAGAAGGTCGAGCCGAAGGAGGGCGAGGACGTCGACCTCGCCGCCGAGGAGGAGCGGCTCGGGCACGCCGACGCGCTGCACGGCGCCGCCGACTCCGCGCACGAGGCGCTGCTCGGCGACCCCGCCGCCGCGTTCGAGGCCGCGAACGTCGTCGGCCTGCTCGGCGCCGCCCGCAACGCGCTGGACGCCGTCCGCGACCACGACCCGGAGCTGGCGGGGCTCGCCGACCGGCTCGCGGAGGCGGGCTACCTGGTCTCCGACGTCGGCACCGACCTCGCCTCCTACGCCGACTCGGTGGACGCCGATCCGGCGCGGCTGGCCGCCGTCCAGGAGCGGCGGGCCGAGCTGACCGCGCTGACCCGCAAGTACGGCGGCCCGGACGCGACGGTCGCGGGCGTGCTGGAGTGGTCGCGGCGCTCGGCGGCGCGGCTCACCGAGCTGGAGGGCGACGACGACCGCATCGAGGAGCTGCGCGCCGAGCACGCCGAGCTGGCCGAGCGGCTCGCCGCCGAGGCGGGCGAGCTGACCGCCGTCCGCACCCGCGCGGCCGAGCGGTTCTCCGGCGCCGTCACCGAGGAGCTGACCGCGCTGGCGATGCCGCACGCGCGGGTCGAGGTCACCGTCAGCCGCTCGCAGGACTACGGCCCGCACGGCCTCGACGAGGTCGAGGTCAGGCTCGCGCCGCACCCCGGGTCGCCGCCGCTGCCGCTGCACAAGGGCGCCTCCGGCGGCGAGCTGTCGCGGGTCATGCTGGCGATCGAGGTCGTGTTCGCGGGCGCCGACCCCGTCCCGACGTTCGTGTTCGACGAGGTGGACGCGGGCGTCGGCGGCAAGGCGGCCGTCGAGATCGGCCGCCGGCTGGCCCGGCTGGCCCGCAACGCGCAGGTGATCGTCGTCACGCACCTGCCGCAGGTCGCCGCGTTCGCCGACCAGCACCTGATGGTCGAGAAGTCCGACGACGGCACCGTCACCAGCAGCGGCGTCACCGCGCTGGACCGCGAGGGCCGCGTCCGGGAGCTGTCGCGGATGCTCGCCGGGCTGGAGGACTCCGAACTCGGCCGCGCCCACGCCGAGGAGCTGCTGGCGATGGCGGCCGAGGAGCGCTGACCGGCCGGATCCGGCGCGCCGATCGCGCTGGTCCGGCGCACCGGCCGTCCGGATCGGGCGCGCTGATCGGGCGAACGGCGCTCGGGGGCGTGAAAACTACAGAGGGTATGCGAACGGACACGCCTGGACGTCCGCCACTGCCGATGTTCACGCCCGCCCTCTGGCAGGATGGTCGGTGATGAAAGACCCGTCTCCCACCACCGAGCGGCGCGTCCGGCTGGCCCAGAAGCTGCCGAGGCGCGTGCTCGCGCTGGGCCGCGCCCGCGACGACGGCCGGACGGGCGTCACCGCCGTCGCCCGCCTCGACCGCCGCACCAAGGACCTCACCAAGCGGCTCCAGCCCGGCGAGGTCGCCGTGATCGACCATGTCGACCTCGACCGCGTCAGCGCCGAGGCGCTGGTGTCGTGCCAGGTCGGCGCCGTGGTGAACGTCGCGCCGAGCATCTCGGGCCGGTACCCGAACCTCGGCCCGCAGATCCTCATCGAGGCCGGCATCCCGCTCGTCGACGACGTCGGCCCGGAGATCTTCACCCGGCTGGCCGAGGGCGACCACGTCCGCGTCGAGGACTGCACCGTCCACCGCGGCGAGGAGGTCGTCGCCAAGGGCACCGCGCAGACCGCCGAGACCGTCGAGACGGCGCTCACCGAGGCCAAGGCGGGCCTCGCCAGCCAGCTTGAGGCGTTCGTCGCCAACACGATGGAGTACGTCAAGCGCGAGCGCGACCTGCTCATCGACGGCGTCGGCGTGCCGGAGGTGAGCACCAAGCTCGCCGGGCGGCACGCGCTGATCGTCGTCCGCGGCTACCACTACCGCGAGGACATCGCGACCCTGCGCCCCTACATCCGGGAGTACCGCCCGGTCCTGATCGGGGTGGACGGCGGCGCCGACGCGCTGCTGGAGGCGGGCTACCGCCCCGACATGATCGTCGGCGACATGGACTCGGTCTCCGACGACGCGCTCACCTGCGGCGCCGAGATCGTCGTGCACGCCTACCGGGACGGCCGTGCGCCGGGCCTGAAGCGGGTGCACGAGCTCGGCACCGAGGCGGTGGTGTTCCCCGCCACCGCGACCAGCGAGGACATCGCGATGCTGCTCGCCGACGACAAGGGCGCCACGCTGATCGTCGCCGTCGGCACCCACGCCAACATGGTCGAGTTCCTCGACAAGGGCCGCGCCGGGATGGCCAGCACGTTCCTCACCCGGCTGCGGGTCGGCAGCAAGCTCGTCGACGCCAAGGGCGTCAGCCGCCTGTACCGCAGCCGCATCTCGACCTGGTCGCTGCTGTTCCTCGTCCTCGGCGCCTTCGTCGCCATCGTCACCGCCGTCGCCATGTCACCGGCGGGGGACGTCATCAGTCCCCTGCTCGCCGACCGCTGGCACGCCTTCGTCTTCTGGCTGACCGGACTCTTCACGTGATCGATTTCCGTTACCACCTCGTCTCCATCGTCGCGATCTTCCTGGCGCTGGCGCTCGGCATCGTGCTGGGCTCCACGACGCTGTCGGACTCGGTCAGCGACACCCTGCGCCAGCAGGCCAACTCGGCGGCGCGGACCGCCCAGCAGGCCCGCCTCGACCAGCGGCGCAGCGAGCGGCAGCTGCGCGGCGAGGAGCAGTTCGCCGCCGGCCTCGCGCCCCAGATCGTCGCGGACCGGCTCAAGGGCCAGTCGCTGGTGCTGGTCGAGACGCCCGGCGCCGGCGACGACAGCATCGAGCAGCTCGGCGAGCTGGCCAAGGCCGCCGGCGCCGCCGTCACCGGCCGCGTCACGATCCAGAAGAAGCTGCTGGACGAGGACCAGCGCGGCACCGTCGACGAGCTCGCCTCCCAGCTCAAGACCGGGGGCGTGGAGTTCCCCGCCGACGCGGGCCCCTACACCAAGGCGGGCGCGGTGCTCGCGAGCGCCCTGGTCACCAGGGACGCCGCCAAGACCGGCCGCGAGGACCCCTCCGGCGGCACCGTGCTCAACAGCTTCAAGCAGGCGGGGTACATCACCACCAGCGGGAAGCCCGGCCAGCACGCGACCGTCGCGGTGATGGTCGCCCCGTCCAACGTCTACGCCTACGACGGCGGGGCCGAGGCCAACAAGGCACTGATCTCGCTGGCCGCCGCACTCGACGCCGCCGATCGCGGTACCGTCGTCGGTGGTCCGGCCACCTCGGCGCAGAAGGGCGGGCTGATCGCCGCGCTGCGCGGGTCCGACACCGATGACTCGGTGTCGACGGTCGACACCGTCGACACCTCCTCCGGGCAGGTCGTGGCGATCCTGGCGCTGCAGAACGAGCTCGGCGGCAAGTCCGGGCGGTACGGGACGGGCGACGGCGCGGGCGGCTACCTGCCCTCGCCCGCGCCCACGGCGGGGAAGAACGGGTGACCTGATGGACCGACGCATCGCCTCCGGCCCGGCACGGGCCGCGCGGCTGGCGGTCGGCGCGGCGCTCGGCGCCGCGGCGGCGCGCGCCGCCTACGCCGCGCTGACGCGCCGCCCCCCCGGCCTCAACGGGCTGCCGGGGGAGCAGGTGTGGGGCCGCACCAACCACCGCGGCGAGCCGGTGACGCTGCTGGAGGGGCCCGCGTTCGTCGCGGGCGCCGTGGCGGGCGGGCTGCTGGTGCCCGGTCCGGGCGGCCGCGCCCGCGCCGCAGCTCTGCTTGCGGGCACCGCGTGCGGGGCCCTCGGCGGCTACGACGACCTCGCCGGGTCCGGCGCGTCCCGCGGCTTCAAGGGGCATCTCGGCGCGCTCGCGCGCGGCGAGGTCACCAGCGGCGCGGTCAAGCTGCTCGGCATCGGCGCGACCGGCGTCGCCGCCGCCGCGCTCGCCGGGTCGCCCGCCCCCTCCCGGACGGGCCGCGCGTTCGACACCGTCGTGAACGGCGCGATCATCGCCGGGTCCGCGAACCTGATGAACCTGTTCGACCTGCGCCCCGGCCGCGCGATCAAGGTCGGTCTGATCACCGGCACGCCGCTGGCGCTGACCGCCTCCGGCTCCGCCGTCGTCGCCGCGCCGCTCGGCGCCGCCGCCGCCCTGCTCGGTGAGGACCTCGCCGAGCGCGCCATGCTCGGCGACACCGGCGCCAACGCGCTCGGGGCGCTGCTCGGCCTCGCCGCCACCCGGCTCGGGCGCGGGCCGCGGCTGGCCGTGCTGGCCGGGCTCGCCGGGCTGAACGCCGCCAGCGAGTACGTCAGCTTCACCAAGGTCATCGCCCGCACCCCGGCGCTGAACCGGCTCGACATGCTCGGCCGCCGCCCCGCCGAACCCGCCGGCTCCGGCTCCGGCTCCGGCGTCGGTGCCTCGGTGCCCGCGCAGGCGCACGCGCCGTCCGAGGGGCCGTCCTCGAACGCGCAGGCCCCGTCCTCCGCGTCGGCGGACGGACCGGCCTAGGCGTCCGAGCAGATCCCCCCGCGACGTCCACCGGCCGTGCCGACCCGTGAACACTCCCGCCTGCGCCGCCTCACCGGCGGCCTCGCAGGCGCGGCCGTCGTCATCGGCGTCATCACGATCCTGAGCAGGCTCGCCGGGTTCGGACGCACCTACGCCTTCTCCCAGACCGTCACCACGTCCTGCCTCAGCCAGGCCTACTTCACCTCGACGCAGTTCCCCAGCATCGTCTACGAGATCGTGGCGGGCGGCGCGCTCACCGCGATGGTCGTGCCGGTGCTCGCCGGGCCCGCCGAGCGCGGCGAGCGCGAGGAGGTCCGCCGGATCGGCTCGGCGCTGCTGACCTGGATCGTCGCGCTGATGGTGCCGCTGTCGGCGCTGATGGCGCTGGGCTCCCGGCCGATCATGGAGCTGCTGGTCGGCGGCGACCTGAAGGGCTGCCGGCGCGGCGAGATCGTCGACGTGGGCGGGACCATGCTCGCGGTCATGGCGCCGCAGATGATCATGTACGGGGTGGCGGTCGTGCTGTACGGGCTGCTCCAGTCGCACCGCCGGTTCGTCGCGCCCGCGCTCGCGCCGCTGGCCTCCAGCCTCGTGGTGATCGGCGCCTACCTGGTGTACGCGCCGCTCGGCGACGGCTACGAGAACGACCTGGCGGGGCTGCCGCGCTCCGCCGAGCTGACCCTGTCGGCCGGGACGGCGCTCGGCGGCGTCGCGATGGCCGTCACCGCCGGGATCGCGGCGTGGCGGCTGCGGCTCGGGCTGCGGCCCACGTTCCGCTTCCCGGACGGGGTGGCGCGGCGCGTGCGGCGGCTCGCGCTCGCGGGCCTGGCGACGGTCGCGGCGCAGCAGCTGTCGGCGCTGCTGGTCGTCAGGCTCAGCTACGAGGGGACGGGCGGCGCCCTCGCCAACTACCAGTACGCCTGGGCGGTCTATCTACTGCCGTGGGCGATCCTGGCGGTGCCGATCGCGACCAGCGCGTTCCCGATGCTGTCGGCGCGGATGAGCGCGGGGGAGCGGGACCGGTTCGACCAGATCACCGCCTCGACCACCCGCGCGGTGATCCTGGTGTCGTGCGCGGGCGCGGCCGTGCTGGCCGCCGTCGCGCTGCCCGTCTCGGCCGTGTTCAACCCGGGCCAGCCGGCCCAGCAGGACGTGCTGTCCCGCGCCGTCCTGGCGTTCGCGCCCGGCCTCCTCGGCTACGGGCTGGTCGCCCATCTCGGGCGGGTCCTGTTCGCCTGCCACCGGGGACGGATGGGCGCGGTCGCCGTCGTCACCGGCTGGCTCGTGGTCATGGCCGCCGACGTCGCGCTGGTCCTCGCCGCCGGACGCCAGTGGGTGGTCGCCGCGCTCGGCGCGGGCAACGCGATCGGCATGACGGTCGCGGGCGTCCTGCTGCTGGGCACGCTCGTCCGCGCCCGGGGGGCGGCGGCGGTGCACGGGGTGCCGCGCGTGCTCGCCGCCGGGCTCGCCGGGGCCGCCGGGGGCGGCGCCGCCGGATACGCGGCCGCCGCCGCGATCGGGACCGGTGGGCAGATCCGCGGCGCCGGCGCGGGCGCCCTCGCCGCCGCGGTCGCCGCCGCGGTCTTCGTCCTCATCGCGTTCGTGATCGACGGCCGGGACCTGCGGGCCGTCCTCAGCCGGAAGGTCACACGGAATGCCTGAACAAGCGAACGGGAACACCGGTGCCGACACCCCGGGCGGGGCCGCCGGCGCCGAGCGCGGGCTGGACGGGATGCGCGTGGCGCTCGTCCTCGGGACCAGCGCGGGCGGGGTCGGGCGGCACGTCCGGTCGGTCGCCGCGCGGCTGGCGGAGCGCGGCGCGCGGGTGCTGGTGTGCGGTCCCGCCTCGACCGAGGAGGCGTTCGGGTTCGCGGGCGGCGGCGTCCGGTTCGCCGAGCTCGATCTGGCCGACCGCCCGCGCCCGGTCAGCGACGCCAGGGCGCTCGCGCGGCTGCGCGGGCTGCTGCGCGGCGCGGACGTCGTGCACGCCCACGGCCTGCGCGCGGGCGCCCTCGCGGTGGGGGCGTGCGCGCGGGTCGCGCCGGGGCCGCTGCGGTTCGCGCGCGGCGGGCCGCCGCTGGTCGTCACGCTGCACAACGCCGTCATCGCGGGCGGCCGGACCGCCGCGATCCACGGCGCGCTCGAACGGGTCGTGGCGCGGGGCGCGACCCTCGTCCTCGGCGTCTCGCCCGACCTGGAGGAGCGGATGCGCGAGCTGCGCGCCCGGTCGGTGGGGCACGCGCTCGTCCCCGCCCCGGCGCCGCGCTCGCAGCCGGGGCCCGCCGCCCGCGCCGACGTCCGCGCCGAACTGGGGGTGGGCGAGCGCCCGCTGGTCGTCACGGTGGGGCGGCTCGCCGAGCAGAAGGGCCTGCCCACGCTGCTGGACGCGGCGCGCGGCTGGTCGGGCCGCACCCCGGTCCCGCTCGTGGTGATCGCCGGGGACGGGCCCCTCGCCGACGACCTGCGCGACCGGGTCGAGGCCGAGGACCTGCCCGTCCGGCTGCTCGGGCGGCGCGGCGACGTCCCGGCGCTGCTCGCCGCCGCCGACGTCGCCGTCGTGCCGAGCGTGTGGGAGGGGCAGCCGCTGATCGTCCAGGAGATCCTGCGCGCCGGGCGGCCGCTCGTCGCCACGCGGGTCGGCGGGATCCCCGGCATGGTCGGCGCCGGGGAGCGCGCCGCGTCCGGGTCCGGGCTGCTGCACGGCCCCGAGAGCGAGGCGGCGCTGCTGGTGCCGCCCGGCGACCCCGAGGTGCTCCAGCGCGCGGTGAGCCGCGTCCTGGACGACCCGGCCCTCGCCCTGCGGCTCGGCTCGGCCGCCGCGCGCCGCGCCGCGCGGCTGCCCACCGAGGACGACGCCGCCCGCCAACTCGCCGACCTGTACCGCGACCTGGTGGCCGCCCGCGCCCGCTGAGGGCGGCGGGTGACCGGACCTTAGACGCCGCGTCCGGCGGTCTGGTTCGCGGCGGATCGGGGAAAGTTCGCCGAACGGGGAACGGCCTGGTGGCGGCACGCGTTGAAGAAGGTGATGGAGGGGAGTATCCCCGCGCGCGGTTCTCGTCAGCACGGCCGGTCCGCACCGGCCCGGGAGCCGCGGCCCGCACGGCGCGGGCGGGAGAGACCTCCGGCGCCCCTACCGTGTCCGCCGGAGGAGTCACGTTGTCCGTCTCACCCTTGGTGTGGGCCCTGACCTTGGCAGGGATCCTCGCCGTCATCGCCGCCGACCTGTTCCTCATCCACCGCAACGACACGCGGGAGTTCACCACCCGGCGCGCCGCGTTCTGGTCGGTCGTCTACCTCGGCCTCGCCGTCGCGTTCGGCGCCGGGGTCTGGCTGTTCTCCGGCGGCGAGTACGCCGCCCAGTACTTCGGCGGGTTCGTCACCGAGAAGAGCCTCAGCGTCGACAACCTGTTCGTGTTCATGGTGATCCTGGCGCGGTTCGCCGTGCCCAAGCACGCCCAGCACACCGTGCTGATGGCGGGCATCGTGATCGCGCTGGTGCTGCGCGGCGCGTTCATCGCGGTCGGCGCGGCCGCGATCGCGACCTTCACCTGGGTGTTCTTCATCTTCGGCGCGTTCCTCATCTGGACGGCCTACGGCCTCGTCCGGGGCGGCGACGAGGACGAGTTCAAGGAGAACGCGCTGCTGCGGTGGGCCAAGCGGATCATCCCGACGTCGCCGGACTACGACGGCAACCGCTTCCTCGTGCGGCGGGGCGGGCGCCGGATGGTGACCCCGCTGCTGATCGTCATGATCGCCATCGGCTCCACCGACGTGATGTTCGCCCTGGACTCGATCCCGGCGATCTTCGGTCTGACCACCGAGCCGTACCTGGTGTTCACCGCCAACGCGTTCGCGCTGATGGGCCTCGTCCAGCTCTACTTCCTGCTCGGCGGGCTCGCGGAACGGCTGGTCTACCTCGGCCACGGGCTGGCGTTCATCCTGGGCTTCATCGGGGTCAAGCTGATCCTGCACGCGATGCACGAGTACGGCGTGGAGTGGGCGCCGGACGTGCCGATCTGGCTGTCCCTCGCGGTGATCGCCGGAACCCTCGTCGCGACCACGGTCGCCAGCCTCGCCGTGGGCGACCGCGCCGCAGCCCGCGCGAAGGACGGGGCGCCGGGCGCGGTGGCGGGCGGGACACGCCCGGAAGTGAAGGCGACGGACCCGAACGCATCCTGAGCGTCCCCACTCGTCTCCACGCGGGCGTCCCTGGCCAGGGGCGCCCGCGGTCCTTTTCCCTAAAGGGATGAGCGCGGCATCGCGGACGCACTGGATCAGAATCCTGTTCTAGAATGGATGTCACCACGGGCTGCGGAGGGGGACGGATGGCCATCGGGCTGACCGAGGAACACGAGGCGCTCGCCGGCGCGGTGCGCGGGTTCGCCGGGCGCCACGTCACGGCGGCGAGCGCCCGGACCGCCCTGGAGGCCGCCGCGGAGACCCGGCCCGCGTTCTGGCCCGCCCTGGCCGAGCAGGGCCTGCTCGGCCTGCACCTGGACGAGGAGCACGGCGGCCAGGGCTACGGTCTGCCGGAGCTGGCCGTGGCCGTTGAGGAGCTGGGCCGCGCGGTCGCGCCTGGACCGTTCCTCCCCACGGTGCTGGCGAGCGCCGCCGTGAACGCCTCCGGCAACGCCAAGGCCCGCGCCGAGCTGCTGCCGGGCCTGGCGGGCGGCGCGCGGACGGGCGCGGTCGCGCTGGAGGGCGGGTTCACCGGCCGCCGCGACGGCGACACGCTGGTCGTCACCGGGACGGCCGGGATCGTGCTCGGCGCCGCGCTCGCCGACGTGCTCGTCCTGCCCATCGCGGCCGAGGGCGGCGAGCGGTGGGTCGCGGTCGAGGCCGCCGACCTGGCGGTGGCGCCGGTCCGGGAGAGCCTGGACCGCGTCCGCCGGGTCGCGTCGGTCGAGGCGTCCGGGGTCCGCGTCCCGGCGGGCCGAGTGCTGGACGGGCTGACCACCGCCCACGTCCGCGACCTGGCCGCCGCGCTGTTCGGCGCGGAGGCCGCCGGGCTCGCGGGCTGGCTCGTCGCCACCGCGGCCGAGCACGCGCGGGTCCGCGTGCAGTTCGGCCGCCCGATCGGGCAGTTCCAGGGCGTCAAGCACAAGGCCGCCCGGATGCTGGTCGAGCTGGAGCAGGCCCGCGCCGCCGCCTGGGACGCCGCCCGCGCGCTGGAGGAGGGCGCGCCCGCCGCCGGGTTCGCCGCCGCCGTGTCCGCCGTCGTCGCCGTCGACGCGGGCGTGCGGACCGCGCGCGACGCCATCCAGATCCTCGGCGGCATCGGCTTCACCTGGGAGCACGACGCGCACCTCTACCTGCGCCGTGCCCTGACGCTGAGGGCGCTCCTCGGCCCCGCCGGGGACTGGGCCGCCACGCTCGCCCGGCTCGCGCTGGAGGGCGGCCGCCGCGAGGTCGTGCTGGAGCTGGACGAGGACGCCGGTCCGCTGCGCGAGGGCATCCGCGCGGGCGTCGCCGAGCTGGCGGCGATCGAGGACGAGGACGCGCGGCACGCCCGCATGGCCGACGAGGGGTGGAGCGTTCCGCACCTGCCGCGGCCGTGGGGACGCGGCGCGGGCCCGGTCGAGCAGGTGCTCATCGAGCAGGAGCTGCGGGCCGCCGGGGTCGCGCCGCCGCGCCTGAAGATCGGCGCGTGGCTGGTGCCCTCGCTCGTCCGGTACGGGACGGGCGAGCAGCAGGAGCGGTTCCTGCGCCCGACGCTGCGCGGCGCGATGGCGTGGTGCCAGCTGTTCTCCGAGCCCGGCGCGGGCTCGGACCTGGCCTCGCTGTCGACGCGCGCCGAGCGGGTCGCGGGCGGCTGGCGGCTCACCGGCCAGAAGGTCTGGACGTCGGTCGCGCGGCGCGCCGACTGGGGGTTCTGCGTCGCCCGCACCGACCCGGACGCGCCCAAGCACGAGGGCATCACCTACTTCCTCGTGGACATGCGCGCCGAGGGCGTCGACGTCCGCCCGCTCCGGGAGCTGACCGGCGAGGCCCTCTTCAACGAGGTGTTCCTCGACGGCGTGTTCGTCCCCGACGACCAGGTCGTCGGGGAGGTCGGCCGGGGCTGGCAGGTCGCCCGCGACACGCTGTCGAACGAGCGGGTCACGCTCTCGACCGGCGGCGGGCTCGGCATGGGCGTCCCCGAGCTGCTGGCCTTCCTCAAGGGCAGGTACCTGGACGCGGTCGCGCTCACCGAGGCCGGCGGGCTCATCGCGCGAGGGCACGCGATCGACCTGCTCGCGCTGCGCGGCACGCTCAAGCGGCTGGGCGGCGTGGGGCCGGGCGCGGAGTCCAGCGTCCGCAAGCTGCTCGGCGTCCAGTTCAACCAGGACGTCGCCGACCACTGCTGGGCGGCGCAGGGCACGGCCGCCGCCACCGAGATGCCGAGGACCGAGAGCGGGCTGCTCGCGCGGGCCATGCTCTTCGGCCGCGCGATGACGATCTACGGCGGGACCACCGAGGTGCAGCTCAACATCATCGGCGAGCGGCTGCTCGGACTGCCCCGCGACCCCGAGCCGGGCGCCTGAGCCCGCCGGGGCCCCGCCGGGGGCCCGGCGGGCCGGTCAGTCGCGGCGGGGCCGGAACATGTAGGTGACGTTGAGTATCACGATCATCGTCAGGACGAACATCAGGGCCGGCAGCCCGCCGTTGACCACCGAGATCGCGCTGAGCGGGATCGCGGCCAGCAGCGAGAGCACCGCGAGCGCCAGGCTGTGGTCCCGCTCGCCGGTCTCCCGGCTCGGCTTCGGGCTCGCGCGGCGCGGTGCGGGGGCCGGTGCCGGGAAGCGGGAGGCGCGGGGCGCCAGCGTCTCCTCGATGCGGTCCACCACCGAGTCGATGAAGGCCTCGTCGTAGTCGGGCCCCAGCTCGCGGCGGGCCGCCATGGCCGCACGCAGGTCGTCGCGGGCCGGGCGCGGAATCGTCATGACTCGGTTATAGGCAACGGCGGCCCCCGGCCGCGTCACCCCCCGGGACGATCCACCGCATACCCCTCAAGGGGTAGCGGTCAGAGGGGCGACGCGGAGCCGTGATCGGGGCTCAGCGCCCGGTGGCGAGGGCGGCCGCCAGGGCGGCGCCCAGCAGCGCGACCACCGCCGAGACGAGCATGGCGACGTTCGTGCCGTGCGCGAGCGCGGACGGGGCGTCGCCCGAGCCGGTGGCGATCGCGCCGACCACCGCGACGCCCACCGACGCGCCGAGGTAGCGGGCGGTGTTGTTGGCGCCCGAGCCCATGCTGGCGCGGTCGGCGGGGACGCTGTCCACCGCCACCCGGGCGAGCATCGCGTTGGCGAGGCCGCTGCCCGCGCCCGACAGGGCCAGCCCGGGGGCGAACCGCCACCAGTGCGCGTCCGGGGTGAGGCCGATCATCGCGAACTCGCCGACCGCGCTGAGCGCCAGCCCGGCGCCGAGCAGCCGCCCGGCGGGCAGCCGGGCGGGCATTCGGCGCGCTTGCAGCGCCGTCACGAACGACAGCCCCGACCAGATCGCCAGCACCAGCGCCGACGCGATCGTGGACAGCCCGAGCACCAGCGTCAGCACGGTCGCGAAGTAGCTCATGACCCCGATCACCGCGAGCCCGGTGACCAGCGCGCCCGAGATCGACAGCAGGAACGCCCGGCGGCGCAGCAGCCCGAGGTCGAGCATCGGCTCGCGGCGCCGCGCCTCGATCGCGGTGAACGCGGCCAGCAGCACGGCCGCCGCCGCGAACAGCGCGAGGACGCCCGGACGCGTCCACCCGACCCGCCCCCAGGTGATCGCCGCGACCAGCGCCGCGATCCCGAGGCTCATCGTGGCGAGGCCCGGCAGGTCGAGGCCGCGCGGGCGGTCCGCCCGCGACTCGGCCAGCGACCGGGCGGCGACGCCCAGCGCCACCGACCCGGCGGCGGCGACCCAGTACCAGGCCCGCCAGTTCCCCGCCGCGGTCAGCCCGGCCGACGCGATCGGGCCGAGCGCGATGCCGAGCCCGAGCATCGCGCCCCAGATCCCGGTGGCGCGGGCTCGGCGCGGGCCCGCCCCGAACGTGGCGGCGATGATGCCGAGCCCGGTCGCCAGCAGCGCGGCGCTCGCCGCGCCCTGCACGATCCGCCCGGCCACGAAGACGGGCGCGGTGGGGGCCACCGCGCAGACGACGCTGGAGACGGCGAGCGCGACGGCGCCGCCGGTGAACACCCGCCGCCGCCCGTGGTCGTCGGCGAGGCTCCCGATGGCCAGCAGCGCCGCCGCGAGGCCGAGGCTGATCGAGCTCATCAGCCAGATCCGGGCCGTCCCGCCCGCGGCCAGGCCGTGCGAGGTCTCGGTCAGCGTCGCCATCGGCGCGGTGTAGTTCATCAGTGCCAGCAGCGTCGCGGCCGCGGGCACGGCCAGCGCGGCGGTGGAGCCCGGAGTGCGCTGCCCGGCGCGAGGGGTCGCCAGAGTCGTCATGCGGTCTCCCGAGAGCGGTTCAGTGATTGAACTCAAGGGCCGACCGTAGCACGATTGAGTTCAGTGAACGAACCCCCGGGGCGGTAGTGTGGCGCACATGGCACTCGGCAAGGACTACGCGGCGCAGGACTGCTCGCTCGCCCGCGCGCTGGAGGTCGTGGGCGAGCGCTGGACCCTGCTGATCGTCCGGGACGCGATCTACGGCGTGCGGCGGTTCAGCGACTTCCTGGCCCGGCTCGACATCCCCCGCGCGGTGCTGTCCGGACGGCTCCAGCTGCTCGTGGAGACCGGCGTCATGGTCAAGGAGGGGCACGACTACGTCCTCACCGACATGGGCAAGGAGCTGTTCCCCGTCGTGCACACGCTCGTCCGGTGGGCCGAGGAGCACCTGTCGGCGGAGACGTACCGCACCTTCGTGCACGCGGAGTGCGGAACCAAGGTCGGGCGCGACGGCGGCTGCCCGTCCTGCGGCCGCACCGTCCCGGTCGAGGACATCGAGATCCACGCCGTCCCCGGTGCGCGCTACCGGGACGACCCGGTCAGCGTCGCGCTGCGCTCTCCGCACCGCCTGCTGGATCCCATCCGCACGTAGCCGCGCTCGGGGCGCCGGGCGCCGTCCGGCGTCACCGCACCCCGGTGAGCGTGGCGCCCTTCAGGGTCGTGTAGAGCGGCGAGCCGGCCAGCCGCGTCCCGTGCTCCTCGCCGATGTAGACGTCGGCGTGGTACTCGCCGCCGTAGCCGGGGCGGAACAGGTCGGTGACCGTCCAGCGCGCCTCGCGGAACCTCCGGCACACCTCGGCCTCGACGGGGCGCCCGCCGCCCTCCCGCCCGCATCCGGTGATCGCGAACCGCCGCCCGCGCGCGAGCACCGACCGGTCGGCGGCGGCCGACGTCCAGGCCCGCAGCGGGCGGCCCGCCGAGTCGCGGGTCGTGTCGTCCAGCCAGAACCCGACGCTGGACGACCAGTTCAGGTACCGGCCCCGCTGCCGCCCCGAGGTGAGGTGCCCGCTGCCCTCCGTCCGGACCACCTTCAGGAAGTCCTCAGGGTAGGAGCCGAGGGGGTCCTTCCCGTGCGAGCAGTGGAACCTCAGGCATCCGCGCACCGCCTTCGCCCTGCCCCGGTACAGGCTCTGCGAGGCCGTGTAGTAGGTGGTGATGCGCCACTTGCCGGGCCGCCCGAGGGGCCGCCCGTCCGGGACGCCCGCCTTCGCCGTCGGCGAGGCGGTGGGAGCGTCGGTGGAGGTGTCGGCGGGCGAGGCGGCGCCGGGCGCGGCGGGGGCCGCCGGGGCCGGGGTGGAGACGGGCGGCGGGACCTCCAGTGCGCCCGACGATCCCTCGGCGCTCTCCCCGCACCCCGCCGACGCCGTGACCAGCAGTAACGCGCACGCCGACACCGCGTAGGGGAGGGCGACCGGTGCCCTGGGCCGCATCGCACCCCTCTCGCTCGCCGTGCGCCGGCTCACAGCGGACCCTATCGCGGCCCGCGGGCCCCGGACGGCCCGATCGCTCAGTGGCCCCGGGCGATCCACTCCTCCAGGTGCGGGGCCTCCGCGCCGATCGTCGTCGCGTCGCCGTGCCCGGTGCGGACGACGGTGCCGGGCGGCAGCGTCAGCAGCCGCTCCCGGATCGAGGTGATGATCGTGGGGAAGTCGGAGAAGGACCGGCCGGTGGCGCCCGGCCCGCCGCTGAACAGGGTGTCGCCGGAGAAGACCGTCCCGAGGGCCGGGGCGTGCAGGCACACCGCGCCCGGACTGTGACCGGGCGTGTGCAGGACGTTCAGCGCGGTCCCCGCGACGGTGACGGCCTGCCCGTCGGAGAGCGCGCCGTCCGGCTCGGTGTCCGGGTGCCGCTGCCTCCACAGCATCAGGTCGTCCGGGTGCAGCAGGACGGGCGCCCCGGTGGCCGCCGCCAGCGCGGGAGCCGCGTCGATGTGGTCGTCGTGGCCGTGTGTGGACACGATCGCCACGAGCCGCCGCCCGCCCAGCGCCGCCGCGATCGCGTCCGGGTCGTGCGCGGCGTCGATGACGACGGCCTCCGCGTCGTCCCCGACGATCCAGACGTTGTTGTCGACCTCCCAGGTGCCGCCGTCCAGCGAGAACGTCCCGGAGGTGACGAGGTGGTCGACGCGCACCCCGCGATCGCCGCCCGCCACAGGACCACCGCCCGCCACAGGACCACCGCCCGTCACAGGACCACCACCGAGCGGAGCACGTCGCCGTGGTGCATCTTCTCGAACGCGGCCTCCACGCCGTCCAGCGCGATGGTCTCGGACACGAACGCGTCGAGGTCGAGCCGCCCCTGGAGGTGGAGGTCGATGAGCATGGGGAAGTCGCGGGAGGGCAGGCAGTCGCCGTACCAGGACGACTTGAGCGACCCGCCCCGCCCGAACACGTCCAGCAGCGGGAGCTCCAGCCTCATCTCCGGGGTGGGGACGCCGACGAGCACGACGGTCCCGGCGAGGTCCCGCGCGTAGAACGCCTGCTCGTAGGTCTCCGGGCGGCCGACCGCGTCGATGGCGACGTCCGCGCCGAACCCGCCGGTGAGCTCCCGCACGGCCTCCACCACGTCGGTGTCCCGCGCGTGGACGGTGTGGGTGGCGCCGAGCTTCCGCGCGGTCGTGAGCTTGCGCTCGTCCAGGTCGACCGCGATGATCCGCGCCGCGCCCGCCAGCCGCGCCCCGAGCACCGCCGCCGAGCCGACGCCGCCGCAGCCGATGACCGCGACCGAGTCGCCGCGCCCGACGCCGCCGGTGTTGATCGCGGCGCCCAGGCCCGCCATGACGCCGCAGCCGAGGAGCCCGGCCACCGCGGGCCGCGCGGCCGGGTCGACCTTGGTGCACTGCCCGGCGGCGACGAGGGTCTTGTCGGCGAACGCGCCGATGCCGAGCGCGGGGGAGAGCTCGGTGCCGTCGTCCAGGGTCATCTTCTGGGCGGCGTTGTGCGTGTCGAAGCAGTACCAGGGGCGCCCGCGCACGCACGCCCGGCACTGCCCGCACACCGCCCGCCAGTTCAGGACGACGAAGTCGCCGGGCGCGACCTCGGTCACGCCGTCGCCGACCGACTCGACGACGCCGGCGGCCTCGTGCCCGAGCAGGAACGGGAACTCGTCGTTGATGCCGCCCTCGCGGTAGTGCAGGTCGGTGTGGCAGACACCGCACGCCTGGACCGCGACGACCGCCTCGCCCGGCCCGGGGTCGGGGACCGTGATCGTCTCGATCCGCACCGGCTCGCCCCGTCCCGGCGCGATGACCCCGCGCACCCGCTGCCCCATGCTGCCGCCTCTCGTCGAAGTCTGGTGCTCCGACCCTATAGAGCGGCGTCCCGGGGATCACGGCACCGCGCACCGCCCGGCCGGCGGGTCAGCCGAAGTGGATGTGCTCCAGCTTGTCGGCGGAGTCGCGGTCCAGGACCACGACCCCGGCGGCGGGACGGAGCGTCCCGCCGCGCGCGCGTTCGACGAGCGGCCCCCAGCGGCGGCGGTGGCGGGCGAACGCGGCGCCGGTCACGACGCGGCCGCGGGCGAACTGCCCGGCGCGGGCCGTCTCGGGATCGACGTCGAGGAGGACGAGGTGGACCTCCGCGCCGCGCAGCCGCGCCAGCCAGGCGAAGCAGTACAGGATGTGCGGCCAGGTGCCGCGCGTGTGGGCGACGGCGCCGCGGCCGCCGACGACCGCGCGGCCGATGCGCCACACGTGCGTCGCGTGGACGATCGGCGTGCGCAGCCGCGGGGGGAGCGGGCCCAGGTAGCGGGCCCACCAGTTGCGGGACTGCCGCGAGTCGATCACCTGGACGCCGCCCGCGGCGACCACCGGGCCGGTCTCGTCGCCGCGCAGCCCGTAGATCCGGTTCAGCAGGGTGCTCTTGCCGGCCCCCGGGAGCCCCGCGACGAGCACCAGCGAGCCGGAGGGAAAGCGCAGGGCGGGCTCCCGGCCCACGTCAGCGGGTTCGTGGATGATCCATCTCCTGAGTCGGCCCCGAGGTCTGCGGAAGTGTGGTTGGACAAACGAACACTTCCGACCGGTTGTTCCTCGGTCCTCCCGGCGACCCGCCGTTCCGGCCGACCGGCCGTGCGCGCTACCGGCGCGCTACCGGCGCGCCTACCAGCCGCGCGAGCGCCACTCGGGCAGCGAGGGGCGCTCGCGGCCGAGCGTGGAGTCCTTGCCGTGGCCCGGGTAGAACCAGGTGGCGTCGGGGAGCCGGTCGAAGACGCGCTCCTCGACGTCCGACAGCAGCCGCTTGAACAGGGTGGGGTCGCCCCAGGTCTTGCCCACGCCGCCGGGGAACAGGCTGTCGCCGGTGAACAGGTGCGGGCTGGCGGCCAGCTCGCCGTCGGCGTCGTACAGCAGGGCGATCGAACCGGGCGTGTGCCCGCGCAGGTGGATGACCTCCAGCGTCGCCCGCCCCACGCGGACGGTGGCGCCGTGCTCGACGGGCTCGGTCACCGGCTCGGGCAGCGCCTCGGCGTCGCGCGGGTGCGCCACCACCGGCGCCCCGGTGGCCCGGGCGACCTCGCTGAGCGCGCCCCAGTGGTCCTGGTGGCGGTGGGTGGTGACGATGCGGGCCAGCGGCCGGTCGCCGAGCAGCTCCAGCAGGCGGGGCGCCTCGTTGGCGGCGTCGACCAGGAGCTGTTCCCCGGTGGCGGCGCAGCGCAGGATGTAGGCGTTGTTGTCGTAGGGGCCCACCGCCACCTTGGTGACGGTCAGACCCGGCAGCTCCCGGACGTCGGGGCGGCCGCCGGCCTCGACCGTGCCCGTGTAGCTCATGCGTCCTCCCGGCGGGTGGTCCGGTCGCCCATCATTCCCCATCGGCCCCCGCGGACACGGGCACCCGGTCCACTCAGTGGAATGCGTCACCAGACGCAGCCGAATCGTGCGCCCGCGGACGGAAGCCGCGCCCTTGCTGGCGCACGATGGTTTGTGGAAGATCGGAAAACATCCGGGAGGACGGTGGCGCTTTGGCAACGGCATTCCGCCCCGGACGGAGCGGGGAGACGCCGGAGGACATCCTCGGGCACGCCTGCGCGCTGGTCCGGCTGTGCGGCCAGGACGCCGCGATCGCCCTCGTGCTGCTCGCCGTGGTCGCGGTCGGGACCGTGACACGGATCGCGGCGGGGGCGCCCGGCGCCGTCGCGCTGGCGCTGCTGCCGGTGCTCGCGGGGGCCTGCGCGGTGTCGGCGGCGTTCGCGGTCCGGTCGCGGCTGACGCTGGTCTCGGTCCTGGAGGAGGTCCGGCGCCGCACCTCCTCGCCCCTCGACCCCGGGCTGCCGTGGGCGCCCCACGGCGCGACCGACGTGCTGGACACGCGGATCCGCGACACGGAGCTGCGCAGGCTGCTGTCGGCGGCGCACCGCTGCGGCGAACTGGCGTGGCAGGCGCTCGCCTGGGCGGTGGCGACCTCGGTGCTGTTCCTGTTCTGGACGCTGGCGGCGGCGATGACGGGCGGCGGGTGAACGGGTGATCGACCACGACGTGCGGCCGGGCAGCTTCTGGGGGCTGCTGTCCGCGACGGACCGGCAGGCGCTGCGGGCGATGGGGCGGCGCACCGACGTCCCGCCGGGCGGGATGCTGTGCCACCAGGGGGTCACCGCCCCCGCCGTCTACGTGGTGTTCAAGTCGGCGCCGCGGGTGGCGAGCAACGCGGTCGCCAAGGAGTTCGTGGACTCCAGCGAGGGCGACGAGTCGATCATCGACCTGTTCGGGTCGGGGGACCTGGTCGGCGTGCTCGGCCCGTGGGGGCACCCGCAGCGCGGCACGGTCGCCGTCCTGGACCATGTCGCGGCGCTGCGCGTGGACCGCCGCAAGTTCCGCAGCCTGCTGGCGGCCAACCCACAGGTCGCCGAGGCGATGATGCACACGGTGTCGGAGGCGGTGACCTACGGCGGGCGGCGGCACGCGGTCCGGGCGGCCGACCATCCGCAGCGGCTCGCCTACCACCTGCTGGAGCTGGCCCACCGGTTCGGGGAGCGCACGTCGCGGGGGACGGAGATCCCGCTGCGGCTCAGCCAGGCCGAGCTGGCCAACTGGGCGGGGATCTCCCGCGAGACGCTGGTGCGCTGGTTTCGGCTGTGGCGCGAGAAGGGGATCCTGGACCGCAGGCCGCGGCCGCTGACCGTCCTGGACACCGAGAAGCTGCGGCGGGCGGCGAGCCCGTGGGGCGACGAGTGGCCGGCCGGCGCGTCCGACCAGACCGTCCGGCCTCAGGCGGTGCCGCCCCCCGCCGAGGAGGCCGAAGAGATCGCGGGGGTGGCGGCCGGGATCGCCGCGCGGGCGCCGGTGCGCCTGGAGGCCCACGGCGAGACATCGGGCGAGACCTCCGGTGGACGCCCGCCGAAGACGCGCCTCCCGGCGGACAACCCGTTCTTCGCCGGGCGCAACGTCAGCCTCGGCAAGCTGGACATGCTCGTCGCGCAGTCGGAGTGGCCGCGCGCGGTGCTCGTGGAGGGGATGGCGGGGGTCGGCAAGACGACGCTGGCGCTGCACTGGGCGCACCGGGCCGTCGACCGGTTCCCCGACGGGATCGTGTTCGCCGACCTGCGGGGGACGACGCGCAGCCCGGTGACCCCTGCTGAGGCGATGGGGCAGGTGCTGCGTGCGGTGGGTGTGCCCGGCCATCAGCTGCCGCGCACCGAGCCGGAGTTGGCGGCGCAGTGCCGGTCGCTGCTGGGTGAGCGGCGGATGCTGCTGATTCTCGACAATGTCGCGCAGCCCGAGCAGATCAGGCCGCTGCTGGCGGCGGTGGCGTCGGGGCTGGTGGTGGTGACGAGCCGGCGGCGGCTGCCGACGCTGCTGGAGGGCGCCGACATCCGGACGCTGGAGTTGCGCGAGATGGTCACGCAGGAGGCCGTCGATCTGATCGCGGGCGTGCTGGGGCCGGGCGACGCGCGGGTCCGGGACGAGGCGCGCGCGATCGAGCGGCTCGCCCGCGAGTGCGGGCACCTGCCGCTGGCGCTCGCCGTCATGGCCGGACGGCTCGCGGAGAACCCGGCGGAGTCCATCACCGAGACCGTCCGGGAGCTGGCCGACCAGGACGGGCAGTCCGTCCCGCCGTACCGGACCGGCGTGCCCGGCGGGGGCCTGCACGCGAGCCACGCCGCCGCCGGGCCCGAGCTGCACAGCGTCCTCAGCCCCACCTTCGACGCCGCCTACCGGGGGTTGCGGCGTGATCAGCGGGAGGCGTTCCGGCGGCTCGGTCTGGTCGCGGGTCCTGATTTCACGCCGTCGGCTCTGGCGGCGTTGCAGGACCGTCCGGTGGAGGAGGCCCGCGAGTGCCTGGAGGGGTTGCGGCAGACCTACCTGATCCAGGACGTGGGGCCGGGCCGGTACCGGATGCACGACCTGCTGCGCGACTTCGCGCGCGAGCGCGGTCTGCGGGAGGACGACGACAACGATCTGCTGGCCGCGCAGCGCCGCCTGCTCGCCGGGTACCTGGCCGAGGCGTGGGCGGCGGGGGAGGCGCTCGGCGGGCGGCGGCGCCCGGCCGTCCACGACGGCCGGGAGGAGGGGACGCGCGGGCCCCGGCCCTCGGAGACCGCGCGGTCGGCGGCGCTGGCCTGGTTCGAGGCCGAGCGCCGCAACCTGGTCGCCGCGGTGCACCAGGCGGCGCGGCTGGGTCTGCACCGCACGTGCTGGGAGCTGGTCGACGCCCTGTTCGACTTCCTGGAGTTCCGCCGCTACAGCGAGGACAACATCGCCGTCCACCAGGCCGGGCTGCACGCCGCCCGCACCGAGGAGGACTGGGCCGCGGCGGCCGTCATGCTCCACAACCTGGCCGTCGCGCACTTCGAGCTGGGGCGCTCGGTCCCCGCGATCGGCTACGGCGAGGACGCCCGCCGCGGCTTCCGCGCCGTCGACCCGCCCGACCGGTACGGGGAGGCCGCCGCGCACGCCACGCTCGCCGACGTCCACGCCGCCCTGGGCCGCTACCTGACGGCGATCCAGCACGCCTACCGGTCCCTCGCGATCCACCGGCAGCTCGGCGACGAGGGCGGCGTCGCCAAGGCCCACGACACGCTCGCCCGCGCCGGGCTCGGCCTGGGCGACTACGAGTCCGCGCTGCGCCACGCGACCGACGCGCTGGACGCGCGGCGCCGCATCGGCGACCGGCCGGGCGTCGCGGAGACGCTGCTGACCCTGGCGCAGGTGCACCGCAAGCGCGGGCACGTCCACGAGGCGGTGCTGCATGCCTTGGAGGCCCTCTACATCCGGCAGGAGCAGGCCGACCGGCACGGCGCCGCCCAGGCCCTGACGGAACTGGCGCGGATGAACGCCTCCCTGGGCCTGCGGGAGATGGCCCAGCGCGACGCCGACCAGGCCCTGCGCGCCTACCGGGCCCTGGGCGCACGCCACGGCGAGGCCCGCGCGCTCACCACGCTCGGCATGCTGATGTGCGACGCCACCCGCTTCGCCGAGGCCTTCACCTACTGCGGCCAGGCGCTGCACCTGCACCGCGACATCAGCGACCGGCACGGCGAGGCCGAGACCCTCGCCCAGATCGGCATCGTCCACTGGCGCCTGGGCCGCTACCGCGAGGCCCGCGAACACCTGCTGCGCGCCCTGGAGATCCGCCGCGAGATCGGCGACCAGCACGGCGAGGCCCACGACCTGGAACACCTCTCGGTCGTCATGCGCCGCCTGGAACGCCCCCAGGAAGCCTTCGTCCTCGGCCTGGAGGCCCTGGACCTGTGGCACAGCCTCGGCGCCCAGACCGGCCTGGCCGGCACCCTGGGCAGCCTCGCCCGCACCTACCTGCGCCTGGACCTGCCCGAAGACGCCGAACGCGCCGCCCGCCAAGCCTTGGCGATCCGCCGCGACACCGGCGACTCCTACGGCATGGGCGTCGGCATGGACACCTTCGCCGCCGTCCTGCGCCGCAGCGGCCGCCCCGAAGAGGCCCTGGAGATGGAGCTGGAAGCACTACGCCTGCTCGGCGAGGTCGGCGACCGCCACAGCGAGGGCACCGCACTGGCCCACCTCGCCGACATCTACCTCGACCTCGGCCGCGCCGACGACGCCTCCGAGACCGGCCGGCACGCCCTCGACCTCGCCACCGAACTCGGCGACAACCGTGAGCAGGCCTACGCGCTGCACACCATGGCCTGCGCGTCCCAGACCCTCGGCAAGCACGCCCTGGCCGTCGAGCACTTCGACGCCGAGATCGCCATCCGCCGCGACATGGACGACCACCGCGGCCAACGCCACGCGCTGGACCTGCTGCGCGCCTCCCACCTCGCCCTCGGCGACCAGCCCGCCGCCGCCGACTGCGCCCGCCGCGCCCGCGCCCTCGACAAGTGGCTGGAGGACACGCCCCTGGACGTGTGAGGGGACCGAGCCGACTGCGAGGCGAGATTGTGACGAAAGACGCAGTCCGGCCGCGTGCCCGCGCGTTCACTGGAGTCGGGGCACCCTGTTCCCGCCCGGATCCGGCCCGGCCCGATCCGGCGAGGAGGCGAGATGGAGACCACCCGGTTCTGGGACGCGCTGCCCGTGCGCGCGCGGGAGGCGCTGCGGCAGGCGGGCGTCACGGCGATGATCAGACCCGGCGCGTTCCTCACCCGCGAGCACACCCGCTCCTCCCAGGTCTTCGTGCTGCGCTCGGGGGCGGTGAAGGTGTGGGTGTCGCGGGACGGCGAGATCGTGATCCTGGACGTCCTCGGCGCCGGTGACGTGGTCGGCGAGCTGGAGGCCGTGGACGGCGGGACCCGGCACGCCAACGTCGAGGCCCTCACGCCCGTCGAGGCGATCGTGCTGCCCGCCGCCCGGTTCCGCGCCGTCCTGGACGCCCACCCCGGCGCGGTGTGGGCGGTCGCCGCCGTCCTGGCCGAGCGGCTCCGCGACGCCAACGACCTGCGCACCGCCCACTTCCCCGACGACCCCGAGCGGCGGCTGGCGAGCCGCCTGCTCCGCCTCGTCGGCCGCTTCGGCACCCCGCTCAAGGAGGAGCGGCCCAACGGCGCCGCCCGCGCGCCCGAGGACGCCTACCAGGTGCAGGTCCCCGTCACCCAGCAGGACCTCGGCCGCTGGTCGGGGATGGGCCGGCGCAAGGTCGCGCAGATCCTCTCCGCCGCCCCCGTCCGGGGCCGCCTCACCGTCGCCCGCAACATGATCGTCGTCCACTCGCTGGACGCCCTGCACACCCTCGCCCGCGAGGACGACTGACACGGCCGCGCGGAGCGGTCAGGACGAGTCGGAGCGGTCAGAACGAGTCGGCGGGGGCGTGCGGCCAGGGCGGCGGCTCGGGCAGCGGGCCGTCGGGGCGCAGCGCGACGCCCACGCCGTCGGAGCGTCCGCTCAGCCAGCCCAGCAGTGCCCGGCCCGACCCGGACGCCTCGGGCCCGCCGGGCGCCCAGCCGAGATCGGCGCTCTCCCCGGAGTCGGTCGCGGTGATCCGGTACCCCGCCAGGCCCGCGCGCTGCGTCTCCGGCAGCGCCGCCATGTCGGTGAGCGTGCTGGTCAGCGCCCACCGGACGTAGGGCTCGGGCCAGTCGGCGGGGCCGTAGCCGGCGGCGAGGTCCACGTGGTGGGCCTCCACCTCGTGCCAGCGGCGCATGACGCCGTACCAGGCGGGGTGGTACCAGCCTTGCAGCGCCCGGACAGGAGCGTTCCACACCTCCTCCGGCAACGTCCGCGCCTGCTCGGCGAAACGCTCCGCCGAGGCCCGCACGTCATCGACCAGCTCGTCCCGCTTGCGCCCGGCGCCCTCGGCCAGCGCCGCGTTGCGCGCCTCCAGGCTCGCGTACTGCGGGATCTCCACGCCCGTCCGCGCCCACTCGAGCAGGTTCCACAGGGAGTCGGCGTTGCGGGCGATGTGCGTCGCGACATGGGCGCGGCTCCATCCCGGCAGCGCGGAAGGCGCGCGCACGTCCTCCTCGCTCAGCGCGGTCAGCGACGCGATGACGCGCTCCGTGCCCAGGTCCAGCTCGCCGATGACGCTCCGCCACTCCATAGGGCCCCCTCGTCCGCAAGAGCCCCCATCCTTTCGCACCCGCCTATGCGGTGCCAGGGCGCGGGGGGTGCTTCAGGACGCCTGCGCCTCCATGATCGCCGCGCGGTCCTGGTACTCGCGCCAGTGGACGACCCGCCCGTCCCTGGCCCGCAGCACCACGACGAACGAGGCGGCCGCGCGCCGCCCCGTCCCGGGCACCGAGGCGACCATCTCGTACTCGGCGACGATCACCTCGGGATCGGCGGTCTCGTGCACCACGACGTTCCGGAACTCCTCGAACGCGACGGGCAGCGCCGCGCGCCCCTCCCGCGCCATCGCCAGGACGCCGGCGCGCCCCTCGACCCGCCGCCGCCCGGACGGCGCGAACGGGCTCTCGACCACGATGTCCTCGGCGCACATCGCCTCGTCCAGGGCGGGCTCGCCGGCGAGGGCGTTGCGCCGGAACCGGTCGAACAGCTCACGCGGACCCTGCTGGGACATGGCCTCTCCTCCGCCGCCACTAAGATGAGTGGAAACTCATGATAGGAAAATAATGAGTCGAGACTCATGTTGTCAACGGCGGGCCGGGCGTCGACGGGCGGCACGGTGACGCCCGAAAGGCCCCTGCGCGCCGACGCCCGGCGCAACCGCGCGCGCATCCTGGCCGCCGCCGAGGAGGTCTTCGCCGAGCGCGGCGCCTCCGCGTCCACCGAGGAGGTCGCCGCCCGCGCGGGCGTGGCGATCGGCACCGTCTTCCGCCACTTCCCGACCAAGCGGGACCTGCTCGCGGCGATCATGAAGGAGCTGCGCGGGCGGCTGGTCGGGAAGGCGGACGCCCTGGCGGCCGAGGGCGACCCGGCCACCGCGTTCTTCGACTACTTCGGCTACCTCGTCGAGAGCTCCGCGCGGATCGGCACCGTCGTCGGCCTGCTCGCCGAGGAGGGCACGGCCATCGAGCCCGGCGCGCAGATCACCGCGCTGACCGGGGCGTTCGGCTCGCTGCTGGACGCGGCGCGCCGCGCCGGGGCGGTCCGCGGCGACGTCCGGCTGGACGAGGTCATGGCCCTGGTCACCGCGACCACGCACGGCGCCCTGGCGGGCGGATGGTCCGATGACCTGCGCCGCCGCACCCTGGCCCGGATCCTGGACGCCCTCCGGCCCGCCGGAAGGTGACGCCGGGGTTACCCGGTGGGTGAGTCGTGTGGCGGGCGGTGTTCGAACACGTGTACGGTGCGAGGGTGCCGTCCGGTCCCGCGAAATGCGGCGGCGTGCATCGCTGTTAACGACTCGGGGGATTCTGTCGGACCCCTTGGCTAGCCTTGAGGCCCCCGTCACCGCTCCCCAGAACCCATCACCCGTGCCCAGAAGAGGAACCGGAAGTACGCCGTGCATGACCGACTCATCGTGCGTGGAGCACGCGAGCACAACCTGAAGGACGTCTCGCTCGACCTGCCGCGGGACTCCATGATCGTGTTCACCGGTCTGTCGGGGTCGGGGAAGTCCAGCCTGGCGTTCGACACGATCTTCGCCGAGGGCCAGCGCCGGTACGTGGAGTCGCTGTCGGCCTACGCCCGGCAGTTCCTCGGCCAGATGGACAAGCCCGACGTCGACTTCATCGAGGGCCTGTCGCCCGCGGTCTCCATCGACCAGAAGTCGACCAGCAAGAACCCCCGGTCCACGGTCGGCACGATCACCGAGGTCTACGACTACCTGCGGCTGCTGTACGCGCGCATCGGGCACCCGCACTGCCCCGAGTGCGGCCGGCCGATCAGCCGCCAGGCGCCGCAGCAGATCGTCGACCGCGTGCTGGAGCTGGAGGAGGGCACCCGCTTCCAGGTGCTCGCGCCGGTGATCCGCGGGCGCAAGGGCGAGTACCTGGAGCTGTTCCGCGAACTCCAGTCCAAGGGCTACTCGCGCGCGCTCGTCGACGGCGCCATGATCCGGCTGGACGAGCCGCCGAAGCTGAAGAAGCAGGAGAAGCACGACATCTCCGTGGTCGTCGACCGCCTCGCGGTGAAGGACTCCGCGCGCCAGCGGCTCGCCGACTCCGTCGAGACCGCGCTCGGCCTCGCGGGCGGCACCATCGTGCTGGACTTCGTCGACCTCGACGAGGGCGACGAGGACCGCACCCGGATGTTCTCCGAGCACCTCTACTGCCCCTACGACGACCTGTCGTTCGAGGAGATGGAACCCCGGTCGTTCTCGTTCAACTCGCCCTACGGCGCCTGCCCCGACTGCACCGGCCTCGGCACGCGCATGGAGGTCGACCCCGAGCTCGTCGTCCCCGACGGGGAGCAGACGCTCGGCGAGGGCGCCATCCAGCCGTGGTCCGGCGGGCACGTGAGCGACTACTTCCTGCGGCTGCTGTCCGCCCTCGGCGACGCGATGGGCTTCGACCTCAACACCCCGTGGGACCGCCTCCCGGCCAAGGCGCGCAAGGCGATCCTGAACGGGCACGAGACCCAGGTCCACGTCAGCTACAAGAACCGGTACGGGCGCACCCGCTCCTACTACACCGCCTACGAGGGCGTGATCCCCTACATCCAGCGGCGGCACGCCGAGTCCGAGAGCGACTCCAGCCGGGAGAAGTTCGAGGGCTACATGCGGGAGATCCCCTGCCCGACCTGCCAGGGGGCCCGGCTGAAGCCGGTCGTCCTCGCGGTCACCATGGGCGGGATGTCGATCGCCGAGGTCGCCTCGATGCCGATCGGCGAGGCCGCCAAGTTCCTGCTCGCGATGGAGCTGAACGAGCGCGAGACCCACATCGCCGAGCGGGTGCTGAAGGAGATCAACGCCCGGCTCGGGTTCCTGCTGGACGTCGGTCTCGACTACCTCACGCTCGACCGCGCCTCGGCGACGCTCGCGGGCGGCGAGGCGCAGCGGATCCGGCTGGCCACCCAGATCGGGTCCGGGCTCGTCGGCGTCCTGTACGTGCTGGACGAGCCGTCCATCGGCCTGCACCAGCGCGACAACCACCGGCTGCTGGAGACCCTGATCCGGCTGCGCGACATGGGCAACACCCTGATCGTCGTCGAGCACGACGAGGACACCATCGCCGCCGCCGACTGGGTCGTCGACATCGGCCCGCGCGCGGGCGAGCACGGCGGCGAGATCGTGGTGTCGGGGACCGTCGACGACCTGCTCGCCTCCGAGGACTCGCTCACCGGCGCCTACCTGTCCAAGCGCCGCGAGATCGCCGTCCCGGAGATCCGCCGCCCCCGGGCGCGCGGCCGCGAGGTCACCGTCAAGGGCGCCCAGCAGAACAACCTCCGCGACGTGGACGTGGCGTTCCCGCTGGGCGTGCTCACCGCCGTCACGGGCGTGTCGGGGTCGGGCAAGTCGACGCTGGTCAACGACATCCTCTACAACTCGCTCGCCAAGCAGCTCAACGGCGCGCGGACGGTCCCGGGCAAGCACCGCCGGGTCAACGGCGTCGACCAGCTCGACAAGGTCGTCCACGTCGACCAGTCGCCGATCGGGCGGACGCCCCGCTCCAACCCGGCGACCTACACCGGCGTGTTCGACCACATCCGCAAGCTGTTCGCGCAGACCACCGAGGCGAAGGTGCGCGGCTACCAGCCGGGCCGGTTCTCCTTCAACGTCAAGGGCGGCCGCTGCGAGAACTGCTCCGGCGACGGCACCATCAAGATCGAGATGAACTTCCTGCCGGACGTCTACGTCCCGTGCGAGGTCTGCCACGGCGCCCGCTACAACCGGGAGACCCTGGAGGTCCACTACAAGGGCAAGACGATCTCCGAGGTGCTCGACATGCCGATCGAGCAGGCCACCGAGTTCTTCGAGCCGATCAACGCGATCCACCGGCACCTGCGGACGCTCAACGACGTCGGGCTCGGCTACGTCCGGCTCGGCCAGCCCGCGCCGACCCTGTCGGGCGGCGAGGCGCAGCGCGTCAAGCTGGCCTCCGAGCTCCAGAAGCGCTCCACCGGCCGGACGATCTACGTGCTGGACGAGCCGACCACCGGCCTGCACTTCGAGGACATCCGCAGGCTCCTCGGCGTGCTGAACGGCCTGGTCGACAAGGGCAACACCGTGATCGTCATCGAGCACAACCTGGACGTGATCAAGACCGCCGACTGGATCATCGACATGGGCCCCGAGGGCGGCTCGCGCGGCGGCACCGTCGTCGCCACCGGCACCCCCGAGGACATCGTGAAGGTCGAGGCCAGCCACACCGGCCAGTTCCTGTCCAAGATCCTCGCCTGACCGTTCGCGCCACCGGCGGGCGCCGGGTCGGGTCCGGACGGCGGGTCGGCGCCCCATGCCGCGACGCGTCGGAGATCATTGGGCTCGGTTCGGATTGAACCCTCGGTGGCGCGCGTCCGTGCTCCCGGTGACAGCAGGCGACCAGAGTGACGGACCGGAGGGCGAACAGGCATGGCACACGACCCCGCAACGACCACGGACACCGGACGTCCGCCGCACGAGTCACCGGCGGCGTCGGCGGACCTCGCGGCGGGCGGCGCGGCGGGCGCGGCGGGCCCGGCCGGGAACTCCCGCCGGGGGCTGCTCCTCGGCGTCGGCCTCGCGGGCGTCGCCGGGCTGGCGGCGGCGTGCGGCGGCTCGGACGACAAGTCCGACGACGAGGGCTCCGAGGGCGGCTCCGGCGGCGGCTCCGGCGGCGGGGCGGGCAAGGCCCTGGCCTCGACGTCGGAGATCCCCGTGGGCGGCGGGAAGGTCTTCAAGGACGAGAAGGTCGTGGTGTGCCAGCCCACCGCGGGCCAGTTCAAGGCGTTCACGGCGGTCTGCCCGCACCGCAGGTGCACGGTCGGGTCGGTGTCGGGCGGCACGATCAACTGCCCCTGCCACGGCAGCAAGTTCAAGATCGCCGACGGCTCGGTCGCGAACCCGCCCGCGCAGGAGCCGCTGAAGGAGAAGACGATCACCGTGCAGGGCGGCAAGGTCATCCTCTCCTGACCGCCGCCCCACCGGCGCGGGCGCCCGCACCCTCGCGGCGCCCGTGCTCAGGGGCGGGCCCCGCGGGGTCCCGCGACGCCCGGCCGCGCGGGCCGCGCGGGCTCGGCGGCGACCGGTGTGTCGGTGGCGGCCACTAGGCTTTTCAGCGTGGCAGATCCGGCGACCTACCGACCCGCTCCGGGCTCCATCCCGGAGTCGCCCGGCGTGTACCGATTCCGTGACGAGCACGGCCGGGTCATCTACGTGGGGAAGGCCAAGAGCCTGCGCTCGCGGCTGAACTCCTACTTCGCCGACTTCTCCTCGCTGCACCCCCGCACCCAGACGATGGTGCGGACGGCGGCCAAGGTCGACTGGACGGTGGTCGGCACCGAGGTCGAGGCGCTCCAGCTGGAGTACTCCTGGATCAAGGAGTTCGACCCCCGGTTCAACGTCCGTTACCGCGACGACAAGTCGTATCCGTATCTCGCGGTCACCCTCAACGAGGAGTTCCCGAGGGTGATGGTGATGCGCGGAGCCAAGAAGAAGGGCGTGCGCTACTTCGGCCCGTACTCCCACGCGTGGGCGATCCGGGAGACGGTCGACCAGCTGCTGCGCGTGTTCCCCGTCCGGACGTGCAGCGCCGGGGTGTTCAAGCGGCAGCACCAGCTCGACCGGCCCTGCCTGCTCGGCTACATCGGCAAGTGCTCGGCGCCGTGCGTGGGCCGCGTCTCGCCCGCCGAGCACCGCATGCTCGCCGAGGACTTCGGCGACTTCATGGCGGGCCACACCGCCCGCTTCATCCGGCGCCTCGAACGCGACATGCGGGAGGCGGCCGCGTCGCAGGAGTACGAGCGCGCCGCCCGGCTCCGCGACGACATCCGCGCGCTGGAGCGCGCCCTGGAGCGGCAGGCGGTCGTCCTCGCCGACTCCACCGACTGCGACATGATCGCCTTCGCCGAGGACGAGCTGGAGGCGGCCGTCCAGGTCTTCTACGTGCGCGGCGGCCGGATCCGCGGCCAGCGCGGCTGGGTCGTCGACAAGGTCGAGGACGTCACCACCGCCGACCTCGTCGAGCACTTCCTGATCCAGGTCTACAGCGAGAGCGACTCGGTGCCGCGCGAGGTCCTCGTCCCCGCGCAGCCGCCTGAGGAGGCCGCGATGACCGAGCTGCTCAGCGAGCAGCGCGGCGGGCCGGTCCGGCTGCGCGTCCCGCAGCGCGGCGACAAGAAGACCCTGCTGGAGACCGTCGCCCGCAACGCGCACGAGGCGCTCAAGCAGCACAAGACCCGCCGCGCGTCCGACCTGACCACCCGCAGCCGCGCGCTCCAGGAGATCCAGGAGGCGCTGGAGCTGGACGACGCCCCGCTGCGCGTCGAGTGCTACGACGTCTCCAACCTCCAGGGCACCAACGTGGTCGCCTCGATGGTCGTGTTCGAGGACGGCCTGGCCCGCAAGAGCGAGTACCGCCGGTTCACGATCAAGGCGGTCGAGGGGCAGGACGACGTCCGCTCGATCCACGAGGTGATCACCCGCCGGTTCCGCCGCTACCTCGCCGAGAGCGAGCGGACCGGCGAGCTGGACAGCCTCGGCGACCCCGACGACGAGGGCGCCCACCAGCCGATCGACCCCGAGACCGGGCGCCCCCGCAAGTTCGCCTACCCGCCGAACCTGGTGATCGTGGACGGCGGCCCGCCGCAGGTCGCCGCCGCGCAGCGTGCCCTGGACGAGCTCGGCGTCGACGACATCGCCGTCTGCGGGATCGCCAAGCGGCTGGAGGAGCTGTGGCTGCCCGGCGACGCCGACCCGGTGATCCTGCCGCGCAACAGCGAGGGCATGTTCCTCGTCCAGCGGATCCGCGACGAGGCGCACCGGTTCGCGATCACCTTCCACCGGCAGCGGCGCTCCAAGGCCATGACCGTGAGCGAACTCGATAACGTTCCGGGTCTGGGCCCTGCGCGCAGGGCGGCGCTGCTGAAACACTTCGGATCGCTGAAGCGTCTGAAGGAGGCCACGCCCGAGCAGGTGGCCGAGGTCCCGGGCATCGGCCCGCGCAGCGCGGAGGGCATCGTCGCCGCGCTGAACGGCGGGCCCGGAGCCGGCGGGGGCGGCACGAGCGGCCGATCCGGCGGCGGCCCGGGCGGGGCCGGCGCGGACGGCGACGGGGAACACAGGGGGAAGCGGCATGACGAGTGAGACGAACGTCCCGGACATCGTGATCGTGACCGGGATGTCGGGGGCGGGCCGGAGCACGGCGGCGAAGTCGCTGGAGGACCTCGACTGGTTCGTGGTCGACAACCTGCCGCCGGGGCTGCTGGCCACGATGGCCGACCTCGGCGGCCGGGTGCGCGACGCGGTGCCCCGCATCGCGGTCGTCGTGGACGTGCGGAGCCGCGCGTTCACCGAGGACCTGCACTCCTCGATCGCCGAGCTGGAGGCGCGCGGCGTCCACCCGCGCGTGGTGTTCCTGGAGGCGGGCGACGCCGACCTGGTGCGCCGGTTCGAGAGCGTCCGCCGCCCGCACCCGCTCCAGGGCGACGGCCGCCTGGTCGAGGGGATCGCCCGCGAGCGCGAGCTGGTCCGCGAGGTCCGCGCCGAGGCCGACCTGGTGATCGACACCAGCGGGCTGAACGTGCACGAGCTGCGCAACAAGATCATCGGTTTCTTCGGCAACGACACCGGCGAGTCCAGCCTGCGCGCGACCGTGGTGTCGTTCGGCTACAAGTACGGCCTGCCCGTCGACGCCGACCTCGTCGTCGACTGCCGCTTCCTGCCGAACCCGCACTGGGTGCCGGAGCTGCGCCCGAAGACCGGCCGCGACGCCGCCGTCCGCGACTACGTGCTGGGCCAGCGCGGCGCCAAGGAGTTCCTGGACGCCTACTCCGAGGTGCTGCGGCTGCTCGCCGACGGCTACGAGCGTGAGGGCAAGCACTACGTGACGCTGGCCGTGGGCTGTACCGGGGGCAAACACCGTAGTGTGGCCATGGCGGAACAGATCACCGCCCGGCTGCGGGACGAGGGCATCGAGGTGCAGGTCGCCCATCGTGACCTCGGCCGCGAGTGAGACCCCCGCCGGGGAGCCCGTCCGGGAACCGGCCCGGGTCGCGGACGGAGAGAGAAACGGCACGGTGAAGCCCCTCGGCCCGAAGGTCGTCGCGCTCGGCGGCGGCCACGGCCTGTACGCCTCGTTGTCGGCGCTGCGCCGCGTCACCGACCGGCTGACCGCGGTGGTCACGGTCGCCGACGACGGCGGCTCCAGCGGACGGCTGCGCCGCGAGCTCGGCGTCCTGCCGCCCGGCGACCTGCGCATGGCGCTGGCCGCGCTGTGCGGCGACGACGAATGGGGCCAGACCTGGCGGGACGTGGTCCAGCACCGCTTCCGCAGCGAGGGCGACCTCCAGGGCCACGCCGTCGGCAACCTGCTGATCGTCGCCCTGTGGGAACTCCTGGGCGGCGCCTCGACCGGAGCGGCCGCCGACCTCCTGCTCGGCGCCCTGCCCGGCGGCGCCGCCGGCGCCCCGTCCGGCACCGCGCCGCAGGGCGCGCCCGGCGGTGCCCCGAACAGCGCTCCGACCAGCGCGCCGACCAGCGCGCACGGCGGCCTGGCGGAGGGGCCGTCCAGCGGTGAGGCGGGCGATTCACCCGGCGGCTCACCCGGGGGCGTGCCCGGCGCCGTGGCGGGCGGCCCGCGCGGCGGCGAGCCCGCCGGCGCCGGGGTGCCAGGGGGGCCCGCCTGGGGGGCGCCCTCCGGGTCCACGGTCGCGGGGCTGGACTGGGTGGGGCGGCTGCTCGGCGCGCACGGCCGGGTGCTGCCGATGGCGGCGGTCCCGATGGACATCGTCGCCGAGGTGCGGGGGGCCGACCCGTCCCGTCCGGACGAGGTGACGCGGGTGAAGGGGCAGGTGGCGTGCGCGAAGACGCCGGGCAGCGTGCTCGGGGTGTCGCTGGTGCCCGCCGACCCGCCCGCCTGCCCCGAGGCGCTCGCCGCCGTCGAGGACGCCGACTGGATCGTGTTCGGGCCCGGTTCGTGGTTCACCAGCGTCCTGCCGCATCTGAAGGTGCCCGCGCTCGCCCGCGCGCTCACCTCCTCCCGCGCCCGCCGCGTCGTCGCCCTGAACCTGGCGCCGCAGCCCGGCGAGACCGACGACTTCTCCCCGCAGGCCCACCTGGAGGTCCTCCAGGCGCACGCGCCCGATCTGAGCGTCGACGTCGTGATCGCCGACGAGGGCGTCGTGGAGGACCCGGGCGCCCTGGAGAAGGCCGTCCGGCGGCTCGGCGGGCGGCTGGTGCTCGCCGGGGTCGCCGCCGACGACGGTTCCCCACGTCATGATCCGGCCCGTCTGGCCCAAGCCTTCGTACAGATATTCAGTGAGTGACGTCCGGTCGGGCCGTCATCGGCGAGACTGCTGGAAGTCAGATAGGGGGAGGGTTCATCTATGGCGATGACCGGTGTGGTCAAGGACGAGCTGAGCCGGCTCACGGTGCTCAAGCCGTGCTGCCGCAAGGCCGAGGTCTCGACGCTGCTGCGGTTCGCGGGGGGTCTGCACCTGGTCAGCGGGCGCATCGTGATCGAGGCCGAGATCGACACCGGGGTGGCGGCGCGGCGGCTGATCAAGGACGTCGCCGAGGTGTTCGGGCACACCTCGGAGGTGGTGGTGCTCGCGCCGAGCGGGCTGCGCAAGGGCAACCGGTACGTGGTCCGGGTGTTCCGCGACGGTGAGTCCCTCGCGCGGCAGACCGGGCTCATCGACAACAACGGGCGGCCCGTCCGGGGCCTGCCCCGGCACGTGGTCGCGGGCGCCGCGTGCGACGCCGAGTCGGCCTGGCGGGGGGCCTTCCTCGCGCACGGGTCGCTCACCGAGCCGGGCCGGTCGATGTCGCTGGAGGTGACCTGCCCCGGCCCGGAGGCGGCGCTGGCGCTGGTCGGCGCCGCCCGCCGGCTGAAGATCCACGCCAAGGCGCGCGAGGTCCGCGGCGTCGACCGGGTCGTCGTCCGCGACGGCGACGCGATCAGCGCGCTGCTCACCCGGCTCGGCGCCCACGACAGCGTGCTGGCGTGGGAGGAGCGGCGGATGCGCCGCGAGGTGCGGGCCACCGCCAACCGGCTCGCCAACTTCGACGACGCCAACCTGCGCCGCTCGGCGCGCGCCGCCGTCGCGGCCGGCGCCCGGGTCGCCCGCGCGCTGGAGATCCTCGGCGACGACGCGCCCGAGCACCTGGTGAACGCCGGACGGCTGCGGCTGGAGCACAAGCAGGCGTCGCTGGAGGAGCTCGGCCAGCTCGCCGACCCGCCGCTCACCAAGGACGCCATCGCCGGCCGGATCAGGCGGCTGCTCGCGATGGCCGACAAGCGGGCCGGTGACCAGGGCATCCCCGGCACCGAGGCGAACCTCACCGCCGACATGCTCGCCCCCTGAGCCGCGCGGCGGCCGCCGGGGTCAGGGGAGCCGGCGCAGCGTCCCGTCCGGGGCGGCCTCGGCGGTGAGCCGGCGGCCGGAGAACCGCGCCTCGACGCGCAGCCCGCCGCCGGGCAGCGCGGCGGTCCGCACCTGCGGGCGCTCCTCGCCGCGGACGGGCGCGATCAGCGTCAGCATCCGCACCTTCAGCCCCTCCGCGGGGAAGGACACCACCGGCGCGGGGAGGGTCTTGCGCGGGGCCGGGACCATCCACCCCTGGGGGGGCTTGAGGCTGCCCCGGGTGATCCGGGCGGGCAGCGGCGCCGTCCCGGGCAGCGGGATCTGCAAAAAGTGCACGCGGACCTTGCCCGCCGCCGCGACCGCGCCCGTCCCGTCCGGGACGGCGGTGAACCCGGCCGGCAGGTGCCAGAGCTGCTCCACGGGGACGGACGCGGCGGACGCGGCGTCGTCCAGCACCAGCAGGGCGTCGGGGTCGGAGGCGGCGAGCACCGAGCGGGACCGGGTCGTCCCGGCGAAGGCGGTGTCGGTGAACCGGAACGTGTCGGCGCCGCGCAGGAACCGGTGCGCGGTCAGCTCCGTCGCGGCCTTCGGGTCGAACTCCGCGCCCCGCACGACGAGCGCGCTGTGCGCGTCGGGCGAGCGCAGCCAGGTGTTCCACTGCGGGTCGCTGTAGCCGATGTGCCCGCTCGGGACGATGATGTCGCGGCCGAGCGCGTGGAAGGTCAGCGCCATGTGGTCGTTCTGGCCGTGCGCGTACCGGCCGGGCCCGAACCGCGCGGTGTAGGACATCTCGTCGGCGAACCTCCGGCCCTGCCTGCCCCACCCGGAGCGTCCCATGACGTATCCGGCCTGGTAGACGCGGGCCCGCTCGCGCGGCGGCGTGCCCTTGGCGCCGCCGGTGGCGACGTACCTGAGCGGGCCGTTCCCCAGCGCGCTGATGTCGGACGCCCTGGCCGCGTAGGACTCGCCGATCTGGAGCTGGTCCCCGGCGGGCGTCGTCTGGAACGCGATGAACTCGTCCATCCTGCGGTGCCGGTCGAGCAGCTCGCGCGGGGCGGGGCGCCCGCACTGGCGCATCACCGCGAACGCCAGCCGCCACCGGCCCCGGTTGTAGACGGAGTAGTGCGTGGACTGCTCGTTGTTGGCGCCCTCCTCGTCGATGGCGGGGCGCGCTCCGCCGGGCGGGGCGAGCATCGAGTCCAGCAGTCGGCGCTGACCGGTGTCGATGAGGTCGGTGCGCCCGATCCCGCAGCCCGCCGTCATCAAGATCATGGACTCGTCGGTGCCGTGGTTCCAGGGGCCGGAGTAGTGCCTCGGGTCGGCGAGCCACTCGGCGTGCCTGGCGATCGCCTCGTCCAGCCAGCGCCCGGACCGGTACCGGCGCAGGCAGACCAGCGTCGCCAGCCGGAACTTGGTGCCCTCGGAGATCGACTCGCGCCGGTGCTCGTCGAAGCGCTCCGGTCCGGCGTTGTCGGCGAGCCAGTCCCGGGCGATCCCGGCGGCGAGGTCCAGGTCGGACGGGTCGCGCGTCCGCTCGTACTCCTTGATCGCGCCGCCGAGCCATTCGAGGGAGTGCAGCCAGAGCTGCCACGTCCGGTCGTTGAAGGGGTCCAGGCCCCAGTCGACGTCGGTGCCGGTGGCGACCCGCGTCGCGGCCGACCCGGGGATCCTGAACCGGCCGGCGCGGACCTCAGCCGCCGGATTCAGCCCGTCCAGGCCGTTGAAGCCGAGGCACTTCGCCCTGCTCCCGCTGCCCGCGTGGGCGCTCACGCCGCCCTCGGGGCCGCCCGGTGAGGCCGGCCCGAACGGCGCCGACCCGGTCGACCCGCTGCACGCCGTGACCAGCGCCGACAGCGCCACCGCCGCCGCGAACCCGCCCGCGGCCCTGCCCGCGGCGGTGCCCCCGGCGCGGCGCGACTTTCCTGAAGATCGTTTGTGCACGGGTCAGAGACACATCACTTCCGGCGGTGGTTGACGGCCGCCGGTGACGGGATGGTGAACGCTGGGCGACGTTACGGAACGTGCGGCGTCCCCTGTCATCCGTACCCCCGTCCGGGTGTCCTAACGGTGTGATGTCCGTTGAAGATCTTGGCCACCGCGAGGCGGTGACCCTGTCCGGTTCCGTGCTGGAGGAGCTGTTCGCGGCCCACTACCCGCGGCTCGTGGGGCTCGCCGGCCTGCTGGGCGCGGACGACCCGGAGGACGTGGCGCAGGAGGCCTTCGCCCGCCTCCAGGGGCGCGGCGGGGCGCTGCGGCGTCCCGAGACCGCCCCCGCCTACCTGCGCGCCACCGTCTGCAACCTGACCCGCAACCGGCGGCGGCACCTGCGCCTGGTCCGGCTCCGGCAGCCCCCGCCGCCCGAGCCGGCCGCCGCCGCCGAGCTGGTGGTGCTCGACCGGGAGGGCCACCGCGAGCTGATCGTCGCGCTGGACGGCCTGTCGCGCAGGCAGCGCGAGGCCCTCGTCCTGCGGTACTGGCTCGACCTCACCGACCAGGAGGTGGCCGAGGCGATGGACGTCTCGGCCGGCTCCGCCAAGACCCACATCAGGCGCGGCATCGCCGCCCTGCAACGCGCCCTGGGAGGTGCACCGGAATGACGGAAGGCGGGAAGAGGGACATCGAGGAGGCGCTGCGGGAGGCGCTGCGCGTCCAGGGCGAGTCGTACTCGGTGAGCCCCGACGCATGGGAGCGCGTGCGAAACCGCGCCGGCCGCGGCGCGGGCGGGAGCCGCCGGGGCGGTAGGCGCCGGCTGGCCGGACCCGTCCTCGCCGCGTCCGCCGTCGCCTGCACGGCCGTCGCCGTCACGCTGGTGCCCTCGCACCTGCCCGGCGGCGGTGGCGGGAGCGGCCGGGACCACCGCGCCGGCCCGCTCGCCCCGGGGAGCGCGAACCCGCCCCCGCGGCTGCCCGCCCAACCGGAGGCCGCCGCGACGCTGGCCGAACTGTGCGCCGGCGCCACCCCTCCGCAGGAGCGGGGGCGGGCGCTGCGGAAGCTCGGCGCGCTGCGTGATCCCGGTAGGCCGAACCGGTGGTTCGTCGTGGCGGAGCAGGCATCGGGGAACATCCAGATCCAGGCCCTGAGCGAGGCCGGGCGCCGGATGACCTGCGTTCCCTACACCCGGGTCGCTCCCCGGGGCTGGAACTCCTTCGTCGGCTACTCCGGCGAACGCGGGGCCGGAGAGGCGTCCTGGGTGGGGTTCGCCAGGGTGCCGGTCGCCTCCTTCGAGGCCGTCTACGACGACGGCACCCGCATGCGGTTCGCGTGCGGAGGCGGCGGCCAGGGCGAGGCCGCCTGCGGCCGGGTCGCGGTGGGCCGCCGCGGAGCCGTGACGATCTTCGCGACCGCGCCGCGCGTGTACCGCCCGCGGCGCGAGGGGGAGCGGGTCACCGGTGTGTTCAACCTTCTGAACTCCGCCGGAAAGGTGGTCGGGCGCTACCAGTTCGCCCGCTGACCCGGCCACGGGCCGGCCCGCCCCTCCGGCGGGGGCGGGCCCGGCCGTGACCGCCCACGTGAGCCGGGCCGCCGCCCCCCGTGACTTCCTTCTCGACCGGTGTCGGGCTACTCGCGGGTCATTGGATAGGGTCGAGAGCACGGGGGAAGGCCCCGGTCCGACGCTGGAGGACGGCCCGGTCACACCGGGTGAGACGACGTATGAGGAGAGCCGTTCCGTGACCATCCGAGTAGGCATCAACGGGTTCGGCCGGATCGGCCGCAACTTCTACCGCGCCGTGAAGGCGAGCGGAGCCGACATCGAGATCGTGGCGGTCAACGACCTGACCGACAACGCCACCCTCGCGCAGCTGCTCAAGTACGACAGCATCCTCGGCCGCTTCCCCGAGGACGTGCACGCCACCGAGGACGAGATCGTCGTCGGCGGCAAGTCGATCAAGGCGTTCGAGGAGCGCGACCCGGCCAACCTCAAGTGGGGCGACGTCGGCGTCGACATCGTGGTGGAGTCCACCGGGTTCTTCACCGACGCCGCCAAGGCCAAGGTGCACGCCGACAACGGCGCCAAGAAGGTGATCATCTCCGCCCCGGCCAAGAACGAGGACCTCACCGTCGTGCTCGGCGTCAACGAGGACCGCTATGACCCGGCCGCGCACACGGTGATCTCCAACGCGTCCTGCACGACCAACTGCCTGGCGCCGCTGGCCAAGGTGCTGCACGACAGCTTCGTCATCGAGAAGGGCCTGATGACGACGATCCACGCCTACACCCAGGACCAGAACCTCCAGGACGCCCCGCACAAGGACCTGCGCCGCGCCCGCGCCGCCGCGATCAACGTCGTGCCCGCCTCCAGCGGCGCCGCCGTCGCCATCGGCCTGGTGCTGCCCGAGCTGAACGGCAAGCTCGACGGCTTCGCGATGCGCGTCCCGGTGCCGACCGGCTCGGCGACCGACCTCACCGCCACCCTGTCCCGCGAGGTCACGGTGGACGAGGTCAACGCCGCGTTCAAGGCCGCCGCCGAGGGCCCGCTCAAGGGCTACCTGACCTACACCGAGGACCCGATCGTCTCCAGCGACATCGTCACCGACCCGTCGTCGTGCATCTACGACTCCGGGCTGACCCGGGTCATCGGCGACCAGGTCAAGGTCGTCGGCTGGTACGACAACGAGTGGGGCTACTCCAACCGCCTCGTCGACCTCGTCAAGCTCGTCGGCTCGCAGCTCTGACCCGCCGCCGGCGCCGTGCCATCTGACCGCGCCGTGGCCGCGCCCCCCCGGGCGGCAGGCCACGGCGCGGCCGTATCCGGAAGGACAACGCATCCCGATGCGCACCATTGACGATCTCGACGTCGCCGGACGGCGGGTGCTCGTCCGCTCGGACCTGAACGTCCCGCTGGAGGACGGCCGGATCACCGACGACGGGCGGATCAGGGCGAGCCTGCCGACGATCGAGGCGCTGCGGGCCAGGGGCGCCAGGGTCGTCGTCTGCGCCCACCTCGGCCGTCCCAAGGGACAGGTGAGGCCCGAGCTGTCGCTGGCGCCCGTCGCGGCCAGGCTCGGCGAGCTGCTCGGCGCGGACGTGGCGTTCGCCGCCGACGTCGCCGGGGAGTCCGCCGCCGCCACCGTCGCCGGCCTCGCCGACGGCGGCGTCGCGCTGCTGGAGAACCTGCGCTTCGAGCCGGGCGAGACCAGCAAGGACGACACCGAGCGCGGCGCGTTCGCCGACCGCCTCGCGGGCCTCGCCGACCTCTACGTCGGTGACGGGTTCGGGGCCGTGCACCGCAAGCACGCCAGTGTCTACGACGTCCCGGCGCGGCTCCCGCACGCCGCCGGCGGGCTGATCGCCACCGAGGTCGGGGTGCTGCGGCGGCTCACCGAGGACGTCGAGCGCCCCTACGCGGTCGTCCTCGGCGGCTCGAAGGTGTCCGACAAGCTCGGCGTGATCGACAACCTGCTCGGCAAGGCCGACCGCATCCTGATCGGCGGCGGGATGGTGTTCACCTTCCTCAAGGCGCAGGGCCACGAGGTCGGCAGGAGCCTGCTGGAGGAGGAGCAGCTCGACACGGTCCGCGAATACCTGCGGCGCGCCGAGGAGACGGGCGTGGAGTTCGTCCTGCCCGTCGACATCGTGGCCGCGACCGCGTTCGCGGCCGACGCCGAGCACGCGGTGGTCCCGGCCGACGCGATCCCCGCCGACCGGCTCGGCCTCGACATCGGCCCCGAGTCCGGCAAGCTGTTCGCGTCCCGCCTCGCCGGCACGCGGACCGTGTTCTGGAACGGCCCCATGGGCGTGTTCGAGATGGAGCCCTACGCGCACGGCACCCGCGCCGTCGCCCAGGGCCTCATCGACTCCGCCGCGGACCCTGGTGGGGGGACGACCCCCCACACCCCCCGGAACGGCGCGTTCACCGTGGTCGGCGGCGGCGACTCCGCCGCCGCCGTCCGGCGCCTCGGCTTCGACGAGGGCGCCTTCTCCCACATCTCGACCGGCGGCGGCGCCAGCCTCGAATACCTCGAAGGCAGGACGCTGCCCGGCCTGCAGGCCCTGGAGGACTGACCGATGGCCCCCGTGACCCCTTCCCGCAAGCCGCTGATGGCCGGCAACTGGAAGATGAACAAGAACCACCTGGACGCGATCCTGCTCGTCCAGAAGATGGCGTTCGCGCTCAAGGAGGCCGACCACGACGCCGTGGACGTCGTCGTGCTCCCGCCGTTCACCGACCTGCGCTCGGTCCAGACGCTGATCGAGGCCGACCGCCTCGCGATCGGGTACGGCGCGCAGGACGTCTCCCAGCACGCCTCCGGCGCCTACACCGGCGAGATCGCCGCGTCGATGCTGGCCAAGCTCGGCTGCTCCTACGTCACCGTCGGGCACTCCGAGCGCCGCCAGTACCACGGCGAGGACGACGCGCTCGTCAACGCCAAGGCCAGGGCCGCCCTCGCCGCCGACATCACGCCGATCGTGTGCGTGGGGGAGGGGCTGGAAGTCCGCAAGGCCGGCGAGCACGTCCCGCACGTCCTGACGCAGGTGGACGGCGCGCTCGACAAGCTCACCGCCGAGCAGGTGCGGCGCAGCGTGATCGCCTACGAGCCCGTCTGGGCGATCGGCACCGGCGAGACCGCCACCCCGAAGGACGCGCAGGAGGTCTGCGGCGCCATCAGGACGCGAATCGCCGAACTCTACGAGGGCGGAGTGGCCGATCAGGCGCGTATCCTGTACGGCGGCTCGGTGAAGGGCGGGAACATCGCCGGGATCATGGCGCAGCCGGACGTCGACGGCGCTTTGGTCGGTGGTGCCAGCCTGGACCCGGGGGAGTTCGTCAAGATCTGCCGGTACCGTGATCTCCCCGTCTGATCAAACTGATCAATTCGGTATCACATGGGGGTTCTTGCCGTACCAGGGGAGACTTCGTCGTACCCTTCGTACCGGACGGGTAAACCGTCCGGCTCGACCCTCCGCCCGCCAGCACCGAACGTGAACACGAGCACGACCGAACGACAGGTAGAACCTGAACCACAGGCAAGGTCCTGAACGACAGACGAGCCCGCTCCCGGCGGGACCGGCCAGAGAAGGCGTTGAAGAACTGTGATCATCGCATCGTCCATCGTGCTCATCGTCACGAGCCTGCTGATGGTGGTCCTCGTCCTGATGCACAAGGGCAAGGGTGGTGGCCTGTCCGACATGTTCGGCGGCGGGATCAACTCGTCCCTGGGCGGGTCGTCGGTCGTGGAGCGCAACCTCGACCGCCTGACCGTCGGCGTCGGTGTGCTCTGGTTCGCCTCGATCGTGGTGCTCGGGCTGCTGTTCAAGCACAAGGGCGTCGGCTGAGCCGCCTGAACCATACGTACGAGCGCCGCGCCGCCCTCGGAGGTCACGGGCGGCATCGGCAGAATGAGCGAGGAGTAGTCCGTGGGTAGTGGCAACGCGATTCGGGGCAGCCGTGTCGGGGCCGGTCCGATGGGAGAGGCGGAGCGCGGCGACGCCGCCCCCCGCGTCTGGGTGACCTTCTACTGCGCCAACCGGCACGAGACCCGCCCCAGTTTCGCGACCGACGTCGCGGTCCCCGAGACCTGGGACTGCCCGCGCTGCGGGTTCCCCGCCGGCCAGGACTCGGAGAACCCGCCTGCGCCGCCGAAGACCGAGCCGTACAAGACGCACCTGGCCTACGTGAAGGAGCGGCGCAGCGACGAGGACGGCGAGGCCATCCTTGAGGAGGCGCTCGCCAAGCTCCGCCAGAAGCGCGCCGCCGTCAAGCGGGCGCTGGAGGCCGCGGGCCGCAGTTGATCCGTGTTCATGAAGTCCCGGCCCACGCCCCTCGCCTGACGGCTCGGGGCGTGACCGTTCCTTCGGCGAGTGCGGCACCGCTTCGCGATCTTCCCGGTGGGGCCCGCCTTCGGCGTCGCCCCACCGGTCGGCCACCGCACTCGCGCGACGGCTGAGGCCGCCGCGGAACGACCCAGGCGCATGGCCCCCTCCCGGGGTCATGCGCTTTCTCATGCCCGCACCTTCTCCGCGCCCCGGGTGGGCCTGCTTCGCCATGGGCGAATAATCTTCGGAGGACGGGGTGCCGGGGCGCGTTCCCCGCGCGGGAGTTCGGCGCCCCCCGACCGGGAGGGATTCTCGATGGACGCGGTGGACCAGGCGATCCTGCGGCGGCTGCAGCGCGACGGGCGCCAGACGAACCGCGAGCTGGCCGAGGCGGTCGGGATCGCCCCCTCGACCGCGCTGGAGCGCACGCGGGCGCTGCGGGCCCGGGGGGTCATCACCGGCTTCCACGCGGTGGCCGACCTGGAGCGGCTCGACCGCAGCGTCCAGGCGCTGATCTCGATCCGGATCCGGCCGCAGTCGCGGGAGGCGATCGAGTCGGCCCGCGACACCATGGCCTCGCTGCCCGAGTCGGTCGGGGTGTACGTGGTGACGGGCAACGAGGACCTGCTGGTGCACGTGGCGGTCCCGAGCACCGCGTACCTGCGCGATTTCGTCCTCGACCGGCTGGCGCGCCGCAAGGAGTTCGTGGACGTCCGCACGACGGTGGTGTTCGAGTACGTCCAGCCCGTCGAGCAGTCCGAACTTCCGCGCTCCGAGCGCCGGGACCGCCGAACGTCCTACAGTTGATCTTCATGCCCGGGTCGCCCGAGCGAACGGATGACGGCCCCGGGGAGGCCGGCCGAAGGAATGGCGGCTAAAGGACCGAGGCGCCGCACGTCCTCCTAGCGTCGAGGGCATGAACCGACGGAACAACTCGTCCGGGGTGCTGCTGGTGCTCGCCGCGGGCGTCCTCTGGGGAACGGTGGGTCCCGCGCAGGTGCTCGCGGAGCCGTCCGCGAGCCCCGTCGCCGTCGGAGGAGCGCGGATCATCACGGGCGGGCTCGTCCTCGCCGCCGTGGTGCTCGCGACGAACCCGCGGTCGTTCCTGACGCTGCGCCGCCCGGCGTGGCCGCCGATCCTCGCCGCCGCGACCGCGACCGGCACCTTCCAGGCGTCGTTCTTCGGCGCGGTCGACCGCACCGGCGCCGCCGTCGCGACCGCCGTCGTGTTCGGGCTGGCGCCCGTCTCGACCGGGCTGTGCGAGCGGCTCGTCCTCGGCACGGGGCTCAGCCGCCGCTGGTGGGCCGGGACGGCCTGCGCCGTCGGCGGCGTCGGCCTGCTGACGGTCCCCGGGTCGTCCGCAGACGCCGATCTGGGAGGCATCGCGCTCGGGCTGGCCGGCGGGACGTGCTTCGGCGTCTACACCGTCTCGGCCAAGACGCTGACCGGGCGGGACGTGGGCATGACCGCGGCGGTCTCGGTCACTTTGCTCGCCGGCGGCTCGGCCCTGCTGCCCTGGACGCTCGCCGGGCTGCCCGCGCTCGCCGACCCCCGCCCGCTGGCCCTGGTCGGCTGGCTCGGGATCGCCACCACCGCCGCCGCGTACATGTTCTTCGTCACCGGCCTCGTCCGGGTGAGCGCCGCGACCGCCGGGACGCTCAGCCTGGCCGAGCCGCTGGTCGCCACCGGCCTCGCGATCGCGGTGCTCGGCGAGCGGATGGCGGCGCCGGTCGCGGCGGGCTCGCTGCTCCTGCTCGGCGGCCTGATCGTCGTCTCCTGGCCCGACCGCGCGCCTCCCGGCGAGGAGCACGGGGAGCCCTCCGGGCGGGACGGGTCCGCCGAGCGCGACGGGATCGGGGCGCGTTGACGGTCTGGGACGGCGGCGGGCCGGCGGCTATGATGGCGCCCACGCGACTGGCGCAGTCAAGGTGGAGACGACCACCGGGGAGCGAAAGCGGTCCGCACACCGCGCGCCTGGGTGTACGGGTCCCCGTTCGTCGGGGCCGTACGACGCGTCCCGGCGTGAGCAGCGCGGAGGCTGTCATGCACGAACCCGCCATCCCCCACCTGCGCGACGGCGATCCGGAGATCGCCGGACTGGTCGAGGCGGAGGCCCGCCGCCAGTTCGAGAAGATCCGGCTGATCGCCTCGGAGAACTACGTCTCGCCCGCCGTGCTGGAGGCCACCGGCTCCGTCCTGACCAACAAGTACTCCGAGGGGTACGCCGGGCGGCGCTACTACGAGGGCCAGCAGAACATCGACCCGGTCGAGCTGCTGGCGATCGACCGGGCGAAGGCGCTGTTCGGCGCCGAGCACGCCAACGTCCAGCCGTACTCGGGCTCGCCCGCCAACCTCGCCGTGTACCTGGCGTTCCTGGAGCCGGGCGACACGGTGATGGGGCTGTCGCTGCCGATGGGCGGCCACCTCACCCACGGGTGGACGGTGTCGGCGACCGGCAAGTGGTTCCGTCCGGTCCGCTACGAGGTCCGCGCCGACACCGGGCGGGTCGACATGGACCAGGTACGCGACCTCGCCCTCCATGAGCGCCCGAAGGTCATCTGGTGCGGCGGCACCGCGATCCCGCGCACGATCGACTTCCCGGCCTTCGCCGAGATCGCGCGCGAGGTCGGCGCGGTGCTGGTCGCCGACGTCGCCCACATCGCCGGGCTGATCGCGGGCGGCGCGCACCCGTCCCCGGTGGGCCACGCCGAGGTGGTCACCACGACCACGCACAAGACCCTGCGCGGCCCGCGCGGCGCGATGATCCTGTCGACCGGCGAGCACGCCAAAGCGATCGACCGGGCCGTCTTCCCCGGATTGCAGGGCGGCCCGCACGACCACACCACCGCCGCGATCGCCGTGGCCCTGAAGGAGGCCGCGGCACCGGAGTTCGCCCGCTACGCCCGGCAGATCGTCGCGAACGCCAGGGCGCTGGCCGCGGCGCTGCTGGAACGCGGCTACGACCTGGTCTCCGGCGGCACCGACAACCACCTCGTCCTGATCGACCTCACGAACAAGGGCGTCCCCGGCAAGCCCGCCGCGCAGGCGCTCGACCGGGCCGGCATCGAGCTGAACTACAACGCCGTCCCGTTCGACCCGCGCACGCCGTTCGACCCGTCCGGGCTGCGGCTCGGCACCGCGGCGATCACCACCCGCGGGCTGACCGAGGAGCGGATGCCGCAGATCGCGGGCTGGATCGACGAGGCCGTCCAGGCCGCCGCCAAGCAGGACGAGGCGGCCCTCGGACGGGTCGCGGGCCAGGTCCGCGACATGCTCGCCGCCCACCCGATGCCCGGCTGGGCGCCCACCCCCTGATCGAGCGGCGGGGCCCCGCCGCTCGATCAGGCGGGGCGCAGGACGGTCAGCATGCGCCACGCGTCGGGGCCGGTGAGGGGAACGGCGTCCTCACCGGCCCCGAAGTCGCCGTACTGGGCCGCGACGGCGAGCCCGCCCGCCAGGCGGACCGCCGCGTCCACCTCGGTGGCCGTCCAGAACCGGTAGGGGACGACGTCGCGGATCACGCGCGGCTCCCGCCCGCCGGACCCGTCGCCGTCGATCGTCATCGTGACCTGGTCGTCGGAGACCTGGGTGATCGGGTCGAGCCGGTCCGAGGGCTCGCCCCAGCGCACGGTGGCGCGGACGCCGCCGCGTTCGACAGTCCAGCCCGTGCTCACGCTCGGCTCGTCGCCGCCGAGCCGGTCGCGCGGGTGCGACATCTCCACCACGTAGAGGCCGTCCGGGGCCAGGTGCGCGGCGACGCGGCGCAGGTGCGCGACGAACGCGTCCAGCGTCATCAGGTGGGACGTGGAGTCCAGCATGGTCACGACCAGGTCGAACCGCCGGCCGAGGTCGAACCGGGTCATGTCGTCCTGGACGACCTCCAGCGCGACCCCGGCGCGCCCGGCCTCGGCGGCGGCGTGGGCGCACATCGCCGGGTTCAGGTCGAGCGCGGTGGCGGTCAGGCCGCGGCGGGCCATCTCGCGGGCGTGCTCGGCGGGCCCGGCGGCCAGCTCCAGCACCGTCCGGACGGGGCCCGCGCCTTCAGGGCGGTGCTCGGCGCACCACGCGAGCAACACCTCCACCTCGGCGGGCACCTCGCGGAACGAGCACGCCAACTCGTACGCCCAGGGATCGTCATAGATGCCGGTCACCGGCCCATCCTGCCAGGGGGGAGAGCCGTTCCGGGGGGCGTGGGGGGCATCCGCCCACAAGAGACCGGACCGTTCCGGGCGGCGACGCGGTTCGGCCGGTTCGGATTCACCTGCCATTTCACCTGTCGTCGGAAGCGGCGCGCTGTTACGTAACCGCCATGTCCTCGTGTGCGCGGGGTTTCACATTCCGGACGGGGGTTGAGGCGACCGCGCCGACGGCCTAGCGTGCGGTAAGTGATCGACCCCGCGAACGGTGAGCACGTCAACGATCGACGCCCGGCCGGCCGGCGCGGGCGCGAGCCGGTCGCGACGCGCCTGCCGCTGTTGTTCCCCGGCTCGCTCGGCGACGAGCAGCGGGCCGTCTACGAGGCCGTGACCGGCGGTCCCCGCGCGGCCCGCCGTCCGGCGTTCCGGTTCATCGACGACGCGGGCCGGCTCCTCGGCCCCTTCAACGCGATGCTCTACAGCCCCTCGGTCGGCCTGCCGCTCCAGGACCTCGGCGCCGCGCTGCGCTTCCGCACCGCGTTCACCGGGCGGGAGCGGGAGATCGCGACGCTGGTCGTCGCCGCGCACCTGCGCTCGGACTTCGAGTGGTACGCCCACGAGCGCACCGGCCGCCGCGCCGGCCTCGGCGAGGACGAGATGGCCGCGCTGCGCGAGGGCCGCGCGCCGCTGTTCGCCGACGTCCGCGAGCGGGTGGTGTACGAGGCGGTCCGCCAGCTCGCCGCCGAGCGCGACCTCGGCGACGCCGTGTTCACCGAGGCGGTGGCGACGCTCGGCCGCGCCGCCGTCGTCGAGCTGGTCACGCTCGTCGGCTACTACTCGGCGCTGGCGCTCCAGCTGCGGGTCTTCCGGGTGGGTCTGCCGGACGGGGAGCCCGAGCCCCAGTGGCCGCCCGAGCCCGAGGCCGGGTGGCGACCGGGGGCCGGGTCGGGGTTCGCGTCGGAGGACGGGCATGAGTGAGCCGCTGCGGGCCGGGAGCGCCGTGCTGGGCCCCGGGAGCGCGGCGCCACGGGCCAGGAACGCGGTGCTGCGGACCGGACGGCTGGTCCTGCACCCGGTCGCCATGAGCGACCACCGCGCCCTGCACACGCACTGGACGGGCCCTCTCGTCCGGCGCCACCTGTTCGGCGACCAGGTGATCTCACCCGTGCAGGTCACCGGCATCATCGCCGCGAGCCAGCGGGACTTCGCGGTCGAGGGCTACGGGCTGTGGGCCCTGCGGCCGAGCGCGCCCGGCCTGTCCGGCCCGCACGGCCTCGGCGACCCGCACCGCCTGTCCGAGCCGCACGGCGCCCGGCTGGTCGGCGTGGCGGGCCTGCGCCGCCACGACGGCCCCGCGGGCGGCGCCGTCGACGTCGAGATCCTCTACAGCCTGGAGCCCGACCGCTGGGGCCAGGGCCTCGCGGTCGAGGCGTCCCGCGCGGTGCTCGGCTACGCGTTCGAGGTCGTCGGCCTGCGCCGCATCACCGCCGAGATCGACGTGAGCAGCGCCTCCTCGGCCGCCGTCGCCGAGCAGCTCGGCATGCGCCCCTGGCACGAGGGCTCCGACGGGCCGGACGGCGCGTCCTACGTCGCGGCCGAACGCACCCACTGGCTCCGGTCCCGCCGGGGGATCGACGCCGTCCCCTAGGGGCGTCGGCGCCGGCTCGGCACGTTGCGGGCCGGAGCGCAACGGGTTGGACGCGGCGGGCGGAAACGCGGCGGAATGTCGGAGGGACCTGGCATGATCCGGGCATGGTCAACACGACGTACCGGGGCCTGGCAGGCCGGCTGGTGGAGCTCGGCATGGCGTCCGAGGACGAGACCGCCGCGGCGCTCGCCGCGCTCGGCGAGCCGCCGCCCGGCCCCGACGACGAGCCGGAGGAGGCGGACGTCCTCGACGTCCTCGACGGGTGCGGCCTGGTCGTGTGGGCGCACGCGGGCGGCGTCGACGACCTGGAGGACGGCTACCGCGAGATCCTGGAGAGCGCCGCCGAGTGCGGCGGCAGCGTGCGGATCGCCGACGTCGAGCTGGTCGAGGACGAGGACGGCGAGGAGAGCCTGCACTTCCTGCGCGACGGCGAGCCGGTGTGGTGGGTCGTCGAGCACGAGTCGGGGGAGCACCTCGACCTGCTGACCGTGATGGAGTGCATCGACGACCTCGAACCCGGCGGCGCCGACCCCCGGATGTTCTACGCGCTGCCCGGCGAGGACGCCGAGGACGACGACGTGTACGTGCTCGCGACGCCCGCGCAGGCGCGCGTCCTGCACGACGAGTTCGGCCTCGACCTGGAGGGCCTCGACCGCGTGAAGCCGCCGCGCGCCGACCCGCCGACGGCCGAGGCCGGCACCCCCGACTGGTACATGCAGAGCGACCGCGCCCGCATGACCGGCCCCGCCCGCGAGTACCTCGACGACTGGACGTCGGGCATGGCCGAGGCGCTCGACCGGTGGCGCGCCGAGTTCCTGCCCGAGGCGTTCCCCTTCGACTTCTCGCCCGCCTCGCTGGACGCCCTGGAGCCGCTCGTCCTGGAGCGCCACACCGACTGGGACTCGGTCATCGTCGCGGGAACCGACCCGTTCGTGTCCGGCGCCGTCCGCTACCTGGGCGAGTCGATGCTGCGCGAGGTGCCGAGCCGCTGGGGCTACCAGGACCTCGGCCTGTCCGACTCCTACGACCGGATCCCGATGATCCGGTCGAACACGCCGCTCGGCTTCACCCAGACCGTCGTCCCGCTCCACCGCCTGGCCGCGCTGGCGAAGGAACGGGAACGCGGCATGCTCGCCGAGTCGTCCCGCTTCCTGCAGGACGCCGTCGACTCCCACAGCAAGGCCGTCGCCGCCCGCCGCGACTGACCGCGCTCCCGCCGCCCCGCGTTTCGGAAAGACCGAACCTGCCCCAACGAGCAGGCTCGGCGGTGATGCGCCGCCCGGTCGCGAGAGCGTCGCTGGTCGGAGGCGATACGGCTGTCGCGGTCGCTGGACGGACCGCGCGTGCCTCAAGGCGGCAGGGATCGGGCTGTCGGCCTCCAGGACGTCGTCGTCGTGAGGATCGTTCTCGGCACCCGCCGGCGACGACCTCGCGGGGCGTGGTGACTCATGGCGGCAGGGATCGGCTGTCGGCCTCCAGGACGTCGTCGTCGTGAGGATCGTTCTCGGCACCCACCGGCGACGACCTCGCGGGGCGTGGGCCTCAAGGCGTTGCAGGAGGTCGGTGCCACCGGCGCCGGTCCTTGAGGGCCTCGCCGACCCTTGTCACGGCGCCAGGAGGTCCTGGATCTCCTGGTAGGACGGGACGGGAAACTCCGTCCCGCTCCTGCCGTCCTCGCCCGCGCCGGGCGGGCCGGAGGCGTCCAGGACGGATGGGGCCGCGGCGACGGTCTCCAGAGCCGCGGCGACCGTGGCCTGGAGCGCCCTGCGGAACAGCAGCGACCCGAGGCTCACCCGGTGCACGCCGAGTTCCGCGAGCCGCGCGTACTCGGCCTTGCCCGGAATGAGCAGGACGTTGAGCGGCACGTCCACGGCGTCCAGCACGGCGCGGATGTCGCCGTCGGCGACGACGGACGGGACGAACACGCCGTCGGCGCCCGCGTCCGCGTACCCGCGCACCCGGCGCAGCGTCTCCGGGCGGTCGGGGTCGCCCTCGCCCAGCCAGAACGTGTCCGTGCGCGCGTTGAGGAACACCTCGGGCGCGGCCTCCTTCACCGCCTGGATGGTCTCGATCTGGTGGCCGAGCGGCGTGAGCGTCCCGTCCGCGCGCCCGTCCTCCAGGTTGACCCCGGCGACCCCGTATCCGGCGAGTTCGGCGACCAGCCTTCCGACCTCCTCGGGACGGGAGGAGAAACCGCCCTCGATGTCGACGGTGACCGGCACCGGGAGCCGGGCGAGCGACCGGGCCAGCGCGAGCGTCTCGGCGCGGGTGCCGCCCGCCGCGTCGGGCTTCCCGGCCGCGGCCGCGACCCCGAGGCTCGTCGTGCCGACCGCGGGGAAGCCCGCCCGCGCCAGCGCGGCGCCGGTCGCGAAGTCCCACGCGTTGGGCAGCAGCAGCGTGCGGTCCGCGCGGTGCAGACTCCTGAACCGGTCGTTCATCCGGTGCCCCCTCGTCTCCACGTCCCAGGCTAGGGGCGATTCGTTTCGGTGCCGGTCGAAGCGTCGTCCGCGCGGGACAGAATGCCCGTGAGCAGCGTGACGAGGCGCTCCCGGTCGGCGGGGGAGAGCCAGCCGAACAGGCGGGCGCTCAGCTCGTCCGCCGTCGCCGCCGACACGCGCGCGTGGTGGCGGCCCTCGGCGGTCAGCTCGATCGCGTAGGCGCGCCGGTCGTGCTCCGCGCGCCTGCGGACGGCGAGGCCCAGCCGCTCCAGCTCGTCCATGATCCGGACGACGGCGGACTTGTCCAGGCCGAGCAGCGCCCCGAGCCCGCGCTGGCTGGTCGGCCCCGCCCGGTCGAGGGCGACCAGGACGCCGAAGTGCCGGGTCTCGATGCCGAGCGGGCGCAGTTCGGCGTTCAGCGCGGACCGCGCCGCGTCGTGCGCGGAGGCGAGCAGCAGCCCCAGCGCCTTGTCGTCGGACCGGGGATCGCCCAGCGCCGTCGGCGCGGGTCCCGGAGGTTCGGTGGCCACGCCCCAAGTTTAGGGCGGAACGATATGGTCTCAGTCGAGACAGTCTCATATACTCCCTTTCGGGCGGCTGTCATCGACACCGAGGAGAGACATGCATGCCGAGGAAAGCGACCGGACGTCCACCGGGCCGAGCCGTCGAGGTGTGATCCGGACGACCGCCCTGGCCTCCGCGACCGCCGCCGTCACCGGCCTGGGCCCGGCGCGGGCCGCCTTCGCCGGAAACGGGCCGCGCGGGGGGCGGATCGACACCCACCACCACGCGCTCCCGCCCGCGATGCGGCGATGGGCCGTCGACCACGGCCTCCTGCCGCCCGAGGGCGGCCCGCGCTGGGGGGACTGGGACCTCTCGAAGACCCTCGACACGATGGACGCCGTCGGCATGCAGGCGGGCGTGGCCTCGGCCCCCGCGCCGCCCACGGCGTTCCGCGACCGGGAACTCGCCGTCGCCGGCACGCGCGTGTTCAACGAATCGCTGGCCGACCTGGTGCGGGACCATCCCACCCGGTTCGGGTTCTTCGCCTACCTCCCGCTGCTCCACGTGGACGTGGCGCTCAAGGAGGCCGCGTACGCGCTGGACGAGCTGGGCGCCGACGGCGTCCTGATGATGGACAACGCCGACGGCCGCTACCTGGGCGACCCGGCGTTCGAGCCGCTGTTCGCCGAGCTGGACAGGCGGGGCGCCGTCGTGTTCACCCATCCCGTCGGGCTCGCGGACGCGCGTCCCGTGCCGGGGATCGAGGAGTGGGTCGCCGACTTCATGCTGGACACCACCCGGACGGCCCTCAGCCTCATCGCCGCGGGGACCCTCGACCGCTACAAGCGGCTGTCGGTGATCCTCTCCCACGCGGGCGGCTTCCTGCCCTACATCGGCGGACGCGTCGAGCACGCCGGACGGCAGGGCGAGGGGCCGAGCCCCGAGGCGTTCCGGCGGGCGGTCCGGCGGTTCTACTACGACACCGCGACGCCCGTCTCGCCGTACTCGACCCCGACCCTGCTGGCCGCCGCCGGGCACGGGCGGCTGCTCTTCGGTACCGACTGGCCCCAGGTCCTCGCCCCCGAGGTCGCCCTGGCCACCGAGACGCTCGACCGGGACCCCGCCCTGAACGGCAAGGCGCACGCCGCCGTCAACCGCGGCAACGCCCTCCGCCTGCTGCCGACCCTGGCCAAGCGCCTGGGGGCCTGACCCGCGGAACCGCTCGACGGGACCGCCGCGCCGGGACGGCGCGGCGCGGCGGTCCGCCGCCCGGCGGTGTGCGCGGGCCGGTCAGACGGTCCGGTAGTGGGTGGTCAGCCGCAGGTCGTCGTGCAGGACGTGCAGCGCGAAGCCCGGCGGCGCCTCAAGGTCGACGATGCCCTCCTCGCCCGGCAGCCGGAGCGTGGACACGACGCCGGGCGCGACGAGCAGGGGCCGTCCGGCGAACATGGTCGCCGCGGACGTGTGCGCGTGCCCGCACAGGACGGCCACGACCTGCGGATGCCGTGCGAGGACGTCGGCCAGCCCGTGCTCGCCGAACTGCCGGATGGCGTCCACATAGGGGATGTGCAGCGGGACGGGCGGGTGGTGGAAGCAGACGAACGCCGGGACGCCGGGCCGTTCGCCGAGCGCCGCGTCCAGCCAGGCGAGCGTCTCCTCGTCCAGGAGACCGCGGTCCTCGCCGGGGACCGTCGAGTCGCACATCGCGAACACCGCGCCCGCGACCTCGTGCACCTGGTTGACAGGGCCGTTCCGGGGGGTGTGGGGGGTCGGCCCCCCACGAGAGACGGGCCCGGTCTCCGGAAGGCCGTCCATGGATTCTCCTAGCAGCACCTCCCGGTAGGGGCGCCGCCGGTCGTGGTTGCCGGGGCACATCAGCATCGGATGCGGCGATGCCAGCACCTCGCGGGCCCGCTCGTACTCCGCCGGTTCGCCGTGGTCGGCGATGTCCCCGGTCAGCAGGACGGCGTCGAGCGGCAGCGTGTCCAGGTGGGCCATGACGCGCCGGGCGCGCTCGTCCGCGCGGTCCCCGCCGTCCAGATGGGTGTCGCTGAGCTGGGCGAAAACAATCATGTCGCGAACCTAGGCCGCGCCCCGTCCCGGCTGAAGATCCACTTCCGGGGGAAAACGGCGGGGCCACTTCCAACCTCCTACAAAGCCGCCCGTCCGGGTTTGTCGGCCGTACGCCTTGGCCGGGCGCCGGGGCCCGGCGAGGATCGTCCACCATGAGCCTTCTGGAGACGATGGCCGACAAGGGACTGCGGCGCGAGCCGCCGACGCGTGCCGAGGCGCTGGCGGTGCTGGCGACCTCCGACGACGACCTGCTCGACGTGGTGGCCGCGGCGGGCCGCGTCCGGCGCCACTGGTTCGGGCGCCGTGTCAAGCTGAACTACCTGGTCAACCTGAAGTCCGGGCTGTGCCCCGAGGACTGCACCTACTGCTCACAGCGGCTCGGCTCCAAGGCCGACATCCTCACCTACACCTGGTTGAAGCCCGAGCAGGCCGCCGACGCCGCGGCGGCCGGGATGGCGGCGGGCGCCAAGCGCGTGTGCCTCGTCGCGAGCGGGCGCGGCCCGACCGACCGCGACGTCGGCCGCGTCGCCGACACGATCGCCGCGATCAAGGACCGCAGCCCGGACGTCGAGATCTGCGCGTGCCTCGGCTTCCTCGGGGAGGGCCAGGGCGAGCGGCTGCGCGAGGCTGGCGCCCACGCCTACAACCACAACCTGAACACCTCCGACGCCCAGTACGCCGACATCTGCACCACGCACGACTTCAGCGACCGCGCCGACACGGTCCAGCGGGCGCAGGCGGCGGGGCTGTCGCCCTGCTCGGGCCTCATCGCCGGGATGGGCGAGACCGACGAGGACCTGGTGGACGTCGCCTTCGCCCTCCGCGGCCTGGACGTCGACTCCGTCCCCGTCAACTTCCTCATCCCGTTCGAGGGGACCCCGCTGGCCGGGCGGTGGTCGCTGACCCCGCAGCGCTGCCTGCGCATCCTCGCGATGGTCCGGTTCGTCTGCCCGGACGTGGAGGTGCGGCTCGCCGGCGGCCGCGAGATCCACCTGCGCAGCCTGCAGCCGCTCGCCCTGCACATCGTCAACTCGATCTTCCTCGGCGACTACCTCACCAGCGAGGGCCAGGCCGGGAAGGCCGACCTCGACATGATCGCCGACGCGGGCTTCGAGGTGGAGGGCGCGGACGTGCCCACCATGCCCGGGCACCGCCGCGAGGGATCCGCCGCGCCCGAGGCCGAGGCCGAGCCGGTGTCCGACGCGGAACCGGCGCCGGCCGGTCACGCCGACCTCGTCGCCGTGCGCCGCCGCGGCGCCGGAACCGACCTGCCCCCGAACGCCTGACCGACCCCCGCGCGCCGACCGCTCGCGAACACCTGAGCCCCGGGCCGGACCCCCTCCCGCCCGGGGCTGCTTCGGTCAGCGGTTGGCGGCGATCGCGCCCGGTTGCCACCAGGTGAAGGAATGGATGTACCGGATGCCGTCGCGCGCGGGACGGCGCCCGTAGGTGAGGGCGATGATCCCGTGGCCGTCCCCGCCGGGCGCCCCCCGCTCACCGGAGCCCGGCAGCGAGGGGGCGGCGTCGCGGACCTCGGTCAGGAGCAGGCGCGCGGACGCGCGGAGCTCCAGCCGCAGCTCGATCGGTCCCCACCCCCGGACGTTCGCGCGTGCGAGGACGTCGTGGACGAGGGCCGTCAGGTGATCGGTGAGGTCGCCGGCGGCCGAGCCGACGCCCCAGCTCTGCAGGGTGTGGTGGATCGCCTGGCGGGTGTGCTTGGTCATCGCCCGCCCGCTCGGCAGGCGCCAGCGGCCCGTGTGCAGGGCCGCTCCCGGATCGGCTTCGGCACGGTCAGGCGTGGACGGGGTCACGGCGGCCATCCGTTTCGAACGGGCCCGGCCCGCGACGGGCCTGCCGGCCGGTGTCGCGGGACCGTGTGCGAGGTGGTCGTGTCGCCCCTGTTTTGCCCGGTGTCGGCATGGTCATGCGGGCAAATCCCCCGGACATGCGACGCCAGGACGAACGGCATCGAACGGCGTCGGGGCCGCGCGACGCCGGCACCGTCCGGAGCCAGGGCGGCGAGGCGCTCCGCGAGGCCGGGGCCGTGGGCGGTGGGCACGGCTCCGAGTGAGGTGACGTCCCCCTGGGCCGGGGTGACACCTGCCGGGGTGGCAGGCGTCACCCCGGCAGGCGGACACCGCGCTTCATGAGCGCGTCGTAGGCGCGGTCGCGCAGCAGCCTGCGGGTCATGATCATCGAGCCGGACCCGCGGCCGACGCGGTAGCGGGTCTTCGGGCGCCGGGCGGTCGCCGCCTCGGCGATGGCGTCGCCGACCACGGCGGGCCGCGAGGAGATGACGCCGCCCGGCCGCGAGCTTGTTTCCAGGATCCTGGCCATCGCCTCGGCCTGCTCGGCGTAGGCGCCCCGGCCGGAGGTGGCGCGCAGCCTCCCGGCCGCGATCGCGCCCCACTCGCTGCGGATGGAGGCGGGCTCGATGACGACGACGTCGATGCCGAACCGCGCCGCCTCCAGGCGCAGCGCGTCGCTGAGGCCCTCCACGGCGTACTTGCTGGCGTGGTACCACGCGCCCAGGGGCGTGGCCAGGCGGCCGCCGACCGAGCTGACGTTCACGATGGTGCCGGCGCGCCGGGCGCGCATGTGCGGCAGCACGAGCCGGGTCATGCGGGCCAGGCCGAACAGGTTCACGTCGAGCTGGGCGCGGGCCTCGTCCGGGGGGACGTCCTCCAGCGCACCGTAGGAGCCGTAGCCCGCGTTGTTGACCAGCACGTCGACGCGGCCCTCCGCCGCGACGATCTCGGCGACCGCCCGCTCGGCCGAGGTCTCGCTGGTGACGTCGAGGGAGAGCGTGCGCACGCCCGAGGCCGCCAGGCGCTCCATCCGGTCGGTGCGCCGGGCCGCGCCGAAGACGGTGAAGCCCTTCCGGTGGAGCCGGTACGCCGCCGCCTCGCCGATGCCGGAGGAGGCGCCGGTGACCAGGGCTACCTTGTTCGCCATCCCACTTCCGTCCGTCGCCGTGCTCCGCGCGGCCCGTCGCGCCGCCGGGGCGCGGACCGCCGAACAGACCGCCGGTCTCTTGCACCCTATCCCCGGGCGCATGCAAGAGACCACTAGTCTGTAATGTGGTGCTATGGCCACCTTTCAGCGCGCCAGGACCCAGGAGCAGCGCGAGGTCCGGCGGCGGAGCATCCTCGCGACGGCGGCGGCGATGCTGGGGGAGATGCCGGTCTCGGCGGTGAGCCTGAACGAGCTGAGCCGCCGCGTGGGCCTGGCCAAGTCGAACGTCCTGCGCTACTTCGAGTCGCGCGAGGCGATCCTGCTCGACCTGCTCGCCGCCCAGACCCGCGACCTGCTGGCGGAGCTGGACGACCGGCTCCCCGCGCGCATCGACCGGGCGGGGGCCGTCGGCACGCGTGCCGAGGCGCTCGCCTCAGGTCTGGCCACCTCGTTCGCGTCGCACGAGATGCTCTGCGAACTGCTCGGCGCCCAGGCCGGGATCCTTGAGCGCAACATCTCCACCGAGGCGGCGGTGCGGTGCAGACGGGAAACGCGCGAGGTTCTCGCCGATCTGGCCGCGCTGTCGCGGCGGGTTCTGCCCGAACTCGGTGACCGGCAGGCCACCGAGGCGGCCGCCATGACGCTCGTCCTCGTCGCCGCGCTGTGGACGCACACCCGTCCGGCGCCCGCCGTGCGCGCCGCCTGCGACGCCGACCCGAGCCTGGCCGTCCTCGTTCCGTCCTTCACCGCGGCGCTCGAACGCTCGCTCACGGTCTTCTTCACCGGCCTGCTCTCCGACCCCTCAGCCGTCCTCGGGGGCTGAGGCGATCCAGGAGCCGTGGAAGCCCGCCGGGACGCCTCGCGGGAGGTCCACGGCGGCGACGGGGCGGACGTCCGCCGCGTCCAGGACGAGGAGCCGGGAGGCCGCGCCGTCGCGGGCGGTGGCGATGGCCATCAGCCAGCCGTCGTCCTCGCCGCCCGGGTCGTCCCTGGGGACGAAGACCGCCTCGCCGATCATGGTGTCCGGGCCGAGGCCGTGGGAGACGGCCGCGCCCGTGGCGGTGTCGTACTTGACGATCGCGCACTCGTCCCGGCTGAGGGGCTCGGTGCCGGTGACGGCGTAGAGGTGGCGGGCGGGGCGGCCGGTCCGCCCGTCGTTCAGGGTGGGGAACTCGACGGCGCGGTCGTCGAGGGGATGTTCGGTCACGGTGCCGCGGCGGGGGTCGAGCGTCCAGCGGTGGAGGTGGGCGCGCCCGACCGGGGGAGCGTCCAGGGCCGGCATCACGGTCCGGGAGAGGACGTCCCACATGGCCGTGAACTCGGCGGGGGAGTAGCGGACGGCGTCGAGGACGATCCGTCCGTCCCGCTCGTGGGCGTTGCCGACGTGGAAGACGAAGCAGGGGTCGATGTCGAACCACTGGACCGCCGCGTCCGGGACGTCGTGCCGCATGACGCCGAGCCGCGCGCCGTACGCCTCGTCCCAGCCGTAGGGGATGGCGCGGTCGAGCAGGGCACGCTGGAAGGTCATCGGCAGGTCGAGCCAGACGACGTGGTGCTCGGTGACGGCGAAGTCGTGCATCAGCGTCGGGCCCGGCACCGCGACCTCGCGGCTGTGGACGAGGCGTCCCGACGCGTCGAGCCGATGGTAGGTGAGCAGCGGCGGGCGCATCCCGTAGCCGAAGAAGTGCAGGTCGCCGGTGGCCGGGTCCTGCTTGGGGTGCGCGGTCATCGCGGTGGACAGCGCGCCGCCGAAGTCGCAGGGGCCGACGGTGGACAGGTCGGGCGCGACCTCGTAGGGCAGGCCGATCTCCACGAGCGCGAGGATCCGGTCGGCGTGGTGGATCACGTGCGTGTTGGCGGACGGCGCGGTGAGGTCGAACGTGCCGTCCGGACGGACGAGCGAGCGCCCCTCGAAGGAACCCGTCCGCACCCAGCGGTTGCGGTACCACTCGGCGCGGCCGTCGCGCAGGCGCACGCCGTGCAGCATCCCCGGACCCACCTGGAAGTGCCTGCTGGTCGTCCCGGGCAGGGCGTTGGGGCCGTTGCGGATGTAGCGGCCGTCCAGCTCGGGCGGCAGCGTGCCGGTGACGGGCAGGTCGCGGGCCTCGATCTCGTCGGGGACGGACCTGAGGTAGCCGGGCAGTTCGAACCTCGCGACCGTTTCGGCGTCGATCACCGCAGACCCCCGTGGTCCGGTGGGACGGCGCCCCGTACGTCGTCGAGGCCACCCAGCCTCCGCCTCCGCGCGGCGGTTGTCACCAGGTTTTCGCGGCGGCGCGGCGCTCGGAGGACGGAGGCTAGGCGCGTGCGCAGTGGCGGCAGGTCCGGGCGGAGGCCGTCACCCCGGCGTGGGACACGGCGGTGAGGGCGCCCGCGACCGCCATCAAGGGCCAGTTCGCGGCCGGCGCGGCGGCGGTGAGCAGGGCGAGGGCCCCGATCCCCATCGCGACTCCGGCGGCGGTGCCGGACCAGGCGACGGCGAGGGGCAGCCGCCGGGGCGTCGGCAGCCGGCGGGCGAGCGGGCCGGTCGCGGTCAGCGCGACGGCGGCCAGCAGCGCGGCGGCGGCCGCGACGCAGCCGAGGTGCACCGACAGCAGCCGCAGCGGCCAGCCGCCGCCCGGCCCGGACGTCCAGGTCAGGAACCAGCAGCCGGCCAGGAACGGGACGGTCAGCGCCGCGACCCGGCCGGTGTGCCTGGCCTGCGCGATCGTCAGCTCCCGCTGGCAGCCGGGGACCAGCTCGTCGGCCGTGCCGAACTCCTGGACCGCCCTGCGCACGGCGTCCGGGTAGGGGACGCCCTCGCCGGTGTGCGCGGCGACCGTGTCGGCGAGGCCGTCCCGGATCTCCTCGACCATGCGGGCCTTGAGGCGGGACGGGCCGCGCAGCGCGCCCGTGAGGGCCGCCGCGTAGTCCTCGATCGGGTCGCGGGCCTCGGCGGGTCGCGCGCCCGGTGCCGTAGGGCCGGGGGCGGTCATGTCGCCGGGTTCAGGACGGAGCCGATCGCGGCCGTGAACTCGTTCCACGCGGTCCGCTCGGTGGCGAGGGCGCGGGCGCCCGCGTCGGTGAGCGCGTAGCGGCGGCGCCGCCGCTCGCCGACCGCGTCCCAGCTGCTGCTCAGCAGGCCGAGCCGCTCCAGCCGCTGCAGCGCGGGGTAGATCGTGCCCGTGCGCAGCTCCAGCGCGCCGCCGCTGCGCCGCTGCACGGCGGTGATGATCGCGTAGCCGTGCAGCGGGCCCGGTTCGAGCACGGCCAGCAGCAGCCCGTCCAGATGTCCTCGTACGGCGTCCGCCCTCATAGGTAGGCAGCCTACACAAGTTTCGCGTAGGCGTGGTATGTATTGGCAGCCAACACATATGGGGGTTCGCTGATGACCAAACTGCTGCTGTCGGTGCACGTCCTCGCGGCGATCCTGGCGATCGGGCCGATCGCCGTCGCCGCCTCGCTGTTCCCGCGGCTCGTCCGCACCGCCGCGCCCGGGGAGGGGACGCCGGCGTTCCTGCACCGGATCTGCCGCGCCTACACCGCCGTCGGGGTGGCGGTCCCGGCCTTCGGGGTCGCGACCGGCGCGCGGCTCGGCGTGCTCACCGACGCCTGGCTGATCACCTCGATCGTGCTGACCGTGATCGCGGCGGGCGTTCTCGGGCTGGCGATCCTGCCGGGGCAGCGGCGGCTGCTGGCGGTGGAGGCGCCGGACCCCGCCGCGGCGGTCCGGCTCGCCGCCGTCACCGGCGTGTTCAACCTGCTGTGGGCGGTCGTCGTCGTGCTGATGATCGTCCGCCCCGGCTCGACGACGGGGGCGTGACCGCCGTGCGCGCACTGCGGATCGCGGCCCTGGTCGAGGCCGCCTCGCTCGCCGTCCTGCTCGTCAACCTCGTCACCGTCCACCTGGGGGCGATCAGCTCGGCCACCGGCCCGCTGCACGGGACGGCCTACCTGGCGGTCATCGTGCTCACGCTGATGACACCGCCGCCCAGCGGGCGCTGGTGGTCCCTGGTGCCGGGGATCGGGGGGCTGCTCGTCCTGCGGAAGTTCCCGGACCCCCGGGAGGCCGCCGAGGGTCAGCCCTCGTAGGTCTGGACGAAGCGGGCCAGCAGGCGCGCGAACTCGGACCGCTCCGTGTCCGTCCAGCCGGACATGGCCCTGGCGAAATGATCCTGGCGGGTGCGGCGCGTGGCCTCGACGATCGAGCGGCCCGCCGCGGTGAGCTCCAGGTGGATGCGGCGGCCGTCCTCCTGGGACGCGACGCGGCGGACGTAGCCGAGCTTGACGGACTCGGCGACGATGCGGCTGCCTCGGGAGGCGTCGACGCCGAGCCGGGAGGCGACCAGGCCGACGCTCATTTCCTGGCACGCGTCGTCGGGGCCCTCGTCGATCACGTCGACGACATGCAGGACCTGCACGTCCACCGGGAGGTTGTGCTCCCGGATCGCCGCCCTGCCGAGCCGCTGGCGCGACATGCCCCGGCGCAGCTTCACCATGCTCCGCTCGACCGCGTCGAGCGGCTCGGCCGTCCCGGGTGACTCGTCCCCCTTCTCGTTCATGGAGGCAGTCTAGCGCTCCGCTTGCGCATCTCATCTATATGCTCTTAGCATCTACCTGCCTTGAGCAGGTAGATGAGGGGTGCATATGATGGTCTCCGACGAGATGGGCCACCGGGACCGGCTGGTGGTGTTCTGGGGGCTGATGCTCGCCGGGCTGATGTCCTCGCTGGACGCGACCGTGCTCGGCACCGCGCTGCCGGCGATCGTGGGCGACCTCGGCGGCCGGGACGGGCTCGCGTGGGTGTCGACCGCGTACGTGCTGGCCACGAGCGTGGCCGTCCCGCTGTCGGGACGGCTCGGCGACCTGTTCGGGCGCAGGGTCGTGCTGCTGACCGGGCTGCTGGCGTTCCTCGCCGGTTCGGCGGCGTGCGGCGCGGCGCCGTCCATGGGGTGGCTGATCGCGTTCCGCGCGGTCCAGGGCGTGGGCGGCGGATGCCTGATGAGCTCGATGTTCGCGCTGACCGGCGAGCTGTTCGAGCCCCGGGAGCGGGCCCGCTACCAGGGCTACTCGGCGCTGGTCTTCGCGGTGTCGAGCGTCGCGGGGCCGCTGGCGGGCGGGTTCCTCACCGACCACGCCTCCTGGCGGTGGGTGTTCTACGTGAACCTGCCGCTCGGCGTGGCCGCGCTCGCGACGACGGTGCTGTTCCTGCGGCTCCCCAGGCCGGAGCGGGCGCCGCGGATCGACTACCTCGGGATCGTGCTGCTCGGCGCCGCCGTCACCTGCTTCACGCTGTTCACGAGCTGGGCCGGGACGCGGTACGCGTGGGGCTCACCGGTCGTCCTCGCGCTCGGGGCCGGCGCGGTGGCGCTGTTCGCGGTGTGGGTGCTCGCGGAGCGGCGCGCGGCCGAGCCGGTCGTCCCGCCGAGGCTGTTCCGCGACCGGTCCTTCGCCGTGGCGTGCGCCGTCGCGGCCGTGGGCGGCGCGACCGGCTTCGGGCTGGCCACCTACCTGCCGATGTTCTTCCAGGTTGTCGGAGGAGCGGGGGCCACCGAGTCAGGGCTGTTGCTGCTGCCCATGATGCTCGGCCTGCTCGCCTCCTCGATGGGCGCCGGGCGCTACATCGCCCGGACGGGCCGCTACCACCGGCTGCCCGCCGCGAGCATGGTCGTCAGCGCGGCCGGGGTGGCGCTGCTGGCCACGATGGACACCGGTACCACTCCGGCCACCGCCGGGGTCTACATGGCGGTGCTGGGGTTCGGCGCCGGGCTGTCGCAGCAGGTCGTGCTGCTCGTCGCGCAGAACGCCGCGCCGCGCGCCGACCTCGGCGCGGCGAGCGCGGGCGTGTTCGCGACCCGGATGCTCGGGACGGCGGCGGGCATGGCGGTGTTCGGCGGCATCGTGTCCAGCCGGTTCGCCGAGGAGATCGGCCGCCGCGTCCCGGCCGGGGGCGCCCCGCCGTTCGAGGACGCCGTCCGGCCCGGGGTGCTGGACACGCTCCCCGGACCGGTCCGCGACGGCGTCGCCGAGGCGTTCGCGGCCGCGTTCTCCGACCTGTTCCTCACCGCCCTGCCGCTGCTCGCGCTGGGCACCGCCGCCGCGACGCTCCTCCGACACGTCCCCCTGACCCCCCACAAATGAAGCCCCCACAGATCCCGCGCCCCCCGCAGGTCCCCCTCCGCCCCGCGTTCCGCGTCGACCGCCGGTTCCCCCTCCGCCCCGCGTTCCGCGTCGACCGCCGGTCCCTCTCCGCCCCGCGTTCCGCGTCGACCGCCGGTTCCGCCTCCACCGCGGGTTCGGCGCCGGCCACGGATCCGGCGTCCACCGCGAGTTCCGCCTGAGTCGCGAGGTCTGCGCTCTCCGCTGGTTCTGCGTCCCCTGCGGGTGCGGCGTCGACCGCGGGTTCCGCCTCCGTCACGAGTTCTCCGGCCGCTACGGGTTTCGCGCCCCCGCGGGTTCTGCCTCCGTCGCGGGTTCCGCGCTCACCGTGCGTTCGTGTCCGTCGCGTGATCGGCATCCAGCGCCGGCTCTGGGTCCACCGCAGGGCCTGCGGGCGCCGTGTGCGCTGCGGGTGCCGTGGGGTTCGTGTCTGGTAGGGGGTGGTGCTACTTCACCTCTCGGCGGGTCAGGCGGAGCATCCCGATGGCCAGCGGGATCGCCAGCCACACCGTCACGGACGTGGCGACGCGGGCCCAGGCGCCGCCGCTGACGTCCGGGTCCAGCAGGGCGATGAGGGTCTTGTTGGTGTCGAGCCAGCCCGCCGGGCCCCGGAGCTTGGCGACCATCTCGCCGAGCGTCGACCAGAGCGTCGGCAGCAGGAAGAACATGACGATCGCCAGCGGGGTGTTCATCAGGAGCGTTCCGAACGCCACGCCCATCGACACCCAGATCGCCGCGAGCAGCAGCGCGGTGCCGAGGAGGGACATCGGCATCGTCCACGACCCGGACGAGCGGCCGAGGACGGCCCCCGCGGCGCGTCCGGCGAAGGAGAGCAGCACGCCCGCGCACGCGAACGCCACGCCGAGCGCCACGCCGCCGAGCAGCTTGGCCGCCAGGACCCGGCCGCGCCCCGGGACGAGGGCGAACGTCGCGAGGGCCGTGCGCTGCGACCACTCGCTCGTCACCGACAGGATCCCGAGGACGGGCAGCAGCAGCGCCACGCCCGTCTGGGACGCGACGAACATCTCGGGGACGCCCCGCTCGTCCTTCGGCGCCGCGAACAGCACCACCGGGACCATCGCGAGGGCGGCGACCCCGATGAGGACGAGCAGCCAGCGGCCCGCGCGGGTGTCGACCGTCTTGCGCAGCTCCACGGCGGTCAGCCGGGCCAGGGACGGGCGCGCGGGCTCCAGCAGGGCGGTGGCGGCGGTCACAGCGACGCTCCTTCGAGACCATGGGGGGAGGGGACCGGCGTGCCCGATGGCCTGCCGCCGGACGCGGTGAGGGACAGGAACAGCTCCTCCAGGCCGCCCCCGCCCGCCTCGCGGAGCTCCAGCAGCACGACCCCGGCGGACGCGGCGGCGCGTCCCACGGCCTCCGCCGGGGCCTCCACCAGGAACGCGCCGCCGGTGTCCGGGCGCGGCCGGAGGCCGGCCCCCGCCAGCGCGGCCCCCAGCGCGGCCCCGTCCACGCCCCGGACGAGCGTCCGGCCGGGCGCGGCGAGCAGTTCCTCCTTGGTGCCCCGCGCGGCGATCCGCCCGCCGGCGATGACGACGAAGCGGTCGGCCACGGCCTCGACCTCGCGCAGCAGGTGGGAGGACAGCAGGACGGTCCCGCCGCGGTCGGCGAAGTCGCGCAGCAGGCCGCGCATCCAGAAGATGCCCTCCGGGTCGAGGCCGTTGGCGGGCTCGTCCAGGATCAGCACGCTCGGGTCGCCGACCAGCGCCTGCGCGATGCCGAGCCGCTGGCGCATGCCGAGGGAGTAGCCCGCGACGCGGCGCCGCGCGGGGCGGCCCGACAGCCCGACGAGGTCGAGCATCGCGCCGGCGCGGTCCCGGCCGACGCCGGTGAGCATCGCGGTGAGCGCGAGGGTCTCGCGGCCGGTGCGCCCCGCGTGCTGGGCGGCGGCGTCCAGCAGCACCCCGACATGCCGCCCGGGGTTCGCGATGCGGCCGTAGGGGACGCCCTGCACCGTCGCCGTCCCCGACGACGGCGGGGTCAGCCCGCAGATCATCCGCATCGTGGTGGACTTTCCGGCGCCGTTGGGCCCGAGGAATCCGGTGACGGTGCCCGGCGCGCAGTGGAACGAGACGTCCTCCACGGCCGGGACGTCCCCGTAGCGCTTGGTCAGACCTTCAACACTGATCATGCGTCCAGCCTCGCGGGCGGGACGGGGGTGCGGCAGCGGCCTAAGGTCCACGGTGCGGGCTACCGAAGTCGGTGCCCGATCAGCCGCCTGGCCGGGCGAGATGGCCGTCCGGCCATCCCGCGCCGGCCGTCCGGCTCAGCCGGCGGGGTCGGTGATGCCCGCGTCGTGGACGAGCAGCGCGATCTGCACCCGGTTGTTCAGCTCCAGCTTGGTCAGCAGCCGCGACACGTACGCCTTCACGGTCGCGACGCTCAGCGACAGCTCGCGGCCGATCTCGCTGTTGGTGCGGCCGCGGCCGACCAGGGCCGCGACGGCGCGCTCGCCCTCGCTGAGCCGGGCGAGCAGCTCGCGGGCCCGGTCGCGGCGCGGGTCGACCCCCGAGTCGGCGACGTAGGACATCATCTTGCGCATCACCGCCGGGGAGACCATCGGCTCGCCCGCCGCGACCTGCCGGATGGCCCGGACGATGTCGGGCGGCGGGGTGTGCTTGAGCAGGAACCCGCTCGCCCCGGCGCGCATCGCCCGCAGGATGTGGTCGTCGGTGTCGAACGTCGTCAGGATGATGATCTCGGGCGGCTCGCGGCGGGAGCGCAGCAGCTCGGTGGCCGCGAGGCCGTCCAGCCGGGGCATCCGGATGTCCATCAGGACGACGTCGGGGCGGTGCTCGTTCACCGCCGGCACGACCTCCGCGCCGTCGGCGACGTCCCCCACCACCTCCAGGTCCTCGGCGCTCGCCAGCATCATCGACAGGCCCGCCCGGACGAGGGCGTCGTCGTCCACGATGAGCACGCGGACGGGTGGTGAGTCCATCCCGCCACTCTACGGGGCCGCGGGTCCGCGGACCGACCGGTTCGGGCGCCCCGGCGGCCCTGTCGCGGGGGCGCCGCCGGGGTCAGGCGGGCAGCGGCAGGCGGGCCCGCAGGCGGAAGCGGCCGTCGCCGGTCCGGCCGTGCTCCAGCGTCCCGCCGAGGGTGTGGACCCGCTCGCCCAGTCCGACCAGCCCGGCCCCGGCGCCGGGCAGCGGACGCGGCGGCGGGCCCGGCGGCAGCGGGTTGGAGACCTCGATGGCCAGCGCCGTGCCGCCGGGGAGGTCCAGCGCGACCCGCACGTGGGCGCCGGGGGCGTGCTTGCGGGCGTTGGTCAGCCCCTCCTGGACGATCCGGTAGGCGTGCCTGCCCACCCGCGCCGGGACGGCCTCCGGGTCGGGGACGCGGTCCTCCAGCGTGACGTGGGCGCCGGCCCGCCGCGACTCCTCGACCAGCGCCGCGACGTCCTTCAGCGTGGGCTGCGGGCGCTCGGGTCCGGGGCCGCCGGCGTCGCCGGCGGCGGCGTCCCCGGCGACGCCGCCGCGCAGGACGCCGATGACCTCGCGCAGGTCCTCCATCGCCTCGTAGGCGCTGGCCCGGATGATCCCGGCGGCCTCACGCTGGTCGGCGGGCGCGTCCGGGCGGAACTCCAGCGCGCCCGCGTGCACCGCCAGCAGGGAGATCCGGTGGGCGAGGACGTCGTGCATCTCGCGGGCGATCCGCTCGCGCTCCAGCAGCCGGGCCTCCTCGACGCGCAGCCGCTGCTCGGACTCGGCGACGCGGGCGCGCTCCTTCAGCGACGCGATGAGCATCCGCCGGGACCGCACGAGCATGCCCGAGCTCAGCAGCACCGCGTACAGCAGCCCGAACACGACGAGCCCCTCGCGGAAGTCCGGCTCCGAGAGCGGCGCGATCCAGAACTGCGCGACGACCACGGCCATGTTCAGCGCGCCGAGGCACAGGCTCGTCCGCCAGGGCCGCAGCACCGCGACCGAGAACAGCGCGACGGCGGCGGTGCCGAGCACGGTCGAGGCCGCGACCTGCGCGAGGGTCATCGCGAGCATGACGGCGACCGGATGGCGGCGGCGCCACAGCAGCAGGACGGCCCAGGAGGCCGCGCCGATCGCGAGGTCCCGGGGGATCGAGATGTCCTCGCCGTTGGGGAGGTCCTCCACCGAAGCCTTGAGCATGAGCAGGCCGAGCAGCACCGCCGCCGCGGTGACGCCCGCGTCACCGAGCCGGTCACGCCATGATCGCCGGAGGTCCACCGTTCAACGCTACCGACCCGGGGCGCGTCCGGCAGCGGACGCAGGTCGCCGCCGCCCCGACTTTGGTCGCCTCCGCCCACCACCGAGGTCGGCCGAACGCCGAGGTGAGGCCGCCGGACGCCCGCCTCCAGGGGGCCAGCCCCACCAGGCGCCCCCCAGCCTGCCCCACCCCGGCTCGGGTGAGCGCCGCACTGTGCCCGCCGGTCGCGGAACCTAGCGTTGGAGAACATGACACAGGAGGACGTGACACGGACACGATGGCGGCGCGTGGCCGCCAGACGGGCCGTCGCGGTGCTCGCGACGGGCGCCGCGGTCGCGGGCGCCGCCGCCGTCCCGGCGCCCGCGCGGGCGGACGGGCGGACCCCCGGGGCGCACGCGGGCGGCGGGCTCGCGCGCTTCTACGCCCAGCATCTCCGCTGGAAGGCGTGCGCGCTCGGCCCGGACGACGAGGTGGGGAAGCAACTGGACAAGGCGGGCGCGCGGTGCGCGGACGTGACGGTCCCGCTCGACTACGCCAGGCCGGGCGGCCGCACGATCAAGATCGCGATCTCGCGGCTCCCCGCCTCCGACCGCGCGCACCGGATCGGCACGATGATCCTCAACGGCGGCGGCCCCGGGCCCGCCATCGACATGCCGCCCTTCATGCGCGAGGTCATGGGCGAGGCGGGGCCGCGCTACGACCTGGTCGGCATGGACCCCCGCGCCCTCGGACGCAGCGCGCCCGTCGACTGCGGCTGGCCCAGCGGCACCTGGATCACCTCGGCGGGGCAGAGCAGGGCCTCCTTCGAGCGCTCCGCCGCGTTCGCCGAGGACCTCGCGGGACGCTGCGCGCGCGCCGGCGCCGGCGTCCTGCCGCACATCAGCACCCGCAACATCGCCCGCGACATGGACGTCGTCCGCGGCGCGCTCGGCGAGAAGAAGGTGTCCTACAACGGCGCGTCCTACGGCACCTACCTCGGTTCGGTCTACGCGACGATGTTCCCCGGACGGCTCGACCGCGCCGTGCTGGACAGCTCGGTCGACCCCGCGGCCTGGGGACCCCGCCTGCTCGGCGGCACCGAGGTCGCCAACGACCACGCCCTCGTGGGCTGGGCGGACTGGGCGGCCGAGCGCGACGCGACCTACGGGCTCGGCGGGAGCCGCGCCGCGGTGCTGGGCACCGTCGGCGAGATCATCGCGGCGTCCGCGCGCGAGCCGCTGCGCGTGGGCCGGTTCAGGGTCGACGACCGGACGGTGCCGCTCGTGCTGTTCGACAACCTCGGCACCGACGAGGAGCGGCCCCGGGCCGAGTTCGCCACCTCCGTCCAGGTGCTGAAGAAGGCCGCCGAGCAGGGGTCCGCCGAGCCCACCGGGCCGCTGGAGGAGGAGCTGACCTTCCTGCTGACCGGCGGCGAGTCCGCCTACGGCAGCGGGCAGAGCGCGATCGTCTGCGGCGACGCCGCGGCGCCCCGCGACCCGGAGGCGTACTGGCGCGAGATCGAGCGGAACCGGCCGGGCAGCCCGGTGTTCGCGCCGCTCACCCACAACATCAACCCGTGCGCGTTCTGGCCGGCGCGTCCGGCCGAGCGGCCCACCAAGGTCGGCGGGCACGTCCCCGTGCTGATGGTCGCGGCGACCGGTGACACCCGCACCGACTACCCGTCCAACCTCGCCCTGCACCGGCTGCTGGACGGCTCCCGCATGATCACCCTGCCCGCCGACGTCCACGCGCCCTACCAGCGCGGCTACCCCAACACGTGCGTGAACCGGAAGGTCAACGCCTACCTGGTGACCGGGCGGCTGCCCGCACGCGACGAGACCTGCCCCCCGGAGTCGTGACGGACGAGGGCGGCGCCCCGGCCGGGGCGCCGCCCGCGCGGAGCCGTCAGTTCAGGGGCTTGCCGGTGACGGGGGCGCCGAGGGCGCTGCCCTGGAGCCAGGCGTCCCAGGACTTGGCCCACGGCGTCGGGCCGTTCCCGAACTGGAGCCGCCGCGTCGTCCCGGTCACCTTGATGACGTCGCCGCGGTTGGTGAACTCGTAGAACCACTTCGCGTCGCCGGGGGAGGCGTTCACGCAGCCGTGGCTGACGTTGTCGTTGCCCTGCGAGTCCGTCGACCACGGCGCCGAGTGCACGAACGTCCCGCTGTAGGTCATCCGGACGTTCCACTTGGTGGGGATCCGGTACTCGCCGGGGTCGCCGGTGGTCGCGGAGTCCATGACGATGTGCGCCGCCTTCTCCTGCGCGATCATGGTGCCGCTGTAGCTGTCGTGGCCGGGCTTGCCGAGGCTGACCTTCATCGTCCGGACGGTGGCGCCGCCGTTGGTCACGGTCGCGCGGTGCCGCTTGGCGTCGATCGTGGTGATGTGGCTCGGGCCGACGGTGAAGTTCAGCGTCCGGTCCTTCATGCCGTACATGTCGGCGCCCACCTTGAGGCCCGCGAGGTGCGCGACGACCCGCACCTTCTCGCCGGACGGCCAGTACTCGCGGGGCCGGAAGTCGACCTCCCGGTCGCTGATCCAGTACCAGGCGCCCTCCACCGGCCTGGACATCCGCACCTCAAGGGCCTTCTCGACGGTGGCCCGGTCCTGCTTGGTCGGCACCGGCTTGGACAGCAGCACCTGCACCGGCATCCCGACGCCGACGGTCTCGCCCTCCAGCGGCGACATGCCCGTCTCCAGCTTCTTCCGCGGCGTCAGCGTGGTGAAGGTGGAGGTCGCGGTGACCGGCTTGCCGTCCTTCCCGCTGCCGCGCGCCGTCACCGTGTAGGTGGTGGCCGGACGCAGGTTCGACACCGACCGCCACGAGTGCCCGTCGGGCGAGAGGGCGCCCGCCGCCTTCCCGTTCTTGCCGTAGGTGAGGGCGACGTCCGTGAGCTTGCCCTTGTCGGCCGTGACGGTGACGGGCTGCTCGGGCCTGACCTGCCTGGTCCCGGTCGCGGGCGCGATGGCGAGCCGCGCGGCGTCCGGCGCGGCGCCGCCCGCCTTCCCGCCGTCCTTGGCTGCGCCGCCGTCCCCGTCGCCGGACGAGCACCCCGCGGCGGCGACCGCCACCGCCGCGACGGTCACGACGAACGCCGATCCTGCCCGGGTCTTGAGCACCTCGGAACTCCTCATCGCTCGACACGGGTTCTTCCGTCGCCAGGGTATGCACGCTTTCGCGGAAGAGATGCGCGAGTCCGGGGACAGATCGCCGTTCGGGCGTCCGGCGGCGCCGCGCGGCACGGGGCCCATCCGTCGGCTGACGTGGGCATGTGCGCCGCGCGGCGCTCACACTGATCCGGGGGGATCGGGCTCAGAGAATCCGGCCCCCGGAGAGGCCGATCTCACACCGCGGCCGTCCGGGGGGCGGAGGTCCGAGTGCCGCGCCGGACGGTGTCACGCGTCCCCGGCGGACTTGCCCCGGGACGGCTTCTTCGCCGGGGCCTTGCGCGTCCCCGACGACTTGGAGGGGGTCTTCGACGCGGCGGGGCGTTTCGACTCGGCCGCCTCCTTGCCGGCGGCCTCGGTCTTCGCCGCGTCCGCCGTCGCCGACACCGGCTCGGTCGCGAGGCCCTCGCCGGTCGTGCCGCCCGCCAGGTCCTTGGCGAACCGGGCCGCCGCCTCCTGGTAGACCTCGTCGGGGTCGAGCCGCCGCAGCTCCTCGGCCAGCAGCTCCGACATCGGGCGCCGCATCAGCGACACCTGCCGGTCGGGCTGCTCGGGGCGGCACAGCGTCGCGACCCGCCCGTCGGGGCGGTCCACGACGATGTCGCCGCCGGTCGTGGTCAGCTTCACGCCGGTGATGCCGGGGCCCTCGGAGACCGTCCGGTCGACGGCGACGCCGAGCCGGATCGACAGCCACGCCGCCAGCAGCTCCGCGCTCGGGCTGTCGGGCTCGGCGACGACCTCGCCGGACACGATCTCGTCGTGGTCCTGGTCGAGCGCCGCCGCCAGCAGCGACCGCCACGAGGTGAGCCGCGTCCAGGTGAAGTCGGTGTCGCCCGGCCGGTAGCCGTCGGCGAGCTGCGCGAGCGTGCCCAGCCGGTCGCGGGCCGCGTAGGAGTCGGTGACGCGGCGCTGCGCGAGCTGGCCGAGCGGGTCTTTGGCGGGCACCTTGGGCACCTTGCCGCCCGGCCACCACGTCACCACCGGGGTGTCGGGCATCAGCAGCGGGACCACGACCGAGTCGGCGTGCTCGGCGAGCGGCCCGTACATGCGCAGCAGCACGGTCTCGCCGGGCCCGGTCTCGCCGATCCGGATCTCGGCGTCCAGCCGGGAGGAGCTGCCGCGCGGGTCGCGGGAGATGACGGTCAGCACCCGGCACGGGTGCTCGCGCGCCGCCTCGGTGGCCGCGCGGACCGCGTCGTACTGCGCCGACTCGTCGGTCACGATGATCAGGGTGAGCACCATGCCGACGGCGGGGCCGCCCATCAGGTGCCGCGCCTGCGTCAGCGCTTCCTGTATCCGGCGCGTGGAGGTGCCGGTGAGATCGATGTTCATCGTCAGAGTCGCCTCCAGGTACGCCCGTCGCGGGCCATCAGCTCGTCGGCGCTGTCGGGGCCGTAGCCGCCGGACTTGTACTGGTCGAGGCTGCCCCGGCTCGCCCAGTACTCCTCGATCGGGTCGAGGATCTTCCAGGACAGCTCGACCTCCTCCTGGCGCGGGAACAGCGGGGGGTCGCCGATCAGCACGTCCAGCAGGAGCCGCTCGTAGGCCTCGGGGGAGGCCTCGGTGAACGACTCGCCGTAGGCGAAGTCCATGTTGACGTCGCGGATCTCCATCGAGGTGCCGGGCACCTTCGAGCCGAACCTGACCGTGATGCCCTCGTCCGGCTGCACCCGCATGACCAGCGCGTTCTGCCCGAGCTCCTCGGTGTCGGTGTGCGAGAACGGCAGGTGCGGCGCCTGCTGGAACACCATCGCCACCTCGGTCACCCGGCGGCTGAGCCGCTTGCCGGTGCGCAGGTAGAACGGGACGCCCGCCCAGCGGCGGTTGTCGATGTCCAGCTTGACCGCCGCGTAGGTCTCGGTGCGGGAGTCGGCGGGGATGCCGTCCTCCTCCAGGTAGCCCTTGACGCTCACGCCGCCCTGCCAGCCCGCGGCGTACTGGCCGCGCGCGGTGGACTGCGCGAGGTCGCCGGGCACCCGCACCGAGGAGAGGATCTTCGCCTTCTCCGCGCGGACGGCCTCGGCGCTGAAGGACGTCGGCTCCTCCATCGCCGTCAGCGCGAGCAGCTGGAGCAGGTGGTTCTGGATGACGTCGCGGGCCGCGCCGATGCCGTCGTAGTAGCCGGCGCGCCCGCCGATGCCGATGTCCTCGGCCATCGTGATCTGCACGTGGTCGACGAACGAGCGGTTCCAGATCGGCTCGAACATCGCGTTGGCGAACCGCAGCGCGAGGATGTTCTGCACCGTCTCCTTGCCGAGGTAGTGGTCGATCCGGAAGATCGACTCCTCGGGGAACACCCGGTGGACGGTGTCGTTCAGCTCCTTGGCGCTCGCCAGGTCGTGCCCGAACGGCTTCTCGATGACGACCCGCCGCCACGAGCCGTTGTCGCGGTCGGCGAGCCCGCTGCGCTGGAGCTGCTCGACGACCTGCGGGAAGAACTTCGGCGGTATCGACAGGTAGAAGGCGTAGTTGCCGCCCGTCCCGCGGGTGCCGTCCAGCTCCTTGACCGCCATCGCGAGCGCGTCGAACGCGCCCGGGTCGCTGAACTCGCCGGGGACGAAGTGCATGCCCTCCGACAGGTGCGTCCACACGTCCTCGCGGAACGGCGTCCGCGCGTGCGCCTTCACCGCCTCGTAGGCGATCTGCCGGAAGTCCTCGTTCTCCCAGTCGCGGCGGGCGAACCCGACGAGGGAGAACCCCGGCGGCAGCAGCCCCCGGTTCGACAGGTCGTAGATCGCCGGGAGCAGCTTCTTGCGCGCGAGGTCCCCGGTGACGCCGAACAGCACGAGCACGCACGGCCCGGCCACCTGCGGCAGGCGCTTGTCGCGCGGGTCCCGGAGCGGATTGGCTGTGGTGGTCACCTGGCGGCCCCCTCTGTCGCTACGTGGACCGTTCTTGCCCACTGTCCCGTCCTCGTATCGCGGCCCGCCCCGGGGGGACGGCCCGCCCTGTGTTCCTTGATATGGCCGTGCTCACTCATAAGACCGTGCTCACTCATAAGACCCGGCATACCGCTCGGGCCGGTCATATCGATAAGGCCGTGCATCGTGATCTGACCACGCATCCTGTGTTGACCCGTGTCCGTGACACATGTCCGTGGCGCCGTCGCGGGAGGTCGACGGCGTCGGGCGCGAGGCGGGTGGCCTCGCCGGCGGCGCGCGCTCATGCCCCTCCTCGGGCGCGGTCGAGCAGCCGGGCGAACCCCGCCCAGCGGTTCTGCAGATGCAGCCGGACCACCGGACGGCCGTTCCCGCGCGCCGCGCGGGCGTCGCCGAGGGCCTGCGCGAGTTGCAGCATGCCCAGCCGGTGGTGCCGGTCCGGGACCGGAACGTCGCGGTCGACGCTTCCGGTCACCATCAGGTATACGCCCTTCTCCTGAAGATCATTCCCGAACGCGGGGTAACGGAAGCCCCAACTGACGGTGACGGGACGCGCGCACCGCGCGGCCAGCAGCGCCGCCAGCCGCCGGACCCGCGCGCCCTGCCCGTCCCCGGCGTCCGCGTCGAGGTAGGCGACCAGGGACAGGTGCTCGTCGGGGCCGACCCGCGCGGCCAGCGCGTCCAGCAGCGGCGCCAGCCCGCGCGCCTCGCCGAGCGCCGGGTCGGCGGTGTGGGCCTCGACGGCGCGGCCCTGCTCGCCGTCGGTGAACAGCGGCTCGCCCGTCCCGTCGTCGAGGGTCGGCGCGGCGGCGCGGGCGGGCGGCGCCGTCGGGTCCAGGCCCAGCAGGTAGGCGGCGACGGCGGCGGCGTACTCCCACACGGCGAGCTGCGCGGCCAGCGGCCCGGAGACGGTCGCGTCGTCCTGGTGCGGACGGCCGTCCAGCGTCACCAGGAACATGTCGTCGGCGGGCACCAGCGGGAGCCCGCCCTCCTGGACGACCGGCACGAGCCGCCCCTGGACGGCCTCGTTCAGCAGCACCGCGATCCAGTCGGCGAGCCCCGTCGCCTGCGTGGCGTAGCCGCCGAGCACGACCGTCCCGCGCCCGGCGCGCACGGCGCCGCCGAGGATCGCGCCGAGGATCAGCCCCGGGTTGTGCTCGGGCCGGGTGAGCGAGGGCAGGACGGTCGCGGCCTCGTCCAGCAGCGCCGAGGTGTCGGCCCCCGCGAGCGCGGCGGGCACCAGCGCGTAGGGCGACAGCGCCCCGAACGCGGTCGGCGCGGGCGCCTCGATCAGCGTGTGCCCGGCCTCGGCGGCGAACTTGGCCGGAGCCGTGCCCGGCGCCGCCACCGTGACGCACCGCCGCGCGATCTCGGTGGGGGACAGCCCGGCGTCCGCCAGCATCCCGAGCAGGACGCGGCGCAGCGCCTCGGTGCCGGGATCGTCGCCGGTGATCACGATCAGCGTCCGGGCCAGCCGGTCGGGGTCGCCGGCGGCGCGCAGCAGCGGGCCGGGGTCGGGGCCGTCCAGGACGGTCAGCGGACCGGCCTCGGCGGAGTGCCGGACGATCACGTCGGCGGCCCGCGCCGGGGCGCCCCGGCCGAGCAGCACCACGTCGGTCAGCCCGCTCTCCAGGGCGTGCGCGCGCATCTCGCCGACGCGCACCAGCACCGCCCGCGCCGGGCCCGGCTGGCCGGGCCAGCACACCGCCCGGCCGTCCTCCGGCGCGCGGTCCTCCTCGTCGTGGCCCGCCGCTCCGGCGGGGGCGGGCGACCACAGGCTCGCGTCCTCGGACGCGAGCCGGACGGGCACCTGGTCGATCCACAGGCGGCCGAGCGCGCGCTCGGCCACCTCCCGGAGCATCCCCCGGGCGGTGATCGCCGTCTCCCCCGAGACGACCCTCGTGAAGCCTGTCACCTGCCGCGTCCCGCTCCCGCCACCGCGCGCACGGCCTCGGTCAGCAGCCCGGCGCCCTCCACCGGATCGCGCAGGTGCATCCGGAGGGTGGGCAGCCCGCGGGCGCGCAGCGACCGCACCTCGGCGAGGGCGCGCGCGAGCCGCAGCTTCGCCAGGCCGTAGGGACGGCCGGGGACGGGGTGCGCGGCGAGCGCGTCGCCCGGCGCGGGGTCACCGGTGATGACCAGGAACGCGCCGTTGCCCGGCCCCTCCTTGTGGATCGGTCCCGTGGCGTGCGGGTAGGCCGGCCCCGGCCCGTAGACCACCGGGCGCCCCGACGCGCGCGCGAACGACGGCGCCAGGTAGCGGCCGGAGAAGTCCCCCGACAGGTACGTCACCACCGACAGGTAGCCGTCCGCCGGGACCGCCGCCGTCAGCCCGCCGAGGACCGTCCGCAGGTCCGCGCCGGGCGGCCACGGGAAGTCGGCGTGCACCTCGATGCCGTCCTCGACGTAGACCGGCGGCTCGTCGGGCAGCGGGCCCCGGCCCGCCGCGCGCAGCAGCGTCGCGGCGTCGTCCTCCGCCTCCTGGACGGACGTGCCGCCCGGCTCGAACGGGTTGACGCCGAGCAGCCAGCCCGCCACCGCCGTCGCGTACTCCCAGAGCAGGAACTGCGCGCCGAGCGGCGCCAGCACGGAGGTGTCGGCCTCCTCCTTCCCCGGGGACGGCGGGTTCAGCGCCACGCCGTGCACGTCCGGGAACGCGCCCCTGGCCCCGGGCGGCTCCACCGCCAGCAGCCCGCCGCCCTGCTTGCCGGTGCCGACCGCGAGGAGCTGGGAGATCCACGCGCTGAGCGCGCCCTGCCCGCCGGGCTCGCGCAGCATCACCTTGTCGCGCGCGACGCCGCCGGTGCCCTGCTGCGCGCAGCCGCCGAGGATCGCGCCGAGCAGCAGGCCGGGGTTGTCGTCGTCCTTGGACAGCGAGGGCGCCAGCGCCGCCGCGTCCTCCAGCAGGCGCCGCGCGTCGGCGCCCGCGAGCACCGCCGGGACGAGCCCGTAGGCCGACAGCGCGCCGAAGTGGCCCGGCAGGTACGGGTCGGTCAGCCCGAGCCGGTACCCGCACTGGCGGGCGAAGTCGTGCAGCGGGCTGCCGTGGTCGGTGACGACCAGGAACCGGCCCGCGATCTCCCGCTCGGACAGGCCCCGCTCCCGGAACGCGCCCGCGAAGATCCGCCGGTAGGCGTCGCCCTCAAGCGACACCCCGACCTTGCTGGCCAGCACGACGAGGGTCCGGTCGAGCCGCTCCAGCGCGAACGCGAGCGGGGCGGTGTCGCTGCCGTCCAGGACGGTCAGCTCCCCGGTCGGCCGGTCGGCGCCCGCCCGCCCCTGCGCCTCCATGACCGCCTGCGCGGCGAGGCTCTCCGCGCCGACCCCGATCAGCACGATGTGGTCGAGGCCCGAGTAGCGCGCCTCGGCCACCAGCGCGTCCACCTGGCTCAGCAGCCCGCGCGAGGCGAACGGCAGGTCGAGCCAGCCGAGCCTGCCGTGGTCGGCGGCGCTGTGCCCCCACAGCCGCGGGTCCTTGGCGGCCAGCGCGCCGGGGACGCCGCCGCTCACAAGGTGCTCCCTCGCGCGCAGCGCCGTGTCCAGCACGTCGCCGCGCGTCAGTACGTCGAATCCGGCCACCGATCCCTCCCGCCCCCATCGTTCCAGGAGAGAAAGGGCATTCGCGACCATCTCCGGCGATCACTTTCGTTCGGTCAGGCGTTCGGTCAGGTGAGGGCGCCGACGAGCTGGGAGAGTCCCTCCGCGCGGTCGCGCAGATGGACCCGGACGGCGGGTCGCGGCAGCGACCGCAGCACCCGCAGGTCCCCGAACGCCTGCGCCAGTTGCAGCTCGCCCAGCGTGTACGGGCGGCCGGGGACCGGCACGTCGCCGGACACCGCCCCCGTGATCTGGAGGAACGCGCCGTTCGGCGGGCCGCCCTTGTGGTACTGGCCGGTCGCGTGCAGGTGGCGCGGGCCCCAGCCGAACGTCACCGGCGCCGCCCGCTTGCGCAGCCGGCCGCCGCGCTCGGCGAGCAGCGGGCGCAGGTCCGCCGCGCGCGCGTCGCCGGAACGGTCCAGGTAGGCGAGGACGGCGAGGTAGCCGTGCTCCGGGACGGCCTCCAGGAGCGCCTCCAGGACCTCCGTGAGCGTCCGGGCGCCCTTCAGCAGCTCCTCCGGCGCGTGGACCTCCACCGCGTCCGAGACGAGCGCGGGCGGCCGGTGCACGACGGTCGGCGCCGCGCCCTCCTCCGAGCGCAGCAGCGCGGCGGTGCTGTCGAGCGACTCGCCGACGTCGGGCTCGGCGAACGGGTCGACGCCGATCACCCGGGCCGCGACCACCGCCGCGTATTCCCACAGCAGGAACTGGGCGCCGAGCGGACCCGCGACGCTGACCCCCGCCTCGCGGCCGGGGCCCGGCTCGTCCGGACGGCGGCCGAGGATGACCCGGCGCAGCTCGTCGGTCAGCTCGAAGCCGGGGGAGTCGACGCCCTCCACCACGATCGGCAGCAGGCCCTTGCCCTGCTTGCCGGTCACGCCCGCCACGAGCTGCTCCGCCCATCCGGCGAAGCCCGCGAGCCCCGAGCCGTGGTCGGCGATCACCAGCTTGTCGCGGTGCCCGAGCGCCGAGGCGCCGAGCGCCGCGCCGAACGCCAGCGCCGGGTTGTCGTAGGGCTGGCGGAGCGCGCCCGCCAGCCGGTACGCCTCGTCCAGCAGCGCGTCGACGTCCGCGCCCGCGAGCGCGGCGGGCACGAGCGCCGCGGCGCCCAGCGCGCCGAACCGGTCGCCCACGTCCGGCTCGGACGGGACGACCTCCCAGCCCGCCTCGCGCGCGGCACCCTCCAGCGCCGACCCGGCCTCCGCGACGGCGACGAAGCGCCGCGCCGCCGCCTCGCCCTCGACGCCCGCCTCGGCGAACGCCCGCGCGAGGACGCGCCGCAGCGCGTCCGCCTCCAGGCTCTCGCCCGCCGTGACGACCAGCGTCCGCTCCAGGCCCGCGGCGAGGACCCGCGCGACCTCATGCGGGTCGGCGGTGTCCAGCACGGTCAGCTCCACGCCCGCCGTGCGGCAGATCGCCTCGGCCGCCGGCGCGGTGCCGCCCGCCCCGGCCAGCACGACCCGGTCGAGCCCGTCGTCGCGGGCCCGCGCCGCGAGCCCGGCCAGCCGGGGCAGCAGCGACCGCGAGGTCTCCGGCAGCCCCAGCCAGCCCAGCCTGCGGGCGGCGAGCGGGGCCGCGTCCGGCCCCCACAGCTTCGCGTTGCGCGAGGCCAGCGCCCCCGGGACCCCGTCGTAGACGAGCCGGTCCAGCACCGTCTCGCTCTCGTCGAGGACGGGCCCGCGGATGGTGACCGAGATCCCCCCGGCGGTCACCACCGAGGTCACGCGCCGGCCCTCTTGGACTCCAGCTCGCCGGAGATGGAGCCGAGCAGCTCCGTCCAGGACGCCTCGAACTTCTCGACGCCCTCGTCCTCCAGCACCTGGACCACGTCGTCGTAGTCGACGCCGACGGCCTTCAGCGCCGCCATGTGCGCGCGGGCGTCGTCGTAGGCGCCGCGGACGGTGTCGCCGCGGACCTCGCCGTGGTCGGCCTCGGCCTCCAGCGTCGCCTCCGGCATCGTGTTGACGGTGCCGGGGGCGACCAGCTCGTCCACGTACAGCGTGTCCTTGAGGTCCGGGTCCTTCACGCCGGTCGAGGCCCACAGCGGACGCTGCGGGCGGGCCCCCGCGTCCTTGAGGGCCTTCCAGCGGTCGGTGGCGAACTTCTCCTCGTACAGCGCGTACGCGAGCCGCGCGTTGGCGAGGCCCGCCTTGGAGCGCAGGCCCTTCGCCTCGTCCGAGCCGATCTTGTCGAGCCGCTTGTCGATCTCGGTGTCGACCCGGCTGACGAAGAACGAGGCGACCGAGGCGATCTTCGACAGGTCGTGGCCGTTCGCGCGCGCCTGCTCCAGGCCCGCGAAGAACGCGTCGACGACCTCGCCGTAGCGCTCCAGCGAGAAGATCAGCGTCACGTTCACGCTGATGCCCTCGGCGAGCGTCGCGGTGATCGCCGGCAGCCCCGCCGGGGTCGCCGGGATCTTGATGAACAGGTTCGGCCGGTCCACCAGCCACCACAGCGCGCGCGCCTCGGCGACCGTCCGCTCGGTCTCGCGGGCCAGCCGCGGGTCGACCTCGATCGACACGCGGCCGTCCAGGCCGTCCGTCCGGTCGTAGACGGGGCGCAGCACGTCGCAGCCCCAGCGGATGTCGTAGGTGGTGATCGCGCGGGACGCCTCCTCCACGTCCACGCCCCGCAGCGCGAGGTCGCGGACCTGGTCGTCGTAGGCGGTGCCCTTGCTCAGCGCCTTGGCGAAGATCGTCGGGTTGGACGTGACGCCGACGACGTTGCTGTCCTTGACCAGGGCCGCGAGGCCGCCCGTCCGCAGCCGTTCCCGGCTGATGTCGTCGAGCCAGATCGACACGCCCTCGTCCGAGAGCCGCTTCAGGTTGTCGCTCATCGCTTTCTCCTCGTCATCGAGTTCGCGGGGGGCGGCCCCGGGGCCCGCCGAGACGGGCCCCGTGAGCCGGTGGTTCGATTGTCGGGGGTTCAGTTGCCGGTGGTCTCGCCGCGGCCGGCGTCCTTGACACCGGCCTTGATCAGGCTGGCCTTCGCCGCCGCGACGACCCGCTCGGCGGTGATCCCGAACTGGAGGTACAGCGTCTTGTAGTCGGCGGACGCGCCGAAGTGCTCCAGGCTCACCGACTCCCCGGCGTCGCCGACGTAGCCGCGCCAGCCGAGCGCGATCCCGGCCTCCACCGACACGCGGGCGCGCACGCCGGGCGGCAGCACCTCCTGCCGGTAGGCGTCGGTCTGCTCCTCGAACCACTCCACGCACGGCATCGAGACGACCCGCGTCGGGGTGCCCTCCGCCTGGAGCGCCTCGCGCGCCTCCAGCGCCAACTGCACCTCGCTGCCGGTCGCGATGATGATCACCTCGGGCCGGCCGCCCTCGGCGTCCACCAGCACGTAGCCGCCCCGGGCGACGCCGTCCGCGGACGCGATCGCGCCGCCGCGCTCCAGCGTCGGCAGCTTCTGCCGGGTCAGCGCCAGGCCCGCCGGGCGGTCGCCGTGCTCCAGGACGGTCCGCCACGCGACCGCGGTCTCGTTCGCGTCCGCCGGGCGCACCACGTCCAGGCCGGGGATCGCGCGCAGCGCCCACAGGTGCTCGACCGGCTGGTGGGTCGGGCCGTCCTCGCCGAGGCCGATCGAGTCGTGCGTCCACACGTAGGTGACCGGCAGCTTCATCAGCGCGGCGAGGCGCACCGCCGGGCGCATGTAGTCGCTGAAGATCAGGAACGTGCCGCCGTAGGGGCGGGTGCCGCCGTGCAGCGCGATCCCGTTGCAGATCGCGCCCATCGCGTGCTCGCGGACGCCGAAGTGCAGCGTGCGGCCGTACCGGTCGCCCGGGAACTCCTTGGTCTGGAACTCCTCGGGGATGAAGGACGGCTCGCCCTTCATCGTCGTGTTGTTGCTCTCGGCCAGGTCGGCCGAGCCGCCCCACAGCTCCGGCAGCACCGGCGCCAGCGCGGTCAGCACCTCGCCGGACGCGGCGCGGGTCGCCAGCGCCTTGCCCGCCTCGAAGCCGGGCAGCGCCGCCTCCCAGCCCGCCGGGAGGGTGCGGGTCGAGATCCGGTCGAACTCGGCGGCGCGAACGGCGTTCGCCTCGCGCCAGGCCGCGAACGCCTTGTTCCACTCGCCGTGCTCGGCGCGGCCCCGCGCGGCCACCCCGCGGGCGTGGTCGAGGACGTCCTCGGGGACCTGGAAGGTCTTCGCCGGGTCCATGCCGAGGATCCGCTTGGTCGCGGCGACCTCCTCGGCGCCCAGCGCGGACCCGTGGATCTTGCCGGTGTTCTTCTTGTTCGGCGCGGGCCAGCCGATGATCGTGCGCAGCGCGATGAACGAGGGGCGGGCCGTCTCGGCCCGCGCGGCGGCGAACGCCTCGGCGAGCCGGCCGACGTTCTCCTCGTAGTCGCCGTTCTCGGTCCAGTCGACGGTGTGCACGTCCCACCCGTAGGCCGCGTACCGGGCCCGGACGTCCTCCGACAGCGCGATCGCCGTGTCGTCCTCGATCGAGATGTGGTTGTCGTCGTACAGCAGCACCAGGTTGCCGAGCCGCTGGTGGCCCGCGAGCGCGCTCGCCTCGTGGCTGATGCCCTCCTCGATGTCGCCGTCGGACGCGAACGCCCAGACGGTGTGGTCGAAGGGGGACGCGCCGCGCGGCGCGTCCGGGTCGAACAGGCCGCGCTCGCGGCGCGCCGCCATCGCCATGCCCACGGCGTTGGCGATGCCCTGGCCGAGCGGCCCCGTGGTCGTCTCGACGCCCGCGGTGTGCCCGAACTCGGGGTGGCCGGGGGTGAGGCTGCCCCACTTGCGCAGCGACTTCAGGTCGTCCAGCGTCAGCGGGTAGCCCGACAGGTAGAGCTGGATGTACAGGGTCAGGCTGGAATGCCCGCACGACAGCACGAACCGGTCCCGGCCGGGCCAGTGCGGATCCGTCGGGTCGTGCCGGAGGAACCGCTGGAAGAGAAGGTAGGCGGCCGGCGCGAGGCTCATCGCGGTGCCGGGGTGACCCGAGCCCGCCTCCTCGACCGCGTCCATGGCGAGGGCGCGGATCACGTCCACCGCCCGCCGGTCCATGTCGGACCATTCAAACGTGCTGTTGTCCCCACTCACGGAACGCCAGGCTCCTCTCGCACTGCTGCTATTAACTGCCTGTATGAAACTGCTCGTGCGACGCCGGTCGCACGAACCCGTCGTATGGACTGCCCGCGTTCGGCAGTGCTTGTCGCCGGTGCACCGGCGACGTGCCCCCAGGGACGGGGGAGACGCCTCGCGGCGGGTCCCACTGGCATAACGTCCGGCGGCGCCGTGCGTCTTCCGTGCGGGCCCCCCTCACGACCGCCGTCCGCGTGACCGGCGAAGATCACTCCGTGCCCGTCGCGAGCCTATCGCGCGGCCGGGCCGCCGCAGGCTGGAGCGGGGACGCGGCGCTTCCCCGACACCTCGTCCGGTTCGCGGAGAGGCCCTCCTCGGCCCGCCACGTCCCGGCACCCGGTCCCCAGCCCCCTGCCCGATCGGGTTCGCGACTAACCCCGCGCGCCGGTGAACGCGCGCCGACCCCCGCGCGGCCTCCCGGTATGCGGCGGGACCGGCCGGCCGGCGCCTCCGGCGGGCCCGCCGGGCGACCCGGTGAGCGACCCGCGGAGGGGGCGGACTACAGTGATTGCGCGGCTGACGGCAGCGGCCGCGGTATCTTCACCAAGCCGAAGTCGCGGCCACGCCGAGGCGGGCCCGGATCGCGGGGGGCCGGCGCGGACGGCACGCGACTTCCCCATCCCTAGTTGGACGTGGACCCGATTGTGACGGTGCTCAGCAACAAGCGCGGGGTCGAGCTCGACGAGCAGGTGCCGGGGGCGCCCGCGGCCCCCCTCGAAGCGGCGGTCGAGGCCGGCGCGGCGCCCGCCGAGCGGTCGCTCGGCGCGAGCGTGCGCGCCTACGTCGCGCTCACCAAGCCGCGCGTGATCGAGCTGCTCCTGATCACCACGATCCCGGTGATGTTCCTCGCCGAGCGCGGCGCCCCGCCGCTGCCGGTCGTCCTGCTGACGCTCGCCTTCGGGACGATGTCGGCCGGCGCCGCCAACGCGATCAACTGCTACATCGACCGCGACATCGACGCCAAGATGCGCCGCACCCGGCGCCGTCCGCTGGCCCGCCACCAGGTCACCCCCGCCCGCGCGCTGATCTTCGGGATCACGCTCGCGGCGCTGTCCACCGCCGGGTTCCTGGTCGCCGTCAACCCGCTGGCCGCGGCGGGGTCGCTGTTCGCGATCCTGTTCTACGTCTTCGTGTACTCGCTGCTGCTGAAGCGCCGCACCTCGCAGAACGTGGTGTGGGGCGGCATCGCGGGCTGCATGCCCGTCCTCATCGGCTGGGCCGCGATCACCGGCGAACTCGCCTGGACGCCGCTCGTGCTGTTCGGCGTCGTGTTCCTGTGGACGCCGCCGCACACCTGGACGCTCGCCATGCGCTACCGCGAGGACTACGCGGTCGCCAAGGTCCCGATGCTGCCGGTCGTCGCCACCGAGCGCCGCGTCGTCACCGAGAGCCTCGTCTACACCTACGCCACCGTCGCGTGCTCGCTGCTGCTGTGGCCGGTGGCCGGGATGGGCCCGGTGTACGGCGCCGTCGCGGTCGTCCTCGGGCTGGTGTTCCTCGCCGAGGGGCACCGGCTGCTGCGGGCCGTCCGCGCCGGGGTGACCGGCGTCCACCTGCGGCCGATGCGCTTCTTCCACCTCTCCAACGTGTACCTGGCGCTGCTGTTCACCGCGGTCGCCGTCGACCCGCTGCTGCACTGACCCCGCGTCCGGGCGGCGCCCGATCACCGCGGGTGACGGGTCGGCCGTACCGCTCCGGCGGGCCTGCCGTTACGCTCACGTCATGGCGCGAGTCGATCCCAAGGCGGTGCTCGAAGGGCGGATCCCGGGCAGGCCCCCGGTCGCACTGATCGCGGGACTGACCGTCTCGGGGCTGTGCGCCGTCGTCGCGCTCGCCATCGACGCCCTCTACGGCGGCGCGGGGTTCTGGGTCGGGGTGCTGCTCGCGATCATCCCGATCCCGCTGCTGGTCGCGCTCGCGCTCATGCTGGACCGGCTGGAGCCCGAGCCGCCGCGCGCCCTGGTCTTCTCGTTCATGTGGGGCGCGGGCGTCGCCGTCCTCGGCGCGCTGATCCTCAACACACTCGGGCTGCTGTACGTCACCGTCCCGATCTTCGGGGAGCAGAAGGGGCACTTCGTCAGCGCCACGTTCGGCGCCCCGCTCATCGAGGAGTCGCTGAAGGGCGCCGCCCTGTTCGGCATGCTGTGGTTCCGCCGCAACGAGATCGACGGCTTCGCGGACGGGCTGATCTACGCCGCCATGGTCGGCCTCGGCTTCGCGATGATGGAGAACATCACCTACTACATGCGCGCCTACGACGACGGCGGCGCGCAGCAGCTCCAGGCGGTGTTCGTGCTGCGCGGCCTGGTCGCGCCGCTCAGCCACCCCCTGTTCACCTCGATGACCGGCCTCGGCGTCGCCTACGCCGCCACCCACCGCAGGGGGCAGATCCTCGCGCCGGTCGCCGGGCTGCTCGGCGCGATGCTGCTGCACGGGCTGTGGAACGGCGCCACCACGTTCGGGCTCGGCGGCCTCGGCATCGTCTACGTGCTGGACTTCTGCGTGCTGGTCGCGCTGATCGTCATCGTCGCCGTCGAGCGGCGCCACACCGTCCGGCGCATCGAGACCTACCTGCCCATGTACGCCGGGACCGGGCTGGTCACACCCCAGGACGTGCGGATGCTGCGCTCCATCCCGTCCCGCCGGGCCGCCCGGCGGTGGGCGCGCGGTGTCGGCGGCGCGCCCGCCGGACGCGCGATGACCGACTACCAGCTCGCCGCCACGGAGCTGGCGCTGCTGCACAAGCGCGCCGACCGGGGTGTGGCCGAGCCGCACTGGTTCGAGGCCCGCCGCGACGCGCTGCTCGGCCTGATGGCGCTGGCCCGGCAGGCGTTCCTGCGCACCCCGCCGCGGCACCGGGCGGGCCCGCCGTGGGCGCCGCAGGGGCCGTCGGGGTTCCTCGTGCCCGGACGTCCCGGCCCCTACGGCGGGTGAGCGCCGGGGTCACCGGAAACGGGCCGCCGGGTAACCGGGGGGCGGGTCAAGGCCCCGGGGACCCGCCCATACGATGGTTGCCGTGGCCGACCGATCCCCGAACCCTCTGACCCGCATGCGCGACGCCGTCTGGCATCCCACCCCCGGGTCGCTGCGGTTCCTGGCGCTGCTCGGCGTGATCGGCAACGCGCTGATCGTCGCGACCGGCGGCGCCGTCCGGGTCACCAAGTCCGGGCTCGGCTGCCCCGAGTGGCCCCGCTGCACCGGCGACAGCCTCGTGCCGACCCACAGCGCCGAGCACCCCGCGCTGAACATGTCGATCGAGTTCGGCAACCGGCTGCTCACGTTCGTGGTGCTGGGCGTGGGCGTGCTGGTCTTCGTCGCGGCGGTCCGGCTGCGGCCCCGCCGCGGGTCCCTCGTGCGCTGGGCGCTGGCACAGCCGATGAGCGTCGTCGCGCAGGCGGTGATCGGCGGCATCGTCGTCCTCACCGACCTGCACCCCGCCTCGGTGGCCCTGCACTTCCTCGTCTCACCCGCCCTGCTGGTCTTCTGCGTGATCCTCTGGATCCGCGCCGGCGAGGGCGACGCGCCGCCCCGCGCGCTGGCCGCCCCCCGCGTCCGCCGCCTCGCCGCCGCGCTCGTGGCCGCCTGCGGCGTGGTGCTCGTCGCGGGCACCGTCGTCACCGGCACCGGCCCGCACGCGGGCGACGCCGACTCCCGCCGCTGGGGTTTCAACATCGAGGACGTCACGCGCGTGCACAGCGGCCTCGCCTGGGTCACGGTCGCGCTGACGATCCTCGCCGCCGTGGTGCTGCACCGCACCGACGCCCCGCCGGCGGCCCGGCGCCGCGTCCACGAGCTGATCGGCCTGGAACTGACCCAGGGCGCGCTCGGCTACGTCCAGTACTTCATGGGCGTCCCGGGGCCGCTGGTCGTCCTGCACATGCTCGGCGCCGTCCTGCTGTGGATCGCCGCCTGGCGCCTGGCCCTCGCCCTCCGCGACCGGGGCCCCGTCCCGTCCGCCACGGCCCCGGCCCCCGAGCCGACGACGACCGAGGCCCCCCAACCCGCCTGACCTGCCCGCCGGGGCAAGGGGGTACCGAGCCCCTCCGCTCCCGCCGAGGCCGACGAGCCGGGACACGCGCCCCCGCCAACCAGGAAGCCCCCGGGCGGCCAGGAAGCCGACGCCCAGGTAGCGCTCCTCGCCGACCGCTCGTGGGCCTTCGGGCCGAGCTGCCTCTGCTTGGTTCGGCCCAGAAGATGCCCCCGTTCCCGGAGGGCGCGTAGCCGTGCGGTGAGTCTCGCCGCTCCCCTGTGGGCACTGCGCGCCGGGCTGCTTCTGGGTGGTTCGGCTTAGGGGGTGCGCCTGTTCTCGGAGGGCCTGTAGGCGTGCGGTGAGCCTCGCCGTTCGCGTGTGGGTACCTCGCGGCGGGCTGCTCCTGGGTGGTTCGGCTCAGGGGGTGCGCCTGTTCTCGGAGGGCCCGTAGGCGTGCGGTGAGCCTCGCCGCTTGCCTGTAACTTTTCGCACCGGGCCGCTTCTGGGGGCGGCTCAGGGGGTGCGCCCGTCTCCCGGAGGGTCCGGAGCCGTACAGTGAGCCTTGCCGCTCGCCTGGGGGTCTTCGCGCTGGGCTGCTTTTGAGAGGCGGCTCAGGGGGTGCGCTTGTTTTCGGAGGGTCCGTAGGCGTGCGGTGAGGCTCGCCGCTTGCCGGAGCCCGAGGGTGCGCCGTGCGGTGAGTTCCGCGAGTGCGTCGTGTCTCCCGGATACGGACGCGCAGGTCCGGTGGCTCGACCGGACCAGGTGCTGCCCTCTTGGGCCGGGCCTTCGAGAGGCCCCAGACCTCCCGAGGACGCAGTGGGGGCGGGGCAAGTCTTGGGCGAGCTATGCCCTACAGGGGCCTCCGGGGTTCTGCGGGTTCGGGCGGCGGGGAGTGGTCGAGTTCAGGTCTTCTTGAGGAAGGCGCGGAGGCGGGGGAGGGGCCAGGTGTTGATGACGTCGTCGGGGGTCAGCCAGCCGCGCTGGGCGGTGCCGACGCCGTAGCGGATGTTGCGGTGGTGGCCGAGGGAGTGGGCGTCGGTGTCGATGGAGAAGCGGCAGCCGAAGCGCTTGGCGCGGCGGATCAGGTCGGCGGGCAGGTCGAGGCGGTCGGGGAAGGAGTCGATCTCCAGGGCGGTGCCGGTGCGGGCGGCGGCGCGGAAGACCTCGTCCCAGTCGGCGTCGACCGGGGGGCGGCGGCCGATGCTGCGGGCCGTGGGGTGGCCGATGACATGGACGTGCGGGTTCTCGCACGCGCGGACGAGGCGCCGCGTCATGGCGGCCTGGTCCTGGGTGAAGTGGGAGTGGACGGAGGCCACGCACACGTCGAAGCCGGACAGGAAGTCGGCGTCCCAGTCGACGCCGCCGTCGGGGTCGATGTTGAGTTCGGTGCCGTGCAGGAGCACGAGGCCCGGGTACTCCTTCTGGAGTTCGGCGATCCGCTCCCGCTGCGCCAGCGTCTTCTCGTCGGTCATGCGCTGCATGACCAGGTCGGGCGCGTGGTCGGTGATCGCGTAGTACTCCAGGCCGCGGGACGCGGCCGCGGCGGCCATGGCCTCCAGGGACGCGGTCCCGTCGGTCAGGTCGGTGTGGCTGTGCAGGTCGCCGCGCAGGTCGGCCTCGGTGACCAGGTCGGGCAGCGTGCCGTCGAGGGCGGCCTCGATCTCGCCGGTGTCCTCGCGGAGGGTCGGGTGGATCCAGGGCAGGCCGAGGCGGTCGTAGACCTCCTCCTCGGTCGCGGAGACGATCGGCTCGTCCGAGCCGGCGTGGAACAGGCCGTACTCGGAGAGCTTGAGCCCGGCCCGCACCGCGATCTCGCGGGTGCGGATGTTGTGCGCCTGGGAGCCGGTGAAGTACTGCATCGCGGCGCCCCACGACTCGGGCGGGACGACCCGCAGGTCGACCTGGAGGCCGGTGGCGGTGCGGATCGAGGTCTTCTTGTCGCCGCCCGCGACGACCTCGGCGACGACGGGCAGCGCGGTGAACGCCTCCATGATCGGATGCGGGTCGCGGGACGCGGCGAGGACGTCGACGTCCCCGATCGTCTCGCGCATGCGGCGCAGCGACCCGGCGTGCGCGCAGCGCTCCACCTGGGGCAGCGCCGACAGCGCCGCGACGATCTCGTCGGCGACGCTCGCGGCCGCGTCGACCAGGACGCGCCCGCCCGAGGCGCGCATCAGCTCGATGCCACGCAGGATGTTCTCCTCGGTCTTGGCGCCGAAGCCCTTCAGGCCGCTGAGCCTGCCCTCCTCGATCGCGGTGGCCAGCTCGTCGACCGAGGAGACGCCGAGCTCCTCGTAGACGGTCAGGGCCTTCTTCGGGCCGAGGGTGGGGATCGCGGTGAGGGCGCGGACGCCCGCGGGGATCCGCAGGCGCAGCTCCTCGACCTGCCGGATCGTGCCCGTGGCGTTGTAGTCGGCGACCTTCTTGGCGATCGCCGAGCCGACCGACGGGATCGCGCGGAGCCCGGCGAGGTCGAGCTCGGCGATATCGCCGGGGTGCCCGGCGATCGCGCGGGCCGCCTTCTCGTACGCCCTGATCTTGAACGCGTCGCCGCCCGTGATCGAGAGCAGGTCCGCCAGTTCCTGGATGAGGGCCGCAGCCTCGTCGTTCGCCCGTGCCATACGGCCGAGTCTACGAGCCGGGTACGACGTTTCCGGCGCTCAGCGCAGTGGCGCTACGGGCCCGCGGGGCGCGCTCCGGCGCGCGTCGAGGACCTCCCCGGCGATCTCGGCGACCTCGTCCTGCGGCAGGGCGCGGTAGCCGTCCTCGGTGACGACCGCGACGGTGGGGTAGATGCGCCGCGACCGGTCGGGGCCGCCGGTGGCGGAGTCGTCGTCGGCGGCGTCGTAGAGCGCCTGGACGCTGACGGTCGCGGCGTCCCGGATCGACAGGTCGGGCCGGTAGAGCTTCTTGAGCGAGCCGAGCGCGTAGGGGGAGCCGGAGCCGTCGGCGTGGAAGCCGCGGGTCTCCTGCGGGGCGCCGGTGATGTCGTAGGAGTAGATCCGCCCGGTCTCGGCGCCCGGCTCGTACCCGGCGAACAGCGGGACGACCGCGAGGCCCTGGAGCGCCTGCGCGAGGTTGGCCTGGATGACGGCGCCGAGGCGGCGGGCCTTGGCCGGCAGCGACAGCGGGACGGTCTCCATCTTCTCGTAGTGCTCCAGCTCCACCTGGAACAGGCGGACCATCTCCAGTGCGATCCCGACGGTGCCGGCGAACGCCACGGCGGAGTACTCGTCGCCGCGCTGCACCTTCTCCAGCTCGCGGTAGGCGATGCGGTTGCCCTGGGTGGCGCGCCGGTCGCCCGCCATCATGACGCCGCCCGGGAACGTCAGCGCCAGGACGGTCGTGCCGTGCGGCAGCTCGGGGACGGCCCCGGCGTCCGGCAGCCGGTTGACGGGCAGCAGGCCGGGGGAGTGCAGGCGCAGGAAGTCGACGAACGACGCCGTCCCCACCTCGAAGAACTCGGGCGGGATCCCCTGGTCCTCGGTGCTGCCGGTCACGAAGGCTCCTCTCGGCTCGACGGTCGCCTGCCCCGATCCTCGCACGGCGCCGCGCCCGTCCGCGACGTCCCGGACGTTTCCGGCGCTTCCCGCGTCACGCGGGCCGCGCTTTCGGCGTCACGCCTCCGGTGCCTCGGGCGGGTTCCGCTGGCCCAGCGTGGCGCCCGCGCAGGCGACGATCACGCAGCCGATCGCGGCCCACTGCCGGGCGCCGAGGACCTCGCCGAGGATCGTCACGCCGACGAGCGCGGCGACGGCGGGCTCCAGGCTCATCAGGATGCCGAAGACGCGGGCGGGCATCCGCCGCAGCGCCTCCAGCTCCAGCGAGTAGGGGATCACCGACGACAGCAGCCCGACGCCGAGGCCGATCAGCAGCAGCTTCGGGTCGAGCAGCGCGGTGCCGCCGGAGGCGACGCCGAGCGGCAGGACCAGCGCCGTCCCGACGATGCTGGCGACGGCGAGCCCGGTCGAGCCGGAGAACCGCTTGCCGGTGGCGGCGGTCAGCAGGATGTAGGCGGCCCAGCACGCCCCGGCGAGCAGCGCGAACCCGACGCCGACGAGGTCCATGTCGCCGCCGCCCTCGGCCAGCATCACCACGCCCGTGCCCGCCAGCGCCGCCCACACGAGGTCGCGGGGACGCCGGGACGCGGCGAGCGCGACCAGCAGCGGCCCGAGGAACTCGATCGTCACCGCGACGCCGAGGGGGATCCGGGCGAACGACTGGTAGATCGAGAAGTTCATCAGCGACAGCGCCAGCCCGAACCCGGCCGCGATCGCCAGGCTCGTGCGGGAGTGGTCGCGCAGGACCGTCCGCAGCGCGCCCCGGGCGAGGAAGCCCAGCACGATCGCCGAGGTCAGCAGCCGGATCGACACGACGGCGCTCGGCGGCAGCCGGTCGAAGAGGTTCTTGGCGAGCCCGGCGCCGACCTGGAGCGAGATGATGCCGAACAGGATCAGCGCGGGCGGCGGCACCGACCCCAGCGACAGCGAACCGAGCGAGAACCTACCGGGCGAGGACGCGCGTCCGGAACGCCGCAGGGGCGGGCCGGGTGCCTCGGTGAGCGCCACCGTCTCACTCCCACCTGAAGAATCGGGCCGCGAGGACGAGCCCCGCGGCGGCCCACACGGCCAGGACGAGGAGCGGCTTGCCGGGGAACGCGGCCCCGTCCTGCAGGACGCGGCGCAGCCCGTCCGCCAGCGCGGAGATGGGCAGCAGCTCCAGGGCGTCCCGGACACCGCCGGGGAACTTGTCGAGGGGGAACACCACGCCGCCGACCGCCAGCAGCAGGATGTAGACGAGGTTGGCGGCGGCGAGGGTCGCCTCGGCCCGGAGCGTTCCCGCCATCAGCAGCCCGAACCCGCTGAACGCGGCGGTGCCGAGCAGGAGCAGCGCGAGCACCGAGGCGGGGTCGCCGTGCGGGTGCCAGCCCAGCGCCAGCGCCACGGCGCAGATCACCGCGGCCTGGAGCGCCTCGACCGCGACGACCGTGAGGGTCTTGGCGGCGATCAGCCCGCCGCGCGGCAGCGGCGTGGCGCCGAGCCGCTTCAGCACGCCGTAGCGGCGCTCGAAGCCGGTGCCGATCGCCTGGCCGGTGAACGCGGTGGACATCACCGCCAGCGCGAGGATCCCGGGCGCGAGGAAGTCGACGCGGCGGCCGGAGCCGAGGTCCAGCAGCGAGGTGGCGCTGAACAGGGTGAGCAGCACGACCGGGATGACCAGCGTCAGCAGCAGCTGCTCGCCGTTGCGCAGCACCGTGCGGAACTCGTAGGCGGCCTGGGACAGGACCATGCGCGGCAGCGGGACGGCGCCCGGCGCGGGCGCGAGGTCCAGCTCGGCCGCCGCGGGTCCGGGCGTGGCCGTGGTCATGGGCGCAGCTCCCGTCCGGTCAGCTCCAGGAAGACGTCCTCCAGCGTGCGGCGCTCGATGCGCAGGTCCTCGGTGAGGACGCCGTGCGAGGCGCACCAGGCGGTGACGGTCGCCAGCAGTTCGGGGCGCACGTCCGCCTCGATCAGGTAGTGCCCGGCGGGCGACTCCTTGGCGGCGCTCCCGGCGGGCAGCGCGGAGATCAGCTCCTCCAGCCCGAGCCCCGGGCGGGCGCGGAAGCGCAGCTGCCGCTCGGCGCCGGTCAGCTCGACCGGGGTGCCCTCCGCGACGACCCTGCCGTGGTCGACGATGACGACCCGGTCGGCGAGCCGCTCGGCCTCGTCCATGTTGTGGGTGGTGAGCACGACCGACGCCCCGGCGGCGCGCAGCCCCTCGACCAGCTCCCAGGTGGCGTGCCTGGCCTGCGGGTCGAGGCCGGTGGTGGGCTCGTCGAGGAACACCAGCTCGGGGCGTCCGACCACGGCGACCGCCAGCGACAGCCGCTGCTGTTGCCCGCCCGACAGCCGCCGGAACGGGGTGCGGGCGTGCTCGGTGAGCCCGAGCCGCGCCAGCAGCGCGTCCAGGTCGAGGGGGGTGGCGTGGAAGGAGGCGACGAGCTTCAGGAACTCCCCGGCCCGCGCCGTGCCCGGCACGCCGCCCGACTGCGGCATGACGCCGACGCGGGGTTTGAGGGCCCGCGCGTCGGCGACGGGGTCGAGGCCGAGGACGCGGACGGTCCCGGCGTCGGCGCGGCGGAACCCCTCGCAGATCTCGATCGTCGTGGTCTTGCCCGCCCCGTTGGGCCCGAGCAGCGCCGTGACGGCGCCCCGGGCGGCGGTCAGCGACAGGCCGTCCACGGCCGCCGCCGTGCCGTAGCGCTTGACGAGCGAGCCCAGCTCGACCGCGCCGTCTCCGGGGGGTGTCATGCAGATGAGTCTAGGTCCGGGCCCGGACGGGCCCGCGTCCGGCACCGCCGCTCGGCGCGCCCGCCCGGCTCCCGCGACCGCGCGGGGAGGCGTTTCGTCGATCGGGCGCCGGGTAGCTCCCGGGCCGTAAGGGTCGTACGCCGCATGGCTCGTCCCCACGACCACGGATGACGTCACGAGGGACGGAGGCCCGGCGCATGGCGTACAACCTGCGGGGGCGCAGCCTGCTCCGCGAGCTGGACCTCGCACCGAGGGAGTTCGGCTTCCTGCTCGACCTGGCGGCGGAGCTGAAGGCCGCCAAGCGCGGCGGGACCGAGCGTCCCCGCCTGACCGGCAGGAACATCGCGCTGATCTTCGAGAAGACCTCCACCAGGACGCGCTGCGCGTTCGAGGTCGCCGCGCACGACCAGGGCGCCCACACCACCTACCTCGACCCGGGCCACGCGCAGATCGGCCACAAGGAGTCGATGAAGGACACCGCGCGCGTCCTCGGGCGGATGTTCGACGCCATCGAGTTCCGGGGGGCCAGCCAGCGGCACCTGGAGGACCTGGCCCACTACTCCGGCGTGCCGGTCTACAACGGGCTGACCGACGACTGGCATCCGACGCAGATGCTCGCCGACATGCTCACCATGCGCGAGCACGGCGGCAAGCCCGCGCACGAGATCACCTACGCCTACCTGGGCGACGCCCGCAGCAACATGGGCAACTCCTACGTGGTGGCGGGCGCGCTGCTCGGCATGGACGTCCGGATCGTCGCGCCCCGTGCCCTCTGGCCGGACGAGACGGCCGTCGTCAAGCCCGCCCGCGCGGTCGCCGCCGCGACCGGCGCGCGGATCAGCGTCCTCGACGACGTCGCGGAGGGCGTCCGGGGCGCCGACTTCGTCCTCACCGACATCTGGGTCTCGATGGGCGAGCCCGAGGACATCTGGGAGGAGCGGATCGCGCTGCTGCGCCCCTACCAGGTGAACGCGGCCGTGATGGCCGCGACCGGGAACCCGCGCGCGAAGTTCATGCACTGCCTGCCGTCCTTCCACAACCGGGAGACGTCGGTGGGGGAAAGGGTCTTCCAGCGGACCGGGCTGGAGGAGTTGGAGGTGACCGACGAGGTCTTCGAGTCGGACGCCTCGGTCGTCTTCGACGAGGCGGAGAACCGGATGCACACGATCAAGGCGGTCATGGTCGCGACGCTCGGCTGACCGGGGCGTCGCGTCCTCCGGCCGCCGGGAGGGGACGGGCGAGGGGTATGCGCGTACTGGTCGCGCTCGGAGGGAACGCGCTGGTCAAGCGGGGCGACACGCCCGACGCCGACCTGCAGCGGGCCAACGTCGACACGGCGGTGCGGGCGCTCGCGCCGCTCGCCGAGCGGCACGAGCTGATCCTCACGCACGGCAACGGGCCGCAGGTCGGGGTGCTGTCGCTGGAGAGCGTGAACGACGCCGCGCTGACCCGCCCCTACCCGCTGGACACGATCGGCGCCGAGACCCAGGGCATGATCGGCTACTGGATGCTCCAGGCCCTGCAGAACGCGCTGCCGGGCCGCCAGGTCGTCGCCATGATCAACCAGACGCTGGTGTCGGCGGTCGACCCGGCGTTCGAGCGCCCCACCAAGTTCGTCGGCCAGGTCTACCCGCGTGCGGAGGCGGAGCGGCTCGCCGCCGAGTACGGCTGGACGGTCGCCGAGGACGGCGGCGCCGGGTGGCGCCGCGTCGTGCCCTCGCCGCGGCCGCAGCGGGTGATCGAGACCCGGCTGATCCGGCTGCTCGTGCGGAGCGGGGCGGTCGTGGTCTGCGCGGGCGGCGGGGGGATCCCGGTGTTCCGCAACGACGTCGGACGGCTGGAGGGCGTCGAGGCGGTGATCGACAAGGACCTCACCGCGTCCGTGCTGGCCGAGACGCTGGAGGTGGACGCGCTGCTGATCCTCACCGACGTCCCGCAGGTCATGCGGAACTTCGGGACGTCCCGCCAGGAGGGGATCGGGCACACCACCCCGCACGAGCTGCGCGCCGAGGAGTTCCCCGCCGGGTCGATGGGGCCGAAGGTCGAGGCCGCCGCCGGGTTCGTCGAGCGGACCGGCGACATGGCCGCGATCGGGCGGCTCGACGAGTGCGAGCGGATCCTGGAGGGGGCGGCCGGGACGATCATCACGCCGAACGCCACCTGGCCGCTGGAGAGCACGCTGTGACCGCCACCGCGAGCCCCACGGGCGGCACCCCCCACGGCCCGGGGCGCGGGCTGGTGCGGGAGCTGCTGCGGACCAAGCCCGTCGACCGGATCGTCGCCGAGGGCGGCCAGGGCGAGGGCGGCGAGCTGCGGCGGTCGATGAGCCTGCTCCAGCTCACGCTGTTCAGCGTCGGCGCGACGCTCGGCACGGGCATCTTCGTCGTGCTGGGCGAGGCGGTGCCGAAGGCGGGCCCGGCCGTCGTGCTGGCGTTCGTCCTCGCGGCGGTCACCGCGCTGTTCTCCGCCCTGTCCTACGCCGAGCTGGCCGGGACGATCCCGGTGTCCGGCTCGTCCTACTCCTACGCCTACGCGACGCTCGGCGAGCTGGTCGCGTGGGTGTGCGGGTGGTGCCTGCTGCTGGAGTACGCGGTCTCGGTGTCGGCGGTCGCGGTCGGCTGGGGCTCCTACCTGAACGAGTTCTTCGCCAAGGCGTTCGACGTCACGATGCCCGCGGCGATCAGCAACTCGCCGGGCGAGGGCGGCGGCGTCCTCAACCTGCCCGCCGTCGCCGTGGTGGCGATCGCGACGTTCCTGCTGCTGCGCGGCACGTCCGAGAGCGCCACCGCCAACACGGTCATGGTGTTCCTCAAGATCGCCGTGCTGCTGTTCTTCTGCGCCGTCGCCTTCACCGCGTTCCGGGGCGGGAACCTGACCCCGTTCGCGCCGATGGGCTGGGCCGGGATCAGCGCCGCCGGGTCCAAGGTGTTCTTCTCCTACATCGGCTTCGACGCCGCGTCCACCGCCGGGGAGGAGGCCCGCGACCCCCGGCGCGACCTGCCGCTCGCCATCGTGCTGTCGCTGGCGATCGTGACCGCCGTCTACGTGCTGGTCGGGCTCGCCGCCGTCGGCGCGATGCACTGGACCCGGTTCGAGCTGTCGGGCTCGGAGGCCTCGCTCGCGCGGGTGCTGGACGAGGCGACCGGGCGCTCCTGGCCGTCCATGATCCTCTCGCTCGGCGCGGTCGTCGCGATCGCCAGCGTCGTGCTCACCGTCATGTACGGGCAGACCCGCATCCTGTTCGCGATGTCGCGGGACGGCCTCGTCCCGCACGTGTTCCAGAAGGTCAGCCCGCGCCGCGCCGTGCCCGTCGCCAACACCCTGATCGTCGCCGCCTTCATCGCGGTGCTCGCCGCGGCGGTCCCGCTCGGCCGCCTCGTGGACGCCACCAGCATCGGCACGCTGTTCGCGTTCTCGCTGGTCAGCGTCGGCGTCATCGTGCTCCGGCGGACCAGGCCCGACCTGCCGCGCAGCTTCCGGACACCGCTCTACCCGGTGACACCGCTGCTCGGCGTCGGGTTCTGCGTGTACCTGATGGTCGGGCTCGGCGGCGTCACGTGGATGGTGTTCCTGCTGTGGACGCTCGTCGGGCTCGCCGCCTACGCCCTCTACGGGCGGCGCCACTCGCGGCTCGCCCCCGGCAACCGGAAGGAGAACCGATGAGCGACCGGGACGGAATGCGCGTCCTCGTCGGGTACGCGCCCGACGACCGCGGCGACGACGCGCTGGCCCTGGGGGCGCGGTTCGTCCGGGCGGCCGAGGGCTCGCTGACCGTGGCCAACATCCACCCGCCCGCCTGGCCCGCGCGCGGGCCCGGCTCGGTCGACGCCGAGTGGGTGTCCTACCTGCGCGAACGCTCGGACGCCGCGCTCGACCAGGCCCTGGACCACCTCTACCCCCTCTCGCTCCGGGACGGGGTGACCCGGCGCGTCCACGCGCACCGGGGCAGCGGGCGCGGGCTGATCGAGGTCGCCCGCGACACCGGCGCCGGGCTGATCGTGATCGGCTCCGCGCCGCGCGGCCGCCGCGGCCGGATCGCCATCGGCAGCACCGCCGACCAGCTGCTGCACGGCTCGCCCGTGCCCGTCCTGCTCGCGCCGCGCGGCTACGCCGAGGAGGCGCCGCCCCGGTTCGAGCGGCTCACCATCGCCTACTGGCGGCACCGCGACGCGGGCGGGCCGCTCGCCTCGGCCGCCGGGTTCGCGCGGGTGCTCGGGCTGCCGATCCGGCTCCTCACGCTGGTGCTGCGCCCGCCCGGCCTCGCCGCCCGGTTCCGCGGCGCCGACGAGCTCATGGCCCGGCAGCTCGCCCAGGCCGAGGAGGGCCTCGCCCAGGCCGCCGCCCTGTTCACCGACGACCCGGACGGCCAGGGCGGGGGGAGCGGCGCGGGCGGCTCCGGCGGCCTCGGGAAGGCCGCCGTGGAGACCGAGGCCGTGGTCGGGACCGGTGTCGCCGCGGCCCTCGGCTCCTGCGACATGCTGCCCGGCGAGGTGCTGGCCTGCCTGTCCAGCAACGACGGCCCGCTGCGCAAGGTGTTCCTCGGCGAGGGCTCCGGCAAGATCGTCCGCGCGGCGCCGTGCCCGGTGCTCGTCCTGCCCCGGGGCGCGGTGCCGTCGCTCCCGTCGGAGCCGCAGGGCTGATCACGCCGGTCCCGCCGCCCCGGGCCACACCCGGCGAAGGTCAAGGTTAGGTAAGGCTTGCCTGCGTGAGGTACGACATCGGGATTCCGGTGTTTCGCAGGAAGGAATTACGGCACACTGATGTTGTGAAAAACGTGAGCCAGGATCGGACGAACGCGGAGGCCGCCGTCGCGCGGCCCTCAGGCGTGCCTTCCGTCCCTGGTCACGGCGGTGGAGGCGGGCTCGCAGGCGGGCGGCAGGCGGGCGGCGACACCGAGCGCGACACCCGCGCCCGCGTCGCCCGGCTCATCCTGGAGCACGGCCCGGTCACCGCGTCCACCCTAGGGGAGCGCGTCGGCCTCACGCCGGCCGCCATCCGCAGGCACCTGGACGCGCTGCTGGCCGAGGGCATGATCGAGGTCCGCAAGGCACGGACGCAGGCCCGGCGCGGCCGGGGCCGTCCCGCCAAGTGGTTCGCCATCACCGACGCCGGGCGCAGCGCGTTCGTCCACGCCTACGACGACCTCGCCTCCAGCGCCCTGCGCTTCCTCGCCGAGCGGGCGGGCGACCACGCGGTCGCCGAGTTCGCCCGGCGGCAGATCGCCGACCTGGAGCGGCGCTACCGCCCCGTCGTGCAGGCGGCCCCGCCCCAACAGCGGGTCCGCACGCTCGCCGAGGCGCTGTCGGGCGACGGCTACGCGGCCGCCGCCGCCAAGGCGCCGCAGGGCGCGGGCGAGCAGCTGTGCCAGCACCACTGCCCGGTCGCGCACGTCGCCGCGGAGTTCCCGCAGCTGTGCGAGGCCGAGACCGAGGCGTTCAGCCGGCTGCTCGGGACCCCGGTCCAGCGGCTGGCCACGATCGCGCACGGCGACGGGATCTGCACCACCCACGTCAGCTCCCGCTCGCTGTGCGGGCCGGGCGCGGGTGGGCCCGCCCCCGAGGGGGACGCGGGGGAGCGCTCCCCCGAGCCGCCGGCCTCCGCAACGACGCCGGCCCCTGAAAAGACATCGCACACTGACGAGGAGTCCGGGAGGACGTCCCTATGACTACTGCAGCCCACCCCGAGCTGGAGGGGCTCGACAGGTACAAGTTCGGCTGGGCCGACTCCGACGCCGCGGGTGCCTCCGCGCGCCGGGGTCTGAACGAGGATGTCGTCCGCGACATCTCGGCCAAGAAGGGCGAGCCGGACTGGATGCTCGACCTCCGTCTCAAGGGGCTGCGGCTGTTCGCCAAGAAGCCGATGCCCACCTGGGGCTCGGACCTGTCGGCGATCGACTTCGACAACATCAAGTACTTCGTCCGCTCCACCGAGAAGCAGGCGGCGTCCTGGGAGGAGCTCCCCGAGGACATCAAGAACACCTACGACAAGCTCGGCATCCCCGAGGCGGAGAAGCAGCGCCTCATCGCCGGCGTCGCCGCCCAGTACGAGTCCGAGGTCGTCTACCACAAGATCCGCGAGGACCTTGAGGAGAAGGGCGTCATCTTCCTCGACACCGACACGGGCCTGAAGGAGCACCCGGAGATCTTCCAGGAGTACTTCGGGTCGGTGATCCCCGTCGGCGACAACAAGTTCGCCGCGCTGAACACCGCCGTGTGGTCGGGGGGCTCGTTCATCTACGTCCCGCCGGGCGTGCACGTGGAGATCCCGCTCCAGGCCTACTTCCGGATCAACACCGAGAACATGGGCCAGTTCGAGCGGACGCTGATCATCGCCGACGAGGGCTCCTACGTCCACTACGTCGAGGGTTGTACCGCTCCGATCTACAAGTCGGACTCGCTGCACTCGGCCGTCGTGGAGATCGTCGTGAAGAAGGACGCCCGCGTCCGCTACACCACGATCCAGAACTGGTCGAACAACGTCTACAACCTGGTGACCAAGCGCGCCGTCGCCTACGAGGGCGCGACGATGGAGTGGGTCGACGGCAACATCGGCTCCAAGGTCACGATGAAGTACCCGGCGGTGTACCTGCTGGGCGAGCACGCCAAGGGCGAGACCCTGTCGATCGCGTTCGCCGGCGAGGACCAGCACCAGGACGCGGGCGCCAAGATGGTGCACGCGGCGCCGAACACCTCCTCCACCATCGTGTCCAAGTCGGTGGCGCGGGGCGGCGGCCGCACGTCCTACCGGGGCCTCGTGCAGATCCAGGAGGGCGCCGAGCACAGCAAGTCCACGGTCAAGTGCGACGCGCTGCTCGTCGACCAGATCAGCCGGTCCGACACCTACCCCTACGTGGACGTCCGCGAGGACGACGTGGAGATGGGCCACGAGGCCACCGTCTCCAAGGTGTCGGAGGACCAGCTGTTCTACCTGATGAGCCGCGGCCTCACCGAGGACGAGGCGATGGCGATGATCGTGCGCGGGTTCGTCGAGCCGATCGCGCGCGAGCTGCCGATGGAGTACGCCCTGGAGCTGAACCGGCTCATCGAACTGCAGATGGAAGGAGCCGTCGGCTGATGGGGCTCGACACCAGGCCTCTGTCGACGCTGCACGACAAGGCGTCCTACGAGGTGGCCGACTTCGACGTGCCCACGGGCCGCGAGGAGGAGTGGCGGTTCACGCCGCTGCGGCGCCTGCGCGGCCTGCACAACGGCACCGCCGAGGCGCACGGCAAGGTCGTGCTGGAGGCCGAGGCGCCGCCGGAGGTCACCGTCGAGACGGTCGGCCGCGACGACGCCCGCCTCGGCACGGCCTACGTGCCCGCGGACCGCGTCAGCGCCCAGGCGTGGGCCTCGTTCACGCACGCCACGGTCGTGACCGTGCCGAAGGAGGCCGTCGCGTCGGCGCCGACCGTCCTGCGGCTGCGCGGCGAGGACGACTCGTCCGCCGCCTACGGGCACACCACCGTGATCCTGGAGCCGTTCGCCGAGGCGACCGTCGTGCTCGCGCACCGCGGCTCGGCGACCTACGCCGACAACGTCGAGTTCGTCGTCGGCGACGGCGCGCGGCTCTCGGTGATCAGCCTGCAGGACTGGGCGGACGGCAGCGTCCACGTCTCCCACCAGCACGCGCGGCTCGGCCGCGACGCCCGGTTCGTCTCGCACAACGTCTCGCTCGGCGGCGACCTCGTGCGGATCTCCCCGTCGGTCGGCTACGACGCGCCCGGCGGCGACGCCGAGCTGTACGGGGTGTACTTCGCCGACGGCGGCCAGCACCTGGAGCACCGCCTGCTGGTCGACCACACGGTGCCGAACTGCCGCAGCCGCGTCGACTACCGCGGCGCCCTCCAGGACGAGGACGCGCACGCCGTCTGGATCGGCGACGTGATCATCCGCGCGGAGGCCGAGGGCACCGACACCTACGAGCTGAACCGCAACCTCGTCCTCACCGACGGGACCCGCGTCGACTCGGTGCCGAACCTGGAGATCCTCACCGGCGAGGTCGCCGGCGCGGGCCACGCGTCCGCGTCCGGGCGGCTCGACGACGAGCACCTGTTCTACCTCCAGGCCCGGGGGATCACCTTCGACGAGGCGCGCCGCATGGTGGTGCGCGGGTTCCTCGGCCAGCTGATCGAGCGCATCGAGGTCGCCGAGGTCCGCGAGAAGGTCCGGGAGGCCATCGAGGCCGAGCTCGACCGGGGTGCGGCCCGATGACCTACGTGAAGGTCTGCCCGCTCGCCGACGTCCCCGCCGACGGGGCGCTGGCGGTCGAGGTCGGCGACACCCCGGTCGCGATCGCCCGCAGCGGCGAGGACCTCTACGCGCTCAACGACATCTGCTCGCACGCCGAGGTCTCGCTGTCGGAGGGCGAGGTCTACGACGGCACGATCGAGTGCTGGCTGCACGGGTCCTGCTTCGACCTGCGCACCGGCAAGCCCACGAACCCGCCGGCGACGCAGCCGGTCGCCACCTACAAGGTCAAGGTCGAGGACGGCGACGTCTACGTCTCGCTCGGCTCCGACGACTAAGGAACAGCACGCATTATGGCCACGCTAGAGATCCGCGACCTCCACGTCTCCGTCGCCGACGGCTCCGACGGGACCAAGGAGATCCTGCGCGGGGTCGACCTGACCGTGCAGGCCGGTGAGACCCACGCGCTGATGGGGCCGAACGGCTCCGGCAAGTCGACCCTCGCCTACGCCGTCGCCGGGCACCCGAAGTACGAGGTGACCGCCGGCACCGTCACGCTGGACGGCGAGGACGTGCTCGGCATGTCCGTCGACGAGCGCGCCCGCGCCGGGCTGTTCCTCGCGATGCAGTACCCGGTCGAGGTCCCCGGCGTCTCGGTGTCGAACTTCCTGCGCTCGGCCGTCACCGCCGTCCGCGGCGAGGCGCCGAAGCTGCGCGAGTTCTCCAAGGAGATGAAGAAGGCGATGGACGACCTGTCCATCGACCCCGCGTTCGCGCAGCGCAGCCTGAACGAGGGCTTCTCCGGCGGCGAGAAGAAGCGGCACGAGATCCTCCAGCTGGAGATGCTCAAACCGAAGATCGCCGTCCTGGACGAGACCGACTCCGGCCTCGACGTCGACGCGCTCAAGGTCGTCTCCGAGGGCGTCAACCGCTTCTCCTCCGGCGCCGGCACCGGCGTCCTGCTCATCACCCACTACACGCGCATCCTGCGGTACGTGAAGCCCGACTTCGTGCACGTGTTCTCCGGCGGCCGCGTCGTCGCCGAGGGCGGCCCGGAGCTGGCCGACGAGCTGGAGAACGAGGGCTACGAGAAGTACGCGAAGGCGGGCGCGGCGCTATGACCCTGTTGCCCGAGGAGCTGAAGAAGGACTTCCCGCTCCTGCAGCGCACCGTCCGGGACGGGCGCCAGCTCGTCTACCTGGACTCGGGCGCGACGTCGCAGAAGCCGCTCCGCGTCCTGGACGCCGAGCGCGAGTTCTACGAGCGCTACAACGCCGCCCCGCACCGGGGCGCGCACCAGCTCGCCGAGGAGGCGACCGAGGCGTATGAGAACGCGCGCGCCTCGATCGCCCGGTTCATCGGCGCCTCGCCAGGCGAGATCGTGTTCACCAAGAACGCCACCGAGGGCATCAACCTGGTCGCGTACGCGATGAGCAACGCCGCCACCGCCGGCGCGGAGGCCGAGCGCTTCCGGGTCGGCCCCGGCGACGAGGTCGTGGTGACCGAGATGGAGCACCACGCCAACCTCGTCCCGTGGCAGGAGCTGTGCCGCCGCACCGGCGCGACCCTGCGCTGGTTCGGCATCACCGACGACGGCCGCCTGGACCTCGACGACCTCGACACGCTCGTCAACGAGCGCACGAAGATCGTCGCGCTGACGCACCAGTCGAACGTGCTCGGGACCGTTCCGCCCACCAAGCGGATCGCCGCGCGGGCGCACGCGGTGGGCGCGCTCGTCCTGCTGGACGCGGCGCAGTCCGTCCCGCACCAGCCGGTCGACGTCGGCGAGCTGGACGCCGACTTCCTGGCGTTCTCGGGCCACAAGATGCTCGGCCCGACCGGCATCGGGGTGCTGTGGGGCCGCCGCGAGCTGCTGGAGACGATGCCGCCGTTCATCACCGGCGGGTCGATGATCGAGACCGTCCACATGGAGTCGACGACGTTCATGCCGCCGCCGCAGCGGTTCGAGGCGGGCGTCCCGATGACCGCGCAGGCCATCGGCCTCGGCGCGGCCTGCGACTACCTCGCCGACATCGGCATGGACCGCGTCCACGAGCACGAGCGGACCCTCACCGGCTACTCCCTGGAGCGGCTCGGCGAGATCCCGGGCGTCCGGATCATCGGCCCCGGCACCACCGAGGCCCGCGGCGGCGCCGTCGCGTTCACCGTCGAGGACATCCACCCGCACGACGTCGGCCAGGTGCTGGACGACCTGGGCGTCGAGGTCCGGGTCGGGCACCACTGCGCGTGGCCGATCTGCCGCCGCTTCGGCATCCCGGCGACCACCCGCGCGACCTTCTACCTCTACAACAACCTCGCCGACGTGGACGCGCTCGCCGACGGGGTCCGCCAGGCGCAGAAGTTCTTCGGCACCGCCTGAGGAACAGCCCGGCGGCGGCCCCGGTTGAAGCGAGAAAGGCACGAAAGGACGACATGCAGCTGGAGGCGATGTACCAGGAGGTCATCCTGGACCACTACCGCAACCCCCACCACAAGGGGCTGCGGGAGCCGTACGAGGGCGAGGCGCACCACGTCAACCCGACCTGCGGCGACGAGGTGACGCTGCGCGTGCACCTCGACGGCTCGGGCCAGGACGCCATGGTCGCCGACGTCTCCTACGACGCCATGGGCTGCTCGATCAGCCAGGCCAGCGCCTCGGTGATGGCCGACCTGATCATCGGCAAGCCGGTCAAGGAGGCCATGGCGGTCGGCGAGGAGTTCCTGGCGCTGATGCAGTCGCGCGGCCAGGACATCGCGCCCGACGAGGACGTCCTGGAGGACGCGATCGCCTTCGCCGGGGTCTCCAAGTACCCCGCCCGCATCAAGTGCGCCCTGCTCGCCTGGATGGCGTGGAAGGACGCGACCGCCCGCGCTCTCGGAGAGGCATCATGACCGAAACCACCGACACGGCCGTCCCCGCGGAGGACGAGATCCTTGAGGCGCTCAAGGACGTCGTCGACCCCGAACTCGGCATCAACGTCGTGGACCTCGGCCTGGTGTACGGCGTCAACCTCGACGCCGAGGTCGCGACCCTGGACATGACCCTCACCAGCGCCGCCTGCCCCCTCACCGACGTGATCGAGGACCAGGCCCACAGCGCCCTGGAGGGCCTCGTCAAGGACGTCAAGATCAACTGGGTCTGGCTCCCGCCGTGGGGCCCCGACAAGATCACCGACGAGGGCCGCGACCAGCTCCGCGCCCTCGGCTTCAACGTCTGACCCACGCACCCCCGAAGGCCGCGTCCCGCCCACGGACGCGGCCTCAGGTGTATCTGGGGAACTCCGCCGACCCGGTTTCTCAAGCGGCGGATGGGCGAGTCGCCCTGCCGGTTCACGCCCGGGGGGTGCGGTCGGCGGGGCTCGTGGCGGATCCCTTCTTGGGCTTGGCCGGCCAGATCGTGTAGGTGATCGGCCACAGCGACCAGATCGCCAGGACGACGCCGAGGCGGGTGAGCCAGCCGCTGAGCTGCTCGGTGCGGTCCGCGTCGCCGACGATGGCGATCATCAGCAGGAGGATGCCGCAGGACAGGGCCGTCGCGACGACCGCCTTGACGAACTCGCGCCACTCGTAGGCGGCCCGCGCCCGGCCGTGTTTGGGCTTCTCCCCAGGCGGGGGTCCGCCGGCGAAGCGGTGCGCGAACCGCTCGTCCGCCCAGCGGATCATGCTGTGGCCGAACGCGACCGAGTAGCCGACGTAGGCGGCGGACAGGCCGTGGCCGAAGCCCGCGGTCGCTCCGCCGCGCAGGTCGACCACCGTGACGGTCAGCAGGACGACGTCCACCAGCGGGACGCACATCAGGAGCGCCGCGCCGGTGCGGCGCAGGCGCAGCGGGTACCGGGCGACGAGCCCGGCGGCGAGGACGACCCAGAAGCCGATCTCGCAACCGGCGATGACCGCGATGAGCATGCCTCCATGGTCGGGCGGGCGGGACGCCCCGCGCCTCCTCTGGGCTGAGGTTTCCCGGGTCGTCCGAAGGATGTACGGCGGCCGTCACCAGGTCGGACGCGGGCACCCGGGCGGAGGTGCTGAGATGGGGGTGTGCCCCCGCTCCGCAGACTCACCACCCGCCAGGACGTGCTCATCGCGCTCGCGGGGCTGGCGGGCGGCCTCCTCATGATCGGGGTGCACGGTTACACGACGTGGGAGCAGGACTGGAACCCGGCGCGCGAGTGGCGGTTCCTCCCGCTCCTCGGGTTGTTCCCGGCGCTGCTGCTGCGGCGGCGCGCGCCGCTGACGGCGCTGGCGCTCGCCACGCCGTTCAACTTCGCCGACGTGCTGATGGGCCCGAGCTTCGCCACGGCGGTGATCTACGGGGACGTGCTGTACGCGGCGAGCCTGTACGGGCGGCGGCGGACGGCGGAGTGGCTGCTCGCGACGACGTGCGCGGCGACGCTGGTGGTCGCGGTCGGGTCCGGGATCGCGCTCGGCCAGGTGTCGCTCGGGGTGCTGGGCGGCGCGCTCGCCGGGGTGACGTGGATGGCGCCGGTGCTGACCGCGATGGCCGTCCGCGAGCACCGGTTCAAGGCCGAGGCCGAGCGGGAGCGCGCCGAGCAGGTGGCGCGGCTGGCGGAGCTGGACCGGCGGGCCGCGGTCGGCGCCGAGCGGGCCCGGATGGCGCGGGAGCTGCACGACGTGATCGCCAACCATCTGAGCGCCGTCGCGCTGCACTCCTCGGCGGTGCTGAAGGTGCGCGACCTCGACCGGGACGGCATCGACCGGGCGATGGAGGTCATCCGGGAGAACAGCGTCCAGGGGCTCGCGGAGATGCGCCGGATGATCGGGCTGCTGCGCGACGGCGGCGACGAGGAGGACCCGCCCGCCGCACCCCGGCTCGCCGAGCTCGGGCCCCTCGTCGCGCGGACGGCGCGTCCGGACCTGTCGGCCCGGCTGGAGGTGGCGGGGGAGGCGCCGGAGCTGCCCGCGGCGGTCGAGCTGGCCGCCTACCGGATCGTCCAGGAGTCGCTGACCAACGCGCTCAAGCACGCGGGCCCCGGGCGGGCCGACGTCCGGGTCGAGTACGGGCGGCGGCGCGTGGTGATCGACGTGGTGAGCCCGCTCGGGCGGGACGGGTCGCGCCTGCCGGGCTCGGGCAGCGGGCTGATCGGGATGCGGGAGCGGGCCGCGATGCTGGCCGGGGAGTTCGCCGCCGGGCCCGACGCGGGCCGCTGGCGGGTCCACGCCGAGCTGCCGCTTGACCAGGAGAGGACGACATGATCGAGGTGCTGGTCGCCGACGACCAGGCGGCGGTGCGGGCGGGCCTGGTCCTCATCCTCGGCGCGGCGCCCGACCTGCGGGTCGTCGGCGAGGCCGCCGACGGGCGCCGCGCGGTCGAGCTGGCCCGCGAGCTGCGCCCCGACGTGGTGCTCATGGACGTCCGGATGCCCGTCCTGGACGGGATCGGCGCGACCCGGGAGATCGCCGGGATCGCGGACGTGCTGGTGCTGACCACCTTCGACCTGGACGAGTACGTCTTCGGCGCGCTGCGGGCAGGCGCCGCCGGGTTCCTGCTGAAGGACGTCGACGCCGACCGGCTGGTGGAGGCGGTGCGGACCGTCGCGGCCGGGGAGGGGATCATCGCGCCGAAGGTGACCCGCAGGCTGATCGGGGCGTTCGCGGCGCGCCCGGCGGCGCCGCCCGGGGCGCCCGGCCTCGACGGCCTCACCCCGCGCGAGTGGGAGGTGTTCCGCTGCCTCGGCGAGGGGCTGTCGAACGGGGAGATCGCGCGGCGGCTCGACATGGCGGAGACCACCACCAAGACCCACGTCAGCCGCATCCTGGGCAAGCTGGGGCTGCGCAGCCGGGTCCAGGCGGCCATCCTCGCGCAGGAGACGGCCGCCGCGGGCCGCGCCCGCCCGGGCGGCGCTCCCATCCCGCCCGGGCTCCTGTGACGCCTCCTCGTCGATCTCAGCGATCTTCAGGGCCGCCGGGCGTCACGGGGACAGGCCGCGGATCAGGTCGGCGACGCGGACGATGCCGAGGCAGCGCCCGACCTCGTCCACCACGACGAGGTCGTCGTAGACCCGCTCGTCCTCCCGCCCGGCCGCGCGCAGCGCCGCCACCGCCGGGACCGTGCGCGGCACCGGACGCGGCGGATCGGCCAGCCGCGCGGCGGGCCGGTGGGCGTGCAGGGCGTGCCCGTAGGCGCCCGACAGCCGCAGCAGGAACCGCGTCCGGTCGACCGTGGACCGGGGCCGCTGCCGCTCGTCCACCAGGACGACGCTGGTGATGCCGGTCTCGGCGTTCAGCGCGGTCAGCACCTCCTGGGCGGTCGCGGTGTGCGGCAGCGTCACCGCCGGGAGCGTGAACTCCGAGACGCGCGGCCCGAGCCCGAGGCCCGGGTCGGGCGGCGCCGGGTCCTCGCGGGCCGCGACGGGGACCGTGATCGGCATCCCCGGCCGCCACTCCGGCGGGGCCAGCGCGGGCCCCTGGACGAGCCGGACCCCCAGCTCGCGCAGGTGCACCACCTGGTCCTGCGTCGCGAGGCCGGGCGCGAGGACGTGCGTGCCGAGCCGGTGCGCCAGCTCGACGAGGCTCGCCACCAGCGCCGAGCGCCGGGGTTCGGTCAGCGATCTGCGGGCCAGCTCCGGATCGAGCTTGAGCAGGTAGGACGCGCCGTCCACGAGCAGGTCGAGCGGCGCGTGCCCGGCGCCGAGGCCCGCCAGGCCGACGAGGTAGCCGGCCCGCCGCAGCCCGGTCAGGGCGGCGGCGACCGTCGGACGCTGCGCCGGCGGGAAACCGCCCGCGACGCAGATGATGAACTCCTGGGGACGCCGTCCCGTCTCCCCGAGCCCGTGGTGCAGCTCGCCGAGGAATGCGTCTCCGTGGGTCAGGGTCTCGGCCCGCAGGCCGATCTGCAGCGGAAGGGGGGTGCCCAGGTCCGCTGTCGCTCGGGCCGCCTCCACCGCGCGCCGCACGTCCTCCGCGGCGGGGTCGACCCGCGGCGGAGGACCGGACGCGGCGGGCGGACCCGCATGCGTTTCCACGGCGACGACGGTGCCGGTGCCGAGATCGACCACCGGATGGAACACCGCGCGCGCCGGGAGCAGGACATCAACGGCTGACACAGCCGCATCATGTCGCCCTCACCACGCCGAATCGGCGGTTGTCAGGAGAAGTTAACGCATAATTCGCCGGACATCATCGCAGGTCGTGGCATGGATCACCGGCGGGAACCGGGTCGTGTCCGGCCGTGTGCGCCATGTGGCGGCCCTCGATGGCGTGCGCGCCCCGGAGAATGTGCTATAGGAGCGTTCCAAGCGGCGCGTGCGAGGGGCGGTGCGAGGGGCGGTGCGACGGACGGGCGACGGACGGGCGACGCACGGCCGACGGACGGCTGGCGCACGCCCGGCGCACGGCGCCCGCCCGGCTACAGCCCGCGCCCGCCCGCGAGGGCCGACAGCAGGTAGGTGCCGCCCGCGAGCGCGGCGAGCCAGGCGTAGGGGGCGATGTCGGCGCCGCGCAGCGCCTGGACGACCAGCGCCGCCACCACCGCGACCGTCACCACGTCGCCGGTCATCGCGGCGGCGCGCAGGTGGGCGCGGGCCCGGTGGCCCGAGCCGAAGCCCTCGCCGAGCGGCAGCGCGGGCTCGTTGCGGCGGTAGGCGAGGTAGCCCGCGTACCCGGTGAGCGCGGCGAGCGCGGTCAGGGCCGTCCCGCTCCGCCCGTCGGCGGCCAGCACGGCTCCGACCACCACCCCCGCTGCCAGGACGAGCCCGGGTACGGCCCACCGGCTGAGGCTGCGGCGTTCGGGAGCGATCCACATGGTGACCATCCTCCCCGAAACGCCGCCGACGCGGACCGGCAACGCGCCGGTGCGCGCGGCCCCGGTGCCGGTATGTTCTCCGTCCGTGGCGCACTTTCGAATGAACGGCTCGAAAATGCTCGCCGTCGACCTCGCCGGGGAGACGGTCCGGGCACTGAACGGCTCCATGGTCGCCTACGAGGGCCAGATGGCCTTCAAACGGCAGGGCATGACGGGCGGCGAGGGCCTGCGCGGGGCCCTCAAGCGGAAGATCGCGGGCGAGGGCATGACGCTCATGGAGATCACCGGGCAGGGGACGGTGTACCTGGCGAGCGAGGCGACCGAGGTCACGCTCGTCCAGCTCACGGGCGACACGCTGTTCGTCGAGTCCGAGAGCCTGCTGGCCCTGGACGGGGGCCTGAAGACCGGCGTCCAGTTCATCGGGCTGCGGGGGATGGGCACCGGGCAGGGCCTCGCCACCACCAAGGTCGAGGGGCACGGCACGGTCGCGGTGCTGTCGGACGGCCCGGCGATCGCGCTGGAGGTGACGCCGCAGACGCCGCTGTGCGTCGACCCGCACGCCTACGTCGCCCACCACGGCCAGCTCCAGCAGGACGTCGTCACCGACGTCAACTGGCGGACGGTGATCGGCCAGGGATCGGGGGAGAGCGTGCAGTTCCGCTACCAGGGCCACGGCCTGGTCTACGTCCAGCCCGCCGAGCGCGGCGGAATCTTGGAGATCTGATGCCGGGATACCAGTCGATCAACTCCAAGATGCTCCAGGTGCCGATCGGCCCGGGGCAGGAGGTCTACAGCAGGCGCGGCGCGATGCTCGCCTACACCGGGCCGGTGGCGTTCGCGCCGTCCACCACGGCGGGGCAGGGCATCGGCGGCACGCTCGGCCGCGCCGTCGCCGGCGAGCGGACCGCGATGATGCACGTCACCGGGCAGGGCAGCGTCATGTTCGGGCACGGCGGCCTGCACGTCGCGGTCGTCGAGCTGAACGGCGCCGACACCCTCTACGTCGAGGCCGACCGGCTGCTGGTGCACGACGCGTCCCTCCAGGTGGGGACGATGTTCATGGGCGAGCAGGGCGGCGTGCGCGGCGTGATCCGGGGCGCGGTCACCGGGCAGGGGCTGTTCACCACGACGCTCACCGGGCACGGCGCGTGCGGGCTGCTGTCGCACGGCGGCGTGATGGAGCTGCCGATCACTCCGCAGCGGCCCGTCCACGTCGACCCGCAGGCGTACGTGGCGCACCGCGGCCAGGTGCAGAACAAGCTCACCACGGCGGTCGGGCTGCGCGACCTGATCGGACGCGGCTCCGGCGAGGGCTTCCAGCTGGAGCTGAGCGGCTCCGGCGTCGTCTACGTCCAGGCCAGCGAGAGGAAGATCTGACCGTGAGCACGTTCGGCACGCAGACCTGGAACCCCGGGACGCTCCCGGTCAACGACAACGTCAACCCCTACGCCTTCAGCGTCGACCTCAACGGGCAGTGGTTCGCGCAGAAGGGCAAGATGATCGCCTACTACGGGCAGATCAGGTTCGAGGCGCTGTCGGCGGGGCCGCTGGACTCCCTGGTCGCCCACACCTTCAACTCCCCGCTGTACGCGCAGGACTGGATCGTCGCGCAGGGGCAGGGCAAGCTCCTCCTGGCCGACCGGGGGTTCGACGTGAACTCCTTCGACCTCGACAACGGGAACCTCACCGTCCGCGCGGGCAACCTGCTGGCGTTCGAGCCGGGCCTGGAGCTCAAGCAGTCGATCATCCCGGGCTTCCTCACCCTCATCGGGACGGGGCGGTTCGTCGCGGCCTCCAACGGGCCCGTCCACTTCGTCGAGCCGCCGATCCGCGTCGACCCGCAGGCGCTGCTCGGCTGGGCGGACTGCCCGTCCCCCTGCCACCACTACGACCACTCCTACATGCGCGGGGCTTTCGGCGCCGCACGGATGATCTTCGGGGTGGGCGGGTCGTCGGGCGAGGAGCACCAGTTCGACTTCACCGGCGAGGGCACGGTGCTGATGCAGTCCTCGGAGGCCGTGATGAACGAGGACGTGCTGCTGCGCGACCTGGAGGGCCAGATCGGCCTGGTCGGCACGTCCGGGCTCCAGCGGCTCCAGCACACGATCACCCAGCGGCTCTCGTCCGAGCGCCAGGGCTGACCCCGCCGCCGGAACCGGCCACCGCGCCGCAACTGGCCGGAGCCGGTCACCTCCCCGCGACGGCCCCCGCGCAGGCAGCCGTACCGGCCGCCGTGTACGTGGCGCCCGCCCGCTCACGAGCCGTCACCCGCGAAGCGGGCGTGGCCGGGCGTCCCAGGGCGTCGCGTACACTGGGCGGATGGTTTCGCTCCCGAGCTGACAGGCCGTCGAGGCGCGCCCCGGTCACCCCGACCGCGGCGCGCCGTTTCGTGCGCCTGTCCATCGAGCCGTCCGTCAGGGGAGCCCTGTCACTGTGATCATCGCGAACGACATCGAGCTGCGCGCCGGATCCCGGCTGCTGATCGAGGCCGCCACCTTCCGGGTCAACCCCGGCGACCGGGTGGGCTTCGTCGGCCGCAACGGCGCCGGCAAGACCACCCTCACCAAGGTGCTGGCGGGGGAGGCGCTGCCCGCGCAGGGCGGCGTGACGTCCTCGGGCACCATCGGCTACCTCCCGCAGGACCCGCGCGGCGTCGACCTGGAGGAGATGGCCCGCGACCGCATCCTGTCCGCCCGCGGCCTGGACGAGGTGATCCGCGACCTGCGGGCCGCCGAGGAGGCGATGGCCACCGCCTCCGACGCCGGGCGTGACCGCGCCGTCCGCCGGTACGGGCGGCTGGAGGAGCGGCTGCACGTCCTCGGCGGCTACGCGGCCGAGGCCGAGGCCGCCTCGATCGCCTCCAGCCTGGGCCTGCCCGACCGGGTCATGACCCAGCCGCTCGGGACGCTGTCGGGCGGCCAGCGGCGCCGCGTCGAGCTGGCCCGCATCCTGTTCTCCGGCGCCGACACCCTCCTGCTGGACGAGCCGACCAACCACCTGGACGCCGACTCGATCGTGTGGCTGCGCGACTTCCTGAAGTCCCACCAGGGCGGCCTGGTCGTCATCAGCCACGACGTGGACCTGCTGGACGCCGTCGTCAACCGGGTCTTCCACCTGGACGCCAACCGCAGCGTGATCGACATCTACAACGTCGGCTGGAAGAAGTACCTCGACCAGCGCGAGACCGACGAGCGGCGCCGCAAGCGCGAGACGGCCAACGCCCAGCGGCAGGCGTCCGCGCTGCTCTCGCAGGCCGACAAGATGCGCGCCAAGGCCACCAAGGCCAAGGCGGCCCAGCAGATGGACCGGCGCGCGAGGCAGCTCCTCGCGGGCGTGGAGGGCGAGCGGCAGGCCGACAAGGTCGCCAAGATCCGCTTTCCGGATCCGGCGCCGTGCGGCCGGACTCCGCTCACCGCGGAGGGTTTGTCGAAATCGTACGGATCTTTGGAGATTTTCACCGACGTGGACCTGGCCATCGACCGGGGCAGCCGCGTCGTCGTGCTGGGCCTGAACGGCGCGGGCAAGACGACCCTGCTGCGCATGCTGGCCGGGGTCGACAAGCCCGACACCGGCGCGGTCGTGGCCGGGCACGGGCTGCGCATCGGCTACTACGCACAGGAGCACGAGACGCTGGAGGTCGAGCGCTCGGTGCTGGAGAACATGCAGTCGGCCGCGCCCGGGATGGCGCCGGTCGAGGTCCGCAAGATCCTCGGCTCGTTCCTGTTCTCCGGCGACGACGTGGACAAGCCCGCGGGCGTGCTGTCGGGCGGCGAGAAGACCCGGCTGGCACTGGCGATGCTGGTGGTCTCCAGCGCGAACGTCCTGCTGCTGGACGAGCCCACCAACAACCTCGATCCGGCCAGCCGCGCGGAGATCCTGGCGGCGCTGCGGACCTTCGCCGGAGCGATCGTACTGGTGACCCACGACGAGGGCGCCGTCGACGCGCTGCGGCCGGAAAGAGTGATTTTGCTGCCGGATGGTGTCGAAGACATCTGGAGTGACGAGTTTGCTGATCTGGTGGCACTTGCGTGACCTGCGGACGCCCTTCAGCAGATCTTTTCTGGCCGAGTGGGTAGCCGAACGCGCGGGAATGACTGATCATGGCGGGGGATAACGCAGCGGTCACCACATCACTACGGGAGGTACTCGTGGCCGAGACCCTCAAGAAGGGCACCCGCGTGACCGGTGCCGAGCGCGACAAGCTGGCGGCGGACCTCAAGAAGAGGTACGACTCCGGCGAGAGCATCCGCGCCCTGGCAGCCGCCACCGGCCGCTCGTATGGGTTCATCCACCGGATTCTGACCGAGTCCGGAGTCAACCTGCGCGGTCGCGGCGGTGCGACCCGGGGCAAGAAGTCCTGAACGGACACCGACCCCCGGATGAGCGCACCGCCTGACCCGCCGCCGCGGCCGGCCGAGTAGGGTTCGGCCGCGGCGTAGGACAGGTTCGGGCCCGCCCCACTGGACGGCGGGGTGGGCCCGACGCGCCTCCCTGCGCCGTGATCGCGGGCCTCGTGCCCGCGTCGTCACAGGTCACAGCGGAGGGAGCGCGATGACGGACGCGAGCGCGCAGCCAGGACCGGAACCGGCCAACGCACCGGGACCGGGCCTGCGCGAGCCCGGTTCGGACGAGCCCAGCCTCGACGGGGCCGGACTCGGCGGGACCCCTCCGAGCGGGGCGGCTCTCGCCGAGGCCGGCCTTCGGCTGGAGGTCGACGGCGCCGTCGCGACCGTCACGCTGAACCGCCCCGAGCGGCGCAACGCGATGACCTTCGCGATGTGGCGGGGCCTGGCCGCCATCGGCCGGTCGCTGCCGGACGCGGTGCGCGTGGTCGTGCTGAAGGGTGCGGGGCCCTCGTTCTCCGCGGGCATCGACCTCACCCAGTTCTCCGAGCACGGCTTCCCCGACGGCGCCGACGCCGAGGCCACCGACCGGTTCATCGCGGAGCTTCAGGACGCCTACACCTGGCCGCGGCGGCCCGAGATCGTCACGATCGCCGCCGTGCACGGCCACGCGATCGGCGGCGGCTTCCAGCTCGCCCTGGCCTGCGACCTGCGCGTGATCGCCGACGACACCGCCTTCTGCATGAAGGAGCCCGCGCTCGGGCTCGTCCCCGACCTGACCGGCACCAAGCCGCTCGTCGAGGCCGTCGGCCTGCCCCGCGCGCTCGAACTGTGCCTGACCGCCCGCACCGTCCACGCCGAGGAGGCCGCGCGGCTCGGCCTGGCCGAGACGCTCGTCCCGCGCGGCGCGCTCGACGGGGCCGTCGCCGACCTGGTCGCCGCCCTGCTCGCGGTGGACGCGGGCGCCGCCGTCGCCACCAAGCGCCTGCTCCGGCAGGCGCCCGCGAACACCCTCGAACAGCAGTGCGCCGCCGAGCGCCGGGAGCAGATCGGCCGCTTCCGCGCCCTGTTCGCCGCCCGCTGACGCGCGGCGGCCCGTGAGCCAGGCGGGCCGGTGCCGTCGCGAACACGACGGCACCGGCCCGCAGGCGCTGGGACGGGTCTACTGGAGGGACTCGCGGCCTCCCCGCGCGAGCGGCAGCAGGACCTTGCTGGTGCCCGGGGTGAGCGTGACCTTGGTGCCCGCCGGGTAGCGCAGCGTGTAGTCGTAGTCGGTGGACAGGACGATCACGCCGAGGCGGTGGCCCGCCTTGACGACGTAGTCGGTCGGCTGGAAGTCCCAGCGGAAGTCGTAGGCCTTGCCGGGCGTGATCGGCTCGGTGCGGCTCGGGCTGTGCCGGTTCCGCGCGTCCAGCCAGCCCCGAGTGATGATCTTGTAGGGGGCGGTCTCGGTGTACAGCTTCTGCCGGGTGGTGCAGCCGTCGTCGCCCGCGACGCCCTGGCCGAAGCAGACGCGCTCACCGGTGTCGAGGCGGCCGCCGGTCGGCCGGGCGTCGGTGCCGTAGTCGACCAGCAGCGCCGTCAGGTACGGCGACCTCCCGTCCAGCGAGGCGCGGACCGACATCTCGGGGGTCCCGTTGACGCGCAGCGGCGCCGTGAGCGCCGGGGTCAGGTAGGCGAGCCGGTTCGGGTCGGCCTTGTCCTCGTTGACCAGCAGCTCCTCGGCGGTCCTGGTCCTGCCCGCGTCCACCAGCGACTGGTCGGCGCCCTGCCGGGGGCGCAGCGCGAGCGTGCCCGGCTGCCCCGCGTCGCCCGCGTTGAGGCTCAGCGGGACGGTGCGGGTGCCGGGGACGGGCCAGTCCTTGGCCGTCTCCCACTGCCCGGGGGCGCGCTCGACGTCGACGCGCGGCTCCTTGTCGATGCCGTTGCGGATGCCGTAGAGGTACCGGTCGAACCAGTGGTGCGTCTGGCGCAGCCACTCCTCCAGGCGCCAGCGGAACGGCGTCGCGTGGTTGGCCTGGTGCAGCCAGAGCTTGCGCGGCACCCCCGCCTGCTTCAGCGCGTTCCACCACTGGACGGAGTTCTTGACCTTGACGTTCCAGTCGTTCAGCCCGTGCACGACCATGACGGCCGCGCGGACCTTCCTGGCCTGCCCGACGTAGTCGCGCTCGGCCCAGACCTTGCCGTAGTCGCCGGTCTCGCGGTCCTGCTTCGCCTCGATGTCGTCGATGATCTTCGCGCAGACCTCGGGGTTCTGCCGGGTCAGCACCGCCTTGGCGAGGACGTCGAGGTCCTCGCCCTGGTAGCCGCCGGGCGCGAGCACGCCGCCGTTGGCGCGGTAGTAGTCGTACCAGCTGGAGATGCCCGCGATCGGCACGATCGCCTTCAGGCCCTGCACGCCGGTCGCCGCCGCCATGTTCGGCAGCGTCCCGTTGTAGGACTGGCCGATCATGCCGACGTTCCCGGTCGACCAGCCGGCCTTCACCGGCGTGCCGTCGGGCGCGAAGCCCTTGGCGCGGCCGTTCAGCCAGTCCACCGCCGCCTTGGCGCCCGCCTGCTCGCTGCGGTCGCCGGAGGTCGGGCAGCCGGTGGAGCCGCCCGTCCCGATGCTGTCGAGGTTCGCGATGGCGTAGCCGCGCGGCAGGAAGTAGTTGTCGTAGATGCCGGGGAAGATGCCGGCGAGGTCGCGCCGGCTCGGCGCCAGCGCCCTGCCCTGCGCGTCGCCGATGTCGACCGGGTGGTTGTCGACGTTGTGGGTGCCGGCCCAGTACGGGCTGGCCTCCAGGATCGTCGGGACCTTCAGCCCGGCGGTGTCGGTCTCCTTCGGCCGCATGATCCGCATCTGGACGCGGTCGCGGACGCCGTCCTCGTCGCTGTCGACGGTCGTCTCGATGTTGACGGTCTGGGTGACCGCGTCCGCGCGGGAGAAGACCGGCTGGGTCTCGCCGCCGCTCACCGTCAGGCGAGGGACGGTCTCGGGGGCGCGCGCCGGCCTCGTGGGCGCGGCGGCGCCCGCCGGGAGCGCGGTGGTGGCGAGCAGCGCGGCGGTGAGGGTGATCACGCCGGCGCCGCCTCGCGGGAAGCGTCGTCTCACTGGTGGGCTCCTGGGGGGATGTGAGCCTGAAAAGTTGTCGATCACATCTACTACCGGACCGGCGGGAAGTCCATAAGATCGCCCGTTATTGGACGTTGTGGACGCGCCCGGTCAGGGGATGGTTACGCCGTGAGCGGAGCCGGGAAGCGCCGTGGGGCACGGCGTGTTGTGCACAGCGGACACTGAGATGCTTACTTGATTACGTACTTGTTCCGCCCACGGGTCCACAGCGGGCGGGCAGCGACCCCTCGGAGGCGCATGTGGGGATGCCGGGAACGCCGGGCAACGGCTGGCAGGTGATGGCCTCGTTCCGCCGGGACGGCTCGGTCACCCAGCAGAAGCTCAAGCCCGGGACCGTCAGGCGGATCGCGGGCTACGCGCGCCCGTACGTCCGCGAGCTGGTGCTGTTCCTCGCGCTGAACACGGTCGCCGCGGTGATCGTCGTCGCCAACCCGCTGCTGCTCAAGTCGATCATCGACCGCGGCATCATCCCGGGCGACGACGACGTGGTGGTGTGGCTCGCCCTCGCGGTCGGCGGACTCGCGCTGCTGGAGGCGGTGCTCGGGCTGGCGCAGCGCTGGTACTCGGCGCGCATCGGCGAGGGCCTGATCTACGACCTGCGCACGCAGGTGTTCGGGCACGTCCAGCGCCAGCCCGTCGCGTTCTTCATGCGCGCCCAGACCGGCTCGCTGGTCAGCCGCCTCAACAACGACGTCATCGGCGCGCAGCGGGCCCTCACCACGACGCTGTCGTCGGTGGTGTCGAACGTGATCAGCCTGATCCTCGTCCTCGTGACGATGCTGATCCTGTCCTGGCAGGTGACACTGATCGCGCTGCTGCTGCTCCCGGTCTTCGTGCTGCCCGCCAAGTGGGTCGGGCGGCGGCTGTCGCGGATCAGCCGCGAGCAGATGGTGCTGGACGCCGAGATGAGCTCGCTGATGACCGAGCGGTTCAACGTGGCGGGCGCGATGCTCGCCAAGCTGTACGGGCGCCCGGTCGAGGAGGAGGAGAACTTCTCCCAGCGGGCCGCGCGGGTCCGCGACATCGGGATCGTCGCGGCGATGTACGGCCGCGTGTTCTTCACCGCGCTGACGCTGGTCGCCGCGCTCGCCACCGCGATGGTCTACGGCGTCGGCGGCGTGCTCGTCGTGGACGGCGGCTTCGAACTCGGCACGCTGGTCGCCCTCGCCACGCTGCTGACCCGCATGTACGGCCCGCTGACCGCGCTGTCCAACGTCCACGTGGACGTGATGACCGCCCTCGTCAGCTTCGACCGGGTGTTCGAGGTGCTCGACCTCAAGCCGCTGATCCGCGACCGCGAGGACGCCCGCGCGCTGGAGGCGTCCCGAGGGCCCGCGACGACCGGGAAGGCGGCCGCCCCGGCCGCCCCGGCCGCCCCGGCGATCGAGTTCGACCACGTCCGGTTCGCCTACCCCTCGGCCGAGGAGGTGTCGCTGGCCTCGCTGGAGTCGATCGCGCGGACCGACACCGCGCCCGCCCGCGAGGTCCTGCACGACGTGCACTTCACGGCCGCCCCCGGGCAGCTCGTCGCGCTGGTCGGCCCGTCGGGCGCGGGCAAGTCGACGATCACGCACCTGGTCTCGCGGCTGTACGACGTCTCGGACGGCGCCGTCCGGATCGGCGGCGCCGACGTGCGCGACGTCACGCTCGACTCGCTGCGCGCGGAGATCGGCGTGGTCAGCCAGGACGCGCACCTGTTCCACGACACGATCCGCGAGAACATGCGCTACGCCCGGCCGGAGGCCACCGACGAGGAGATCCTCGCCGCGCTCGGGTCGGCGCAGATCGGTGGCCTCGTCACCGCGATGCCCGAGGGCCTGGACACGGTCGTCGGCGACCGCGGCTACCGCCTGTCGGGCGGGGAGAAGCAGCGGCTGGCGATCGCGCGGCTGCTGCTGAAGGCGCCGTCGGTGGTCGTGCTGGACGAGGCGACCGCGCACCTGGACTCCGAGTCCGAGGCGGCCGTCCAGCGGGCGCTGAAGACGGCCCTCGCCGGGCGCACGTCGCTGGTGATCGCGCACCGGCTGTCCACGATCCGCGAGGCCGACCAGATCCTCGTGATCGACGACGGGCGGGTCGCCGAGCGCGGGCGGCACGAGGAGCTGCTGCTGCGCGGCGGCCTGTACGCCGAGCTGTACCGCACGCAGTTCGCCCGCCAGCGCGACGGCGAGGGCCTGGACGCCCCCTCCGGCGACGGCGAGGCGAGCGGCACTCAGACGTCGGCGGTGAGCCGGTAGCCGAGCCTGCGCAGCTCCGTCCCGGCGACCTTCTCGACCTGGGCGAGCTGCCGGGGCGACAGCCGCTCCCGCCACGACCCGACGCCGTGCTCGTCCACGCCGCGCGCGTCCCTCGCCCCGGCCCGCACGAGGCCGGTCAGGACCGTCCTGGAGATCGCCGTGTCCAGGTACTCCGACAGGTCGGCGGCGACGCGGCGCGGCCGGGCGACCAGCTCCTCGTACCGGACGGTGTGCAGCTGCTCCTCCGGGACCTGCTGCCGCAGCCGTGCGCTGAGCCGCACCGAGCCGCGCCAGCGCAGCGCGCACTTGACGGCCGGCGCCGCGCTCGGCCAGCGGCGGCGCTCGGTGTGGTCCTCCACGCCGAGGAACGGGTTGGGGAACACCGCGTCGAGGTTGGCCAGGCCCGGCTTGAACCAGGCGAGGCAGCGCTCGTCGCCGAGCATGTCGGCGACCGCGTCCCGGCCGTCCCGGATCACCTGCACGAGCTGGGCGTCGGGGAAGGCGTCCAGCAGCACGTCGGCGCTGTAGATCAGGTCGGGGGAGGCGTCGGCGAACCGCGCGATGCCGGCCGCGGCCACGCACGGCTCGGAAGCCTCCCCGTCGGGGACGCGCGGCGGCAGCCCCGCCAGCTCACGGCACTCGGCCGAGCACTCCGCGCAGGCCCGCGCGGACACCTGCCACGCCTCGGCGTAGGCGTCGCGGAGCACCCGCGCCGCTCCCTGGCCACGCTCCGTCGCGATCGCCGGCCGCCGCGCGAAGGCGTAGGTGACCCGCAGGACCCCGGGGCGGCCCGTGGTCAGGTGGAACCCGGCGGACCGTTTCACCGCACGGGCCAGCAGGTCCGCACCGCAATGGGGTGCGCCCAGGACGAAGACCGGGCGGCGGACCTTGGTGCCGTTGATCACAAGGATGTGCGGCGTCGACCTCATACCCGAACAAGTTTGGCATCTTTCGGCGGCGGTCGGACCGTGACGCTCCGTGCGACCTGTCCGAATCCCGGGTCGCGGAAGGCCCCCGGAACGCGAGATGATCTGTTGGCGGGTCGTGACCGGCCGCCCCTTCCGCTGGCGTCCGGATCCTGACAAGCTCTATCCGTCGCGGTGCGAGGAGGGATCGGGTTGATGAGCGGGGGCGCCCGCGCTGAGGCGGCCGACGGGTCGTCCGGCGAGCCCGCCGCCGGGTTGCCCGGCGGCCGGTCGAGCGCGTCCGACCTCCGCCGGTACAGGGGGTTGCGGCCCGGTGACCGGATCGCGGTCGTCGCGCCGAGCGGTCCCGCGGACCCGGCGCGGCTGGAGGCGGGCTGCGCCGTCCTGCGCGACCTCGGCCTTGACGTCGTGGTCGGCAAGCACGCCCTCGACCGAGTCAACCTCGGCGCGCCCGGCCCCCTCCGCGACGACTGGCACCGGCTCGCGGGCGGCGACGCCGACCGCGCCGCCGACCTGGAGGCCGCCTGGTGCGACCCGCGCGTCCGCGCGGTGGTCTGCGCGCGCGGCGGGTACGGCGCCACCCGCGTCCTCGACCACCTCGACTGGCACGCGCTGGCGGCCGCCGCGCGCGAGGCCGAGCGCGCCGGGACGGGGCCCAAGATCCTGCACGGCTCCAGCGACATCACCGCGCTGCACGTCGCGTTCGGCGCGCGCCTCGGCGTCACGACCTCCTTCGGCCCCATGCCCGCCGGCCGCGTCGCCGACCTCGCCGCCGCGTCCCACCTCGCCGACGCCCCCCGACCCGCCGACGCGAACCGAACCGATCCCGCGGCCCCGACCAGGGACGCGAGCCATCCGAGGGACGCGGGCCAGTCCAGGGACGCGGGCCAGTCCAGGGACGCGGGCCAGTCCAGGGACGCGGACCAGCCCAGGGACGCGGACCAGCCCAGGAACGCGGACCAGCCCAGGAACGCGGACCAGCCCAGGAACGCGGACCAGCCCAGGAACGCGGACCAGCCCAGGAACGCGGACCAGCCCAGGAACGCGGACCAGCCCAGGAACGCGGACCAGCCCAGGAACGCGGGCCGCACCGACCACCCGGCTCAGGCCGGGGACGCGGGTCGGGCCGGTAGCGCGAGCGGGGCCGAGGGCGCGGAGCGCACACCGGGGGCGGACGCCGCCGATGTCGAGACGTTCGAGGGGCTGCGCGCCGCGCTGTTCCGCGAGGACCAGAGCCCGCTGACCGGCACCCACGCGCTGTGCGAGGGGTTCGCCGAGGGGCCGCTGACAGGAGGCACGCTCACGCTGCTCACCGCGCTGCTCGGCACGCCCTACGCCCCGCCCCCGGCGGCGGGGCGCGTCGTCCTGCTGGAGGACGTCTCCGAGGCGCCCTACCGGATCGACCGGATGCTCGTCCAACTGCTCCAGGCGGGCTGGTTCGACGGCGCGGCGGGGGTGGTCCTCGGCTCGTGGGAACGGTCCGGCGACCCCGCCGAGCTGGACGCCGTGTTCGCCGCCAGGCTCGGCCCGCTCGGCGTGCCGGTGCTCGCCGGGGCGCCGGTCGGGCACGGCCCGCGCCAGCGCACGCTGGAGCTCGGCGCCCCCGTCCGGCTGGACGCCGGCGCGTTGACCCTGCGAGCGCCCGGAGGTGCGCGATGAGCGGCCGGCACGCCCGCCCGGACCCCTGGGACGACGGGACCCTCGAATCGCTGGTGGTGCTGGTCGGCGAGAGCCTCGGCTACGCCTGCCGCCGCGCGCCCGGCGACGTCATGCTGCTCCAGGGCGCCTACCAGCTCCCGGTCCGCATGCGCGACCTGCGGCAGCTCGCGCGGCTGGTGCCCCGCGACGACTGGCCCGCGCTGGTGTCCGACCAGGTCACCACCATCGTCACCGCGATGGAGGAGCCGCTCGACCTGTCCGACTTCGACCTCGCCCAGCACCTGCTGCGCACCCGCATCTACCCGGCCGAGGACGACAACGGCCAGCTCGCCTCCCGCCCGTTCGCGCCCGGCCTGATCGAGGCCGTGGTCGTCGACACCCCGACCAGCGTGCGGACGCTGTCCGCGCACGAGATGCACGGCTGGCCGGTCTCCGGCGACGCGCTGTTCATGCTCGGCCGCGACAACGTGCGCGGCGACGGGGCGCTCCAGCACGACGAGCAGGACCTCGGCGGCATCCGCGTGTCGGTCCTGCATGGCTGGACTTTCTACACCGCGACCCACCTGGCGTGGCTGGAGGAGTACCTGCCGATCGGGCCGTCGGGCGCGCTGGTCATCGCCCCGAACCGGGGCCTGATCGTGGCGCACCCGCTGCGGATCGCCGAGCCCTCGCCCCGGGCCCGCTACCGCGCCGCCGCGGCCGCCGCGCGCGAGCTCCAGGCGCAGGCCCACCGCGCCTACGAGGAGGGCCCCGGCTCGATCAGCCCGAACCTGTACTGGTGGCGGGCGGGCGCGCTGCGGCCGCTGGAGACCCGGTACGAGGGCGGCGCGCTGGTGCTGCCCGAGGAGCTGACCTCCGTCCTCGCCGCCCACACCGCCGAACGCTGACCGCCGATGCGGGTGGTCGTCGCGCCTGACTCCTTCAAGGGCAGCCTGACCGCCCGGGACGCCTGCGCCGCGATCGCGGCGGGCGTCCGCCGGGCCGCGCCCGCCGCGCGGGTCCGCGCGGTGCCGATGGCCGACGGCGGTGAGGGCACGCTCGACTGCTTCCTCGGCGCGCGCGGCGGCAGGCGGGTCGAGGTCGCGGCGACCGACCCGCTCGGCCGTCCGGTCACGGCCCGCTACGGGCTGTCGGGCGACGGGACGTCGGCGGTCGTGGAACTGGCCGCCGCGTCCGGGCTGCCGCTGGTCGAGGACGTCCCGCCCGACCCGCTGGGCGCCGCGACCACCGGCACCGGCGCGCTGGTCGCCGACGCGGTCCGGCGCGGCGCCCGCGAGGTGCTCGTGTGCGTCGGCGGCAGCGCCAGCACCGACGGCGGCGCCGGGCTGCTGAGCGCGCTCGGCTTCCGCTTCCTGGACGCCTCGGGCGCCGAGCTCCCGCCGGGCGGCGCGGCGCTGGCCCGGCTGGCCGCGATCGACGACGCGGACGTGCCCGCCGAGGTCCGCGCCACCCGCTTCCGTGTGGCCTGCGACGTCACGAACCCGCTGACCGGGCCGTCCGGCGCCGCCGCCGTGTTCGGCCCGCAGAAGGGCGCGGCGCCCGCGCAGGTCCGCGAACTGGACGCGGCGCTCACCCGGTTCGCCGACGTCCTCGCGGACCGCTACGGCGTCCGCGTCCACGACCTGCCCGGCGCGGGCGCGGCCGGCGGCGCCTGCGGCGGCCTGGCGGGGGCCCTGGGCGCCGAGCCCGCACCCGGCGCGGCGCTGGTCGCCGCGGCCGTCGGGCTGCCCGCCGCGCTCGCCGGCGCCGATCTGGTGATCACCGGTGAGGGGCGGGTGGACGGGCAGTCCGCGTCCGGCAAGGTCGTCTCCGCCGTCGCCGCGCTCGCCCGGGAGCGCGGCGTGCGGGCCGTCGCGCTGGCCGGGGGAGTCGCGGGCCCGCTCGATGGGCTGCACGCCCTCGGCCTCACCGCCGCCTTCAGCCTCGCCGACGGCCCCCGCGCGCTGGACGAGCTGAGGTCGGAGGCCGCGCCGCTGCTATCCGCCCTGGCGGACCAGGTGGTCCGCCTCGTCCTCTAGCCCGCTCGGTTCCGGCTCGGGCCCGGTGACGGTCAGCGCCGGCAGGAAGACGTGGGCGAGCGGGCCGATCGTGACCGCGTACAGGACCGTTCCGAGGCCGACCGTGCCGCCCAGCAGCCATCCCGCCGCCAGCACGCTCACCTCGATGCCGGTGCGGACCACGCGGATGGAGTGGCCCCGCGCCGCGATGCCGGTCATCAGGCCGTCGCGCGGGCCGGGCCCGAGGCCCGCGCCGATGTAGCAGCCGGTGGCGAACCCGCCCGCGAGGACGGCGGCCACCAGGTACGTCCAGCGCGCGGCGAGCGCGCTCGGATCGGGCAGCAGCCACAGGAACAGGTCGGCGAAGACGCCGACGAGGACGGCGTTGCTGACCGTGCCGAGGCCGGGGCGCTGCCGCAGCGGGATCCAGGCGAGCATCACCAGCGCGCCCGCGATGACGATCCACGCGCCCATCGAGAGCCCGACGCGCCGGGACAGGCCCTGGTGCAGGACGTCCCACGGGGCGTTGCCGAGGTCTGACCTCACCTGGAGGGCGATCCCGAGCCCGTACAAGGCCAATCCAGCGTAGAGCTGGACCAACCTGCGTGCCATCAAGGCCATTGTCGCGCTCCAGAGTCATGTTTGGCTGAGGTTTGACCATCATCGCCTACAGTGGCCTGGAAGTTCCAGGGCCATTATGCGAATGTGGTTCATATGAGGTGGTTCGTATGAGCACGCGTTACGTGAGCGGACCGCACCTGGCCCGGCTCCTCGGCGACGTCCCGCGCGAGCGGCCCGTCTACGCGGCGCTCGCGGGCGCGGTCCGCGGCCTGATCCAGGACGGGCGGCTCGCGCCCCGCACGCGCCTGCCCGCCGAACGCGACCTGGCCGCCGCGCTCGGCGTCAGCCGCACCACCGTCACCGCCGCCTACGACCGGCTCCGCGACGAGGGCCACGTCGCGAGCCGGCAGGGCGCGGGGAGCTGGACGGCGCTGCCCCCGGTCCGGTGGTCGGCGCGTCCGACCGGGGAGGCGGCGCCCGCCGCGGGCAAGCGGTTCGGCCGGGCCTACCCCGTCCCGGAGACCGCCGGGTTCATCGACCTCGGCTGCGCCACCCCCGGGGCCCCGGCGATCTTCGAGGAGGCCGTCGCCGCCGCCGTCGCCGAGCTGCCCCGCCACAGCGCGGGCCCCGGCTACGAGCCCGCCGGGCTCGCGAGCCTGCGCGAGGTCGTCGCCGCCGGGTACGCGGCGCGCGGCGTCCCCACCCGTCCCGACCAGATCGTCGTCACCACGGGCGCGCAGCACGCGTTCACGCTGCTCACGCACTCGCTGGCGGAGCCGGGCGACGCGGTGATGGTGGAGCGGCCGACCTACCCGCACGCGCTCGGCGCGCTGCGCGGGCGCGGCGTCCGGCTCGTCCCGGTCGGGGTGAACGAGGGCTGGGACATGGAGCTGGTCGCGGGCGGCATGCGGCAGGCCGCCGTCCGGATGGCCTACATGATCCCCGACTTCCAGAACCCGACCGGGCGCCTGATGCCGGCCGCCGAGCGGGAGGCGCTGGTCGGCGCCGCGCGCCGCGCCGACGCGTTCCTGGTGGCCGACGAGACCTTCGCCGACCTCGCGCTCGACCCGGACGCGCCGCGTGAGCCGCCGCTCGCCGCGTTCGACACCGGCGGCCGGGTGATCAGCGTCGGATCGGCGTCCAAGCTGCTGTGGGGCGGGCTGCGCATCGGCTGGATCCGCACGACCGCGCCGCTGGCGCGCCGCCTGACGCTCGCCCGCGAGCCGTTCGACATGGCGAGCCCCGTGCTCGACCAGTTGATCGTCCAAGAGCTGCTGCTGCGGCTGGAGGAGGTCCGCGCCGACCGCGCCGCGACCCTGCTGCCCAGCCGCGACGCCCTCGCGGAGGCGCTCCGCGCGACGCTGCCGGGCTGGGAGTTCCGGCTGCCGGACGGCGGCATGTGCCTGTGGGCGCGGCTCGGCGCCCCGGTCGCGACGCGGCTCGCCGAGGCGGCCGAGCGGGCGGGCGTGCGGGTGGCGCCCGGCCCGGTGTTCGGCGTGGACGGCGTGCTGGAGGACTACGTCCGGCTGCCCTACGTGCTGCCGCCGGGCACGCTGCGCCTCGCGGTCGAGCGGCTCGCGCACGCCTTCCAGGAGGTGCGGGAGGCCCCCGCCGCCCGCCCCGTCACCGCCTACGTCTGAGCCGCTCAAGGGGCACGGAAGGTCTCAACGACCTCAGCCACCGCGCGGGCGCGTTAGCTGAGCGGTGGGGCCGACGCCGGAGGCGAGGCCCCACCGCGAAGATCGCGAAGCGATTCCGCGCCCGCAAAGGCACGGTCACCGCCCGAGCCGCCAGGCGAGGGTGGTGGGCCGGGACTTCAAACTAAGGAGCGCGCTGGATGTAGTCGACCAGGTGCTCGCGCTCGCTCTGCAACTCGTCGATCGCGCTCTTGACGACGTCGCCGATGCTGACGATCCCGGCGAGCCGCCCGTCCACCACGACGGGCACGTGCCGGAACCGGTGCTCGGTCATCGTGCGGCGCAGGTCCTCGACCTTGTCGCCGGGGTCGCAGCTGCGGACCTCCGAGGTCATGATCTCGGTGACCGGGTGGTCGAGCAGCGCCGCGCCGCGGTCGTGCAGCCGCCGCACCACGTCGCGCTCGGAGACGATGCCGGTGATGGTCGTGCCGTCGGGCGAGACGACCGCCGCCCCGATGTTGTGCTCGGCCAGGACGGCGAGCAACTGCCGAACGGTGGCCTCGGGCCGCACCGTGGCCACCGTGTCTCCCTTCCGCCGCAGGATGTCGCGAATCCGCATGCCTCACGCTCCGCTGCCGGTCCGGACCCGTGGCGCGACGGCCGCCGGGGGCCGGTCGCCGGGCTTCCTCCTGCCAAGGTCGCATGTTCCGGCCGTGGGGAAAACCCCGCGGCGGTAAACCCTTCCGACCTGTTGACCCGGACTAAACCCCCATAGGGGGAGCTACTGGGGCATTTATCCAAACATCGGATCACGTGAGGAGTCGGCGGAGCCCCTCCAGACCGGGGGTGAGCAGGAGGCGCCCGGCGGGCCGGTCGTGGGCGAGGGCCGCGCGCGCCGCGTTGGCGCCGCACGCGCCGTGCACGCCGCCGCCCGGGTGCGCCGCCGCCGACGCCAGGAACAGGCCCGCGACCGGCGTCTCGGCGCGTCCGAGGCCGGGGACGGGGCGCAGGACGAACTGCTGGTGCGCCAGCCCCGTGCCCCCGTTGAGCGCGCCGTTCGGCAGGTTGGCGTCGTGCTCGGAGAACATCGGCGGCGCGATGATCCGCCGCGCGGTGACGCGGTCGCGGAATCCGGGCGCGAGGCGTTCGACCACCGACTCCAGCCGGTCGGCCATCGCCACCCGCTCCCGCTCGTCCCAGGCGCCGGTGATCCCGTCGGGGCCGGCGTCGCCGCCGACCTCGTGCGGGACGTGGGTGTAGGCCCACACCGACTCCGTCCCGGCGGGGGAGCGGGCGGGGTCGGCGGTCGTCATTTGGCCGAGCAGCGCGAACGGCTCGGACGGCACGTGCCCGCTCGCGAGCTGCGCGCTGTAGCCGGTCAGCGCGTCCATGCCGGGGGACAGGTGCACGGTGCCCGCGCGTGCCGTGCCGTCCGACGCCCAGGGGATCGGGCCGGACAGCGCCCAGTCGACCTTGAACGTCGCGTTGTCCCAGTGGAAGCGCCGCATGTCCTCGCGCAGCGGGCCGGGCAGGTCGGACCAGCCGACGAGCCCGCCGTAGAGCGCGGGCGCCGACACGTCCGCCAGCACCGCCCGCCTGGCCCGCACCGCCTCGCCGGAGGCCGTCCGGACACCGAGGGCGCGCCCGTTCCGCACGACGACCGAGGTGACCGGGGTGTCGCAGCGGAGCCGCCCGCCGCGCGACTCCAGCCGCCGGACGAGCGCGGCGGTCAGCTCGCCCGCGCCGCCCTCCGGCACCGGCCAGCCGTACCGCTGCCCGAGCATCGCCAGCAGCCACCCGTAGGCCGCGCCGCCCGTCGTCTCGGGGAAGGCGTCGGTGTGCAGCGCCGACCCGGCGAGCAGCAGCGGCCCGCCCGGACCGGCGAACTCCTGCTCGCCGAGCGTGCGCACCGGCGCCAGCAGCGTCCGCAGGACGCGCAGCCCGCCCGCCCGCCGCGCGGCGGCGGCCAGCGGCAGCGCCGCGCGGACCGGCGGGAACGGGCCGAACAGCGCCGCCAGCAGCTCCTCGCCGACCTTCTCCCACATCTCGTACAGGCGCAGCCACGCCGCGCCGTCGCCCGCGCCGAGCGCGTCCAGGCTCGCGGCGGTGGCCTGGGGGTCGCGCTCCAGGACGGCTGAGCGCCCGTCCGGCAGCGGGTGCGCGAGCACGGCGGGGGCGTGCCGCCACCGCAGGCCGTGCTCCTGGAGGCGCAGCGCCCGCATCACCGGGGACGCGACGCCGAGCGGGTAGAAGGCGCTGCACAGGTCGCTGACGTAGTCGGGGTGGACGCCCCGGTCGCTGCGCACCGCCCCGCCCGGGTCGGGTTGCGCCTCCAGCACCTCCACGTCCCAGCCCGCGTCGGCCAGGAGGTTCGCCGCGACCAGCCCGTTGGGCCCGGCTCCGATCACCACCGCGTCCGCCATGCCGATCACCCTAGGCGGTCGGGTGGCCGCGTTCAGCGGATGATGCGCTCGGCGCCCGAATAGACGTTCATCGTGTCGCCGCGCAGGAACCCGACGAGCGTCATGCCCGTGTCGGACGCCAGGTCCACCGCCAGCGACGACGGCGCCGACACGGCCGCCAGCACCGGGATCCCCGCCTGCGCCGCCTTCTGGGTCAGCTCGAAGGACGCCCGGCCGCTGACCATCAGCACGTGCCCGGTGAGCGGCAGCAGCCCCGCGCGCAGCGCCCACCCGACGACCTTGTCGACCGCGTTGTGCCGCCCGACGTCCTCCCGGACCGCCAGCAGCGTCCCGGCGGCGTCGAACAGGCCCGCCGCGTGCAGGCCGCCCGTCCGGTCGAACACGCGCTGCGCCTCGCGCAGCCGCTCCGGCAGCGCCGCCAGCACCCCCGGGGTCAGCCGCACCGGGTCGTCCGCCACCTCGTAGGGGCGGTCGGCGCGCAGCGCCTCGATGCTGGACTTCCCGCAGACCCCGCACGCGCTGGTCGTGGCGAACGCGCGCGTCATCGAGTCGTCGGGCGCGGGCACGTCCGGCGCCAGCGCCACGTCGAGGGTGTTCTGCTCCTCGGTGTCGGCGCAGTAGCGCATCGCGGTCAGGTCCGCCGCGTCCGCGATGACGCCCTCGGCCGCCAGGAACCCCGCGACGAGGTCGAAGTCGTGCCCGGGGGTCCGCATCGTGATCGTGAGCGGTTTGCCCGCCACACGGATCTCCAGAGGCTCCTCGACCGCGAGTGTGTCGGGCCGCCGCGCGCCCGTTCCTGTGGTGCTCAGCCTCAGCACGGGCCTGCGCACGGTGATCCGCCCCATGACCGTGACGTTACCCCCGGAACGGGAGAGTAACGAACAAGTCCCCTGGCCGGACGCGGAGGAGAGGCGGCCGCGGAGGGTCAGTCGGGGACGCCCCGGGGACGCGGCGTCCGCCACCCGTACCGAATCGCCAGCAGCCGCAGCCCGGTCGCCAGCACCGCCGCGCCCGCCGTGACGGCCCCGCCGTGCAGGTCCGCCGTGTACGCGACGGCCATCACCGCCGCCCCCAGCATCGCCGGGAGCGCGTAGAGCTGCCGGTCGTAGAGCACCGAGGGGATCTGCCCGCCCAGCATGTCCCGCAGGACGCCGCCACCGACCGCCGTGACCACGCCGAGCAGCACCGAGTGCAGCGGCGACAGCCCGTGCTCCAGCGCCTTCAGCGTCCCGGTGGCGCAGAACAGCCCGAGCCCCGCCGCGTCGAACAGCAGCACCGCCGGAAGCAGCCGGGTGACCTGCGGATGCCAGAAGAACACCAGCGCGGACGCGGCGAGCGGCACCAGCACGTACCCGAGGCTCGTGAACGCGGCGGGCGGCACCGCCCCGATCAGCAGGTCCCGCAGGATCCCGCCGCCGAGCGCGGTGATCTCCGCGAGCACCACCATGCCGACGACGTCCAGCCGCTGCCGCACGGCCGCGAGGCCCCCGGACACGGCGAACACGAAGATCCCCGCCAGGTCCAGGACCTCCGGTACCCCCGGACCCGCCATCAGGCCCCTCTCCGTGCCGTGCCGCTTCCGTACCGTGCCGCTTCCGTGCCGCCGCCGTGCCGGTGCCCCTCAGTCCCGCCGGTCGGTGCGGTCGATGTTCCAGTTGGCCACCACCGCCGCGAACGGCGGGATCACCATCGCCACGACCGACATCGCGACCGCCGCCCCGGGCGAGAACCGCCGGACGACCGCCCAGGCGAGGACGAACAGCGTGAGGCACACCGCCATCATGATCCCGTAGGCGATCCTGCGCCGTCTCATCCCCTCACGCTACGCCCGCGTGATGATCACCACGTATGATGATCCCGGCTGGTGGCGGAGGCGTACGGGAATCGAACCCGCCGTCCCGGGGTCCCCGGGACCATCGATTTTGAAGATCGTGAAGGCCACCAGGCGCTCTCCCGCCTCCGCGGGTGATCCTAGCCGCCATCAGGACCGGTCCCGGGGTGACGGCGCACGCACCGTCCGTTTCTTGATCATTTGAGATGATTGTGCGTTAAATTTCCGGGTGACCCGCATCGTCCCGCCCGCCCGCCTCACCCAGTACGCCCACGGCGGCGGTGGCGCCAGTACCATCCCCCCGGGCGAGCTGGAGCGCGTGGTGGCCGGGCTCACCGGCGGCGGGCCCGCGGCCGACCTGCTGGACGGCACGGGGGCCGACGACGCGGCCGTGCTCCGCGCCGGCGGGCGCGTGCTCGTGTCGTCCGCCTGCTTCTTCCCGCCCGTGCTCGACGACGCCTACGACTGGGGACGCGTCGCCGCCGCGAGCGCGCTCTCGGGCGTCTACGCGGTCGGCGGGGTCCCGCTGATGGCGCTGAACCTGCTCGGCTGGCCGCGCGACGCGCTCCCGATGGAGCTGGCCCGCGAGGCCGTGCGCGGCGGGCGCGACGTCGCGGAGCGCGCGGGCTGCCCGGTCGCGCCCGGGCACGGCATCGACGACCCCGAACCCAAGTACGGCCTGGCCGTGACCGGCACCGCCGACCCGGACCGCCCGCTGCGGCTCGACACGGGCCGCGCCGGGGTCCCGCTGTCGCTCACCAAGCCGCTCGGGCTCGGCGTGCTCGCCGCCCGGCACAAGGCGACCGGCGAGGTGTTCGCGCACGCGGTCGAGACGATGACCGAGCTGAACGCCGACGCGGCGCTGGCGGCGCTGGAGCGCGGCGTCCGCTGCGCCACCGGCGTCGCGGGGCACGGGCTGCTCGGCCACCTCTACAAGCTCGCGCGGGCCAGCGGCGTCACCGCGGTCGTCGACGCGAAGGCGGTGCGGTACCTGGACGGTGCGCGCGAAGCCGTCCGGGACGGGTTCGTGCCCGGCGGCACCCGCCGCAACCTGGCCTGGGTGACCCCGCACACCGACTTCGGCCGGATCGGCGAGGAGGAGCGGCTGCTGCTCGCCGACGCGCAGACCTCCGGCGGGCTGCTGGTCGCGGGCGAGGTGCCCGGCGCGCCGGTGATCGGGGAGCTGGTCGCGCAGGGCCGCCGCGCGCTCCGCGTCCGCTGACCCGCACGGGCGTTCCCGCAGGTCGTGTCGGTGATCGCGGAGCGGGTAGGGCTCGGACGGGGGAAGGAGCGGACATGACCATCGGGGGGAGCCTCGCCGCCGTCGTCCTGGGCGCGGCCGTGGGCGTGCTCGGACGGCTGATCGCGCCGGGGCGGCCGACGATGCCGGTCTGGCTCATGATCGCGGTCGGCGTCGTCGCGGCGTTCGCGGGGACGGGACTGTCCCACCTGGTCGGGCTGGAGAGCGGCGGCTGGGACTACTGGGAGACGCTCTTCCAGATCGCGCTCGCCGCCGTGGGCGTGTACCTGGTCGCGATGTTCTGGCCGACGTCCGGCACCCGCTGACCGGGCCCTCCGCACGCCCTCCCAGCGCCCTCCCCGCGCTACTCCCGGGCGTCGGAGGGGCGCAGGACGGCGCGCAGGCCCTCCAGCACGGCCGGGTCCTCGATCGTGGAGGGGACGCTCACCTCCTGCCCGTCGGCGAGGCCGCGCATCACCCCCCGCAGGATCTTGCCCGACCGCGTCTTCGGCAGCGCGGGCACGACCGCGACCTCCCGGAGCGCGGCGACGGGCCCGACCTGCTCGCGCACCATCCGCACCAGCTCGGCCGACAGCTCCCCGGGCTCGGCGAGCACGCCGCTCCTCAGCACGACCAGGCCGCGCGGCACCTGCCCCTTCAGCGCGTCCCGCACGCCGATCACCGCGCACTCGGCGACCGCCGGGTGCGCCGCGATGACCTCCTCCATCGTGCCGGTCGACAGCCGGTGCCCGGCCACGTTGATCACGTCGTCGGTGCGGCCCATGACCCACACGTAGCCGTCCTCGTCGACGTGGCCGCCGTCGCCGGTCAGGTAGTGGCCGGGGTGCCGGGTGAGGTAGGACTCGACGAAGCGCTCGTCGTCCTGCCACAGCGTCGGCAGCGTGCCGGGCGGCAGCGGCAGCCGCAGCGCGATGTCGCCGTCGACGCCGGGCGGGAGGGGCGTGCCGTCGTCGCCGAGGACGCGCACGTCGTAGCCGGGGACGGGCAGGGACGGCGACCCCGCCTTGATCGGCATCGGCTCCAGCCCGCGCGGGTTCGCCACGATCGGCCAGCCGGTCTCGGTCTGCCACCAGTGGTCGACGACGGGCCGGTCGAGCACGCGGGAGGCCCACCGGTAGGTGTCGGGGTCCAGGCGCTCCCCGGCGAGGAACAGGGTCTCCAGCGCCGACAGGTCGTGCCCGGCGAGCAGGGCGCCCTCCGGGTCCTCCTTCTTGATCGCGCGGATGGCGGTGGGCGCCGCGAACAGCGCCTTCACGCGGTGCTGCGCGGCGACGCGCCAGAACGCGCCGGCGTCGGGCGTGCCCACCGGCTTGCCCTCGTACAGGACGGTCGTGCAGCCCGTGAGCAGGGGCGCGTACACGATGTAGGAGTGGCCGACGACCCAGCCGACGTCGGACGCCGCCCAGAACACGTCGCCCGGCCCCATGCCGTAGACGTTCTCCATCGACCAGCGCAGCGCGACCGCGTGCCCGCCGTTGTCGCGGACCACGCCCTTCGGCCGCCCGGTCGTCCCGGAGGTGTAGAGGATGTAGAGCGGGTCGGTCGCGGCGACCGGGACGCACTCGGCGGGCTCGGCCTCGGCGACCGCCTCGTCCCACTCGACGTCGCGCGGGCGGACGAGGTCGGCGTGCAGCTGCTCGCGCTGGCGGATCACGCACCGTTCCACCTTGTGCTTGGCCAGCTCCAGGGCCTGGTCGAGCAGCGGCTTGTAGGCCACGACCCGGTCGCCCTCGATGCCGCAGGACGCCGACACGACCGCCTTCGGCCGGGCGTCGTCGATCCGGGCGGCCAGCTCGCGCGCCGCGAACCCGCCGAACACCACCGAGTGGACGGCGCCGAGCCGGGCGCAGGCCAGCATCGCCACGACCGCCTCGGGCACCATCGGCAGGTAGATGACGACGCGGTCGCCCCGGTCGACGCCCTGCTTGCGCAGCGCCCCGGCGAACCGGGCGACCAGGCCGGTCAGCTCCCGGAAGGTGTAGGAGCGGACCGTGCCGGTGACGGGGCTGTCGTAGATGAGGGCGGGCCGGTCGCCGCGCCCCTCCTCCACGTGCCGGTCCAGGGCGTTGTCGCAGGTGTTCAGCTCGCCGCCGGTGAACCAGCGGTAGAACGGGGGCGCGCCGTCGTCCAGTACGCGGTCGGGCGGGACGAGCCAGCGGACGTCCCGCGCGGCCAGCCCCCAGAAACGGGTCGGATCGGCGATGCTGCGTTCGTACGCGGCCGCGTAGGCGCCCATTTCGTCCTCCCGGTGCGGTCCCCTGGCCCCAATCCGCGTTTTCGGGGCGCACACCTATAGGGCATGGCGCGGGTGCCGTTCGTCAAGGCCCCGCGCCGCCACGATCCGTCGCGGCCCGGCCCCGGGCGAGGTCAGCCGCCCGTCCGGTGGGGGTGCCGCAGCCCGTGCGCGACGGCGACCAGCGCGGCCAGCGCGGCGCCCGCCGCGACGATCCAGAAGCACAGCTCGTAGGCGCCGAGCGTCGGCACGTCGGTGCCCGCGAGCACCCGCCCGGCCAGGATCGAGGCGGTGACCGCGCCCGCGACGCTGCCGCCGGTGGTGCGGACGAGCGAGTTGATCCCGCTGGCGATGCCGCTCTGGCTCATCGGGACGTGCTGGACGGCGAGCGTCCCGAGCGCCGCGTAGGCGATCCCGAACCCGACGCCCTGGATGGCGCTGAAGGCGAGCATGTCCCACGAGTGGGAGTTGGACAGCGCGAGCCACAGGTAGCTCAGCCCGGCGAACGCCGACCCGATCGCGAGCGTGTGGGCGGGGCCGATCCGCGCGGAGATCCGGCCGGCGAGGGCGGAGAAGACGAGCATGGTGACGGTGCTCGGCAGCATGTAGAGCCCGACGTCCAGCACCGACCCGTCCAGGCCGTACCCGGTTCTCGCGGACGGCGACTGCACGAACCCCGAGATCAGCGTGAACGCGGCGAACATCGAGAAGCCGAGCAGCGCCGAGGCGAGGTTGGCCGACAGCGACCGCGGCCCGACCAGCAGGCCCAGCCGGACGAGCGGGTCGCGCACCCGCAGCTCCACCGCCGTCCACACGGCGCACAGCGCGGCCGCCGCGCCGAACAGCCCGAGGACGCCCGCCGACGTCCAGCCCCAGGCGTTGCCCTGGCTGATCGCGAGCAGCAGGCAGACCAGCCACGCGGCGAGGAGGGCGGCGCCCGCGATGTCGGGCCGCCCGCCCGCGCGGGCCCCGACGTCGCGCGCGGTGGCCCCGATGAGCACCAGCGCGGCGGCGCCCAGCCCGGCCGCGATCCAGAACACCGGGTGGTGGTTCGACGTGCGGTCCGCGATGAGCCCGGTCACGATCATGCCGATGCTGCCGCCGACGCCCATCGTGGCGCTGACGATGCCGATCGCGGTGGTGATCCGCGCCACCGGGAAGGTGTCCCTGATCATGCCGATCGCGAGCGGGATCAGCGCGGACGAGACGCCCTGCAGCGCGCGCCCGGCGATGAGGACGGCCAGCGAGCCCGACAGCGCGCAGATCACCGAGCCCGCGACGAGCAGGGCGAGCGTGAGCAGCACCATCCGCTTCTTGCCGTACATGTCGCCGAACCGCGACAGCAGCGGGGTCGCGACCGCCCCGGCCAGCAGCGAGGCGGTGAACACCCACGTCACGTCGGTGACCGACGCGTCGAAGTGCCGCATGAGCTGGGGGAGCAGCGGGATCACCAGCGTCTGCTGCACCGAGACCACCATCCCGGCGACGGCCAGCGCCAGCAGCGTGAGGCCGGTGTGCGCGGGCCGGACGTCCTGGCCGGGCGGCGCGGCGGTCGTGGTGGGAACGCCGGTCATGGGGAACCTCCAAGCGGATCGGCGCGGGGTGCGGGTGGGCACGCGCCAACTATACTTACTTAAGTTAAGTAATCGCATCGTAGGATGAGTCACATGCCGTCATCGGTCCCCAGGGGCAGCGCGGGGGGCTCCGCGAGCGACTCCGCGAACGAATCCGCGAAGGACATCGTCGAGATCGAGCGGGCGCTCACCCGCGTCGCGCACATGCTCACCCGCACCCGCCAGCACGACCGCTTCGTCGCCGAGGCCGGGGTGCCGGTCGAGCGGGCCGCCGTCCCGCTGCTGCGGACGCTCGCCGAGGCGGACGCGCCGATGCGGCCGAGCGAGCTGGCGGCCCGGCTCGCCGTCGAGGCGCCGCACGTCACCCGACAGATCCAGCGGCTGGAGCGGGTGGGCTACGTGCGCCGGGTGCCCGACCCCGGCGACGGGCGCGCCTACCGCGTCGAGCTGAGCGACGCGGGGCTGGAGGCGTTCGAGTGCATCCGCGCGGCCGGGCGGCGGTGGGTGGCGGGCGCGCTCGCGGAGTGGTCGCCGGGCGAGCGCGAGCAGCTCGCCGGTCTCGTCCACCGGATGCTGGACGACTTCGAGGCCCACCGCGACCGGCTCGACGCGGCGGCGGCCCGCCGGACGGGCTGACCTGGGCGGTCGCCGGCGCCGCGCCCGGCCGCCCGCCGCACGGTGAGATGTGTCATCTCACCGTGCGGTCCCGATCCGCTTTCGCTACCGCCCCCGCCGTCCTTAGGGTTACCTTCCGTGGACCTTCCCGCGGACCCTCGTCCGCGCAATCCCCGCGCCGCCCTCCCGCCCCGTCCGGCACGGCGCCGATGCACCTAGCCGTCACCGCCGGGCACGCCGGGCACGGAAAGTCGGCTCTCGTGCGCGCGCTCACCGCCCGCGACCCCGCCGGGCCCGGCAGCGCCGGTGCCGGGCCGCCCGCGGGCGGCCGGATCGGGTTCATCGACGTCCCGGGCGGGGAACGGTCCGTCCCGGCCGTGATCGCCGGGGCCGCGACGGTGCCCGCCGTGCTGTTCGCCGTCGCCGCCGACGAGGGCTGGACGGCGCAGTCGGCCGAGCACCTGGCCGCGCTCGACGCGCTCGGCGTCCGGCACGGCGTGCTCGCCGTCACCCGCTCCGACCTGGCCGACCCGAGGCTCGTGCTGCGGCAGGCCCGCGAGCGCCTCGCCGGGACCGCGCTCGGCGGCGTCGAGGCCGTCGCGGTCAGCGCCGTCACCGGCGCCGGGCTGGACGAGCTGGCCGCCGCCCTCGACCGGCTCGCCGCGCGGCTGCCCGTCCCCGACCCGGACGCGCCGGTGCGGCTGTGGGCCGACCACGCCGACAGCGACGGCGGCCTGACCGTCGTCACCGGCACGCTCGGCGGCGGGACGGTCCGGCCCGGGGACGAGCTGGTCCTGCTGCCCTCCGGCGGCCGCGCCCGCGTCGAGGCGGTCGAGAGCGGCGGCGGGCCCCGCGCCCGGCCCTTCGCGCCCTCCGCGCGGGCGCGCGGGTTCGCCCGCGTCACGCTGTCCCTGCGCGGCGGCGCCCCGGGGCCCGCCGTGACCGCCGCCGTCGCCCCCGGCCGCTGGACCCTCACCGCCTGCGTCGACGTCCGCACCCGCTTCGGTGAGGCGTCCGGGCGGCTCGCCCGGCAGATGATCCTGCACCTCGGGTCGGCGGCCGTCCCGGTGCGGCTGCGGCCGCTCGGCCCCGACACCGCCCGCCTGACGCTGAACGCGCGCCTCGCGCTGCACGTCGGCGACACCGGGCTGCTGCGCGACCCCGCCCGCCGCACCGTCGCGGGGGTGAGCGTGCTGGACGTCCGCCCGCCGCCGCTCGTCCGGCGCGGGGACGCGGCGGCGCGGGCGCGGGAGCTGGCGTCCTGGCCGGACCGCCCCGGCGGCGCGGTGATTCTGGCCCGGCACGGCGTGCTCCGCCGGTCCGAGCTGGAGCCGATGGGCTGCGCGCCGCCGCCGGACGCCGTCGTGCCCGACGACGGCTGGCTCGCCGACCCCGGCCACTGGGCGTCGCTGCGCGAGCGCCTCGGCGAGGAGGTGGCCCGGCACGCCACCGAGCGGCCGCGGGCGCCGGGCGTGCCGCTGGAGACCGTCCGGCTGCGGCTGGGGCTGCCGTCCCGGCGGCTGGCCGCCGCGCTGGTCCGGCCGCCGCTGCGGCTGGAGGGCGGGCGCGTCCACGGCCCCGCCGCCCCGGCCCGGAGCGCCATGCCGCCCGGCATCGCTGCGGCCGTGGAGCGGCTGCGCGCCGAGCTGTCCCGGGCGCCGTTCGACGCGCCCGCCGCCGAGCGGCTCGCCGAGCTGGGCCTGACCGGCGGCGCGCTCGCCGCGGCCGAGCGGGCGGGCGCCGTGCTGCGCCTCGGGGACGGCGTCGTCCTGCTGCCGGGCGCCGACCGGGAGGCGCTGCGGATCCTGTCCGCGCTGCCGCAGCCGTTCACGCCCGGCCAGGCCGGGGACGCCCTGGCGACGAGCCGCCGTGTGGCGGTCGCGCTGCTGCGCCACCTCGACCACCTGGGGTTCACCGAGCGCCGGCGCTCCTGACCGCCGCCCCGCCGGACGCCTTTTTTCGAATGCCGAGGGTATTCAGCGGAAAAACCCTTTGAAACGCGCCCCTGATTTCTGGCCTTATATACCTCGGTTCGGTCACCCGTCAGAAGGAGAAGGCATGCCGTACCAGACTCTGAAGGGCGGCCGCGTTCCGATCCGGATGTGGACCGACCCCGGCACCGTCGAGGATCTCGCCCTCGACCAGCTCCGCAACGTCTCCGCCCTGCCCTGGGTGGAAGGGCTCGCGGTGATGCCCGACGTCCACTACGGAAAGGGCGCGACGGTCGGTTCCGTCATCGCCATGCGCGACGCGGTCTCCCCGGCGGCGGTCGGCGTCGACATCGGCTGCGGAATGACCGCCGCGAAGTCCTCGCTCACCGTCGAGGACATGCCGGACGACCTTTCGGGCCTCCGCCACCGCCTGGAGCGGGCGATCCCGGTCGGGCGCGGCTCGCACAAGCAGGCGGTGGACCCCTCGGGGCTGCCGAACCTGAAGGAGCGCGGCTGGTACGACTTCTGGAAGGCGTTCGAGGACCTGCACCCGGCGGTCCGCGCCCGCCTCGGCCGCGCCCGCCAGCAGATGGGCACGCTCGGCGGCGGCAACCACTTCCTGGAGCTGTGCGCGGACGACGACGGCGCGGTCTGGCTCGTCCTGCACTCGGGGTCCCGCAACATCGGCAACGAGCTGGCCGAGCACCACATCGAGGCCGCCCGCAAGCTCCCGCACAACCAGGACCTGCCGGACAACGACCTCGCGGTGTTCCTCACCGGCACCGCGAAGATGGACGCCTACCGGCACGACCTGTTCTGGGCGCAGGAGTACGCGCGCCGCAACCGCGCGGTCATGATGGCGCTCGCGCAGGGCGTCGTGACCCGCCGGTTCGGCGACAACCGCTGCAAGTGGGACGAGGTCATCTCCTGCCACCACAACTACGTGGCGGAGGAGACCTACGACGGCGCCGAGCTGCTCGTCACCCGCAAGGGCGCGATCCGCGCGGGCGCGGGGGACCTCGGCATCATCCCCGGCTCGATGGCGACCGGCACCTACATCGTGCGCGGCCTCGGCAACGAGACCGCCTACAACTCGGCCTCGCACGGCGCGGGCCGCCTGATGAGCCGCAACAAGGCCCGCAAGAACTTCACGGTGGAGGACGTGATCGAGCAGACGAAGGGCGTCGAGTGCCGCAAGGACGGCGGCGTCATCGACGAGATCCCGGGCGCCTACAAGGACCTGGAGACGGTGATGGCGGCGCAGTCCGACCTGGTCGAGGTCGTCGCCCACCTGCGCCAGCTGATCTGCGTGAAGGGCTGACCGTGCCCGGGGCGGGGAGGCGGCGGCAGCGGCCGGGGAACGCGGCCGCCGCCGCGGACGGGATGGAGCCGCACCGCCGGACGGTGCGGCTCGGCGGCGCCTGGGCCACGGACGCCTTCCCGACGGGCACGGCCGTCACACCCGCCCGCGCGGAGGCCCTGCGCGCCGAACCGGCCCGGAAGGCCGGCCCTGGCCCGCCCTGACCTGGCGCTAGGCGGGCGGGGGCCGCAGCACGTAGCCGACGCCCCGGACGGTGTGGATGAGCTTCGGCTCGCCCGCGTCGACCTTGCGGCGCAGGTAGCCGATGTAGGACTCGACGATGCTCGCGTCGCCGCCGAAGTCGTACTCCCACACCCGTCCGAGGATCTGCGGCTTGGACAGGACCCGCCCCGCGTTCTCCATCAGGTAGCGCAGCAGCCGGAACTCGGTGGGCGACAGCCGCACCGGCGCCCCGCCCCGCAGCACCTGGTGGGACGCCGGGTCCAGGCTCAGGTCGGCGACGGTGAGCAGCCCCTCGGGCCCGCCGCTGCGGCGCAGCACGGCGCGGATACGCGCGATCAGCTCCTCCAGGTCGAAGGGCTTGGTGACGTAGTCGTCGCCCCCGGCCGTGAGCCCCCTGACCTTGTCGGACGGGGCGTCCCGCGCGGTGAGGAACAGCACCGGCAGCGGGCCGCCCCGCTCGCGCAGCCGCGCGATGACCGAGAAGCCGTCGAGGTCGGGGAGCATCACGTCCAGCAGCACGAGGTCGGGCCGCTCGCGCGCCGCCGCGGCCACCGCCTCCTCGCCGGTGGCCGCGGAGGTCACGGCGAACCCCGCGAACCGCAGGCTCGCCGCCAGCAGCTCGCGGATGGTCGGCTCGTCGTCCACCACGAGAAGCCGCGCGCTCTCCTCCATGATCCTGAGACTAGGGCGTGTGCCGGCCCGCCGGGACCGGCGCCGGGCGGTCGGCGGGCGGCGCGTCGCCGTGGCCGGGCCACCAGGCGCGGTGCCCGATGAGCGCGGTCAGCCCCGGCGTGACGAACAGCGCCATGACGAACGCGGCGACCGCGATCCCGAACGAGATCGCGAAGCCGACCTCGACGAGGACCTGGTTGCCCGCGAGCATCAGCGCGGCGAACGACCCGGTGAGGATCAGCCCGGCGGCGCCGATCGTGGGCCCGGTGTGCCGGATCGCGGCGGCCAGCGCGGGCCGCGGCGCGGCGCCCTCCCTGGCCTCCTCCCGCAGCCGCGCCATGATCAGGATGTTGTAGTCGGTGCCGAGCGCGACGACGAACATGTACATGATCAGCGGCAGGTGGAACAGCAGGCCCGGTTTCCCTCCGACCTGCTGGAACAGCAGCGCCGACGCGCCGAGCGTCGCGCCGAAGCCGAGCCCGACGGAGGCGAGCAGGTACCAGGGCGCGACGAGGCTGCGCAGCAGCAGCGCCAGCACCACGAAGATCAGCGCGGCGGCGGCCGGGAACACGATCGAGTAGTCCCGGTTCATCGCGGAGCGGATGTCGACGAACACCGCCGTGCTGCCGCCGACCAGCGCGTCGGTCCCCTCGGGGGCGGCCTGGCGGGCGGTGCGGCGCAGCGGGCCCCGCACGGTGTCCAGCGCGCGGGCGGACTCGGGCGCCGAGGACAACACGACCGCGAACCCGGCCGTCCCGCCGTCTGGGCTGACCTGCGGCGGCGCGACCTCGCCGACGCCCTCCACGGCCTTCAGCCGGTCGCCGAACCGGGTGAGCGCCGCCCGGTCGAGCTTGCGGCCGGTCAGGTAGACGTGGGTCGGGTCGGTCGCCCCGGCGGGCAGGCCCTTCTGGAGGTCCTGGAGCGCGACCCGCGACTCCGCCGAGGACGGCAGCGCCCCGGCCGCGAGGTCGAAGTCGGGCCTGAACCCGAACGACCCCACGGCGAGGACGGCGAGGATCCCCCCGGCGACCGACGCGTACAGCGCGGGACGCCGCGCCAGCGACGCGCCGACCCGCGCGAACCGCGCGGCCTCCGGCTCCCGCCGCCACGCCTTGGAGGGCCAGAACACCTTCGTGCCCAGCAGGGAGACCACGGCAGGGACGAGCGTCAGGCCGCCCAGCAGCGTGACGGTGACGGCGATCGCCAGCGACGGCCCCCAGGAGCGGAACAGCGACAGCGTCGACAGCGTCATCGCCAGGAACGCGATGATCACCACCCCGGCGGCCGAGGTGATCGCCTCGCCGACCCGGGTGAGCGCGCCGACCATCGCGGTCTTCGGGTCGTCGCCCGCGCGCAGCCGCTCGCGGTAGCGGAACATCAGGAACAGGATGTAGTCGGTGCCGACGCCGAACAGCACCACGATGAGCAGCTGCGAGGCCGAGGAGTCCGCCCGCAGCCCGAGCGCCCGCACGGTCGCGGCGATCAGCCCGTTGGCGACCTGCGACAGCACGGCCAGCACGACGATCGGCAGCAGCGCGGTCACCGGGCTCCGGAAGATCGCCAGCAGCAGGACCAGGATCAGCACCAGCGTGGCGAGCATGACGAGCAGGTCGGCGTCGCCGCTGGACTCCCGGTCGTCCAGCGTGGCGGACGCGGCGCCGGTCGTCCGCGCCCGCAGCCCCGTGCCCGCGGTGAGCCGCTTCAGCTCGCCGCGCAGCGCGTGCGCCGCGTCCGCCGCCTCGGGGGTCTCGGTGCCGACGTCCGACGGCATCCGGACGGCGATCGTCTGCACGAGCCGGTTCGGCGACGGCGGCCCCGGCACCAGCTCGGCGACGTCCTTGAGGTGCGCGTCCCGCGCCGACCGCGCGATCCCGGCGACCCGCGCCGAGTCGGCGGCCGTCAGCGGGCGCCCGTCGGCGCGGCCGACGACCACGACCGCCGCCGGTGTGAAGGTGTCGGGGAACGCCGCGTCCTGCACCTTCTGCGCCCTGACCGACTCGTAGTGGCCGGGCAGGAAGTCGCTCTCGTCGTTGCTGGTCGGCAGGCCGGGGGACAGGGCGATCACGGCGACCGCCGCCACGACCCACACCGCGATCACGCGCCAGGGGTGCCCCACCACCATCCGGCCGAGCCTGGCGAACACGCGCGGGTCCGCCGATGTCGAGTCAGCACCCTCTCGGGGTCTCCTGGTGAATTTCACGCGGCCAGGCTGGCGCGGGGTTCCGGCAGGTCCCTGGGAGCGGCGGGGGCGGCGGCTGGGAGCCGGCCGGACCCGCGCGGCCCCGCCCGGACGCGGTGCGTGATCGGCGCCGGTCACGGCCGGGCCGAGGACGGGGAGCGCCCGGGGACTCCCAGGCGGCTCCCAGAGGATTCACGGGTTCCGCTCAGCCGCCCAGCACGCGGTCGATGAACGCGGTGACGTCCGCGAGGACCTCGTCGCGGTTGGTCTCGTTGAACACCTCGTGGCGGGCGCCCGGGTAAAGCCGCTCGGTGAGGCCCGGACCGCGGACGGCCTCCACGCCGACCCGGCTGTCCTCCGGGCGGACGAGCCGGTCCGCCTCCCCGTGCACGTACAGGACGGGGAGCGCGCCCAGCGAGCCGTGCTCGTTGACGCGGCGCAGCGCCGCGTCCAGCGCCTGGACGGTGCGCTTCCTGAACGGGCCGTGCCATACGAGCGGGTCCGCGGAGTAGGCCAGGCCGACCGCCGGGTCCCGCGAGAGCGTGGCGGTGTCGATCGGGTCGGTGGGCATCTCCTCCAGCGGCAGCAGCTCCTCCACCACGTGCCAGCGGCCCAGCACCGGCCCCGACAGCGCCAGCAGGGCCAGCCCCGCCCCGTGCAGCTGGGCGTACCGGGCGGCGACCAGGCCGCCCATCGAGTGGCCGATCATCACGACCGGCAGCCCGGGATGGTCGCCGCGCGCCGCCTCCACCACCGTGTGGACGTCGGCGACGACGTCCTCGTAGTCCTCGACCAGGACCCGCTCGCCCGCCGACAGCCCGTGCCCCATGTGGTCGGGCCCGCACACCGTGGCGCCGTGCCGCACCAGGACGTCGGCGACGTGCCCGTAGCGCCCGAGGTGCTCGCCGTAGCCGTGCACGAGGACGGCGACGTACCTCGGCTCCGGGGCCGCCCAGACGCGCGCCGTGACGGCGCCTCTCGTCCCCGCGAACTCCCATGTCGTCGGCGTGACCATCCGTGACCTCCCGTGTCCATCGCGTACCGGGTCGAAACCGTCTCCCGTGATGACGCGGATCGTCAACCGCCGCAATAGGCTGGAATGACCGACCACAATCGCCGGCGGCCCGCTGCCCGGGCCGTCCAGCAGCAGGAAAGGGGCGCCCGTGCTGGTCGACACCTTCGGCCGAACCGCGACGGACCTACGGGTCTCCCTCACCGACCGGTGCAACCTTCGGTGCTCGTACTGCATGCCGCCGGAGGGGCTGGACTGGCTGCCCAAGCCGGAGCTGCTCACCGACGAGGAGGTGCTGCGGCTCGTCCGGCTCGGCGTCACCGAACTCGGGATCACCGAGGTCCGCTACACCGGCGGGGAGCCGCTGCTGCGGCGCGGCCTCACCGAGATCGTGCGGCGGACGGCCGCGCTCGCGCCGCGCCCGCAGGTCTCGCTGACCACCAACGGCATCGGCCTGGACCGGCTGGCGGCGCCGCTCGCCGACGCCGGGCTCGACCGGGTGAACGTCTCGCTCGACACCCTCGACCCGGCGACGTTCAAGCGGCTCGCGCACCGCGACCGGCTCGGCGACGTCCTGGCCGGGCTCGCGGCGGCGCGCGCGGCCGGGCTCACGCCGGTGAAGATCAACGCGGTGCTGATGCGGGGGGTCAACGACCACGAGGCGGTCCCGCTGCTGCGGTTCTGCCTTGAGCACGGCTACCGGCTCCGCTTCATCGAGCAGATGCCGCTGGACGCCCAGCACGGCTGGACCCGCGAGAACATGATCACCGCGGAGGAGATCCTCGACCGGCTCTCCGCCGAGTTCGACCTCGTACCCGGGGACGCGCACGCGCGCGGCAGCGCCCCCGCCGAGGCGTTCACCGTCGACGGCGGGCCCGCGCAGGTGGGCGTGATCGGCTCGGTGACCCGCCCGTTCTGCGGCGCCTGCGACCGGGTCCGGCTCACCGCCGACGGGCAGGTCCGCAACTGCCTGTTCGCCACCGAGGAGTCCAACCTGCGCGACGCCATGCGCGGCGGCGCCACCGACGAGGAACTCCTGGAGCGCTGGCGCGCGGCGGTGCGCGCCAAGCGCGCCGGGCACGGCATCGACGACCCGTCCTTCCTCCAGCCGTCGCGTCCGATGTCGGCGATCGGCGGCTGAGCGGCCCCGCGGCCTTCCGAACGGAGCGTGACGATGGGCGAGGGGCCGGTGTTCGACGCGGTCGTGCTGGCCGGGGGCCGGGCGCGGCGGTTCGGCGGCGACAAACCGGGCGCGGCCGTCGGCGGGCGGGCGCTCATCGAGTGGGTGGCCGCCGCCGCGTCGGGCGCGTCCCGGCTGGTCGTGGTCGGCCCGCCGCGCGGCGTGCTGGCCGAGGCCGTCCACGTGCGGGAGGACCCGCCGGGCGCGGGGCCGGTCCCCGCGCTGCGGGCCGGGCTCGCCGAGGTCAGCGCGCCGTGGGTCGCGCTGCTGGCCGCCGACCTGCCGTTCCTGCGTCCCGCGCACCTCGCCGCGCTGCTGGACGCGGCGCGGGCCCGCCCCGGCGCCGTCCTCGTGGACGAGGACGGCCGCGAGCAGTGGCTCGCGGGCTGCTGGCGGACCGCCGCCCTCCGCGACGCCCTCGCCGGGTACACGGGCGCGTCCCTGCGCGGCGTCCTCGGGCCGTTGGAACCGGCCGGGGTCGCGCTGCCCGCCGGGGCCCGCCCGCCGTGGTACGACTGCGACACCCCGGAGCAACTCGCCCGCGCCGAGCGCCTCGCGCGGCGCGACGGGCGTTGACCGTGCGAGAGTGGGCACCGCGGAGGACGGCACCGCGAACGACGGCACCGCGAACGACGGACAGGGGGACGCATGTCGGTACTGGAGGAGTGGCTGGAGGCGGCCTGCGGGGAGCTCGGCCTGGAGCGCGGCGACATCGACCGTGACCTGGTGCTCGACCTGGCCCGCGACGTCGCCCACGGCGTGGCGCGGCCGGGCGCGCCGCTCACCGCCTACCTGCTGGGCCTCGCGGTCGGGCGCGGCGCCCCCGCCCGGGACGCCGCCGCCCGCCTCACCGAGCTCGCCGAGGGCTGGCAGAAGGCGGAACCGCCCCCGCCCGCCGATCCGGCCCCGCCCGCCGATCCGGCCTCCGCCGCCCCCGCTGCCGCCGCCGCCGTCCTCGACGAGACCTAGCCCTCGGGGAGGTTCCGGTCGGCGACCGGGACGACGTCGCGCAGGAAGTCGCGGCGGCCCAGGAACGCCGACAGGCTCTCGCGGTGCTCGTCGCAGGCCAGCCAGATCTTCCGCCGGTCCGGCGTGTGGATCTTCGGGTTGTTCCAGCGCAGCGCCCAGACGGCGTCGGCGCGGCAGCCCTTGGCGGAGCACTGGAGTTCGTCGGGGCCGGTCTCCGGCGCGGAATCGGTCATACCGCAACTCTGGCATGGCGACACCGCGCGTTTGACGGCGCGATCTTCGGAAAGGACGGGCTCGTGCGCACCGGGACCCCGGCCGCCGCCGGGGACGGCCCGGGCGCGCGGCGCCGCTGGCAGGCGCTGTCGGTGTGCCTGGTCGCCGCGTTCATGACCCTGCTGGACGTCAGCATCGTCAACGTCGCGCTGCCCTCGATCCGGGAGGGCCTGGACGCGTCCGAGGCGGGCCTCCAGTGGATCCTGTCGGGGTACGCGCTGACGTTCGGGCTCGTCCTCGTGCCCGCCGGGCGGCTCGGCGACGCGCGCAGCAGGCGCGCGGTGTTCATGTCGGGGCTGGCGCTGTTCACCGCCTCCAGCGCCCTCGCCGGGATCGCGCCCGGCATCGGCTGGCTGGTCGGCGCGCGGCTCGCCCAGGGCGTCGCGGGCGGCATCCTGAACCCGCAGGTCGCCGGGCTCATCCAGCAGCTGTTCCAGGGCGCCGAGCGGGGCAAGGCGTTCGGCGCGCTCGGCTCGGTCATCGGGATCGCGACCGCCACCGGCCCGCTGCTCGGCGGCGCGCTGATCGCGCTGGCCGGGGCCGACAACGGCTGGCGCTGGGTGTTCTACGTCAACGTCCCGGTCGGCCTGCTCGCGCTGCCGCTGGCGTGGCGGCTGCTGCCCGAGCCGATCTACGGGGAGCAGCGCGGGCTCGACCCGCCGGGGGTGCTGCTGCTGGGCTCGGGCGTGCTGTGCGTGCTGCTGCCGTTCGTCCAGAACCAGGAGTGGCACGGGCCCGCCAAGTGGCTGCTGCTGCCCGCCGCCGCCGCGCTGATCGCCGCGTTCGTGACGTGGGAGCGGCGGACGCGGACGCCGATGGTCGACCTCGGCATGTTCCGGCGCCGCTCCTACGCGCTCGGCGCCGCGATCGCGCTGCTGTACTTCGCCGGGTTCACCGCCGTGTTCTTCATCTTCACCCTGTACCTGCAGAACGGCCTGCACTACAGCGCGCTGGAGGCGGGCCTGGCGATCACGCCGTTCGCGGTGGGGTCGGGCGTCGCGGCCTCGGTCGGCGGACGGGTGGTGCACAGGTACGGACGGCCGCTCGTCGCCGCCGGGCTCGGCCTGGTCGCGGTCGGGCTGGTCGCCGCGTGGGTCGCGGTCGAGCTGGAGCCCGGACGCGGCGTCGCGCTCGCGACCGCGGTGCCGCTGCTGCTCGCGGGCACCGGGAGCGGGCTGGTGATCGCGCCCAACCAGACGATCACGCTGTCGGAGATCCCCTACACCGAGGGCGGCAGCGCCGCCGGGGTGCTCCAGACCGGCCAGCGCGTCGGCACCGCGACCGGGATCGCCGCCGTCGGTTCGGTGTTCTTCGCGTCGGTCTCCGGGAGCCGCGGCGACTGGGCAGCCGCGTTCCGGCAGGGCCTCATCGTCATCCTGGCGTTCGTCCTGGCGGCGCTGGCCGCCGCCGTCGCCGACCTCGTGATCTCCAGCCGGCGGGGACGTCCGGCGGAGGGCGGCGAGGCGGCCGGGGCCGTCAGCGGCGGCTCCGCCGGCGAAGGATCCGCAGGCTGAGCACGAGCGCCCCCGCGGCCCCGGCGGCGGACCCGGCGAGGACGCGGTTCTGCCGCCGGATGCGGGACGGGATCTCCGCGTAGGGCATGGTGGAGAACGACACCAGCTCGTACCGGGAGACGTAGCGGCCCGCGAGGCGCCGCTCCAGCGCGTGCGTCGCGGCCTGCTTGGCCCGGTAGACCGGCGAGGACACCCGGTCGCGCATCTCGACGAAGTTGTCCAGCGCCATCTCGGCGATCGCGTCGGTGTTGGCCTTGCGGCGCTCCTGGTAGAGCGACAGCGCGCGCGGCCAGTGCCCGTCGGTCTCGGTCAGGCACCGGTCGATCTCGATGCAGTCCTCGAACGCGCAGTTGGCGCCCTGCCCGAAGAACGGGACGATCGCGTGCGCCGCGTCCCCGAGCAGCGCGACGATCGCGCCGTCGCCGTAGCGCACCCACGGCCAGCACCGGACGGTGACGAGCGACCCGACGGGGTTGCGCCCGTAGTCCTCGACGAGCCCCGGCATCAGCTTCGCGACGTCCGGGTAGTGCTCGGCGAAGTACGCGGCGACCCGGTCGGGGGTGTCCAGGACGTCGAAGTCCGACTTCGGCCAGAACAGCGTGCAGGTGAAGGACCGGTCGAGGTTGGGCAGCGCGATCATCATGGACGTGCCGCGCGGCCAGATGTGCAGCGCGTCCGGGTCCAGCGCGAACCCGCCGTCGCGCGGCGGGACCGTCAGCTCCTTGTAGCCGTGCTCCAGGAAGTCGGTGTCGCCGTCGGGCCGCAGCGACGCGCGGACGGCGCTGTAGGCCCCGTCCCCGGCGAGGACGACGTCGGCGGGCTCGGTGCTGGAGCGGCCCGCCGGGTCCTCCAGGAGCAGCGCGCCCGCCTTGGTGTCCACGCCCGTGACGCGCCGGGAGAAGACGAGCCGGACGCCGGGCGTGGCCTCGGCGGTCTCCAGCAGCGACCGGTTCAGCTCGGCGCGGCCGATCGAGTTGATGGCGCGCCCGCCGTCGGCGCTGTAGGGCTGGAAGTTCGGCTCGCCGCCGCGCGGGTGCACCATGCGGCCGTGCATGGGCAGCGCCTGCTTCAGCGCGTGGTCGCGCAGCCCGACCTGCTCCAGCGCCGCCAGGCCGCGGGCCGAGATCGCGAGGTTGATGGAGCGGCCCTGCTCGGCGCCCGCGACGCGCGGGTCGGGGCGCCGCTCGTACACCGTCACCTCGATGCCGCGCCGGCCGAGCAGCACGGCGAGCAGGCAGCCCGCGAGGCCCGCGCCGACGACGGCGACCCGTCCGCCGCCCCCGGCGCCGCCGCCGGCGGCCTCGTCATCAGGCGCCATGGACGGGGACCTCCTCGGTCTGCGAGCGGACCTCCCACAGGTCGGGGAAGGCGGGCGCGAACAGGGTGGAGCGCAGGTAGTCGGCGCCCGCCGAGCCGCCGGTGCCGATCTTGGCGCCGATCGTCCGCTCGACCATCTTCAGGTGCCGGTACCGCCACTCCTGGATGCCCTCGTCCACGTCGACGAGCGCCTCGCACACCTCGGCCGCCGGTCCGCTCTCGTCGGCGTAGACCGCGAGCAGGATCTTCTGGACGCCCGCGTCCGGCTCCCACCCGCCCGAGACGTCCCGGTCGAGGGCCTCGGGCGGGACGGGATGGCCGCGACCGGCCAGGTAGCGCAGCAGCGAGTCGAACAGCGACGGGCGCGCGACCGCGGCCTGGAGGCGCTCGTCGTCGCGCAGGTCGGAGGCGGGGAAGGCGCGGCGCCCGAGGACGGCCTCCAGCTCGCGGAACTGCTCGCTCTGGAAGCCGCTGGAGGTCCCGAGCGCGTCGCGGAAGGACGCGAACTGCCGGGGCGTCATGGTCTCCAGCACGTCCAGCTGGCCGACGACGGTTTTGAGGATCTTGGCGATGCGGCGGGCGGTGTGCAGCGACCCGGCGCTGTTGCCCTCCTCCAGCCTGCGCTGGAGCAGGGCCGCCTCGTGCAGGATCTGCTTGAACCACAGCTCGTAGACCTGATGGATGATCACGAACAGCATCTCGTCGTGCGCGCCGGTCCTCGGCTCCTGGCATGACAGCAGCCGGTCGAGTCGCAGATAGCCGCCGTACGTCGTCGTCGGCGAATCCGCCATTGCCGCCTCCTCGCGCCTTCCGGGGTGTGATTCGCAGCATATTTGATCTACCGGTCATCCGGCCCGAGGGGCGGGCATGAGTCACAAATCCGGCATCTCGGGCGTCAGGGCTCCTCGACCTCGCCCGTGGCGGCGCGGACGGCGCGCAGCGCCGCGGTGATCTCGACGGCCCGCGCGGCGGGCAGCCCGGCGATGCCGAACCCGGACTCGTTGAGCGCGGCGGTGGCCTCCTCCGCCAGCTCGCGCCCGGCGCCGGTGATGGTGGCGAGGACGACGCGGCGGTCGGCGGGCGAGGGGCCGCGGCCGACCAGGCCGCGCTGCTCCAGGCGCCCGATCACGTTGGTCACCGACGCGGGGTGCACCATGAGCCGGTCGCCCATCTTGCCCATCGGGAGGGTGCCGGTGCGCGTGAAGGCGAGCAGGCGCAGCGCCTCGTAGGCGGCGAACGTGAGGCCGTAGGGCTTGAGGACGGCCTCGACGCGGCTCAGCAGCAGCTGCTGCGCGCGCATCACCGAGGTCACGGCGGCCATGTGGTCGGCGTGCTCGGGCCAGCGGAGGCTCCACTGGCGGTGGGCCTCGGCGATGGGATCGGGGGTGGCGGGCATCGCATGAGCGTATGTGTCCTTGACCTGATCGCGCACGGAAACTATTTTAACTTCCAAATATTGGATGTCCAAGGGTTGAGGTGGAGACGGTGACGGGGCAGCTCCACGTGCCGGAGCATCCGGTGCGGTTCGTGACGGCGGCGGCGCTGTTCGACGGGCACGACGCGGCGATCAACATCATGCGGCGGATCCTCCAGGCGCAGGGCGCCGAGGTCGTGCACCTCGGGCACGACCGCTCGGTGCGCGAGGTCGTCGACGCCGTCCTGGAGGAGGACGCGCAGGGCGTCGCGATCAGCTCCTACCAGGGCGGGCACGTCGAGTACTTCGAGTTCCTCGCGCGGAGCCTGAAGGAGGCCGGCGCCGGGCACGTGCGGGTGTTCGGCGGGGGCGGCGGCGTGATCGTGCACGAGGAGATCGCGCGGCTGTCGGCCGCCGGGGTGCGGATCTTCTCGCCCGAGGACGGCCAGCGCCTCGGCCTGCCCGGGATGATCAACGAGCTGGTCCGCGACTGCGACGTCGACCTGGCCGCCGAGCCCGCCGCCGCGGACGGGGTCGTCGCCGGGGACCGGCGCGCCCTCGCCCGCGCGATCACCTGCCTCCAGGCCGGGAAGCTGCCGGAGGCCGACCGGGCGCTGCTCGCCGAGGCCGCCGGGAAGCGGCGCGTGCCCGTGCTCGGCATCACCGGGACGGGCGGCTCCGGCAAGTCCTCGCTCACCGACGAGCTGGTGCGGCGGCTGCGCGTCGACCAGCAGGACAAGGTCCGCGTCGCGGTGCTCGCCGTCGACCCGACCCGGCGGCGCGGCGGCGGCGCGCTGCTCGGCGACCGCATCCGGATGAACTCCCTCGACGGCGACCACGTGTTCTTCCGCTCGCTCGCCACGCGCGGCGCGCGGGAGCTGCCCGGCGGCATCGAGGACATCGTCACCGCGTGCAAGGCCGCCGGGTACGACCTCGTGGTCCTGGAGACCCCCGGCATCGGGCAGGGCGACGCCGCGATCGTCCCGCTGGTGGACGTGTCGCTGTATGTGATGACGCCGGAGTTCGGCGCCGCGTCCCAGCTGGAGAAGATCGACATGCTCGACTTCGCCGACGTGGTCGCGATCAACAAGTTCGAGCGGCGCGGCGCGGCCGACGCGCTGCGGGACGTCTCGCGGCAGCTCGTCCGCAACCGGGAGGCGTTCGGGCAGCGGCCCGACGACATGCCGGTCTTCGGCACGAGCGCCGCCACGTTCAACGACGACGGCGTCACCGCGCTCTACCAGCACCTGGGCGGGCTCCTCGGCGAGCACGGGCTCCGCCTGGAGCCCGGGACGCTGCCCGAGGCGGAGACGAAGGTGTCCACCGGCGCCGCGACGATCATCCCGCCCGCGCGCGTCCGGTACCTGTCCGACATCGCCGAGACCGTGCACGGCTACCACGCGGCGACGCGTCGGCAGGTCGAGGCGGTCCGGCGCGTCCAGCGGCTGGACGAGGTGCGCGCGGAGCTGACCGACGCCACCGAGGTCGAGGCGCTGCTGGAGCGGGCCCGCGGGGACGTCGACCCCGCGAACGCCGAGCTGGTCGAGGGCTGGCCCGCCGTCGTGGAGTCCTACTCGGGCGAGGAGCAGGTCGTCCGGATCCGCGACCGGGAGCTGCGCACGCCGCTGGCCCGCGAGTCCCTGTCGGGCAGCCGGATCCCGCGCGTCGCGCTGCCCCGCTACACCGACCACGGCGAGCTGCTGCGGTTCCTGCGCTCGGAGAACCTGCCGGGGAGGTTCCCGTTCACCGCCGGGGTGTTCCCGTTCAAGCGCGACAACGAGGACCCGGCGCGGATGTTCGCGGGGGAGGGCGACCCGTTCCGCACCAACCGGCGCTTCAAGCTGCTGTCGGAGGGGCAGCCCGCGACCCGGCTGTCCACCGCGTTCGACTCGGTCACGCTGTACGGGCGCGACCCGGGCGAGCGCCCCGACGTGTACGGCAAGGTCGGCACGTCCGGGGTGTCGATCGCGACGCTGGACGACATGAAGGCGCTCTACGACGGGTTCGACCTGTCCTCGCCGACCACGTCGGTGTCGATGACGATCAACGGGCCCGCGCCGACGATCCTGGCGTTCTTCCTCAACACCGCCATCGACCAGGGCATGGACGCCTTCCGCGAGGAGCACGGCCGCGAGCCGTCCGAGGAGGAGGCGGCGGGGGTGCGCGCGCGGGTGCTGGCCACCGTGCGCGGTACCGTCCAGGCCGACATCCTCAAGGAGGACCAGGGGCAGAACACCTGCATCTTCTCCACCGAGTTCTCGCTGCGGATGATGGGCGACATCCAGGAGTGGTTCATCGCCAACTCCGTCCGCAACTTCTACTCGGTGTCCATCTCCGGCTACCACATCGCCGAGGCGGGCGCGAACCCCATCAGCCAGCTCGCGTTCACGCTGGCGAACGGGTTCACCTACGTCGAGTCCTACCTGGCGCGCGGCATGGACGTGAACGACTTCGCGCCGAACCTGTCGTTCTTCTTCTCCAACGGCATGGACCCCGAGTACAACGTCCTCGGACGCGTCGCCCGCCGCATCTGGGCCGTCGCCATGCGCGACCGGTACGGCGCCGACGAGCGCAGCCAGAAGCTCAAGTACCACGTGCAGACGTCGGGGCGGTCCCTGCACGCGCAGGAGATGCACTTCAACGACATCCGCACGACGCTCCAGGCGCTCATCGCGATCTACGACAACTGCAACAGCCTGCACACCAACGCCTACGACGAGGCCGTCACCACCCCGACCGCCGAGTCCGTCCGCCGGGCCCTGGCGATCCAGCTCATCATCAACCGCGAGTGGGGCCTCGCGATGAACGAGAACCCGCTCCAGGGGTCGTTCGTCATCGACGAGCTGACCGACCTCGTCGAGGAGGCGGTGCTCGCCGAGTTCGACCGGATCAGCGAGCGCGGCGGCGTGCTCGGCGCGATGGAGACCGGCTACCAGCGCGGCCGCATCCAGGACGAGTCGATGCTGTACGAGCAGCGCAAGCACGACGGCTCGCTGCCGATCGTCGGCGTCAACACCTTCCGCGGCCCGGACGCCGACTCCGGCACCCCGGTGTCGATCGAGCTGGCGCGCGCCACCGACGAGGAGAAGCGCTCGCAGCTCGACCGGGTCCGGGCCTACCAGGCCGCGCACCGCGAGGAGGCCGAGTCGGCGCTGGCCGCGCTCAAGGACGCGGCGCGCTCGGGCGGGAACGTGTTCGCGGTCCTGGTCGACGCGGCCCGGGTGTGCAGCCTCCAGCAGATCACCGACGCGTTCTTCGAGGTCGGCGGCCAGTACCGCCGCAACGTATGACGCGTTCCGGTGGGCCGGGCACCGACGACACCGGCGCGGCCGTTCCCCTGCCCGAGCGGGTGCGCCGGGTCGTCTCGCTCGTCCCGTCCCTGACCGAGACGGTCGCGGTGAGCGCGCCCGGCCTGCTCGCCGGGGCCACCGACTGGTGCACCCACCCGGCCGGCCTGGACGTGCCGCGCGTCGGCGGGACGAAGAGCCCCGACCTGGGGAAGGTCGCCGCGCTGCGGCCCGACGTCGTCCTCGGCAACACCGAGGAGAACCGGCCCGGCGACGTCGAGGCGCTGCGCGCGTCCGGCGTCCCCGTCTGGATGACCGAGATCCGCACCGTGGACGAGGCGCTCCCCTCCCTGCGCCGCATGCTGGCCGGGGCGTGCCGCGTCCCGGCGCCCGCGTGGCTGGAGGAGGCCGAGCGCGTCTGGGCGCGGGTCGCGCCCGGCGCGCCGCGCGCGGCGGTCGTTCCGGTGTGGCGGCGGCCGTGGATGGTCGTCGGCCGCGACACCTTCACCGGCGACGTCCTGTCCCGGCTGGGCGTCGCGAACGTCTACGCCGGGCACCCCGAGCGCTACCCGAAGGTCCCGCTGGAGGAGCTGAACGCGGCGGGCGCGGACCTGGTCGTCCTGCCCGACGAGCCCTACCGCTTCACCGCGGCCGACGGCCCGGAGTCCTTCCCCGGCCTGGACGCCGCGCTCGTCGACGGCCGCCACCTCACCTGGTACGGGCCCTCGCTGGTGGACGCGCCGTCCGTGCTGGCGCGGCAGCTGGCCGAGGCCCGCCGCTACTGATCCCCGGGTACTGATCCCCGGGTACTGATCCCCGGGCCGCTCAGACCTGGAGGTCCTTGGCGATGATCGTCTTGAGCACCTCGCTGGTGCCGCCGTAGATCCGCGAGACGCGGGCGTCGGCGTACAGCCGCGCGATCGGGTACTCCAGGATGTAGCCGTAGCCGCCGTGGAGCTGGAGGCACTTGTCGACCACGCGCGCCTGCACCTCGGTGCAGAACAGCTTGGCGACGGCCGCGTCGGCGGGGGTCAGCTCCCCGGCGTCCAGCGCCTCGATCGCGCGGTCCACCAGCGACCGCGCCGCCTCCACCTCGGTGGCGCACTCGGCGAGGACGAACCGGGTGTTCTGGAACGAGGAGACGGGCTTGCCGAAGACCGTCCGGTCCCGCACGTACGCGCGGGCGAAGCCCACCGCCGCGGCGGCGGAGGCGTAGGAGGTCGTGGCGATGCCGAGCCGCTCCTCCGCCAGGTTGTGGGTGAGGTACTCGAACCCGCGCCCCTCCTCGCCGAGCAGGTCCCCGGCGGGCACCCGCACGTCGGTGAACGACAGCTCCGCCGTGTCGGAGCTGCGGAGCCCGATCTTCTCCAGCTTGCGCCCGACCGCGTACCCCTCGCTGCGGGCGTCGACCGCGAGGATCGACAGGCCCGCGCGCCGGTCGCCGGCCGGGGCGGCGGAGGTGCGGGCCACCACCAGCACCCGGTCGGCCAGCACCCCGCCGGTGATGAAGGTCTTGGCGCCGTTCAGCACGTAGTGGTCGCCGTCGCGCCGCGCGGTGGTGCGCATCCCGGCGAGGTCGGAGCCGGTGCCGGGCTCGGTCATCGCGATGGCCGTCATCATCTCGCCGGCCGCGAACGGCGGCAGCCAGCGCTCCTTCTGCTCCCGCGTCGCGTACTTGAGCAGGTAGGGCAGCACCAGGTTGACGTGGACGACGTAGCCGCCGAAGCCCACCCCCGCGCGGGCGCACTCCTCGGCGACCACGGCCTGGTACTTGAAGCTGGTCTCGCCCGCGCCGCCGTACTCCTCGGGCACCTGGATGCCGAGGATCCCGAGCTCGCCGAGCCGGTTGTAGAACTCGCGCGGCGGGTGGCCCGCCTCCTCCCAGGAGCCGAACACCGGTGCGACCTCGGCGGCGACGAAGCCGCGGATCATCTTCCGGAACGCCTCGTGATCCTCGTTGAACAGGGTGCGGCGCACGCTGTGCCCCTTCCGGACGCCGACGGGCGGAACTCGCGAATCGCCAAGCTAGCTCGAATCCCGTTCTAGTAGCAACCGCCCAAGGCATGATGACGTGCGCGGATATGGCGGGGGATGTCCTGGAAGCGAACCCGGCGTCCGGTCCGGAGGTCGCGCGGCGACCCGCACGGCTCCCCGCCGGAAAAGTTCGACCGGGCGGATTTCGGCTCGTGGCCGAACCAGGCCAGCTTTGGGCCTGGGCAACGCGGCGAAAATGTGCTCACCGGCCGTGGCGTCCTTCAAGGGCGGCCCGCGCACCGGTCAAGGGGGAGCCCCCGGACATGAAAAGCGGCGCCGGGTGGATACGGGGGCAATCCACCCGGCGCCGCATCATCGGTGTTCCGACGGGGGCCCGGAACACCGGCACGGGCGCTCCGACGGGGGACCAGAGCGCCGGTACAAATCGTACACCGAAACCCCCCGCGGTTAGTCAAGAGAATGTCACGACCCGATTTCCGGTCGCTGTCCGGAAATCGGCTTCTGTGCGCGGCTCCCAGGGTCCTCCTGGGACTCTCCGGAGGGCTCCTCGAAGTGCGGGGAGGCGGTCGGCTCCCGGCCGCCGTTCGCCACGATCACGCTGACGTAGGGCAGGAACAGGGCTCCGGCCACGAGGATCCCGACAGCCCACAGCGGGGCGCCGGCCATCGCCGCGACGACCGCGCCGACGAAGCAGCTCGTCCGGATGCCCATGGACACGAGGTAGCGCCGCTGCCGGTGCCCGATGTCCTCCGACATGGGGCGCGGCGCGTCGGTCACCGTGTAGACCTCGGGCCTACGGCGGGGGTTCACCTTCACATTTCCACGGTAAGCCCAAGGAGTCCGCCGGGCGACAGCAGGTCGCCCCCGGCATTTCCCAGGGAACCGCTGATGTCTGGAGGCACGGGATGACCGACCGCACATACCGGGTGACCGAGATCGTGGGGACCTCGCCGGAGTCCGTCGAGGCCGCGATCCGCAACGGGATCAGGCGGGCCGCGCGCACGCTGCGGCACCTGGACTGGTTCGAGGTGACGCAGGTCCGGGGCCAGATCGAGGAGGGGGAGGTCGCCCACTACCAGGTCGGCCTGAAGGTCGGATTCCGCCTGGAGGACGACTGAGAATCCCCCGAAACGCTGACAGTGCGCCTGACAGGTCCAGGGGGCGCTGTCGAGGCCCCGGGCCCCCGCCCGGGGCGCCGGGCCGCCCACGGGCGAATCAGAGCGCCTCGGGGGCGGCCCGGGAGACGGCGCGGGGCCGCCCGGAGAGGGACTCCGGGCGGCCCCGGCCGCTCGTGATCGCCGGAGGCGCCCTCAGGACGCCTGGGAGACCGTCGACATGTTGAAGTCGCCGATCCGCACCGGCGGCATCGCGGCGCGGGTGAAGTAGTCCGACCACTCGCGGGGCAGCGTCGGCGCCGTGCGGCCGACCTCGGCCAGCCGCGACAGCAGGTCGACCGGGCTCTCGTTGAACCGGAAGTTGTTCACCGCCCCGACGACCTCGCCGCCCTCGACGAGGTACACGCCGTCGCGGGTGAGGCCGGTCAGCAGCAGCCGCTGCGGATCGACCTCGCGGATGTACCACAGGCAGGTCAGCAGCAGCCCGCGCTCGGTGCGGGCGATCATGTCCTCCAGCGCGGCGCCGCCCTCGGGCCCCGCCATCACGAGGTTGTCGATCGACGGCGTGAGCGGCAGCCCGGTCCGCCGGGCGGAGTGGCGGGTCTGGGCGAGCGAGGCGAGCTCGCCGTCCCGGATCCAGTCGGTGGCGGCCAGCGGCAGGCCGTTGTCGAACACCGACGACTCGCGGCTGGAGGCGTGCGCGACGACGAACGGCGCGCACTCCAGGCCCGGCGCCGCCGGGTCGCTGGACAGCGTCACCGGCAGGTTCGCCAGCCGCTCGCCGACGCGGGTGCCGCCGCCGGGGGCGCTGAACACCGTCCGGCCGTCCTCGGCGTCGTGCGCGCCCGCCGACCAGTACAGGTAGACCATCAGGTCGGCGACGGCGCTCGGCGGCAGGATCGTCTCGTACCGCCCGGCGGGCAGGTCCACGCGCCGCTCGCCCCAGCCGAGCCGCCGCGCGAGCCCCTCGGCCATGCCGGGGACGTCCACGTCGGTGAAGTCGCGCGTCGGGACCCCGGCCCAGGCCGAGCCGCCCGCGCCCTTGGCGTTCAGCTCCAGCAGCCCGGTCGGCTGGTCGTGGCGCAGCCGGAGCCCGGCCGAGCTGCCGACGAACGTCGAGGTCATGACGTGGTTGGCGAACCCGTACAGCCGCCGGTCGGCCGCCTGCGCCCGCGCGAACGCCTCGCCGAGCGCGGGCGCGACGCCCTCGAACACCCCGATGCCGGTTTCGGCGGGGGCCTCGTCCCAGTCCGCGCTCGCGCCGTCGGCGACCAGCGGCGCCGCGTCCTCGGCGGGCTCGTTGCCCGCGGCGTCGGCCTCGGCGGCGCGCACCAGGTCCTCGACGCCGTCGGGGCCGACGGCGGCGCGCGACACCACGCCCGCCGCGACCCCGCCGCCGGTGCTCCGCAGCGCGATCACCGTGAGGCGGCTGGAGCGCGTGACGCCGTTGGTCGTGAGGGTGTTGCCCGCCCACCGCAGATTGGCGGTGGCGGATTCGTCGGCGATCACCACGCAGTCGTCGGCGCGGGACAGCGCCAGGGCCCGTTCGACGGCCTCCTGCGGCCCCATCGTGCTCACTGGCCGGCCTCCTTCAGCGCGTTGAGGATGTTGACGCCGCGGAACAGCGCCGCGGGGCAGCCGTGGCTGACCGGCGCGACCTGCCCCGGCTGGCCCTTGCCGCAGTTGAACGCGCCGCCGAGCACATAGGTCTGCGGGCCGCCGACCGCCTCCATCGAGTTCCAGAAGTCGGTGGTGGTGGCCTGGTAGGCGACGTCGCGGAGCTGCCCCGCCAGGCGCCCGTTCTCGATCCGGTAGAAGCGCTGCCCGGTGAACTGGAAGTTGTACCGCTGCATGTCGATCGACCAGCTCTTGTCGCCGACGATGTAGACGCCCCGGTCCACACCGGAGATCAGCTCGTCGGTGGAGGGGCCGTCCTCGGCGGGCCGCAGCGACACGTTCGCCATCCGCTGGATCGGCATGCTGGACGCCGAGTCGGCGAACGCGCACCCGTTGGAGCGGTCGGCGCCGGTCAGCCGCGCGATGCGCCGGTCGGTCTGGTAGCCGGTGAACAGCCCGCCCGACACGATGTCGAACGCCTGCGTCTCCACGCCCTCGTCGTCGTAGCCGATCGTCGCGAGGCCGTGCTCGGCGGTGCGGTCGCCGGTGATGTTCATGACCTCCGACCCGTATTGCAGGCTGCCCAGCTTGTCGGGGGTCGCGAACGAGGTGCCCGCGTAGGCGGCCTCGTACCCGAGCGCGCGGTCCAGCTCGGTGGCGTGCCCGATCGACTCGTGGATCGTCAGCCACAGGTTGGACGGGTCGATCACGACGTCGTAGGCGCCCGCCTCGACCGACGGCGCCGCGAGCTTCTCCGCGAGCAGCTCCGGGATGCGCTCAAGCTCGCCGTCCCAGTCCCAGTGGGCGCCGGTCAGCCACTCCCACCCGTACCCGGCGGGCGGGGCGAGCGTCCGCATCGTGTCGAAGCGGCCCTCGGAGATCCCGACGGCGTTGACCACCGGGTGCAGCCGGACCCGCTGCTGGGTGGTCACGGTGCCCGCGAGGTCGGCGAAGAACTTGTTCTCCTTCACCTGGAGCAGCGTCGCGTCGACGTGGTCGACGCGGTCGTCGGACAGCAGCCGGCGGCTCCAGCCCGCCAGCAGCGCGACCTTGTCGGCGGTGGGGACCGCGAACGGGTCGGTCTCGTAGGAGGACACCCACGTCCGCTCCCCGTGGACGGGCTCGGGCGCCAGCTCGATGGGCTCGCGGTTGACGGCACGGGCGACGGCGGCGACCTCGACGGCCTGGGCCGCGACGCGGGCGGCCCCTTCGGGGGTGAGGTCGATGCCGGCGGCGAAGCCCCAGGTGCCGTCCTTGACGACCCGGACCGACAGCCCCACGTCGTCGGCGTCCAGCGCGGTCTCCAGGGCGGCGTCGGCGAGCCGGAGGGTCTGGCTGCGGATGCGCTCCAGCCGGAAGTCGGCGTGCTCGGCGCCGAGCTCGCGGGCCCGGCTCAGGGCCGCGTCGGCCAGCGCGCGCAGCGGCAGCGCGGTGAAGGCGGGATCGATGTCATGCACCCTCAGCAACCTACCCCGCCGGCCTCCGCGGCGGCTTCGCGGCGGCCTTCGCGGCGGCCCGAACAAAGCCGGGTCAGCGGATCTTGTCGGGTCGGCACATCCTCTTCCCCCCGGGGGCCCGCTAGTGTCCAGGCTGCCGCCCCGGGACAATCGGCTCGGGGTGGTCGCGGACGGCGGTCGAGACCGGCCGCGGGGCCGGGGCGGGGGCGCGCCGCTCCGGCCCGTCCCGTCCCCTCGCCGGGGAGTTCCACCACTGCGCAACGAGAGGGTCGTGATGAGTCGCTCTGTCCTCGTGACCGGCGGTAACCGGGGCATCGGCCTGGCCGTCGCCCGCGAGCTGGCCGCCGCGGGCGACGCGGTCGCCGTCACCTACCGGTCCGGCGAGCCTCCCGAGGGGCTGTTCGGCGTCCGCTGCGACGTCACCAGCGCCGAGGACGTGGACGCCGCGTTCGCCAAGGTCGAGGCGGAGCAGGGCCCGGTCGAGGTGCTCGTCGCCAACGCGGGGATCACCAAGGACACCCTCCTGGCCATCATGAGCGAGGAGTCGTTCACCTCGGTCCTGGACACCAATCTCACCGGCGCTTTCCGCGTCGCCAAGCGCGGCGTGAAGGGCATGATGCGCAAGCGCACCGGCCGGATCGTGCTGGTGTCGTCGGTGGTCGGGCTCATGGGCTCGCCGGGGCAGACGAACTACGCCGCCTCCAAGGCGGGCCTGGTCGGGTTCGCCCGGTCCCTGGCCCGCGAGATCGGCTCCCGCAACATCACGGTGAACGTGGTCGCGCCGGGGTTCGTCGACACCGACATGACGGCGGTGCTGACCGAGGACCAGCAGAAGGCGATCACGGCGTCGATCCCGCTCGGCCGCATCGCGCGGCCCGAGGAGGTCGCCAAGGCCGTGCGGTTCGTCGCGAGCGAGGACGCCGCCTACATCACCGGGGCCGTGATCCCGGTCGACGGCGGCCTGGGAATGGGGCACTAGAGGTCATGGGAATTCTCGAAGGCAAGCGGATCCTGGTCACGGGCGTCCTGACCGACAAGTCGATCGGCTTCCACATCGCGCGGGTCGCGCAGGAGCAGGGCGCCGAGGTGGCGCTCACCGCCTACCCGCGCCCGACCCTCACCCAGCGCACCGCCAAGCGGCTGCCGTCGGGCCCCGACGCGCCGCCGCCGGTGCTGGAGCTGGACGTGACCAGCGCCGAGCAGCTCGACGGCCTGGCCGACGGCCTGCGCGGGCACGGCTTCGAACACCTCGACGGCATCGTCCACGCGATCGCGTTCGCGCCGCAGAACGCGCTCGGCGGCAACTTCCTCGACACGCCGTGGGAGGACGTGGCGACCGCCGTCCACGCCTCGACGTACTCGCTGAAGTCGCTGACGATGGCGTGCCTGCCGCTGATGAAGGACGGCGGCTCTGTCGTCGGCCTGGACTTCGACGCCACCAAGGCGTGGCCGGTGTACGACTGGATGGGCGTCGCCAAGGCCGGGCTGGAGTCCTGCTCCCGCTACCTGGCCAAGTACCTCGGCCCGCAGGGCATCCGCGTCAACCTCGTCGCGGCCGGGCCGCTCGCCACGATGGCGGCCAAGAGCATCCCCGGGTTCGAGGGCATGACGGACATGTGGCCGAAGAACGCCCCGCTCGGCTGGGACGTCAAGGACAGCGAGCCCACCGCCCGCGCCTGCGTCGCGCTGCTGTCGGACTGGTTCCCGGCGACCACGGGCGAGATCGTCCATGTGGACGGCGGCATCCACGCCCTCGCCGCCGCGTCCCAGTAGCGTTCCCCGCTTCGAGCCGGGCCCCTTCGCGGGGGCCCGGCTCTCGAAGCCTGGCGCTCAGCCCATCATCAGGCGGGCCAGCCGGGTGCGCCGCGCGGGCGCCGCGACGTCCCGCACGGCGCGGGCGAGCGCGGGCCCGGCCGCCTGCACGACCGACAGGTGCCGCCGCGCCAGCCCGAACGCCGTGGCCACCACCGGACGCGACAGGCCCTCGCCCGACATCACCGCCACCACCGCCGGACGCGGCGTCCCGCGCCCGAGCGCGACCGGCACCGCCCAGCCGTGCCGCAGCCGCGCCGCCTCCGCCGGGGACAGCGTGGCCATGCCGCCGGGGAACTCCACGTCGAGCCCGTGCGCGCCGCCGCCGAGCACCACGCCCGTCTCGCCCACGGCCGCCTGGGGGAGCGGCGCGGCGACCACGACCCGGTCGCCGGGGTCCATCCCCGCGAACTTGCCCGGGCCCGGGTTCAGCCGGGCCTTCAGCGCCGCGTTGAGCGCGGTCGCGCCCGTCTCGCCGCCGGCGGCGGGCGTGACGACCTGGACGTCCTCCAGCGGGATGCCGAGCGCGCGCGGGATCGAGTCGGTCACGAGCTGGACGGCGCGGTGCACCGCCTCCCCGGGGTCGGCGGCGGGCACCACGACGACCTCGCGGCCCGGCGCGTCCACCGCGACCAGCTCACCGCCCCGCACGGCGGCGGTCAGCGCGCCGAGCGGGTCGCCGGGGGGCGGGGCGTCCAGCGTCACGACCGGGACGGCCTCGGACGCCTCCAGGTCCTCCAGCGGGCGGCCGGGACCGGCGGGCGGCGCGTCGCCCTCCCGCGCGCACAGGACCAGGTGGGTGCCGTCGGCGCACGCCTCGGCCAGCACCGCGCACAGCTCGACGTCGAGCCCGGCGGCGGCCGTGACGAGGACCAGGTCCAGGTCGAACGGATTCTGCTCGCCGCGCCCGTAGACGACCGCGCCCGGCGCGGCGGAGGCGTCCGCGCGCGGCTCCAGCAGCCGGTGCAGGCTCGTGACCGGCGGCCCGCCGCCCTCCCCGCCGGGGAGGTCGCGGGCCAGGTCGGCGGCGGCGCGGTCGGTGGGGGCGACGACGGCGGCGCGGACGCCCCGGGCCGCGGCGGCCGAGGCGATCTCCAGCGCGGCGCGCTCCAGCGCGCCGGGCGCCCCGCGCAGGATGCTGACTCCGGTGCGCAGCGCGGCGGTGAGCGCGAGCGAGCGGTCCTCGGGCAGGCCCGAGCGCAGCTCCCGGACGGCCGCGTCGTCCAGCAGCGGCGCCGCCGTGAGCGTCAGCCGCCGCAGCCCCTCGGCCGCCGCCTCCTCGGCGAGCGCCCACCGCGCCGGGCCGAGCGTCTCCTCCGGCTCGGGCGGGTCGGCCTCCTCGACGGAGTCCTCGTCGAACTCGGGCTCCTCGGTGAGCGCCAGCACCTCCGCCTCGTCCAGCGCGGCCTCGACCGCCGCGCGCGGTTCCGGGACGCCGATCCGCTGGAGCGCGGCCGCCACGTCCGCCGCCGGGGTGACCGTGTGCCCCTCGCGGGCCGCCTCGGTCAGCAGGTGCAGGACCAGCGCGCGGCCCCGCCTCGGGTCGTCCGGGCGCGCGCCCTCGCCCAGCAGCCGCCGGGCGAAGTGGTCGGCCTGCGCGGGCGCGACGCCGGGGACGCGCAGCAGCCGCCACGGGTCGGCGCGCAGCGCGGCGGCGGCGCCGGGCCCGAGCCGGGCGGCGGCGCGGCCCGCGAGCGGCGCGGGGGCGCCCGCCTCCGCGAACAGCTCGGCGAGCGCGGCGGCCCCCTCCTTCGCGTCCGGCGCGGCCTGGGCCGCGGTCGCGTCGGGCGGCGGCGCCGGGCGGGCCTTGGCCTGCGCCCCGGCGGCCTCCGCGGCGCGCAGCGCCTCGGCGGCGCGCGCGGCCCGCTCGGCGGGGGTGGGGGAGTGGTCGGTGTGGGGATCGGTCACGGGCTTCCCGTCGCGGCTTCTCGGGGTTGGCGATGGACGGTCCCGAGCGTGCCACGGACGTCCCGGATGGTCACGGGCACACTCCGTCCATCCGCGCCGCCGGTCACGCGGGCACCGTCACGAATGGGCGGGGGACATGTCGGAGACGTCGTCCAGGGCCCCGCGGATCTCGCCCGGGAGCGTGAGGTCCTCGCTCTCCAGGATCGCGCCGAGCTGCGCGGCGGTCCTGGCGCCCACGATCGGCGCGGCGACGCCGGGGCGGTCCCGGACCCAGGCGAGCGCCACGCTGAGCGGGGACACGCCGAGGCCCTCGGCGGCGGTCACCACCGACTCCACGATCCGGGCGCACTCCTCGTCGAGGTAGGGCTGGACGAACTCGAAGAAGTGCGGCGCGGCCGCCCGGGACCCGGCGGGGATGCCGGTGCGGTACTTGCCGGTGAGCACGCCCCGCCCGAGCGGCGAGTAGGGCAGCAGGCCCGCGCCCGCGTCCAGCACGGCGGGGACGACCTCCCGCTCGATGTCGCGGCGCAGCAGCGAGTACTCCAGCTGGGCCGACACCACGGGCGCGCGGCCGGGCCAGGCCCGCTGCCACGCGGCGGCCTTGGACACCTGCCAGCCCGCGTAGTTCGACACGCCGACGTAGCGGGCGCGGCCGGAGGCGACCGCCTCGTCCAGCGCCGACAGGGTCTCCTCCAGGGGCGTCGCGGGGTCGTACACGTGGAGCTGCCACAGGTCGACGTGCTCCAGGTCCATCCGGTCGAGCGAGGCGTCCAGCGCGCGGAGCAGGTGCCGGCGCGACCCGTCGTAGCGGCCGTTGGGCCTGATCGCGGCCTTGGTGGCGACGACGAGTCCGTCCCGGTCGACGAACTCGCGCAGCAGGTGGCCGAGGATCCGCTCGCTGTCGCCGTCGCTGTAGACGTCGGCGGTGTCGACGAACGTGCCGCCGGCGTCGACGAACGCGACGAGCTGCTCCGCCGCCTCGTCGGGCTCGGTGTCCTGCCCCCAGGTCATGGTGCCGAGGCCCAGCCGGGACACCAGCAGCCCGCTCCGCCCGAGGTGACGCTCCTTCATAGGCGGTCAATGTAGCGGTCATCGCGGACGTCCCTCCCGTCCGTCACCGGTCGTGATCGTCCGCACACGGCCACCCGGAGGGTGGCGGGAAGATGGCCGGGAAACATCCGGGAGCTGGCCCATAGGTGACGGGAGGCCGCGTCCGCGCAGGTGAGGGGGCTCATATAGGCGGGTTCGCCGTGGCTTGCCCATCCCTCCCGCCGACGCCCGCTACCCTTCCAGGGGGATCGGTCGCCGTGGCCCATCTCGCACTCTGGGAGGGACGCGCCGCCAGTGAACGTCGTGGAAGCGACCGTGCTCGGAATCGTCCAGGGGCTCACCGAGTTCCTGCCGATCTCCAGCTCCGGTCACCTGTTGATCGTGCCCAAGCTGATGCGCTGGGACGACCCGGGCGCGCCCTTCACGGCGGTCATCCAGCTCGGCACCATGGCCGCCGTCATCATCTACTTCTGGCGCGACCTCGTCCGCATCCTCACCACCTGGACCAAGAGCCTGTGGACCCCCGAGCTGCGCCCCCACCAGGACGCGCGGATGGGCTGGTACATCGGCCTCGGCACCATCCCCATCGCGGTGTGCGGCCTCGCGTTCAAGGACTTCATCGAGGGGCCCTCCCGCAACCTGTGGATCAACTCGACGTCGCTGATCCTGATGGGCCTGCTGCTGATGGTGTCGGAGTGGGCGGGCATCAAGAAGCGCGAGGTCGCCGACCTCAACATGCGCGACGGCCTGCTGATCGGCGCGTTCCAGTGCCTGTCGCTGATCCCCGGCTCCTCGCGCTCGGGCTCCACGATGACCGGCGCGCTGTTCCTCGGCTACACCCGTGAGGCCGCCGCCCGCTACTCCTTCCTGCTGTCGATCCCCGCCGTCGTCCTGTCGGGGCTGTTCGAGCTGCGCAAGGCCTTCGACGGATCGCTCCAGATCGTGCCGACGATCGTCGCCACCATCGTGTCGTTCGTCGTCGGGTACGCCTGCATCGCGTGGCTGCTGAAGTTCCTCACCCGCCACTCGATGATGGTGTTCGTCTACTACCGGGTGGCCCTCGGCGGCGCCCTGCTGGGCCTCCTGGCCGCCGGCACCATCACCGCGACCTGACCCGGCGCCGGCTCCGGCCGCTATCGCGGTGCCCGCGATGTGTTCGGGCGGGCGCACCGGGCCCGCGGAGGCACCGTCGCGGCATGGGACCCGGACGAGCCGCGCAGGCCCCGGATCACACCGACGCCCGCCGAAGCCGCGCCCCGACCGACGCCCCGGTTGAGCTTGGGACCGTCCGCCAGCGCCCGGTGGTGCCCCCCGGACTACCCGGATGTTCAACGGACAATGCCCGGTGTCCCGGGGTCGCGCCCCCGGGCTAGCTTGCCCGCATGTCCAAGGTTCAGGCCCTGGCTACGGCACTGATCAGGGCGGTGGCCACCGGCGCCCCGACCGCGCCCCCGCACGGGCCATCGTCGACGGCGAATCCTCGCCGCCACCAAAGGAGAGGGCAGGCATGAAACTGAAGAGGACGCTGACTGTCGGAGCGGTCGCGGCGGCATGCGCGGCAGGGACCACGGTCGGCACCACCGGCATCGCGAACGCCGACTGGCGCGACTGCCCCGACGGCTCCGTCTGTGTCTGGGAGCACTCCAACTACAACGGACGTTTCCTGTCCGGCGGGACCACGGTGTCCAACGTCGGATCCGCCATCAACGACAAGACGACTTCCCTCTGGAACCGCACTGGCACGGTCGTCTGCTTCTTCGAACACACGAACTCCAGTGGACGCGCCGTCTACGTGACCGGCCCCGGCGACTCGTCCCCCAACATCGGCAACAGCGCCAACGACAAGATCTCCTCGTGGGGACCCTGTAACTGAACCGGCAAGGCCACAGGGGCGGCTCCGCCCCTGTGGCCTCCACCGGCGGCCGCGGGGATGACCGGGGCCGGTCAGAACATGGCGTGAACGGGCCAGGGAAAGCGGCCCGCCTGGCCGGCCCCTCCCGGATCCGGATGTTCCGGTTGCTGGCCCTCAACCCAGGGCCCCAGGTCTCCACCGCCGCGCTCCCGGAATCGAAGGGCGGCGGCTGCTGGAACGGCTCGCCGAGGCGCACCCGATCGAGCCCGGCGACCCGTATGGCCGGTGGCGGATGCACGACCTGGTCGGCCAGTACGCCGCCACCCTGGGCGAACGGCACGCGGGCATCGACCAGCGCGACCAGGACCTGCGGCGACTCCTGCACTACATCGGCACCGCTCGGGCTGCGGACGCCCGTCTGGACCCCACGGTCACCGATCCGCTCCCCAACGGGCAGGGGGACGGGTTCGCCACCCGTGAGCAGTCGCCGGCTTGGCTCGACGCCGAGCTGCCCAACCTCATGGCGGCGGCACACACCGCCGCCGCCAACGGCCACCCCGCCATCGCCAACTCCCTGGCCCTCGTCCCGGCCAGGCTCCTGGGCCGGCGGCGGCTGTTCAACGACTGGCTCACCCTGGCCACCCTTGCCCGCGACACCGCGACCCGCGCCGCGGACCGAGCCTCTGAAGGCCAGGCGCTGGGCAATCTGGGGCTAGTGCTGTTGCAGGTGGGGCGGTTCGGTGATGCCATCGCATGCCGTGGCCGTGGCGCGTGATCGAGGTGGGTCAGAGCCAGCCGCTCTTGTGGAGGCGGCGGTACAAGAAGGCGCTGATGGAAACGATCACTAGGATGACCAGCGGATACCCGAAGGACCATTTGAGTTCGGGCATGTGGGTGAAGTTCATCCCGTAGATCCCCGCGATGGCCGTCGGCACCGCGATGATCGCCGCCCACGCCGAGATCTTGCGCATGTCCTCGTTCTGCTGCTTGCCGAGCAGCGCCAGATGCGCGGTGAGCACGCTGTTGAGCAGTTCGTTGTGCGCGTCGACCTGGCCGTCCACCATCAGCAGGTGGTCGAGGACGTCGCGGAAGTACTCGCGGGTGCTGCCGCACTCGCTGACGCGCCCCCGCACGATCTCCTGGAGGACGGGGATCAGCGGGTCCTCGGCGGTGCGGAACTCCAGCACCTCCCGCTTGAGCGAGTAGACGTCCTCGGTGACGTCCCGCGCGGACGGGTCGAACACCGCCTTCTCCAGCCCGATGATGTCGACCTCGACCTCGTGCACGACGAGGCCGTACCGGTCGACGACCTCGTCGCACACCGCGTACAGCACGGAGGCCGCGCCGTGCTTGAGCAGCTCGGGGGAGTCCTCCAGGTGCCTGCGGACCGGCCCCAGCGGGTTGCCCGCGCCGTGCCGGACCGTCACGACGACGTCCTTCTCCAGGAACACCATGATCTCGCCGACCTCGATGTCGGAGGTCTCGTCGATGTAGGAGAGGGTCTTCAGCACCACGAACAGCGTGTCGCCGTAGCGTTCCATCTTCGGCCGCTGGTGCGCCGTCACGGCGTCCTCGGCGGCGAGCGGGTGCAGATGGAGCTCCTCCTTGACGAGCTCGAACTCGGCCTCGTCCGGCTCGAAGAGGCCGATCCACACGAAGCACTCGCCCTGGCTGCGCGCGAGGTCGAAGGCGTCGCTGATGTCGCCGTCGATGTCGGTGCGCGTTCCGCCGGCGTAGATGGCCTTGTCCACGATCACGCGTCGCATTCTCCCGCATCCGCGCCGCACTCGGGAAACCCGGACGCGATCACCACGGGGCCCGGCATCTCCTAGAGTGCTGGATGTGACGACCCTTCTCCTGGTTAGACACGGCCTGACCACCATGACCGGGCCCCTGCTCGCCGGGTGGACCCCCGGCGTCCACCTCGACGAGCGCGGCCGCGCCCAGGTGGCGGCGCTCGCCGCGCGGCTGGAGCCCGTCCCGCTGGCCGCGGTCGTGTCCAGCCCGCTGGAGCGCTGCGTGGAGACCGCCGAGGCCGTCGCCGCCGGCCGGCCCGGCCCCGCCGGGAAGGTCGAGACGGACGAGCGGCTCGGCGAGGTCCGCTACGGCGACTGGACGGGCCGTCCCCTCAAGGAGCTGGCCGAGGAGCCGCTGTGGCGGGTCGTCCAGACCCACCCGAGCGCCGTGCGCTTCCCCGGCGAGGCGGGGGAGGCGATGGCGGACGCGCAGCACCGCGCCGTCGCCGCCGTCCGCGGGTGGAACGCGCGGATCGCCGCCGAGCACGGCGAGGACGCCGTCTACGCCATGTGCAGCCACGGCGACATCATCAAGGCGATCGTCGCCGACGCGCTCGGCCTCCACCTCGACCAGTTCCAGCGGATCCAGGCCGACCCCGCGTCCCTCACCGCGATCCGCTACACCGAGCTGAGGCCGTTCGTCGTCCGGGTCAACGACACCGGGGGCGACGTCGCCGCGCTGCTGCCCCCGCCGCCCGGTGAGGGCGCCGCGGGGTCGAGTGACGCGGCCGTCGGCGGCGGCGCGTAGGGTCGTTGCCATGCCCGTCATCTCCTACGACCCGCCGGACAGGTTCGTCGCCGGCGCCGTCGGCCGGCCTGGGGACCGCGCCTTCTACCTCCAGGCCCGCTCCGGCCGCCGCGTCACCAGCGTCGGCCTGGAGAAGTTCCAGGTGACGCTGCTCGCCGAGCGGCTGGAGGAGCTGCTCGACGAGGTGCTGCGCCGCAGCGGCGGGGACGCGCCCGTCCCGGCCGTCACCCCGTCGGAGCTGCGCGACGACGGCCCCCTCGACCAGCCCGTCGAGGAGGAGTTCAAGGTGGGCACGATGGCCCTCGCCTGGGACCCCGACGACGAGCAGGTCGTGATCGAGGCGCAGGAGGTCACCGAGGGCGAGGACGAGGACGCCGAGGTCGGCGACGACGACCCCGCGATCGCGGTGCTGCGCGTGCGGATCAGCGCCGCCCAGGCCCGCGCGTTCGCCGAACGCGCGCTGAAGGTCGTCGCGGCGGGGCGTCCCCCCTGCCCGCTGTGCGGGCTGCCGCTCGACACCGAGGGGCACGTCTGCCCGCGCCAGAACGGATACCTCGGCTGATATGGCGCCCTACCCGATCATGCGCTGGATCACGGACGCGCCGCCCGGGAGAATGAGCGCATGACACAGTCCTCCCGGGACCGGGCCCCCGCCGGCGACGGTCCCGCCGGGCAGCCGGTGTCCCCCCTGGACGTCCCCGCCGCCGAGAGCCTCCTGCTCGCCGGGCGCCTGTCGGTCGAGGGACGGCTCGTCCAGGCCTCCAACGCCACCCTCTACTGCTCCATCGAGCACGAGGGCCGCGCCGCCCACTGCGTCTACAAGCCCGTCGCGGGGGAGCGCCCGCTCTGGGACTTCCCCGACGGCACGCTCGCCGAGCGCGAGGTCGCGGCCTACGAGGTCTCCAAGGCGATGGGCTGGGGCACCGTCCCGCCGACCGTCCACCGCGACGGCCCCTACGGGCCCGGCATGGTCCAGCTGTGGGTCGAGCCCGACCCCGACATCGACCTCGTCGCGCTGTCGCGCACCGAGGACGACCCGGTCCGCCGCATGGCGGTGTTCGACGCCGTCGTCAACAACGCCGACCGCAAGATCGGCCACCTGCTGCCGCCCGGCGACGGCCGCGTCTACGGCTGCGACCACGGCGTGTGCTTCTCCGTCGAGTACAAACTCCGCACCGTCCTGTGGCAGTGGCGCGGCAAGCCGCTCACGCCCGAGGCGCTGGAGGCCCTCGGCCGCGTCGAGCGGGCGCTGCGCGACGGCCCGCTCACCGCGCGGCTGGCGGAGCTGCTCACCGCCGAGGAGGTCGACGCCACCCGGCGCCGCGTCGAGCTGATGCTCAAGCACCGCATCCACCCCTACCCCCCCGAGGACTGGCCCGCCATCCCCTGGCCGCCGCTGTAGCCCCCGCCGTGGGCGCACCCCGGGCGCGGGACGGAACGGGCTTGGTGCTCCAATGGGGGACATGTGCACGGCGGTCGTGAGTTTTGAGCCCTCCTCGCCCGTTCCCGTCCTGCTGGTGGGCGTGCGTGACGAGTTCGTTGCCCGCTCTTGGGAGCCGCCGGACCGGTACTGGGACGACCGACCCGGCCTCGTCGGCGGGCGCGACCTGCGCGCCGGGGGGACGTGGCTCGCGGTGGACCCGGATGCGCGGCGCGTCGCGACGGTCCTGAACGGGCGGGGCCGCATGGCGCCGCCCGACGGCCGTGCCACGCGCGGCGGGCTGCCGCTGCGGATGGCCGCCGACGGCAAGCTCGGCGAGCTCGACCTCCCGGCGTTCGACCCCTTCTACCTGGTGTGCGCCGAGACCGACCGGGTGCGGCTGTGGACCTGGAACGGCGAGACGCTGGTGGAACGTTCCCTCACGCCCGGCCTCCACATGATCGTCAACAGCGGGCTGGAGGGCGAGGGCCGGCTGGAGGGGCAGACCGAGGACGCCTACATGGAGGCCCGGCTCGCGCACTTCCGGCCCCGGTTCGCCGCCGCGCCGCGTCCCGTCCCGGGGGAGGGGCCGGTGGCGGAGGCGTGGGGCGCGTGGTTCGCGCTCGTCGCCGGGGACGGCGTCGCGCGCACGGACCGCAGGGCGCTGCTCCCGCTCCTGGACCTCGGCGACGGACGCGTGTGGGGGACCACCTCGGTCAGCCTCACGGCGCTGTCCGCGCGGGGCGTGCGGTACGACTTCTCCGCCGTGCCCGGCGACGCCGCGTCCTGGAACCGCGTGCTCTGACCCGTCGTCCGGCGCCTTCTCCGGCCTGTTCTGATACGTTCTGACGTGCGCTGATGCGTTCTGGAGCGCCCGGGGACACCGGCCGGTATCGGCGTTCGGGCACGCCCGCGTGACGGTCGGTGCTAGCTTGACTACCTATCGCGATCTTCGGTTGCGGGGGAGTCCGGGATGGCTTGGGGGCGCGCGGCGGCGGGTTCGGCGGCGGGCGCGGCGGTCGCCGTTCCGCACGGCGGGTCACGGCGGGTGCGGGGCCGGTCCCCGGCCCAGCTCGCGTGGGCGCGCTTCCGCCGCGACCGGGCCGCCGTCGCCGCGCTGGCCCTGATCGGGCTCATCACCCTGTTCGCGGTGCTGGCGCCGCTGTGGGCCCGCTGGAGCGGCCACCCCTACGGCGCGACGTTCCCGGAGACCGGACTGGACGCGAACGGGCAGCCGCGCGGGCCCGGCGCGGAGTTCTGGCTCGGCGCCGACCAGCTCGGCCGGGACGTGTTCGTCCGCGCCGCCTACGGCGCGCGGATCTCGCTGCTCGTCGGCGTCCTCGCGGCGCTGCTCGCCTCGGTGGCGGGGACGTTCGCGGGGATGCTCGCGGGCTATGTCGGCGGCGTCCTCGACACGCTGCTGGCGCGGCTGATGGACATGACGCTCGCGCTGCCCTACCTGCTGGTCGCGATCACGCTGGCGACGACGTTCCAGATCTCCTCGGTCGGCGCGAGCCTGACGATGACCGTGCTGGTGATCGCGTTCTTCTCGTTCGCGGCGTTCGGCCGGGTCATCCGGGGCCAGGTGCTGTCGCTGCGGCGCGCGGAGTTCATCGAGGCGGCCCGCTCGCTCGGCGCGTCCGACGCCCGGATCATGATCGTGGACGTGCTGCCGAACCTCGCCGCGCAGATCACGGTGCTGACCTCGCTGCTGGTCCCCGCCTCGATCGTGTTCGAGGCGACGCTGTCCTTCCTCGGCGTCGGGGTCCGGCCGCCGATGCCGAGCTGGGGGTCGATGCTCGGCGAGGGCGGCGAGGTGTTCCAGACCGCGTGGTGGCTGCTGGCGGTGCCCGGCGTCCTGCTGCTGCTGACCACGCTGTCGTTCAACCTGGTCGGCGAGGGCGTCCGCGACGCCCTCGACCCGCGCGCTGAGCGGTCCCCCGTCCGGCGGGGGGAGCTGCGGCGGTGACGCGGTTCCTCCTCCGCCGCCTGCTGTACGCGGTGATCGTGCTGTGGCTCGTCTCCACGCTGGTGTTCGTGTTCCTGCACGTGTCGCCGATCCCGGTGGAGCGGGTGATCGGCGGCCCGCGCGCGACCGCCGACACGCTGGCCCAGATCCGCCGCAACCTCGGGCTGGACCAGCCCGTCCTCGTCCAGTACTGGCGGTTCCTGCGGCGGCTGGCCGGGGGGGACCTCGGCGACTCCTACGTCAACGGCGTCCCGGTGGCGCGGCTGATCGGCGACCGGCTGCCGACGACGCTGTGGCTCGTGCTCGGCGCGGGGCTCCTGGCATGCGGGGGCGGCGTCGTCGCGGGCGTGCTCAGCGCGACCCGGGCGCGGAGCCTGTGGGACCGCGCGGCGACGGTGCTGGTGCTGCTCGGGCTGTCCACGCCGCCGTTCGTGATGGCGCTGGCGCTGCTGTACCTGTTCGCCGGCGGGATCGGCGGGGGCTCCGGCCCCTTCGAGGCGGGCCCGCCGCTCCAGGAGCACTTCCTGCGGCGGATGGTCCTGCCGTGGGTCGCGCTCGCGTTCCTGATGGTCGCCGCCTACACGCGCCTCACGCGCGGGGCGCTGCTGGACGTCCTCGGCGAGGACTACGTCCGCACGGCGAAGGCCAAGGGGCTGACGCGGCGGCGGGTGGTCTACCGGCACGGGCTGCGCGCGGCGCTGACGCCGGTCGTCACCCAGCTCGGCGTCGACCTCGGCGCGCTGGTCGGCTCCACGATCGTCACCGAGAAGGTGTTCGGCCTCCAGGGCGTCGGCCAGCTCGTCTACCAGTCGATCGCGCTCGGCGACACCCCGGTGATCATCGGGGTGACGCTGGTGGTGACGCTGTTCGTGACGCTCGCCAACCTCGCCGTGGACGTCGGGTACTCGCTCCTGGACCCGCGCGTCCGGTCGGGCTGACCCGTCGCGGCGCCCTGACCGGCGGGTCCGCCGATCGAGCGGACACACCGGGGCAGTAGGGGTGATCTCGGAGTAATCCCGTCGACCGCGCATGGATAAGCTTTCGGTATGCGATCGTGGCACGCCTCCGATGTCCCTCATCTCTCCGACGCGGGGCTGCCCGCCGCGACGCGGCCGCTGCGCCTGCACGACACGGGGACGGGTACGGCGCGCCCGGTGGAGCCCGGCGCCACCGCCCGCATGTACGTGTGCGGCATCACCCCCTACGACGCGACGCACATCGGCCACGCCAACACCTATCTCGCCTTCGACCTCGTGAACCGGGTGTGGCGCGACCTCGGCCACCGCGTCCACTACGTCCAGAACACGACGGACGTGGACGACCCGCTGCTGGAACGTGCCCAGCAGACCGGGGAGGACTGGCGGGCGCTCGCCGACCGGGAGATCGAGCTGTTCCGCGCCGACATGGCTGCGCTGCGCGTGCTGCCGCCCGACCAGTACATCGGCGCGGTCGAGGCGATCCCGATGATCGTCGAGATGATCGAGAAGCTGCGCGCCAAGGACGCCGCCTACGAGGTCGGCGGCGACATCTACTTCCCCGTCGGCGCCGACCCCGACTTCGGGGCGGTCAGCCGCCTGAGCCGCGCGGAGATGGCGCCGCTGTTCGCCGAGCGCGGCGGCGACCCGGACCGGCCCGGCAAGCGCGACCCGCTCGACCCTCTGCTGTGGATGGCGCGGCGCCCCGGCGAGCCCGGCTGGGAGTCGCCGTTCGGGGAGGGCCGCCCCGGCTGGCACGTGGAGTGCTCGGCGATCTCGGTGGAGTACCTCGGGATGGCGTTCGACGTGGAGGGCGGCGGCTCGGACCTGGCGTTCCCGCACCACGAGATGAGCGCCTCGCACGCGCAGGTCGCGACCGGCGAGCGCCCGCACGCCCACTCCTACGTCCACGCGGGCATGGTCGGGCTGGACGGCGAGAAGATGTCCAAGTCGCGCGGCAACCTGGTGTTCGTGTCGGCGCTCCGGGAGGCGGGCACCGACCCGATGGCGATCCGGCTGGCGCTGCTGGCCCACCACTACCGCTCCGACTGGGAGTGGACGCGCGCCGAGCTGGACGCGGCGTCCGCCCGCCTCGCGCGCTGGCGCGCCGCCGCGGCGCTCCCGGCGGCCCCGGACGCGGCGCCCGTCGCGGCCGCCGTGCGCGCCGCCCTGGCCGACGACCTCGACGCCCCGGCCGCGCTGGCGGCCGTGGACGCCTGGGCCGACGCGGCCCTCGGCGCGGGCGGGGGGTCCGCGTCGGCGCCCGCCCAGGTCGGCGCGGTGGCGGACGCCCTGCTCGGCGTCGCACTCTGACCCTCGCCCCGGCACGGAGCAGTCCCGGTCCGCGGGCGTGCCGGAACTGCTCGCCCGCGTCCCCATGCTCCTTCCGTCCGGTCCCGGTCGGATCACCGGCCGTTCAGAGCAGGCCCGCCAGCCGGTAGAGGACCAGCGACCCGGCGACGGCGACGTTCAGGCTGCTCCCGCCCCCCACCATCGGGATCTCCACGGCGAGGTCGAGCAGGTCCAGCGCCTCGCCGGGGATCCCGTGCCGCTCGTGGCCGAGGACGGCGACGGTCCTCACCCGCGCCGGGGGCAGGTCGGCGAGCCGGACCGCCTCGTCGGCGAGTTCGACGCCGACGACGCGGGAACCGGCCTCCCGCCGCCGCTCCAGCCAGCCGAGCGGCTCGTTCACCCAGTGCACGCAGGACGGGCGGCGGAGGGTGTTGCCGCGTTCGAGCGCGTCCGGCACCCAGGGGAGGCGGGGGACGGCGAGGCAGGCGCCGACGGCGTCGCAGGTGCGCAGCAGCGTCCCGAGGTTCGCGCCGTGCAGCGGCCACAGCGGCGCGGCGATGAGGTGGTCCCAGCAGGAGTGCGCGCGGGGCCTGCGCTGCCGCCGCAGCTCGCGGGGGCGCCTGACCCGGATCGCGGGCGACGCGCCGCCGCGGGTCACCGCCTGCGGGCGGTGCCGCCCTCCACACGTCGGAGAATCGCCGTCGAGGCCATGCTCGTGCGCAGTTCGCGGCCTGCGCGGGCCATCACCGGGGATGTCGGGTGATCAGTCTAACCATGCCGGCTATCCGGGGTCGCGGCGGCGGAGGTAGCGCTCGAACTCGCGGGCGATCGCGTCGCCGCTCGCCTCGGGCAGCTCGGTGGCGTCCTTCTGCTCCTCCAGCGTGCGGACGTACTCGGCGACCTCGGAGTCCTCCTCGGCGAGCTCGTTGACGCCGTTCTCCCAGGCCCGCGCCTCCTCGGGCAGCTCGCCGAGGGGGACGGTGACGTCCAGCAGGTCCTCCACGCGGCGCAGCAGCGCCAGCGTCGCCTTGGGGGAGGGGGGCTGCGCCACGTAGTGGGGGACCGCCGCCCACAGCGACACGGTGTCGAGGTCGGCCTTGGCGCACGCGTCCTGCAGGACGCCGAGGATCCCGGTGGGGCCCTCGTAGCGGGCGGGTTCCAGGTGCAGGGTGTTGACCAGGCCCGCCTCGGACGCGGCGCCGGTGACCGGCACCGGACGGGTGTGGGGGGCGTCGGCGAGCAGCGCGCCCAGCAGGACGACGTTGCGGATGTCCAGCTCCAGCATCAGCCCGACCAGCTCCCGGCAGAACGAGCGCCAGCGCATGTTCGGCTCGATGCCGTGCACGAGCACCACGTCGCGGCCGTTGGGGAGCCGCGCCCAAGAGATGCGGGTGGTGGGCCAGGTGATGCCGCGGGTCTCACCGTCGATCATCTCGACGATCGGCCGGGTGACCTGGAAGTCGTAGTAGTCGTCGGGATCGAGTTCGGCGATCGGGACGGCCTCCCATGTGGACTCCAGGTGCTGGATCACCCCGCTCGCGGCCTCGCCGGCGTCGTTCCACCCCTCAAAAGCGGCCACGAGCACCGGATCGACGAGTTCCGGAACGCTTTCGAGCTCGACCACGCGCTGCCTCCTTCCGACGTCGGTACAGCGTCACCGCGGGGGCCGTCATTCCCGGGGCCGGGGGTCCCGCTCATGATCGGTGGCTGTCAGCCTACGTCCTGACAGTGACCTACCCCACCCTTCCGGGGCCAGACCCCGCGCCTGTACGCCGGAGGCGGAACCCGGGTCACGATCGTGTCACCCGCCGCCGGTGGTCCGCGTCACCTGCCGCCGGTCGTGTGGACGATCAGGACGTCGCACGGCGCGCGGTGCGACAGGCTCGCCGGGACCGAGCCGAGGATGCGTCCGGCGAGGGTGCCCAGCCCCCGGTTGCCGACCACCACGAGGTCCGCCGTGCGCTCCCTGGCCAGGCGCGAGATCACCTCGACGGCCTCGCCCGCGACGGCGGCCTGGTCGATGTCGGTGGCGCCCGCGGCGACGGCCCGCCCGCGCGCGGCGCGGAGCGCGTCGTCGGCGGGGGTGGAGCCCTGCACCTTGTAGGCGAGGTCGCCGAGCTGCTCGGCGGCGCTCGCCCGCTCCCGCTCGGACATCGGGGCGTAGGCGGTGGCGAGCAGCAGCGTGGCGCCGGTGGCGGCGGCCAGCTCCGCCGCGCGGTCGACGGCGCCGAACGAGGAGTCCGAGCCGTCGGTGCCGACCAGAATGACGCGGTAACCGCTCATGCCGCTCCCTCTCATCTCCAGGGGGCCTCCCGTCGCCGGGGGCCTACCCGTTGGTAGCTTCCGGGCACCGTACCGGTCCGGTGGCCCTTCCGTCACCGTTCGCGGTCGGCGCGGACGCCTCCCGGCCATCTCCTCGTCCGGTCATCCAGGTACTTTCAACACATAAGCACCGTTCAACGCAGAGGGAGCACCGTGACCCGTGGGGGGCCTCAGGCCGTCCTGTTCGACATGGACGGCCTACTGATCGATTCCGAGCGCGTCTGGTTCGAGGTCGAGTCGGAGGTGATGGCCTGGCTCGGCGGGACGTGGACCCCGGCGCACCAGGAGCGGCTGGTCGGCGGCTCGCTCGCCATCGCCGTCGACTACATGCTGGAGCTGACGGGGTCGCCGGAGCCGCGCGCGGAGATCGGGCGGCGGATGCTGGACGGCATGGTCGAGCGGCTCAGCGCCGCCGTCCCGCTGATGCCCGGCGCCAAGGAGCTGCTGACCGGGCTGCGCGAGGCGGGCGTGGCCACCGCGCTGGTGTCCTCCAGCCACCGCCGGCTCATCGAGCCGGTGCTGGACGCCGTCGGCCGCGAGTACTTCGCGCTGAGCGTGGCGGGCGACGAGGTGTCGCGCACCAAGCCCGATCCCGAGCCCTACCTGACGGCCGCCGCCCGGCTCCGCGCGGAGCCGCGCCGGTGCGTGGTCCTGGAGGACTCCCCGAACGGCGTCGCGGCGGCCGAGGCGGCGGGCTGCGTGACGGTCGCGGTGCCCAGCGTCCTGCCGATCCCGCCCGCGCCGGGCCGCACCGTGGTCGGGTCCCTGCGCGAGCTGACCCCCGAGCGCCTGTCGTCCCTGGTGGGCTGACCGGTCGGCGGCCCGGCCCCGCGCCTCACTCCCGGGTCCCGGGTCCGGGGCCGGGACGCCGCCCGCCGTTCCATCGCCGTGTCACGCGCAGGTATGAGGACGCGGCGCCGGAACCGTCCGGCAGGAGGAGCGCAAACGGCCGCCGGCATGTGACGATGAAGGGAAGGACGCGGGGAATGCGAGGCAGAGATGAGTGACGCGGCCATCTTCGCGATCAGCCTGGGAGTGACCGTACTCGGGCTCGTCATCAGTTGGGGGCTCTACGGCCGGCGCGGGGCCGGCGCCGCGCTGCGCGGCGCCGCGTGGTCGCTGGTGCCGCTCGCCGCGGCCATGACCGGCGTCACCGAGTTCTTCGTCGACCTGGCCTTCAGCCCGGTGAAGTGGGCGGGGGTGGCGCTGACCGGCGTGGCCGTCCTGCTGTACCTGACGTCCGGCGTGATGCTCGGCCGCCGGGCCGACGGCGAGGAGAGGTCCGCCGCCGGCGGCGGCGGGCGCAAGGCCGCCAAGCGGAAGGGGAAGGCCCCCAAGGGCGAGGTCGGCCAGGCCGCCGCGGGCGACCCCGACCTCCTGGAGATCGAGCAGATCCTCAAGAACCGGGGCATCCAGTAGCGTCCCCGGCCCCCGCAGGGGGTTCAGGGGGCCGCGATCGTGCGGCCGAGCGAGGTGAGCGCGTGCCGGACGTGGCGCCCGTGCCGGACGCTCGTGATCAGCCCGGCGCGACGCAGGATCTTGGCGTGCTCGGAGGTCACCGAGACGCTCATCCCGATGCGCACGGCCAGCTCGGAGGTGCCGCACGGCTCCGGCAGCGCCCGCAGGATCCCGGCCCGGGTCTGCCCGACCAGCCCCGCGAGCGCGTCCTCGTCGTCGCCGCCCACGCGCGCGGACGGCTTCGGGCGGGTCTCGGGGGCCGCGTAGGCGACCAGCACCGTCCCGTCGCTCAGGCCGCGCACGAGCGGGTCGCCGTCCCAGAACGCCAGCGGCAGCAGCACCAGCCCGCCGCCGCCCGGCGTGATCTCCGCGTCCGCGGCGCCGCGCACCTCCACCGCGCCGCCCCGCCAGCGCACCAGCGGGCTCAGCCGGTCGATCGCGGACGCGGCGCCGTGGTGCAGCAGCGTCTCCCCGAAGCGCGCGGCCTCGGCGTCGAACGCGGCGAGCACGCCGCTCCAGTGGGGGAGCAGGCACGCGACGAAGCAGGACTCCAGCGCCCGCACCAGGCGGTCCGCCGCGCCGGGGCGCCCCGCGGTGAGGGCCCGCAGCCACTCGGAGTCGCGCCCGTCCCGCAGCACCGGCTCCAGCTCGCGGGCGGCGCCGCGGGCCAGGGCGTCGCGCACGTCCCCGAGCGCCGCGGGCAGGTCGGGCTCGATCGGCGCGACGAACGCGGGCCCCGGCCCGGTCGAGGGGATCAGGTCGAGCAGCGGGCGCGCGGAGGAGGGGAAGCGGTCGATGGCGCGCCGGGCCCCGGCGCCCACCCGCCCCGCGCGCCGTGTCGCCTTCCACACGCGGACACCCGCGTAGACCTCCATGAGCGGAGCCGGAGCCCGGGCGAAGCGCATGCGGGCCACATCGTCGATATTCACCTTCAGCCGGAGCATTCGGATCCCCCGTCGCCCTCTGGATTGGCGGTTCGTCGATTTCACCCGAGCCGATTCCGGGCCGGAACGGCACCGGCGCCCGGGCGCGGCGGTGCCGGGCTCACCCCGTCGAGGAAAAGCACCCACGAGATCGGTTACGGGCGATGGAAAGCAGCGGTGTGAATCGTTCCTGGCAAGGGTCACGCTGGGTGGCCATGGCCGTCTCCCTCGGCGGGAGCGGCCATGGAAGGGACCACCGGCGATCGGCGAGCGGCGTCGCCCCGCCCCCGCAGAAGCGACCTGACGCTCTGTGATGAGTTATTCCGATAACACGCTGGAAGCCGCGGAGCGGCGGCCTGAACTGGGCACCTCTGCACGATAGAAAATGCGAACGAAGGCCATCAATGTGATGCGAATCACATGAAATTCCGCGCCGAATTCCCGCTGGGCCCGTGGGTGGCCTCCGTTTTCGGACCCGCGCTCGAATGACGGGGCGTGGGGAAACAAACCGCCCGGTGCCCGGTCAGGGCGTCCGCCCCCGGGCCCAGGGGTGAGACGGCGTCTCGTCGCGCGGCGGACGTCCTCCGCTCCGCGCCCCCGGGGCGGAGGCGCCTCCGGAACGGGTTACGGTGGGGGCGGCAGAAGATGATCAGTGACGGAACGTGGTCGCCGGGGACGTGTCCCCGGAGCGGGCCGACGGGGCCCGGAGGCGGACCCGCGCGCCGTCCGGAGGAAGTCGGGAAGGGAGGGGACGCCGCGCCGGAGCGGCCCGCCGATCACGGGGGTCCGAAACCGGGCGCGGGGCCGCCCGCGCGTGCGAACGCGGGTGCGGCCGGCCGCCGGAGGGAGCGCCGGGGCCCGAGTGGCGAGAGTGGCGGGAGAGCGCGGCCGGGACGGCCGCGAGTCTGACCGCCCGTCATGTCGGACCGCGTGACCTGCGGAGGTTCGATCTCGGAACGGACTCGGTACGGTAAAGCTTGCCGGTCTAGACCGGGTTCGGGTTGCCGTCAGGGGTGCCGGTGAACGTACTATTCGGGCGATTTGTCCGGAGTGATGCGTGGACACGTGTGCCCCAGATGACGACGAGATCACAAGTCAGATACGGGTACTGGCGAAGGTCGCCTCACGGATGGACAGTCGTGCCCGAAGGACTACGTTTCCCTTCAGCAAACGCGGCGTAACGGGCACGGAGGCAGCGGACGATCTTCGCGGCCTCCCGGGCGCGTGCGCCGGTGGCAGTGTGGCCCGAAGGGGTAGGAGGTACGGAGCGTGACCGCACCGATCGAGGTTTCCGGAGCGGAGGGCGAGGCCCAGCCGGAGGCCGTCCTTGCGGGCGTCGACCGCAAGGCGATCCAGGGTCGTTCCCTCGGCCAGATCGCCTGGATGCGGCTCAAGCGCGACAAGGTCGCCATCAGCGGCGGGATCGTCGTGCTGTTCCTGATCGTGTTGTCGCTTCCGGGCGTCACCGGCCTGGTCGTCGGCTGGCTCGGCAGCCCCCCCAACGAGTTCCACCAGAACCTGGTGGACGCGACGCTGGGCGGCCCCACCAAGCCGTGGGGCGGCATGAGCGGCGACCACATCTTCGGCGTCGAGCCCATCAACGGGCGCGACCTTTTCAGCCGCGTCCTGTACGGGGCGCGGGTCTCCCTGCTCATCGGCGTGCTCGCCACGCTGGTGTCGGTCGTGATCGGCACCGTGATGGGCATCACCGCGGGCTACTTCGGCGGGTGGGTCGACACCCTGATCGCCCGCACGATGGACGTCTTCCTGGCCTTCCCCCTGGTGCTGTTCGCGATCTCGCTGGTGGGCGTGATCCCCCCGGGCCTGTGGGGGTTGGAAGGCAACAACCTGCGGATCGCGATCCTGGTGTTCATCATCGGGTTCTTCAACTGGCCCTACATCGGCCGGATCATCCGCGGGCAGACCTTGTCGCTGCGCGAGCGCGAGTTCGTCGACGCCGCGCGCAGCATGGGCGCGCGCAACTCCTACATCCTGTTCAAGGAGATCCTGCCCAACCTGGTCGCGCCGATCCTGGTGTACTCCACCCTGCTGATCCCGACCAACATCCTCTTCGAGGCCGCGCTGTCGTTCCTCGGTGTCGGCATCAACCCGCCCGACCCCTCGTGGGGCGGGATGCTGTCGCAGGCCACCGAGCTGTACTCGGTCGCCCCTCACTTCGTGATCGTCCCCGGTCTCGCCATCTTCGTCACCGTCCTGGCCTTCAACCTGCTCGGCGACGGTCTGCGCGACGCCCTGGACCCACGGGCCCGATGACCCCGGCGAACGTCCGGTATTAGCGAAAGGGAACTGATGAAATCTCCCAAGGTGGTGACCAGTACGGCGGCGGGGATCGTCGTCCTGGGCCTCGGGCTGTCGGCCTGTGGCGGCGGTGACGACGACGGAGGCGGCGGCGGCAACGGCGCCAAGTTCGACGCCGGCTCCACGGCGGTCGTCAACGTCTCCGACCACAAGGGCGGCGTGCTGAAGTTCGCGCAGCCGGACGACTTCGAGTCGCTGGACCCCGCGAACATCTACTACGCCTACGGGCTGAACTTCGTCCGGATCTTCTCCCGGTCGCTGATGACCTACAACTCCAAGCCGGGTCTTGAGGGCTCCAAGATGGTCCCCGACCTCGCGGAGGCGCCGGGCACCGCGTCCAACGGCAGCAAGACCTGGACGTACAAGCTCAAGCGCGGCGTCAAGTACGAGGACGGCACCGAGGTCAAGGCCAAGGACATCAAGTACGCGGTCGCGCGCACCTTCGACCGCAGCGTCCTGCACAACGGCCCCTCCTACTTCCCGCAGCTGCTGGACGTCGGCGGCAAGTACGACGGCCCGTTCAAGGACAAGAACCTCGACAACTTCAAGGGCGTCTCCACGCCCGACGACTACACCGTCGTGTTCAACCTGAAGTCCGCCTTCAGCGAGTTCGACCAGGTCGTCGGCTTCTCCGGGCAGACCGCTCCGGTCCCGGCCGCCAAGGACACCGGCGTCCGCTACGGCATGCACCCGGTCTCGACCGGCCCGTACAAGCTGCAGGGCGACTACACGCCGAAGAAGGGCGGCACCTGGGTCCGCAACACCAACTGGGACCCGGCGACCGACCCGAACCGCAAGCAGCTGCCCGACAAGATCGAGGTCCAGTCGGGGCTGAAGGCCGAGGAGATCGACAGCCGCCTGCAGGCCGGCACCGTCCAGATCGACCTCCCCGGCTCGGGTGTGCAGGCCGCCGCGCGGCAGCAGATCCTGACCAACCCCAAGCTCAAGGCGAACTCCGACAACCCGCTCGCCGGCTTCCACTGGTACATCCCGCTCAACACCAAGAACATCCCGAACATCGAGTGCCGCAAGGCGATCGTGTACGCGGCCGACCGCTCGGCGATGTACCGGGCCTACGGCGGTGAGGTCGGCGGCCAGGTCTCGACCTCCATCCAGCCGCCGGCGGTCCAGGGCCGCGAGAAGGGCACCGACTTCTACACGAAGGCGGACCCGACCTACACCGGCGACCAGGCGCAGGCCAAGGCCTCGCTCGCCAAGTGCGGCAAGCCGGGCGGCTTCTCCACGAACATGATCTTCCGGAGCGACCGGCCGAAGGAGAAGGCGACCGCCGAGGCGCTCCAGCAGTCCCTCGCCAAGGTCAACATCAAGCTCAACCTCAAGGGCTACCCGTCGGGCACCTACACCAATGAGCAGCTCGGCGCGCCGAAGTTCATGGCCAAGGAGAAGATCGGCCTCGGGACCTACGGCTGGGCCCCGGACTGGAACACCGGCTACGGCTACCTCCAGCCCGTCTCCGACGTCGACGCGATCGTCCCCACCGGCAACGCCAACGCCGAGGAGCTGGACGACCCGCAGGTCAACAAGATGTGGGACGACGTCGTCGCGGTCCAGGACCCGGCGCAGCGTGCGAAGATCTACAACCAGATCGACGCGCGGATCCGTGAGCAGGCCGCGATCCTGCCGAACGTGTACGCCAAGTCGCTGCTCTACCGCCCGACGAACCTGACGAACGTCTACTTCCACGCGGGCTACGGCATGTACGACTACGCCAACCTCGGCGTCACCGGCTGAGCGCACGGTTCCCGAGCTACCTGAGAGAAGGCAGGTGAAGGCATAGGGCGGTCGCCGGGGGGATCCCCCGGCGACCGCCTGGGCCGGAGACTGTGGTCGCATTCATTGTTCGCCGCCTGTTCGGCGCGGTGGGGTTGCTCCTCATCATCAGCGCGGTGACGTTCGCCATCTTCTTCCTTGTGCCCCGCGCCGCCGGTGTCACCACCGACGACATCGCGGGCCGCTTCGCCGGCAAACAGCCGGACGCGGCGACCCTCGCGGCCATCAAGGACCGGTTCGGGCTCGATGACCCGGTCCCGGTGCAGTACGGGAAGTTCATCAAGGCGATCGTCGTCGGCGACACCTACGACACGGGCACCGAGAAGATCGACTGCCCGGCGCCGTGCCTCGGCTACTCCTTCCGCACCAACCAGTCGGTGACCGACCAGCTCGTGGACCGCGCGCCGGTCACGTTCATGATCACCGCGGGTGCGGCCGTGCTGTGGCTGGTGGCGGGGGTGTCGATCGGCATCCTGTCCGCGCTGCGCCGAGGGACGATCTTCGACCGGGCGGCGATGGGGGTGGCCCTCGCGGGCGTGTCCCTGCCGATCTTCTTTACGGGCCTGCTGTCGCTGGCGTTCATCGTCCACCGGTGGGAGATCCTGCCCGCGGTGAACTACAGCGGGCCGAGCGACAACCCGTTCAACCTGCTGCTGCCATGGATCTGCCTGGCGTTCCTTTACGCGGCGATGTACGCGCGGCTGACGCGAGCGGGCATGCTGGAGACGATGAACGAGGACTTCATCCGCACGGCCCGCGCCAAGGGGCTGCCGGAGAAGACGGTGGTGCTCAAGCACGGCCTGCGCGCCTCGCTGACGCCGATCATGACGGTGTTCGGCCTGGACGTCGGGCTGGTGCTCGGCGGCGCGATCATCACGGAGAAGACGTTCTCGATTCCCGGCCTCGGCCAGCTCGCGCTGGACGGGGTGAACCAGAGCGACCTGCCGGTCGTGCTCGGTGCCACGATGACCGCGGCGCTGTTCATCGTGCTCGCCAACCTCGTCGTGGACATCCTGTACGGCGTCATCGACCCGAGGGTGAGGCACAACTGATGGCACGCAAGCGACAGGCCGAGCTGGTGAACGACACCGGCGAGACCGCCGCCGGGCGCGGCGCGCCCACCGCGTTCCTTGAGGTGCGCGACCTGAAGATCCACTTCCCGACCGACGACGGCCTGGTGAAGTCGGTGGACGGGTTGTCGTTCAAGCTGGAGCGGGGCAGCACGCTCGGGATCGTGGGCGAGTCCGGCTCGGGCAAGAGCGTGACCAGCCTCGGGATCCTCGGGCTCCACAACCGGGGCAACGCGAACGTCTCCGGCGAGATCTGGCTGGACGGGACGGAGCTGGTCGGCGCGTCCCAGAACGAGGTCCGCCGGCTGCGCGGCCGGAAGATGTCGATGATCTTCCAGGACCCGCTGTCGTCGATGCACCCGTTCTACACGGTGGGCAAGCAGATCATCGAGGCCTACCGGGTGCACAACGACGTGTCCAAGCAGGTGGCGCGCAAGCACGCCATCGACATGCTCGGACGGGTCGGGATCCCCAAGCCCGACCAGCGGGTGGACGACTACCCGCACCAGTTCTCGGGCGGCATGCGGCAGCGCGCGATGATCGCGATGGCGCTGTCGTGCGACCCGGAGCTGCTGATCGCCGACGAGCCCACGACCGCGCTGGACGTGACGGTGCAGGCGCAGATCCTGGACCTGATCCGGGACCTGCAGCAGGAGTTCAACTCCGCGATCATCATGATCACCCACGACCTGGGGGTGGTCGCCGAGCTGTCGGACGACATCCTCGTGATGTACGCGGGCCGCTGCGCCGAGTACGCCTCGGTGGAGGACGCCTTCCACCGCCCGCTGCACCCCTACACGTGGGGGCTGCTCGGGTCGATGCCGCGGCTGGACCGCGAGCGCAGCGAGCGGCTGATGCCGATCAAGGGGACGCCGCCGAGCCTGATCAACGTCCCGGAGGGGTGCGCGTTCAACCCGCGCTGCGCCTACTGTGACCTGACGGGCGGCAAGAGCACGACCGAGCGGCCCGAGCTGCTGGAGGTCGAGCCGGGCCACAAGGCGGCCTGCCATCTCTCGCTGGAGAAGCGGCGGGAGATCTGGGACTCCGAGATCCGGCCGAAGCTGTGACGAGCACGGGTGGGAACGAGACTGTGAGCACTGAGAAGACCGCGGCGGACACCCCGGTGGAGACCGCCGAGCAGGGGCCCGGCGCCGCGTCCGGCACGGCTCCGTCCCTGGCCAAGGAGGCGCGTCCGGCGCGCGACGGCGAGCCGCTGCTGGAGGTGGACAACCTCGGCAAGCACTTCCCGGTCACGGCGGGGCTGCTGCGCCGGCAGGTCGCGGCGGTGAAGGCCGTCGACGGCGTGTCGTTCTCGGTCCGCAAGGGCGAGACGCTGGGGCTGGTGGGCGAGTCGGGCTGCGGGAAGTCCACCACCGGCCGGATGATCATGCGGTTGCTGGACCCGAGCTTCGGGAAGATCACCTTCGAGGGCGAGGACATCACGAAGATGTCCCAGGGGCGGCTGCGGCCGCTCCGCCGCGACCTCCAGATGATCTTCCAGGACCCGTACTCGTCGCTGAACCCGCGCAAGACGGTCGGCGCGATCGTCGGGGCGCCGTTCCGGCTGCAGAACATCGAGGCCAAGCAGGGCGTGAAGAAGGCCGTCCAGGAGATCCTGGAGCTGGTCGGGCTGAACCCCGAGCACTACAACCGGTACCCGCACGAGTTCTCCGGCGGGCAGCGGCAGCGCATCGGCATCGCCCGCACGCTCGCGCTGAAGCCGAAGCTGATCGTCGCGGACGAGCCGGTGTCGGCGCTGGACGTGTCGGTGCAGGCGCAGGTGGTGAACCTGCTGGAGGACCTGCAGGACGAGCTCGACCTCACCTACGTGGTGATCGCGCACGACCTGTCGGTGGTGCGGCACATCTCCGACCGGGTCGCGGTCATGTACCTCGGCAAGATCGTCGAGCTGGCGGACCGCGCGGACCTGTACGAGCGCCCGATGCACCCCTACACCAACGCGCTGCTGTCGGCGGTGCCGATCCCCGACCCGAGCGAGCGGGGCGACCGGCAGCGGATCCGGCTGCAGGGCGACGTCCCGAGCCCGCTGGACCCGCCGCCCGCGTGCCGGTTCCACACGCGCTGCTGGAAGGCGCAGGACATCTGCAAGCAGGTGGAGCCGCCGCTGGTGGAGCTGAGCCCGGGGCACCAGGCCGCGTGCCACTTCCCGGAGAACACGACGGTGAGCGCGACCGACGAGGTCGCCCGCGCCGCGGTCGCCCCGGCGGCCGGCGCCGCGCCGGCGGAGGAGTCCGCTCCCGAGGCCTGACCCGTTCACCTCGCGCGAGGACCCGGCCCTTCCGGGCCGGGTCCTCGGCTGTTCAGGGGGTGCGGGCGAGCGCGTCGCCGAGGGGCGTGCGGTGGTAGAGGACGGCGCGTCCGGCGCGGGCGCGGTCGGCGAGCCCGGCGCGGCGCAGGACGGCGAGGTGGTCGCCGACGGCCCCGGGCGCGACGCCGAGGGCGCGGGCGAGCTGGGTGGTCCCGGCGGGCTCGTCGAGGGCGATCAGGATCCGGGCGCGGGTGCGGCCGAGCAGCGCGGCGAGCGCGCCGGGCGCGGCGGGCGGCGCGGGCTCCCACAGCGCCGAGATGCCGCGTGCCGGATAGATGAGGGTGTAGGGCCAGGGCGCCTCGGTGTGCGCGGCGATGCCGGGCCAGACGAACACCGACGGGATCAGCAGCAGGCCGGTCCCGCCGAGCGGCACGGTCTCCTCGGGCCGCAGGCCGAGCAGGTCGATGCCGCGCTCCCGCCAGCGGACGCGGGGGTGCAGGTCGCGGAGGGCGGCCTCCCAGCCGCCGCCGCTGAGCCGCCCGGCGCGGTGCAGGACGTCGCGCTCGCAGATGGCGCGCAGCCGCGGCCACTCGGGGGCCAGCAGCGCCCGCCAGGCGGCCTCCAGCGCGTCGGCGACGGCGAGGTGGGCGTCGGGGCGGGCCAGGACGGCGCGGGCCCGCTCCCCGGCGCCGGGGCGCAGCCGCAGCGCGTGCGCGATCTCGCGGCGGGCGACGTCCGGCGGGGTGGCGCGGACGGCGGCCAGGTCGTCCTCGACCGTCTGCGCGAGGCCGCGCGGCGGGGGAGCGACGAACGCGGCGCCGTACCGGGCCGTCTGGAGGGCGAGGACGGCGTCCAGGTCGGTCGCGGCGCGCAGCGCGTCCAGCCCGGGGCGCAGCCGCTCGGCCCACGCGCCGGGCAGGGCCCGCTCGCCCAGGCCGGTGAGGGCGCGCAGCAGCCCGTCCAGCTCGAACAGCGGCGACAGCGCGAACCGGCTGTGCAGCAGGTCGTCGGCGGTCGCCTCCAGGCGGATCATGACCCGACCTTACGCCAGGGGACGTAAACGTCGCGGCGCCGGCGGCGGGCGGCGAGGGTGGCCGGGTGACAGGGGACGTGGATGACGAGGGCCGCGCCGGACACCGCGCCGGATACCGGGACGCGCTGGCGGAGCCGCGGTTCCGGGTGCTGTTCGGGACGCGGACGCTGGCGATCGCGGCGGACACGCTGCGGATGATCGCACTGTCGGTGCTGGTGTACGGCCGGACGGGGTCGCCGCTGCTCGCGGCGGTCGCCTACGGCATCGGGTTCCTGCCGCAGCTGGTGGGCGGGGCGCTGCTCGGGTCCCTCGCCGACCGGCTCCGGCCGCGCGGGCTGATCGCGGGCGCCTACGCGCTGGAGGCGGGCGCGGCGCTGGCGCTGGGCCTGCTGGAGATGCCGGTGGCGGCGGCGCTGGCGCTGGTGGCGGTGGTGGCGTGCGCGACGCCGGTGTTCGCGGGCGCCTCGAACCGGCTGGTCGCCGAGGTGCTGGACGGCGACGCCTACGTGCTGGGCCGGTCGCTGATGACGATGGCCTCGGCGGCGGCGCAGCTGCTCGGGCTGGCGTTCGGCGGCCTCGCGGTCGCCGCCGCCGGAGCCCGGCACGCGCTGCTGGTCGCGGCGGCCGCGCACCTGGCGGCGGCGCTGCTGGTGCGGCTCCGGCTGCCCGACCTGCCTCCCCCGCCGGGGGCCGGGGGAGGGTCGGTGGTGGGGGAGAGCTGGGCGGGGAACCGGCGGCTGCTCGCGGACCCGGCGGTGCGGGCGCTGCTGCTGGCGCAGTGGCTGCCGCCCGCGTTCGTGGCGGGCGCCGAGGGCCTCCTCGTCCCCTACGCAGGCGTCCGCGGGTACGGGGACGCGGCGGCGGGGGCGCTGCTGGCGTGCTCGGCGGCGGGGATGCTGCTGGGCAACCTCGCCGGGGGGCGGCTGCTCGGCCCGGCGGCGCGGGAGCGGCTCGCGGTGCCGCTGATGGCGCTGTTCGGGCTGCCGCTGCTGCCGCTCGCCCTGCCGCTGCCGCTGGCGGCCGCGGCGGCGCTGGTGCTGCTGTGCGGGTGCGGCTTCGCCTACGAGCTGGGCGTCCAGCGGCCGTTCGTGGACGCGCTGCCCGAGGACGGGCGGGGGCAGGCGTTCGGGCTGCTGTCGACGGGCCTGATGACGTTGCAGGGCGTCGGCCCGGTGGCGCTGGGCGCGCTGGCGGAGGTCCTGACGGTGGGGCAGGCCCTGGCCTGCGCGGGCGCCGCGACGTCGCTGACGGCCCTGTGCCTGCGCGGCCCGCTGCGGCGGGCCGCGGGCGTGCCGTCCGCGCCCGTCCCGGCGGAGGCCGCCTGACCGTGCCCCGGAAAAGGGGGAACGCCCCGTCCGCTGTGTGGGCCGTACGGGGCGTTCCGGCGCGGGTCCGCGGGGAGGTGCGGGCCCGCGCCTGGGAGGAGGGTCCCTACTCGGTGGAGATGGCCTTCAGGACGTCCATCCGCCCGGCCCGCCACGCCGGCCACAGCGCGGCGAGCACGCCGATGACGGCGGCGACGACGAGGTAGGCGACCAGGGTGCCGAAGGGGATGGACAGCTCGCTGAGGCCCTTGTCCTTCAGCGCGTTCTGCAGCGCAGCCCCGAACGACACGCCGATGCCCATGCCGAGCAGCGCGCCGAACACCGCGATGACGATGGACTCCAACCGGATCATCCGGCGCAGCTGCCGCCGGCTGATGCCGATGGCGCGCAGCAGCCCGATCTCCCGGGTCCGCTCGATCACCGACAGCGCCAGCGTGTTGATCACGCCGACCGCCGCGATGATCACGGACATGGCGAGCAGGATCGACAGGAACGTCACGATGAAGTCGACCTGCTTGCGGGCGTCCTTCTTCAGCGACGCCTGGTCGGACACCTTCAGGTTCGGGTGGTCCTTCAGCGTCGTCTCCAGCGCCGCCTTCGTCCCCGCGTCCGTGCTGGCCGCGTCGACCAGCAGGGCGTCGGCGGACGGCTTGGCGGTGTGGGCCAGGTAGACGGGCAGCGCGATGACCTTGCCGCCGATCAGGTCGCTCTTGGCGTAGACGCCGGCGACGGTGAGCCGCTGGGTCTTCCCGTCGGTGAACTGCGCGGACACCGTCGAGCCGACCTTCCAGCCCTCGTCCTTCGCGGTGCCCTCGTCCACCATCATCCCGGCGGCGCCGAGGTCGGTGCCGCCCGAGACGATCTTCAGCCGCGCGGCGCTCGCGATCGCGGCGACGTCACCGGCCATGTAGGTGGTGCCGTCCCCGGCGATCTTCGCCTTGCCCTCGTAGGTCACCGACGCCGACTGGACGCCGGGGGTGGCCTTGACCTTCGGCAGGACGCCGGGGTCGATGCCGCCGCCGCCCTGCGGCTGGACGAGGTAGTCGGCGCCGAACTGCCGGTCGATCTGCGCGTCCACCGACTTGCGCATCGAGGCGCCCATCACGTTCACCATCGTGATCAGCGCGAGGCCGATCATGAGGGCGGCGGCGGTCGCGGCGGTGCGCCGCGGGTTGCGCAGCGCGTTCTGCTGCGCGAGCCGCCCGGGGGTGCCCATCACCTTCGCGAACGGCGCCGCCAGGACCCGCACCACCGGGACGCTGATCACCGGCGCGAGCATCGCGACGCCGATGAACACCCCGAACGCGCCGCCGCCGACCAGCGCCACCGCGCTGCCGCCGCCGCCGCTGAGCCCGGTCCCGATCAGGCCCGCGCCGACCAGCGTGAGCAGCGACCCGAGCGCGACCCGGATGCGCAGCGACCGCTGCGGCAGCGCGACGTCGTCGCGCATCGCCGCGACCGGCGGGATCTTCGCGGCGCGCCGCGCCGGGAAGTACGCCGACACGACGGTGACGACGATCCCGACCACGTACGACCAGATCACGGGGCTGGCGGTGAAGGTGAGCCCGCCGCCCATCCCCGACGCCGCCTGGAGCGCGGCGGCCAGGCCCGCGCCCGCGGCGAGGCCGAAGGTGGACCCGACGAACCCGACCGCGACGGCCTCGCCGATCACGGCCCGCGTCACCTGCGGGCGGGCCGCGCCGATGGCGCGCAGCAGCGCCAGCTCCCGGGTCCGCTGCGCGACCAGCATCGAGAACGTGTTGAAGATGATGAACGCCCCGACGAAGATCGAGATCAGCGCGAACACCAGCAGGAACGTGCGGAAGAAGTTCAGCATCGAGGCGATGTCGCTCTTGGTCTCCTCGCGCAGCTCGGTGCCGGTGACGGCCTCCATGCCCTCCGGCAGCGCCTTGGCGACCCGCGACTTCAGCTCCGCCTGCGACGGCCCCGACGAGGCCATCTCGATGTCGGAGAAGAAGCCGGGCTTCAGCAGCATCCGCTGCGCGGTCGGGGTGTCGAACGCGGTGACGGTCGCGCCCATCAGGTCACCGGTGTCGATCAGCCCGACGACCGTCATCCGGGCCGGCTGGCCCGAGGTGACGATCCGCGCGGTGGAGCCCACCGCGATCTTGCCCTTGGACGCGGTGTCGGCGTCGATGACGACCTCGTGCGGCCCCCGCGGCGCCCGGCCCGTCTTCAGATCGTAGGAGCCCTTGGGGTTCCAGTTGGTGCCGAGCTGCGGCGGGCCCTCCCCGCTCTGGCCGACGACCTTCCCGTCGGCGCCGACCACGGCGGCGTACCCGGTGACGTTGCCGAACGGGTCCTTCACCCCGTCGACGTTCTGGACGGCCTTCAGCACGGCGGCGGGCACGGGCTGCGCCGCGGACCCGTCGTCGTCGCCGTCGACCACCTTCTTGGCCCGCACGTCCACCGCGACGTTCGTGCCGATGCGGCTGAACAGGTCGTCGAACCGCTTGTTCATCGTGTCGGTGAACATCAGCGTGCCCGCCACGAACGCCACGCCGAGGATCACCGCGACGGCCGTGAGGACCAGCCTGATCTTGTGCGCCGCGAGGTTGCGGAGCGTGACCTTGCCCATCATCGCGCCGAGACCCCCGGCTCCTGCCCGCCCGGGAAGCCGGAGGCGCCCGCGGGGACGCCCGCGCCGGCGCGCGGCCCCGACTCGAAGCCCTTCATGCGCTCCAGGACGCGGTCGGCCGTCGGCTGCGTCATCGTGTCGACGATCTGCCCGTCGGTGAGGAACAGCACCTGGTCGGCGTACGCGGCGGCGGAGGGATCGTGGGTGACCATCACGATCGTCTGGCCCATCCGCCGCACCGAGTCGCGCAGGAAGCCCAGCACCTCGGCGCCCGAGCGCGAGTCCAGGTTCCCGGTCGGCTCGTCCGCGAAGATGATCTCGGGCCGGGCGGCGAGGGCGCGGGCGCACGCCACACGCTGCTGCTGGCCGCCCGACAGCTCCGTCGGCCGGTGCTTCAACCGGGGCCGCAGCCCCACCGTGTCGATCACGGCGTCCAGCCACTGCCGGTCGGGCTTGCGTCCGGCGATGTCCATCGGCAGCGTGATGTTCTCCAGCGCGGTCAGCGTCGGGACGAGGTTGAACGCCTGGAAGATGAAACCGATCTTGTCGCGGCGGAGGCGGGTGAGCTGCTTGTCGCGCAGCCGCGTCAGCTCGGTGTCGCCGATGTAGACCTCCCCGGAGTCCACCGAGTCCAGCCCTGCCATGCAGTGCATCAGCGTCGACTTGCCGGACCCGGACGGGCCCATGATCGCGGTGAAGCGGCCGCGGGGGATTCCGACGGTCACGCTGTCGAGGGCGACGACCTGCGCGTCGCCCTTCCCGTACACCTTCGCGATCTGGTGCGCCCGTGCGGCGAATTCGCCCGCCCCGGGCGCGGCGTGCGCGTCAGCGGTCGATGGGGCGGTGTTCGTCACGAGAAACTCCCCTGTCTCGGGTGGAGAAACGGAAATGCGATTAAGGGTGCGGGTCGCGCCCGATCCCCCGGCGGCCCGTCCTAAGAAACAGTAGGAGTCGGGCGGCCTCGTGAGATGCACCCCAGGAATGGACTTACCGCTCCATCCCCGGCATGAGAGGTCCTCCACCCGGTCGTCCTCCCGGAGTAGGAACCCCTGGTCAAAGGAGGGGGTCTCATTCAGGGCCGCCTCAGGGGAGAACGGGGAGAACGCCGCCGGCCGGCCCTCCTTCCAGGGAGGACCGGCCGGTGTGACGTCAGGGTCGGGGTCGGGGTCGGATCTGCCCGTCGGGGACGGTTCCGCCGTCGGGGTCAGCTCTGCCCGGGGCGGCTCATTCCCGTCTCGTAGGCGTACACGACCGCCTGCACCCGGTCGCGCAGCCCCAGCTTCGCCAGGACGTTGCCCACGTGCGTCTTCACGGTCGTCTCGCTCACCACCAGCTCCGCCGCGATCTCCGCGTTCGACTGGCCCCGCGCCACATGCGAGAGCACCTCGCGCTCGCGCTCGGTGAGGGTGTCCAGCCCCGGCGGGGGAGAGGAGTCCCGCACCGCGGGCAGCCGCGTCGCGAACTTGTCCAGCAGCCGCCGCGTCACCGACGGCGCCACGATCGCGTCGCCCGCCGCGACGATCCGGATCGCCTGCACGAGGTCCTCGGGCGGGGAGTCCTTCAGCAGGAACCCGCTCGCGCCCGCCCGCACCGCCTCGATCACGTACTCGTCCAGGTCGAACGTCGTGAGGATCAGCACCTTCGGGTCGTGCGAGGCGGCGCCCTCCCGGATGATCCGCCGGGTCGCCTCGATCCCGTCCACGCCCGGCATCCGGATGTCCATCAGCACCACGTCGGGCAGCAGCGACCGCGTCATCTCCACCGCCGCCGCGCCGTCCCCGGCCTCGCCGACGACCGCGATGTCGGCCTCGGCCTCCAGGATCAGCCGGAAACCCGTCCGCAGCAGCGGCTGGTCATCGACGAGCAGCACCCGCACCGTGCTCATCGGCACATCCCGTTCGCGTCCATCGTCCCCGCTCCTCGCCTCACGCCGATCGCACCGCTCGTCCTCAACCTATGCCTCCAAGGGGAAACGTGCCCGCACACCGAACCCGCCGCCGACCCGCGGACCGATCCGCAGCTCGCCGCCGTACAGCGCGACCCGCTCGTACATCCCGACCAGCCCGTGCCCGGGGTTGTCCCCATTGTCAGCCATGATCGTCGCCGTGCCGTGCCCGTCGTCCTCGATCTCGACGGTCAGGTCGTCGTCGGTGTAGTAGAGCCGCACCCAGGCCCGCGCCTGCGAGCCCGCGTGCTTGAGCGTATTCGTCAGCGCCTCCTGGATGAGCCGGAACGCCGCCACGTCCACCCCCGGCGAGGGGGTCCGCGCCTCGCCCTCGATCCACAGCTGCACCGACAGGCCCGTCTCCCGGACGTGGTCCAGCAGCTCCCCGAGGTCGCCGAGGCCCGGCTGCGGCGCCAGCTCCCGGCCCGCCTGCTCGGCGTCCCGGTCGGTGCGCAGCACCCCGACGATCCGCCGCATCTCGCTCAGCGCCGTCCGCCCGACCTCCTCGATCGTCGACATCGCCTCCCGGGCGCTGTCGGCGTCCCGGTCGATGATCCGCCGCGCCGCCCCCGCCTGCACCGTCATCACGCTCACATGGTGGGCGACCACGTCGTGCAGCTCCCGCGCGATCCGTGAGCGCTCCTCGATCCGCGCCGCCCGCGCGTCGGTGCCCCGGGCCCGCTCCAGCCGCGCCGCCCGGTCCTCCAGCTCGGTGAAGTAGGCCCGCCGCATCCGCAGGTTCCGGCCCAGCACCCACACCCCGCCGACCAGCGCCAGATCGGTGATCAGCACCACCGGCGAGATGTCGACCGGCATCACCGTCACCGACACCACGAAGTACACGAGCCCGACGAGCCCGCCGAGGGCGCTGTGCGCCAGCCCCCGGTGCGCCGCGACGCTGTACACCGCGATCAGGAACGCCACCACGTCCGGCACCGACGGCGGATAGTCGCGCAGCACCATGAACGAGTCGCCCGCGACCACGAACATCAGCACCGACAGCGGATAGCGCTGCCGGAACGTCAGCGCGAGCGCCACCATCCCCACCAGCAGCCCGTTCACGACGTCGGGCGAGCGGAACTGCTCGTAGCCCTCCCCGTGCGGCAGGTCCTCCACGTACAGCTGCGGCAGCCCCACCAGCAGCAGGCCGAGCGCCAGCAGCGCGTCGGCCGCCAGCGGGCGCGACTGCAGCCAGGCACGGCAGGTACGAAGACCACGGATACGGGGTGACACGACTCTCACCCTAGGAGGTCGTACCAGGTCGTGACCCCTCCTGTGCGGGGATCTGTCGTCCTCCCCAAGGAGGACGCGCGGCACGGCCCCGATACGACCCCCAACCCCGCGCCGGTCAGCGACCGCGGCCGCCGCGCCGCGTCCGGCGTTCAGGCGCCGTTCAGGTTCGGCGGGGCCCCGCCACTGCCTTTGGTCAAGATCCCTGATCAAGCGCTTGGTCGCCGGGCGCCCGGCCCCGCGCGGCCCGCCGTGCAGCGGCATGGTGCCCGCTTCATCCCGGTTCATTGGGAAGCGTCGGCCCTGCTCCTCCAGGAGGAGATCGCCGGGCGCGCCGGAGACGGGGCTCGGCTCAGGGGTTCGCCTCGGAGGTACGGGTCAGAGGTCGTCGCGTTCCCGCGCGGCGGACTCCAGATCGGCCGGGGACGGGCGGTCGACCGGCTTCACCGGCAGCGGCGGGGGAGTGCCCCCGAACTGCGGGCACCGCTCCCTGTGGTCGCACCAGTCGCACAGCCGGCTCGTCCGCGGCCGCCACTCACCGGTGTCCATGGCCCGGCGGATCGCCTCCCACAGCGCCTCCACCTTCCGCTGCGTGGCCCGCAGGTCGGCCTCGTCGGGCTCGTAGCGCAGCACCTCGCCGTTCCCCAGGTACATCAGCTGCAACAGGCGCGGCACCCGCCCCTGGAGCCGCCACAGCACCAGCGCGTAGAACTTCATCTGGAACAGCGCCCGCGCCTCGAAGTCGGCCCGGGGGGCCGTCCCCGTCTTGTAGTCCACGATCCGCACGTCGCCGCTCGGCGCCACGTCCACCCGGTCGATGTAGCCCCGCAGCTTCAGCCCCGAGTCGAGCACGGTCTCCACGAACAGCTCCCGCTCGGCGGGCTCCAGGCGGCGCGGATCCTCCAGCGTGAAGTACCGTTCCACCATCCGCCGCGCCTGCTCCAGCCACTGAGCCCGCTCGGCCTCGCCGTCCTCGCCCGCGAACAGCTCGGCGAGCTCCGGCTCCTGCTCCAGCAGCCGCTCCCACTGCGGGACGAGCAGCTCCAGCGCCGCCTCCGGCGTCCGACCGCCCGTCGGCAGGTCGTACAGCCGCTCCAGCACCGCGTGCACCAGCGTCCCCCGCGCCGCGGCCGCGCTCGGCCGCTCGGGAAGCTTGTCGATCACCCGGAACCGGTACAGCAGCGGGCAGGTCATGAAGTCGCCCGCGCGGGACGGCGACAGCGACCCGACCACCTGGACGGCGCCCTCCCCGGCGTCCCGCCGAGCGCCTCCGCCCGCGTCCTCGCCGGGGCCCTCACCGGGGCCCTCACCGGTGGGCGCGGCCCCGGAGGGCCGGGCCGCCGGGACATTCGCCTCACTACCCGCCTCGGTGGTCGTCATGGCCAGCAGCGTAGGCGAGAGCCCCGACGAAATCCCGCAACCGGGCCACCGCGGGCCGCCCCGGCCCCGCCTGCCCGTAGCATCGGTGGCGTGACACAGAGCGCGCCACCGACCCAGGGCAGGACGCCCGCCGGCGAGTCCGGCCCCGACGACGACCGGTCCGGCCGTCCCGGCCTGTTCGTGGGCCGTCCGTTCGGCGTGCCCGTCTACGTCTCCCCGAGCTGGTTCCTGGTGGCCGTCCTCGTCACCGTGATGTTCGAGGGGCAGGCCAACGACGTCATCGACCGGCCCGCCAGCTACGCCGTCGCCTTCGCCTACGCGCTGCTGCTGTACGGGTCGGTGTTCGTCCACGAGCTCAGCCACGCCGTCACCGCGCGCGTCCTCGGCCTGCCGGTCCGCTCGGTCACCCTCCACATCCTCGGCGGCGAGACCTCCATCGAGCGCGAGGCGCCCACCCCCGGCCGCGAGTTCCTCATCGCCTTCGCCGGGCCCCTCGTCAACCTCGTCCTGGCCGGGCTCGGCCTCTTCGCCCACGCCGTCCTCACCCTGCCCGACGTCGCGCTCCTCCTCCTGGAGGCCCTCACCTTCGCCAACCTCCTGGTCGGCGTGTTCAACCTGCTGCCCGGCCTGCCCCTGGACGGCGGACGGCTCGTCCGCGCCGCCGTCTGGAAGGCCACCGGCCGCAGCCGCAGCGGCGCCATCGTCGCCGGCTGGATCGGCCGCGGCGTCGCCATCGCCTGCCTCATCACCGGCGCCTTCCTCGCCACCTACCGCACCGACGGCGAGAGCGGGGGCGGCGGCGGCTTCGGCTGGCTCGCGCTCCTGTGGTCGGCGCTCGTCGCCTCCTTCATCTGGGTCGGCGCCACCCAGGCGATCCGCGCCGAACGCGTCCGCGACCGCATCCCCCTGCTGTCGGCCCGCCGCCTCGCCCGCCGCGCCACCCTCGTCACCGCCGACGTGCCCCTCGCCGAGGCCATCCGCCGCGCCCACGAGGACCACGCCGGGGCCCTCGTCATCGTCGACCACGACGGCGTCCCGCGCGGCCTGGTCAGCGAGAAGGCCGTCACCGCCACCCCGCCCCACCGCCGCCCCTGGGTCTCGGCGGGCGACCTGTCCCGCGGCCTCGACGAGGCCCGCACGCTCCCCGCCGACATCACCGGCGAGGCCCTCGTCACCGCCCTGCGCCGCGCCCCCTCCTCCGAGTACCTCCTCGTCGAACCCGACGGCCGCGTCTACGGCGTCCTCGCCGTCTCCGACGTCGACCGCGCCTTCACCGGCGTCTGACCCGCCGCCTCCCCCGACCGGCCTCCCTCCACCGGCCTCCCTCCACCGGCCCCGCCCGACCGGCCCCGCGACCCGGCCCGAGTCGTGTTCGCCCAGCTATAACCTTGACCACCATGAGCGAACCCCAGCCGAGCCCCCCGTCCACCGGCCGCATCCCCCACGGCCCGTTCCGCCCCGGCGACCAGGTTCAGCTCACCGACCCCAAGGGCCGCATCAACACCATCACCCTCCAGCCCGGCAAGCTCTACCACTCCCACAAGGGCTCCGTCCCCCACGACGACATCATCGGCAGCCCCGAGGGCAGCGTCTTCCGCTCCTCCGGCGGCACCGACTACCTCGCCTTCCGGCCGCTGCTCACCGACTTCGCCGTCCGCATGCCGCGCGGCGCCGCCGTCGTCTACCCCAAGGACGCCGCCCAGATCATCGCGATGGCCGACATCTTCCCCGGCGCCCGCGTCGTCGAGGCCGGGGCCGGGTCCGGCGCGCTCTCCTGCTTCCTGCTGCGCGCCGTCGGCGAGCACGGCCACCTGTCGTCCTACGAGCGGCGGCCCGACTTCGCCGACATCGCCCGCGCCAACGTCGAGAAGTTCTTCGGCGGCCCCCACCCCGCCTGGAGCCTCACCGTCGGCTCCCTTGAGGACGCCCTCACCGAGACCGAGGCCGACCGCGTCGTCCTCGACATGCTCGCCCCCTGGGAGACCCTCGACGCCGTCGCCAAGGCCCTCATCCCCGGCGGGCTCGTCTGCGCCTACATCGCCACCACCACCCAGATGTCGCGCGTCGTCGAGGACCTGCGCGCCCACGGCGCCTTCGCCGAGCCCTACGCCTTCGAGACGCTCCTGCGCTCCTGGCACGTCGACGGGCTCGCCGTCCGCCCCGACCACCGCATGGTCGGCCACACCGGCTTCCTGGTGACCGCCCGCCGCCTCGCCGACGGCGTCACCCCGCCCCCGCGCCGCCGCCGCCCCGCCAAGGGCGCCCACCCGGCCCCGCCCGCGACCGACCGCGCCGCCGCGACACGGGCCCCCGCCGAGCCGCCGGCGGACCCCGCCACGCCGGACGGCGACACCGAGTCGTAGATCACATTCCGGGACCGATCGCCCCCGCGGACCGCGTCGCGCTCCGTGACTGGAACGGGCCAAACCACCGCCGCCGACCCGGCCCAGGCCCGCCCCCGCACCCGCGGACGCGCCGACGTCCCACGCCGAGACCAGCGAAATCCCTCAGCCCCGCGGCCCCCGCCCGGCAGCAAGATCGCGCAGGCCACCGCCACCCCCCGCACACATCCGGAACCCCCCGAACGACACGACTACCGAAAGGGCAGGTTACGGAAGCCCTCCAGATAGGTAGGGTCTCAGTAGGTCGTCGGCTCTCTTCGTGAGGAGGTGACGGGGCGTGGCCGCTCGTGACGATGCTGGGGCGCGCAGGGCGCAGCACGACAAGGAGGTCAGGGACCTCCAGACGCAGGTGTCCTTCCTGGAGGAGGAGATCTCCGTGCTGCGCCGCAAGCTCGCGGAATCCCCGCGCCAAGTACGTGTACTTGAAGAACGCCTCCATGAGGCACAGGCCAACCTGGCCGCCGTAACCGGACAGAACGAGCGACTCGTAGCGACCCTCAAAGAGGCTCGCGAACAGATCGTCGCGCTCAAGGAGGAGGTCGACAGGCTCGCGCAACCACCCTCCGGATTCGGAGTCTTCCTTGAGGCCCGCGACGATGGAACGGTCGACATCTTCACCGGCGGACGCAAGCTGCGCGTGAACGTCAGCCCCGCCGTCGAGATCGACGAACTCCAGCGCGGCCAGGAGGTCATGCTCAACGAGGCCCTCAACGTCGTCGAGGCCCTCGCCTTCGAGGAGCAGGGCGAGGTCGTCATGCTCAAGGAGATCTTCGAGGACGGCGAACGCGCCCTCGTCATCGCGCACGCCGACGAGGAACGCGTCATCAAGCTCGCCGAGCCGCTGCGCGGGGTCCCGCTGCGCGCGGGCGACTCGCTCATGCTGGAGACCCGCTCCGGGTACGCCTACGAGAAGATCCACAAGGCCGAGGTCGAGGAACTCGTCCTCGAAGAGGTCCCCGACATCTCCTACGACGAGATCGGCGGCCTCGGATCGCAGATCGAGCTGATCCGCGACGCGGTCGAACTGCCCTACCTGCACGCCGACCTCTTCCGCGAACACCAGCTCAGGCCGCCCAAGGGCGTCCTGCTCTACGGTCCCCCCGGCTGCGGGAAGACCCTCATCGCCAAGGCCGTCGCCAACTCGCTGGCCAAACAGGTCGCCGAGAAGACCGGCCAGGAGGGCAAGAGCTTCTTCCTCAACATCAAGGGCCCCGAACTCCTCAACAAGTACGTCGGCGAGACCGAGCGGCACATCCGCCTCGTCTTCCAGCGGGCCCGGGAGAAGGCGTCCGCCGGAACCCCCGTCATCGTGTTCTTCGACGAGATGGACTCCATCTTCCGCACCCGCGGATCCGGGGTCTCCTCCGACGTAGAGAACACCATCGTCCCGCAGCTGCTCAGCGAGATCGACGGGGTCGAGGGCCTGGAGAACGTCATCGTCATCGGCGCCTCCAACCGCGAGGACATGATCGACCCCGCGATCCTGCGGCCCGGACGGCTCGACGTGAAGATCAAGATCGAGCGGCCCGACGCCGAGGCGGCCAAGGACATCTTCTCCAAGTACATCCTCACCGGCCTCCCGCTGCACCCCGACGACGTCAAGGAGCACGGCGGCTCCGAGGACGTCACCGTCGAGGCGATGATCCAGCGGGTCGTCGAGCGGATGTACACCGAGAGCGACGAGAACCGCTTCCTGGAGGTCACCTACGCCAACGGTGACAAGGAGGTCCTGTTCTTCAAGGACTTCAACTCCGGGGCGATGATCCAGAACATCGTCGACCGCGCGAAGAAGATGGCCATCAAGCAGTTCCTCGACACCGGCCAGAAGGGCATGCGGGTCAACCACCTCCTCGCCGCCTGCGTCGACGAGTTCAGCGAGAACGAGGACCTCCCCAACACCACCAACCCCGACGACTGGGCCCGCATCTCCGGCAAGAAGGGGGAGCGGATCGTCTACATCCGCACCCTCGTCTCCGGGACCAAGGGCGCCGAGGCCGGCCGGTCCATCGACACCGTCGCCAACACCGGCCAGTACCTCTGACCCACCGACGGCACAGCACCGACAGCGACACGCGCGGCGGCCACCCCACCCGGGGAGGCCGCCGCGCCCTTATCACCGGAGACGACCCCATCACCCCGCCACACCACACCCGCCCGCGCCCCCACGCCCGGCACGCCGACCGCCCCCGGCGCACCGCCCCCGGCCCGACACCCGCCCCGCCGGAGGAGCCCCATGGCTCCACCCCCGCCGCCCCGATAGGCTCGACGATATGAGTGTTCGGCGCGTGATGGGCATCGAGACCGAGTACGGCATCTCCGTACCCGGCCAACCAGGGGCCAACGCGATGGTGACCTCCTCCCAGGTCGTCAACGCCTACCTCGCGGCGTCCGCCGCGCGCGCCCGCAGAGCCCGATGGGACTTCGAGGAGGAGAACCCCCTCCGCGACGCGCGCGGCTTCGACCTCGCCCGCGAGGTCGCCGACCCCACCCAGCTCACCGACGAGGACCTCGGCCTCGCCAACGTCATCCTCACCAACGGCGCGCGGCTCTACGTCGACCACGCCCACCCCGAGTACTCCGCACCCGAGTGCACCAACCCCCTCGACGCCGTCATCTGGGACAAAGCGGGCGAACGCGTCATGGCCGACGCCGCCGCCCGCGCCGCCCTCGTCCCCGGCACCCACCCCATCCAGCTCTACAAGAACAACACCGACAACAAGGGCGCCTCCTACGGCTGCCATGAGAACTACCTCATGAAGCGCGAGACGCCCTTCGCCGACATCGTCCGCCACCTCACCCCCTTCTTCGTCTCCCGCCAGGTCGTCTGCGGCGCCGGCCGCGTCGGCATCGGCGTCGACGGACGCGGCGACGGCTTCCAGATCAGCCAGCGCGCCGACTTCTTCGAGGTCGAGGTCGGCCTGGAGACCACGCTCAAGCGCCCCATCATCAACACCCGCGACGAACCCCACGCCGACCCCGAGAAGTACCGGCGGCTGCACGTGATCATCGGCGACGCCAACATGGCCGAGGTCTCCACCTACCTCAAGCTCGGCACCACCGCGCTCGTCCTCGCCATGATCGAGGACGGGTTCCTCACCGTCGACCTGTCCGTCGACATGCCGGTCGCCGCGCTGCGGGCCGTCTCCCACGACCCGTCCTGCAAGCACCTGCTCACCCTGCGGGACGGCCGCAAGATGACCGCCGTCCAGCTCCAGATGGAATACCTGGAGCAGTCCCGCAAATACGTCGAGGACCGCTTCGGCGCCGACGTCGACGACATGACCAACGACGTCCTCGACCGCTGGGAATCGGTCCTGCACCGCCTCGGCGACGACCCCATGCAGCTCTCCCGCGAACTCGACTGGGTCGCCAAGCTCGAACTCCTGGAGGGCTACCGCAGCCGCGACGGCCTGGACTGGTCGCACCCGCGCCTCCAGCTCGTCGACCTCCAGTACACCGACATCCGCCCCGACAAGGGCCTGTACAACCGCCTGGTCGCCCGCGACCGCATCGAACGCGTCGTCACCGAGGCCCAGGTCGAATCCGCCATCGAGGACCCGCCCGAGGACACCCGCGCCTACTTCCGCGGCCGCTGCCTGCGCCAGTACGCCGAGTCCGTCGCCGCCGCCTCCTGGGACTCCGTCATCTTCGACGTCCCCGGCCGCGAGTCCCTCCAGCGCGTCCCCACCCTGGAGCCGCTGCGCGGCACCAAGCAGCACGTGGGCGCCCTCCTGGACAGCTGCCGCACCGCCGCGGACCTCGTGGCCACCCTGACCGGCCAGAGCTGACTCAGGGCCTCCTCCGGACGTCCCGGCCCCCGCACGCCGCCAGGCGCGCGGGGGCCGCCGCCTACCGGCCACCCTTTGGATAGCGTCACTATCGAAGTCGAACTAGCGTCCTGACCTGCGGTTACGCTCGCTGTCTCGGTTTCGTGACCGCTATGCCCGTTTCATTGTCCGGTGGACGGGCGATAACCGGATCAGGCCCGGCACCCTCGTGGCGCGCGGCGGATCCACGGGTCCGCTGAGCGCCGAAGATCGGAGATAGGGTTGGGGGTACCGGCAGAGCGGAGGTACGGAATGGCCACGAAGGACACCGGCGGTCAGAAGCAGACCACCCGGCGCACGGAAGAGGTCGAGGAGACCGAGGCCACGACGACCGAGGACGTCCAGGAGCGCAACGAAAAACTCACCGACGACGTCGACGCAATTCTCGATGAAATTGACGAAGTTCTCGAAGAAAATGCGGAGGAGTTTGTCCGTGCTTATATTCAAAAAGGCGGACAATAGGCATTATGTCCGAATGAATCGGACATAATGCCTGGCTCCTCATATCCCTTCAAACTTAATTCGCGGTCCTCGTCGTAAAGGGCTGCCAAAGGCGTGGGTAGGGCGGTAAAGTCCTGCCCATGTCTCATAAGCGATGCCGAGATTGTGGTCGAACAAAGACGGCCGCAGAGTTCACGAAACAAAAGGCGTCTCCCGACGGCCTGGCGCCCTACTGCAAAGAGTGCTTCGCCCTCCGGCGTGCGGCCTCGTACAGGAAGCGGCGGGCGCGCGAGGGTAGGAGCGTCAGGCCCTTCAAGCTGTACGACACGGTTCCGGAGGGCATGAAGTACTGTCCGCGGTGCGAAAAAGTGCAACCGGTCGACGCGTTCGGAAAGAACCGCGCGGCCGCGTCCGGTCTGACGACCTACTGCCGTCCTTGCCACAACAAAGTGATGGCCGAGCAGAGGGACCGTTTGTACGGCGGCGGGCGCAACTACCAGTTGAGGTTGCGCTACGGCCTCAGCGCGGAGCGGGTGGATCAGATGATCGCCGGGCAGGGCGGGGTCTGCGTGATCTGCCTTCGCGCCGAGGCGAAGCACGTCGACCACAACCATCTCACGGGCGTCGTCCGGGGCATCCTGTGCTTCAGGTGCAACGGCGCACTCGGCCAGTTCCACGAAGACCCGCGCTGCCTGGGTGATGCCGCGGAGTATCTGGAATACCGAGGCTCCCACGCGCGGCGACTGGAGATCGTCCTCGGCAAGACCGTCTACGAGGGGCGTGCCCGCCTGGACGGAGCCTCTTGGCCGAGGCGGCGGCAGGTGCCCGGTTCGGCCCGGGAGGGCCACCTCATTCGGAAGTACGGCCTCGACGAGAAGGACGTTCAGCGGCTTCTCGGGCTTCAGGGCGGGTTGTGCGCCGTCTGCTGGGACGTCCCGGCCGAGCATGTCGACCATGACCACGCGACCGGCGCCGTGCGCGGCATGGCGTGCGGCGGCTGCAACACCGGAATGGGTCAACTGGACGACGATCCGGTCTCGCTCCGCCGCGCGGCGGACTACCTGCTGGGCCGGTTGGTGACGAGCGTCCCCGCGGCGGGCGGGGGAACGCGCCTGTCGTTCACGGTTCCGGACGTCGATCCGGCGACCGTGCCCCTGGACGGCTGGGCGTCGCACCGCGAGGCGGACGGGCGGCATCGCTCCCGCGTGTGGAGGGTCGATGACGATCACGAGGGCCCGACGTGGCTCACGCTGGGGCTGGAGCGGCTCCTGGGCTCCTACAAGGCGATGGCCGAGGAGCGCATGGCCTCACGGTGACGTCCGCGCCCGCCCTGTCTCCCGGGACTCCCGGCGGTGTTCGGGTTCGCCGTGGGCTGATCGGCCGGGGAGGCCGTGGCATGCGGTGGACGAGGGTTGAACAGTAGGGTCGTGTTGTCCGCGCCGGTGGGGTTGAGGGAATCCGGCGCCATGACGGAGGAAGGGAGTCGCGTGGCGGCCCACGATTCGCAGACCGGGCGCCTGCCGGGGTTGTTCTCCAGCCCGGGCACGTCCTCGTTCACGGAGTTCCTGGGGGCGTACTCTCCGGAGACGCTGCCCGGCAGAGGGACCCTTCCGGCGTCGTCGCCGGGGGACGATATCCCGCATGGCACGACGATCGTCGCGGTGGGCTTTCCCGGCGGGGTGGTGATGGCGGGGGACCGGCGCGCGACGGCGGGGAACGTGATCGCGCAGCGCGACATCGAGAAGGTGTTCCGCGCGGACGAGTTCTCGGCGATCGCGATCGCGGGCACGGCGGGCATCGGCATCGAGATGGTGCGGTTGTTCCAGGTGGAGCTGGAGCACTACGAGAAGCGTGAGGGCCGGACGCTGTCGGTGGAGGGGAAGGCGAACCGGCTGGCGACGATGGTGCGGCAGAACCTGGGGATGGCGATGCAGGGGCTGGCGGTGGTGCCGCTGTTCGCCGGTTACGACGAGGAGCGCGACACGGGGCGGATCTTCTCCTACGACCCGGCGGGCGGCCGGTACGAGGAGCGGGACTTCTACTCGATCGGGTCGGGGTCGGTGTTCGCACGGGGTTCGCTGAAGAAGCTGTACCGGTCGGATCTGTCGGTGGACGACGCGGCGCTGGTGTGCGTCCAGGCGCTGTACGACGCGGCCGATGACGACTCGGCGACGGGCGGTCCGGACCTGGCGCGGGGGATCTTCCCGGTGGTCGCGGCGGTGACGTCGGACGGGTACCGCCGTCTCGCCGATGACGAGGTGGGCGCGGTGGCGCGGTCCGTGGTCGAGGAACGTTACGACTCGCCGGGCGGGCCGACCGCCCCGCTGCGATAGAAGGGATCCTGTCCGGTGTCCATGCCGTTCTACGTGTCGCCCGAGCAGCAGATGAAGGACAAGGCGGACTATGCGCGGAAGGGTATTTCGCGCGGCCGCAGTGTCGTGGTGCTGCAGTACGACGATGGCATCCTGTTCGTGGCGGACAATCCGTCGCGGGCGTTGCACAAGATCAGTGAGATCTACGACCGGATCGCGTTCGCGGCGGTGGGGAAGTACAACGAGTTCGAGAACCTGCGGTTGGGCGGTGTCCGCTACGCCGACATCAACGGGTACCAGTACGACCGCCGGGACGTGACGGCGCGGGGTCTGGCGAACGTGTACGCGCAGTCGCTGGGGACGATCTTCACGGAGACCAACAAGCCGTACGAGGTTGAGTTGGTGGTGGCGGAGGTCGGCGCGGACGCCGACACCGACCAGATCTACCGGTTGACCTTCGACGGGTCGGTCGCCGACGAGCACGGGTACGTGGCGATGGGCGGCCAGGCGGACGCGGTGGCGCAGGCGCTGAAGGACGGGTACGAGGAGGGCGCGTCGCTGGCCGGGGCGCTGCGGGTGGCGGTGCGGGCGCTGGAGGCGCAGGACTCCGAGCGCCGGTTGGAGGCGAAGTCGCTGGAGGTGGCGGTCCTGGACCGCAACCGCGAGCACCGTCTGTTCCGGCGGTTGACGGCGCGCCGGATCGAGGAGCTGCTGGGCGAGGAGGACTCGTCCGCGGCCTCGGACGCGGGCTCCGACGCGGGCTCGGACGCGACCCCGGACTCGCCGAGTAAGGCCGACGAGGACTGACCGGCGGCGGTGCCGAGGGGAGCCTCCCGGGCTCGATCGGCAGGTGGCGGGGCTGCCCGGGGCGGTTCCGTGCGCGGGTGTGGGCCCGTCGCGGCGGGGTGGCCGAGGCCGCCCGGCCCGCGGCGGGTTCTCGCGTTGTGGCGGGTGTTGGAAACGGTGCGCGGGAGAGACTGCCAAGTCGGGGCACGGCCGCATAGGGTCGGGGTGTGGACAGGCGTATTTTCGGGCTTGAGAACGAGTACGGCGTCACCTGCACCTTCCGCGGTCAGCGGCGGTTGTCACCCGATGAGGTGGCGCGCTACCTGTTCCGGCGGGTGGTGTCGTGGGGCCGGAGCAGCAATGTGTTCCTGCGGAACGGCGCGCGGCTTTACCTCGATGTCGGGAGTCACCCGGAGTACGCCACGCCGGAGTGCGACAGCGTCGTGGATCTGGTGACGCACGACAAGGCAGGGGAGCGGATCCTGGAGGGTCTGCTGGTGGACGCGGAGCGGCGGCTCCGTGAGGAGGGCATCGCCGGCGACATCTACCTGTTCAAGAATAACACCGACTCGGCGGGCAACTCGTACGGGTGTCATGAGAACTATCTGGTGGGGCGGCACGGGGAGTTCGGGCGGCTCGCGGACGTCCTGATCCCCTATCTGGTGACCCGGCAGATCATCTGCGGCGCCGGGAAGGTGCTGCAGACGCCCCGGGGCGCGGTGTACTGCGTGTCGCAGCGGGCGGAGCACATCTGGGAGGGCGTGTCGTCGGCGACGACGCGGTCGCGTCCGATCATCAACACCCGCGACGAGCCGCACGCCGACGCCGAGCGGTTCAGAAGGCTGCACGTGATCGTCGGTGACTCGAACATGAGCGAGACGACGATGCTGCTGAAGGTCGGGGCGACCGACCTGGTGCTGCGGATGATCGAGGCGGGCGTGGTGATGCGCGACCTGACGCTGGAGAACCCGATCCGGGCGATCCGGGAGGTCAGCCACGACATGACGGGGCGGCGGAAGGTGCGGCTGGCGAACGGCCGGGAGGCGAGTTCGCTGGAGATCCAGAAGGAGTACTTCGGGAAGGCGCGCGACTTCGTCGACGCCCGGGGCGGGGACGCGACGGCCAAGCGGGTGCTGGAGTTGTGGGAGCGGACGCTGCGGGCGGTGGAGACCGGCGACCTGGACCTGGTGTCGCGGGAGATCGACTGGGTGACGAAGTACAAGGTGATCGAGCGGTACCGGCGCAAGTACGACCTGCCGCTGTCGTCGCCGCGGGTGGCGCAGCTGGATCTGGCCTACCACGACGTGCACCGCGACCGGGGGCTGTACTACCTGCTGGAGAAGCGGGGCTCGGTCGAGCGGGTGTCGCGGGACCTGGACATCTTCGAGGCGAAGTCGGTGCCGCCGCAGACCACGCGGGCGCGGCTGCGCGGCGAGTTCATCCGCAAGGCGCAGGAGAAGCGGCGCGACTTCACCGTGGACTGGGTGCATCTGAAGTTGAACGACCAGGCGCAGCGGACGGTGCTGTGCAAGGACCCGTTCCGGTCGGTGGACGAGCGGGTCGACAAGCTCATCGCGGGGATGTAGCGGCTGGTCGGCGGGTCGTGGCCGACGGTCGGCAACCGGGGGGTCACGTGGGGGTAGGGTGAGCGCGCAGTAGCGCTCGCCGTCCCGTGAAGGACCAGTATGCGTCGTCGTCTCTCCGCCGTGCCCGTGGCCGCCGTGCTGGTCGTCCCGCTGGTGCTCGCCGCCGGGTGTTCGGACGGCGGGGGCGTGCGGGTGACGGTGCGGGGCGATTTCGGGCGGTTGCCGGATGTGTCGTTCCCGAAGGGTTCGCCGGGCGGGTCGCTGGCGGTGAAGCGGTTGTCGGCGGGCCGGGGCGTGGCGGCCCGCGAGGGCGACCTGGTGGTGGCCGACTACGTGGGGTACCGGTGGAGCGGGGGCGGGCGGAGGCTGCTGGCGAGCAGTTTCGCGTCGGGCCGTCCGGAGGCGTTCCCGACGTGGTCGGTGGTGCCGGGGCTGCGGAAGGCGTTCACGGGCGCGCGGGTGGGGTCGCGGGTGGTGGCGTCGATCCCGCCGAAGGACGGTTTCGGTGACCGGGGGAACGCGGCGCGGCAGATCGCCGCGGACGACACGCTCGTGTACGTCCTGGACGTGCGGGGCGTGTACCCGGGGTCGGCGGGCCCGCACGGGAGGCCGGAGGCGCCGCTGCGGGACGCGCGCTTGCCGCAGGTGGCGCCGGGTGGCGGCGCGCCGCGGGTGACGGTTCCGCGGGTGGCGGCGCCGAAGGACCTGCGGGTGCGGACGCTGGTGCGGGGCGACGGTCCGGCGGTCCGCAAGGGCCAGTTGCTGGCGGTGCAGTACGCGGGGTTCTTCTGGCGGGACGGGAGGGCGTTCAGCTCGTCGTGGTCGGCGGGGCATCCGAACGGGTTCATGATCGGGACCGGTCAGGTGATGCGGGGCTGGGACGAGGCGCTGATCGGGCAGCGGGTGGGGAGCCGGATGCTGCTGGTCGTCCCGCCGCGGCTCGGGTACGGGCCGAAGGGCCTGCCGCAGGCGGGTATCCAGGGGTCGGACACGCTGGTCTTCGTCGTCGACGTCCTCGGCGCGCACTGACGCGGGGATCCCGGGCGCCGGGTGGGCGTGCGCCGTGTGGGCGTGCGCCGCTTTCTATGTCACACCCTGGCTGTTCTTAGAATGGAGGGGTGGACGACATCGACACGATCGCGCTGCTGCAGGACGCGATGCGCAGGCGGCTCTACGAGTACGTGGCGGCTCAGGGCCGGGAGGTGGCGCGGAACGAGGCGGCGGAGGCCGTGGGCGTGGGCCGGACGCTGGCGGCGTTCCATCTGGACAAGCTCGCGGAGGCGGGCCTGCTGGAGGTGGCCAGCAGGCGGCTGACGGGCCGGTCGGGGCCGGGCGCGGGGCGTCCGGCGAAGGTGTACCGGCGGGCGGTGGCCGAGCGGGGCGTGTCGGTGCCGCCGCGGGACTACCGGACGGTGGCGGGCCTGCTGGCGGAGGTCGCGGACGCGGCGGGCCTGGACATGGAGGCGCAGGACGCGGCGCGGCGGCTGGGCCGGACGCTGCGCGGCGCGGGCGGGTCGTGCGGGGATCTGGACGCGGTCCGCGAGGTGCTGGCGGCGCGCGGTTACGAGCCGGTGGTGGAGGGGGAGGGCGCCGAGGCGGTGCTGCGCATGCGGAACTGCCCCTTCCACGTGGTCGCGGAGCGGTTCCCGCCGCTGGTGTGCGGGATGAACCTGGCGATGATGGAGGGCCTGGTCGAGGGGTCCGAGGGCGTGGGCGTCCGGATGGACCCGCGTCCGGGGTGGTGCTGCGTGGCGGCCGACCACTCTAAAAACAATCGCGATTGACATAGAGATGGGGGCGTGGTGAGGTGGGCCCATGACCGATGACGCCCGTACCTCCGAGCCCTCCGCCGCCCTCCCGAGCGAACCGGCCCGCCACCACATCGCCCAGTTCAACGTCGGGACCATCAGGTTCCCGCTGGACGAACCGGAGATGGCGGACTTCGTCGCGCAACTGGAGCCGGTCAACGCCCTCGCCGACGGCACGCCCGGATTCGTGTGGCGGCTCGTCGAGGAGGGCGAGGGCGACGCGACCCGCATGCGCCCGGCGGGTGCCGACGTGGTCGTGAACTACTCGGTGTGGGAGAGCATGGAGGCGCTGTGGGACTTCGTCTACCGCAGCCCGCACCTGGACACGATGCGGCGCCGCAGGGAGTGGTTCCAGCGCCACATGGAGTCCCACCTCGTCATGTGGTGGATCCCCGCCGGGTACATCCCGACCGTGGAGGAGGCCCTAGAGCGCCTTGCCCTGCTCCGCGAGCACGGCCCGTCGCCCCGCGCGTTCACGTTCAGCACGTCCTACACGGCGGCGGAGGCCGAGGCGCTCCGGACGGCCCCGTCCCTAGGGCGATAGCCCAGGGGCGCGGTGGGTCATTCGCCGATCTTCTTGCTGTAGAGGGTGATCGTGGTGTCGGGGGCGACGCGCTCGCCCGGGGCCGGGGACTGGCGGACGACGACCCAGTTCCGGTCCCACAGCAGGAGCCGCCCCCGCCCGGTCGCGTCCTTCTCGCGGAGCATGTGGAGCCCGGCCGCCTGCATCTCGTTCTGCGCGGTCTGGTGGTTGTGCCCGACGACGCGGGGGACCCGGATGAGCTGGGGCGCCCTCGGCTTGGCCGTCGTCGGCTTGGCCGTCGTCGGCGGCTGGGCCGTCGGGGGCGTCGGCCTGGGCGTCCCGGCCGCGCGTGAGGCCGTGGTGGGCGCGGCGGTCGCGCTCTCGCTCGGCTTCGCCGAGCCCGCCGAGCCCGCCGAGCCCGCTGAGCCCGCGGGGTCGGCGGTGCCGCAGGCGGTGAGGACGGCGGCGGCGAGCAGGCCGGCGGTGATGACGGTGCAGCGCATGGTGTCCGTTCACTGGCTGGTGTCCCCGGCGCGGGGCGGCCGGGGCGGCTCGTACGGAGGGCGCTGGTGGGACGTGCCGCGTGCACGCGGCGTTCACCTGCCGGAGCGTTCTGTCACGATCCGGCCATCCGCCGCCGGCGGCGGGCGGGTCAGGCGAGGAGGGCGGCGGTGTGGCGGCCCGCCGCGGCGGCGGTGAGGAAGTAGGGGAGGTCCTCGTCCAGGCGGCGGCCCATGGTGGACAGGCGGACGCCCCACTCCTTCTCGGCGGCGCGCAGGATCTCGTGCAGGCCGTCCACCGGGACGGGGACGAGGGTGTGGCGCTCGCCCAGGGGCGCGGCGTCCGCCGCGACACGGGCGCCGAACGGGCCGCCGAGCTCGGGGACGGGGACGTCGGCGCGGGCGAGCGCGACGCGGCCGTAGGCGGTGAGGGAGTGGTGGGAGACGCCGACGTGGCGCTCGCGCTTGTCGCCCTCGCTGACCCGCAGCGACGCGACCGGGCGGCCGCGCAGGACCGACGCCGCGTTGACGGCCTCCCCGGCCGACACCCCGGAGAACCCCCAGCGGGTGCCGGTGCCGAGGTTGCCGGGGCCCTGCGCGAGGACGACGGCGTCGGCGCCGAGGACGAGCCGCGCGGCCAGCAGGCCGGTGTGGACGGTGACGGCCTCCAGGTCGCCGCCGAACGCCTGGCCGACGGTGACGGTCGCGGCGAGCGCGCCCGCGTCCTTGAGCCGGGCGATCGACATGGAGAACCAGGACGGCAGCGCGCCGCCGTCCGGCATGACGTACACCACGCGGGCGCCGGGGCGGTCGGCGAGGAGCCCGGCGAGGATCGGCGGGAGCGCCGAGTGGAGGTCGGCGACGACGACGGGGGCGCCGCCGAGGGAGTCGGCGTCGCGCAGGACGTCGTGGTGGGGGGAGTCCTGCTCGTCGGCGCCGAGGACGGTGGCCTGGAGCGGGGTGTAGCGGGCCTTGACGAGGTGGCCCGGGCCGGACGGGTCGGGCGGCAGCCGGTCGGGGATCGCGACGACCATCGCGTAGCCGCCGGTGCCGAGGCCCATCGCCAGCGCGGTGGTGTTGAGCAGGACGGTGTCGCCGGGCTCGGGGCGTCCGACGAGGGCGGGGTAGGCGAGCGCCCGGCGGGGGCCGTCGCCCGCGACGTCGACGTCCAGTTCGACCGCGCCCGGCCATTCGCGGCGGACGCCCTGCACGGTTCCTCTGCGCCATCGGATCACACCGCAGACCGTAGCGGAGCCGGACCCGTCCGGCGCCGGATCGGCGGAGGTCACCGGAGGGGCTCCGGAGGAGGTAGCGTCGTTGGTTCCGCTCGGGCCGCACATGCCCGCCATGTCGTCCAACTCCCCCAGGAGGCGGGCGCGGTTCCGGTAGCGTGTCCGGCGGGGAAGGGGGTCGTTATGTCACGGCGCAAGACCGAGCGTCTGTTGAACCTGGTGGTGTGCCTGCTCGCGACGCGGCGTTACCTGACGGCCGAGCAGATCCGCCGGGCGGTGCCCGGCTATCCCGACTCCGACGAGGCGTTCAAGCGGATGTTCGAGCGCGACAAGGAGGAGCTGCGCGAGCTCGGCGTGCCGCTGGAGGTCGGCAGCGACCAGGGGGGCGGCGGCGGTGAGGAGATCGGCTACCGGATCCCGCCGCAGGCCTACGAGCTGCCCGACATCCACCTCACCTCCGACGAGGCGGCGGTGCTGGGGATCGCCGCGCGGGTGTGGCAGCGCGCGAGCATGGCCGAGGCCGCGTCCGGCGCGCTGCTGAAGCTGCGGGCGGCGGGGGTGGAGACCGACGTGACGACCGCCGTCGGGATCGAGCCCCGCGTCAACACCGGCGACCCGGCGTTCCCGGCGCTGTGGGAGGCGGTCCGCGACGGCCGACCGGTCGCGTTCGACTACCAGGGCATCGGCCGGACTTCGGTGGCGCGGCGGCACCTGGAGCCGTGGGGCGTGGTGAGCCGCCGGGGCCGCTGGTACGCGGTCGGGTTCGACCGCGACCGCGAGGAGCAGCGGGTGTTCCGGCTGAGCCGCATCGTCGGCGACGTCGTCGGCGACGGCGCGCCCGGCACCGTCACCGTCCCCGACGGCGTGGACGTGCGGCGCATCGCCTTCGACTGGGGCGACCCGGTCAGCGACCCGCGCCCGGCGACCGTGCGGCTGCGCGCGGGCGCCGCGCAGGGGCCGCGCCGGTGGGCGCGGGACGTGCGGGCCGTCGACGGCGGCGCGTGGGACGAGGCGACGCTGATGTTCCAGGACGTGGAGCGGTTCGCGCCCTACCTGGTGCGGTTCGCCGACGACGTCGTCGTGCTCGATCCGCCCGACCTGCGCGACGCGGTGATCCAGCAGCTGAAGTCGGTCCTGGCGGGCAGCGTCCAGGACCCGTGCGGGGACGGCGGCGACATGATGCGGGACGGCTCGGTGAGCGGGCGATGAGCACCGGCACGGCGGCGGGGCGGCCCGCCGCGAACACCTCCACCGACCGCCTCGCGCGGCTGCTGGCGCTCGTCCCCTACGTGGTGAACCGCGACTCGGTCGCGCTCGGCGAGGCCGCCGCCGCGTTCGGGGTGACCGAGAAGCAGCTCATCGACGACCTGAACCTGCTGTGGTGCGTGGAGTTGCGCGCGCCCGACCCCTACTGCCCGATCGACCTGTCCTACGAGGGCGGGGAGATCACCGTCGCCGAGGCCGAGTCGATCGCGCGGCCGCTGCGGCTGAAGGTCGACGAGGCCAGCGCGCTGCTGGTCGCGCTGCGGATGCTGGCGGGGATCCCCGACCTGCACGACCGGGACGCGCTCAGCCGGGTGATCGCCAAGCTGGAGAGCGCGGCGGGCGCCGCCGCCGCCGTCAGCAGCCAGGTCGCGGTGGAGGTCGACGCCCACGGCGCCGCCGCCCCGGACGGCGCCGGCACCCTGCTCGGGCGGCTGCGCGACGCGATCGCCGCCGGCCGCCGCGTCCACCTCACCTACTACGTCCCCGCGCGGGACGAGAACACCGAGCGCGACGTCGACCCGATGCGGGTGCTGGTGGTGGAGGGCACCACCTACCTGGAGGGTTGGTGCCGCCGCGCGGAGGCCGTCCGGCTGTTCAAGCTGGACCGGATCGCGGGGCTCACCGTCCTGGACGTCCCGGCGCACGTCCCCGACGAGGCCGAGCCGATCGACGTGGACGCCGGGCTGTTCCGCCCGTCCCCGCGGGACGTGCGGGTCGCGCTGGAGCTGACCGCCCGGGGCCGCTGGGTCGCCGACTACTACCCGTGCGAGAGCGTCCTGGAACTGGGGGAGGGGCGGCTGCGGGTGGTGCTGCGGACCCCCGACACCCGCTGGGTGCGGGGCCTCGCGCTGCGCCTCGGCGACCAGGGCCGGATCGTGGAGCCCGCGTCGCTGGCGGCGGGCGTCCGCGACGACGCCGCGCGGGCGCTGGCCCTGTACGGCATGGGCTGACGGGGTCGGCTACCGTGACGGAGGTGACTTGGGTTGCGGTGCCGGTGGCGCTCGGATCGGCCGGCCTGGTGGTGCTCGCCTACGCCGCGTTCCGCGTCTACCTGGGCGTACGGCGGTTCGGGCGTGAACTGGAACGCACCAGGCAGCGGCTTGGCCCCAAACAGTCGGCGCTGCGTGGTGAACTGTCCGATCTTCAGGCGGCTCGGATCCCACAACCGCCCGGGGACGGCGTACGATCGTCCTAGCACGACTCCCGGCTGAAGAGGATGTGAACATGGGCAACATCGGGACTCCGGAGCTGCTGATCGTCTTGCTCGTCGTCGTTCTGATCTTCGGATCGGCGAAGCTTCCGCAGCTCGCGCGGTCGCTGGGCAAGTCGGCGCGCATCCTGAAGGCTGAGACCAAGGGCCTGCGCGACGACGACGAGCCCGACACGGCGGCCAAGTCCGACGCCGCGCAGGCGAAGGCGGGCGGTGCGCAGTCGAACGCGGCGCGTGACCGCGCGGCGCAGTTGCGCGAGGAGGCGGCGCGGCTCGAACGCGAGGCCGCGGCGCAGGAGGCGCCCCGGCAGCAGGGCGCGCTGTCGTCCGGGGAGCCGATCCAGGGTGTCCCGGTTTCCGACTACGGCAACCGCAAGACCTCCTGACCTGGCCTTCCTCCCGCTAGCGACCGAACGGACCGGCAAGCCGGTGACGACGTGACCACATTGAAGCGGACCGCGCGCAAGTCCACCCCCGACGGACGCATGCCCCTGATGGAGCATCTCCGTGAGCTGCGCAACCGGTTGATCAAGTCGATCCTCGCGCTGGTGATCGGCGCGATCATCGGCTGGTTGCTGTTCGACCCCGTCTGGGACGTGCTGAAGCAGCCCTACTGCTCGCTGCCGCAGTCCCGGGTGGTCGACAAGGACCAGTGCTCCCTGTTCGTCAACGGGATCTTCTCCTCGTTCTTCCTGAAGCTGAAGATCTCCTGCATCATCGGCGCGGTCATCTCCTCCCCGGTGTGGCTGTACCAGATCTGGGCGTTCGTCGCGCCCGGGCTGTACCAGAAGGAGCGCCGCTGGACCTACACGTTCATGGGCGCCGCGGTCCCGCTGTTCTTCATCGGCTCCGCGCTCGCGTACGTGACCGTGGACAAGGGCCTGGCGATCTTCCTGGGGTTCGTCGCCGACGACGTCAAACCGCTGATCACCGTCGACAGCTATCTCAGCTACGTGCTGACGATGCTGCTGGTGTTCGGGCTGACGTTCGAGCTGCCGCTGTTCGTGGTGATCCTCAACCTGGCCGGTGTGCTCAGCTCGTCCCGGATCCGCAAGTCCCAGCGGGTCGCGATCTTCGGCATCTTCGCGTTCGCGGCCGTCGCCACTCCCAGCGCCGACCCGTTCACGATGCTCGCGCTGGCGCTCCCGACCGTGGTGCTGTTCGAGATCGCGGCGCTCCTGGCGTTCTTCAACGACCGCCGCAAGGCCCGCCGGCCCGACCCCTACGCCGACCTGGCCGACGACGAGGCGTCCCCGCTCGACCTCGACGCCATCGACGCCGAGCTGGAGAAGGGCGACTCCCGCGCCTGACCCCCCGCCGCCTCCGCGCGTCACCCCGCCGGCGACCCACCGCCCGACCGGTCGGGCGGTCTTCCGGGCCACCGGGCCGGTTCCCGATGTCCCCCGGCGGACCCGCGGGTCCGCGCCACAGGAATGTCTCCGGAGTGTGACAGGGGCGTCGCAGGCGCCGCCGCCGGGGCGCACGGGCCGCCGGGACGCCCCCGGCCCCGGATTAGGATTGGGAATCGGGCCGGTCGAAACCGTAGGCTCGGTGCCATGACCACCCCCGACACGACGTCGGCCGGGCAGACCCCGGCGCAGCGGTACGCCGCCTACCGCAGCCGCACCGCCGGGAACGGCCCCGCCCTGCTCGACTTCCGCACCCTGTACGACTTCGAGCTGGACGCGTTCCAGCTTGAGGCGTGCCGGGCGCTGGAAGAGGGCAGCGGCGTCCTGGTCGCCGCGCCCACCGGCTCCGGCAAGACCGTGGTGGGGGAGTTCGCCGTCCACCTCGCGCTCACCGGCGGCACCAAGTGCTTCTACACCACGCCGATCAAGGCGCTGTCGAACCAGAAGTACGCCGACCTCGTCCGCCGCTACGGGCCGGAGAAGGTCGGGCTGCTCACCGGCGACAACAGCGTCAACGGCGAGGCGCCGGTCGTGGTGATGACCACCGAGGTGCTGCGGAACATGCTGTACGCCGGGTCCCCGACCCTCGCGGGCCTGGCGTTCGTGGTGATGGACGAGGTCCACTACCTCGCCGACCGGTTCCGCGGCGCCGTCTGGGAAGAGGTGATCATCCACGTCCCCGACTCGGTGCGGATCGTGGCGCTGTCGGCGACGGTGTCCAACGCCGAGGAGTTCGGCGAGTGGCTGCACGAGGTCCGCGGCGACACCGCCGTGATCGTCGACGAGCACCGGCCCGTCCCGCTGTTCCAGCACATGCTCGTCGGGACGCGGCTGTACGACCTGTTCGTCGACACCGGCAAGGGCAAGGACCGGCAGGCCCGCCTGAACCCGCAGCTCACCCGGATGGCCGTCGAGGAGGTCCGCCGCTCCAAGGTCAACCAGGGCCGGCGCACCGGGCGGCGCCGCGCGCCCCGCCCCCAGCGGTTCCGGCCGCCGCCCCGGCCCGAGGTCATCGAGCGGCTGGAGCGCGCCGGGCTGCTCCCGGCGATCACGTTCATCTTCAGCCGCGCCGGCTGCGACGCGGCCGTCCTGCAGTGCCTGAACGCCGGGATCCGGCTCACCTCCAAGGAGGAGGCCGAGGAGATCCGCGCGCACGCGTCGCTGCGCACCGCCGACATCACCGCCGAGGACCTGCGGATCCTCGGCTACGACGACTTCCTCGCCGCGCTGGAGCGCGGCGTCGCCGCCCACCACGCCGGGATGCTGCCCACCTTCAAGGAGATCGTCGAGGAGCTGTTCACCCGCGGGGTGATCAAGGCGGTGTTCGCGACCGAGACGCTCGCGCTCGGCATCAACATGCCCGCCCGCACCGTGGTGATCGAGAAGCTCGACAAGTGGAACGGGGAGGCGCACGTCGACCTCACCCCGGGCGAGTACACCCAGCTCACCGGGCGCGCCGGGCGGCGCGGCATCGACGTCGAGGGCCACGCCGTCGTGGTGTGGGGGCCGAGCGTGGAGCCCGCGTCGGTCGCCGGGCTCGCCGGCACCCGCACCTACCCGCTGAATTCCAGCTTCCGGCCGTCCTACAACATGGCCGTGAACCTCGTCGGCGCCGTCGGCAACGAGCGCGCCCGGACGCTGCTGGAGGAGTCGTTCGCGCAGTTCCAGGCCGACCGCGCCGTCGTCGGCCTCGCCCGGCAGGTCCACAAGAACGAGGAGGCCCTCGCCGGGTACGCCAAGGCCGCCGAGTGCCACCTCGGCGACTTCATGGAGTACGCGGCGCTGCGCCGGCGCCTGTCGGACCGGGAGTCGGAGATGTCGCGGGAGCGGTCCTCCGCCCGCCGCGCCGAGGCCGCGAAATCCCTGGAGCACCTGCGGCCGGGCGATGTCATCCTCGTGCCGTCCGGGCGGCGGTCGGGGCTCGCGGTCGTGCTGGACCCCGGCGTCGGGCGGCGCTCGGACGGGCCCGCGCCGCTCGTCCTGACCGTGAACCGGTCCGTGCAGCGGCTGTCCATCCAGGACTTCCCCCGCGCCGTGGAGCCCGTCGAGCGGATCCGCATCCCGAAGTCGTTCAGCCCCCGCAACCCGCAGGACCGCCGCGACCTGGCGTCCACGCTGCGGAACAAGGTCCCCGTGGACGTCCGTGAGCGCCGCCGGGGGCGGGACGTGCCCGCCGCCGACGACGCCGAGGTCGCCCGGCTGCGCGCCGAGCTGCGCCGCCACCCCGTGCACGGCTGCGACCAGCGCGAGGACCACGCCCGCTGGGCCGAGCGCTACCACCGGCTCGACCGCGAGACCGAGCAGCTCCGCCGCCGCGTCGAGGGCCGCTCCCAGGTGATCGCCCGCACCTTCGACCGGGTCTGCGCCGTCCTGCAGCAGCTCGGTTACCTGGAGGGCGACTCGGTCACCGACGAGGGCCGCCGCCTCGGCCGCATCTACAACGAGCTGGACCTGCTGACCGCCGAGAGCCTCCGCGAGGGCCTGTGGGAGCACCTCGACCACGCGGGCCTCGCCGCGTGCGTGTCCGCGCTCGTCTACGAGTCGCGGCAGCCCGACGACGCCACCCCGCCCCGCACGCCGCCCGGCCCCGCGCAGGACGCGCTCGCCGCGATGGTGCGGCTCTGGGGCGAGCTGGAGGGCGTCGAGCGCGACAACCGCGTCTCGTTCCTGCGCGAACCCGACCTCGGGTTCGCCTGGACCGCCTACCGGTGGGCCAAGGGCGACGACCTCGACGCGGTGCTGCTGGAGAGCGACCTCACCGCCGGGGACTTCGTCCGCGCCGTCAAGCAGCTCCTCGACCTGCTCGGGCAGGTCGCCGACGCCGCGCCGCCCAACAGCCACATCCGCAAGACCGCCCGCCGCGCGATGGACGCGATGCGGCGCGGCGTCGTCGCCTACTCCTCGGTCGCCTGACACCGCCGCCCGCCGCCCGCCGCCGCCGGTCGCCTGACCTGGGCGGTGGCGTCCGGCGGTGCCTGAAAGAAACGAAACGGCGGCGATTTCTGGCTCTGCCGTGAAATGTCGTATTGCGGGGGAGTCCGGCTGGCACAATGCGGAGCGCCCGACGCCCCCTGAGGGCCGTGGGAGCCGTGCCGTGCCCGCGTGCCGTCCGGTGCCGGCGGCCACCGGTCGGCGCCCATGCGACACGCGAGAAAGGTCCTGACCGTGGCTATCCGCGACAAACTGCGTGCCAACGCGGCCCACGTCCTGCAGCCGGGCGAGAACATCCAGGCGGTGTTCTGCGCCCAGACGACCAGCCAGTACTTCGCCCTGATCTCCTACTGGATCATCCTGTTCGCCAACGCCTACCGCGTCGTGGTCGTCACCGACCGGCGGATCCTGGTGTGCGGGTCGGGGCGGCTGCGGATGACGCCCGTCAAGGAGGTCCTGCGCGAGGTGCCCCGCTACACGCGGATCGGCCCGCCCTCCGGCCTGTGGTGGCGCTGCGAGTCGCTCGGCGAGCGGCTCTACGTCAACAGGCGGTTCCACAAGGACGTCAACGCGGCCGACGAGCTCGCCACCGCCTGACCGCGCGTCCGGGCCCGGCCCCGCGCCGGGCCGGGCCCGCAATCAGCGCCCCGGGGCCGCGGCCTCGATCGCGTCCGCGACCTCGCGCGGGTGCGACACCAGCGCCAGGTGCCGCGCCCCCGGGATGACCGTCGGGGGCGGGGCGCCGATCCGGGCGGCCGTCTCGCGGGGGGTGGCGGCGGAGAACACGTCGTCGCCGGCGCCGAACACCACCGCCTTGCGGAGCGGGACCCGCGCGAGGTCCGCGACCCGGGACGCGGGCAGCCCGACCACGCCCCGCATCCGCCACAGCGCCTCCTCGGCGCCCTCGACCTGGAACGGGCGCCGCCACCGGTCCACGCCCGCGCCGTCCAGCCGGGGGCAGGCCGGCCCGCACTGCGACCCGTAGATCTTCCTGATCACCCAGTCGGAGCGGACCGCCAGCCGCAGCAGCGTCGTCCGGAACGGGTCGCGCAGCACGAACCGCAGCCCGTCGGCGCCCGACCCCGCCCCGGTGTCCAGGGCGTCGCCGTCCAGGAACACCAGCCCGCCCATCCGGGACGGGGCGCGCAGCACCGCCTCGGCGGCCACGCCCGCGCCGCTGGAGTGCCCGACGACCAGCGCGCCGTCCAGGCGCAGCGCGTCCAGGAACCCCAGGAGCTGCTCCCCCTGGTGCGCGGCGTCGTAGGGGGCGCGGCGCTCGCTGTAGCCCCAGCCGGTCAGGTCGAGCGCGAACACCCGGTGCCGCGCCGCGAGCCGCGCCGCCACCGCCTCCCAGGTGTCGGACGACTCGGCGGCTCCGTGCACCAGCACCACCGGCGGCCCCTGCGTCCCCCAGTGCCGGTAGCGGGTGCGGATCCCGGCGGCCTGGACGAACTCCAGCCCGTCCGGTTCGCGGGCGCGGCCCGCCGTCGCCGCGTTGTAGCCGAAGGAGAAGCAGGTCGCCAGCACCAGCAGCGCGAGGAACGCCACCGCGGCCCGCCGCGCCCACCGGCGGAGCCTCGGACGCCCCCGCCGGGGTCCGGGGTTCGGCGCGGGCTCTTCGGCGGGCCCCGCGGCGGGGTCCGTCGCGGGCTGGGGCTCGGCTGTCATGGGCCTCCCTTTCGGTCGCCACCCCAGCATTCCCGCCGCCGCCCCGCCCGTCATCGGGCCTCCAGACGACCCGTCCCTGCTCCCCACGAAGTAGGAGACCGGATTGTCCTACACCTCCGGGATTCCCCTACCGTGGTCGGAGACGGATCGGCTTCCAGGAGGATCCGTCGCCGACGATCAGCACGTTAGTGTGATCCCGGTCACCGAACCCGTCATCGACCCCCCAGGACGTAAACGCATGATCGAGGCGGAGAACCTCACCAAACGCTACGGCGACAGGCTCGCCGTGGATGACCTCTCTTTCACCGTGCACCCCGGCAGGGTGACCGGCTTCCTCGGCCCGAACGGCGCCGGGAAGTCGACCACGATGCGGCTGCTGCTCGGTCTCGACCGGCCGCACCGCGGCGACGCGCGCATCCACGGCCGCCACTACCGCGACCTGCACGAGCCGCTGCGGGTCGTCGGCGCGCTGCTGGAGGCCCGCGCGGTCCACACCGGCCGCAGCGCCTACAACCACCTGCGCTGCCTCGCCCAGACCCAGGGCGTCGGCCGCAAGCGGCTCGACGAGGTCATCGAGCTCGTCGGCCTCACCGGCGTCGCCCGCAAGCGCGCCGGCGGCTTCTCGCTGGGCATGGGGCAGCGGCTCGGCATCGCCGCCGCGCTGCTGGGCGACCCGTCCATCCTCATCCTGGACGAGCCGGTCAACGGCCTCGACCCCGAGGGCATCGTCTGGATCCGCACCCTCATGCAGCGGCTCGCCGCCGAGGGGCGCACGGTGTTCGTCTCCAGCCACCTGATGAACGAGATGGCGGTCACCGCCGACCACCTCATCGTCATCGGCCGGGGCAAGCTGATCGCCGACTGCTCCACCGAGGAGTTCATCGAGCGCAGCACCGAGAAGATGGTCCTCGTCCGCACCCCCGAGGCCGAGCGGCTCACCGGCCTGCTCACCGCCGAGGGCGCCACGGTCGTGCCCGGCGCCGAGCCGGGCGCCCCGCTCACCGTCACCCACATGGAGGCGCCGCGCGTCGGCGAACTCGCCGCCGCCGAGGGCCTGGTGCTGCACGAGCTCACCCCGCGCCGCGGGTCGCTGGAGGCGGCGTTCATGGAACTCACCCGCGAGAGCGTCGAGTACGGCGACACCGCCGGGGGCGCGGCCGCCGCGGCCGGCCTCGACGGTGCCGCGGCGATCCCGGGTGCCGTTCCCGCACAGGAAGGGAAGACCCGATGACCGCCGCCACCTCCGGCCACGCCGCGTCCGCGCCGCCCGGGACGGCGCCGGTGCCGCTCGGCAAGCGCGTCGGCCGGCTCATGATCGCCGAGTGGACGAAGATCCGCACGGTCCGCTCGACGCTGTGGTCGCTGATCCTGCTGGTCGTCCTCGACCTCGGCTTCACCGCCCTGTTCGTCGGGCTCACCGTCGGGCAGTGGGACAAGACCGACGCGGGCGACCGCGCGACGATCGCCGCCGACCCCACCAGCATGATCCTCGGCAGCGGGTTCTTCCTCAGCCAGCTGACCGTGTGCGTCCTCGGCGTCCTGGTGATCGCCTCGGAGTACTCCACCGGCATGATCCGCGCGAGCCTGCTGGCCGTGCCGCGCCGGCTGCCGATGCTGTGGGCGAAGGCCGCCGTGTTCGGGCTGCTGATGCTCGTCCTCGGCGTCGTGGTGTCGTTCGCGTCGTTCTTCATCGGCGCCGCGCTGATGAACGACAAGGTGCCGGTGTCGCTCGGCGACCCCGGCGTGCTGCGCGCGGTCGTCGGCGGCGGCCTGTACCTGGCGATGCTCGGCCTGTTCGCGATGGCGATCGGCGCGATCGTGCGGCACCCCGCCGGCGGCATCACCGGCGTGATCGGGTTCGTGCTCGTGCTCTCGCCGCTGGCCGCGCTGCTGCCCGGCAGCCTCGGCGACCACGTCCACGCCTACCTGCCCTCCGAGGCCGGGCACCTCATCGCCCAGGCCCACCAGGGCAAGGACGACCTGCTGACGCCCTGGCAGGGCTACGGCGTCTTCGCCGTGTGGACGGTGCTGCTGCTCGCCCTCGCGGCGACCCTGCTGAAGCGCCGCGACGCCTGACCCGCATCACCTGACCGGCCCGGGGCATCGCGCCCCGGGCCGGCCACGTGAGACGGTCAGGCGGGGCGTGCGGCCACCCAGCCGTGCTCCTCGTCCAGGAACCGGTCCAGGCGCAGCCCTGACGCCGCCAGCACCTCCGGAAGCTCCTCCTCGCCCAGCCTCCGCGAGACGAAGGAGTGCGTCCAGCGGCGCTCGCCCATCCGGTACTCGATCGTCGCCGCGCACCGCTCCGGGTCCAGCCGCTCCAGCTCGGACAGCCGGAAGTCGATCCCGTCGTGCGACCACGCGCGGGGGGCCTCCTCCCAGTCGACGGTCTCGCGCTGCACGATCACCAGCCCGTCCGGGGCGGCGTGCCGGCGGCAGGCGTCCAGCAGCGCCGTCCGGTCACCGTAGTTGACCAGGTAGGACATCATCAGCACGCAGCCGAACCGGTCCGGCAGGTCCAGGTCCTCGATCGGCGAGCACACCGTCCGCGCGCCCGTCACCCGGGCGAGCATCTCCGCCGAGTCGTCCACCGCCGTGACCGGGTGCCCGAGCGCCACCAGCGGCGCGGTGACCCGCCCCGCGCCCGCGCCCAGCTCCAGGATCGACGCGCCCGGCGGCAGCGCGCCGTGCACCAGCGCGGCGGCCTCCTCGTTGCGGGGCTGCGCGGCGTAGAACTCCACCGCCGACCCGTCCGGCGCGATGTCGCCGGGCCCCGTCCCGCTCGATCGTGTCTTCCCCACCGGCGTCCCCTCCGCTCGTCCCGCCGCCCACGGCCGTTGATCACCGAATCGTCGGACGCGCCGCCCGCCCCCGTCAAGGGCCCTGCCCCGCCGCTCCTCGCACCGTCGGTACCGCTATCGGGCAGTCGCCAAGCGAGTGACCAAGCGGCGGGATGGCCGACGACGAGGTGCTGGCCGAGGGCGGCTGGGCCGCGGTGACCTCCCGGGTCGTGGCAAAGCGGGCGCGGGCCGACAACGCGCTCGCGCACTACTTCGGGTCGGTCGAGGCGCTGCGGTGATGCACGCGCCGGAGCGGGAGCCGGAGGGGCTGCCCGCGGCGGTCTCCAGGCCCCCGGCGCGCGCACCGTCGCCGACGTCCCGATGCGCATGCCCGACGGGTCCCCGCTCGTCGGACGCGTCGCCGGGCTCCCCGCCGCCGCGCAGCCCGAGGTGAACGGGGTGAAGGTCCTGAAGGGCGCCTACCTGGACCGTCGCCGACCACGCGCACCTGGCGCCCGGCTCGCGGATCGCGGTCTGGCACGGCGGTTCCTGGCGGAGCCTGGGCGTGCGCGGCACCGTGTCCTCGCCCGAGTACCTGTGGCCCGCCGCGAGCCGCCAGGACGTGCCGCCCGCGCCCGGTTCCTGCGGCGTCCTGTTCATCCCCGAGCCGCTGGCCCGGCGGATCGCGGGGACGACGGCCCCGAACCAGGTCGCGCGACGATGCTCGCCGGGCTCGCCTACGGGCTGGCCGCGGGCGCCGTGCCCGGCCTGGTCCTCGGACGGCTCGCGACGGGCGCGTTCAACAGGCGTTCCAGGGCCGGCGTCCGGGCCGCTACGTTCGCCTGGTCCGCGCTCGCCGCGGCGTTCCTCGCGCAGCGCCCTGGCCTGCCCGCCCTCGTCCGCGAGAGGGCGGGCTAGCCCGGGACCGGCCGTGCGTCAGGTGTCGGCGGACGCGGCTCCCGGCGGACCGGCCGGGCCCGCCGCCCGCCGCGTCTCGACGCCGAAGAACATCACCACGACCACGGCGGCCAGCAGCGGGATCGCGCCGAGCAGCGCCGTCTGCCCGATCGAGGGCACCGTCGAGCCCGCGACCAGCACGACCGTCACGACCACGCCGCCGAGCTTGCCGACGCCCGCCGACAGGCCCGACCCACGCGACCGGATCCGCGTCGGGTAGATCTCCGAGCTGTAGGCCGCCAGCACCGCGCCGATCGTCGCCGTCCCGACGATCGGGCCCGCCAGCAGGACGTACAGCCACACGCGGTCGTGCGCCAGGTCCTCGCCCGCGAACGAGAACGCCACCAGCGCCGCCGCGACCAGCGCCGTCAGCACGATGATCGTCTTCTTGGCGCTCCACAGCCCGTACATCGCGGCGGCGACGAACACCAGCGGCAGCCCGAGCAGCGAGGAGTCCCGCAGCGCCTCGTCGGCGCTCTTCTGCGCCAGCCCGAGCTTCTGCAGGTTGGAGGGGATCCACAGCTGGAACCCGTAGGTCACCAGCCCGATCCCGAGCCCGAGGATCACCACCGCGAGGCTCAGCCCGCCGAACGGCCGCCGGAACAGCGGCAGGTACCCGGCGCCGCGCGCGGCCTCCTCCCGCTCGTCGCGCGCCACGTCCGCGGCGGCCTCCTCCTCCGACGCCTCGACCACGCCGTAGCGGGCCATGATCTCGCGGGCCTCGGCCTCGCGGCCGTGCGCGAGCAGGAAGCGCGGCGACTCGGGGATCCACCGGTTGAGCAGGATCAGCGCGACGCCCGTGGGCAGCCCCACCAGCCACAGGATCCGCCACGAGTAGTGCGGGACGAGCGCCGACGACAGCGAGCTGGTGATCACGTAGGCGAGGGCCAGGTTCCCGCCGATCAGCACCATCACCCAGCCGCGGTGCCGCCCCGGGACCATCTCCGCCAGCAGCGAGAACGTGATCGGCAGCATCCCGCCCGCCGCCAGCCCCATCAGCAGGCACATCACGAGATTCCACCAGAACGACGGCATCGTCCCGCACACCGCCGTCGCCACGAACATCACCCCGGCCAGCAGGATCGACGAGCGGCGCCCGATGTGGTCGCCGAGCCAGCCCCACAGGAACGAGCCGAGGACCGTTCCCGTCAGCCCGAACAGCGGCAGCAGCGCCACCGGCCAGTGCCCGCCCGGGTTCAGCGCCGACTTCAGCCCGTACTCCTTGCCCATCCCCGGCGCGACGAACGACAGCGAGATCGGCTTCATCGCGTCGATCGTCACCGCCGTCGTCATCACCAGCACCAGCCCGATGTGCGCCGGACGGAACGGGGCGTCCCGCGCCGCGCGCACCCGCACCTCCGCGCCCCGGGGCGCCCGGAGCCCCCGGGGGATCAGCCCGTAGGCGGTCGCGGCGAGCCCCGCCACGATCAGCGCCATCCCGGCCTTCATCGGGGTGTCCATCGGCATGTCCGCCATGTGGTAGTGCATGTCGGACGAGTCCAGGTACATCGGCAGGTGCAGCACCACCCCCGCGACGCACGCGAGGAAACCGGCCCAGAAGGCCGGTGGATGGGCGAAGGCGATGCCGCCCACGGGCCGTGATCGCATCGAGGTCCTTTCCAGGGGGAGCCGGCGGAGCCGACCGGGGGGAGTCAGCGGGAGCGCCGCCGTGCGGACGGGCGTCCCGCGCGGGCCATGATCCCGCAGAAGCGGATCACACCTTGCGGTTGGATTCGAATCGGAAGGTGCGCGACAGCCCGATCCGGACCGTCGCGCCCGGCCGCAGCTCGACCGCGGTCTCCGGCGGCAGCCTGCGGAACTCCTCCGTGCCCGGGTCCCGCACCGCCGTGCCGTTCGCGGAGCCGAGGTCGACCACGCTCACCTGCCACTCGTCCAGCCGGACGAGCGCGTGCCGCCGCGACACCGACGCCTCCTCGTCGGTCAGCCGCAGCGGGCGCGCCTTCCCCGCGGCCACCTCCGGCGCCTTCTCGGCGACGCGCCCGACGAGCTGGTCGTGGTCGAGCGGGATCGCGTGGCCGTCGTCCAGCAGCAGCACCCCGAGCGGCGGCCGGGGCCCGTGGAACGGCGAGAGCGTGAGTTGCAGCATCGAGATCCCGCACACCGCGCAGTAGTGCGCGCGGGGGTCGTTGAAGTGCTCGTTCTTGCAGTTCACCCCGAGCACCCGCGGGCCGGTCGCGCGCCTCGGGTGCTTGCGGATCAGGCTGACCGGCTCGGGCGCCGGCTCGATCGCCGTGGGCGGCGGCGCGACCTTCGGCGCGGGCCGCGCGAGCTCCTGGACGGAGGGCTTCCCGGCGGCCCGCACCGCCGCCTGCGCGGCCGACCCGGCGGCGGGCCGAACCGGCCGGACGGATGCTCGCGCGGGCCGCCGCAATGACCGGCGCAGCCCGCCGCCCCGCACGACGCCCGAGGTCAGCCGCAGGCGCGGCTCGGCCCGCCCGGCGGTGCCGAGGGCCAGTTCGAGGCTCGCGACGGGTCCCTGGACGGTCCGCTCCTCCGTGCCGCCCGGGGCGCCGCCGAGCCGGACCTCCGCGCCGCCCGCCAGCATCACCCGGGCGCCGGCGTCCCCGCTGACCAGCACCGCGAGCCCCGACTCCCCGGACGGCCCGGCGACCGCGCACGCGTGCGGGCGCAGGCCGCGCCGCGCCGCGAGGAGCCCGGCGACCCGGCCCACCAGCGCGGTCCCGTCCCCGTCCGCCTCCGCGACCTCCTCCAGCGCCGTGAGGAGCGCGTCGACCAGTGGCGCGGTCACCGCGTCCGGCGCGGCGCACACCAGCGAGAGGGAGCCCTCCTGGGCGACGAGCCCGTCGCCCGGCAGCGGCCGCGCGAACCCGTGCACGCCGCCCCTCACAGCAGCCGCCCGCCCCGCAGCCGCCACGTCACCGACAGCACCCGCATCGGACCGTTGAGGAACAGCCACTGCCCGAGCCACACCACGACGAACATCGTCGCGAAGGTGGAGGCCGCGACATGCCCCCGCACGCCCGGCACCAGCCCGCCGTCCAGCAGGAACCACATCACCAACCCTTCCGGGACCATCGTGACGAGTCCGAACAGCGTCGGCCAGTCCTTGTCCCAGCGGAACTGCATCACCAGGTGGTAGAGCAGCTCCCAGCCGAGCCCGACCACGGCGACCGCGAGCAGGATCAGGTAGGCGGTCCGGTAGGTCTGCGCGAGCGGGCCCGCGGTGCCGGGCAGCACCGGCACGATCAGCGCGGTCAGTACCGCGCCGACGGTCGCCAGCACGAACACCCGGGTCTGGAGGCGACCGGCGAGGGTCGGGATCACGGTGGGACGCTCCTGGGGGAACCGAGATGTGAGGAGGGAGGCGGGGGGTGGCGGGGGAGAGGGGTCAGACGGGGCGGCCGGTGGCCCAGCGCGTCCACTGGCGGACCGACCGCGCCGGGCCGAGCCGCCGGCAGAACCCGCGCCGGGCGAGGTCGGCGGCGATGTCCAGCGCGGCGGTCTGCATGCCGAGGAAGCTGTCCACGGCGGGGAAGTGGTTGCCCGCCGCCGCGGCGCCCGAGGCGTAGAGCACGCCGTCGCCGCTCTCGGCGCCGAGCACCGCGAAGCTCGGCGCGACCGCGAGCCGGCCCGCGCCGTTGCGCCGCGCCCCGCCGTGCTGGAGCAGGTCGGCCAGCACCCGGTGCTCGGGCATGTCGGCCTCCAGCCCGGTGCAGTCGACGATGAAGTCCGACACGTGCCGCGCCCGGCCGCCGTCGTCGCCGCGCACGTGGCTGACCAGCCGCCCGTCCGGCGACGGCTCGACCCGGTCGACGACGGCCTGGACCGGCACGTACCAGCCGCCGCTCCGGCCCAGCCGCATCTGCTCCTGCCAGCGGCGCAGCTTCGGCGTCGTGGTCCCGCCGACGGCCTTGGACAGCGCCGCGCGCCGCTCCGGCGACGCCTTGCGGAACTGCGCCTTCAACTGCCCGCCGAACGCCGACTTGGGCAGTGTGAACGCCTGGTAGGCCCAGCCGTCGCCGCCCTTGCGCCGCATCCACGGGTGCGGACCGTGCGCGCCGGTCACATACGTGCGGAACACGTGCACGATCCGGGTCTGGAGGCCGTGGCGCTCCCGGTCGTCCATCAGCCGCTGCAGGACGCGCGAGGCGACGATCCCCGCGCCCCGCACGACCACCACGCCCGGACGCGACTTGAGCGTCTCGTACACGTGCTCGTGCGGCTCGTAGGCGTTCACGACGCGGTGGTAGTCGTTGTGGGTCTCGCGGAACTCCTGGAGGTCCTGCAGGAACTTCAGCCCGGGGTAGCCGACGGCCAGGTGCACGTACTTCGACCGGATCGCGACCCGCCTGGTCGGCGCCGTCCCCGGCGGCGGGTTCAGGACGGTGAAGTACCCGCCGCCCGCGCGGCGCCGCACCATCCGGACCTGGCCCTTGACGAGCATCTCCCAGTAGGAGATCCGGTCGGCCTCCCGCCGGACGGTGTCGAACACCGTCTGCGCGCGCGGGCTGAAGAAGTCGCTGAGGATCGGCTCGGTCAGCACCTGCCACAGCAGGCGGGGGGAACGGTCCCGCCACGCCTCGTGGACGGCGTAGGAGGGGAAGCCCCAGATGTTGTCGGGTCGCGCGCCCGCGTCGGAGCGGATCCGCTCGCCCGCCGGGAGCTGCGACACGCGCGTGAGGTACTCCCACGACTGCCAGGGCGCGTCCCGGCTGGACACCACCCGCATGGACGCGGTGGCGGCGCCCTGGATCCGCAGCACGTCCAGCAGCGTGAACGAGCCGAGCCCGCCGCCCACCGACACCAGCGGCATGTCGTAGATCGGGATCCCCGCGTCCCGTACCCGGTCGTCGTCCCACACCGAGGCCCCGAGCAGACACGGGGTGAGATCCCCCGGTGGCCGCATACCTGACAAGTGACGCCCCCGCCCTGCGAACCCCATCGAACAGGGCGACACCCTATCCCAGCCCGACGCCCCGGATCTGCGGACTCGGGCGCACACCGCCCCGGCGGCCGACGTGATCGTTCCGGTGGCGGCGCGCCGACGGTCGCCTCGGCGGACGGCCGGGCGGACGGGGATCAGGCGGAGGGGACGGTTCCGGGCGCCACGGCGGGCCCCAGTTCGGCGAGCAGGGCGGCCAGCGCCGTGCCGAGCGGCGCGTCCAGCGTGAGGGCCGCGTGCGCGTCACCCCGCGTGGCGCCCCGGTTCACGATCGCGACCGGGACGCCGAGCCGCGCCGCGTGCCGGACGAACCGGAGCCCCGACATCACCGTCAGCGACGACCCGAGCACCAGCAGCGCGCGGGCCGCCTCGGTCAGCGCGTAGCACTCCGCGACGCGGGCGGGCGGGACGTTCTCCCCGAAGAACACCACGTCGGGCTTCAGCGGGCCGCCGCACCGGTCGCAGCCCACGGTCCGGAAGGCGTCCACGGCGGCGTCGTCGAGGGCGACGTCGCCGTCGGGGTTCACCGCCTCCGCCCGCCCGGCCCAGCCGGGGTTGGCCTCGCGGAGGCGCCGCTCCAGGTGGCCGCGCGGCGTGCGCCCGCCGCAGGCCAGGCACACCACCCGGGACAGGGCGCCGTGCAGCTCCACCACGTCCCGCGCCCCGGCGGCCTGGTGCAGCCCGTCCACGTTCTGCGTGATGACCGCGCCGACCAGCCCCCGCGCCTGCAGCTCGGCGACCGCGAGGTGCCCGCCGTTCGGGCGCGCGCCCGCGATGTGCCGCCAGCCGAGATGGCTGCGCGCCCAGTACCGGCGGCGCGCGGCGGCGCTGCCGGTGAACCGCTGGTAGGTCATCGGCTGCTCGGTGGAGCGGGCGCGCTGCCGCTGCCCGGTCTCGCCCCGGTAGTCGGGGATGCCCGACTCGGTGGACAGCCCAGCCCCGCTCAGCACCAGGACGCCGCCGCCCGCCACCAGCTCCGCCAGCGGCCGCACGGCGGGGGCCGCCGCCCCGGCCTGCCCGTCCAGAACCTCCGTCACCCCTCCATGGTGCACGACGACCCGCACCGCTCGTCACCATTGCGAATCTACAATGTAAAGGGCGGGGCCGCGGTCAGTCCTGGCCGTTCGCGAACGCCCGCAGGCCGGGCAGGTCCACCACGGTGATCTTCCGCCAGCCCGTGCTGACCAGGCCGCGCCGCCGCAGGCTGTTCAGGGCGCGCGCGACGGTCTCGCGGGAGGCGTCCATCCAGCTGCCGAGCTCCTCCTGCGACAGCGGCGGGGCGATGTCGACGCGGCCGTCGGGGGAGGGCGGGCAGTGCCGCGCCGACAGCTCCGCGAGCTGGGTGAGCAGCAGCGCCAGCCGCCGGGCGCCGCGCGCCGACACGTGCGCCTGCAGGCGCCGGTCCGCGTCGTCCAGGCGGCGCACGAACGTGCCGCTGACCAGCAGCCACACGGCGGGATGGGCGTCGAGGAAGGCGGTGAAGCGCGCGGCGGGCACCACCAGCGCGCGGATCGGGCTGAGCGCCGTCACGGTCGCCGACCGCTCCCGGCCGCCGAGCACCGCGCTCTCGCACACGAGGTCGCCGGGGCCGCGCACGGCCAGCACCACCTCGTGCCCGTCGGCGGTGGAGGAGATGACCTTCGCCCAGCCGCTCTCGATGAGGATGATGTGGTCGGACTCGTCGCCCTGGTAGCACAGCGGCATGCGCGGCTGGTAGTTGCGCGGCCGCGCCACCTGCCGCAGCGCCGCGCGCTGGGGGGTGTCGAGGTCGTCCCAGAAGCCCTCGCCGCGCGCGAGGGTGAGGTCGGGGCCGGTCCGTTCGCTCACGAGGGGTCCGCTTCCCGGGCCCGCGGGCCCGCGGGTCGGGGCAGGGACGCGCCGCCAGGTGAACCGGTACCCGCGGCTGGTGGGAGGAGTGGGGCGCTGAGGCCCGGTGCCGCGGATACCGGTCCGCTCATGCGGCCGCCGCGGACGGGGCGCGTGTCCTGCCCTGTCCAGCGGCGGTGCCGGCATCGCATGTCCCTCAGGAAACCCCCTCACTGATTCCCCAGGCTGCACCCGTGGGCCCATACCGTCTGCGTCACCTGACACAGTGGGTCTCGCGCCGGTCAAGCCCCCAGGTCACGGCGCTCCGGCGGATGACGGTCGGCGGGACGGCCGGCGCGGGCGGTCCGGCGGGCGGGTCAGCGGGCGGTCAGCGGGCGGTCCGGCGGGCGGTCAGCGGGCGAGGGCGTTGAGGAGGCGGTTGACGGGGCCCGACAGGTTCCAGCGGTCGGCCAGCTCGACCAGCGCCTCGGGGTCGCGGGGCTCGGTGGGGAGCCGGTCGTGCAGGCCGGTCAGCTCGGGCGCGTCGATGTCGGTGACGACGCGGACCACCGTCTCGGCGGAGGCCAGGTACCCGCGGGCGGCCTCCATCCGGCGGCGCGCGCCCGCCGGGAAGCCCTCGTCGGTGCCCGCGTCCAGCGCGGCGAGGATCCCCGCGACCGACCCGAACCGGGTGACCAGCGCCGCCGCGGTCTTGTCGCCGACGCCCGGCACGCCGGGCAGCCCGTCGCTGGGGTCGCCGCGCAGCGTCGCGTAGTCGCCGTAGGCGCGGCCCGGGATGCGGTACTTCTCCGCGACCTCCTTCTCGCCCATGATCTGGAGGTTCCTGATGCCGCGCGCGGTGTACAGGACGGCGACGGGCCCGGCGTCGTCGACGAGCTGGAACAGGTCGCGGTCGCCGGTGACGATGTCGACCGGGCCCTCGGCGGCGCCGCGCACCGCGAGGGTGCCGATGACGTCGTCCGCCTCGTACCCGGCGACGCCCGCGCTGGCGAGCCCGAACGCGGCGAGGACGGCGTCGATCACCGGGAGCTGCGCCTCCAGCGCGTCGGGCGTCTGGTCGCCGCCGTCGTCGGCGACCCGGTGCGCCTTGTAGGACGGCAGCGCCGCGACCCGGAACTCGGGCCGCCAGTCGGCGTCCATGCAGCACACGAGCCGGTCGGGGGAGCGGTCCTGGACGAGCCGCGCGATCATGTCGACGAGGCCGCGCACCGCGTTCACCGGCGTCCCGTCGGGGGCGGTGACCGACTCGGGCACCCCGAAGAAGGCGCGGAAGTACAGCGACGGCGTGTCCAGCAGCATCAACCCGCTCATGCGCCCCATCGTCGCACGCCGGTACGACGGTCCCGGGCCGACCCGGGCGCGCGGGGGCGCGGGTGTCGCCGGCGGGGGCGGGCCGGGGCGCCGGGAGGCCGGGGTCCTTGGGATCCTGGTGGTGTGCCCGGGGCGGGCGTCCCGCCTCCGAGCACAGGTGAGACGACATAAGGCCAGGTCACAGGGAGGAGGGAGCGGCGGCACGCGGCGCGGTCGGCGCCGCGCGGTGCCGTCGCGACCGGCATGGAGACGGATGTGACGACGGAGTTGTATCCGCGCGAGCGCGTCGGACGGGTGCGGGAGGCCACGGCGCGGGCGGGCCTCGGCGCGGTGCTGCTGACGCCCGGCCCGGACCTGCGCTATGTCACCGGGTACGACGCGCTGCCGCTGGAGCGGCTGACCTGCCTGGTGGTGCCCGCCGCCGGGGAGCCGTTCATGATGGTGCCGAGGCTGGAGCTGCCCGCCGCGCGGGAGTCGCCCGCCGGGCGCCTGGACGTCGAGCTCGTCCCGTGGGACGAGACCGACGACCCGTTCGCGCTCGCCGCCGCGCGGCTGCCCCGCGACCTCGCGAGGGTGGGCGTGGCCGACCGGATGTGGGCGGTGATGGCGCTGCGGTTCCGCGCGGCGCTGCCGGGCGCCGAGCAGGTCGCGGCGGGCGAGGTGCTGCGGACGCTGCGGATCCGCAAGAGCGCCGCCGAGGTGGCGGCGCTGCGGGAGGCGGGCGCGGCGATCGACCGCGTCCACCGCCGCGTCCCCGGCCTCCTCAAGGCGGGGCGGACCGAGCACGAGGTCGCCCGCGACATCGCCGACGCGATCATCGCCGAGGGCCACGCCACCGTGGACTTCGTCATCGTCGGGTCCGGCCCGAACGGCGCCAACCCGCACGCCGAGCCGGGCGATCGCGTCATCGGCCCCGGCGAGCCCGTCGTGGTCGACATCGGCGGGACGATGCCGAGCGGCTACTGCTCGGACTCCACCCGCAACTACTGCGTCGGCGAGCCCCCGGCCGCGTACCTGGAGTACTACCGGGTGCTGGAGGAGGCGCAGCGGGCGTCGTGCGCGGCGGTCCGCCCCGGGGTCACGCCCGAGGCGGTGGACGCGGCGGGCCGCGACATCATCGCGGCGGCCGGGTACGGGGAGCACTTCTTCCACCGCACCGGCCACGGCATCGGCCTGGAGACCCACGAGGACCCCTACATCGTCGCGGGCAACCGGGAGCCGCTGGAGCCCGGCATGGCGTTCTCGGTCGAGCCGGGCATCTACCCGGGCCCGCACGGCGCGCGCATCGAGGACATCGTGGTGTGCACCGAGGACGGCCACGAGCCGATGAACACCACCGACCACGGCCTGGTGATCACCGGCTGACCCTCCGCCCGGCAGGGCGACGCCCACGGTCCGTGCGGGCCGTGGGCGTCGCCGTGCGGAGGGCGGTGTTACCTGGCGGTGGCTCCTCGGCGGTGGTCCTTGACGATGGCTGCGCGGCGGCGGCTACTTGCGGAGCGTGTCGGTGACGGTGTCGGCCGGGGACGCGGCGCCCGACGTGCCCGCCGCGTCCGGGTGCCCGATCGCCAGGCCGCTGGCCGGGTCGAAGAAGTGCAGCCGCGTGGTGTCCACGGCCAGGTCGACCTGCTGGCCGGGGCGGACGTGCGAGCGCGAGTTGACGCGCGCCGTCCACAGCGCCCGGTTGTCGATCAGCGGGATCGCCTCGGTCTCGCCCTCGGCGGCGTCCTCGGCCAGGTCGGCGGTGTCCTTGTGCTCGACCGGCGGCGCGTCGATCGCGAAGATCACGTTGATCTCGCTGCCCAGCTCCTCGGTGACGCTGCTCTTGACGGTCAGCGGCGCCCACGCGGAGTCGGCGTGCGCGGCGTCCTCGAAGTCCGACGGGCGGATGCCGAGGATCACCGTGCGGCCCACGTAGCTCTGCAGGCCCGGCTTGGCGGCGAGCACCGAGTCGGGCACCGGCAGCGAGAACCCGGCGAAGGAGATCCGCGCGCCGCCGCCGGCGCCGCCGGTCAGCTCGGCGGAGACGAAGTTCATCGCCGGGGAGCCGATGAAGCCCGCCACGAACAGGTTGACCGGGTTGTCGAACAGCCGCTGCGGGGTGTCGACCTGCTGCAGCTTGCCCTCGCGCAGCACGCACACCCGCGAGCCCAGCGTCATCGCCTCGACCTGGTCGTGGGTGACGTAGACGGTGGTGACGCCGAGCCGCTCGTGGAGCTGGCTCAGCGACGCGCGCATGGACACGCGCAGCTTGGCGTCGAGGTTGGACAGCGGCTCGTCCATCAGGAACGCGCGCGGCTCGCGGACGATCGCGCGCCCCATCGCCACGCGCTGGCGCTGGCCGCCCGACAGCGCGGCGGGCTTGCGGCCGAGGTACTGCTCCAGGCCGAGCATCTTGGCGGCCTCGTGGACCTTCTTGCGGATCTCGGCCTTGGGGGTGCCGCGCAGCTTCAGCCCGAACGCGAGGTTCTGCTCGACGGTCATGTGCGGGTACAGCGCGTAGTTCTGGAACACCATCGCGATGTCGCGGTCCTTCGGCGCGAGGTCGTTGACGACCTGGTCGCCGATCGAGACCTTGCCGCCGCTGATCTCCTCCAGCCCGGCGATCATCCGCAGCGCGGTCGACTTGCCGCAGCCGGACGGACCCACCAGGACCATGAACTCGCCGTCGCGGATCTCCAGGTCCAGGCCGTCCACGGCCTTGACGCCGCCCGCGTACACCTTGTCGACCCGGTCCAGCACGATCTTGGCCATCAGATCCTCCCGATGGAAACGTTTTCTATCCACCCTGTCCAACAGGGAATTTATGTCAGTCTCCGGAGTAAACAACATGGAATCGTTTCCAGGGGAGGCCGGGTCATGAGAAGATGATCGGAAGGCCGGGACGGGAGGGGGCGGGGTGGTGACGCAGCCGCGATCGGCGACGATCAAGGACGTGGCGGCCGCGGCCGGCGTCGGGATCGCCACGGTGTCGCGGGTGTTCTCCGGCACGGGCTCGGTGAGCGCGGCGACCCGCGAGCGGGTGCTGGCCGCCGCCCGCGAGCTGGACTACCGGCCGAGCGCCCTCGGCCGCGGCCTGAAGCTGCGCCGCAGCGGCGGCATCGGGCTGATCGTCCCGGACGTCACCGACCCGTTCTGCGCGGAGCTGGTCGCGGGCGTGCTCGCCTGCGCCCGCACGCTCGGCGAGCACGTCATCGTGGACGCCGCCCACGGCGACCCCGCCCGCGAGGCCGAGATCCTCGACCGGCTCGTCGAGCAGCGGGTGGACGGCGTCATCGCGGTGCCCGCCGGGCGGGAGGCCGACTGGCGCGCCGCCGCCCGGGTGTGCTCCAGCGTCGTGTTCGCCGACCGGGTCCTGCCGGGCCTGCCGGAGATCCCCGCGGTCCTCGCCGACGACGCGGGCGGCGTCCGCTCGCTCGTGGAGTACCTGGTCGGGCTCGGCCACCGCACGATCGCTTTCCTCGGCGCCGCGCCGCCCGGCGTCCCGCGCGAGGAGCCGGGGACGCCGCTCGGGGTGCGCGAGCGCGCGTTCCGCGACACGCTCGCGCAGCTGCGCGTCCCGGTCGAGGAGGACCTGGTCGTCGCGGCCCGCCCGGCGGGCGACGCCGCCTACGCGGCGGCCGCGGGCCTGCTGCAGCGGCGCGCCGACGTGACCGCCGTCCTGGCCGCCGGGCACCTGCTCGGCGAGGCCGCCGTGCTGGTCGCCCGCGAGCTGGACCTGCGGGTCCCCGCGGACGTGTCGATCGCGATGGTCGACGACGTCGCGTGGGCCGAGCTGTGCGACCCGCCGCTCACCGCGGTCGCGCGTCCCGCCCGCGACATCGGCTACCGGGCGTGCGAGCTGCTGCTGCGCGACCGGGCCCGGCGGGGCAGGGGAGGGCCGGTGCTGCTGCCGACCGAGCTGGTCGTGCGGGGGAGCTGCGGCGCGATCCGCACGGCCCGCGCGCCCGGCCGGGGCACGCCCCGCCACCCCTGAGCCCCGCGTTTCGGGCGGCGCCCGGCGCCGGGGACGCCGTTCTGTGGTCCGTTCTGTGATCCGACCGCCCCCGGGGAGGGCGCCCGGCACGCTAGATTTCCGGCGTGGAGGAGATCGATCGTCAGATCATGGCGCTGCTGGCCGATGACGGGCGGATGAGTTTCACCGATCTGGCCAAGGAGACCGGCCTGTCGGTGTCGGCCGTGCACCAGCGCGTCCGGCGGCTGGAGAAGCGCGGCGTGATCAAGGGGTTCACCGCGCAGCTCGACCACGAGCAGGTCGGGCTGCCGCTGACCGCGTTCGTGTCGATCAAGCCGACCGACCCCGCCGCGCCCGACGACGCGCCCGAGCGGCTCGCCCATCTCACCGCGATCGAGGCGTGCCACTCGGTGGCCGGGGACGAGAGCTACATCCTCAAGGTCCGCGTCGCGTCCCCCAACGAGCTGGAGGAGCTGCTCCAGCTCATCCGCGCGGCGGCGAACGTCGCGACCCGCACGACGGTCGTGCTGAGCACCCCCTGGGAGGGCCGCCGCCCCCGCCTGTGAGCGGCGCCTGTGAGCGGCGCCTGCGAGCGTTCAGACGGGCGCGAACGCCTCCAGCGCCTCGTGCGCGAGCCGTGTCGCGGCGTCCGGGTCGGCGTCCGGCCCGGTGACCTCGGGGTCGAAGTTCAGGTCGAGGAACGCCTCGGTGACGCCCTGCCGCTCCAGCGACGCGAGGTCGTCGCGGATCTCCTCGTGGGTCCCGGTGAGCGGCCTGCGGTCCTCTCCGCCCACCCCGCCGGGACGGATCCGGACGGCCGCCCGCGCAACGAACCGCAGCTCCGCGGCGTCCCGTCCCGCCTCCCGCGCCGCCGCGCGGACGGTCTCGATGGAGCGGCCGAGCGCGGCGGGGTCGGCGCGGCTGGAGCTGACCCAGCCCGCCGCGAGCCGCCCGGCCCGGCGCAGCGCCCGCTCGGACGCGCCGCCGAGCAGCACCGGCGGCCCCGCCGGCTGGAGCGGGCGCGGCTCCATGATCACCGGCGGGACGTCGTAGAACTCCCCGTGGTACTCCCCGGACCCGTGCCACAGCGCCCGGAGCACCGCGAGGAACTCCTCCGCGCGGGCGCCGCGCCGCTCCATCGAGGCGCCGAGCGCGGCGAACTCCTCGGGCATCCAGCCGAGCCCGAGCCCGAGGTCGAGCCGCCCGCCGCTGACGTGGTCGAGGGTGGCGGCCTGCTTGGCGAGCATCGCGGGCGCGTAGAAGGGCAGGTTGACCACGGCCACGCCGAGCCGCGCCCGCCGGGTGAACCCGGCGAGGTAGGCCAGCGTCACCAGCGGGTCGGGGACGGCGCGGTAGTCGCGCTCGGGGGAGCCGGCGGGGTTGAGCAGGCGCTGCAGCGTCCACAGCGAGTGGTAGCCGAGCTCCTCCGCGCGCCGCGCGATCTCCACCTGGTGGGCCGGGGTGGCCCACGCCCCCGACACCGGTACGGCGAACCCGATCAGCACGGCGCCTCCCTTGGTCTCCCGCTGCCCGTCTTCGCTCCGACCCTAGTACCGGCCCGCACCTTACAACGTCAAGGCGGCGGGCCGGTACGTCCTGCCGGTCGAGGTCAGCCCTCCCGGGAAGCGGTGCGGAAGGCGGCCCGGAAGGTCTGGTGGACGGCGGCCGGGGCGTCGAGCTGGTCGAGGCCGAGGAGCGCGGCGCCGAGCAGCGGGGGGTCCTCGGGGACGAGGAGGCGGGTGCGGGGGGCGGCGTCGGCGTAGCGCTCGGCGACCGCGTCCATCAGCAGGGGGCGGCGGGCGCGCAGGATCCCCCCGCCGAGGACGACCTCGGCGGGGGAGTCCTCAAGCCCGAGGCGGCGCAGGATCACGGACCCGAGCAGCGCGATCTCCTCGGCGAGCCGGAACACGACCTCGCGGGCGACCGGGTCGCCCGCCTCGGCGGTGTCCAGCAGCAGCGGCGCCAGCTCGGTGAGGTTCTCCCGGTCGAAGTCGCCGTCGTGCATGCCGAGGCCGACGTCGATGGCGCGCTCGACGCCGTAGTGCGCGGCGACGGCGGCGGTGAGCGCGGTCTCGGGACCCCGGCCGTCCTCGCCGCGGATGCCGTGCCACAGCGCCGCGCGGCCGAGTTCGCCGCCGCCGCCCCAGTCGCCGGTGTGGGGGCCGAGCGAGGGGAAGCGGGCGGTGCGGCCGTCGGGGGCGATGCCGGCGCAGTTGATGCCCGCGCCGCACACGACGGCGACGCCCCAGCCCTCGGTGACGGCGCTGCGCAGCAGCGCGAGCGTGTCGTTGCCGACCCGGACGCTCGGCGCCGGGCCGCGCGCCAGCAGCAGCTTCTCCAGCCGCTCCTCCTCGGCGGGCAGGTCCACGTTCGCCATGTACGCGGCGAGGTGCGCGACGTCGCCGCGCTCGACCCCGGCGCGCTCCACCACGGCGTCGATGACCCCGGCGAGCGACTCCAGCGCGACGTCGAACCCGGTGGTCTTCGGCCGGAACCCCGGGCCGCGCGCGGTGGCGAGAAGCTCGCCGCCTGGCCCCGCCACGGCCGCGTCGATCTTGCTGTTGCCGCCGTCCACGGCGATGAGGACGCCGCCCGGACGGCCGGGGGTCACCTCGCCCACGGCAGGTGCTCGCGGTTGGCGGCGACGAGGTCGCCGGCGAGCCTGTCGGCGAGGTCGGCCTGCCCGACCAGGGGGTGGGCGAGCAGCGCGCGGGCGACGCGGTCCACGCCGCCGCGCAGCGCCGCGTCCAGCGCCAGCTCCTCGTAGGCCGACACGTGCGCGACGAGCCCGGCGAACAGCGGCTCCAGCGGCGGGACCGGCAGCGGCTCCGGCCCGGTCGCGGTGATCCGCGCGGGCACCTCGATGACGGCGCGGTCGTCGAGGAAGGGCAGCGTCCCGCCGTTGCGGACGTTCACGACCTGGGCGTCGCCGCGCCCGGTGAGCAGGGACGCGGCGAGCTGCACGGCGGCCTCGGAGTAGAACGCGCCGCCGCGCTCCTCCAGCCGGGCCGGCTTGGTGTCCAGGGCGGGGTCGGCGTACATGTCGAGGAGGTCGCGTTCGAGGGCGGCGACCTCCTCGGCGCGGGAGCGGGCGCCGCGCAGCTCCTCCACGACCTGGTCGTGCCGGTAGAAGTAGCGCAGGTAGTAGGACGGGACGGCGCCGAGCCCGCGGATGAACGCGGCGGGCATGCTGGCGGCGCCGGCGAGGTCCTCGGCGTGCTCCTCCAGCAGCTTCGGCAGCACGTCGGCGCCGTCCACGTCGATCGAGCGGACCCAGGTGAGGTGGTTGAGCCCGGCGTGGCCGAGGCTCACCCGCTCGGGCGGGACGTCCAGGAGCTTCGCGGCGCGGCGCTGGACGCCGATCGCGACGTTGCACAGCCCGGCGGTGCGGTGGCCCGCGTCCAGCAGGGCGCGGGTGACGATGCCGACCGGGTTGGTGAAGTCGATGATCCACGCGTCGGGGGCGAGGGCGGTGACGCGCTCGGCGATGTCCAGGACGACCGGGACGGTCCGCAGCGCCTTGGCGAGCCCGCCCGCGCCGGTGGTCTCCTGCCCGACGCAGCCGCAGGCGAGCGGCAGCGTCTCGTCGACGTGCCGGGCCGCCTGCCCGCCGACGCGCAGCTGGAGCAGCACCACGGTCGCGCCCTCCACGGCCGCGTCGAGGTCGCCGGTGGTCACCACCGCGGCGGGGTGCCCGGCGCGGGCCAGCATGCGCCGGGCGAGGCCGCCGACCAGCTCCAGCCGCCCGGCGTCGGGGTCGGCGAGGACGAGCTCGGACACCGGAAGGTCCGCGCGCATCCGCGCGAGCCCGTCCACCAGTTCGGGGGTGTAGGTGGAACCACCCCCGATGACAGTCAGCTTCAACCCTTCACTCCCGTCAGAGTCACACCCTGGATGAACACGCGCTGGGCGAGCAGGAACACCACCAGCACGGGCATGATGGTCAGCAGCGTCGCCGCCATCGTGAGGTTCCATTCGACGTGGTGGGCGGCGCGGAAGGTCGCGACGCCGATGGCGAGCGTCCAGTGCTCGGGCTTGGCGTACACGAGCGGCCCGTAGTAGTCGTTCCAGCAGTAGAAGAACTGGAACAGCGCGACCGCGGCGAGCGCGGGGCGCGCCATCGGCAGCACGACCCGCAGCATCGTCCGCAGCTCCCCGCAGCCGTCGACGCGCGCGGCGTCGGCGTACTCGCGGGGGATCGTGATGAGGAACTGCCGCAGCAGGAAGATCGAGAACGCGTCGCCGAACAGCTGCGGGATGATCAGCGGCCAGAGCGTCCCGGTGAGGTGGAAGCGGGACCACACGATGTACAGCGGCACCATCGTCACCTGCGGCGGCAGCATCATCGCCGAGATCACCACGACCAGGGCGGCGTTGCGGCCGCGGAACCGGAAGCGGGCCAGCGCGTAGGCGACCGGGACGCTGGAGACCAGCATGAACGCCGTGGACAGCCCCGCGTACATGGTGCTGCTGAGCGTCCAGCGGACCATGTCGCCGGTGAACACGCGCCGGAAGTTCTCGAAGTGCCACTCGCGGGGCCAGATCTGGTCGCTGAGGGCCTGCTCGTCGCTCATCACGGCGGTGAGGAACATGAACACCAGCGGCGCGAGGAACATCACCGCGAGCGCGACGGCGATGGCGTGGGTGGCGAGCCACAGCAGCATCCGGCGGGAGCGGGGCGCGCGGAGCCGCGCGGCCCGCCGCCGGTGCGGCGAGGCGCCCGCCGTGGACGGTGCGGCGCTCATCCGGCCTCCTCTCCGGCGAAGGCGTTGAACTGCCGGAGCAGGACGAGCGTGAACGCCATCGCCACGACGAACATGACCAGCGCGAGCACGCACGCGTAGCCCATGTTGAACTGCCGGAACCCCTCGTCGTAGAGCCACTGCGGGAACGTCAGCGTGGACCCGCCGGGGTAGCCGGGCGCGAAGCTGGTGCCGGCGAGGTCGGCCTGCCCGGAGGCGACCTTGGCCGCCACCAGCGCCTGCGTGAAGTACTGGAGGGTCTGGATGACGCCGGTGACGGCGGAGAACGCCAGCACCGGCGAGACGGTCGGCAGCGTGATGTGCCGGAACCGGGCCCAGGCGCCGGCTCCGTCGATCGCGGCGGCCTCGTACAGCGACGCCGGGACGTTCAGCAGCGCCGCGAGCAGGATGATCATGACGTCGCCGACGGCCCACAGCCCGAGCAGGCCGAGGCCGGGCTTGGCCCAGGCGGAGTCGTTGAAGAAGTCGGGCAGCGAGACCCCGAGCCGGTCGGCGATCACCGGGAACGGGCCGGTGCCGGGGTTCAGCACGTACACGAACGCGACCGTGGCCGACACCGGCGGGATCAGGTAGGGCAGGTAGAACACCGACCGCAGCAGCGCGCCGCCCCGCTTGACGCGGGTGAGGAGCTGGGCGACGCCGAGCCCGAACACCACCCGCAGCGGCACGACGATCGCGACGAGCCACAGGGTGTTGCGCATCGCCGTCCAGGCGTCGTCGTCGCGCAGCAGGAACTTGTAGTTGTCGAACCCGACGTACTCCAGCGTGAACAGGTTGTAGCGGGTGAAGGAGAAGTAGACGGTGGCGGCGAGCGGGTAGGCGAAGAACATCCCGAACCCGATCAGCCACGGCGACAGGAAGGCCAGCACCCGGAGCCTGCGGCGGCGGCGCGCGCGGGGCGCCGCGTGCCCGCGGCCGCCGGGCCCGGCGCGGCGCGCCGAGCCCCGGACGCGGCCGCCGGAGGGGGCGCGCGGCGCGACGGAGGTCACCCTCAGCCCCCGGCCAGCTTCAGCGACTCGTCGACCTTCCCGTCGAGGTCCTTGAGCGCCTGGTCGAGGTCGGACACCTTCCCCGGCTCCCACTGGTCCTGGACGAACTGCTGGAACTTCACGACGTAGTCGTTGCCGTTGGGCGTCGGTGGTGTGGTGAAGGAGTTCGGGTTCTTGAAGACCTGGAGGAAGGTCTGGAACTGGGGCGGCAGCGCCAGCTGGGGCGAGCCGAGCGAGGTGATCGTGGTGGGGACGTTGCCGAGCGCGTTGGCGAAGGTGACCAGCGAGGTGGTGTCGGTGGTGAGGTACCTGACGAACTCCCAGGCGGCCTGGGCGTGCTTGGCGCCGCGCGGGATCCCGATGACCGTGCCGATGACGAAGCCGCCGCCGTAGCGCGCCTGCTGGCCGTCGGGGACGGGCGCGGGCGCGGTGCCGTAGTCGACGTTGGGCGCCTCCTCCTGCATGAACTTGGTGCGCCACTCGCCGTCGACGGCCATCGCGACCTGCCCCTTCTCGAAGGGGTTGGACGACTCGAACTCCTGGCCGATCGAGCGCAGGAACTTCTTGACGTTGTTGTAGCCGTACCAGTCGATCAGGCTCTTGTTCCATTGCAGGTAGGCGCGGAAGGCCGGGTCTCCCGCGAAGTTGGCCTTCCCCGCCGGGGTCAGCCACTTCGCGCCCCACTGGCTGGCGAGGTGCTGCGCCTGGTGCTCGTAGTACTGGACGGACGGCAGGAACCCGGCGACGCGGATCGTCCCGTCCGGGTCGCGCTTGGTGAGCTTCTTGGCGAGCGCTGTCAGCTCGGTGAACGTCTTCGGCGGCTGCTCGCCCTTCATCAGCGCCTTGTTGTAGTAGAGGCCGTAGGTGTCGGCGAGCAGCGGCATCGCGCAGCGGCGACCCTTGTACCGCGTGTACTCCTGGACGACCTTCGGGAACTGGTTCAGGTCCAGCTTCGACTTGGAGACGTAGGGGTTGAGGTCCTGCCAGGCGCCGCTCTGGCACCACTGCCCGACGCTGTCGGTGGTGAAGGAGGACACGACGTCGGGCGGGTTCCCGCCCCGGATGGCGTTGGAGATGCGCTCGTCGGTCTGGTCCTTGACCAGCTTGACGGTGATGTTGGGGTGGGCCTTGTGGAACCCGGCGGCGGCGGACTCGAACGCCTTCACCTCGTGGGCGGCGCTCCAGCCGTGCCAGACCTCGATGGTCTGCTTCTCCCCGGCGTCCGGTCCGCTGCCGGACTGGTCGCCGCCGCCTCCGGCGGTGCAGGCGGCCGTGAGGCCGAGCGCCGCGGCGGCGAGGGCCGCCGCGAGACGGCGCGGTGTGGTGGTGGGCACTCCGGTTCTCCTTCGGGGGAGGGACGGCCGGTGCCGCCGTCCGAGGGGGGCGGGGTCTAGGGGGCGGCGGGGGTCAGGGGGCGGTGGTGGAGAAGACCTCCTCACGGGTCTCCTGGAGTGCCTGCTGGAGGGCCCCGGCCAGGACGGGGTTGCCCTGGACGGAGCTGATCCGCACCTTCGGGCGCGGGATCGTCAGGCTGTGCAGGTGCTGCTCGACGCGGGCGCGCAGCGGCTCCCCGCCGGCGTGCAGGACGTCGCCGGTGAGGACGACGAGGGCGGGGTCGAGGACGCCGACGACGGTGGCGAGCGTGACGCCGAGCCGGGAGGCCAGCTCGGTCAGCGCCCGTTCGGCGCGGGCGCCCGCGTCGGCGGCGGTGCGGGTGCCGGTCGGGGCCGCGCCGACGGTGGCGGCGGCGCGGCGCAGGACGGCGGCGGCGTCGCGGCCCCGGAACCCGTGCTCGCGCAGCAGCCGCAGCACCGCCACGCCGCCGGTGAGGCTGTGCACGCCGCCGGTGTGGGTGCGGCGCACGTCCCGCATGAGGGGCGCCCCGACGGCGGGCATGTAGCCGATCTCGCCCGCGCCGCCGGTCGCGCCGCGGTGCAGGGCGCCGTTGAGGACGACGGCCATGCCGACGCCGTCGGCGACCCACAGCAGCACGAAGTCGCCCGCGCCGGCGGCGCGCCCGCCCGCCAGCTCGGCCAGCGCGGCGAGGTTCACGTCGTTCTCGATCGCGACCGGCACGCCGAGGCCGCCGCTCAGCGTGCCGACCAGGTCGGGGATGTGCCAGCCGGGGATGTGCGCGGCGTAGCCGAGGCGGCCGGTGCCCGGGTCGACGGCGCCCTGGATGCCGATGACGGCGCGGTCGAGGTCCGCGCGGGTCAGGCCCGCGTCCTTGGCGGCGCCGTCCAGCGCCTCGCCCATCCGCGCCACCACGTCCACCCGGATGCGGCCGGGGGTCTCCAGGGTGTGGGCGCCGACGACCGTCCCGGCGAGGTCGGCGACCGACACGCTGATCCGGGCCGGGGTGACGTCGGCCCCGGCGACGTGCGCGGCGGCGGCGTTGAGCCGGTACAGCCCGGCGGTGCGGCCCGGCAGGCCCGCGCGCGTCCCGTCCCGGACGACGAGCCCCGCCTCCTCCAGCCGCGCCAGCAGCTGGGACGCGGTGGGCTTGGAGATCCCGGTCAGCTCCGACAGCTCCGGCCGGGTGAGCGGGCCCCGCGCGAGCAGGGCCTCCAGCGCGGCGCGGTCGTTGATGGCGCGCAGCAGGCTGGGCGTTCCCGGGACCGGTGCGGGCACGGTACTCCCTCCGAGTTAGGAAGGTTTCCTAACTCGGAGGAGAAAGTAAGGAGTACGCACGGCCGCGTCAAGACCCGGGCCGGGAGCGGACGCCCGCCGTGCGGACGCCCGGTGGGCCCTCCCGAGGGGCGGCGCCATCGTGGGAAACGCGGAACCAATTCACGGGCGACAAGGGCGTGCGGTCGCGTCGCGCGACGAATGTGGACCTCGTTTTCGGGTGCGGGGCGATGACATTTCCGCGGCCACTTCCCCCATCTCCTGTTGTTGCGGTTCCGTTCGCTGAACAGGACAATTACGGTTAACGGTAAGTAGTGCACGGGTCATTATCCGTTAAGATCCCCTACCGCGAAATGACCGCCCGACTGCCTAGCTTTTTCCGTGGTCGTCATCGGCGGCCGTCTCTCCTTCGAGCCCCACCTCGGTCAGAGAGGTCTCGCCCATGGAACACCGTTCACTCTCCCGCCCGCCGGCGGCCGGCGCCGGCGCGCTCGCCTTCTCCGGAAGCCTGTGGCGCGGGGCGGCCCTCACCTCCGCGGCCCTCACCGACCCCGCATCCCCCTACGGCCCGCTCGGGCCCCCCGACGCGGGCGGCGTCGCGCTGCCCGAGGGCTTCACCGCCCGGGTCGTCGCCCGGTCCCGGCGGACCGTGACCGGCACGGCCTTCACCTGGCACGACGCCCCGGACGGCGGCGCGTGCTTCTCCGACGGCACGGGCTGGATCTATGTGTCCAACGCCGAGGTCGGGGCCGGGGGCGGCGGCGCGTCGGCGCTGCGCTTCGGCCCCGGGGGCAACATCACCTCGGCGTACACGATCCTGTCGGGCACCAGTCGCAACTGCGGGGGCGGCGCCACGCCCTGGAGCACCTGGCTGTCGTGCGAGGAGACCGCCGCCGGACACGTCTGGGAGACCAGCCCCTGGGGCGGCCCCGCCGTCCGCCGCCCGGCGATGGGGCGCTTCAACCACGAGGCCGCGGCGGCGGATCCGGTCCGCGAGGTCGTCTACCTCACCGAGGACGAGCCCGACGGCGGGTTCTACCGCTTCGTCCCGGACGCCTGGGGCGACCTGTCGTCGGGGACGCTGCAGGTCCTCGCGGCGGGCGCCGCGACGTCCGGGCCGTTCACCTGGGAGGCCGTGCCCGATCCCGGCGGGTCGCCGCGCGCCGTCCGCGAGCAGGTGCCCGGGATGAAGGCGTTCGACGGCGGCGAGGGCTGCCACTGCGCGGGCGGCGCCGTCTGGTTCACGACCAAGGGCGACGGCCGCGTCTGGCGGGTGGACCTGCTCGGCGGCACCTACGCGCTCGCCTGCGACGGCGGCGTCGCCGTCCCGGGCCGGGGGCCGCTGGCCCGGCTGGACGGCATCACCGGCTCCTCCTCGGGCGACCTGTACGTCGCCGAGGACGGCGGCGCCATGGAGATCCGCGTGATCACACCGGACGGCGGAGTCTCGGTGTTCCTGCGGGTGAGCGGCCAGAGCGCCTCGGAGCTGTGCGGCGCGGCGTTCAACCCCGCCGGGGACCGGATGTACTTCTCCTCCCAGCGCGGCACGAGCGGGTCGCCGTCGGGCGGCATCACCTACGAGGTCCGCGGTCCGTTCCGCACGTGACCGCGACCGCCTCCGACGGGCGGGGCCGGGGGCGCGTCAGGGGGCGCCGGGCAGCGGCGCCGCGACGATGAAGGCGGCGTTGCCGAAGCCGACCTCGTCGCCGGGGCGGACGCGCGCCGGGGCGGTCAGCCGCCAGCCGTTGACCCGGGTGCCGTTCATCGAGCCGAGGTCGGAGATCATCCATCCCTCCTCGGCGCCGTAGATCTCGGCGTGGAACCGGGACACGGTCAGGTCGGTGAGGATGAACTGGCAGCCCGGGGCGCGGCCCACGACGATGCGGGACGCCTCGCCGGGCGGCAGCGTGAAGCGGGGCAGCCGGGGCGCCCGCCAGGCCGCCTCGATCCGCGCGGTCACCTGCGACACCGAGGAGATGATGCCGGTCAGCCGGCCGAGCACCCGGCCGGCGGGCGGCAGGTCGTGCACGATGTCGGCCAGCTCGGCCTGGCTGCGCGCCCGCAGCACCTGGTCGACGCGGCGCTCGAACGTCTCGTGCGACATCCGTCCCTCGGCGACGCGTTCGCCGAGCACGCGCAGGACCCGGTCGCGTTCCATGTCGGACGCCCGCACCGGATATGAGGGCCGACCGTCCATGCTGTGAGTATCCAGTTCCCGTCGACGCCTGTCCAGAAAAAGCGAGGGGCCGGGCGATCGCCCTCACCCGCCCCCCACCGCCTTCGATGCCGGGCCCTCCGGAAAAGTTCGGGCCGGCGGGGTCAATGTTCGTCGTCGTCTTCTTCGTGGCGCGAGAGGAGGTCGCGCGCGATGTGCGTCACCTGGATCTCGTCGGTGCCCGCGTAGATCTGGAACGAGCGGGCGTCGCGGGCGAGCTGCTCCACCCGGTACTCGCTCATGTAGCCGTTGCCGCCGAACAGCTGCACGGCCTCCTGCGCGACCTCGCTCGCGGCGCGCGCCGCGTACAGCTTCATCGCCGACGCCTCGGCGAGCGTGGGCGACCGGCCGGCCCGCTGCATCTCGACGTGGCGGAACACCAGGTTCTGGACGTTGAGCCGCGCGACCTCCATCGTGGCCAGCTTGAGCTGGATGAGCTGGAAGTCGCCGATCGGCCGCCCCCACAGCTCGCGGTCCCGCGCGTACTCCACCGACAGCTTCAGGCACTCCTCGATGACGCCGAGCGCCATCGCGGCGACCCCGGCGCGCTCGGTGACGAAGTTCTGCCGCGCCGACTCCTTGCCGCCGCCCGCGCCGGAGGCCAGCAGCCGGTCGGCGCCCGCGCGGACGCCGTCCAGGAACAGCTCGCCGGTGGGGGAGGAGTGCAGGCCCATCTTGCGCAGCGGCCCGGTCTGCTCCAGGCCCTCCATGCCGCGGTCGAGGACGAAGGTGAGGATCTCCCGGTCGCGCGGCTCGCGCCCGTCGTCGAGCTTGCAGTACAGGACGACGGTGTCGGCGTAGGGGCCGTTGGTGATGAACGTCTTGGCGCCGTCGATGACGTACCCGTCGCCGGAGCGCCGCGCGGTGGTGCGCATCCCGCCGAACGCGTCGGAGCCCGACCCGGTCTCGGTGATCGCCCACGCGCCGACCTTGTCGAGCGTGAGCAGGTCCAGGCCCCAGCGCCGGCGCTGCTCGGCGGTGCCCCGCTTCATGATCGTTCCGGCGGCGAGGCCGAGGCTGACGCCCAGCGCCGAGACCAGGCCGGGCGCGACCCGGCACATCTCGATGACGGGCAGCAGCGTCATCGCCGGGTCCGCGCCGCGCTCACCCTCCGCCTTCCGTTCGCCGGACCGCCGGGCGTGGAAGGAGGAGCGCGCCATCTCGTCCAGGCCGAACGTCCGGTACAGGTTCCGCAGGAGCCCGTAGGGCGGCAGCTCGCCGGACTCCAGCGCGTCCAGATGCGGGCGGACCTCCGCGTCGACCCAGCCGCGCACCGCGTCCCGGATCATCAGGTCGTCGCCCGACCATTCGATCATGGAAGCACGATCACGTCGGCGAGGACGCCGCCGTCGGCGGTGAGCCGGGCGGGGGAGGGGCTGTCGTAGACGACCAGGACGCGGAGGCCGGAGCCGTCGGGCTCGTCCAGCACGGCGATGCCCTCGGCGTGGTCGTCGCCGTCGCCGTAGGGCAGCTCGCCCAGCACCTCCAGCTCGGACGCGGGGACGATCTCGGCGGCGTCGGTCTTGGCCGCGCCGCGCCACCGCACGACGCGGACCGGCCCGTCCAGGTCCATGCTGGGGCCGGTGAGGATGAGCAGGTCGTCGCCGTGCGGGCACAGGTCGCGGATGCCGAGCCCGCCGAGGTCGAGGAAGTGGGTGCGGTACAGCTCGTCGTCATCGTCGCCGACCGGCAGCGCCCGCAGCCGCCGGGGGTCGCGGCGGTCCGTGCCGGGGCGGATCTCGACCAGGACGGCCCAGCCGCGCAGCACGGGCCCGCGCAGGCCGATGTAGAGGCGGTCGCCGTGCGCGGCGATGCCCTCGACGTCGAGGCCGTTGTCCTTGCTCGGGATCGACAGGAACGGCGCCAGGTGGGGGTCGTCGGCGAGCAGGTCGGTGAGGGAGTCGCCGCGCCCGCCGAGGACGGCGGCGGTGCGGGTGCCGCCCTCGCCGGGGGCGTCGGGGGCGACCTCGGGCAGCCCGTCCTCCCCGGGGACCAGGGGGAGCCGCGCGATGATGTAGCGGTTGTCCTCGCGGACGACCGTCGCCAGCCGCTTGCGGGCCTTCGCGCCGGACTGCCCCGGCTTGATCTTCTTGCGCTTGAGGCTGTGCGAGCCGATCGCCCACAGCCATCCGTCGGCGCGGGCCAGGCCCTCGATGTCGGCCTCCTCGTCGGGGCCCGCGGGCAGCGGGACGAGGTCGGCCAGCGCGACCGTGACGTGCTCGCCGTACCCGGTGACCCGGCCGTCCGCGCCGGTCACGGCCGTGAGCCGCTCGATGGTGGCGGTCTCGTCGCCGGCCGTCCACAGGCAGCGGCCGTCGCGGCGCACGGCGGACAGGTTGGTGTGGGTCTCGGCGTCCCGGCTCTCTTGGCCGAAACGCAGCTCGACCTGGCGTTCCACGATCATTTGGAGATGTTCCCACAAACGCCGCGCGGTCAGGGCGGCGCGGTCATGCGGGCGCGTCCCACCGGACGTGCAGGTGCGGCGGCTTGCGGAACACCAGCCCGTGCGGCGCGGACGGCCGGGACGGGTCGAGCCGCAGGCCGGGCAGCCGGTCCAGCAGGGCGGCGAGCGCGGTGCGGGCCTCCAGCCGCGCGAGGGGGGCGCCGAAGCAGAAGTGCGGGCCGTGCGCGAACGCCAGGTGCTCGGCGGCGTCGGCGCGCCGGATGTCGAACCGGTCGGGGTCGGCGAAGACCGCCGGGTCGCGGTTGGCGCCCGCCAGCGACACCCGCACCAGGTCGCCGGCCTGGACGCTCGCCCCGCCGAGCACGACGTCGCGGGTGGCGTAGCGGTCGACGACCGACGCCGAGGGCTCCAGCCGCAGCGACTCCTCGACGGCGGCGGGCAGCAGGCCGGGGTCCTCCAGGACGAGCCGGAGCTGCTCGGGGTGCCCGAGCAGGTGGAACGCCAGGTTGGCGACCATGCCCTCGGTGGTGTCGATGCCGCCGAACATCAGGACGGCGGTGTTCGCGACGACCTCGGCGGTGTCGAGCCCGGAGGGGTGGCGGGCGGCCTCGGCGAGCAGCGAACCGGGGGAGTCGGCGCGGATCGCCTCGACGACCGCGTCGCGGAGCAGCGCGTACGCCTGGCTGGAACGTTCCGGTGCGGTGCCGCCGGCGGTGATCGCGGAGACGGCCTCGACGAACGCCCCGTACCAGGAGCGGACGGTCGCGGCGTCCACGCCGTCCAGGCCGAGGGCCTCGGCGACGACCGCGACGGCGAGCGGGCCGGCGAGGTCGCCGCGCAGCTCGGCCCGTCCCGCCGGGGCCAGGGCGCCCACCAGCCGGTCGACCTCGGCCTCGACGAACGCGGTGAACCGCTCGCGGGTGCGGGCGGGGCGCAGCGGCCGGGCGAACGGGTCGCGGTGCCGAGTGTGGTCCGGGCCGTCCAGCGACAGCATGCTCGGCCCGACGACCTGGGCGGTGGAGAAGCGCGGGTCGTCGACGGTGAACACCGGCGCCTCGCGCATCACCCGCAGCGCGAGGGCGTGCGAGGTCACCAGCCAGCCGTCGAGGGCGGGCAGCCAGGACACCGGCTCGCCCGCGCGCAGCCGCGCGAGGAGGGGGTGCGGGTCGTCCTCGATCTCGGCGACGGTCGCGGACGCGCCGACCGGGTACCGGGCCGCGAGGTCGCGCGCGTTCAGGGAGGTCACCCGTCCGAGGATAGGCACTCGCGGGACCGCCCCGCCCGTTAGAAATCTACAACGTAAAGGCGCCGGGCGGTCCGCATCACCCCTGAAGCCCCCCGGAACGTTCCCGCCACCAGGCGCGGCCGCTCTCGGGCAGGGTGTGGATCGGGTCGTGGTACTCGTAGCGGCGGGTGAGGGCGTCGGGGTCGGCCGCCTCCAGGCCGGTGCGGTAGTTCTTCGTCCAGTAGGAGATCCCGCGCTCGCGGTCGTAGTCGGCGAGCTGGTGCACCCACCGCTTGCCCACGTAGGGGACGTCGCAGACGATCCGCGGGGTGGCGAACCCGGGCAGGTAGCCCATGATCGCGTGCTGCAGCTCCTGCGCCTCCCACACGGCGAGCCGCCAGTGCTCGCTGTTGGGGATCATGTCGCACATGTAGAGGTAGTAGGGGAGGATCCCGGCCTCGTCCAGCAGCGCGAACGACAGGTCGAGCAGCGCGGCGGGGGAGTCGTTGACGCCGCGCAGCAGCACGCCCTGGTTGCGGACGTCGCGGATGCCGGTGTCGAGCATCGCGCGGGCGGCCCGCGCGACCAGCGGCGTCACCGACTGGGCGGCGTTGACGTGGGTGTGGATCGCGATCTGGACGCCGCGCCGGTGCGCCTTGGCGGCCAGGCGCTCCATGCCGGCGCGGATCTCGTCCTGGAGCCAGTGCTGGGGCAGGCCCATGAGCGCCTTGGTGGCGAGGCGGATGTCGCGGATGTTGTCGATGTCCAGCAGCGCGTCGACGAAGGACTCCAGGCGGGGCCAGGGGAGGTTGGCGACGTCGCCGCCGGAGACGACGACGTCGCGGACGCCGGGGGTGCGGCGGAGGTAGTCGAGCATCGCGGCGAGCCGGTCGGGGGGTTTGACCAGGAAGCGGTGCTTGTCGACGGTCGGGGTGGAGTTGCCGACCAGGTCCATGCGGGTGCAGTGGCCGCAGTACTGGGGGCAGGTCGGCAGCAGCTCGGCCAGGACCTTGGTGGGGTAGCGGTGGGTGAGGCCCTCGACGGCCCACATCTCGGCCTCGTGCAGGGAGTCGCGGGCGGCCAGCGGATGGGAGGGCCAGTCGGTCCGCCGGTCGCCGAACACCGGGAGCATGTAGCGGCGGACGGGGTCGGCGCGGAACGCCTCGGTGGAGGAGGCGTCCATGGTGTTGAGCATCTGGGGCGGCAGCAGCGTCGACATCGTCGCGCGCTCGGTGCGGTCGCGGTCCAGATCGGTGTAGAAGTCCTCGTCGAGCAGGTCGCCCATGACCTGGCGGAGCTGGCGCGGGTTCTTGACGCAGTGGGCGCGCTGCCACTGCGCCGACTCCCATTCGGCGCGCGTGACGTCCCGCCAGCCGGGCAGGCGGCGCCAGTCGGGCTCCTCCAGCGGCCGGCGCCGGTAGAGGTAGGGCTGGGCGGAAGCATCCCGGCCGGCGGCGGTCGCCGCGGCGGCGTCGCGGTCCGGATGCAGGGCAGTGGTCATCGTCGACCGCCTCCTCGCGTCACATTGATCGCATAAAAGTCTTGTATGCAGCCGACGTTACGGGAAGACTTTCGATGAAACCAGTGCTGCCCGGTACATCTTCCGGGCCGAGTGGGCGTGGAGGTGGCCGTGCGCGAGGGGGGCGGCGTGGGCGCCGCGGCGGGGCTGCGCCGCGTGCTGGAGCCGGCGGGGGTGCTGCCCCAGGCGGCGTCGCGGCTGGACACCGACCCGCGGATCCGCCCCGACGAGGTGCGCGTCCGCGTGGAGCGGCTGAACCTGGACGCCGCGTCCTACCGGCAGCTGCACACCGCGCACGGCGGCGACCCGGACGCGATCCGCGCGGAGGTGCTGCGGATCATCGGGGAGCGCGGCAAGATGCACAACCCGGTCACCGGGTCGGGCGGCATGCTCGTCGGCGTCGTGGACGAGGCCGGCCCCGACTCGCCGCTCGGGCTGCGGGCGGGCGACCGCGTCGCCACCCTGGTCTCGCTGACGCTGACGCCGCTGGCGGTCACCGACGGGCTCGCGCGCTGGGACGGCCGGTCCGAGCAGGTCCCGGCGGAAGGGCACGCGATCCTGTTCGCCCGCTCGATCGCCGCCGTCCTGCCGGACGACCTGCCGGTTCCGCTGGCGCTGTCGGTCATGGACGTGTGCGGCGCGCCCGCGCTGACCCACCGCGTCGTCGCGGCGCGGGAGGAGGCGCCGGTGGTGGCGGTGCTGGGCGCGGCGGGCAAGAGCGGGTCGCTGTCGCTGGCGGCGGCGCGCCGCGCGGGCGCGTCCCGGGTGATCGGGCTGGTCCCGACGGAGCGGGAGGAGGCGCTGCTGTCGGGGACCGGCCTGGCGGACGCGGTGGTGCGCGCCGACGCGCGGGACCCGGTGGCGGTGGCCGCCGCGCTCGGGGCGCCCGCCGACGTGACCGTCGTGTGCGTGGATGTGCCGGGCTGCGAGCACGGCGCGATCCTGGCGACCGCCCCGGGCGGCACCGTGGTGTTCTTCTCGATGGCGACGTCGTTCCCGGCGGCGGCGCTGGGCGCCGAGGGGCTGGCCGCCGACGTGACGATGCTCATCGGGAACGGCTACGTCCCCGGCCACGCGGCGATGGCGCTGGACCTGCTGCGCTCGGAACCGGCGGTTCGCACGCTCTTCACCGCCCGAGGGGCCGATTCGGCCCGATGACCGATCGCAGCTGAGCGACAGGCCGGCCGCCCTCCCTGGGAGACGGCCCGGGGCGTCGAGGGCTCGCGCGCCCTCACATGCTCGCGAGCTGGGTCAGCGTGTCTTTGGCGATGTCCCAACTGGTGTCCACCATCGCCAGGCTCTGGGCATCCGGCAGGGTGGCCGCGTCCATCCGATAGCCGTTGTAGGCCGTGCAGAACCACCGCCTGAGGTGGGAGTCGGCGTCGTACAGGTTGACGCACCTGGGCGTCAGGCCGGTGCTGACCTTCTGGTTGGCCTCGCGGAGGAGCGGCACGAGGGTGTCGTTGTGCAGGCCGGCCTTGCTGCGCGCCATGAGCGCGATGGGGCCGACGGCGTTGACCGAGAAGCCGAGCTGGTCCTTGGCCGCACCGCTGGTCACCGTGGACAGCAGGCTGTCGATCTGGGTGATGCAGGAGGTCGCGCTCAGCGCGAAGTACTGCTTGTTGTCCGGGGTCAGATTGTCGAAGTCGGGGAAGTTGAGCACGGCGCTGCGCGCGCAGGCGCGCGCGTCGGCGGCGGCGATGGCGTCGATGTGGTTGATGATGTCGCGCTCGGCCGTCTTGATCGCGGCGATGATCTGGGCGGTGGCCGCCGCCGATGAGCCGCCGCCGAGGAAGGACTTGTACGCGTCGTACGCGGCCTTGATCGCCGCGGCGACGGTCGCGGGGTCGGTGTTGGGCGCGGCCGTGGAGCTCGCCTCCTTGGGGGTGGCCGCCTGGGCCGGACCGGGCATGGCCGTGGCGGTCATGGCGAGCGCCACGGCAACACCGATGAGCTTGCGTCTCACTTCGTGCCTCCTTCGACCGGGCAGGACCTCTGCTGGTAATAGGCGGCCGGGTTACACGGACCGCGGTCGTGAACCACCGGGCCCGGACAAGGCCGGGGTTGACCGCCGGGCGGCGCGGCCCCTATATTCAACGCATCGGTTGATAAAGCGATTGGTTGAACAACATGAGTGTTGACGACCGTGATGAGCGGCTTGACCGGGCGTTCACCGCGCTGGGGGATCCCGTACGGCGGGCGCTGGTCGCGCGACTCTCGCGGGGGGACGCGACCGTCAACGAACTGGCCGAGCCGTTCGCCATCACCAAGCAGGCGGTCTCGCGGCACGTCCAGGTGCTGGAGGCGGCCGGCCTGATCACTCGCAGCCGGGACGCGCAGCGGCGGCCGTGCCATCTGAACGCGGCCGCCCTGGAGGAGCTGACCGCCTGGATCGACGCCTACCGGCTGGCCGTCGAACAGCGCCACCGCCGCCTGGACACGGTGCTGGAGGACATGAAGGAGCAGGACAAGTGAACGAGACGACGATCACCGCCCGGCCCGGGACCCCGTTCATCGACACCGTCCGGGAGTTCGACGCGCCCGCCGGCCTGGTGTTCCGCGCCCTGACCGACCCCGAGCTCATCCCGCGGTGGCTCGGGCCCTCCACGATGACGACGGAGGTCGTCGAGTACGAGGTGAGACCGGGAGGCCGCTACTCCTACATCCACCGCGGCGGGGGCGGGGAGCACCGTTTCCACGGCGTGTTCCACGCCGTGGTGGCCGACGAGCGGATCGTGCAGACCTTCCAGTACGACGGCCGTCCCGACGAGGTCAGCCTGGAGACGCTCACCTTCGCGAACCTGGGCGACCGCACCCGCATGCACATCCACGCGGTCCACGGGTCCGTGGAGGCCCGCGACGCCATGATCGAAAGCGGTATGGAGCACGGCGTCCGCGACTCGATGGCGCGCCTGGAGCACCTGCTGGCCCGATGACCGCTCCGCCTTGACCGCGAAGCCGACGACGTGCTCCTCCCCACCGGACACCCAGAAAGCGAACGATCACTATGACGAAGCTCCTGTGCGACATGGCCGTCTCCGTCGACGGCTTCATCACCGGCGACGGCCCCGCACCGGGGCGCGGTCTCGGGGACGGCGCCGTCCTGCACGACTGGTACTGGAACGGCGAGGCGCGCAGCCGCGTCGTGCCCGAGTTCCGGCTGTCGGAGACCACCCGCGACTTCATCGACCCGTTCGCCGAGCGCGTCGGCGCGGTGGTCGCGGGCCGCAACAGCTACGACGACGCCCGAGGCTGGGGTGGCGGCAGCCCCCATCCCACGGCCCCCCTGGTCGTCCTCAGCCATCGCCCCGCGCCTCCCGGGGCGACGCCGGCGCAGCGGTTCGCGACCTCGATCGAGGACGCGGTCGCCGCCGCCCGCGAGGCCGCCGGCGACCGCGACGTCGGCCTGATGGGAGGCGGCGTGCTCACCACCGCCCTGGCCGCGGGACTGGTCGACGAGATCGTCGTCCATCAGGTGCCGGTGCTGCTGGGCGCGGGCCGGCGCCTCTTCCAGGAGCTGCCCGGCCACATCCGCCTCACCCTCGTCCAAGCCCTGCCCGCCCCGGGCGTGACCCACCTGCACTACCGCGTGGAGCGTTGACCCCCGACGGCACGCGGGCGCCCGCTTCGACCGGCCTCGCGAGCGCCGACCAGTGAAGCGCGGTCGCCCTCGGCACGTCAGGTGTCGCCTACGGCCCGGCCGGCGAGGTGACCGGCGGTCCGGCCGGGGCCGCGGAGTCCGGCACCCCGGCGTAGTCGGGCAGTTCGATGCCGTTGATCGCGCGGCCGACCAGCTCCATGAACCATTCGCCGGTGAAGTCGGGGAGCGGCTCGGCGTCCGGCCCGGGGACGTCGCGGGTGCGGGCGTTCAACCGGCCGATCTCCTGGTTGGCCTCGACGAACGGGCGCATCCGCGCCTCGTAGCGGGCGGCGCCGGCGCCGGGGTCCCATCCGGCGGCGGCCAGCTCTCCGGCCAGGACGTAGGCGCCGACCAGGGCCAGCCCGGTGCCCTGCCCGGACATCGGCGAGGAGCTGAACGCCGCGTCCCCCAGCAGCACCACCCGTCCGCTCGACCAGCGGTCCATCACCACCTGGGCGACCTGGTCGAGGTAGAAGTCCGGGGTGTCGTCCAGGTGCGCGAGGACGTCCGGGGCCGACCAGCCCAGGCCCGCCATCCGCTCACGCAGCAGGGCCTTCTGCGCCACGATGTCGCGGTGGTCGACGTCGAAGTCGGCCGCGGCGAGGTAGAACATGGCCATCGCCCGGGTGGCGTCCTGGATGGGCCGCAGGAGGACCGACCGCCCGGACCCCTGGTCCTGGTGTTCGAGGAGCCAGCGGTCCAGCCCGAACTCGTTGGGCACGCTGTAGAAGGCCAGCACGTGCCCGAGGTGGCGGAGGAACCGCTCGTGCGGCCCGAAGACCATCGCCCGCAGCTCCGAGTGCAGCCCGTCGGCCCCGACCACCAGGTCGAAGCGCCGCCGGTCGCCGCCCGCGAAGACCACGTCGACCCCGTCCGCGTCCTGGGCGAGCCCGGCGATCCGGTCGCCGAAGATGTACTCGACGCCCTCGCGGGTGTCGTCGTAGAGCACCTGGGACAGGTCCCCGCGCAGGATCTCGATGTCCGCGATGAACCCGTCGCCGCCGTCGTCGTCGGCGCGGAAGGTCTCCAGCACCTGCCCGTCCGCGTCCACGGTGTGCGCGCCGGCGGTGTCGGTGCACGCCGCGCGCACCGCCGCGTCCAGCCCCATGCGCCCGATGACCTCCCTGGCGACCCCGCGCGCGTCCACCGCCTGCCCGCCGGGACGCAGTTCGGGAGCCCGCTCCACCACGGTCACCTCGGCCCCCCGCCGGCGGAGCCAGTGGGCCAGTGCGGGACCCGCGACGCTCGCCCCCGCCACCAGCACCCTCGGGACGGTGTGCTCCCGCTTGGAGTCGTCGCCGCTCATCACTGCCTCCATGTGCTTCCTCACGCGCTGGATCCCAGCACAGGCCCGCCGCCGTCGGTGGGTCCAGCCGTATCGACCACGGCTCCGCACGAAACTCATCGGCACGACCGAAATCGCGTCCAACGCCGATTCGGGCGCCGCCGCCGCGGCAGGAGGGTGAACGGTGCCCGCTACAGGCGCTTGACCAGCTTGGGGTCGGCCGCCTTCCGCCAGGTCGAGGGGAGGTCGGTCAGCGGATCGTCGTAGCGCTGGAGCGTCGTTAGCGCCCCCAGCGCGTAGGCGTCGGAGGCGTCGGAGGCGCCGCCGGGCTCCGGGGCCATCCGCTCCAGACGGCCGGCGGCGACGATCCTGTCCTGGTTGTCGCCGAGGACGTCCTGCAGCTTCTCGGCACGCCGGGCGATCTTGGCGGCCCGCTTGCCGAGGACGGGCTTCGCCGCCTCGGCGGTGTGGCGGAGCCGCTTGGCGGCCTTGCGGGTCTTGTGGAGGGCGGCGTCCCGGTCCTCGCCCCGCGGCGCCTTCCCCGCTTCGCGGTAGGCGTCGGTCATCTTGCGCCGGGCCCTGGCCACGATCTTCCGCTGCTGCTTGCGCGCCGCCTTGTGCGCCTTGCGGCGGACGGGCGGGTCGGTGACCATCGCGTCGATGCGGTCCAGCAGGGCCAGATAGCGCTGGCTGCGCAGGACGCCGCGCAGCCGCTCTCGGGCCTGCAGCTCCTGGTGGCGCATATCCAGCAACCAGCCCGGCTCGGAGCGGCCTCCCGGCAGGCCGGCGAGCTGGGCGCGGAACCGTGCCTGGAGCACCTCCAGGTCGCGGACCTCGCCGAGCGCGTCGGACAGCCACTTGAGTTCGGCGTCCAGGGGCTTGACGCGCGGGCGGTCGAGGATCGTGCGGTGGGTGCGCAGGATGCTCCGGAACCGGCGGATCGAGGTGCGCATCTTGTGCACCGAGTCGTCGTCGTGGTCGGCGAGCCGTACGCGGGGGTCGTAGGCCAGCATGCGCGCGGCCTGTGCGCTGAGATAGGCGGACATCACCTGGACCGTGCTGCGCATCTCGCCGGAGTAGCCGTCCGGCGCGGGCGCGACGCCCAGCACGATCGACAGCTTGTTCGACTCCTGGCTCGCCTGCGCGCCCGAACCGGTCAGGTGCTCGCCGACGGCGTCGAGCACGTCCTCCTCTCCGTCGACGAGTTCCACCTCCAGTTCACGCCAGGTGACCACGCCCTCCTCGCGCGGCTCCAGCCGGACGCCGGTGACCCTGTCGTCGACGAGCTGGGCCAGCACCGTGCCGCCCCGGTCGAGCAGCTCGCGCTCGGTGCGGTCGGTGCGGATCTCGGCCACCGCCACCAGCGGGAGGCCGCGGGTGTGGGCGAGGAGCAGGCCGGCCAGTTCGGCGGGTGGCGGGCTCGCGGCCTCCCCGGCCGGCGCCTGGATCTCGTCGCGCCCGCCCTTGGCCCTGGGGAGTTTGAGGTGCCAGCCGTCGTCGGTGCCGCCCGTACGGCGCCGCAGGGTGATGCCGCGGCGCGCCAGCCGCAGGTCGGCGGTGTCGTAGTAGCGGGCGGTGAGGGTGAGGGTGCGGGGTTCGGCCGCCGTGCTCAGCCCGGTCACCTCCCGCAGGTCCGGAAGGCTGTAACCGCCGCCGACCTTGTATTTGCGTTCGACCTCCACATGGGCCGTCACGTTCATTCCTCCTTTGCGAAATCTTGTATCCTCCCCTACCCGTCCTCTTCGTTCTACGCGTCCTTTCCGGACGCCGGGGCCCTCAAGGCGGCCGAAGACCGGTTCGCCCGCGCGGCCTACGGTCGTCCCGAAGGTGGGGGCGCATGGACCACATCACCTTCCCGCTGGGCGCCCTGACCGTCAGGGCGCCCGTCCTCGCCCTCACCGCTGGGAGCCGGTGGTCTGAGCGGTCAGGAACTCCTCCCAGGTGCGGGTGCCGACGGATGCGTCCAGGCTGAGGTTGACTCCCGACCGGTAGGCTTTGCCGATCTTGCCGGGGACGCGGATCGGGAGCCTCATCCGGCGCCTGCCCACCGCGGCGAGGTAGCCGCGCTGGAGCTCCTCCAGGGTGTAGACGCGCGGCCCGACCAGGTCGGAGACGCGCCCCGCCGGAGCGCCCAGGGTGAGCTCGGCCAGCCGGGCCGCCACATCGCCGGACGCGACCGGCTGCCAGCGGACCCCGCCGGGCGCCGGCAGGACCGGCGCCTTGGCCATCGCCCGCACCGTCTTCAGCGCCAGCTCGTGGAACTGCGCGGCACGCAGGATCGTGTACGGGATGCCGGAGGCGGCCACGATGGCCTCCGCCGCCGCCTTGCGTGCGAAGTAGCCGATCGGCACGGCGTCGGCGCCGACGACCGAGATCAGCACCAGGTGGTCCACGGAGCCGGCGCGCCGGGCGGCTTGGACCAGGTTGCGGGTGCTGGCGTCATCGCCCTTGGGGCCTCCGGCGAGATGCAGCACGGTCCGCACGCCGTCGAGCGCCGCGTCCAGGCCCTCGCCGGTCATGAGGTCGACCGCCACGTATCGCACGCCGTCCTCGGGGTCGCGGTCATGCCGGCTCAGCACTCGGACCGTGTGCCCGGCCCGCCGCAGGAGCGGAACCACCTGCGCGCCCAGCAGCCCTGTACCCCCGGTGACCAGGATGGTGGAGGTCATCGCCCGTATCTCCCTCTTGTAGGTTGACGGTGTAACAGGGCTACGACCCGGCCCCACGCAGGAACGTGACACGGTGACCCAAGATTCTTCGGCGCCGGCCGGCTTCGAGGCCGAGCGCCCCCGGCTGCGGGCACTGGCCTACCGGATGCTCGGCTCCGCCACCGAGGCCGACGACGCGGTCCAGGAAACCTGGCTGCGGTACTACCGCGCCGACCTGGCGCAGGTGCGGAACCTGCCGGCCTGGCTGACCACGGTGGTCACCCGGGTCTGCCTCAACCTGCTCCGGGCGCGGCGGACCCGGCGCGAGGAGTCGCTGGAGAGCTTCACCACCGACTGGCTCGGCGCGGCCGACCACGACCGCGTCCCGCAGGAGGAGGCCGAGCTGGCCGACTCGATCGGGCTGGCGCTGCTGGTCGTCCTCGACCGGCTGAGCCCGGCGGAGCGGGTCGCGTTCGTCCTGCACGACATGTTCGACGTGGCGTTCGGCGACATCGCGCACATGATGGAGCGCGACCCCGCCGCGGTCCGGCAGCTCGCCAGCCGGGCCCGCGCGAAGATCCGGGGCGGCACCGGGACGAAGACCGCGGACGCGGCCCGCCGCCGTCAGGCGGTCGAGGCGTACCTCACGGCCACCCGGACCGGGGACTTCGAGGCGCTGCTGAGGCTGCTCGATCCCCAGGTCGAGCTGCGCGCCGACCCGGAGGCCACCGGCGCCGCCGGGCCCCTCACCCTCCAGGGCGCCCTGGTCGTGGCCAAGAGCGCCCTCGCCTCGGCCCCCCGCGCCCGCTTCACCGCCCCGGCCCTCGTCGACGGCCGCCCGGCGCTGGTCATGGCCCCGCTCGGCCGGCTCTGCGTGGTCATCCGGTTCACCTTCGCCGACTCCACAATCACCGCCATCGACGTCACCGCCGCCCCGAGCCGCCTCCGCGCCTTCGAGATCACCCTGGACTGACGCCTCGTAGGGACGGGCATTACCCCGCACGTAATCGCCCCCGCTCACCCCTTCGGACACGATGAACACATCGAGCTGAGGAGCGGCAATGTTCATCGAGGCGAACGACGGCACTCGTCTGGCGTACGAGGATCACGGGCAGGGGCGGCCGATCGTGCTGCTGGCGAGCTGGGTTCTGCACAGCGACATGTGGGAGTACCAGATCCCCTTTTTGGTCGAGCACGGCTACCGCTGCGTGACGCTGGACCGCCGCGGTCACGGTCGCTCCGACCGGCCCTCGGCCGGGTACGACCTCACCACCAGCGCCGACGATCTCGCAGCGCTCCTGGAGCACCTCGACCTGAACGACGTCATCCTGGTCGGGCACTCGATGGGCGGCGCCGAGGTCGCCCGCTACCTGGCCCGGCACGGGGAGGACCGCGTCGCCGGCGCCGCGTTCGTCTCGGCCGTCCTGCCCTTCCTCAAGCTGACCGACGACAACCCCGGAGGCGTTCCGGAAGCGGCGCTGCGGGCCATCCTGCAGGCGTTCCGCGCCGATCGTCCCAAGTGGTTCGCCCGGCAGGCCCAGCTCTGGTTCGCCACCCACCTCAACGAGGTGTCACCGGCCATGGTCGAGCACACCATCGCCCAGTGCCTGTCGGCCTCGCCGTGGGCGACCGCCGAGCTGTTCGCCTCGGCCTTCCACGAGGACCACCGGGACGACCTGCGGAAGCTCTCCATCCCCGCCCTGGTCGTCCACGGGACGCTCGACTCCTCCGCACGGATCGAGGTCACCGGCCGCCGCACCGCCGAGCTGATCCCCGACGCGGACTACAAGGAGTACCCGACCGCCAGCCACGGCATCTACTTCACCCACAAGGACGAGCTCAACACCGACCTTCTGGACTTCATCAAGTCCCGCTGCTGAGACCGACGGTCCACGCGGCCGCGCGCCGCGTCGCCGGCCGGTGCCCGCCGCGCCCGGAACCGGCGGTTCGCGCGCCGTTCACCGCCCCGGAGGCCGGTGATTCGGCAGAATGACCGGAATACGCCCCGGCGGGGGGCCATCCGATCATCCGAGGAGTCAGCCTGATGGCGAGCATCATCGAGGACCTGCGCGGTCGTGACCGCGGGGAGCGGCAGGCGCAGATCGTGGACGTCCTGGTCGAGGCGTTCTCGGACCTGATGGAGCGCAGCCCCGCCGAGTTCCGCCGCCGCTTCCGCAAGATGGCCTCCGACCCGTTCGCGTTCTACCGGGGCAGCGCCTGCCTGTTCTACGCCGACATCGTCCACGACGAGGACCCGTGGGCCGACGAGCGCACCGGCCGCGTCTGGATCCAGGGCGACCTGCACGCGCAGAACTTCGGCACCTACATGAACGACGACGGCGTGTTCGTGTTCGACGTCAACGACTTCGACGAGGCCTACGTCGGGCACTTCACCTGGGACGTCAAGCGGCTGGTGGCGAGCCTGGCGCTGCTGGCCTGGCAGAAGGCCATCTCCGACGCCGACATCCGGCGGCTGATCGAGACCTACGTGCGCGCCTACGTCGACCAGGTCCGCGGGTTCGCGGCGCACGACGGCGGCCACCGGTTCGCGCTGACCCTCGACACCGCCGACGGCTACGTCCGGGACGTGCTGGTCGCGGCGATGTCGGGCACCCGGATCGGGCTGCTGGAGGGCATGACGGTGGTCGACGGGGCCGAGCGCCGGTTCCGGGACCGCTCCGGCGTCCGCCGGCTGGAGGCGGCCGAGCGCGCCAAGGTCGAGGCCGCCTACCAGGACTACCTGAACACGATCCCGGCGGAGAAGCGGTTCGGCAGCCTCACCTACGAGGTGAAGGACATCGTCGGCGCGTCCGGGTTCGGGATCGGCTCGGCGGGCCTGTCGGCCTACAACATCCTGGTCGAGGGCAACACGCAGGCGCTGGAGAACGACGTGGTGCTGTCGATGAAGCAGGGCAACGTCGCCGCGCCGAGCCGCGTCGTCGACGACGCCCGCATCGGCGAGTACTTCCAGCACCACGGGCACCGCACGGCGGTGTCGCGGCGCGCGCTGCAGGCCAACACCGACCCGTGGCTCGGCCACACCCAGATCGACGGCGTCGGGTACGTCGTGCAGGAGCTGTCCCCCTACGAGGAGGACCTGGACTGGGGCGCCCTCACCGAGCCGGAGGAGATGCTGTCGGTGCTGGACGACCTGGGCCGCGCCACCGCCAAGATCCACTGCGTGTCCGACAGCGACTCCGACCACACGCTGGTCGGGTTCCAGGTGGAGGACGCGATCGACGCGGCGATCGGCCCGGACGAGTCGGCGTTCGTCGCGGCGATGGTGGAGTTCGGCACCGGGTACGCCGAGGTCGTCCGCGCCGACCACGCCCTGTTCGTCGACGCCTTCCGCGAACACCAGATCACCGGGCTCTGACCCGGGGTCAGCCGGGGCGTACCAGTAGCAGCGCGATGTCGTCCTGGTCCCGCTGGTCGGGCAGCAGGGCCAGGACGCCGTCGGCGGTGTCCTCCAGCGACGGCGACTGCGCGGCGATCAGCGCCGAGGCGAGCCGGGTGATCCCGGCGTCCAGGTGGCGGTGGCGGCTCTCGACGAGGCCGTCGGTGTAGAGCGCGAGCGTCCCGCCGTCCGGGAGCGTCGCGGTGACCTGCTCGTAGGCGGCGGGGTGCGCGGGGTCGGACACCCCGAGCGGCAGGCCGTGCGGGACGCCGAGGTGCCGGGCGCCGCCGCCCGGCAGCGCCAGCAGCGGCGGCGGGTGCCCCGCCGAGGCCAGCTCGCAGCGCAGCGTCGCCGGGTCACAGGTCAGGCACAGGCAGGTCGCGAACTGGGCGGCGTCCAGGTCCTGGGCGATGGCGTCCAGCCGCGCCAGGACCTCGGCGGGCGGGAACTCGCAGCTCGCCAGCGTGTGCGCGGCGACGCGGAGCTGGCCCATCGCCGCGGCGGCGGCCACGCCGTGGCCGACGGAGTCGCCGATGACGATCGCGACGCGCCGCCCGGGCAGCGGCACCACGTCGTACCAGTCGCCGCCGACGCCCGCGCGGGCGGGCAGGTAGCGGTGCGCGATCGCCAGGCCCGGCGGCGCGGTGACGGCGGCGGGCAGCAGGCTGGCCTGCAGCACGGTCGAGGTGCGGCGTTCGCGGCGGAACACGCGCGCGTTGTCGATGCAGGTGGCGGCGCGTCCGGCCAGCTCCGCGGCGAGGGCCTTGTCGGCGGCCGAGAACGGCAGCCGGCCGCGTTTGCGGCTGAACACCGCGAACCCGAGCGCGCGGCCCCGCACGGCCAGCGGCACCGCCAGCAGCGACACGTGCTCCAGCACGCCGTCCACGACGCGGCCGGTGACCGAGGCGATCGTGTCCTGGACCGTGTCGCCGCCGAACTCGACCATGGCGAGCGTGGCCAGGCAGCGGGCGTAGGGGGTGGGCGGCGGGTAGACGATGACCTCGTTGACCGGGAACTCGCGGGAGAACGTGCGCGGGTCGTCGGCGGCGAAGGCGACCGCCAGCCGCCGCACGACCGCGGCCCGCTCCGGCTCGGCGGCGGGACGGTCGTCGTCGGCGAGCAGCCGCTCCAGGACGTAGATCGCGCCCGCGTCGGCGAACCGGGGGACGGCGACCGCGACGACCTCGCGGGCGGTCGCGCCGAGGTCGAGGCTGGAGCCGATGCGGCGGCCCGCCTCGCTGAGCAGCTCCAGCCCGCCCGCCCACGGCGGCGTGACCGTCAGCGCGACGACGCGGCCGGAACCGGTCTCCAGCGGCTCGCACGTCACCGACAGCCCTTCCGCGGTCAGGGGCAGGACGCCGCGCCAGGCGCGCCCGGCGGCGGCGAGGGCGAGCGCGGCCTCCAGCGGGGCCGCGGCGGCGGGCCGGCCGAGCAGCGCGGGCAGCGCCGACCCGACGGCCTGCCCGGCGGTCCGGCGGAACAGCCGCGCGGCGGCCTCGCCCCACCCGGTGACCGTGCCGTCGAGGGCGAGCAGGACGGTCACCGGCGCGGGCTCCTCCGCCGGCACCGGGGGCTCGTGGGGCTCGTGGGTCCGGCACGTGGCCCGCGGCGCGGCGCGGGGGCCGCGCTCCGGCGCGGTCGCGGCGGAAGCCCCCGCGGGCGGCCGGCGGGCCGTCCCGGGCGTCGGTGTCGTCGGTACGTCAGACATCGGTCCTTCACTGTCCGTCGGCCTCGGCCGTCCGGCGGCGCGGGTTAGGCTGTGATCTCGCGCGGACGGCGCCCCTCGGTCAAGGGAGACGATGCATGGACTCCGGGTGGATCCCTCCGGACGTCGACGGCCAAAGGGCAAGCGTCGCACGGGTCTACGACTTCCTGCTGGGCGGCGGTCACAATTTCGCGTCGGATCGTGACCTGGCGACCGGGCTGCTGCGGATCGAGCCGCGGGCGCGGGAGTTGGCGCAGGCCAACCGGGCGTTCCTGCGCCGCGCGGTCCGCGAGTTGGCGGCAGCCGGGGTGACGCAGTTCGTCGACATCGGCTCGGGGATCCCGACGCAGGGCAACGTGCACGAGATCGCGCAGGCGGTGGACCCCGGGGCGCGGGTGGTCTACGTCGACAACGACGACGTCGCGGTCGCGCACAGCCGCTCGATCCTGGCGGGCGACGAGAACACCGCCGTGATCCAGGCCGACATGCGCCGCCCCGGCGCGCTGCTGCGCGACCCGGAGCTGAACCGGGTCGTCGACCTCACCAGGCCGGTCGCGTTCCTGCTGGTCGCGGCGCTGCACATGCTGACCGACGACGACGACCCGGCGGGCGTCGTCGCGGCGCTGCGGGAGGCGTGCGCGCCCGGCGGATACCTGGTGATCTCCCATTTCACGCACGAGGCCGAGCCGGGCAAGTCCGCGGCGATCGGCAAGCTCTACGACCGGGCGACCTCCCCGATGGTCGCGCGCTCGCACGCGGAGATTTTGCGGTTCTTCGACGGCTGGGACCTGCTCGACCCCGGCCTGGTGTACGTGCCGCTGTGGCGTCCCGAGGGCGGCGAGGTCGACGGCAGGCCCGAGCGGTTCCTGGTGTTCGGGGGCGTCGGACGCCGCCCCTGACCCCCGCGCCCCGGGCGGGACGCGGGGGCCTGTCAGGCGACCTGCCGCGATGTCGGGCACGGTCGGCGGCCTTCCGGGTTCAGCGTGCGAACGCGATCGCCGCGCCGGCGCTGATGATGACGGCGATGACCACCAGCACCAGCGGGGCGTCGAGCGGGTTCCGGCGGTGCGGCGGCGTCTTCATCGCGCGCGGCGTGACGTGCTCGACGGCGGCCCGCGCCGGTGGCCTCGGCTTCGGCTTCGGCCGCACCGCCGCGGGGGCGCGCGGCGCCAGCGCGGCGGGGACCACCACGGGGGCGACCGGCGTGACCCGGGGCGGCACGGCGGGCGGCGCGGTGACCGGCGGCACGGGCGGGGCCGGCGACGGCGGGACCGGTGTCGGTGGCACCGGGGACGGCGGTACCGGGGACGGGGGCGTGGGCGGCACGGGCGGTTCCGGTGCCGGGGGCTCCGGCGACGGCGGGACCGGCGGCTCGGGCTGGGGCGGCACGGGAGGCTCGGGCGCGGGCGGCTCCGGTTCGGGGGGCTTGGGCGGATGCTCGCATCCCGAACCGAGGCTGATCCTGAGGTGCAGGATGAGGTGGACGTCGAGGCAGAGGTTCAGCCCGAGGCCCAGGTCCAGGCCCAGACCGAGCCCGAGTCCGATCCCGCGGCCCTCGGGCCCGTCCTCTCCGGCGCCGGGGAGCAGCGGCAGACCGCGGCCGGGAGCGTCGCCGGGCCGGTCGCCGGGTTCGGCGCGGGGGGAGGGACGGCGGGGGAGCGGGGCCGTGGAGCCGCCGGAGCCGCCGGAGCCGCCGGAGCCGCCGGAGCCGTCGGGGCCGTCGGGGCCGTCGGGATCGTCGCCTTCGGAACGGCCGGGGCCGGGGCGGCTGTGCGGGGAGTGGCCGGTTCCGGAAACGCCGGTTTCAGTGCCGAGTCGTCCCGGATGGCCGTTTTCTGGCCGACCGTTTCCCGGCTGATCGCGGCCCGGGACGGCGTGCTTTCGACCACTCTGCTTCGGCACACCCTGCTTCGGAGTGCCTTGCTCCGGCGTCCTTAAAGCGCGCGCCCGGTCGGCCGGGCTCTCGCGTTCGGGCGCGTCGCGTCGGTCGCCGTGACCCGCGGTGGCGCCGCGTGCGGGCGAGGCGCGTCCGGGGTCGTCCGGGGTGGTGCGGGCGGGTGCGGGGCCGCCGGTCGCGGGGCCCGCGGCGAGGGCCGCCTGCGGGAACACCAGCGTCCCCGCGACGGCCGCGGGCAGGACCAGGACGGGCAGTCGGCGCATGGTCATCCACCTCCCGAGATGCGTTGCAGTTCGTCTTGCAGGCTCGTGAACGCGTCGGGCTTCACGGCCAGGGCACCGTCGAACACGTGCGAGATGTCGATGGTGAGGTAGGCGCCGATGGTGAGGAGCGCGGCCATGATCCCGAACGGGATCAGCGTCATCCCGCGCGGGCGCGCGCCCGAGATGAACGGCAGCAGGATGACGGCGACGCCGGTGATGAGGGTGACGGCCAGCAGCCCCGACGGCGGGGTGGTGCGGGCGTCGGCGGCGCGCTGGTGGCGGGCGGCCGAGATCTGGGCGAGCTGGTCCAGGGCGGCGGCGCGCGCGTCCTTGGCCTCGTCGTTGGCCGGTTTGAACGCGATGACCTCGCGGCGGATGTTCTCCAGCCGCGTCCAGCCGTCGGTGCTGAGCCGCCCGTCGCGCATGAGGCGCCACTCGGGGCCGCGGACCTGGGCGGTGTAGGCGCGCAGGCCCGCCTGGACGTGCTGGCCGGTGGGGGCGGGCAGCCGTCCCGCGGCCCAGTACGCCTCGCCGATCGCCTGGCTCTCGGTGTAGGTGTTGTTGCGGGCCGAGTCGGCGCTGGTCCAGGGCACGACGATCGCGATCGCGAAGGCCAGCAGGAACAGGGCCGACAGCATCCCGCCGGTGTGGCCGGCGGTGGGGCCGTCGGGGTCGGGGTCCTCGACGCCGTACCGCAGCCGCCGCACGAGGCGGCTCGCGACGAGGACCACCGCTACCGCGCAGGCCGCCGCCACAATGGAAATGATCATGTTGCTCCCGGGGGGATCCCGCGGTGGGCCGGCCGGGCGCGGCTACCCACCGCTACGTGATGTGATTCTAATAACACAGAGTGTTCCAATAGGTCTGTTGCATCCGGGTCCTCACCTCGCGGTCAGGTGACCCGACGGTCAGGGGAGAGGAAAGTGGCGGGAAGGACCGCGCGCCCGCCGGCCGGGCCTGCCCAAGGATCATGGGGGATGCCGGGTCACCGCGAGTTCTTGCGGATAGCGGGGTGAATGCCGGAAGATCTCTTGTAGAGCACTCGCTGCCACGGATGATGTTCGGACCCGGCCTGAGAGGGCGGCTGCGTGAGGGGAGACGGCGATGGCGCCGCAGGGCAAGCTCGACCTGGACCCGGAGGTGGTGCGCACCGCCCGGCGGCTGGCCGCCCGCGCCGCCGAACCGATCATCACGATGGCCCGCTCCCACACCACGGTCTCGGTCGAGCGGGCGCTGCTGCGGCTGGCGGGCCTGGCCGGCGCCGACGACGGCGGGCGCCCCTGGGCCAACCACCTCGCCGACGCCGTCGCCGCCCAGACCGGCCTGGAGCACGGCCTGGCGCTGCCGGTGTGGGACGCGCTGCTGAACGGCCCCTACGGCTCCCTCGCCGACCTCGCCCGGGACGCCGCCGCCGGCCGCGCGGCCTTCCGGCTGCCCGGCGGGGCCGACGCCGCCAAGGCCCGTGAGGCCGCCCGCCGCGCCGCCCGCGAGGGCATCGGCCGCGTCGACCGCCGCCGCGCCGAACGCGACCGGCTGCTGGCCGAGCTGCCCCCCGGCGGGCCGCCCGGGGACGGGCCGCCGCGGCCGCTGATCTACCTGATCGTCGCGACCGGCGACATCTACGAGGACATCCCGCAGGCGCAGGCCGCCGCCCGCGAGGGCGCCGACGTCGTCGCGGTGATCCGCTCCACCGGCCAGTCGCTGCTGGACTTCGTCCCCGAGGGCGCCACCCGCGAGGGCTACGCGGGCACCTACGCGACCCAGGAGAACTTCCGGCTGATGCGCGCCGCGCTGGACGAGGTGTCCCGCGAGCTCGGGCGCTACGTCCGGCTGACGAACTACGCCTCGGGGCTGTGCATGCCCGAGATCGCGGCGCTGGCCGGGCTGGAACGCCTGGACATGATGCTCAACGACTGCATGTACGGGATCATCTTCCGCGACATCAACCCCCGCCGCACCTTCATCGACCAGCGGTTCTCCCGGCAGGTCCACGCCCGCGCCGGCATCGTCATCAACACCGGCGAGGACAACTACCTCACCACCGCCGACGCCGTCGACGCCGCGCACACCGTGATCGTCAGCCAGCTCCTCAACGAGCGGTTCGGGCACGAGGCGGGCCTGTCGGACGCGCAACTCGGCCTCGGCCACGCCTTCGAGATCGACCCGGCCGTCCCCGAGTCGTTCCGGCTGGAGCTGGCGCACGCGCAGCTCGTCCGCGAGCTGTTCCCGGACGCGCCGCTGAAGTACATGCCGCCGACCAAGCACATGACCGGCAACATCTTCGCCGGCTACCTGCTGGACGCGTTCTTCAACCTCGCCGGCGTCATGACCGGCCAGTCCATCATCCTGATCGGGATGATGACCGAGGGCATCCACACCCCCTGGCTGTCGGACCGCGACCTGGCGCTGGAGAACGTCCGCTACGTCCGCGACGCCTGCGGCGGGCTCGCCGAGGACTTCGTGCCCCGCCCCGACGGCATGCTCGTGCGGCGGGCGCGGCGGGTGCTGGCCGAGTCGGTGGGGCTGCTGGAGCGCGTCAGCGACGACGGGCTGCTCACCGCCATCGCCGAGGGCACCTTCGGCGTCACCCGCCGCCCCCCGGACGGCGGCAAGGGCCTGGAGGGCGTCGTCCCGCACGCCGACGGCTACTTCAACCCCGCGATCGAGATCCTCGACGCCGAGGACCCGAACGGCCCGGAGCGGGAGGCGCGCGCATGACCGAGGAAGGAGCGGCGGCGGTGACCGTCCAGACACCCGGCACGCAGGCCCCGGCGGACCCGGCCGACACCCGGCAGGTGATTCGCCCCTACGGCGACACCACCGGCGACGGCATGGTCCAGATGTCGTTCACGCTGCCCGTCCCCGCCGGGGCGCGCGCCGACGCCGCCGCCCTGCAACTCGCCGCGAAGATGGGCCTGGAGCCCGCCAGCGTCGTGCACGCCAAGCCGATGGGCCCCGACTTCACCTTCTTCATCGTCTACGGCCGGACGCGGCACCTCATCGACTACGCCTCCATCCCCGCCCCGCCGGAGCGCGCCTACCCGCTGCTGAGCGCGCCGGAGGTGAACCAGGCGATCCGCCGGGCGCTGAACCGGCGGCTGGTGGTGGTCGGCGCCTGCATCGGCACCGACGCCCACACCGTCGGCATCGACGCGATCCTCAACGTCAAGGGCTTCGCGGGCGAGAAGGGCCTGGAGTACTACCGGGAGATCCAGGTGGTGAACATGGGCGCCCAGGTCACCGTCGCCGAGCTGGTGGAGCGCGCCAAGGCCGTGGACGCCGACGCCGTCCTGGTCTCGCAGGTGGTCACCCAGCGCAACGCGCACCTGCACAACACCAAGCAGATGGCCGCCGCGTTCCACGCGGAGTACCCCACGGCCGTCGCCGCCGGGATGGGGCGGCCGCTGCTGGTCGCCGGCGGCCCCCGCTTCGACACCGTCACCGAGGGCGACCTCGGCGTCGACCGGATCTTCGGCAGGGGCACCACTCCCGCGGAGGTGGCCAGCTACCTCGTCCACGCCCTCCTGCCCGACACCCCCGACGGCGCCGCGCCGCAGGACACGACCCCAGAGGAAACGGAGGACGAGGGATGAGCGACCCGCGCGAGGGGCTGACCGTCACCCACCGCCGCTACGTGCCCTACGCCCACGCCCACTACGCCGGCGACCTGCTGGACGGCGCCTACGTCCTCGGCCTGTTCGGCGACGTGGCGACCGAGGTGTGCGTCCGCACCGACGGCGACGAGGGCCTGTTCGCCTCCTACTCCGACGTCCAGTTCCGCGCGCCCGTGCGGGCCGGGGACGTGCTGGAGGCCACCGCCGTCGTCACCCGCGTGGGGACCCGCAGCCGCACGCTGGAGTTCCAGGCGCGGGTGGTGTGCCGGGGCCGCCCGGACCGGGGGCCCTCGGCCGCCGAGGTCCTCGCCGAGCCGCTCGTCGCGGTCACCGCGACCGGGACCGTCGTCGTTCCCGCGCCCGGCGGATGACCCGCCGACCGGCCCGCGGGGGACCCCGCCGACCGGCCCGTGGAGGACCCCGCGGCGGCGCCGGGGACGGCCCGGTGCCGGGCCCGCGCCGCCACCGAACTGCGAAAACATCACGATCATGGTGTTGAGCTGGGGAAACACGGAGTCGCCGCAGAACATGCCGCGGTTGACAAGGCCGTGGAAGCCGGTAGCTTTGCAGCAGTCCAGCACGGGACTCACCGATCGGCCGCCCGAGGCGCCACCGGGCACCGCGCCGCGACGGGACGGATGCGGATCACGCCCCGCCCGTCCGAGCCAGTGCGGTGATCCGGAAGACGCGTCCGGGTGGAGCCGCCCGATCGCGCGGGGGCTTGGACCCGGGAAGGGCCCGGACATCCAGTAGAAAACGGAGCCTCGTTCTCACCGCCTGTGGGGCGACTCCGGCCCGATGGGTGTCACGGGCCCTCTTCCGTGTGTCCGCCCTCCCACCCGGTCCCGCGCCCCATCGCCCTCCCCGTCCTCCCGGCGCGGTCGGGCACCGTCCAGGCCCCGTCCTCGCGCCGGACGGCGCGGATCCGCGCCGTCCGCGCGATGATGGTGGGGGCGGCGAACCCGGGTCCCGGTCGCCGTGGCGCGCGCGGGCCGGTAGCGTTCCCGCGAGCAGACCGAGCGAACGAGGTGTCGAGTTGGCCCAGGAGACCCTCCCGGAACGCCCCCCGGCCGCCGCGCCGGGCGAGGGCGCGGCTCCGGGGCGCCTGGCGCGGCTGCGCGGACGCCTGGCGCGCGTGCGCGGCGGAGGCCGCGCGGGCTGGCCCCGCACCCTCCTCGCCCTGGCCGCCGGGCTGGTCATGTGGCCGGCGTTCCCGCCCGCCGACCTCACCCCGCTCGCCCCGGTCGGCGTCGCGCTGCTCACCCTCGCGCTGCGCGGTCAGGCGCCCCGCACCGGCGCGTGGCTCGGGTTCGTCGGCGGCGCCGCGTTCTTCCTGCCCGTCCTGGACGGCATCATCAAGATCGGCCCGGACGGGTGGATCCTGCTCAGCCTCGTCCAGGCCGCCTACTTCCTCCCGCTCGGCGCCGGGATCGCGGTCCTCACCCGGCTGCCCGGCTGGCCGGTGTGGACCGCCGGGCTGTGGGTCGCCGACGAGGCGCTGCGCGGGCGGTTCCCCTTCGGCGGGTTCCCCTGGGCACGGCTGGCCTTCAGCCAGACCGCGACCCCGCTGACGCACTTCGCCTCCCTCGGCGGCGCGCCGCTGGTGTCGTTCCTGACCGCGCTGACCGGCGGGCTGCTCGCCTACGCCGCCGTCGCCGTCCTGCGCGCCCGCCCCGCCATCCGTCCCGACGCAGGCCCCGACGCAGGCCCTGGCGCCGGCTCCGAGGAGGCCGGGACGCCCGGCGGACCGGCCGCCTGGGCGCGCCGCGCCGCCGCGCCGGTCGCCCTCGCCCTCGCCGGGATCGCGGCGGTCGTCGGCGGCGGCGCGCTGATCCCCACCCCCACCGCCGGGCGGCCCGTCACCGTCGCGGTGATCCAGGGGAACGTGCCACGGCTCGGGCTCGACTTCCTCGGCCAGCGCAAGGCCGTCCTGAACAACCACGTCCAGCGCACCCACGAGCTGGCCGAGCGGGTCCGCGCCGGGAAGGTCGCCAGGCCCGAGCTGGTGGTGTGGCCGGAGAACGCCAGCGACCTGGACCCCTACAAGGAGTCCGACGCCTACGCCGCGATCGACGGCGCCGTCCGCGACATCGGCGTGCCCGTGCTGGTCGGCGCGCTCACCGACACCCCCGACGGCGAGAAGGTCGAGAACCGCGGCATCGTCTGGGACCCGCGCACCGGCCCCGGCGACTACTACGTCAAGCGGCACCCGGTCCCCTTCGGGGAGTACATCCCGTTCCGCGACGTCCTCACCAAGCTGATCACGCGGTTCGAGCGGATCCCGCGCGACTTCGCCCGCGGGAAGCGGTCGGGCGTGATGCGGCTCGGCCCGGTCGACATCGGCGACGTGATCTGCTTCGAGGTCGCCTACGACAAGGAGGTCCGGGACGTCTCGCGCGGCGACGTCCTGGTCGTCCAGACCAACAACGCCACCTACGGCCGCACCAGCCTGCCGCCGCAGCAGATCGCGATGTCCCGGCTGCGCGCCGTCGAACATGGCCGTACGATCTTGGTTGCCGCGACGAGCGGCATCAGCGCGATCGTCGCGCCGGACGGCCGGATGGTCGCCCGGTCACGCGAGTTCGTCCCCGACATCCAGGTCGCCCGGGTGCCGGCGCGCACGTCCCGGACGCTGTCGGACCGGCTGGGCGAGGCGCCCGAGTGGGTCCTCGCGGCGCTGGGCCTCGGGGCGGTCTGCGCGGCGGCGTGGTCATCGTCGAGAAAGAACGAGGGGAATTGACGCCGATGGAGATCCCAGCCGACCTGGGCCGGGTGCTCGTGATCATCCCGACCTACAACGAGCGGGACAACATCGAGGACATCGTCGGCCGCGTGCGGGCCGCCGTGCCGCCGGTGGACGTGCTGGTCGTCGACGACGCCAGCCCCGACGGCACCGGTGAGCTCGCCGACGCCCTCGCCGAGGCCGACGACCAGGTGAAGGTGCTGCACCGCACCGGCAAGGACGGGCTGGGCGCCGCCTACATCGCCGGGTTCGGCTGGGCGGCCGAGCACGGCTACGACGTCATGGTGGAGATGGACGCCGACGGCTCCCACCAGCCCGAGGAGCTGCCGCGGCTGCTCGCCGCGCTGGAGGACGCCGACCTGGTGATCGGCGCCCGGTGGGTGCCCGGCGGCAAGGTGCTGAACTGGCCCAAGCGCCGCGAGGCGCTGTCGCGGGGCGCCAACACCTACGCCCGGCTGATGCTGGGCTTCCCCCTGCACGACGCCACCGGCGGCTACCGGGCCTTCCGCGCGGCGACGCTGGAGAAGATCGACCTGGAGGGCGTGGAGTCGCGCGGCTACTGCTTCCAGATCGACCTGGCGCTGCGGGCGCTGCGGCAGGGCCTGCGGGTCGTGGAGGTGCCGATCACCTTCGTCGAGCGCGTCCACGGCACCAGCAAGATGAGCCGGGACGTGATGGCCGAGGCGGCGCTGCGGATCACCCAGTGGGGGATGGCCGACCGCACCGGCCGCCTGCGCCGCCCCCGCTGACCCCCGCCCCCGCCGATCTTCCGCTCCCGCCGGTCTCCCGCCGCCCCGGGGGAAACTTCGGGGCCGTTCCGGCGTTGAAGAGGGCAGAGGACGTTCCGCTACCCGAAGATGGAGCCATGCTGCTCGTACTGGTCCTGGCGTTCCTGCTGCTGCCGGTCGTGGAGATCTATGTGATCATCCAGGTCGGCCAGGAGATCGGGGCGTGGCCGACGATCGCGCTGCTGGTCGCCGAGACCCTGCTGGGCGGCTGGATCGTGCGGCGCGAGGGCCGCCGCGCGTGGCGGGTGCTGCAGGAGACCTTCGGCCGCGGCGTGATGCCCGACCGGGAACTCGCGGACGCCGCGCTGGTCATGATCGGCGGTGTGCTGCTGCTGACCCCCGGGTTCGTCACCGACGTGCTGGGACTGGCGTTCGTGCTGCCCTTCACCCGTCCGCTGGTGCGGCGGGGCCTGGTCCGGTTCGCCGAGCGGCGGGTCCGGCGCATGGAGGCGCGGGCCGCCGCGTACCCGCCCGGCATCGGCGGCATCGGCGGGCTGGGCGACCTGCGGGGCGGCCCGTTCGGCCCGTCCCGGGACGGCGGGCGCGAGGCGGGTCCTGAGCCGAGCGGCCCGGTCGTGCGCGGCGAGGTCATCCACGACGAGCCCGCCGACTCCGCAGAGGGCGGCGGCAGCCCGTCCCGCACCTGAGCGACCCCCAACCTCCGAACACCGGGTCGGTGTCGTGGCCCTGCCCTACGGTGGGGCGCCATGGACGATCATCTCCGCTCGGCCGCGGACGAGGACGCCCTCGTGATCCCCGGCTCCTGGCGCCGCCGCCCTTATCCCCGGCGCGGCGGCGTCCTCGGACCCGCCGTCAGGATCGACCGGTCCGCGGGCCCGGCGCCGCGCGCACGCGTCCGCGACCTGGACGCCGCGGCGCGCCTCGCCGACCGGCCCGGCGTCGACCCGGGGATGGCCGAGGCGGCGCGCGCCCACCTGGCGGGCGCCGCCGACGCCCGGGGCGCGGCCGTGGTCGCGGCGCCCGCCTCGACCCGGGGGTCCCGGTCGGGCGGGTGTACGAGGGCGGCGACCGGCGGCTCGCGGAGATCCGGCTGGACGACCGTCCCGAGGACGGCCGCTGGCCCCCGGGACGCGCCGGCCGCCCGTTCGGGGACCTCGACCCGGTCACCGCCTCGGAGGTGCTCGCCGACCTGGCCGCCGCCGCGTCCTGACGCCCGTGGATCACGCGTCGCGGGCGGCGAACCGGGCGCCCCCGGCCAGCAGCGCCGCGACCGCGTAGGCGGCCAGCACGCCCAGCCCGGCCCACGGGCCGATCGGCAGCCGCTCCAGCGACCGCGTCGACTGGACGGCGAGCCCGGCGGTCATCGGCGCGAACCGGTCCAGCCGCCGCTGCCAGGTGTCGTCGGCGACGAGCGAGGCGAGCACCGGGACGATCCACAGCAGCGCCAGCACCGCCGTGATCGCGGCGGCGGAGTCGCGCAGCGCGGCCCCGGCGCCGAGCGCGAGCAGGGCGGTCAGCACGAGGTAGAGCACGGTCCCGAACGCGGCGCGGGCGGTGGCGCCGTCGGCGGGGGACAGCAGCGGGTAGCCGTGCTCGGGGGTGAACCCGTTGCGCGGCAGGATCAGCCGCCCGGCCGCGACCGCGCCGAGGACCCCCGCCGTCCCGGACGCGGCGACCGCGCCGGAGACGACGGCGGCCTTGGCGGCCAGCACCGTGACCCGGCGGGGGACGGCGGTGAGCGTCACGCCGATCGTCCCGGCCGCGTACTCGCCGCCGACCGCCAGCGCCCCGAGGGCGACGGCGGCGACCTGCGCGATCCGCACCCCCGACAGCGCCAGGCGCGGGGTGTCCTCCGCGCATCCGGCGGGGGTGGCGCAGTGCGAGGTGTCGACGGCGCCGGTGACGGCGGCGCCGACCAGCACGGTCACGGCGGCCAGCGCGGCCAGCAGCCATCCGGTGCTCGGCAGCGTCCGCAGCTTGGTCCACTCGGCGTGCAGGGCGCGGCTCACGCGTCCCGCCGCCTGAGCAGCCAGGCCGCGGCGGCGAGCGCGGCGGCGGTGTACAGGCACAGCACGCCGAGCCCGGCGAACGCGCCGATCGGGGTGTCGTAGCGGCGGACGGTGTGCTGCACGGCGAACCCGGCGGCCGGGGTGAGCCGCTGCAGCCACCGCGCCGCCGCGACCGGCAGGCCCGTCGCGACGATCTGCGGGACGAGCAGCACCAGCAGCACCAGCGTGATCGCGGGGGCGCCGCGCCGCAGGATCGTGGCGGTCGCGACCCCGAGCACCGCGACGACGGCCATGAGCACGGCGGTGCCGACGGCGGCGCGCAGCACCGCCGGGTCGGTCAGCGGCGGCGGCTCCGTCCCGTGCGCGCGCAGCACCGGGCGGGCGGCCAGCAGCGACCCGAACGCGGCGGCGAGCCCGGCGGCCAGCACCGCGAGCCCGACCACGGTCGCCTTGGCGGCCAGCACCCGGCCCCGGCGGGGGCTGGCGGCGAGCGTGAGGCGGATCGTGGCGCGCCGGTACTCGACGGTGACGAACAGCACGGCGAGCGCGACGATCGCGGCCTGCCCGACCAGCGCGCCGGTGAGGGTGGTGCGGGTGACGTCGTCGGCGAACGCGTCGGGCCCGATGTCGCCGGACCCGGCGAGGGTGATGGTCCCGCCGGTCCGGGTCGTCCCGCCGGGGTCGGGCGCTGCGGGCCCCCCGGCGCCGCCCCGGTCGCGCCACGGCCCGGTCACCGGCGCGCCCCCGGCGGCGGTGAGGGTGACGTTGTCGAAGGAGGCGCGGGTGTCGGCGGGGGTCCCGGAGATGCTCTCCCCGCCGAACTGCCGCTGCACCTCGACCCGGTCGGGTGCCGCGACGAACAGTCCCGCCGCGGCCGGGCCCGGCGCGTCGAGCTCCACCGCGCCCACGCGCCGCCACGTCCGGCCGTCGGGGGAGGCGTATCCGGTCACGGTCGTCCCGGCGCGGGTCAGCCGCAGCCAGGCCGGCGGCGTACCGGGCGCGCCGCCGGGGCCGCCGTCGCGGTAGCCGCTCAGCAGCCGGACGCCGTGGCCCGGCGTCACCGCGATCGCGGCGTAGGGGGTGCCGGGCCGCAGGTCCGCCCTGATGATGAGGCCGGCCTTGGCCCAGCCGCCCCCGCCCCCCTGCGCGGTGACGCGGGCGGTGAGGGCGCCGTCGTCGGGCAGGGTCTGGTAGGTGATGCGGCCCTGGTCGGAGAGCGGCCGCAGCCGTGCGGGCGGGCCGCCGCCGCCGGTGGTCTGCGACCCGGCGGCGGTCAGCACCGCGACCGCGACGGTCAGCAGCACCGACGCCGCGAGCGCCAGCCGCCAGCGGGGGACGGTCGCCAGCTTGGTCCACTCGGCGGCCAGCAGCCGCCCGAACCCGTCGCGGGCGTCGGCCAGGACGGTGCTGCGGTAGGGGGCGGTCACAGCGCCTCCCCGCCGGTGCCGGCCCGGAACTCCACCGCGTCGCGGGTCAGCTCCATGTATGCCTCCTCCAGCGTCGCGCGGTGCTCGGCGATCCCGGTGAAGGGCACCCGCGCGGCGGTGAGCACCTCGATGATCCGCTCGGCGGGCAGCCCGGACACCGTCACCGCGTCCCGCTCGGCCGCCGCGACCTCGGCGCCCTCGCGGGCCAGCGCCGTCATCGCGCGCTGCCGGTCGGGGGTGCGCAGCTCGGTCCGCCCGCCGGACGCGGCGGCCAGCAGCTCGGCGACGCCGGTGTCGGCGATGACGCGGCCCCGGCCGATCACCACGAGGTGGTCGGCGCCGCCCTCCAGCTCGCTCATCAGGTGGCTGGAGACCAGCACCGCGCGGCCCTGCGCGGCCAGCGACCGCAGCAGCCCCCGGATCCAGGCGACCCCCTCGGGGTCCAGGCCGTTCACCGGCTCGTCGAACATCAGCGCGGGCGGGTCGCCCAGCAGCGCGGCGGCGATCCCGAGCCGCTGCCGCATCCCGAGCGAGAACCCCCCGGCGGGACGGTTCGCCACGCTCCCCAGCCCGGCCAGCTCGATCACCTCCCCGACCCGGCGGGCCGGGATCCCGTTCGCGTGGGCGAGCCACCGCAGGTGGTCGCGGGCGCGCCGCGCGGGGTGCACGGCCGACGCGTCCAGCATCGCGCCGAGATGGCACAGCGGGGTCCGCAGCGACCGGTAGGGCCGCCCGCCGACCAGCGCGGCGCCCTCATCGGGCCGATCCAGGCCGAGGATCATCCGCATCGTGGTGGACTTCCCCGCGCCGTTGGGGCCGACGAACCCGGTGACCAGGCCGGGCGCGGCGGTGAACGACAGGCCGTCCACGGCGAGCCTCGGCCCGAACCGTTTGCGGAGCCCCCGCACTTCGATGGTTGCCTCCATGCCACGGGAGGCTACGGACCCCGGGGCCGCCGGGTCGTCACGCGGCGGGGCCGTCCTGCCCGCCCGGGGACGGGGGAGGAGCCGTCCCCGGGGCGGGGGACGTCCCGGCGCCGCCGTCCCCCGCCGGAGGGACGCCCGCGCGCTCCGGGAGACGCCACAATTGCAGCGTGCGCGCACAACCTGGGAGAGGGCGGCCGTTCCGGCCGTTCCGGTCGTTTCCGTCGGAGAGGGGCGTGTGGGAGTGGCCGGTGGCCGGGATCGCGCTCGCGGCGGCCGGGGTGGGCGAGGCGGTGGTGCGCGCCGGTGACTCGGGGGTGCTGCTGCCGCCGGCGATCCTGCTGGCGGTGTGCGCGACGCTGCCGCTCGCGCTGGCCCGCGACCGCGACCTCGCCGCCGCCGTCATGATCACCGCCGCGGTCGTGCCGGTGTCGGTGCTGGAGCGGGGCCCGGCGCTCGCCGGGGTCGGGGCGCTGGCCGCCGCCTGGACGGTGCCGGCCCGCCGCCGCGTCGGCCGCCGCCGCGCCGCGGCCGCCGCGCGCGAGGAGTCCCGCCGCGCGTTCGAGCACACGCTGCTGGAGCACACCGCGCGCGGTGAGCGCGCCCGGATCGCCCGGGAGCTGCACGACGTCGTCGCGCACCACATCTCGATGATCCCCGTGCAGGCGGAGGCGGCGCGGCTGGCCGTCCCCGGCATGCCCGAGGAGGGCGCGCGGCGGCTGCTGGCCATCGGCGACACCGCCCGGACGGCGCTGGCGGAGATGCGGCGGCTGCTGGGGGTGCTGCGCGAGGACGCGGGCGGCGAGCCCACCCGCCGCCCGCAGCCCGGCATCCAGCAGCTCCTGGAGCTGGTCGACGAGGTCCGCGACGCGGGCGCGGCGGGCGGCCGCCTGATCGTCCGGGGCCGGGTCGCCGCGCTGGACCCGGGCGTGGAGCTGACCGCGTACCGGATCGTCCAGGAGGCGCTGACCAACGCGCGCCGGCACGCGCCCGGCGCCGCCGTCGACGTCGAGATCGACTACGCGGGGGACGCGCTGCTGGTCAGCGTCCGCGACAACGGCCCGGGGCCGCCGCCGGGCGCGCCCGCGCGCGGCGGGCTCGGGCTGCTCGGCATGCGGGAGCGGGCGGCGGCGGTGGGCGGGGAGCTGCGCACGGGGCCGGGGCCGGTCGGCGGCTTCCTCGTCCGGGCCCGCCTCCCGCTCGGACCGGACGCCGCGGGGACCCTTCCATGACCGGCGCGGAGGACTCCCGGCCGGTGCGGATCGTGGTGGCCGACGACCAGGAGGTCGTCCGCGCCGGGTTCGGGGCGCTGCTGGGCACCCAGCCCGACCTGGTCGTCGCCGGGACCGCCGCCGACGGCGCCGCGGCGGTCGCCGCGTGCCGCGAGCACGGTCCCGACGTGGTGCTGATGGACGTGCGGATGCCGGTGATGGACGGCATCGAGGCCACCCGGCGGATCACCGCCGCCGCGGACGCGCCCCGGGTGCTGATGCTGACCACGTTCGACCTGGACGAGCACGTCTACGACGCGCTGGTCGCGGGCGCCAGCGGGTTCCTTCTGAAGGACGTGACCACCGAGCGGCTGTTCGACGCGGTGCGGGTCGTCGCGGCGGGCGAGGCGCTGCTGGCGCCCGCCGTCACCCGCCGGCTCATCGGGGAGTTCGCGCGGCTGCGGCCCCGCCCGCCCTCGGCGGCGCTGGACGCGCTGACCCCGCGCGAGACCGAGGTGCTGCGGCTGGTCGCCGAGGGCCTGACCAACGCCGAGATCGCGGCGCGGCTGGTGGTCGGGGAGGAGACGGTCAAGACCCACGTCAGCCGCGTCCTGCGCAAGCTCGGGCTCCGCGACCGCGTGCAGGCGGTGGTGGCCGCCTACGAGACCGGGCTGGTGCTGCCTCGCCTCGGCGGCCGCTGACCGCTGACGCCAGGCGCCTACCCGGGTGCGGACAAGGGGTCCGGACAGGGGGTCCGGACAGGGGAAGGGCCCGCACCGCCCCTGCCGGCGGTGCGGGCCCGTCCCGCGAGGCGCTCAGCCGATCACGCGGACTTCCTGCGCCCAGCGCGCAGGATCTCCAGGCGTTCGGCCAGGACCTCCTCCAGGTCTTCGAGCGTCCGGCGTTCCATGAGCATGTCCCAGTGGGTGCGCGGCGGCTTCCCCTTCTTGGCCTGGGGCAGTTCGCCGTCCACCCGCAGGGCGGTGGCGCCGCAGCTGCGGCATTCCCATGTCATCGGCACCTCAGCCTCGGCGGCGAGCGTCACGGTGAACCGGTGGCCCTTGGTGCAGTTATAATCCACCTCTTGCCGAGGGGCCAGATCGGTGTTGCGATCGTTCTCGTAGCTCGTCGCTCCGAGCCGGGTGCCGCGAAGTGCGCGCTCGGCCATCGTCACGTGCCTCCCAGACGGCTTGCGGTCTTGCCCTGACCAACGCTGATTGCGGTGACAAGATTCCCGGTCCCGGCGCGATCCAACCCTGCCGTTTCGGTTCGCCTGCCGCCGCTCCCGCGCGGGCCCCCGTGCCGCCCGTCCGGGCGGGCGCTAGACCCGGGTGGTGAGGACCTCGTCGATCAGGCCGTACTCGCGGGCCTCCTCGGCGGTGAAGTAGCGGTCCCGGTCCAGGTCGCGGCGGACGGTCGCGGGGTCGCGGCCGGTCGCGGCGGCCACGATCGCGTCGGTCTGCTCGCGCAGCCGCAGCACCTCCCGCGCCTGGATCTCCAGGTCGCTGGACTGGCCCCGGGACACCTCGATCGACGGCTCGTGCAGCATGATCCGGGACCGCGCCAGCGCGGCGCGCTTGCCGGGCTGGCCCGCGGCGAGCAGGACCGCCGCGGCCGAGGCGGCCTGCCCGAGGCAGGTCGTCTCGACCGGCGGCCGGATGTACTGCATCGTGTCGTGGATCGCCAGCATCGCCGTCAGCGACCCGCCGGGCGAGTTGATGTAGAGGGCGATGGGACGCTCGGGGTCCATCCCCTCCAGCGCGAGCAGCTGCGCGGTGACGTCGTTGGCGCTGGTGTCGTCCACGGGGGTGCCGAGGAAGATGATGCGGTCCTCGAACATCTTGTTGTAGGGGGTCATCTCCTTGACCCCGTAGGCCGTCCGCTCGACGAAGGAGGGGACGACGTAGCGGCCCTGCTCGCCGTAGACCCCGCGATAGACCCCGCCGTACACTCCGCCGGTCACGAGCCCACCCGGTCGGTGCTGTCGATCACGTGGTCGACGAAGCCGTACTCGCGGGCCTGCTCGGCGGTGAACCAGCGGTCGCGGTCGGCGTCGGCCTCGATGCGCTCCACCGGCTGCCCGGTGTGGAACGCGGTCCGCTCGGCGAGGATCCGCTTGAGGTACACCGACTGCTCGGCCTGGATCTTGATGTCGGACGCGGTGCCGCCGATCCCGCCGTGCGGCTGGTGCATCATCACCCGGGCGTGCCGCAGCGCGAACCGCTTGCCCGCCGTGCCCGCGCACAGCAGCGTCTGGCCCATGGAGGCGGCCATGCCCATCGCGACCGTCGAGACGTCGTTGGGGACGAACTGCATCATGTCGTAGATCGCCATCCCGGCGTCGACCACGCCGCCGGGGGAGTTGATGTAGATCGTGATGTCGCGGTCGGCGTCGTGCGCGGCGAGCAGCAGCAGCTGCGCGTTCACGCGGTTGGCGACCTGGTCGTCGATCTCCGACCCGAGGAACACGATGCGCTGCGCGAGCAGCCGCTCCGAGAGCTGCGCCTCGGCGAGCCGGGGCGCCTCGGCGACCTTCGCCCACGACCGGCCGACGTAGGTCTCGGCGCGGCCGGCCGCCTCGGTCGGCGGGGGCGGGCCCGCCGGGCCCGCCGTGCCCGCCGTCCAGGCGTGTCCGGGTCGGTCCTTGCCGGGTGTGTGCAACACCGGGGCCTCCTCAAGATCAACTGTACAGAACGTACGCTGTGTACGTTTACGGAGAGTACAGCCGCCGCCGGGGGAGGACCAGGGGAGTTCGCTATACGATGAACAGCGTGGAAAAGCCGGTGACCGAGGCACGCAAGGAGTTCGCCGACCTGGTGAACCGGGTCGCCTACACGGGCGAGCGCGTCGCGCTGACCCGCCGCGGGAAGGTCATGGCCGCCCTGGTGTCGGCGGAGGACCTCGAACTGCTGGAGAGCCTGCGCGCCGGGCGGCTGGACCTCACCCAGAGCGGCCCGGCGGCGGCGCCGCCGGCCGAGCGCCCGCAGCCCTCGCCGCTGCGGATCGCGGCGGAGTACCGCCCCGGCGGCCCGCCCCGTCCGCCGGGCTTCGGCCGCTGACCTCGCCCGCCTCGCCCCCGTCCGCCTCGCCCCCGCCTGCCTCGTCCCCGCGCGCCCCGGCGTCCCCCGCGTCCCCCGCAAGGGCGTGGGCGGTGAAGACCTCGATCCCGTCCACCAGCGCCTCGAAGCGTGGCGAGCGGAACAGGTCGAAGCAGTGCTGCGCGCCGGGCAGTTCGGCGTAGACGACCGGGGCGCGGGACGCGGCGCGCAGCCGCCCGGCGAACGCGCGGGCCTCGTCCACGGGCATGCAGGTGTCGTGGTCGCCGTGCGCGACGAGGAACGGCGGCGCGCCGTCGTGGACGCGTTCCAGCGCCGAGGTCGCGGGCCCGTCCTCGTAGACCTCGCCGTAGTACCCGTACAGGCAGACCGCGGCGGCGACGGAGGTGTCGGCGTCCTCGAAGCCCGGCTGGAGGGCGGGGTCGCCCTGGGTGAAGGCGGCCATGGCGGCCAGGTGCGCCCCGGCGGAGCTGCCCGACACGACCACCGTGGACGGGTCGGCGCCATACTCGCCCGCGTGCGCGCGGGCCCACGCGATGATCCGCTTGGTGTCGACGAGGGGGTCGGGGTAGCGGGACCCGGGCCGCAGCCGGTAGGTGGCGCTGATGCACACCCATCCCCGGCCGGCGAGGCGGTGCGTCAGCAGCCGCGCCTCGCGTCCCTTGCGCCCGCCGGTGAACCCGCCGCCGTGCAGGTGGATCAGGACGGGCCCGCCCGCCGGGCGGGACCGGTGGTGGTGGACGTCGAGGAGGTTCCGCTCGCCGGCGGGCCCGTAGGCGATGTTCCTGACGCGCCGGACGCGGCGGGGCCGGACCGGCAGGGGCGCCAGCAGCAGCGCGGCGCGCCGCCGCCAGGTGAGCGGCGCGGTCGCGGCGGGGACGCCCAGGCCCGCGGCCAGCGCCTGGTCGATGACGGGCCGCGCGCGGGCGGAGCGGCGGGCGATGGCGACGAGCGCGATGCCCGCCGCGGACGCCGCCGCGGCGACCGCCTGGGCGGCGGGGGCGGCGAGGTCGCCCTGCGCGGCCGCGACGGCCGTCCACAGCGACAGCCAGGCCAGCGCCGCGAACGGCAGTTCGCTGACGACCAGGCCGGAGCGGAAGCTGATCCGGCCGAGGAACCGGCCGTGCAGCGGGACGAGCGCGAAGAACACGAACCATCCCGTGACCGCCACGGTGATCAGATACCCGTACGGCATGGGGCCTCGCTCCTTCGGTGGTGCTCCTGGGGGTGACTCATGCGGAGCAGCCTCGCCGGGACGGGACGGGCCGCGCATCGGGCGGGCGTCGGCGGCCGGTCAGCCGGGGGACGGGGGGCGGGTTCGACTTTGGTAGGTGCCGGGCGCGGCCGTCCGGCGGCTAGCTTGGGCCCGTGAACAGCGAGATCCTCAGCGACGCGCCGCCCGGGGGCCGCCCGGAGGGCGTGCGGGGCCGCGTGGTCGTGACCGCGGCCACGGCGATGGTCGTGCTGGTCGCGGTGACGGTGTGGGCGCGGTGCCAGTCCGGCGTCGTGGGCGCGGTCATGGCGGCCGACCTCGCCGCCGGTGCGGCGGGGTGCGCGCTGCTGCCGGTCGTGGCGCGCCGCCCGGTGCCGGGCGCGCTGGCGCTCGCGGTGCTGGCGGCGCTGTCCCCGGCGGCGACCCCGCCCGCGACGCTCGCGGCGCTGTGGGCGGCCGAGCGGCGCCGGTTCCCGGTCGCGGCGGCGCTGGCGGCGGCGGGCGTGGCGGCCCACGCGGTGCAGGGCCTGTGGCGGCCGAACGGCGGCATCTCCTACGCCTGGTGGCTGGGGCTGATCACGGTCGCCTACGGGGCGCTGGTCGGCTGGGGCGCGCTGGCGCGGGCGCGGCGGGCGCTGGTGGCCTCGCTGCGCGAGCGCGCGGCGCGGGCCGAGGCCGAGCAGGGGCGGCGGGTGGCCGAGGCGCGCATGCTGGAGCGGACGCGGATCGCCCGGGAGATGCACGACGTCCTCGCGCACCGGCTGTCGCTGCTGGCGACCTACGCGGGGGCGCTGGAGTACCGTCCGGACGCGCCGCCGGAGAAGCTGGCGCGCGCGGCGGGCGTCGTGCGCGCGGGCGCGCACCAGGCGCTGGACGAGCTGCGCGAGGTGATCTTGCTGCTGCGCTCCGACGACGACGGCGAGGACGGCGGCGACGGCGGCGACGGCGCGGCCGGCGGGCGGCCGCAGCCGGTGCTGGCCGACCTGCCGCGGCTGGTGGCCGAGTCCCGCGACGCGGGCGGGCGGGTCCGGCTCAGCGACCGCGTCGTGGACCCGGACGCGCTGCCCGCCGCGGCGGGACGCACGGCCTACCGGGTCGTCCAGGAGGGGCTGACCAACGCCCGCAAGCACGCGGCGGGGCAGCCCGTCCAGGTGGCGCTGGAGGGCCGCCCCGGCGACCGGCTGGAGATCGCCATCAGCAACCCGCTGCCGGATCCGGCGGCCGCCGGGCCGGCCGTGCCGGGCTCGGGCACGGGCCTGGTCGGGCTGACCGAGCGGGTGCGGCTGGCCGGCGGGCGGCTGGACCACGGCACGGCGTCCGGGGAGTTCCGGGTGCGGGCCTGGCTACCATGGCCCGCGTGAACGCCCTCGAACCTGGTCAGACCTCCTCGGATCGTCCGTTGCGGGTGCTGGTCGTCGACGACGACGCGCTCGTCCGCGCGGGCCTGGCGATGATGCTGGACGGCGTCCACGGCATCCGGGTGGTGGGGGAGGCCGCCGACGGCGCGGAGGTGCCCGCCGCCGCCGACGCCCTCGCCCCGGACGTGGTGCTGATGGACCTGCGGATGCCCGGGGTGGACGGGATCACCGCGACGGTCCGGCTGCGCCGCCGCCCCGACCCGCCGGAGGTGATCGTGCTGACCACGTTCGACGCCGACGAGAACATCCTGCGGGCGCTGCGGGCGGGCGCCGGCGGGTTCCTGCTGAAGGACACGCCCCCGGACCGGATCGTCCAGGCGGTGCGGCGGGTCGCCGAGGGCGAGCCGATCCTCTCGCCCCGGGTGACGCGGCGGCTGATGGAGCGCGCGGCGGTGCAGGCGGGCGCCTACGAGCGGGCGCGCGAGGCGCTGGCGGCGCTGAGCCCGCGCGAGGGCGAGGTGGCCGTGGCGGTGGCGCGCGGCGGCAGCAACGCCGAGATCGCGGCGGAGCTGTTCATGACGGTCGCGACGGTGAAGGCGCACGTCTCGCACGTCCTGGACAAGCTGGGCCTGGACAACCGCACCCAGATCGCGCTGCTCGCCCACGACGCCGGGCTGGCCTGACCGGTCCCGCTCAGTCGGTCACCTTGATCTTCTTCATGGTGGGCTGGGAGATCACCCGCGCCACCCCCGGAATACAGATGATCTTGGTGGTCTGGAAGGTCTCGTAGGCGGCGTAGTCGGCGACCAGCACGCGCAGGTGGTAGTCGGGGGCGCCGAACACGCGGCGGAACTCCACGACCTCCTCGCACGCGGAGATCGCGGCCTCCAGCCCCTCCAGCGTCCGCAGGTCGCTGACCGACACCTCGATGGACACCAGCACCTCCAGCCCGCGCCCGGTCGCCTCGGGGTCGACGCGGGCCCGGTAGCCGGTGATGACCCCGGCCTCCTCCAGCCGCCGCACCCGGCGCAGGCAGGGCGGCGGCGTCAGCCCGACCCGCCGGGCCAGCTCCACGTTGGTCAACCGGCCGTCCCGTTCCAGGTGGAACAAGATTTCACGGTCAACGGCGTCGAGTTCATATCCATTGCTCACGCTGCGATTCTAGGGTCATTTTTCGAAACCATATGAGGCGCGATCTTTTCTAGAATTGCCCGGATGGTGACGCTGCGTCAAGGGTTGCGCCAGGGGTTGGAGGACTCGGGCCCGGTAGGGCTCGGCGCCGTCCCGATGGGGATGGCGTTCGGGGTGCTGGTCGCCCATTCGGGGCTCGCGTGGTGGTGGGCGAGCGTGTTCTCGGGCCTGATCTACGCCGGTTCGCTGGAGTTCCTGTTCCTCGGCCTGGTGCTGGCGTCGGCGCCGCTGGGGACGATCGCGGTGACGGCGTTCCTGGTCAACTTCCGGCACGTCTTCTACGCGCTGTCGTTCCCGCTGCACCGCGTCCGCGGGCGGCTCGGCAAGGTCTACGGCACGTTCGCGCTGTCGGACGAGGCGTACGCGGTCGCGGCGGGCGCGCGGGCGGCGTCCTTCGGCGGCCGGCGCATCCTGCGCCTCCAGGCGTTCGTCCACCTGTACTGGGCGGGCGGCGCGACGGCCGGGGCGCTGCTCGGGACGGTCGTCCCCGCCCGGGTCGCCGGCCTGGACTTCGCGGTGACGGCGCTGTTCACCGTCCTGGCCCTGGACGCCTTCCGCGCGCCCGAGCCGGGGCGGCGCGACGTGGCGGGCGCGGTGCTGGCGGGGGTGTGCGCGCTGGCGGCGCGGCTGGTCCTGCCGGGGCAGATGCTCCTGGCCGCCTTCGCGCTGTTCACCGCCGCCCTCGTGGCCCGCCGCGCCCTGGGACGCGTCCGCCTCTGATCCGCCCCCTCGGCCCCGCCTGCCGGCCCCGCCCCCGGGACCCGTCCCTAGATCTGCCTGCCGGACCCGTCCCCTCAGCCGGCCCCCTCGACCCGCCCGTGTCCGACCTTGGAGGTGCCCGTGCCCGACACCGGATATCTGCTGGCCGCCGTCGCGACCGCCGTCGCGGTGACGTGGGGCCTGCGCGCGCTGCCGTTCGCCGTGCTCGCGCCGCTGCGCTCCAGCCCGCTGCCGGCCTACCTGGGCGCGGTGATGCCGGTGGGCGTGATGGTGATCCTCGCCGTCTACACGCTGCGGGACCTGGACCCGGGCGTCCCGGGCCGGGCGGTGCCCGCGGCGCTCGCGCTCGCGTTCACGGTGGCGGCGCACCTGTGGAGGCGCGACGCCGTCCTGTCGATCCTGGGCGGCACCGCCCTCCACGTGGCGCTGTGCAGCACCGTCTTCGCCCCCTGAGCGGGACCGGCACGCCTCAGGCGGGCCATCCCTCGCGGTTGGAGCAGGTCTCGCGGGAGATGCCCGAGCCGGTGTCGGGGAAGTCCCCGAACCGCTCGTTGTGCGCGTGGAAGAAGAAGTAGCACAGGCGTTCGCACTCGGCGTCCAGGATCGCGACGCGGGGGTCGCGGTTCACGGCGGTGTAGAACTCCCGGCCGAGCGCGACGATGAATCCGCGCGCGTACAGGAAGCCGTCGTCGGAGCCGTCGGTGACGGCGTGGATCTCGGCGCGGTCGATGTCGAACAGCAGCCGCTCGACCGCCCGGTCGAGGCCGGTGAGCTCCTCCGAGGACAGGTCCCGGCTCAGCTCGGCGAGGTTGTCCAGGAACGCCTTCAGGGCGTTCTCGACCAGGGAGAGGGGCGGCTTGCCGTAGAGGTCCTCACCGGGTTCGGGGGTCCGCCGGGCGAGTGCCCGCCGGGCCTGGCCGACCTCGGGGCCCAGCGGCGCCCACGCCGCCTCCAGCATCTCCCACAGCCGCGTCTCGTCGTTCATCCGCCGCTCCTCCGCGCTCGCACGCTCACCGGGCCCGTGCCGGGCGCCGTGATCCGATCGCCTGATCCAAGCAGGTGGGACCGACACCGCGCGGGCGGGAGGGGGTCAGTCGTCGCGGGGGGCGGCGTGGGGCCACAGGCCGCGCGCGGCCATGACGTGGCGGAGGGTGACCAGCTCGTCGGTCATGATGCCGTCGACGCCGAGGTCCAGGAGGCGCTCCATGGCGGCGGGGTCGTTGACCGTCCAGGCGTGGACCTTCAGGCCGAGTTGGTGGGCGTGCTCGACGAACGCCTCGGTGACGAAGGGGACGGGGCCGAGGCCGTAGGGGACCTGGGCGCAGGCGACGCCGGTGGCGGCGAGGCGGACGAGCTTGGCGGCGGGCCCGCCGTAGGAGCGGGCGCGCAGCGCCATGAGGCCGCGGGGGCCGAGCGCGGTGCACACGTCCCGGTCGGTGAACAGGGGGAGGCGGGCGCGCATCTGCGCGAGGCGGCGGGTGGAGAAGGAGGTGATGCACACCCGGTCCCAGGCGGCGGTGCGGTGCAGGACCTCGGCGAGGGGGCCGATGACGGGGGCGTCCTTGAGGTCGATGTTGACGCGGGCGTCGGGGAAGGAGCCGAGGATCTCCTCCAGGCGGGGGATGGGCTCGGTGCCGCCGATGCGCGCCTTGGCGACCTCGGCGTAGGGGAGGCGGGCGATGGCGCCGGTGTGGCCGGTGACGCGGTCCAGGGTGCGGTCGTGGAAGGCGACGACGACGCCGTCGGCGGTGGCGTGGGCGTCGGTCTCGAAGTAGCGGTAGCCGAGGTCGGCGGCGCGCTGGAAGGCGGCCATGGAGTTCTCGGGGCGGCCGCCGGCTCCGCCGCGGTGGGCGAAGGGGATGGGGCCGGGGTGGTCGAGGAAGGCGTACGGGCGGCGCACCCGACCGATTATGGCGGAGCCCGCGGCCCACCTGGACCTTACTGTGTAAAGGCGGTGGGCGGTGTTACCGTCGACGCTCCCATTTTCGATCATTCGAGGAGCTGGCGATGGCGAACGCGGAGGAGTACCGGGCGACGTTCGAGCTGGTGGACGTGGACGGCGACGGCTACATCTCGACGGCGGAGCTGAAGAACCTGATGCGGGCGCTGGGGGAGCGGATCACCGAGACGCGGGCGGTGGAGGTGGTCGTGGCGGCCGACCGCAACCACGACGGGAAGATCTCGCTGGAGGAGTTCGCGGCGCTGATGGAGGGCACCGCCCGCTGAGCCGGCGCGGCGGGCGCCTGCGCCGGTGGGCGGGGACGCTCGCACCCCACCTGTCCCCCGGCCGCCGTGGTCGGGCGGGGGCGGGGCGGCGGGGTGGGGCGCCGGCGGGGCCGGTCAGGTGCCGACGGTCCTGCTGTAGAGGCGGGTCGCGAGGGGGACGAACACGGCGAGCATGGCGGCGATCCACAGCAGCGAGGCCGGGACGGGGTGCTGCATGGGCCAGGCGCCGGAGGTGTCCATCGCGGCGCTGGTGTTGCCGAACAGTTCGCGGGCGGCGGCGGTGAAGGTGGAGACGGGGTTCCACTCGGCGGCGACGCGCAGCGGGGTGGGCAGTTCGGAGCTGTCGAGGAAGGCGTTGGAGATGAACATGAGCGGGAACGACACCGTGGTGGCGGTGTTGTTGAAGCTCTCGGGGGTGCGCAGCGCCAGCGCGACGGTCGCGGTGACCCAGGAGAAGGCGTAGGCGAACAGCAGCAGCAGCCCGAAGCCGAGGGCGGCCTCGTGGGGCGGGGTGTGCACGCGCCAGCCGACGAGCAGGCCCATGAGGGCCATGACGGTGAGGCCGGCGAGGTTCATCAGCAGGTCGCTGACGGTCTGCCCGATGAGCACCGCGGAGGGCGCCATGGGCAGGGAGCGGAACCGGTCGAAGATGCCGTTGCGCAGGTCCAGGGTGAGGGCGTAGCCGGTGATCTGCGCGCTCATCAGGACGGCCTGGACGAAGATGCCGGGGAGCAGGAACTCCCGGTAGGACATGCCGGGGACGTCGATGACGCTGCCGAACACGTAGGCGAACATCAGCACGAACACGATCGGGAACATGATCGCCGAGCCGATCAGGTCGGGGGAGCGCCGGATCTTCAGGGTGTTGCGGCGGGCGATCGTCCAGCCGTCGGCGAAGGGGAGGGTGAGGGCGTTCATCGGGCGGCCTCCTGCCCGGCGGCGGGGTTTCCGGTGAGGGTGAGGTAGACGTCGTCGAGGGTGGGGCGCCGCATCCCGGCGTCCCGGACGGTGACGCGGGCGTCGGCGAGGGCGCTGAGGACGTGGCGGAGCGCCTCGGGCCCGTCGGTGACGGGGGCGGTGACCCGCAGGGACTCGGGGGCGGTGCGCAGGGCGCCGACGGCGTGCCAGGCGAGCGCCTGGGCGGCGGCGTCGAGGCCGGCGGTGTCGGTGAGGGTCAGCTCGACGCGGTTGCCGCCGACCTGGTCCTTGAGCTCGTCGGCGGTGCCGCGGGCGATGGCGCGGCCGTGGTCGACGACGAGGATCTGGTCGGCGAGGCGGTCGGCCTCGTCCATGTACTGGGTGGTGAGCAGGAGGGTGGTGCCGGCGGCGACGAGTTCGGCGACGGTGTCCCAGAGCGCGGCGCGGGCGCGGGGGTCCAGGCCGGTGGTGGGCTCGTCCAGGAACAGCACGGGCGGGTCGGCGACGAGGGCGCCGGCGAGGTCGATGCGGCGGCGCATGCCGCCGGAGTAGCCCTTGACGGGGCGGTCGGCGGCGCCGGCGAGGTCGAAGCGTTCGAGGAGTTCGCGGGCGCGGGCGCGGCTGCGCGCGGCGCCGAGGTGGTAGAGGCGTCCGATCATCTCCAGGTTCTCGGCGCCGGTGAGGTGCTCGTCGACGGCGGCGTACTGGCCGGACAGGCCGATGCGGGCGCGCAGGCGGCGGGCGTCGCGGGCGACGTCGCATCCGGCGACGGTGGCGCGGCCGGCGTCGGGGCGCAGCAGCGTGGTCAGGACGCGGACGGTGGTGGTCTTGCCGGCGCCGTTGGGCCCGAGGAGGGCGAGGACGGTTCCGGTGGGGACGGTGAAGCTCAGCTCGTCCAGGGCGGTGACGTCGCCGTATCTCTTGACGAGCCGGTCGGCGGTGATCGCGTCGGTCATGGGGGGCTCCTCGCCGGGGGTGTCGGGGTCAGGACCGGTGGACGTCGACGTCGCCGTAGTTGGTGTGGACGTGGATCTCGACGACCGCGTCGGTGGTGGCGGGTCCGTCGGCGGCCTCCAGGGTGTTGCGGACGACGCCGTTCTTGCTGTGCAGGTCGAGCCAGGCGGCGGTGCCCTCGGCGACGCCGACGCCGACCTTGCCGTAGCCGTTCTCCAGGTGGAGGGCGCCGCTGACGGCGGTCTCGACGCGGATGCGGCCGTGCGCGGCCTTGGCGGTGAGGACGCCGAGCGCGCGGCCGACGCTGATGTCGCCGGTGGCGGCCTTGAGGTGGAGGTCGCCGGTGGTCTCGGCGACGGTGATGGCGCCGGTGGAGGTCTTGGCGGTGCCGGGGCCCTCGATGGTGCCGATGCGGATGGCGCCGTTGGAGGTGACGGCCTCGGTGGGGCCGGTGACGCGGTCGACGGTGATGTCGCCGTTGGAGGTCTTGATCTCCAGTGGTCCGGCCTCCTCGACGTGCAGGTCGCCGTTGGAGGTGTGCAGGGTGGTGTGGCCGAGCGCGCCGGTGGTGATGACGTCGGCGGCGCCCTCGGTCCGGACGCGGGAGCCGGCGGGCAGGTCGATGGTGACCTCGACGGAGCCGCGCCAGGGCAGCAGGTGGGCCAGGGCCTTGGGGCGGGGGCTCTTGACCAGCAGCCGTCCGGCGGAGAACTCGACGACGGTGCGTTCGGCGGCCTGGACGCTCGCCTCGCTGGAGGGGTCGCTGGGCCGGACCTCCACGACGGTGTCGGCGCGGTCGGCGGCGTTGACGCGGACGCGGCCGAGGAAGACCTGGAGGTCGGCGGTGATCGGTTCGGGTGTGGCGAAAGCGGGCATGGCGGAGCCCTCCTCATGGGTCGGAGCGTCCCGGCGGCGGTGCGGCCGGGTGATAGGTGACGGCGCCGGGCGGTGGGGCCGGCGTGGTGGGTGACCGGGCTGCCGTGCCCGGGGTCAGCGTGGGCGGGTCAGCGCACCCAGCCGGTGTAGTCGCGCGCGGTCCGGGGCGGCGGGGCCGGGTCGGCGGGCGCGGCGGGCGCGGCGGGCGCGGCGGGGTCGAGCGCGGCGGAGACGGCGCGGACGAGCCAGGCGTTGACGGAGATCCCCTGGCGGCCCGCCGCGTCCTCGACGCGTGTCTTGAGGTGCTCGGGGAGCCGCAGCGTCATGCGGGCGGTGCCGCCCTCGTCGGCGGGCGGTGCCGCGGGCGGTGCGGCGGGGGTGCGGGCGGGGGGCTCCACGGCGTCCCGGGCGGGTTCGGCGGCGCCGGGGGAGGCGTGGCCGGTGTCGGCGGGGGGTGACGTCGGCGGTGGCGTCACGACGAACGCGGGGTCGCCGCCGCGCAGCCGCACCTCGACCGAGCCGGGGGCGAGGTCGGTGGTGATCTCGTCGGCGGCGGCCGACAGCGCCTCCAGCAGGGTGAGCCGGGCGGCCGAGTCCAGGGGGCCGGTGAGGCGCTCGGCGAGCGCCCGCGCGTCCGGGCCGCCCGCCTCGGCGGCGACGGCGAGTTCGCGGCGGAGGTTCTCGACGTACGGCAGCAGATCCATGCCCCTAATATGACGTCACTGCGACGTCATGTCAAGCGGCAAAGTGACGTCACAATGCCGTGCATGGCGTCAGACGGCGTCAGAGGCCGTGGGCCGGGGCCGGGGCCAGGGCGCGGCGAACGCGCGTGCGGGGTTGCGCACGAAGATGGCCTCGGCGGTGTCGTCGCCGAGCTCGTAGGCCACCCGGGGGCGCAGGGTGGTGAGCAGGTAGGGCATGCCGGGCCCGTCGGCGGTGGAGCGCGCGGCGGCGGTGACGGTGTCGCCGCCGAGCAGGATCTGGTCGGTGTGGCCCGCGCCGGCGAGCGCGGCGAGGCAGTCGATGAGGTGGGCGTCGGCGGCGTGGTGGGCGCGGGAGGGGCCGTCGAAGGCGAGGTAGGCGCCGGCCTGCGCGGCCTGCAGGTGCAGGCGGGTGTCGGGGAAGCGGTGCAGGTGGCCGAGGACGACCCTCTCGGGCGCGACGCCGTGGGCGCCGCACAGGTGGTCGAGGGTCTCCAGCGCCGCGGTCCCGCCTTCCAGGTGGACGCCGATGGGGGCGCCGGTGGCGTGGTGGGCCCGCGCGGCGGCGGTCATGACGTGCCGGGCGTGGTCGTCCAGGTGGTGGAAGGCCCCGGCGACCTTGATCAGCCCGGCGCCGGCGGTCAGCTCCGCGACGAACAGCTCGGCGAGCCCGTCGGGGACGTGCCGGTAGTGCCGGGCCTGGTGGAGGCCGGTGGCGGCGACGATGTGGACGCCGCAGTCGCGGGACAGGGCGGGCAGGTCGCCCAGGCGCCGGCCCATGCCCCAGGGCGTCCACTGGACGACGGCGCGGCCGCCGTGCGCGGCGAAGGCGGCGAGCTCGGCGCGGGCGGCGCGCGGGTCGTCCAGTTCCTGGCCGGGCAGCGCGGGGGTGGTGAGGAACAGGTGGTCGTGGGAGTCGCAGACGCCGAGGCTCCCGGGCGGGACGTCGCCCAGGACGGTGCGGACGGCCGCGGCGGGCCCGCGCGCGGTGTCGCCGGTCACGGAGCGGCGCCCTCGTCCGCCGGCGCCGCGTCCTCCAGCGCGGCCGTGGCGACCCGCAGCCCGGCCAGTGCCTTGGGGACCCCGATGTAGGGGGCGAGGTGGACGAAGGTCTCGGTGATCTCCCGGCGGGTCATACCGATCCGCAGGCAGGTGCGCACGTGGCCGGTGAGCTGGGGGTCGACGCCGCCGAGGGCGGTGAGCGCGGCCAGGTTGAGCAGCTGCCGGTCGCGGGGGGACAGCCCGGGGCGCTGGTAGGTGCCGCCGAACAGCGCGGTGACGATCCAGTCGGCGAACCCCGGCGCGGCGGCGTCCAGGCCGGGCAGGGTGGCCTCGCGGGTGGCCTCGTCCTGGAGGCGGTCGAGCATCCGGTACCCGGCGGCGCGGTCGAGCCGGGTGGGTTCCAGGTCCATCGCCGAACCTCCGTAACGGTCGAGTCGTTACGTGAACGCTATCAGTTGTAACGGGCAGAGCGTTACACTCGCGGGATGGGGACGGAGGAGTTCCGCTTCGACTGCGGCGCGGTGTGGCTGGACCTGCTCGCCACCAAGGGCCGCAGCTTCAGCGCGGCGCCGGTGGAGCGGATCGGCGACCCCGGGCGGCTGGCGCTGTGGCTGGAGCGCTGCGACCTGGCCCCGCAGGCCCCGCCCGCCGCCGCGGATCTGGAGGCGGCGGTGGGCGTCCGGGAGATGCTGCGGGTGCTGGCCCTGGCGGCCGTGCGGGAGGACCCGCCGCCCCGGGACGCCGTCGCCGCGCTGGAGGGGTTCCTGGCCGGGCACGAGGAGCCGATCCGGTTCGTCGCCGGCGGGCGGCTGCGGCGCGAGCCGCCCGCGACCACGCTCGCCGCCCTGGCGCGGATCGCCCGGCAGGCCGCCGACCACCTGACCGGCGCGGACCGCCGCGCGCTGAAGGTCTGCCCGGAGCCCGACTGCCGGGGCGTGTTCACCGACCCGCCGGGGCGGCGCCGCTGGTGCCCCTCGCCGGCGTGCGCGTCCCGGGGCCGGGTCCGCGCGCTGCGCGCCCGCCGCGAGGCCGCCGCCGGCTGACCGGCCCGCCCCGGTCAGAGGCGGCGGAGTTTGAGGACGTTGTCGGTGCGGGTGGCGGGCCTGCCGTCGGGTCCGTTCTGGACGCGCGGGTGCTCCTCGGCGAGCTGGACCTCCCACTCCCCCTCCGGGAGCCGCAGGGACGCCAGGACCTCCTCGGGCGTGGGCAGGTCGACGGCGTGGTGGCCGTGGCCGTGCTCGTGGCCGTGCTCGTGCTGCTCCCAGGGCGGCAGCCCGGCGTGCCCGGTGATCAGCAGGGTGCCGCCGGGCGCGACGGCGGCCGCGGCGGCGCGCAGGACCTCCTCGCGCGGCAGCGGGGCGGGGGAGTGCAGGAACTGCGCGGAGACCAGGTCGTAGGTCCCGGCGGGGAAGGACACGGCGAGGTCGTGCCGCTGGAGGTCGACGCGGTCGGCGACCCCGGCGTCGGCGGCGTGCCGGGCGGCGCGCTCCAGCGCGACGCGGGAGACGTCGGTGGCGGTGACGCGCCAGCCGCGTCCGGCGAGCCAGACGGCGTCGGCGCCCTCGCCGCAGCCGAGGTCCAGGGCGGTGCCGGGCGGCAGCGCCGCCGTCTCGCGGACGAGGACGATGTTGGGGTCGCCGCTCCAGATCCGGTCGCTCTCGGCGTAGCGGGCGTCCCAGAACTCGGCCGGGTCGGCGCCGTCCCCGGCCGGGGTCTGCTCGCCGACGGTCTCTTCGGTCACGGTGGTCTCCTTGGCGTGAGGTCGCGGGCTCACGGCGTGGGCCCCCGGTCCCTCCGATGGTCGCGGCCGGGGCGGCTTTCCGGCAATTTTTGTTGCCGTTCCGGCAACTCCGAGGAGGAGGGCGGCGGGGAGGGCGGCGAGGGTGAGGGTGTAGGCGGCGGCCATGGGGGGAGCGCGCGGCGGGGCCCGTGCCGGTCGATGAGCGCGGCGCGGGGCGGTGACGGCAGCGCGGCGGTGAGGCCGACAGGGCGATGAGGGCGCCGGCGGAGGTGTAGGAGCCGGTGGCGCCGGTGCAGGTGAGGGTGAGGGAGAGGAAGACCGTCCCGTAGGACAGGCGGCCCAGCGGCGCCGCGCCGAAGGTGTGGGAGGCGTGCGGGGTGCGCAGGAGGGCCGCGTAGGACGGTGCCCCCGAGGGGGCGGCTGTGGGGGCCACGGTGCGTGTTCTCCGGGGAGGCCCGCGCGGGCGCGGGCGGGTTGCGTGGACGCCGGGTCACCGGCTTGGCGGGCCGGTGCGGAGGCGTCCTAGGCGCGAGGCGGGAACAGCACGGGGTGATCGTAACCCGGTGCCGGGCGGATCACGGCGGGGGAGGGGTCAGCCGGTCCATTCGCGGCGGCGGGCCTCGGCGAGGGCGAGGGCGGCGGCGACGGCGACGTTGAGGGATCCGACGCGTCCGGGCTGGGGGATGTAGGCGACGGCGTCGGCGGCGGCGAGCAGGGCGGGGGAGCAGCCGTGGTCCTCGCCGCCGACGGCGAGGCAGACGTCGCCGTCCAGGGGCGCCTCGTGCAGGGGGACGGCGTCGCCGGTGAGTTCGACGGCGACCAGCCGCAGCCCCTGCGCGCGGACGGCGGCGGCGGCCTCGGCGGCGGTGCCGGCGTGCTCCCAGGCGATGAGGCGTTCGGTGCCGAGGGCGGTCTTGGTGGCGTTGCGGTGGGTGGGGGGTGTGGCGTTCCCGGCGAGCCAGAGGCGCTCGACGCCGAACACGGCGGCGCTGCGGACGATGGAGCCGATGTTGAACGGCTGGGTGACCGACTCCACGAGCAGGTCGAGGCGGTCGCCGGCGCGGCGGCGCCACTCGCGGTTGAGGCGCTTGACGTCGGTGGGGCGCAGCTGGCGGCGCTGCGGGGCGGGGTCGGGGGCGGTCATCGGGTGGGGCCTTCCGTGGTGGACGCGGCGCTCGGCGCGGTGGGGGAGGGGGCGTCGACGCGCAGGACGCGGTAGGCGGAGCGGGACGCGATCCGGGTGGTGCGGTGGCCCTGGGCGTCCAGCCAGCGCTGGAGGGAGTCGGAGCCGAGGTGCTTCTGGACGACGAGGTGCGCGGCGCCGCCGGGGGCGAGGCGGGGGAGCCAGGCGAGCAGGAGGCCGTGCAGGGCGGCCTTGCCGATGCGGATCGGGGGGTTGGACCAGATCGCGGCGAAGCGCAGGTCGGGGCTGACGTCGTCCGCCGCCCTGAACCTTACATTGTCAAGGCCGGCGGCGGTGGCATTCTCCTCCGCGATCTCCAGAGCACGCTGGTTCACATCAACCCCCCATACGCTCGCCTGCGGCGAGCGGCTCGCCATGGTGAGGGCGATGGGCCCGTACCCGCAGCCGAGGTCGAGGAGGTCGCCGGTGGGCGGGGGAGGGGGGACGGTCTCCAGCAGGACGCGGGTGCCGGGGTCGACGCGGTCGGGTGAGAACATGCCGCTGTCGGTGGCGAGCCGCAGGTGCAGGTCGGGCAGGACCAGGTCGACGGTGCGGCGTCGGGCGGCGGCGCCGGGCCGCTCGGCGAAGTAGTGTTCCCCCACGTCGGCCGACCGTATCAGCGTCCCGGACGTCCCGGCGCCACACCCGGCCCGCCGCCGGCCCGGCCGCGCGGGTCAGGGGAGGCGGGAGAACCAGGCGAGGGACGCGCCGCCGGCGGCGAGGGCGAACAGCAGCGCGAGGCCGGTATAGCGGGCGGCGATGTCGCGGTGCTCGGTGGTGAAGCCGAGGGAGCTGCCGATGTTGGCGTAGACCTCGTCGAGCTGCCCGGCGTCGGCGGCCTCGTAGGCCTTGCCCTGGGTGCTGTCGGCGAGGGTCTTGAGGGTCTCCTTGTTGACCGAGACGCTGGTGGTCTCGCCTTCGATGTCGACGGTGCCGTAGGGGGTGCCGAAGGCGATGGTGGAGACGGGGACGTGCGCGGCGCGGCTGGCGTCGATGGCCTCCTGGACGGTGCGTCCGGTGGTGTTGTCGCCGTCGGACAGCAGGACGATGTGGGCGGGCGGGGGGTCCTGGCTGGCCTGGGCGTCGAAGGTCCGCACGCCTTGCAGGGAGGTGAAGACGGCCTCGCCGATGGCGGTGCGTTTGGCGAGGACGAGCTGGTCGAGGGAGGCGATGGCGGCGTCGCGGTCGGCGGTGGGGGCGGCGACGAGGTTGGCGTTGCCGGCGAAGGAGACGACGCCGACGTTGAAGCGGGAGGGGAGTTCGCGGATGAAGGTCTTGGCGGCGTTCTTGGCGGCGTCGAAGCGGGAGGGGGCGACGTCGCGGGCCATCATGGACAGGGACACGTCGACGGCGACCATGATGGTGGCGCGGTCGCGGGGGACCTTGACGGAGCTGGCGGGCCGCGCGAACCCGATCATCATCAGGACGATCATGATGAGGAACAGGGCGGCGGCGACGTGCCGGCGCCAGCCGGGGCGGCGTGGGGCGACCTGGGCGAGCAGGGCGAGGTTGGTGAAGCGGACGGTGTGCTGTCGGCGGCGCAGCTGCATCAGGACGTAGGCGGCGGCGAGCAGCGGCGCGAGGGACAGCAGCCAGAGGCGTTCGGGTGACAGGAAGGTCATGGGCGCGCTCCCGTGGGGGTGACGGGGCGTCCGGCGGCGCGGCGCTGGCGGAGGGCGAAGCGGGCGATGTCGGTGATCCAGTCGCGGTCGGTGCGCAGGACGAGGTGGTGGGCGCCGCTGCGGCGGAGGGCGGCGCGGGTGCGGTCGCGTTGGGCGGCGGCCGCGGCGGCGTAGCGTTCGCGGACGCGGCGGTTGAGGACGATCTCGTGGACGGTGCCGGTCTCGGGGTCGGTCATCTCGACGAGTCCGACGTCGGGGAGGTCGAGTTCGCGGGGGTCGATGATCTCGATGGCGAGGACCTGGTGGCGGGCGGCGAGGCGGCGCAGGGGCCGTTCCCAGGGGGGCGGTGCGGTGTCGGATCCGGTTCCCTCGTCGAGGGGGGCGAGGAAGTCGGAGATGAGGACGCGCAGGCCGCGGCGGGTCTGGCCGCGGTCCAGGGCGGTGATGGCGGCGGCGAGGTCGCCGTGGCGGGCGGCGCCGGGGGCGGTGCGGGTGCTGAGGCCGGAGCGGGCGCCGGTCATGGCGGTGGTGAGGGAGGTCTCGGTGGCGCCGGGGGCGCTGGTGGGGGCGTCCAGGACGGCTTGGAGGAGGGCGTAGAGGGCGGCCTTGCCGGTGCGGGCGGGGTGGCGGCGCAGGCCGTCGCGGTGCAGGAGGTAGGCGCCGGCGCGGTCGCCGAGGCGGACGGTGAGGAATCCGACGGCGGCGAGGGCGGCGACGGCGAGGTCGCGTTTGACGAGGGTGGTGGTGCCGAAGTCCATGCTGGGGGTGAGGTCGACCAGGGCCCAGGCTTCGAGTTCGTGGTCGGCGATGAGGTCGCGGACGTGGGGGGTGGTGGTGCGGGCGGTGACGGCCCAGTCCATGAAGCGGACGTCGTCCTCGCCGGGCTGGTAGAGGCGGGCTTCGGCGAGTTCGGTGCCGGGGCCGGGGAGGAGGCCGAGGTGTTCGCCGTTGAGGAGGCCGTCCAGGCGGCGGGTGACCTGGAGTTCGAGGCGGCGGAGGGTGCGTTCGGGGGCGAGGCGGGCGATGTCGGCGCCGTCGGCGCCGCGGTGCGCGCCGCGGCGTGTTCCGCGCCGTGTCCCGTGTCGTCCGGTTCCCGGTGTGTGGCGCCCGCGGGGGTTCATGCGGTGGTCACCGCCGCGGCGCCGTGGTTCCACACGACGCGGGGCGGGGGGACGGCGGTGAGGATCTGGGCGATGACGTCGGCGGGGTGGACGCCGTCGGCGAGGGCGTCGAAGGTGAGGACGAGGCGGTGGGCGATGACGTCGACGGCGACGGCGCGGACGTCGTCGGGCAGGACGTAGTCGCGGCCTGAGAGCAGGGCGAGGGCGCGGGCGGCGGAGACCAGGCCGAGGGTGGCGCGGGGGCTGGCGCCGATCTCGATGACGGTGCGCAGGTCGGGGAGGCGGTACTGGTCGGGTTCGCGGGTGGCCATGACGAGCCGGACGATGTAGTCGGCGACGAGTTCGTGGACGGCGACCTCTTCGGCGGCGCGTTGGAGGCGGGCGAGGCCGGCGGTGTCGAGGATCTGGGCGGCCTCGGGGGGGTCGACGCTCATCCGCTGGAGGATCTGGAGTTCCTCGTGGGCGGCGGGGTGGTGGACGTCGATCTTCATGAGGAACCGGTCGCGTTGGGCTTCGGGGAGGGGGTAGACGCCTTCGGACTCGATGGGGTTCTGGGTGGCCAGGACGATGAAGGGGCGGGGGAGGGGGTAGGTGTTGCCGCCGAGGGAGACCTGCCGTTCGGCCATGACCTCAAGGAGCGCGGACTGGACTTTGGCGGGGGCGCGGTTGATCTCGTCGGCGAGGACGAAGTTGACGAAGACGGGGCCGAGTTCGACGTCGAACTGCTCGGTGGAGGGGTGGTAGATGCGGGTGCCGACGATGTCGGAGGGGACGAGGTCGGGGGTGAACTGGAGGCGGGCGAAGGTGCCGCCGACGACGCGGGCGAGGGTGCCGACGGCGAGGGTCTTGGCGACGCCGGGGACGCCTTCGATGAGGCAGTGGCCGCGGGCGAGGAGCGCGACGACCATCCGTTCGACCATGTGCTCCTGGCCGACGATGACCTTTTTGACCTCGGTGACGGTGGTCTGCAGCTGGGCCGCGGCCTCGTCGACATCGTGGGCGGCGATGGTCATCTCAGGTGTCCCTCGGTGTCCTCGGAGTGGTCCTGGGGCGGTGCGGTGACTGGTGCGGTGACTGCGGTGCCGGCGGTGCTCCCGGGTGCGGGGCGGGCGCGTTACGACCCTACGCGATCACTTGTACCCGTTCGTGAGGGATAACTGCGTGTTGCGGGTGATCGGTTCCCGGTGGGGGGCTGGTGCCGGTCTGGCGTCGGTCCGGTTCCGGTCTGTGCGGGTCGGGGCGCGGGTCGGGGCGGCGGGTCGGGGGTGGTTGTTAGTGTTGCGTCATGTCGAGGCCGTTGCCCCCGGGTGATCCCGCTCAGCTTGGCCCCTACCGCCTGTCGGCGCGCCTGTCGGAGACGGCGGCGGGCATCGTGTTCCTGGGGGTGGACGGGCAGGGGCGGCGGGCGAGTGTGGCGGTGCTGAACCGGGGCGCGGCGGGTGACGCGGCGGCGCGGGACCGGTTCCGGGCGGCGATCAACGCGGCGGTGCCGGGGCGGGGCGGGCCGGTGGCGCCGGTGCCCGGGGGTCCGGCTCCGGTGGTGGCGGCGCAGCCGGAGGGGCCGGCGCCGTGGGTGGCGACGGTGTACGAGGCGGAGCGGGCGGGGGCGGAGCGTTTTCTGGAGCCGGTGCTGCTGGGGGCGTCGCGGGGCCGGTGGGGGCGGCGCCGGGGGCCGGGGTTCCAGCCGCACTGGCTGGGGTCGGGGGAGCCGGCGTTGGATCGTCCGGTTCCGCCGCCGGTGGAGGCGGGTCCGGTGCCGGTGGGGGAGCGGCCGCCGGAGCGGAGCATGGTGCGGGCGGTGCTGGGGTTGGCGGCGGTGCTGCTGGTGCTGGCGGTGCTGATGGGGGTGCTGTTCGCGTGCCAGCCGGAGGTGGAGGAGCCGCCGCCGCTGCCGCCGGAGCCGACGCCGACGGTGCGGGTGCCCTCGCCGGGTCCGGCGTCGCCGACGACGCCGCCGCCGGTGAGTCCGCCGGAGCCGTCGCCGTCGCTGCCGCCGACGGCGCCGCCGACGTCTCCGGGTGGGGGCGGCGATGACGGTGGCGGTCCCGTCTGAGCGCTTCCCCGGTCGCGGCGCGTTGTGGGGCGGTTTTATGCGTTGCGGGGGTGGGTGGCGATGGGCAGCATGGGGTGATGCTGGAGAGTTTGGTGGCTTTTGCGGGTGCGGCGGTGCTGATCGCGGTGGCGCCCGGCCCGAGCACGGTCGTGATCATGCGGGAGTCGGCGCGGTCGGGGCGGCGCGCGGGGATGGCGGCGGTGCTGGGCAACGAGGCGGGGGTGCTGGCGTGGGGGCTGGCGGCCGCGGCGGGGCTGTCGGCGCTGCTGGTGGCCTCGCGGCTGGCCTATGACGGGTTGCGGGTCGTCGGCGCGGGCGTACTGGTGTGGTTCGGGGTGCGGGCGCTGTGGCGGGCGCGGCGCGGCGCGTCCGCACCGGAGCCCGGCGGCGGCAGCGCCCTGGACACAGCCCCGGGCACCGGCCGGGGCACCGGCCCGAACGCCGGTGCGGGAACGGGAACGGGCGGTGCGCCGCGCGGGGGGTGGCGGTGCTTCCGGCTGGGGCTGGTCACCAACGCCGCGAACCCGAAGGCGGGGGTGTTCGCGGTGTCGTTCCTGCCGCAGTTCGTCCCGGAGGGGTGGCCGGTGCCGCTGGCGCTGGCGGTGCTGTCGGTGCTGTGGGTGGCGATCGACCTGGCCTGGTACACCGGGGTGGTGTGGCTGGTGGGCGCGGCGCGGCGGCTGGTGGGCCGCCCGGCGGTGCGGCGCCGGTTGGAGCAGGTGTCGGGCGTGGTGCTGGTGGGGCTGGGGCTGCGGCTGGCCGCCGAGACCCGCTGACCCCCGCCGGAGGGACGCGGAGACCCCCGAAATCCATGATCGCGGAAGTGGGCGGTTGGGCCTTAGCCTTGGGCGATGACCGCACTGGATGACCTCGCCGACCGCTACATGGACGAGCTCGCCGTCCTGGACCCGTGCCAGGCGGCGATCATGGGGATCGCCGGGCAGGACTCCCGTCTGACCGACTACGGTCCCGACGGTCCGGCGGCGCGCGCCGACCTCGCGCGCGCCACCCTCGCCCGCCTGGACAGCACGCCCGCCGCGCCCGGCCCGGCCGCCGGATCCGACCGGATCTCGGCGGCGGTGCTGCGGGAGCGGCTGGAGACCGACCTGGCCCTGTTCGACGCCGGCGCGCACGAGGGGTATCTGGAGACCATCGACGGGCCGCTGCAGCGGCTGCGGGTGGCGATCGACCTGCTGGACCGGGGCCCTGGCACCGACTGGGACGCGGTCCGCGACCGGGTGCGGGCGCTGCCGGGGGCGCTGGAGGGGCTGCGGGTGAGCCTGGAGCGGGCGCGGCAGCGGGGCCGGGTCGCGGCGCTGCGGCAGGTCGTCCGCAACGAGCGGGAGTGCCGCGACACCCCCGCCTACCTGGAGGGGCTGGCCGCCGGGTACGGGGACGGGCCGCTGCGCGGGGAGCTGGACGCGGCGGTCGCGGCGGCGTCGGCGGCGCTGGGCGCCTTCGCGGAGTTCCTGTCGCGGGACCTGGCGCCGCACGCGCCGGAGCGGGACGCGCTGGGCGCCGACCGGTACCGGCTGGGGGTGCGCGACTTCCTCGGGACCGCGCTGGACCTGGAGGAGACCTACGCGTGGGGGTGGGAAGAGCTGGCGCGGATCGAGGCGGAGATGGACGCGGCGGGCGAGCGGATCCTGCCCGGGGAGCCGCTGCCGGCGGTCCGCGCCGCGCTGGACGCCGACCCCGCCTACCGGATCAGCGGCGCGGAGGCGTTCCGGGACTGGATCCAGGCCCTGGCCGACAAGGCGATCGAGGACCTGGACGGCGTCCACTTCGACATCCCCGAGCCGCTGCGGCGGATCGACTGCCGGATCCCGGCGGTGGAGTCGGGGATCTACTACCTGGCGCCGGCGGAGGACCTGTCGCGTCCGGGAACGGTGTGGTGGACGGTGCAGGACCCGGGCGAGGGCATCGTGACGTGGACGGTGCCGGGCACCATGTTCCACGAGGGCGTCCCCGGCCACCACCTGCAGCTCGGGGTGTGCGTGCTGAACACGGGCCTGAACCGGTTCCGGCGGCTGGCCGGGGAGCTGTACCCGGGGTACTGCGAGGGGTGGGGCCTGTACGCCGAGCGGCTGATGGACGAGCTGGGCTACTACCGCGACCCGGCGCACAAGCTGGGGATGCTGGCGGGCGGGCAGCAGTTCCGCGCGGCGCGGATCATCCTGGACATCGGCATGCACCTGGAGTTGGAGATCCCCGCCGGGGCGGGGTTCCACGACGGCGAGCGGTGGACCGCGGGGCTGGGCCGCGAGTTCCTCAAGGCGCACTCGGGTCCGCAGCCGGACGCGGCGATCGCGTTCGAGATCGACCGGTATCTGGGGCGCCCCGCGCAGGCGATCGCCTACAAGGTGGGGGAGCGGGTGTGGCTGGAGGCGCGGGAGGCGGCGCGCTCGCGCGACGGCGCCGCGTTCGACCTGCGCGAGTTCCACCGGCGGGCGCTGGACCTCGGGCCGATGGGCCTGGACCTGATGCGCGCCGAGCTCACCCGCCCCTGACCCCGGCCGGCGGCGTCCAGTTGGTGGGCGGTCACCTGACGGCGGTGCCTTTGAAGAAGGTGTAGTGGAAGGTCCCCCCGTCGCCGGCGGCGCGGTCGAGGTCGGCGACGCCCCGGTCGAAGGTGAGGGGGTCGGCGAGCCCGGCGGCGACCGCCTCGTCGCGGACGGCGCGGACCATCGCGACGAACGTGGCGCGGGTGAAGCCCTGCACGAGCGCGGGCCGGGACGCGTCGGCGTAGACGGTGCGGGGCGCGACGCGGACGTCCCGGTACCCGGCGGCGTCCAGCAGCGGCCGCACGCGCCGTCCGATCAGCGCGTCGCCGCCGGCGGCGGCTTGCAGCGCGACCTGGTGGCCGATCACGGCGCGCGCGGCGGCGCTGTCGGGGTGGAAGAACGCCGACCCGTGGTCGCCCTCGATCACGGTGATCGTCCCGCCCGGCGCCAGGACGCGCCGCAGCGCCGTCAGCGCCCGCAGCGGGTCGGGCAGGTGCTCCAGGACGAAGCAGACGAACACGTGGTCGAAGTGCCCGTCGGGGTAGGGGAGGGCGTGCAGGTCGGCGCGCACCCACTCCACCCGCGCGGCGGGCGCCCCGCGCGGGACGCGGGCGGCGAGGGCGGCGCGGGCCCGCGCCAGCGACGCCTCCGAGACGTCCACGGCGACCAGTTCCGCGCCGGGACTGGCGGCGGCGAGGTGGACGGTCTGCGCGCCGACCCCGCAGCCGGCCTCCAGGACCCGGCTGCCGGGCGGGTAGGCGGTACCGTCGTGCAGCAGCCCCGCGAGCGTGTCGGCCTGGTCGCCCAGCCGCCGCGTCTCGTGGTCGGAGTAGCCGTGGACATAGGTGAGCGGCGCCTGCGCGCGCGGTGTTCCCAGCGGGGTTTCCAGCGGTGTTCCCATGGGTCCACCGTGCCGCCACAATGGCCTCATGGACAGGTCCAATGACGTGGCGGGCGACCGAACCATAACCGGTGCGTCCACCGGCCCCGCCGCCGGCGCGCCGGCGGCGCCCGACCCGGGCGGCGCGGCGGCGCCCGACCCGGCGCCCGACCCGGCACCCGACCCGGCACCCGGCCTGGCGCCGAACGCGGTGTCGGACGCGGCGGCGCAGGTGGGGGCGCAGGTGGGGGCGCAGGTGGGGGCGCAGGTGGGGGCGGGCGGGGCGCGGGGCGCGGACTTCCTGCAGCTCGATCCCGCCGACGCGCCGCCCGGCGGGCTGTCGGAGTGGCTGGCGGGACGGCTGCGCGACGCGATCGGCGACGGGCGCCTCCCGGTCGGCGGCCGGCTGCCCGCCAGCCGCGTCCTGGCCGCCGAGCTGGGCGTGTCGCGCGGCGTGGTCACCGAGGCCTACCAGCGGCTCGTCGACGACGGGCACGTCGCGGGGCGCGGCCGCGGCGGCACCGTCGTGGTCGCCGCGCCCCTCACCCCCCGGGGCCGTCCCCCCGCCGCGCCCGCACCGGCCCTGGAGGCGGCGGAGGCGACCGGCGGCACCGCCGGGGCGGCGGGCGCGGCCGGGGCGGTGGGGGAGCGGGAGGTGTTCGTCCGCGAGCCCGGCCCCGAGGTGTTCGACGTGCTGCGCGCCGCGCCCGCCCGTATCGACCTGTCCCCGGGCGTCCCGGACCTGGCGGCGTTCCCCCGCGCGGCGTGGCTGCGCGCCGAGCGGTCCGTCCTGGCCGAGCTGTCGGCGCCCGCCCTCGGCTACGGCGACCCGCGCGGCACCCCGGCGCTGCGCGCGGCCGTCGCGGCGTGGCTGGCCCGCAACCGGGGCGTCCGCGCCGACCCCGGCGACGTCGTCGTCACCACCGGGACCGCGCAAGGGCTCGCGCTGCTGGCCCGCGTCCTGACCGCGGAGGGGATCGCGGAGGTCGCGGTGGAGGACCCGGGGTCGCTGGGCACCCGCCAGCACCTGCGGCACTGGGGGATGCGGACCCCGCCCGTCCCGGTCGACGCGGGCGGCGTCCGCGTCGACCGGCTCCGCGCGTCCGGCGCGCCCGCCGTGCTGCTCACCCCCGCGCACCAGTTCCCCACCGGCGTCGTGCTGGACGGCGCGCGCCGCCGCGACCTGATGCGCTGGGTCGCGGCGGGCGGCGTGGTCATCGAGGACGACTACGACGCCGAGCACCGCTACGACCGGCCGCCCGTCGCGGCGCTGCGGTCCATGCTCGCCGACCGCGTCTTCTACGCCGGGAGCGTGTCCAAGCTGCTGGCGCCGGCGCTGCGGATCGGGTGGGTGCTGGCGCCGCCCGGCCACCGGGACGCGCTGGTGGAGGCCAAGCGGTTCGCCGACCTCGGCGGCGCCGCGCTGCCCCAGCTCGTCCTGGCCCGCCTGATGGACTCCGGGGAGATGGAGCGGCACCTGCGGCTGCTGCGCCGCCGGCACCGCCGCCGCCGCGACGCCATGATCACCGCGCTGCGGGAGCACCTGCCCGGCGCGGTCGTGCACGGCGCCGCCGCCGGGCTGCACCTGACCGTCACCTTCCCCGGCCGCTCCCCCCGGCCGCCCGCGCAGACCCGCGCGCAGGGCGGGACGGCGCGGGCGGCGCGGGCGGTGCCGGACACGGCGCTGGCGGCGGCGGCGCTGGCGCGGGGGGTGAAGACCCATCCGCTGTCGTGGCACGGGCAGCGCCGCCACCGCCCCGGGCTGGTCCTGGGCTACGCCGCCGCGGCGCCGTCGGCGATCGAGGAGGGCGTCGCCGCCATCGCCGCCGCCCTCCACGACCTCACCTGACCGCCCCCCGGGGCCCACCGGCGGGTCGGTGGCGGGTCGGTGGCGGGTCGGTGGCGGGTCGGTGGCGGGTCGGTGGCGGGTCGGTGGCGGGTCAGGTGGTGAGGAGTTCGGCGTCCCACAGGTCGCGGTAGGCGCCGGGCGCGGCCAGCAGCGCGGCGTGCCGCCCGCGCTGCACGATCCGGCCGCGGTCCATCACCAGCACCTCGTCGGCGGCCTCCAGCGCCGCGAGCCGGTGCGTGACCAGCAGCACCGTCCCGCCGCCCGGCGCGGCCAGCAGGTCGGCGACGACACGGTCGGCCATCACCGGGTCCAGCGCCTCGGCGGGCTCGTCCAGCACCAGCACCGGCGGGGCGGCCAGCAGCGCCCGCGCCAGCAGCAGCCGCTGCCGCTGCCCGCCCGACAGGCCCCGCCCGCCCGCGCCGACCGGGGTGTCCCAGCCCTCCGGCAGGTCCCGCACCACCGGCCACAACCCCGCCCGCTCCGCCGCCTCCCGCAACTCCGCGTCGCCGGCGTCCGGGCGGGCCAGCCGCAGGTTCGCCCCGACGGTCGCGGCGAACACGTGCGCGTCCTGCGCCAGCCCCCGCACCGTCCCGCCCGCACCGCCGGGCGAGGCCGGGCGGCCGCCGACCCGCACCGTCCCCGACGACGCCGCGGCCTCACCCGACAGAACCGCCAGCAGCGTGCTCTTGCCCGCGCCGCTGGCGCCCACGACCGCGACGCGGCGGCCCGGCTCCACCCGCAGGTCCACCCCGTCCAGCGCCGGGGCCGTCCCGCCCGGGTAGGTGAGGGTGACGCCCCGCAACTCCACCGCCGCGCCCCCGGCCGGTCCATCCTCCGCGTCCCCGCCCGCAAGGGCCGGGGGCGGGGGAGCCGGGGGCGGGGGCGTGCGGAGCAGCGCACCGGTGCGGCGCGCCGCCGGCCGCACCTCCCGCAGCCGCCGCGCCGCCTCACCCAACGGCAGCACCGCCTCCACCGCCACCAGCGCCGTCAACGCCAGCACCGCCGCCCCCACCTCGTCCACCCCGCGCGCCGCCGCGGCCGGGCGGGTCGCCGCCCACACCACCAGCGCCGCCGTCACCCCCTGCACGGCGTACCCCGCCGCCGCCACCGCCGCGCCCAGCCGCGCCGCCGCCCGCTCCGCCCGCTCCAGCCGCGCCGCCGCCTCCCGCGCCGCGCCCGTGAACCGCCCCGCGGCGCCGAACATCGCCAGGTCGCGGGCGCCCTCCAGGACGTCCAGCGCCCGCACCGCGAGCGCGTCCCGCGCGGACGCCGCGCGCCGCGACGCCCGCCCGCCCAGCACCGCCGCCGCCACCGGCACCACCACCCCCGCCACGACCAGCCCGCCCGCCAGCACCGCGCCCGCGACCGGCAGCACCGCCCAGCACACCACCGCCCCCGCCGCCCCGCACACCGCCGCCGCGACCGCCGGCAGCGCGCACCGCAGCAGCAGGTCCTGGACGGCGTCGACATCGGACACCAGCCGCGTCAGCGCCTCCCCGTCCCGCCCCCGCCCAGCATCCGCGCCCGGTGCGGTGGAGGAGTGGCGGGGGGAGGCGGCGAGCGCGTCGAACACCCGGCCCCGCAGCTCCGCCAGCGCCCGCAGCGCCGCGTCATGGCCCGCGAGCCGCTCGGCGTAGCGCAGCGCCCCCTTCGCCAGCGCGAACCCCCGCACCGCCACGACCGCCACCGACAGCGCCGCCAGCTCCGGGCGCTGCGACGCCCGCGCGATCAGCCACGCCGCCGCCGCGACCAGCCCCAGCCCGCACAGCTCCGCCGCCGCCGCCGCGACCGCCGCGACCACCAGCCGCGCCGCGTGCGGCCGCACCGCACCCCGCATCCCGCCCTCCACGGCCCTCACACCCCCACCCCGCCCGAGACCCGCGCCGACGCGGCGGACGCGGGGGAGGAGGTGATCCGGCCCGACTCCAGCCGCACCACCCGGTCCACCGCCCGCAGCAGCGCCGGACGGTGCGCCACCAGCACCGCCGTCCGCCCCTCCAGCAGCCGCGCCGCCGCCTCCACCAGCGCCCGCTCGCTCGCCAGGTCCAGCCGCGCCGTCGGCTCGTCCAGCAGCATCACCGGCCCGCCCGACAGGAACGCCCGCGCCAGCGCCAGCCGCTGCGCCTGCCCCGCCGACACCCCCGCGCCGCCCTCGCCCAGCACCGCCGCGAACCCGCCGGGGAGGGCCTCGACGAACTCCTCCGCGCACGCCGCGCGCGCCGCCGCCCGCACCCGCCCCATCGGCGCGCCCGGATCGCCCAGCCGCAGGTTGTCGGCGACGGACGCGGCGAACAGGTGCGGGCGCTGCGGCACCCACCCGACCCGCGCCCGCCACGCCGCCGCGTCCAGCCCCGCCAGGTCCGCGCCGTCGACCAGCACCCGCCCCGACGTGGGCGCCACCAGACCCGCCAGCACCAGCAGCAGCGTCGACTTCCCCGCACCTGAGGGGCCTGTCACCGCCAGCCGCTCACCCGCCGCGACCCGCAGCGACACCCCCTCCAGCGCCGCGGCGTCCGCGCCCGGATACCGCACCGTCACCTCCTCCAGCACGATCTCCGGCGCCCCCTCCGGCGCGGCCACCGCCCCACCCGGGCGGACCGGCGCGGGAACGTCGCCGTCGCCGTCGCCGTCGCCGTCGTCGTCGTCGTCGAGGGCGGCGAACGCCTCCCGCGCCGCCGCGACACCCTCCGCGCTCGCGTGGAACCGCGCGCCCAGCGCCCGCAGCGGCAGATACACCTCCGGGGTCAGCAGCAGCACCAGCAGACCCGTCCGCAGCGCCATCTCCCCGTCCAGCAGCCGCAACCCCACCGGCACCGCCACCAGCGCCACCGACAGCGCGCACACCCACTCCAGCACCAGCGACGACAGGAACGCCACCCGCAGCGCCCGCACCGTCGCGCGGCGGTGCTCCCCGGCCAACTCCCGCACCACCCCCGACTGGTGGCCCGCCCGCCCGAACGCCCGCAACGTCGCCGCGCCCGCCAGCACATCCCGGAAATGCCCGCCCAGCCGGTGCAGCAGCCCCCACTGCCGGGCCGTGAGCGCCGCCGTCCGCGCCCCCACCAGCGCCCCGAACACCGGCACCAGCGGCACCGTCACCGCCACCACCAGCGCCGACGCCCAGTCCGCTGACGCCAGCCGCGCCAGCACCACCACCGGCACCACGCACGCCGCCAGCAGCTGCGGCAGGTAACCGGTGAAGAACGGGTCGACCGCGTCCAGGCCCCGCGTCAGCAGCGTCACCCGCCCGCCCGCGCCCGCACCGCCCGGCGGGCGGGCCAGCAGCGCGGCCCGCAGGTCCGCCTTCACCCGCGCCGCCGTCCCGCCCGCCAGCCACGCCACCGCCCACGCCAGCGCCGCGCGGCCCGCGACCGCCGCCACCAGCCACACCAGGAGGCCCGCGTCCAGCGCCGCGACCGCCCCCGCCAGCAGATCCGCCTGCACCACCAGCAGCACACCCTGCCCGGCCGCCGCCACCGCCAGCGCGCCCACCACCCGCCGCGGCACCAGCCCCCGCAGCCGCCGCTCCACCACCCGCGCCCCACCCCGCCCCGCACCGGCCCCCGCCGCCGCGCCCATCCCGTCCGCCGCGCCCGACACCGCGCCGCCGTCCCCGCGCCCGGTCACAGGTAGGAGGGGGCCTGGACACGGCCGCGGAACGTCCACCACACCAGCCCCTGCACCACCGCCAGCAGCGGCAGCAGCACCACCGCCGCCACCGCCGTCAGCGCCAGACCCGACCCCTGCGCCGCGGCCCCCGACCACGGCAGACCCGCGCCCGCCGCCACCGGCGCCGCCGCCAGCACCACCGCCGACACCCCGTACCGGGCCGGGACGCCCCGCAGCCGCGCCGCCATCGCCTCCGGCAGCCGCCACCGCGCGAACCCCACCCCGTGCCAGACGAACAGCGCCGCCAGCGGCAACCCCAGCACCGACCCCGCGTTCATCCCCTCCCCGCCGCCCGCGCCCGACACCACCAGCGACCCCAGCAGCGACGCCCACCCGAGCGCCAGCGCCCAACTGCCCGCCACCACCGCGCCGTCGCACCCGCCCCGCCACCCCGCGCCGTCGACACGGCCGCGCAGCCACAACCCCATGTCCCGCACGACCCACCCCACCACCAGCACCACCGCCACCGGGGACAGATCCTCCAGCAGCCTGTGCTCCAACCCCGGGAACGCGCCCACGACGATCCCCACCGCCGCGACCAGCCACACCTCGTTGCCCAGGAAGAACGGCGCGAACGAGGCGATCACCAGCCGCCGCTCGTCCTGCCCCCGGCCCAGCCACGGCAGCGCCATCCCCACCCCCACGTCCCCGCCCGCCAGCACCAGGTACCCGGCCGTGAACACCGCCAGCATCACCACAGCGAGGAACTCCATCACCGCACTCCCGTCCCGGACCCGTCCGTCATCTCCGTCATCGCCTGCACCACCATCTGCACCGTCTGCGTCGTCGTCTGCGCCGTCCCGGCGGTCACAGCGTCGGGGACAGCGCCGGGGACGGGGGAGCGGCACCCGCGGGCACACCCAGCCCCACCCCGCCCGGGCCCCGCCGCGCGAACCGCGCCAGCAGCCACACGTTCACCCCCACCAGCACCGCGAACAGCACCGTGAACACCGCGAACGACACCGCCGCCGCCACCGCGCCCGTGTCCGACACCGCGTCCCGCGTCTTCAGCACCCCGTACACCATCCAGGGCTGCCGGCCCACCTCCCGGAACACCCACCCCGCCAGCATCGCGACATAGGGCAGCGGGATCGCCGCGATCATCACCACGTGGAACACCCGGCCCCGCTCCAGCCACCGCCCGAACGGCAGCTTCACCAGCGCCGCCACCGCCAGCACCGCCATCAGCGCCCACATCGACATCATCAGCGCCTCACCCGCCTCCGACAGCCCCGGCGGGCGGTAGTCGTCGGGCCCGAACCGCGCCGTGAAAGCGGCGACCGCCGCGTCCGCGTCGTCCCCGCCCAGCTTCGTCGGCTGCAGGTCGGCGAACTGCGCGCCGCCCAGCACCACCACCGGCACGATCGAGGCGACCACCGCCACCAGCCCGACCCGCATCGACCGGCGGAAGAACTCGGTCTCCCCGGCCCGGCGCCGCAGGTGAAACGCGCTCACCCCCGCCACGAAGAACCCCGCCGTCAGCAGCCCCCCGAACAGCACGTGCCCGAACGCCAGCACCGCCGGCGGGTTCCCCAGCAGCGCCCCCACATCGGTCAGCCGCGCCCGCCCGTCCCGCATCTCATAGCCCACCGGACGCTGCAGCCACCCGTTGGCGACCAGCACGAAGTACGCCGACAGGTACGCCGTCACCGTCACCACCCAGATCAGCGCCAGATGCACCCACCGGTTCAACCGCTCCCACCCGAAGATCCACAGGCCGAGGAACGTGGACTCCACGAAGAACGCCACGATCGTCTCCAGCGCCAGCGGCGCCCCGAACACCCCGCCGACCGTCCGCGACATCCCCGCCCAGTTCAACCCGAACTGGAACTCCATCACCAGCCCCGTCACGATCCCCACCGCGTAGTTCACGACGTACAGCTGCCCCCAGAACCGCGTCATCCGGGCGTGCACCGCCTCACCCGACCCGCCCGCGCCGCCCCACACCGTCGCCCGCGTCTGCATCAGCGCCACCAGCGTCGCCAGGCCCAGCGTCAACGCCACGAACAGGAAATGCGTCCCGGCCGTCAACGCGAACTGCACCCGCGCCAGCATCAGCGCGTCACCCGACATGCGCCCCCACCCCTCACGCGCCCCGACCCGGCGCCGCCCGCGATCACCTCGGACCCGGAGGAGGTCCGGGCCCGGCCGTCCCATGCTGGGCCCCCGCGCCGCGCGAGCGAATCGTGCCCGAGCCGTCAACACCGCTGCGCGTTTGGCGTAGCGGACGCCGCGCCGCTACACCTCCCGGCGTACACGGCCGGGGGAGCGGGGGGCCTCGCGCACCTTGTGGACGCCGCCACCACCCTCTATGTAAAGTAGTACTACAGGCTGTAGTAGATAGGGGTGCGGGTCATGCGGGTCCTCGTCGCCGGAGCCGGCATCAGCGGCCTCACCGCCGCCCACGCCCTCACCCGCGCCGGACACACCGTCACCGTCCTCGAACAGGCACCCGCCCTCCGCCTCGGGGGAGGAGCCATCACCCTCTGGCACAACGGCACCGCCATCCTCACCGACCTCGGCATCGACCTCACCGCCACCGGCCAGCCCCTCACCACCCTCGCCCTGCGCACCGCCACCGGCCGCACCATCCTCCGCATCGACCTCGACGCCCTCGCCCGCCGCTTCGACTCACACGCCCTCGCCCTCCCGCGCCGCGCCCTCATCACCCGCCTCCACCACGCCCTCCCCACCGGCACCGTCACCTTCGACGCCCCCATCACCCGCCTGCGCACCGGCCCCGACGCCGTCCACGTCCACACCCGCGACGGCCACCACCACACCGCCGACCTCCTCATCGGCGCCGACGGCGTCCACTCCCGCGTCCGCGCCGCGCTCCTCGGCGACACCCGACCCGCCCTCACCGGCGCCGCCACCTGGCAGGGCCTCGCCCCCGCCCCCTTCGACCCCGGAACCACCACCACCATGATGATCGGCCGCCAGGGCGACCTCGGCTACACCGGCGCCGGCGGCGGCCTCATCCAATGCTTCTTCGACATCCCCTGGCCCCGCCACACCCCACCCCAACCCCTCCCGCGCGACGAGGCCCTCCGCCTGCTGTCCCGCCGCTACGCCACCTGGGGCGACCCCGCCCCCCAACTCCTCGACACCCTCACCCGCGCCGACGCCGGCCTGTACCCCCACACCCGCCACACCGTCCCACGCCGCTGGGGCGCCGGACGCTGCGTCCTGCTCGGCGACGCCGCCCACGGCATGCCGCCCATCATGGCCCACGGCGCCAACCAGGCCCTCGAAGACGTCGCCGCCCTCATGGACTGCCTCACCACCCCGCACCCGCCCGACCCGTCCGCCATCGCCCGCGCCTACACCGCCCGCAGACGCCGCCGCGCCGCGCTCGCCTCCACCCTCGCCACCCGCAGCCTCGCGGTGTCCGGCCCCCGCACCCTCCTGCAGAGCGAACACCTCCTCCGCCTCAACGCCACCCTCCCGCCCCGCCTGGCCACACTCGGATTCGGCCGCCTCCTCGCCGCCCTCAGCAACCGCATCTGACCCGCGGCGGACAGGCCCCTCACAGCACCGGCGGCCCCTGCTCCACCCGCCGCAACACCACCTCCGCGCGGGCGAGGTCGCCGCTCGTCAGCGGCAGCCGCTCATCCCACCACGTCGCCCCCGCCTCCACCAGCGGCCCCACCACATCCCGCGCCGCCGCGCCACCCGGGCTGGTCCCGCCCACCACGAACTCGAACGGCTCCTCCCGCCGCCCGCCCCGCTCCCGCTCCCGCCCCACGAACTCCACCAACTCCCGCACCTCATCGACGGCGGGCGCCCGCCCATGCCCCGACGAGGCGAACAACGGGATCGCCCCGTCCCACCGCGCCGCCCGCCGCATCGGCCGCCGATGCGGCCAGACCCCCGCCACCCACACCGGCGGACGCGGACGCTGCACCGTCGCCGGCAGCAGCGCCACATCCCGCACCCGGTAGAACCGCCCCTCATGGTCCACCGGCTCACCCGACCAGAACCGCTCCAGCAGCCCCAGCCCCTCGTCCAGCATCCCCGCCAGCACCACCGGATCGGTCGGCTCCCCAAAACTCCCGAACTCGTCCTCCACCGGCCCGCCCAGCCCCGCACCGAACACCACCCGGCCGCCGCTCAACCCGTCCAGCGTGGCCACCTGCCGCGCCACCTGCTGCGGACGCCGCCGCGCCACCGGCGTCACCATCGTCCCCAGCCGCAGCCGCGACGTCGCCAGCGCCGCCGCCGTCAGCAGCATCCACGGATCCCCGAACGTCCGCCGCAACGCCTTGTCGTGCACCACGTGATCCCACACGAACAACCCGTCCCACCCCGCCCGCTCCGCCGCCACCGCCACCCGCGCGACCGTCCGCGCGTCGGCGAAGTCCCCGAAGTTCGGAATGTTGATCGAGAAGCGCATACCCGCATCCTGCTTCACCCCGCCCCCCACAGCAATCACCCGCCCACCCCCAGGAACATCGGACGCGGGGGAGAGGGACGGCACCCGGACCGAGTCACGCCCGAAATGTCCGATTGCCCACGGCCCGAGCCGATCGGGGAGTTCCTGCGCACCCGGGAACCGGGCCAGACCCGCCACGGCGCGGTGCACTCCATGCGGTGCACTCCATCGAGCGCCTCGGCGTGTTCGGGGACTCGCCGGCGCCGACGGGCCGGCAAGCACACCCGAACCCGCCTGGAGCCGCCCGCCGCGCCGGAGTTCACCGGCGCGGCGCCGCCGGAGGAGGGGCGGGACCCGAGGGCGCCGATCGCCGACACCGGCCTGCGGCGGCGCCGCACCAGGCTCGCACCGGCCGGAGCGGGGCCTCCCAGCGGTCTACTTTACATAATGTACATTATCGACCAAGCCTGAAGGGGTGCGGAAGTGGACCTTGGGGACGGTGCCGAAGCCGTTGCGGGCGACTTCGACGGCGACGGCCGCATCGACCTGCTGACCCCCTTCGGCGGCGGAGGACGCACCCGAGCCGGACGGGCCGCACCACCGGTTCGGCGCCGCCTGCCCGCTCGCCGACATCGACCGCGACGGCCGCACCGAACCGGTCGTCGGCGCGCCGGGCGCGGACGGCGGCCAGGGACGCCTGCACATCCTCCCCGGCACCGCCGCAAGGCCCACCACCAAGGACGCCAGGCGGATCGGCCCGGCGGCCCTGGGCATCGGCGGCGCGGACACCGAACTGGGCGGACACCTGCTCGGCTGACCCGGGAGGCGCCTCTGACCTGCGTCGACGGGGCGCCACTCCCCCCGGATCCGCGGCGGGGCGCTCACGCGCCGACGTAGGCCGCCAGATGCTCGCCCGTCAGCGTCGAACGCGCCGCGACCAGATCCGCGGGCGTCCCCTCAAACACCACCCGCCCGCCGTCGTGACCCGCGCCCGGACCCAGGTCGATGATCCAGTCGGCGTGCGCCATCACCGCCTGGTGGTGCTCCACCACGATCACCGACCTGCCCGCGTCCACCAGCCGGTCCAGCAACCCCAGCAACCGCTCCACATCCGCCAGGTGCAGGCCCGTCGTCGGCTCGTCCAGCACGTACACCCCGCCCCTGCCCGCCATGTGCGTGGCCAGCTTCAGGCGCTGCCGCTCACCGCCCGACAGCGTCGTCAACGGCTGCCCCAGGCTCAGATACGCCAGACCCACCTCCGACAGCCGCCGCAGGATCGCCAGCGCCGCCGGCGTCCGCGCCTCACCGGCGCCGAAGAACCCCTCGGCCTCCTCCACCGACATCGCCAGCACCTCGCTGATGTCCCGGCCGCCCAACCGGTGCTCCAGCACCGAAGCCTCGAACCGGCGCCCCTCGCACTCCTCGCACGTCGCCGCCACACCCGCCATCACCGCCAGGTCCATGTACAGGACGCCCGCGCCCTTGCAGGCCGGGCAGGCGCCCTCGGAGTTCGCGCTGAACAGCGCCGGCTTCACCCCGTTGGCCTTCGCGAACGCCTTGCGGACCGGGTCCAGGAGCTTGGTGTAGGTCGCCGGGTTGCTGCGGCGCGACCCGCGGATCGCGTCCTGGTCCACCGACACCACCCCCGCGCCCGCCGGCATCGACCCGTACATCAGCGAACTCTTCCCCGACCCCGCGACCCCCGTCACCACCACCAGCACCCCCAGCGGAACGTCCACGTCCACGTCCCGCAGGTTGTTCGCCGACGCGCCCCGGATCGCCAGCGTCCCCGACGGGGCCCGCACCCGCTCCTTCACCGCCGCCCGGTCGTCCAGATGCCGGCCCGTCAGCGTCCCCGCCGACCGCAGCCCCGCCACGGTCCCCTCGAAGCACACCGTCCCGCCCGCCGAACCCGCGCCCGGACCCAGGTCCACCACATGGTCGGCGATCGCGATCGTCTCCGGCTTGTGCTCCACCACCAGCACCGTGTTGCCCTTGTCCCGCAACCGCAGCAGCAGCGCGTTCATCCGCTGGACGTCGTGCGGGTGCAGCCCGATCGTCGGCTCGTCGAACACATACGTCGTGTCCGTCAGCGACGACCCCAGATGCCGGACCATCTTCACCCGCTGCGCCTCACCCCCCGACAGCGTCCCCGACGGGCGGTCCAGCGACAGGTACCCCAGCCCGATCTCCACCAGCGACTCCAGCGTCCGCCGCAGCGACCCCAGCAGCGGCGCCACCGACGGCTCCGCCAGCCCCGCCACCCACCCCGCCAGGTCGGTGATCTGCATCGCGCACGCGTCGGCGATGCTCACCCCGCCGATCCGCGAGGACCGCGCCGCCTCGCTGAGCCGCGTCCCCCCGCACCCGGGGCACGCCGTGAACGTCACCGCCCGGTCCACGAACGCCCGCACGTGCGGCTGCATCGCCTCCCGGTCCTTGGACAGCATCGACCTGCGCACCTTCGGGACCAGCCCCTCGTAGGTGAGGTTGACGCCCTTGATCTTCACCTTGGTCGGCTCGCGGTACAGGAAGTCGTGCAGCTCGGTGTCGCTGTAGTCGCGGATCGGCTTGTGCGGGTCCAGGAACCCCGACTCGGTGAACACCCCCACCGTCCACCAGCCGTCCACCTTGTACCCGGGGACGGTGATCGCGCCCTCGGCCAGCGACCTGGACTCGTCGAACAGCTGCGTCAGGTCGAGGTCGGACACCGTGCCGCGCCCCTCGCAGCGCGGGCACATCCCCCCGGTCCGCGTGAAGGTCCGCCGCACCGTCTTCCCGCCGCCGCGCTCCACCGTGATCGCGCCGCTGGCCCGCACCGAGGGGACGTTGAAGGAGAACGCGTTCGGCGACCCCACATGCGGCGTCCCCAGCCGGCTGAACAGGATCCGCAGCATCGCGTTCGCGTCGGTCGCCGTCCCCACCGTCGAGCGCGGATCGGCGCCCAGCCGCTGCTGGTCCACGATGATCGCGGTCGTCAGGCCCTCCAGGACGTCGACCTCCGGGCGGGACGGCGCCGGCATGAACCCCTGCACGAACGCACTGTAGGTCTCGTTGATCATCCGCTGGGACTCGGCGGCGATCGTGTCGAACACCAGCGAGCTCTTCCCCGACCCCGACACCCCGGTGAACACCGTCAGGCGCCGCTTGGGGATCTCGATGCTGACGTCCTTCAGGTTGTTCTCCCGCGCGCCGTGCACGCGGATCAGGTCGTGGCCGTCGGCGGCGTGCGGCGCGCCGGTGGAGGGCCGTCCGGGCGGCCCGTCCGGGGGCGTGGCGGTGCTCATCGGGTCTCCCTCACTGTTGCGTGGTCGGTCGCGCGGCTCCGCCGGCGGGTGTCCGCGCCGCGGGTCAGCGCAGTTCCTGGATGCGGACGAGGTTGCCCGCAGGGTCCCGGAACGCGCAGTCGCGCGCCCCGTAGGGCTGCTCGGTCGGCTCCTGGACGACCTCGGCGTCGCCCGCCCGGAGGCGCGCGGACGTCCCGTCCAGGTCGCGGGTGGCCAGGTTGACGCCGGCGTAGGTGTCCTTCGCCATCATCTCCACGATCATGCGGCGCTCCTCGTCGGTGACGCCGCAGCCCGGGACCGCCGGGGGCGCCAGGACGATGGAGGTGCCGGGCTGCCCGGGCGGGCCGACCGTGATCCAGCGCATCCCCTCGTAGCCGACGTCGTCGCGGACCTCGAACCCGAGGACGTCGCGGTAGAAGGCCGGCGAGGCGTCCGGGTCGGTGTGCGGGAGGGAGCTCTCGTGGATGGTGACGTCCATGGCCGTCACGCTGGGTGAGGTGCGGCGGTGCGCGCTTCTCGATTCCTGATCGGTCGGGTCACCCGCTTGGCCACGCGGGAGGGCATGCCCGCGGTCGCGCGCGCCGACCGCCGCCGGTACCGGCTCGGCGGCACCCCGACCAGCTCGGTGAACCGCGTGCTGAAGGTGCCCGGCGAGGAGCAGCCGACGGCGAGGAGCAGCCGACGGCGAAGCACACCTCGGTGACGCTGAGGTCGCCGCGGCGCAGCAGCGCCATCGCGCGTTCGATGCGGCGCGTCATGAGAGACCCGTAGGGTGACCCTCCGTAGGCGTGGTGGAACCGGCGGCTGAGGTGCCCGGCCGACATGTCCACGCCCCGTGCGAGCGCCTCGGCGTCCAGCGGCTGCGCGTACTCGCGGTCGATCCGGTCGCGGACGCGGCGCAGCAGCGCGAGGTCGCGCAGGTGGCGGGTGTCGTCGGGTGTGCTGGTCACCTGCGGAATCGTGCCATGCCGGGCGGTGTCATGTCACACCGGTTGCGCCACTTCCCCGCCTCTGGGGCCTCTGTTCGCTTCTGTGGGTAACCGAACAGAATATGAGTTCTGTCTGCTTTGCGTAGATTATTCCTGTTTGGGAGGTTTGACCGTTCTCTGTGGGGTGCCGGCGGCGCGGGGTCACCTCGCGCGGGCCAGCGCGAGGAACCTGCGCGCGTCGCGGACGGCCGCGCCGCCCGGGTCGTTGTTGAAGTAGACGTAGGCGTCCTCCCCCGGCCCCACGCGCCGCACCCACGACGCCAGCGCCCGGTCCCCGTAGTGCGGCCGCGGGGACGCCGCGCCCTCGTGCAGGCGCAGGTAGACCCAGCCGGCCGTCCGCCACAGGGGAGTGACGGGCCGTCCGAGCCGGTCCGCCCAGCACAGCGCGGCGCCGTGGTCCTCCAGCACCCGCCGGACCCGCGGCGTCCACCAGGTCGGGTGGCGGGGCTCGACCGCCACGCGGACGCCGCCGGGGAAGCGGCGCAGGCAGGCGTCGAGGAGGTCGGGCGCGCCCCGCAGCGTGGGCGGGAGTTGGAGCAGCACCGGTCCGAGCGTGCCGCCCAGTCCCCCGGCGGCCTCCATCAGCCGGGCGACGGGTTCGGCGGGGTCGCGGAGCCGTTTCATGTGGGTGAGGTACCGGCTGGCCTTGACCGCCATGACGAACCCGGGCGGGACGGCTTCGCGCCAGCGTTCGAACGTGGCGCGGGCCGGCAGCCGGTAGAAGGCGTTGTTGTTCTCGACGGTGCCGAACTCCTCGGCGTAGTGGGGCAGCCAGCGGCGCTGCGGGAGGCCCGGCGGGTAGAGCACGTCCCGCCAGTCGGTGTACTGCCATCCGGAGGTGCCGACGCGTATCACGGCCCCTCCCCTACCCAGGGCGCGGCGTTTCGGTCAGGCGCGGTGGGGTTCGAGGGCGCGGATGTAGTCGACGAGGCGGACGCCGATCTCGAAGGGGACATCGGTGGCGTCCAGGTCGGGGTCGGGCCAGGTCTCGGAGACGCGGCGCCAGGTGGCCCGGCCGAGGAAGGCGCCGGCGGCGGGGTCGTCGCCGAGGTCGCGGCGCCAGGCGGGTTCGGCGGCGAGGAGGTGGTCGAGGGCGGCGGTGTTGTCGGGTTCGGCGGGGTGTTCGGCGTGGAAGCCGATCTCCAGGGCGCGGACGCGGGCGCCGGGGGCGAGGTCGGCGGGGATGATCTGGGCCTCGTAGTGCTCGCGCTGCGGGGCGGGGTCGCCGAACCAGACCTTGAGGCCGTTGTGGCGGACGTGCAGGTGCGGGGGGCCGAGGTCGGGCGGGGCCGATCCCCGGACGACCTCGGCGGCCTGCTCGAAGAGATGCCGGTCGGTCACGGTGGTGATCCTAGAGGTGGGCGTGCGCGGGGTGGTCGGGGTGGGCGGGGCGGTGGTGGTCGGGGCGGTGTCAGCGTGGTGTGCGGTCCGTGTCAGCGGTGGGCGGCAGGGTGGGGTGTGCCGGGAGGGTTCGGATGGAGGGAGTGCGGGATGAGGGCGGTGGTGTTCGGCCGGTTCGGGGGGCCGGAGGTCCTGGAGGTCGTCGAGGTCGCGGAGCCGCGTCCGGGCCCGGGGCAGGTGCGGATCGCGGTGCGCGCCGCCGGGGTCAACGCCAGCGACTGGATGAAGCGGCGGGGCCTGATGGATCAGGGGCTTCCGCAGCGGTTGGGGTATGAGGCGGCGGGCGTGGTGGACGAGGTCGGCGCGGGCGTGACCGGTGTGGCCGTCGGTGACCGGGTGTTCGGGTTCTCCGCGGTCGGCGGCGTCCAGGCGGAGCTGGCGGTGCTGTCGTGCTTCGCGCCCGTCCCGGCGTCGCTCGGGTTCGCGGGGGCCGCCGCGCTGCCGGTGGCGGTGGAGACGGCGGCGCGTGCCCTGGACCGGTTGGGCGTCGGGGCGGGCGAGGTGGTGCTGGTCAACGGGGCGTCGGGGAGTGTGGGGGGCGCCGCCGTGCAGCTCGCCGTGGCGCGGGGGGCGCGGGTGATCGGTACCGGGGGTCCGGGTGCCCGTGGTCGTCTGCGGTCGTTCGGCGCGGAGCCCGTCGCCTATGGTCCGGGTTGGGCGGAGCGGGTCCGTGCGGTCGCTCCCGGCGGGGTGGACGCCGCGTTGGACGTGGCGGGCGGGGGTGTGCTGCCGGAGTTGGTCGCGCTCGCGGGTGGTGCGGGGCGGGTGGTCACGGTCGCGGACGCCGAGGGGGCGCGGCGGCATGGGGTGCGGTTCAGCGGGGGCGAGGAGGGCCGTGCGCTGTATGTGGTCTCGGAGATCGGGGCGCTGGTCGATTCCGGGCGGTTCGTCCTTCCGGTGGGGCGGACGTTCCCGCTGGCGGAGGTGGCGGAGGCGCATCGGGTCGGGGAGGCGCGGCGGGTGCGCGGGAAGCTCGTGCTGCTGGTGGGCCCGGAGGCCGGGGACGCGTCCTGAGGGAGGGGTGCCGCGCGGCGGGCCCCGCCGCCGGGTCGGGCGTGGGGCGGGTGGGTTCGTCGTGTCGTCGCGGCGGGTTCTGTCGGTGGCGGGCGGTAGCGTGCGGCGGGTGCGTCCGAGTGATGTTCAGCGGCTGACGGTGGCGGAGACGGCCGACCGGTATGTGGAGATGGTGCGGGCGAAGCGGTCCACGGGCGCGCTGGCGGCCGGGACGGCGGAGGTGTACGCGCGTGACGTGGTGACGTTCGCGGCGCTGGCGGGTCCCGAGCGGGTGCTGGACGACCTGACGGGCGAGGACGTCGACGCGGTGCTGCTGCGGTTCGCGCGCAAGCCCGACGGGCGCCGCTCCCCCGGTGCCGCCGCTCCCCCGCCCGCGGACGGGCGGCCGTCGCAGAGCGCGGCGTCGCAGGCGCGGTTCCGGCGTTCGCTGTCGGCGTTCTTCCGGCACGCGCTGGTGGCGGGGTGGGTGCAGCTGGATCCGATGGGGGCGGTGACGCTGCGTTCGCGGCATCGGGGCGGGTTGCGGGCCGAGCGGCGGGCGCTGACGGTCGAGCAGGCGGAGGGGCTGCTGGGCGCGGCGCATGACCTGGTGGAGACGGCGCCGGCGGCGCGGGGCCGGCAGGACCAGCGGACGGAACTGCGCGACGGGTTGATCGTGCTGCTGCTGGCGGCGGTGGGGCCGCGGGTGTCGGAGCTGACGCGGGCCAACGCGGAGGACTTCTTCGTCAACGCGGGGACGCGGTACTGGCGGATCTTCGGCAAGGGCGGGCGGACGCGGGACGTGCCGGTCCCGGCGCCGGTGGCGGAGGTGCTGGACGCCTACCTGGAGCAGGGGCGGCGGCTGCTGGACCGGGGCCGCGAGCCCAAGGCGCTGCTGCTGTCGTGGCGGGGGCGGCGGCTGGCGCGCGGGGACGTGCAGGCGGTCATCGACCGGGTGCTGGCGCGGGTGGAGCCGGGCCGGCGGCGGGGGGTGACGCCGCACGGGCTGCGGCACACGACGGCGACGCATCTGCTGGCGGCGGCCACGGACATGGACGCGGTGCGGCGGGTGCTGGGGCACGCCGACCTGTCGACGCTGGGCCGCTACCGGGACGAGTTGCCGGGCGAGTTGGAGGCGGCGATGCGCGTCCACCCGCTGCTGGGCCCGCTGGAGGGGCGGGCCCGGCGCGGGGGGTGAGCGGACGCGCGCCCCGACCGGCGCTGGGGTTGCGCGGGCAGCGGGCAGCGTCGGGAAGCGGTGCGGCGGCGCGGTGGGGCGGCGGTGATCGGTTTCGCCGGGCTCGGTTTCGCCGGGCGGGGTGGTGCCGCCTCCCCCGCCGCGCCGCCTGCCGGGCGTTGGGCGTGCGGCGCCGGTGACCGGCGCCGACCGTCCGGTGGCCGGTGGGCGCCGTGCGGTGGTGGAAGGTTCGGGGCCCGGTAGGGCGGCCGTCTCGTGTGTGCGGGGGGGGGCGGGTGCGGGGCTGTCAGCGTGCGGTGGTGGGGCGGGGCGGGCAGAGTGCCGTTTCGATGGCGGCCTTCATGTCCGCGCTCTGCGCGTCCGGGCCGCCCGGGCCGAGGTTGACCATGACGGTCGCCTGGGCGCCGTCGCGGGTGGCGCCGCCCATGGTCTCGAAGCCGAGCATGTCGCCGGTGTGCCCCCAGTACAGGCCGCCGCAGGGCAGCGGTCTGCTCTCCAGGCCCAGGCCGTAGGCGACGCCGTCGGGGTGGCCGGTGGGGCGGGTGCGTGTCATCTCGCGGAGCTGGGCGGGGCGCAGCAGCGCGCCGCGGACGAGGGCGTCGAAGAACCGGTTGATGTCGGTGCCGGTGGAGATCATCTCGCCCGCCGCGCCCGCGGCGGAGGGGTTGACGGCGGTGGTGTCCAGGAGCGGCGCGTCCTCGCCGGGGCGGGCGTAGCCGCGCGGGTGCGGGCCGGGGATCTGCGGGGAGTCGCCCGGTACGGAGGTGCCGTCGAGGTCGAGGGGGGTGATGACGCGGTGGTGGATCTCCTCGGCGTAGGTGTGGCCGGTGACGCGTTCGATGAGCATGCCGGTGAGGAGGTAGCCGGTGTTGGAGTAGCGCCAGCCGGTGCCGGGCGCGAAGGTCGGGGGGTGGGCGAGCGCGAGGTTCACCAGGTCGCGGGTGTCGTGGTGGGCGGTGGGGTCCTTGAGGATGTCCAGCGGTGAGAGGTAGGTGAGGTAGTCGGGGACGCCGCTGGTGTGCTGGAGGAGTTGCCGGACGGTGATGACGCGGCCGTCGTTGCCGTGGCCGCGGACGACGCCGGGCAGGTACCGCTCGACGGGTGCGTCCAGGGCGAGGCGGTGCTCCCCCGCGAGTTGCAGGACGACGGTCGCGATGAACGGTTTGGTCATGCTGCCGATCCGGAACCGGCTGTCGGGCCGCATCGGCGTGTGCCGGGTGATGTCGGCGTCGCCGCCGGTCAGGACGGTGTCGCCGGTGCGGTCGCGGTACTGCAGGAGCGCTCCGGGGGCGCCGTCGCGGGTGGTGAGGCGCCGCAGGATCTCGCGGAGCCGCCCGTGGTCGGCGCCGCCGGACGGATTGGACGGTGTGGCCGGTGTGGCCGCGGCGGCGGCGCGTCCCGGGGTGTGGTGGACGGTGAGGGCGGTCGCGGTGGCGGCGGCCGCCGCGAGGGTGAGCGCGCCGCCCAGCGCGCGCCTGTGCCTGGTCACATGGGCTCCCGTGGTGGTCGAGGGTCATCACGGTAGGGATCGGGGTGTTCGCCGCGCGTCACCCGGGAGAGCCACGGCGCCTCTCGTACCGGAGGTGCACGGCCGTCCGGTGGGGGCATGGGCGGTGGGGTGGCCGCCGGTCACCCTGCGGCGGGGGCGGGGCGGGACGTCGTTCTTTCGGGGTGCGGGGCGGCGGGGTCCTCCCCCTCAGGGACCTGGCGGGGGCGGGTCGTGTACTGCCGAAAGTCGGGGATGGTCCCGATCTTCCGTCCGATGCCACCACGGGTGACCGTTACCTAGCGTTGTGGACATGGACGGTGTTGTGGACTTCCTGCACACGGCGGTGACCTCGCCCTGGTTCTATCTGGCGTTGTTCGCGGTGGCCGCGCTCGACGGGTTCTTCCCGGTGGTGCCGAGCGAGAGCATGGTGATCACCGCGGGGGTGTACGCGGCGTCGGGGCGTCCCGAGCCGGTGCTGGTGGTGGTGCTGGCGGCGCTCGGCGCGTTCACCGGGGACCATGTCGCCTATCTGATCGGGCGGGGATCGGGCGGGCGGCTGACGCGGTCGCTGCGGCCGGGGACGCGGCGGCACGCCGCGTTCGGGTGGGCGCGGCGGACGATGGACGAGCGCGGCGGGCTGATCCTGGTCGTCGCCCGGTACGTGCCGGGCGGGCGGACGGCGGTGACGATGACGATGGGCGTCATCCGGTACCCGCTGCGGTCCTTCACGCCGTTCGCGGCGATCGCGGCGGTGTCGTGGGCGGTGTACGGGACGCTGCTGGGCTACCTGGGCGGCGTCGCGTTCGAGGACGACCCGATCAAGGGCGTCGCGGTGGGGCTGGGGTTGGCGCTGGCGGTGACGGGCGTCGTCGAGGGCGTCCGGTTCCTGCGGCACCGCCGTGCCCGGGGCGGCGCGGCGGCCTCCGGCGGGGAGGGCGCGGAGGCCCCCGAGACGTCCCGGACCCCCGTCTGAACCGTCCGTCCCCGTCTCACCCTTGTGGAACGTGCCCGAATCCCGGCGGGCGCCCGCCGCGCCGTGACAGTCTTGACGAAAGGTGAACAAAAGATGAACTTCGGTGGTTCTGCCGGGGTCACACCCCCCGGGAGGACCACCCGCGACCGTGAGGGAGAGCATGCGAGCGCCCGACGTCAGCGTCGAGATCTACCGGGACGTCACCGGGTTCGCGGACGGCACACCGCCCTGGGTGCACACCGCCGCCGACGTCGGGACGAACGCGGGGCTGCTGCTGTTCGCCGCGCTGTTCGCGGCGGGCTGGTGGCGGGCCCGCGGCGGCGACGGCCGGGCGATGGGCCTGGCGCTGGCGGCGCCGGTCGCGATGGTCGCGGCGTACCTGGTCAGCGAGGTGTCCAAGGGGTACCTGCGGGAGGAGCGGCCCTGCCGGGCGGTGGCGGGCGCCGTGCACATCGCGGCGTGCCCCGCGCCGGGCGACTGGTCGTTCCCGAGCAACCACGCGACGATCGCGGCGGGGTCGGCGGCGGCGCTCGTGGTGGCCTGGCGGGCGACGGCGCCGCTGGTGCTGCCGCTGGCGGCGCTGATGGCGTTCTCCCGCGTGTTCGTCGGGGTCCACTACCCCCACGACGTCGCGGCCGGGTTCGCGGTGGGGTGCGTGGTCGCGCCGGTCGTGGCGCTGCTGCTGGTGCGGGTCGCGGCGCCGCTGGTGGACAGGCTGCGGGACGTCCCGGTGGGCGCGGCCCTGCTGGGCGCCTCCCTGGGGGTCCCCCCGGACGGCCTGGGCGGCCTGGGAGGTGCGGCCGGGCTCGGGGCGGCGCGTCCGGCCGTCCCGGTGGGCGGTGCGGTGCCCGGCGGGGTGTCCCGCGCGGTGGGCGGGGACGCGGCGGTCACCACACCTGACGTGATGGGCGCGGCGCGCGGCGTCCCCGAGCGGCCGCCGCTCCCCTAGCACCCTCGCACCTCTTCCGGACGGGCCGGGCCCGGCGGCGCCCACATGCCGCCGGCCCGGCCCGTCCGCATGTCCGCCCCCCCGCGTCCCGGCGCCCCGCCGCGCCCTGCCTGCCGTCCCCTGTCGAAAGTCGGGGGGCGGGGGCGACGAACGCGCACTGCGCGGGGCCCGGCCCGCCTCCTAGCGTCGGATCCGCGACCGACACCGGCCGGGAGGCTTGATGATCACATTGCGGCGGCTGACGAAACGCTACGGGGACACCACCGCCGTGCGGGACCTCACCCTGGACGTCGCTCCGGGGCTCGTCACCGGGTTCCTCGGACCCAACGGCGCGGGGAAGTCCACCACGATGCGGATGATCCTCGGCCTGGACCGCCCCACCGGCGGGCACGCCCTGGTCGGCGGGCGCCCCTACGCCGCGCTGCGGCACCCGCTGCGGGAGGTGGGGGCGCTGCTGGACGCCGGGGCCCTCCACCCCGGGCGGTCCGCGCGGCGGCACCTGCTGGCGATGGCGCGCAGCAACGGCATCGCGGCCCGCCGCGTGGAGGAGGTCCTGGCGACGGTCGGGTTGGAGGGCGTCGCCGGGAGGCGCGCCGGGTCGTTCTCCCTGGGCATGGGGCAGCGGCTCGGCATCGCCGGGGCGCTGCTGGGCGACCCGGCGGTGCTGATGTTCGACGAGCCCGTCAACGGCCTGGACCCCGACGGCGTCCGGTGGGTGCGGCGGCTCATGCGGTCGCTGGCCGCCGAGGGCCGCACCGTGTTCGTCTCCAGCCACCTCATGAGCGAGATGCAGCTCACCGCCGACCGGCTCGTGGTGATCGGGAAGGGGCGGCTGATCGCGGACGCGCCCGTCGCCGAGGTCATCGCGGGCAGCTCCCGCAACGCCGTCCGGGTCCGCAGCCCGCACGCCCCGCGCCTGGCCGAGCGCCTCGAAACCGCGCCCGCGCCCGGGCCCGGGGCGAAGGTCGAGGTCGCGCGCGTCGCCGACGGCGAGCTGCTGGTCACCGGGCTGCCGCTGGAGGAGGTCGGGATGGCCGCCCACGCGGTCGGCGCGCCGGTCCTGGAGCTCAGCGAGGTGAAGGCGTCCCTGGAGGAGGCGTACATGGAACTGACCGGCACCAGCGTCGAGTACGGCGCGTCCACCCCCGGAGCGGAGCGGCACCCGTGACCACCGACGTGCACACCGACCCCCACACCGGCCCCCACAGCGAGGCTCACAACGGTGCTCCCGGCGCCGGGCCCCGCGCGGGCGGGGGGACGCGCGGCGCGGTCGCCGCCGAGTGGACCAAGCTGTGGTCGGTCCGCTCCACCTGGTGGGGGCTGGCCGGGTCGCTGCTGATGATGGTCCTCATGTGCCTGATCCTGGGGACGGCGACGGTCGGCGCCAACACCGACCCCGACGGCACCGACCCGCCCGGGGTGGTGTCGGCCAGCGGGCTCGCGACCGGGGCGGTCGACATGGTGCAGTTCGTCGTGCTGACCCTGGCGATCCTGGTCATCACCGGCGAGTACGCGACCGGCGCGGTCCGCGCGACCCTGCAGTGGGTGCCGGTCCGGACGCGGATGCTGCTGGCCAAGGGCGCCGTGGTCGCGGCCGTGGTGTTCCCCACCGGGGTCGTGCTGGCCCTCGCCGGGACCGCGACCGCCTACCCCGCCCTCGGCGAGTGGGGGCGGCTGCGCGCCGCCGACCTGGCCCGCGACGCGCCCGCCACCGGCCTGTACCTGGCGCTGGTCAGCCTGATGATCCTGGGCGTGGGGGCGGTGCTGCGCAGCACCGCCGCGACCCTCACCAGCGCGTTCCTGTTCCTGATGGTGCTGCCGCTGACGCTGGCCAACAGCGGCTCGACGGTGCCGGCGCACGTCGCGGACGCGCTGCCCAGCAGCGCCGGCCGGCACTTCCTCAGCCCCGAGGACGCCCCCTACCCGGCCGCCGCCGGGCTGGCGATCCTCACCGCCTGGACCCTCGCCGCGCTCGCCGGGGGGATCACCGTGCTGCGCCGCCGCGACGCCTGACCCCGGCAAGGCCCCGGGCCCGGGGCGCGGGGCGCGGATGCCGCGTCCCGGCCCGGAGGGCGTCAGGCGGGGCGGGGGGACTCCTCGCCGCCCTCGACCAGGCCCGCCTCATAGGCCAGCACCGCCGCCTGCACCCGGTTGCGGACGTCCAGGCGCGTCAGGATCGCGCTCACATACGCCTTCACCGTCCCCTCCACCACGTGCAGCCGCCGCGCGATCTCCGCGTTGGACAGTCCCGCGCCCAGCAGCGCCAGCACCTGCCGCTCCCGCGGCGTCAGCGCCTCGGTGCGCTCCCGCGCCCGCGCGCCGACCGCCATCCGCCCGCCGCCCAACTCGGTGATCACCCGGTGGGCGACCTGCGGCGACAGGTAGGCCGCGCCGCCCGCGACCGCGCGGACCCCCGCGATCAGCTCGCGCGGGTCCCCCGACTTCAGCAGGAACCCGCTCGCGCCGCCCGACAGCGCCCGCGCGATGTACTCGTCCTCACCGAACGTCGTCAGCATGATCACGCCGGTGGCGGGCGACAGCCGGTTCAGCTCCGCCGCGGCCGCCAGCCCGTCCAGCCGCGGCATGCGGATGTCCAGCAGCGCCACGTCCGGGCGGTGCGCCAGCGCGGCCTCCACCGCCTCCCGCCCGTCGGCGGCCTCCGCGACCACCTCGATCCCCGCGTCCGCCGCCAGGATCGCCCGCACCCCCGCGCGGATCATCGCCTCGTCGTCGGCGAGCAGAACCCTGATCACCCCTTGTCCTCCCCGATCGTCGCGCCCTGCCCGGTCCGGTAGGTGTTCTTGCCGATCAGCCTGCCATCCGCGAAGCACAACCGGTAAACGCGTGCCAGGCCCAGCAGGTTGGTGTTGGAACGGTAGTAGCGGCAGTCCGCGCCCGCCGGCTCCGGCACCCGCGCGCGGACCTCCCCCACCCCCATCGCCTCCCGCTCCGGCAGTACCCGCTCCACCCGCGCCTGCGGGTCGCCCACGCGCAGCGCGTCGTAGTCGGCCGGTTTCAGCTCCGAGGTGAACGTCGACCGGACGTAGTAGCCGACCATCACCGTCGACAGCACCAGGATCAGCCCGGCCGGGACCGCGATCGCCGTGACCAGGCCGCGCCGCACCTGCCGGCGCTCGCGCGCCAGATGCCGCGCCGACTCCGACGCCCACTCCCCCCGCCCCTCGACCGGACCGGAGGCATCGGCGGCGGGGCCCTGCGGCGCGGCGGGCGCCGTCGGCGCCACGGGCATCTCCGCGACGACCTCGAACCCGCCGTCGCCGGAGGTGCCCGCCCGCAGCGTCCCGCCCGCCACCCGCACCCGCTCGGCCAGCCCCGTCAGCCCCCGCCCGCCGCCCGAGGGCAGCAGCGGCGGCTGCGCGGGCGGCTCGTTCACCACCCGCACACAGATCACCCCGCGCCCATGCCCGTCCGCGCCTGTGTCGGTGTCGGCGCGGCGCGTCACCGACACCGTCACCGCCGCGCCCGGGGCGTGCTTGGCCGCGTTGGTGATGCCCTCCTGGACGACCCGGTGCGCCGCGAGCCGCACCAGACCCGCGACCTCCTCGGCGTCCACCGGCGTCACCCCGCCCACTCCGCCGCCCACACCGCCGTCCGGGTCGCCGTCCGGGTCGCCGCCCGCGCCGGTGGGGGCCAGGCGGATCGGGACGCCCGACGCCCGCGCCCGCTCCACCAGGTCGGGGATGCTCTCGCGGGCCGGGCGGATCCGCGGCCCGCCCCCCACCTCCCCAGCGCCCTCCCCGGCGCCCTCCCCGGCGGCCCCGCCGCCGTCCTCGCGCAGCACCCCGATGATCTCCCGCAGGTGCTCGGTCGCCTCCGCCGCGCCCGCCCGCAGCTCCGCCGCCGCGACCCGGTGCCGCTCGGCCAGCCCCGCCGAGACCTGCAGCGCCCCCGCCCGCACCGCGATCAACGCCAGCTCGTGCCCCAGCGAGTCGTGCATGTCCTGCGCGATCCGGGCGCGCTCGCGCAGCCGCTCCCGGTCGGCGATGATCCGCTGCTCGCGCTCCAGCCGGTCCGCGCGCTCCCACCCCGCCCGCAGCAGCTCCTGGTACTGCTGCCAGTACCGGCCCACCAGCCACGGCAGGACGCCCAGCAGCACCAGCCAGATCGTCAGCGGGAACCAGGACGTCACCTGCACGCCCCGCACCAGCTGGAACAGCGTCCACCCCACGAACACGGCCGTGAACGTCCACAGCACCGGACGCGCCTGCCGCATCCGCCGCCCCGCCAGATAGGACGCCACCGGCACCCCGAACACGTAGTTGCCGCTCACCAGCAGCAGCCCCAGCGTCGCCCACACCGCCGCCAGCGGCCACACCCGCGACACCGCCACCGCGGCCGCCCACACCGCGAGCCCGCCCACCTGCGCCCACCAGGCCCACTCCCCGGTGACCGGCAGCAGCGGCCCGCCCGCCACCGGCAGCGCCGGCACCGCGAACAGCACCGCGTCCCTGACCAGCGCCGCCCGCGTCGGACGCCGCAACCGCGCCCGCACCTCCCCCGGCGACGGCACCCGCGACGGCACCTCCCACGGCGTCCGCGCCAGCGACCGCGCCACCAGCCGCGCCAGCAGCCGCCACACGGCGCCCCCCACCACACCGGCCCGCGCACCGGCACCCGACTCGCTCACCCGCCCCACGCTACAAGCCGGTGATCTGCGCCGACACCGACGAAAGTCAAGGATCGCCGCCCCCGCCCTGGGACGCCCGCGCGCGGGCGTCCCGGCCTCGCCGGACCCCGCTCTGAACTAGGTTGGGGCCCGTGACCGACACCCGACCGCCCCGGCCGGAACCGGCGGCCGGACCCGCCCCCCGGGCCGCGGGGACCACGGCCGGCCCCCCCGACACCCCCCCCGGCCCCGATACGCGCCCGGGCACGCCGCGCGCTCTGGGACGGGCCGCGCGGCGCGCCGCCCGCCGGGCGGCGCGGCTGCTGCCCGCGCCGCGCCCGCCCTCCCCGCCCCACGTCCGCGACGCCGACCTCGCCCTGGCCGTCGGCGCGCTGCTGGTCACCGTCCTGATGAGCGCCGTCGCCTCCGGCCCCGAGGACCACCCCCTGTGGCCCGGCGGCCTCGCGCTGATCGTCCTGACCACCGTCCCGCTCGCGCTGCGCCGCCGCCACCCGCTGCTGCTGCTGGTCGCCGCGACCCTCGGCCCCCCGCTGTACTACCCGCTCGGCTACCCCGACGGGCCGCTGGCGTTCGTGTTCCTGGTCGCGCTGTTCAACGCCGCCGTCGAATGCCGCCTGGCGGTGTCGCTGGGCGCCGTCATCGTCGTCAACGCCGGGTTCCTGGCCGCCTCCCTCACCCGCGGGCACGACGGCGGCGCCGACCCGCAGGCGATCGTGGACGCCCGCGGCGTGACCTCCCTCACCCTCGGCCTGCTGATCACCGTCGCGCTCGGGCAGTACGTCCGCAGCCGCCGCGACCGCGCCGAGGCCGCCGAACGCCGCGCCGCCGAGGCCGAACGCGGCCGCGAGGAGGAGGCGCGCCGCCGCGCCACCCAGGAGCGGCTGCGGATCGCCCGCGAACTCCACGACGTCCTCGCCCACCAGATCTCCCTCATCAACGTCCAGGCCGGTGCTGCCCTGCACCGCCGCGACGACACCGACGCCGCCGACACCGAACGCGCCTACGCCGCCCTTGAGGCGATCAAAACCGCCAGCAAGCAGACCCTGCGGGAACTGCGCGGCGTCCTCGGCGTCCTCCGCCACGTCGACCACGACGACCCTGACACACCCGACACACCCGGAGGGCCGGGGCGCGGGGGCAGCCCCGTCGCGCCCGCCCCCTCCCTCGCCCGCATCGACGACCTGCTCCGCCAGACCGCCGCCGCCGGGCTGACCGTCCACCGCGCCGGCGACCTCGCCCCCACCGGCGACGACCCCGACGGCGCCGCCGCCGACGCCCGCCTGGACGACCTCCCGCCCCCCGTCGGGCTCGCCGCCTACCGCATCGTGCAGGAGGCGCTCACCAACACCGTCCGCCACGCCGGCGCCGCCACCGCCACCGTCCGCGTCTTCCGCACCCCCGGCGCGGTGATCGTGCAGATCGACGACGACGGCACCACCGCCGGCACCCCCACCGGCCCGGCCGCCGAAACCGGCGCCGGGACCGGCGCCGCGTCCGGCGCGGTGCGCGGGAACGGGCTGCGCGGCATGCGCGAACGCGCCGCCACCGTCGGCGGCGAACTGACCGCCGGACCCCGCCCCGGCGGCGGGTTCCGGGTCTGGGCACGGCTGCCCCTCGCCGGCCCCCACGACACACACGACACACACGTCCCCGACGACGCACACGAGACAACCGAGGAGATCACGTGATCCGGGTGGTGCTGGCCGACGACCAGACGCTGGTGCGGGCCGGGTTCCGGTCGATCCTGGAGGGCGAGGACGACATCGAGATCGTCGCCGAGGCCGGCGACGGCGAGCAGGCCGTCCGCCTCGCCGCCGACCTGCGCCCCGACGTCGTGCTGATGGACATCCGCATGCCCGTCCTGGACGGCCTGGAGGCCACCCGACGCATCATGGGCGACCCGCGGCTGGAGGCCGTCCGCGTCGTCATCCTCACCACCTTCGACCTCGACGACTACGTCTACGGCGCGATCAAGGCCGGCGCCAGCGGGTTCCTGGTCAAGGACACCGAACCCCCCGAACTGATCCACGGCGTGCGGGTCGTGGCGCGCGGCGACGCGCTGCTGGCCCCCACCGTCACCCGCCGCCTCATCGCCGAGTTCGCCTCCCGGATCACCGAGCCGCCGCCCGCCGCCGAGCTGTCCGCGCTCACCGACCGCGAACGCGAGGTCCTCGGCCTCGTCGCCACCGGACTGTCCAACGAGGAGATCGCCGGACGGCTCGTCCTGTCCCCCGCCACCGCGAAGACCCACGTCAGCCGTATCCTGGCGAAACTGGGGGCCCGGGACCGCGCCCAACTCGTCGTCCTGGCCTACGAGACCGGCATGATCCGCCCCGGCTGGCTCGGCTGACCCCCGCCCCGAACCCGAGGGGCGGGCGGACGCAACCCGACAGGTCACGGCGGTGTTCGAACAGATGTGACGGTCATGGACGAAACCACCCCGAAGACACGCGCGGACACGCGGCACCCCGACGCGGCACCGGACACCGCCGCCGCGGACGCCAATGCCGACGCCAATGCGGACGCCGGGACCGACGCCGGGACCGACGCGCGGGCGGCCGCGGCCGAGGACACCGCCGCCGAGGTCACCGCGGCGCTCGCCCGCGACCTCGACGCCGGGTTCGCCGCCCTGTACCAGGCGTACCGGGGGGCGGTGTTCTCCACCGCGCTGCGCCTCACCGGGCGCTGGGCCGAGGCCGAGGACCTGGCCGCCGAGGCGTTCCTGCGCGCCTACCGCGCCCTGTGCGGCTACGGCCCGCGGCGGATCGCCGAGCTGCGGCCCCGCGCCTGGCTGCTGACGATCCTGACGAACCTGTGGCGCAACGGGCTGCGCACCGCCGCCCGCCGCCCCCCGCCCGGTCCGCTGGAGGACGCCCCCGACCCGCCCGACCCCGCCGAACCCGTCGAGGCCGCCGCCGCCCGCCACGAGACCCGCCGCGAACTCGCCGCGCTGCTGGCCGGCCTGCCCGCCGCGCAGCGCGCCGCCGTCGTCCTGCGGCACGTCACCGACCTGCCCGTCGCCGAGATCGCCACCGTCCTCGACCTGCCCGAGGGCACCGTCAAATCCCACATCTCCCGGGGCCTGGCCCGCCTGCGCGCCCTCGCCGCCGAGGAACCCGACCAGGACGCCGACCGGCGCCCCGCACCCCACCAGCCGCGCCACCACACGCAAGGGGGCACCCCATGAACCACCACACCGAACCCACCACCGGCACGGACGCCCCCGCGACCGGCCCCACCGCCGCCGACCTCACCGCCGACCTCACCGCCGGTCTCGCCGGGCTGGCCGCCGACGCGCCCGCCGGGCTGCTGGACCGCATCGCCGCCCGCCGCGTCTCCGTCCCCGGCCCCCTGGAGGACCTCCAGGTCGCCTTCACCGACCACGGCGTCGCGTTCCTGCGCGCCGGGATGGACGAACCCGCCTTCACCGCCGCGTTCCGCGCCCGGTTCGCCCGCCCGCTGCTGCCCGCCGACCGGCCCCCCGCCGGGCTCGTCCCCGCCCTGCGCACCGGACGCCTCGCCGGGCTGCCGCTGGACCTGCGCGGCCTCACCGACTTCGAGGCCGCCGTGCTGCGCGCCACCGCCACCATCCCCCGCGGCCAGACCCGCCCCTACGCGTGGGTCGCGCGGCAGGCCGGGAGCCCCCGCGCCGTCCGCGCCGCCGGATCCGCACTCGGCCGCAACCCCGTCCCGCTGCTGATCCCCTGCCACCGCGTCACCCGCTCCGACGGCGCCGTCGGCGACTACGTGTTCGGCGCCGAGGCCAAGGCGCGGCTGCTGCGCGCCGAGAACGTCGACCTCGACGAGGCCGCCGCGCTGGCCGCCCGCGGGATCCGCCTGATCGGCAGCGACACCACCGGCGTCGTCTGCTACCCCACCTGCGCCGACGCGCGCCGCATCACCCCCGCCCACCGGCACGGGTTCCGCGGGCTGCCCGCCGCGCTCGCCGCCGGATACCGGCCCTGCCTCCACTGCCGCCCCGGCGAACCCCGATCCGCCTGACCCGGCCCCCGGCCCCTGCCCGGCCCGCACGCGGCGCCCGCCCGCCTGGCGGCGCATACAACGCCGCCAGGCGGGAATGGGCCCGACCCGTCCACCTCACCACCGGACGACCACACCACCAAGGCCAGGCAGGGCCGAAACGGGGGAGTTCACCATGCGGGTCGTCGTCACCGGCGCCACCGGCAACATCGGGACCAGCACGCTCGCCGCGCTCGCCGCGGACCCGCGCGTCACCGCCATCACCGGCATCGCGCGCCGCCTCCCCCACCGCGAGGCCCCCAAGACCACCTGGGAACGCGCCGACATCACCGACACCGACCTGGTCCCCCTGCTGCGCGGCGCCGACGTCCTGATCCACCTGGCGTGGCTGTTCCAACCCACCCACCGGCCCCCCGTCACCTGGGACGCCAACGCCGTCGGCAGCGCCCGCGTGTTCGAGGCCGCCGCCCGCGCCGACGTCCCCGCCCTGGTCTACTCCTCCTCCGTCGGCGCCTACTCCCCCGGCCCCAAGGACCGCGCCGTCGACGAGTCCTGGCCCACCCACGGCTGGCCCGGCGCCGCCTACAGCCGCGAGAAGGCCTACGTCGAACGGCTCCTGGACGCCCACCAGGCCCGCCACCCGGACCGGCGCGTCGTGCGGATCCGCCCCGGGTTCATCTTCGAACGCCAGACCGCCGCCCAGCAGCGCCGCCTGTTCGCCGGGCCGCTGCTGCCCGGCCGCCTCGTCCGGCCCGGCCTCATCCCCCTCGTCCCCGACCTGCCCGGCATGCGCCTCCAGGCCCTCCACTCCGCCGACGCGGGCGAGGCGTTCGCGCTCGCCGCGCTCGGCGACGCCCGCGGCGCCTTCAACATCGCCGCCGACCCCGTCCTGGACGCCACCGAACTCGCCGGGCTGCTGGACGCCCGACCCGTCCGGCTGCCCGCCCGCGGCGTCCGCGCCGCGCTCGCCGCCGCCTGGGCCCTGCGGCTGGTCCCCGCCTCCCCCGGCCTCCTCGACCTCGCGCTCCGCGTCCCCGTCATGGACACCGCCCGCGCCCGCGACGAACTCGGCTGGACCCCCCGGCACACCTCCCGCGAGGCCATCGCCGAGTTCCTGGACGGCCTGCGCGCCGGCGCCGGACGCGACACCCCGCCCCTGTCCCCCGACACCAGCGGACCCGCCCGCGCCCACGAGATCTCCACCGCCCTCCGCCGCCGCCCCTGACACCACCGAACCCCGCACCACCCACGACCCGACACACCCGCGATCCGCATCCACGCAGCACGAGGAGGCCGCCCAATGCCCATGATCACGCCCGCCCACCTGCACGCCCTGCTCGCCTCCACCGACCGCGGCGCCGCGCTCGTCCTGCTCGCCGGGCGCCCCGCCGTCGTCCCCTCCGCCACCGCCGCGGACGCCGCCGACGACGTCCTGGTGATCACCACCCGGGACGCCGTCATCGCCGAACTCGACACCGGCGCCAACGACGAGCAGCTCGAACGCCTCGCCCAGCGCCTCGACGTCGCCCTGGACAGCCTCGACATCCTCGGCGGCTGACCCCGCCGACCCCGCAGACCCGCGGCCCGCCGTATTCGGGCGGGGACGGTCAGGGGAGGCCGCCCCGGTCCTGCGCCGCGTCCCCGACCGGCCCGACCGCGCCGGGAACGACCGCGGCCGCCTCCAAGGGGCCGCCCCGAACCGCGCCCGCCCCGCCATCGGGCGCCCCCGACGACGCGGAGGGCAGCACGCCCGACTCGGTGTCGCGGGCCAGCGCCTCCAGCAGCGCCCGCCGCCCCCGCGCCGCCGCCCGCCGCTGCCGCCGCGCGCCCGTCCCCTCCCGCCGGACCGCCTCCACCACCGCCCGCACCCACGCCAGGTCACCAGTCCGCGCCAGCGACGGCGCCGCCCGCGCCACCAGGTCCCCCAGCAGCCGCCACGCCGGCACCGCCCGCCCGGTGAAGGGGTCCAGCGCCGGGCCGTCCATACCGTGCCGCGCCGCGCCCCACAGCGCCGCCGCGCACACCTGCTCGTCCAACCGCGGCGCCTCCCGCCCCGCCGACAGGTCCGCCAGCGCCGCGCCCACCAGCCCCCGCACCAGCGCCGCCTGCAACGCCGCCTCGTCCGCCGTCGCCGCCGCGTCGGCCGCCCGCACCTCCACCGTCGGCCACCGCGGCGACGGGCGCGCCAGCCAGAACGTCATCGCCGGGTCCACCAGCACCCCCGACTCCACCAGCACCGCCACCCGCCGGTCGTGGTCGGCCGCCGACGCCGACCACGGCGGCACACCCGCCCCCGGGAACCGCGCCAGCTCCACCAGCCGGTGGCTGGCGTACCCGGAGTCGCGGCCGCGCTGGAACGGCGAGTTCGCCGACAGCGCCAGCAGCGGCGCCAGCCACGGACGCAGATGGTTCACCACCGCCACCGCCGTCTCCCGGTCCGCGACGCCCACGTGGACGTGGCAGCCGCACGCCTGGTAGTCGGCGATCACCGTGCCGTAGGCGGCGGTGATCCGCGCGAACCGCTCGCCCGGCGACGGCGGCGGCGCCGCCCCGCCCAGCACCGGCGCACCCGAGGACACCAGCCGCATCCCGCCCGCCCGCGCCGCCTCCGCCAGCCGCGCCCGCCCGAACCGCAGCTGCGCCGCCAGCCCCGGCACGTCCCGGCACACGCCCGTGGCCGCCTCGACCTGCGAGGTGAGCAACTCGGTCTGGAACGACCCGCCCGTCCGCGCCCAGCGGTGCCGCCGCGCCCGCGCCAGCACCCCCTCCGCCCCCGGAACGCTCTCGCCCGTCACCGCGTCCACCAGCAGGAACTCCTCCTCCACCCCCAGGCTCACGCCCGAGGCGCAGGAGTCCGCCACCTCGCCCATACCGATCCCCCCAGTCCGACCCGTCCCCCTCACCCCGGGACATGCCCGAACAAACCGGTCTTTCCCACCCCCGTCCAAGATCTTTCCAATGGGGTCGGCGCCCCGGGCCGGCCGCCCGCGCCCCCGCGCCAGACGAGCCAGACGACCGGCCCAGGACACCCCCAAGGCGGACGCCGTCACGCGGATGGGCAGAACACCCGCTCCATCGCCGTGCCCGCCGCCTGGCCCGCCCGGCTGATGTCCTTGCCGCTCAACGTCAGCGACACCGCGAACTCGCGGCGGCCGTCATCGGAGTAGAAGGTCATCGCCAGGTAGCCGGCGGTGGTCCCGCCCATGACCTTGAACGTGCCGCACAGGTCCCCGCCCGCGAGCCCCCGGCCGCCCGGGGCGCCCGGGGCGGCCAGGCCGCCGCCGCCGGGCAGCCGGTCGGTCAGCACGCGCTGCAGCTCCGGCGGCAGCAGCCTGCCCTGGACGAACGCCCGCTTGTAGACGCTCATGTCGCGCGCGGTGGAGACCACCCCGCCCGCCGCCCCGGCGATGCTGGCGTTGAACCGGTCCACATCGCGCAGCCGGCCGTCGGCGTCGGGGTAGTAGCCGTGGCCGTGCGGCCCCCGGATGCCCTCCGGCGGCTTGAGCGGCAGGTAGGTCCGGGTCATCCCCAGCGGCCCGAACAGGTGGCCGTGCATCTCGGTCGCCAGGTCCCGGCCCGTCACCCGCTCGATGATCATCCCGAGGAGGGTGTAGTTGGTGTTGGAGTAGGCGTACCGCTCGCCCGGCTCGCCCGTGCGGGGGCGGCCCCGGCTCCAGCCCACGATGTCGAGCGGCGAGTAGTCCGTCGTGAAGTCGAACACGTCGAACGCCGGCTCCTCCCCCTCGCTGCCGTCCGGGTTCGGCTTGGCGGCGTACCAGTCGGGGATGCCGGAGGTGTGCCGGATCATCTGCCGCACCGTGATGTCCTCGGCGCGCGCCACCAGGTCCTTCTCCACCACCACCGGCAGCAGGTCGGCGAGCTTGTCGTCCACGCCCAGCCGCCCCTCCTTCACCAGTTGCAGCACGACGGTCGCCACCATCTCCTTGGTCTGCGACCCGATCCGGAACCGGGCGCCCGGCGGGATCCGCCCGCCCTTCCCGTCCAGCAGCCGGGAGCCGCCGCTGCCCTGCCCCGCAAGCCTCCCGTCGACGTAGGCCGCGCCGACGACGCCCACCACCCCCGGGGTCCTCGCCGCCTCCTCCAGCGCCGCCTGCACGTCCCCCACCCGCGCCGGAGGCGCGGCGGAGGCCGTCCCCGCCGGCGCCGCCATCACCACGGCGGCACCGGCGGCCAGACCCGCCCTCCCCAACGGCCGACGAACCTTCCCCAACACCACGACGCACACCCTCTCGTGATCACCTTCCGCCGCCGGGGCGCCGCCCCGGCGCGGGCCGTCCCGGCCCGCGCCACCACTGAAGCCGCCGGGGCGTTGCGGCGGCGTATGCGCCTTTCGATACACCCGCGATACACCCCCCGATACACCCCGACACCCCCGCGCCGAGCCCCTCGGCCCGGGGCCGACCCTGACCGGATCGTTCCGCATCACGCCGCGATGGTGCCTGCCGCGCGCCCCCGCCCGCCCGGCAGGATGACCGGTATGAACCGAGCGCTACTCGTCATCGACGTCCAAGAGTCCTTCCGCCGCCGCGAGCTGTGGCAGGCGGTGTCCGCCCCCGACATCGCCGAGCGCACCGCCCGGCTGGTCGAGGCCGCCCGCGCCGCCGGCGACCTGGTCGTGTGGATCCTGCACGCCGACCCCGGCACCGGCAGCCCCTTCGACCCCGCCTCCGGCCACGTCCGCCTCATCGAGGGCCTGGAGCCGCGCGACGGCGAACCCGTCCTCACCAAGACCTCCCGCAACGCCTTCACCACCACCGGGCTCCAGCAGCTCCTCACCTCCCACGGCGTCCGCGAAGTGGTCATCTCCGGCATCCAGACCGAGCAGTGCTGCGAGACCACCGCCCGCCTGGCCGCCGACCTCGGCTACGGCGTCACCTTCGTCACCGACGCCACCGCCACCTTCCCCATCCCCCACCGCGACGCCCCCGCCGGGCGCCCCCTCGCCGAGGTCCTCGCCGACCCCGCCACCCTGCCCACCGACCAGATCATCGCCCGCACCGAGTACGCCCTCGCCGGACGGTTCGCGACCATCGCGACCCTCGCCTCCTTCACCGGCTAGAATGACCGGATCGTGAACCAGATCGCCTTCCTGCTCGTCCCCGGGCTGCACCTGCTCGACCTCGCCGGGCCCGCGCAGGTGTTCTCCACCGCCGCCCAGGCCGGCCACCCCTACCGGCTCACCTACCACGCCGAGCAGGAAGGCGTCCCCACCGCCCAGGGCCTCACCGTCCAGGCCACCACCGACTGGCCCCGCCTCACCAGCGACGACATCCTGCTGGTCCCCGGCTGGCACCAGGACCCGGGCGCCCCCCACACCCCGCCCGTCGGCGAGCGCACCGCCGCCCGCATCGCCGCCCACCACGCCGCCGGCGGCCTGGTCGCCAGCGTCTGCGCCGGCGCGTTCGCCCTCGGCCACGCCGGGCTCCTGGACGGCCGCCGCTGCACCACCCACCACCGCCTCCAGGACGTCCTGGCCCGCCGCCACCCCCGCGCCACCGTCATCCGCGACGTCCTCTACGTCACCGACGACCGCGTCGTCACCTCCGCCGGCATCGCCAGCGGCATCGACCTCGCCCTGCACCTGGCCGCCGCCCGGCACGGCCCCCGCACCGCCGCCCGCATCGCCCGCGCCATGGTCGTCTACGCCCGCCGCAACGGCGACGAACCCCAGGCCAGCGCCATGCTCCGGCACCGCGCCCACCTCAGCGACACCGTCCACCACGCCCAGGACCTCATCGACACCGGCTACACGCGCACGCTGCCGCTGGCCGACCTCGCCGCCGCCTCCGGCGTCAGCGAACGCACCCTCAGCCGCCGCTTCACCGCCGCCACCGGCCGCACCCCCCTGCGCTACCAGCAGGAACTCCGCCTGGAACGCGCCGAGCACCTCATCTCCCAGGGCGCCACCACCGAGGCCGCCGCCCACGCCGTCGGGTTCGCCGACGCCCGCATGCTCCGCCGCCTCCGCGCCACCGCCCCCCGCCAGACCGCCTGACCGGCGGTACCCCCGGCAGCGGGACGGCCGAGCCGGCTCAGCCGGTGACCGGCACCTCCACGAACCCCGGCGTGCCCCGCCGCACCCGCGCCCGCCCCGCCGTCGCCTCCGCCGCCCACGCCTCGAACGCCCCCACCCCCTCCACCGGCACCACCACGTCCGCCTCCACCTCCGCCCCGTAGCGGACGTCCCCCGGACGCAGCCCCCGCCCGTGCAGGTCACCCAGGAAACGCCCCGCCAGCGCGTGCTCCACCTCCACCGTCACCGTCACCACCGGGCGCAGCTCCACCACCCCCACCGCGTCGACCGCGTCCGCGACCGCCTGCCCGTAGGCGCGCGCCAACCCGCCCGCGCCCAGCTTCACCCCGCCGAAGTACCGCGTCACCACCGCCGCCGTGCCGGTCAGCCCCCGCCGCACCAGCACCTCCAGCATCGGGATCCCCGCCGTCCCCGCCGGCTCCCCGTCATCGCTGCTCTTGGCGATCTCCCCGCGCTCGCCCACCACGTAGGCGGTGCAGTTGTGCGTCGCGTCCCGGTGCGCCCGCCGATGCGCCGCCAGGAACTCCACCGCCTCCGCCTCGCCGCCCACCCGGGCGAGCGTGCAGACGAACCGGGACCTGCGGACCTCCAGCTCACGCGAGCCCGCACTCTTGATCATGCGCATGGTCGCACCGAGTCTAGGCCCCGCACCCCGCCCCGCCCGACCCCCCGTGATCAGTCGGGGTGCGGCCACGGGTTCGCGCGGCACCCGTACAGCGACTTGCTCTGCTGCACCATCACCGGCGCCCGCCGCCCCCGCCCCGGGCACCCCGCGTGCCCGTGCCCCAGCGCGTGCCCCACCTCGTGGCCGATCAGGTACTCCCGGTAGGACGCCAGGTCCGCGCCGTAGGACGCCGCGCCCTCCCCGTACCGGCGCGCGTTGATCACCGAGCGGTCCCCGTGCCCGCACGACAGCTCCCCGCCCGTCACCAGCGGCGCGCACATCCGGTCGGTCATCGCCGGGCTCGACAGCGCCACCCGGAACCGCACCGGACCGTCCGCCACCCGTTCGAACCGCATCACCCCGCCGTGCCCCCACCCGCGCGGATCGTTCAGCACCCGGTGCACCTCCGCCGCGAACTCCGCGCCGTCCAGCGGCAGCCCCCGCTCCACCTCCACCCCGTACCGGACGAGCGTCCCCCGCGCCCCCGCCGGCGGCGCCGCCGTCCCCGGCACCCGCGCGTACGACCCGGCCGCCGAGTCCGGGACCCGCACCCGCACCGGCTGCCGCCGCCCGTTCACCACCGGACCCGCCGCGGCCGGGTCCGCCGCCAGCGCCGACACCGCGTCCCCCGACCCGGGCCCGGAAAGGGCGGGCCGGACTCTGACCGGATCCCCGGCGGGCACCGTCAACGCCGCGTCGCCGCCCAGCAGCACCACGACGGCGCCCGGCGCCAGCCACCGCACCCGCCGGCGGGCACTCCAGCGGGCCCGCCATCGGCCATGGCGCGCATGAGACGGATCGCTGGACCTCCGCACGGCTCCCCGGGTCGGCGTCGGGCACCGGAACCGCCCCGCGAGGGCACCGGCGTGGTCACCCGCCGGCGGCCCGCGCCGCCGTCCCCCCGCCCGCCCCCGAGACGCGCCCCGGCGCGAATCGATGAACCACGCGGGAACCTAGCCGACCGCGAGCCGCCCAAACCACCCCGGGACAGGACACCCCCGGCACACGCCGCCGGGACGGACCGCCAGGCCCGCCGGGGCCGCGGATCAGGCTCCGACCAGGTCGATCACGTCCGCGATCGACGGCACCACCCGCGACGGCCGGAACGGGAACCGCTCGACCTCCTCCTTGCGGGTCACCCCGGTCAGCACCAGGATCGTCTCCAGCCCCGCCTCCACGCCCGCGACGATGTCGGTGTCCATCCGGTCCCCGACCATCGCGGTGCGCTCGCTGTGCCCGCCGACCACGTTCAGCGCCGTCCGCATCATCAGCGGGTTCGGCTTGCCGACGAAGTAGGGCTCCACCCCCGTCGCCCGCGTGATCATCGCGGCGACCGCGCCGCACGCCGGCAGCGACCCCTCCGGCGACGGGCCGACCGGGTCGGGGTTGGTCGCCACGAACCGCGCGCCGCCCTCGATCAGCCGGATCGCCCGCGTGATCTGCGAGAAGCTGTAGGTGCGGGTCTCGCCCAGCACCACGTAGTCGGGGTCGATGTCGGTGAGGACGAAGTCGGCCTCGTGCAGCGCCGTCGTCAGCCCCGCCTCGCCGATCACATACGCCGACCCCTGCGGGCGCTGGTCGGCCAGGAACCGCGCCGTGGCCAGCGCCGAGGTCCAGATCGACCCCGCCGGCACCTCCAGCCCCAGCGCCGCCAGCCGCGCTGACAGGTCCCGCCTGGTGTAGATCGAGTTGTTGGTCAGCACCAGGAACGGCTTGCCCGAGGCCGCCAGGCGGCGCACGAACTCCTCGGCGCCCGGCACCGGCCGCCCCTCGTGCACCAGCACCCCGTCCATGTCGGTCAGCCAGTAGTCGATCGGCCCGCGCTCGGTCATGCCCCCATTGTCGCAGGTGACGATCACCGGCCGGTACCGTGACCGGGTGAGCGACGACAGCGGCCCCCGCGCCGGAACCGGAATCCGCGACATCGACAGCCCCGACCTCGCGCCCGGGCCCGGCTACAGCCACGCCGTGTCCGCCGACCTGCCCGCCCGGCTGGTCGTGCTGAGCGGCCAGATCCCCCTGGACGCCGCCGGCGAGCTCGTCGGCCCCGGCGACCTGGAGGCCCAGACCCGGCAGGTGTTCGCCAACCTGCACGCCGCGCTCACCGCCGCGGGCGCCGGGTGGGAGCACGTCGTGCGGCTCGGCTACTTCCTGCGCGACGCGGGCCGGGTCGGCGTCGTCCGCGCCGTCCGCATGGAGGTGCTGCCCGCCGGGGTGTCGCCCGCCGCCTCGCTCATCGAGGTGCCCCGCCTCGTCCGCGACGACTTCCTCGTCGAGATCGAGGCGATGGCCGTCGTCCCCGGCGCAAGGGCGGAACCGGCCCGATGAGGACGGGGCGCCCGGGTCCCCGAAAGGACCCGGGCGCCCCGGCGCTCATCCCGTCCCGGCGGTCCTCACACGCCCCGCCCCGGGCCCCGGGCGCCTCAGACGTTCACGCCGAAGTCGGAGGCGATGCCCGCCAGACCCGACGCGTAGCCCTGGCCCACCGCGCGGAACTTCCACTCCGCGCCGTTGCGGTACAGCTCACCGAAGACCATCGCGGTCTCGGTCGAGGCGTCCTCCGACAGGTCATACCGTGCGATCTCGTTGTTGTCGGCCTGGTTCACCACCCGGATGAACGCGTTGCGGACCTGCCCGAAGCTCTGCTGGCGGCCGTCGGCGTCGTAGATGGAGACCGGGAACACGATCTTGGCGACCTCGGCGGGGACGCTCGTCAGCCCCACCTTGATCTGCTCGTCGTCGCCCTCGCCCTCACCGGTGAGGTTGTCGCCGGTGTGCTCGACCGAGCCGTCGGGGCTCTTGAGGTTGTTGAAGAACACGAAGTGCTGGTCCGAAAGGACCTTGTTCTCCGCCGAGCACAGCAGGGCGCTGGCGTCGAGGTCGAAGTCGGTTCCGGTCGTGGTGCGCACGTCCCAGCCCAGACCCACCACGACGGCGGTCAGTCCGGGAGCCTCCTTCGTCAACGAAACGTTGCCGCCCTTGCTCAGACTGACTCCCACTGTGCCTACCTCCGTATCGCGCGTCGCGGATGCCCTTCACCCGCGCGCTCTGTAACGAGAACGGTAGCCACCCTGCGCGGGTTCCCCCGCATCCTTTCCGAACTCCCGGCGTGGCGCCGGCGTCTTCCCCTGTCAGCCGCCCCCCGGGCCGCCCGCGCGGGTGAAGGACGCGGGCGGCGCGGTGACCTCGGCGGGCAGTTCCAGCGCCGCCGCCAGCTCCGCCGCGTCCGGCGCGAGCGCGTCGCCGACCCGCCGCCGCGTCTCCGCCGCCTCCTCCAGCACCCCCGGCCGCGCCACGCCCTCGTTCAGCAGGTCCCCGGCGCGGCCCTCCAGCCAGTCCAGCGCGTACAGGGCCAGCGTCCGCCGCAGCGCGGGCGGGCCCGACTCCGCCGCGCCCGCCACGATCTCCAGCACCGTCCGGTCCGCGCACGCCCGCGCCGTCCGCGCCGCCAGCGCCAGGTTGTCGTTCCAGGCGGTGAAGTCGTCGGCCCCCGCCCCGCGCGCGGCCTCCACCCGGTCCGCGAGGCGGTCGCGGAGCCGCCGCTCGGCCTCGCCCGCCAGGAACAGCCACGTCCGCGGCGACTCCAGGTCCCCGCCGCCGGGCGGTTCCGGTTGCGCGGGGGGCGGGGTGTAGCGGTCCAGCGCCGCCATCGCCCGGGCCGTGTCGTAGAGGATCAGCTCGTTGTCGCCGCCCGCGTTCAGGTAGGCGTGGGTGAGGCCCCGGTAGGCGTTGAGACGCTCCACCGCCGCGAACCCCGGCGCGCCGCTGTGGACCCGGCACCGCGACACCGTCTCCTGCGCCTGGACGGTCGCCGCGACCTTCAGCAGCGCCAGGTCCCGGTCGACCGCCGACCACGGCGCCCACGCCGTGCCCGGCCCGCCCGGCGCGGGCGCCGCCGCCGGCCGCGCCTTGACGTGCCCCGCGACGGCGGTCAGCGCGTACGCCGAGGCCAGCGCCCCGAGCACCGCCTCCCGCTGGTTGCGGTAGTCGGTCAGCGGGCGGCGCGGCCCGAGCCGCCCCAGCGTGCCCCGCCCCGCCGAGTGCGCCAGCAGCGTCCCCGCCGAGGCCCGCGCGACCGCCGCCGACGCCGAGATCACCGCCCGCCACACCGGCGGTGCGATGCCCATCGACCGCGTCAGCCGCGCCGCCGCCGACCCCGCCGGATCGTGGAAGGCGCCGCCGTCGATGCGGGCGCCGTCGCGCAGCCACGCCCCGTAGGGGACGTGCAGGTCCTCCAGCAGCACCGCCGCGTAGTCGACCCGCAGCCCGCTGGTCTCGGGCGCCGCGACGACCCGGACGCCGGCGGGGACCTCGCCGCCCGGCCCCCGCAGCGGCACCACGAACACGAACACCCCGCGCTCGACCCCGGCGTGCACCAGCGTCGCGTACACCGCCGCGACCTTGGGGACGCCGGGATGGCCCGCGCTGGTGGGGAACTTCGCCGCCGCCGCGTCGGGGGTGCTCAGCACGAACCCGCCGGTCGCCGGGTCGTGCCGGGCGGTCGTGCGCGGCGACAGGTGGCTGTTGCTGCGCCCCACCTCGGTCATCAGCAGCGTCCCGAACGCCTCCATCGACTCCAGCGCCGCGCGCGCCGCCGCCGGGCCCCCCGGGCCCTCCGGGCCGTCCCGCCCCTCCCCGAACCGCATGATCGGGCCCAGCGCCAGCGTGTAGTGCAGCAGCATGACGTGGAACAGCGCCGGGTCGGCGATCGCGGCGCGCTCCAGCAGCCCGCACAGCGCCGGCGGGTCGGCCAGCAGCGCGGCGGCCGGCGGCGCGGCCCGCCCGGCGCGGCGCAGCCGCGCGTAGGTGAGGGCGAGCCGCTCGTCGGCGGTCAGCCCGGAGGGGTAGCCGAAGCAGTCCGGGGGGACGGCCTCGGCCAGCCACGCGCGCGCCGCGTCGTCCAGCGCCGCCGTGCCGCGCACGAAGTCCCGCAGCCCGGTGCCGGCGCCGGTACCCGCGCCGGGATCAGTGGCCATCGTGGAGCTCCCCCTCGCGTCCGGGCGCCGGGGAGATGCCCGCCGCCGACTTGCCCTCGGCCGGGGACGCCCCCGCCGCGCCGGACGGCGGGGCCGCCGGCCGCCCGGCGGAGGGGCGCTCGCGCAGCGGCGCCAGGGTCCGCGCGTCCGGCACCGACAGCCGCGCGCACCGGCACAGCGCGCTGCCCGGCCCCGCCTCGGTGAACACCGTCGCGCCGGCGGCGTGGACGGCGCGCAGCGCCTCCGGCAGCCGCACCGGCGAGACGACGCAGTCGGCCAGCGCCCGGTGCAGGTCGTCGGCGTCGGTGTAGGCGCGGCCCCGCACCGGGGAGTGCACCCGCACCCGCAGGGGCCGCTGCGGGAACCCGCGGATCGCCGCGTACCACTCCTCGTCGGCGCCCGCCATCGCCGGGTGGTGCGACAGGTAGGGCACCGCGAGCCGGACGGCCCGCACCCCCCGCGGCGCCGCCTCCGCCAGCACCGCCTCCAGCGGCTTGTCGGGGCCGCTGACCACCGTCACCTCCGGCGCGTTCAGGCACGCCACCACGACCTCCGGCGCGCCCGCCGCCGCGATGACGGCGCGGGTCGCCTCCTCGCCGGCCTCCAGCATCCCCATGCCGCCGCCCGCGCCGTGCCGCGCGAGCACCTCCACCAGCGCGACCGCCATCCGCGCGCCGTCGGCGATCGCGAACGCCCCCGCGCACACCAGCGCGGCGATCTCCCCGAAGCTCTGCCCGACGGCGTGGCCGGGCTGGATCCCGCCCGTCCGCAGCGCCCGGTCGACCGCGACCGAGGCGGCGTACCCGCACAGCTGCGCGACGCCCGGCGCCCGCGCCGCCGCCCGGTAGCCGCCGGGGTCCTCCAGCAGGATCGCGCGCAGCGACGGCCACCCCGTACGGGGCAGGCCCTCCTGCACCGCGTCCAGGACGTCCTCGACCGCGCGGGCGGCGGCCGGGGACCAGCGGGTGGGCGAGACCAGGTCGGGTACACCCGCCGAGCCGGTGCCGGCGAACAGGAAGGCACAGACGTCGTCGGGCTTGAGCTCCTCGGCCGGACGGAAGGACACAGGCACCCGGGGTCTCCTTACCTGAAAGGAAGGCTCGCTTTTCTTTCCGGATAAAGGCCGCTGAACAATTTTGATATGGAACAAAAACCCTGAAATGGGATTATTCACTCGTGGGATCGGTCTGGCAACCGTCGGTCGCGTCAGCATGCGACGCCGCACGCGCCGATAGCGCGGCGGGCGGCACGTGCGCGCGGCGCCCGGCGGCGCGCCCCTGCGACGCCAGGCCGACCGGCCCGCCACGGCCACCGGCCCCGCGCCGGTGGAGGGGAGCGACGCATGACCTGGAAGCAGACCGGCCCGCGGCTGCGAACCGACATGGCCGTTCCGGAGGGCGCGCAGAGCCCTCCCCCCAGGACGGAGCCGCGGCGGACCGAAACCCCCGGCACGGGATGGGCGATCCGGGGCACCGGCTCCTACCTGCCCTCCCGCCGCGTGGAGAGCGACGGCATCGCCCGCGCGCTGGGCCTGCCCCCCGACTGGATCGAGAGCCGCACCGGCATCCGCTCCCGGAGCGTCGCCGCGCCCGGGCAGGCCGCCTCCGACCTGGCCGCGGCCGCCGCCCGCCGCGCGCTGGAGCGGGCCGGGCTCGCCCCCGGCGACCTCGGGCTCATCGTCCTCGGCACCTCCACCCCCGACGAACTCGGGCCCTCCACCGCCTGCCGCGTCCAGGCGCTGCTCGGCGCCGGGCGGGCCGCCGCCTTCGACGTCTCCGCCGCCTGCACCGGGTTCGTGTACGGGCTCCAGGCCGCCGTCGGATGGCTGTCCACCCAGCGCGGCGCCGCCCCCTACGCGCTGGTCGTCGGCGTCGAGGTGTACTCGCGGTTCCTGGACCCCGCCGACCGCGCCACCTCCGCGCTGTTCGGCGACGGCGCCGCCGCCGCCGTCATCGGCCCCGCCCCCGGCCCGTACGGGATCGGGCCGATCACCCTCGGATCGGACGGGACGCACGCCGGCGACGTCCTCATCCCCGCTGGCGGCAGCCGCGCCCCCGCCGCGCCCGAGACCCTCGCGGGGCTCGGCCACACCATCCGCATGGACGCGCGCGCCGTCCGCGGCTTCATCACCGAGATCTTCCCCCGGCTGGTCGCCGAGGCGTGCGAGGAGGCCGGGGTCAAGCCCGCCGACCTCGCGCTGGTCGTCCCCCACCAGCCCAACCCCCGGCTGGTCGCCTCGCTGGCCGCCGAGGCCGGGCTGGAGCCTGAGCAGCTCGCCATCGCCGGACGCGACGCCGGCAACATCGGCGCCGCGAGCCTCCCCCACGCCCTGGACGCCGCCGTCCGCGCCCGCGGCCTCAAGGGCGGCGACCTGGTCCTGCTCGCCGGGTTCGGCGCGGGCGTGACCTGGGGCCGCACGCTCATCACCTGGCCCCCGACCTGACCCCGCGGGCCGGGGCGGCCCGGAGCCGCCGGCTCCGGGCCGCTTCCGGCTCAGCGGCGCGGCGCGCGCAGCAGCGCGCCGGTCTCGGCGCGGCGGTCCCACGCGATCACGGCGAACACCACCGCGAACGCGGCGGGCAGCGCCGCCCACGGCGCCGACAGCACCAGCAGCTGCGTCGCCGCGGCCCCCGCCATCAGACCGATCAGCCCGACCGCCGCGAGGCCCGCCAGCCGGGGCACCACCAGCCCGATCGCCCCCGCCGCCTCGACCGCGCCCGTCACGTACCGGAACCACTGGCCCCAGCCGATCTCCTCGAACGTCCGGACGGCCTCGGCCTGCCCGGCGAACTTCGGCAGCGCCGACCCGGCGAACAGGAACACCGCGAGCAGGATCTGCGCGCCCCACAGGACCCTGCGCAGCGTCCGGCGCCCGCCCCGCGTGGTGGCCGGTGAGGACGCGGGGGTGGTGGCGGGGGTGGAGGAGGAGATGGCGGCCATGGTCGTGGTCCCTTCGTGCGAGGTGTCTCATCGGCTTTCACCGACGCGTCGCGCGGGCCCCGCCCCGATCGACATCCCCGCCGGAACTTTTTTCGCCGCCCGTGCCGCCGACCGTGCCGCCGAGGGTCACCACGGCGACAGCACCAGCGCCTGGACGGCCAGCGCCGTCGCCGCCTGCGCCGCCAGCCACCACCGCGACCGCGGCCCCCGCAGGGACGCGGCGGCCAGCGTCCACGCCGCGAACGGCAGCCAGATCCGCTCCACCTCGCCCTTGGTGACGCCCGACAGGTCCAGCGCGAGCATCCCCACCAGCGCCGCGCACACCGGCAGCGCCGCGCCCGGCCCCGGCCCCGGTGATGGTGATGGTGACGGCGCAGACCTCAGGGCCCGCGCCGCCCGCCGCACCGCCGCCACCGCGTCCAGCACCGCGTCCGGTAGCGCGTGGGCGACGGCCGGGCCCACCAGCAGTCCCAGCACCGCCAGGTCCGCGAACACGAAGTAGCCGTAGGAGCGCCGCGCCGACCCCCGGCTGACCAGGTAGGTGTCCAGCGTCGCGCGGACCCCGTCGGGCCACCAGAACCCCCCGGCGGTCAGCGCCGCGGGCACCACCACCAGCCCCGCGCCGAGGGCCGCCAGCACCACCGGGCGGGGACGCGCCGGCAGCAGCACCGCCGCCGGCACCGCGAACAGCGGCAGCAGCCCGTAGCTCAGATACGGCAGGCAGCCCAGCAGCAGCCCCGCGCCCACCGCCGCCGCCACCCGCGCCCCCGGACGCGCCGGACGCCGCCGCGCCGCCAGCGCGGTCAGCGCCGTCCCCCACGCGCCCACGCCCAGGAACAGCGCGTCCATCGACGTCGCGACCCACACCCCCAGCGGGGCCAGCACCAGGAACGGGACCGCCGCGCGCGCCGCCCGCTCGCCCGCCAGCTCCCGCACCGTCACCGCGATCGCCGCCGCCGCCGACGACCCCGCCGCGATCACCAGCGCCGCCGCCCAGCCCGTCCCGGGCAGGCCCGCCCGCTCCAGCAGCCACAGCACCAGCATCGGCAGCGGCGGATGCCCCCGCACATGGGTGGTGTAGCCGCCGAGCCGCTCGGTGAAGGTCCGCAGCCACTCCGCCGGGTCGGGACGCAGCTGCGCCAGCCCCGCCGGGTACTCCGTCGGCGCGTCCAGCGGCCCGGACAGCGCGCCCGGTCCGTCGGCCACCGCCAGCGCCACCGCCCACAGCGCCGCGCCCGCCCACGCGACCGGCGGCAGCGCCCGCCACGGCAGCCGTGACACCAGCGCGGGCAGCACCGCCACCCCGGCCGCCGCCACCGCCAGCGCGGGCAGCATCCCCCAGGTCGGCGGACGGTTCCGCAACCGCGCGTGCAGCGGCGGCAACGCGTCCTCGGTGGCCAGTCCCGCGCGCCGCAGGTGCCAGCCGACGGCGAACGCCGCCGCGATCCCCGCCGCCCACACGACCACCGCCCCCGCCCGCACGGCGCGCCGCGACGGGCGGCGCCGCGCGGCCGGTGCGGAGGCGCGCCCGGTCAGCGGGTCAGCGTGGCGAACCACCGGCCCGACTCCTCCCAGACCTCCGCCACCCGCACCGCGCACGCGGCCGCCAAGCCCGCGACGGCGTCGGCCGGGACGTGCGCCCACGCGAACCACTCGCCGACCGACCGGCCCGAACGCAGCCGCAGCGGCTCGACGCGCGCGCCGCCGCCCGGCGGGTCCACCTCCACCAGCATCCGGCCGCCGGGCGCCAGCAGCGCCGCCACCCGGCGCAGCAGCGCCTCGGCGTCACCGCCGATCCCCACGTTCCCGTCGGCCAGCAGCACCGTCTCCCAGCGGCCCGCGCCCGGCACCCGCCCGAACACGTCCCGGCGCAGCGCCGGACCGCCCGCCGCCACCGTCAGCGCCACGGCGGCGGGCGCGACGTCGATGCCCAGCACCGGGACGCCCCGGCGGGCCAGCGCCACCGTCAGCCGCCCCGGCCCCGACCCCACGTCCAGCGTCGCGCCCGCGCACCGCCGCAGCAGCCCCGCGTCGCCCGGACGCGGCGCCAGCCACTCCCACACCGGCAGCGGGCGGCGCCGCCCGTCGGCGTGCTCGATCTCCACCCGCGCCCCGCCCCGCAGCGCCTCCTCGTACAGCTCGCCGATCACGCCGGGACCGTCCTGCCCCCGGGCCCGGCCCCGGGCCCGGCCCCGGGCCCGACCCTGCGCCTCGTCCCGAGCCTGGTCCCGAGCGCCCGCACCGCCGCCGCGAACTCCCCGCCCGGCGCGGCCGCCGCGACCGCCGCGGCGTCGGCGGGGGTGTCCACGTCGGTCAGCACCGGCAGGACCGCCGTCCGCAGCCCCGCCGCGCGCAACCGGCCCAGCACCGCCGTCCCGGTGTCGGCGCGCGACATCGGCACCCCGAGCAGCAGCGAGGCGTCCGGGCGGCGCAGCCCCAGCAGCCAGAACCCGCCGTCGGCCGCCGGGCCGAACACCGCCCCGCGGGTCGCCAGCGCGGCGCACGCCCGCTCCAGCAGCGCGGCCGTCACCTGCGGCGTGTCCATCCCCACCAGCACCAGCGGGCGGCCCGCGTCCGCGTCGGCGAACGCGTGCGCGAGCCGCTCGTCCAGCCCGCCGCCGCGCTGCGCGCACACCGCGAACCCCTCCGGCAGCCACGGCCCCGGCGCACCCTCCAGCACCAGCGTCCGCCGCCCCGCCCGCGCCGCCGCGACCGCCGCGAGGGTGTCGCGCAGCGCCGCCCCCGCCAGCGCCGCCGCCTCCGCCGGCGTGTAGGCGGGGGTGAGGCGCGTCTTGACCCGGCCCGCGACCGGCTCCTTGGCGATGACGAGCAGGTCAGCCAGGTCGGCCGTTTCGGTGGCCGGCGCGCTCACGAGGCCGCCTCGGCCAGCACCCGCCGCATGTCGCGGACGGCGCGCACCGTCCCGCCGACCGTGCCGGTCACCTTCGAGGTCCCGGTCCGCGGCCGGTAGGGCACGTCCAGCTCGGCGACGCGCCAGCCCGCGCGGGCCGCGCGCAGCACCATCTCCAGCGGGTACCCGAACCGGCGGTCGGCCAGCCGCAGCGCGAGCAGGTCCGCGCGGCGCGCCGCGCGCATCGGCCCGAGGTCGCGCAGCCGCGTCCCGGCCCGCCGGTTCAGCGACCGCGCCAGGACGGCGTTGCCGAGCCGCGCGTGCGGCGGCCACGCGCCGCGCCCCACCGGCCGCCGCCGCCCCAGCACCAGCGCCGGCTCGCCCCCGGCCCCCAGGTCGGCGAGCGCGGCCACCAGCCGGGGCAGGTCCGCCGGGTCCAGCGAGGCGTCGGCGTCCATCACGCACACCACCTCGGCGGTCGCCGCCAGCAGCCCCGCGTGGCAGGCCGCGCCGAACCCGCGCACCGGGGCCGGGACGACCCGCGCGCCGAGGTCCGCGGCCACGCGCGCGGAGTCGTCGGTGGAGGCGTTGTCGACCACCAGCGCACGGAAGCCGTCCGGCATCCGCGCCAGCACCCAGGGCAACGCCTCGGCCTCGTCGAGGCAGGGAAGCACCACATCGATCACGGGCTTGACGCTACTTTCGGTGACATCGGAACGACCCTTACGAACTCGTGACGGGCTGCCGCGCGAACTCCGCGACCCCGTCCGCGAACGCCACCGCCGCGCCGAACCCCAGCTCGTCGCGCGCGCGGTCGGGCCGCGCCACGATGTGCCGCACGTCCCCCAGCCGGTAGCCGCCGGTCACCCGCGGCGCCGGGCCGCCCAGCGCGCCCGCCAGCGCCGCCGCCATCTCCCCGACCGTGCGGGGCCCGCCGCTGGCGATGTTGTAGGCGCGCGCCCCGCCCGGCGCCGCCTCCGCGAGCCGCTCCAGCGCCAGCACGTTCGCGCGGGCGACGTCGCGGACGTGCACGAAGTCGCGGCGCTGCGCCCCGTCCTCGAACACCAGCGGCGCCTCCCCCGCCAGCAGCCGCGACCGGAACAGCGCCGCGACGCCCGCGTAGGGGGTGTCGCGCGGCATCCGCGGCCCGTACACGTTGTGGTACCGCAGCGACGCCACCGACCCGCCCGCCATCCGCGCCCACGACGCCGCCAGATGCTCCTGCGCGAGCTTGGTGTCGGCGTAGACGTTGCGGGGGTCGGGCGGCGTCTCCTCACCGACCGCTCCCGCCTGGAGGGCGCTCCCGCACACCGGGCACGGCGGCTCGAACCGCCCCGCCCGCAGCGCCTCCTCCGGCCGCGGCCCGGGCCGGACCCGCCCGTGCCTGCGGCAGGCGTAGGCCCCCTCCCCGTACACCACCATCGAGGACGCCAGCACCAGCGTCCGCACCCCCGCGCGGGCCATCTCCGCCAGCAGCACCGCCGTCCCCTGCACGTTCGCCGAGGTGTAGGCGGGCAGGTCGGAGGCGTCCACGCCGAGGCCCACCATGGCCGCCTGGTGGCACACCGCGTCCACCCCCGCCAGCCGCCGCGCGACCACGGCGGCGTCGCGGACGTCGCCCGGCGCGTCCCCGAGCCCGTCGGGCCGGAGGTCCAGGCCCCGGACCCGGTGCCCCGAGGCGGCCAGCGCCTCGGCGATGTGCGAACCGATGAAACCGGCCGACCCGGTGAGCAGTACATCCATGCCGACGAAACTAGGACGCGGCGCCCCCGCGCGGCGGCCCTGGACGGCCCGGCGGCGCTCCTTGTTCGAACCTTGTAAGAACTCCGCCCGCGCGATGGCATGCGAGCGACCCGCCCCTCAGGCGACCCGCATGCGGCCTCAGGCGCCGGGCAGGTGCCGGTGCAGCGCGGTCAGGCGGCCCGCCGCCGCCAGCACCGCCTCGGCCAGGCCGGGCATGCGGTCCGGGCCGAAACGCACCGCCGGGCCCTGCAGCGCCACCGCCGCGAACGCCCGGCCCGCCCCGTCGCGCACCGGCGCCGCGACCGCGCGGACCCCGATGAGGCGCTCCTCCTCGTTGACCGCGTAGCCGCGCTCGCGGACGCGCGCCAGATCCTCCTCCAGCGCCGCGCGGGTCGTGAGGGTCGCGGGGGTGTAGCGGCGGTAGGGCTCCTCCATCGCCACGCCCCCCTCGGCCCCGCCGGCGTCGCCGGCCCCGTCGGCGAACGCCAGCAGCGCCTTGCCCATCGCGCACCCGTGGATGGGGTTGCGGGCCCCCGGCGGCTGGTCGTAGCGCAGCGGATGCGTCGAGGGCAGGTGCAGCAGGACCGCGACCTCGTCGCCCACCCGCACGCCCAGGCTGACCGCCTCGCCCGTCCCGTCCCGCAGCGCGGTCAGCTCCGGCTGGAGCAGCGTGGTGCCCATCCGCTCCAGCGCCAGCCGCCCGAGGATCGCGGTGGTCGGGCCGAGGAAGTACCGCTCGGTCTGGGCGTCCCGGCCGAGCATCCCCGTGTCGTACAGGGCCCGGACGATCCGGTGCGCGGTGCTGACCGACAGGCCGAGCCGGTGCGCGACCTCCGTCGGCGTCTGCCGCGCCGCGCCCTCGAAGGACCGCAGCACCGCGACGGCACGGTCCACCGACTGCGTTCCCGGCGTGGGCCGCCCCGCCGCCCCGCGCGCGTCGATCTCCTCGGTCACGGCTCCCATCCTCGCACCGGAACGCGCCACGGCCGCCGCAGGGGCCGCCACCCGCCCGCCGCCGGCGTCACCCGCCGGACGCGCGGAGCAGGCGACGCCCCAGGTCGGCGAGGCGCGCGGCCAGCTCCGGCGGCTCCCGCACCTCGAACTCCAGGTCCAGGAACGCGACGCGCAGCGCCGTCCACTCCAGCGAGTCGGGCTCGGTGCGCAGGAGGCAGGTGCGCTCGTCGACGGCCTCGACCTCCGCGCCGCTCACCCGGAACCGGTCGATCAGCTCCTCGGCCGGGGCGTGCACCACCAGCACCGCCCGCCGGACGGGACGGTCCCCCGCCCGCGACCGCGTCACGAACGCGGCCGCGTCGGGGGCGGGCAGCTCGCGCGGCGGGCACCGCACCCCCGTCCCGCGCGGATCGCCCATCCGGTCGACGCGGAACGTCCGCCACCCCTCGCGCCCGGTGTCCCACGCGACCAGGTACCAGCGGCGCCCCGCCGACACCAGCCCGTAGGGCTCCACCAGCCGGGCCGAGGCGGTGTCGTCGCGGTCGCGGTACCCGAACCGCAGCCGCTCGCGGTCCCGGCACGCGGCGGCCAGCACCGTCAGCGTCGCGGGCTCCACCACCGGGCCGGCGGGCGGCCCGGTCAGCGGCGTCGTCGCCGCGTGCAGCGCGTTCACCCGGCGCCGCAGCCGCTCGGGCAGCACCTGCTCCAGCTTCGCCAGGGCCCGCACGGAGGACTCCTCGATCCCCGCGATCGCGCCCCCGGCCGCGCCGCGCAGCCCCACCGCGATCGCCAGGGCCTCCTCGTCGTCCAGCAGCAGCGGCGGCATCGCGGTGCCCGCCTCCAGCCGGTAGCCGCCCGCGGCGCCGAGCGTGGCCAGCACCGGGTAGCCGAGGGCGCGCAGGCGCTCCACGTCCCGGCGGACGGTGCGGGCGCTCACCCCGAGCCGCTCCCGCAGCTCCGGGCCCGTCCACTCCCGCCGCGCCTGGAGCAGCGACAGCAGGTGCAGCAGCCGAGCGGAAGCGGTGCCCGTGGTGGTAGCGGAAGCGGAGGTGGTGTCGGTCACGCTCACCAGTATGGCGGACAATGCGGCCAGAACCTGACCTCATTGGCTCCTAGCCTGGGCCGCATGAGCGCAGGCAGCATCGTGATCACCGGGGCCCGGCAGAACAACCTCAAGGACGTCTCGCTGCGGATCCCCAAGGAGCGGATCGTCGTGTTCACCGGTGTGTCCGGATCGGGCAAGTCCTCGATGGTGTTCGGCACCGTCGCCGTGGAGGCGCAGCGGCAGCTCAACGAGACCTACACCTGGTTCGTCCGCGACCGGCTGCCCAAGCACGAGCGGCCCGACGCCGACGCCATCGAGCACCTCGCCCCCGCCGTCATCGTCGACCAGCGGCCCATCGGCGGCAACGCCCGCTCCACCGTCGGCACCATCAGCGAGATCCACGCCGTCCTGCGGGTGCTGTTCTCCCGGCACGGCACCCCCTCCGCCGGGGAGGCCGCCGCCTACTCCTTCAACGACCCGCAGGGCATGTGCCCCGACTGCGAGGGCCTCGGCACGGTCGTCCGCCTCGACCTGGACGCCTTCCTCGACACCGACCGGACCCTCAACGAGGGCGCGGTGAACTTCCCGCCGTTCGCCGTCGGGACGTTCGTGTGGCAGCTCTACGCCGAGTCCGGGCTGTTCGACCCCGACAAGCCGCTCCGCGACTTCACCCCCGAGGAATGGGACACGCTCCTGCACGGCAAGGGGTTCCGCGTCCGCCGCCGCAACCGCACCGGGTCCCTCGGCCACAACGCCTACGAGGGCCTGGCCGAGCGGTTCGAACGCCTCTACATCCGGCGCGACCTGAACACCCTCACCGGCCGCACCCGCGAGGCCGCCCGCAGGGTCACCCGCGCGCTGCCCTGCCCCGCGTGCGGCGGCGCGCGGCTCAACCCGGCCGCGCTCGCCTCCAGGATCGACGGGCGCACCATCGCCGACCTCGCCCGCATGGAGGTCGCCGACCTCGCCCGGACGCTCACCGAGATCACCGACCCGGTCGCCGCGCGGGTCGCCGAGGCCGCGACCACCCGGCTGCGGCGGCTGGAGGACATCGGCCTCGGCTACCTCACCCTGGACCGCGAGACCCGCACGCTGTCGGGCGGCGAGGCGCAGCGGCTCAAGGTCGTCCGGCACCTGGGGTCCAGCCTCACCGGCCTGACCTACATCTTCGACGAGCCCAGCGCCGGCATGCACCCCCGCGACGTCGACCGGCTCAACGGCCTGCTGGCGCGGCTGCGCGACAAGGGCAACACGGTGCTGGTCGTCGAGCACGACCCCGACGTCATCCGCGTCGCCGACCACGTCGTCGACATGGGGCCCGGCGCCGGCGCCCACGGCGGCCGGGTCGTGTTCGCCGGCACCGTCGCGGACCTGCGCGCCGCCGACACCGTCACCGGGCGCCACCTGCGCGGCGCCGCGCCCGTCAAGGCCGCCTTCCGGGCCCCCGCCGGGTGGCTGACCGTCGAGCGCGCCCGCACCCACAACCTGCGGGACGTCACCGCCCGGTTCCCCACCGGTGTGCTCACCGCCGTCACCGGCGTCGCGGGATCGGGCAAGAGCACCCTCGTGATGAAGGAGTTCGCCGCCCGCCACGACGGCGCCGTCGTCGTCGACCAGGGCGCGATCGCCGCGTCCCGCCGCTCCAGCCCCCTCACCCACCTCGGCGTCATGGACACCGTCCGCCGCCTGTTCGCCAAGGCCACCGGCGCCGACCCGGGCCTGTTCAGCCACAACTCCAAGGGCGCCTGCCCCGCCTGCGACGGCCACGGCCTCATCGTCACCGACCTGGCGTTCATGGACCCCGTCACCACCACCTGCGAGACCTGCCGCGGCACCCGCTACCGCCCCGAGGCCCTCGCCCACACGCTCCGCGGCGCGACGATCGTCGATGTCCTGGCGATGACCGCCGAGCAGGCCCTGGACTTCTTCGCCGGCGACGCGCCGGACGGCGCCGTCGCGGCGCGGCTGCGCGCCCTCGTCGAGGTCGGGCTGCCCTACCTCGCCCTCGGGCGGCCCCTCACCACCCTGTCCGGCGGCGAACGGCAGCGCCTCAAGCTCGCCGCCCACCTGCACCGCACCGGCGCCGTCTACGTCCTGGACGAGCCCACCACCGGGCTGCACCCCGCCGACACCGGCACGCTCCTGGCCCTCCTGGACCGGCTCGTGGACGCCGGCAACACCGTCATCGTCGTCGAACACGACCTGGACGTCGTCAAGCACGCCGACTGGGTCCTCGACCTCGGCCCCGGCGGCGGCCGGCACGGCGGCCGGGTCGTGTTCGCCGGCACCCCCGCCGCGCTGCTGGCCGACCCGGACTCGGTCACCGCCGCGTTCCTGCGCCGCGACCTGGCCGAACGCGCCCACCGGCCCGCGCCGTAGGCTCACCGCCATGGATCATGACACCGCCTACCTGACCGGGCTGTTCGCGCTGGAGGGCCGGGTCGCGGTCGTGACCGGCGGCAGCTCGGGCATCGGGCGCGCGATCGCCGAGGCCCTCGCCAGGTGCGGCGCGTCCGTCGTGCTCGTCGCGCGCCGCGAGGACGAGCTGGCCGCCACCGCCGCCGCCCTGGAGTCCCACGGCCGCCGTGCCGCCTGGGTCAGCGCCGACCTGGGCTCGCGCGAGGCCGTCCACCGCGCCGCCGAGGAGGCCGCCGCCGCGTTCGGGGAGCCCGACATCCTCGTCAACGCCGCCGGGATCAACCTGCGCCCCCCGATGGACGACCTCACCCCGCGGGACTGGGACACCACCATGGCCGTCAACCTCGACGCCCCGTTCCTGCTCGGCCAGCGCTTCGCCCCCGGCATGGCCGGACGCGGCTACGGGCGGCTCATCCACATCGCCTCCCAGCAGGCGTTCCGCGCGTCCTTCACCAGCGGCGCCTACGGCGTGTCCAAGGCCGGCCTCGTCGCGCTCGCCCGCTCCCAGGCCGAGGCGTGGTCGGGACGCGGCGTCACCGCCAACACCCTCGTCCCCGGGTTCGTGATGACGCCGCTGAACCGCCGCCTCGCCGACGACCCCGGCCGCGTGAAGGAGCTCGCCGCGCGCACCCTGACGGGCCGCAACGGCCTCGCCGAGGACTTCGCCGGCGCGGCGGTGTTCCTCGCCGGCCCCTCCTCCGGCTACGTCACCGGGCAGGCGGTCTTCGTGGACGGCGGCTTCTCCGCCCACTGACCCGCCCACCGACCCGCCCTCCGAGCCGGCCTCCGAGCCGGCCCGCGGCCACCGTGCGGGGGGCTACTCCGCGCCGTGCTCGCCCGCCAGCCGGTCGATCACGGCGGCCAGGTCGAAGTCGCGGGCGGTGAGGCCGCCCGCGCTGTGCGTGGTGAGCGCGAACCGCACCGTCCGCCACCGGATGTCGATGTCGGGATGGTGGTCCGCGTCCTCGGCGGCGCGGGCCACGGCCCCGACCAGGTCGATCCCGGCCAGGAACGAGGGGGCCCGCACCTCCCTGCTGATCTCCTCGCCGTCCCGCGTCCAGGCGGGCAGCGCGCGCAACCGGTCGGCGACGGCGGCGCCGTCGAGCGTGTCGGCCATCGGTCACTCCCGTGTCGTCGGCGACTACCCCGCGAGTACATCACGCCGCCCCCGGTGACAGGTCGTACAGGGTGACGCCGTCGACGGTGGACGGCCTGAACCGCGCCGCGACCCACGCGGCGATCCGCCGCCCCTCGGCGCTGCCGCTGCGCGCCTGGCCGCCCATGATGCCGACCCGCGTGTCCACGACGAAGTAGTGGATCCGCCTCTCCCGGACGAGCCGCTGGAACCCCGCCAGCGTCGGCGCCGGATCGGTCCCGTTGAAGCCGCCGACCGCCATCACCGGCCTGCGCGCGGCGAGCTGGTAGCCGGCGGCGGGATAGGACCCGACCGTCGCCGCGACCCAGGTGTAGGACGCGGCGTCCGCGGTGAGCGCGGCGGTCACCGCGGCGCTCGGCTTCTTCGTGAGGAGCGCCATCGTCGGCCGCTCGCCCTCCGGGGCGCCCCGGAGGCCGGGCGGGGGCCCGGCGCGCCCGCCCGGCGGCGGCGCGAGGGACCGCCCGCCGGGCCCGGGCGGCCCGGGCGGCCCGGCGCCGCGTCCGGAGCCGTGCCCCGGGCCCGACCCGCCCGACGTCCGCGGCCCGGCGGTCACGACCACGCCCGTGTGCGGCGTGCGGACGGTGTCGGCCGCGTACGCGGCCGGGCCCGCCAGGCACGCCGCGACGGCCAGGGCCACCGCGCCCGCGAGGACACGCTCCCGCAGCAGCCGCGCCGCCGCCAGCCCCGCCGCCGCGACCAGCCCGGCCACCAGCACCGCCGGGCCGAGCCACGGGTTCCACCCCTGCGCGCGGCCGAGCAGCACCGACGACCACACCGACGTCACCGCGACCACCGCCGCCAGCGCCGCCGCGCCGGCCGCCGTCCGGCGCCGCTCCCACACCACCGCCGCGCCCATGCCCACCAGCGCCGCGATCGCCGGGGCCAGCGCCACCGTGTAGTACTCGTGGAAGATCCCCCGCATCGCGCTGAACACCGCGGCGGTCACCACCAGCCACCCGCCCCACAGCGCGAACGCGGCCCGCGCCGGGTCGGTCCGCGGCGCCCGGCGCGTCGTCCACAGGCCCGCCGCCAGCAGGACGAGCGCCGCCGGCAGCAGCCAGGACACCTGACCGCCGATCACCGGCCCGAACATCCGGTCCCACCCGGCGTCCTGGTCGAGGTTGCCGAGCCCGCCCGTCTCCTCGCCGTTCAGCCGCCCCAGGCCGTTGTAGCCGAGCGTGAGCTCCAGCACCGAGTTGTGCTGTGTCCCGCCGACATAGGGCCGCGAGGACGCCGGCACCAGCGCGACCGCCGCCACCCACCACCCCGCCGACACCAGCAGCGCGGCGCCGGCCAGCACCGACTGCCACAGCCGCCGCCGCGGCGGCGTGGGCGCGGTCGCCGCGTAGACCAGCGCGAACACCGGCACCACCAGGAACGCCTGAAGCATCTTGGCCAGGAACCCCGTCCCCACGCACCACGCCGCGAACACCAGCCACCGCGTCTGCGCGCCCTCCTGCGCGCGGAGCATCCCGTACGCGCCGAGCGTCAGCAGCAGCACCAGCAGCGCGTCGGGATTGTTGAAGCGGAACATCAGCGCCGCCACCGGTGTGAGCGCCAGCGCCGTCCCGGCCAGCAGCGCCGCCCACTCCGGGAACCGGCGCCGGACGGCCGCGTACAGCGTCCCGACCGTCGCCATCCCCATCAGCGCCTGCGGGACCAGGACGCTCCAGGAGCTCAACCCGAAGATCCGCGCGGACAGCGCCATCGGCCACAGCGCCCCCGGCGCCTTGTCGACCGTGATCGCCCCGGCCGAGTCCGACGCGCCGAAGAAGAACGCCTTCCAGCTCGTCGCGCCCGCCTGGACCGCCGCCGAGTAGAACGGGTTGGCCCACCCGGACTCGCCCAGCCCCCACAGGTAGAGCGCGCCCGTCCCCGCCAGCAGCACCAGCAGCGACGGCGGCACCCGCCGCAGGGCCCTCACGAGGACCCCAGCCGGTAGAGCCGCACGCCCGGCGTCCCGGACCCCGGCGGGCCGCCGTACTCGCCGGGGTCGACCGGCGCCCCGGTCTTCACGACCCACGCGGTGACCTCGGCGGAGCCCAGGTCGGGCAGCACGCCGCCGCCGCCGACGAGCACGTACCGCAGCTTCCCCTCCTCCACGTAGCGCCGCAGCCTCGCGACGGTCATCGCGGGGTCGCGCCCGGTGAAGCCGCCCATCGCGATGACCGGACGCCCCGTCCGCAGGATGATCGAGGACGCCTCCAGCGCGCTCGGCACCGCGACCAGCCACAGCGCCGTGCCCTGGTTCCGCTCCAGGTAACCGGTCATCCCCGCGGAGACACCGCCGCCCGGCCCACCAGGACCCCCGGGGCCGCCAGGGAACATCCCTCCCCGAGGACGCGTGAAACCCTCCGGACCCCGCCCCGGCGGCGCGCCGCCCGGCGCGCCGCGCCCGATCGGACCGCCCACCGGTATGCCGCCGCGGCCCTCCCGGACCGGCCCGGCCAGCGGGTTGGCGCCGTTCGTCCGGCTCGACGCGGCCGACACCGCGAACGCGGCCGGCCCCGCCAACCCCGCCGCCAGCGCGGACACCAGCCCCGCGACGATCGCCCGCAGGCCCGCGCGGCGGCTCGCGCGCCCCGCCACCAGGCCCGCGACCGCGAGGACCGCCGCCGCCGCGACCGTCCACCGCAGCCACGGATGCCACGACGGCGTCCGGCCCAGCAGCACCAGCGCCCACGCCCCGGTGACCGCGATCCCCGCCGGAAGCGCCCACGCCCACGCCGCCGACCTCCGGTGCGCCCTGAACAGCAGGACGCCGCCACCGCCGACCAGGGCGGCGATCGCCGGGGCCAGCGCCGTGGAGTAGTACGGATGGAACAGCCCCCGCGCGAAGGAGAACACGACGAAGTGGACGGCCAGCCAGCCGCCCCACAGCAGCAGCGCGGCCCGCTCCGGGTCCGTGCGGGGCCGCCCGCGCAGCAGCACCAGCCCGGCCGCGCACGCCAGCACCGCCAGCGGGATCAGCCACGAGATCTGCCCGCCCGACAGATCGTCGAACAGCCGTCCCGCGCCGGGCTCGCCCCCGAACGCCGCACCCGCCCCGGCCCGGCCGCCGGCGCGTTCGCTGTCGGCGCCGAAGACCCGGCCGAGGCCGTTGTAGCCGACGATCAGGTCCCACATCGTGCCGTCGCCGCTGCCGCCCACGAACGGACGGCGGCCCGCCGGGACCGCGTCCACGACCAGCGTCCACCACAGGCTCGCCGCCGCCAGCACCGCGCCCGCCCCCGCCAGATCGGCGACCCGGCGCAGCGCCCCGGCCCGACCCGCCACCAGGTACGCCAGCGCGAACGCGGGCACGACCAGGAACGCCTGCAGCATCTTGGTGTTGAACCCGCAGCCGACCAGGAACGCCGCCAGCAGCAGGAACCGGACGCGCCCGCCCTCGGCCGCGCGCTGGCACGCCCACGCCGCCGACACCAGCAGCAGCATCAGCAGCGTGTCGGGATTGTTGTCGCGGTTGATGGCGACGGTGATCGGCGTCAACGTCAGCACCGCCGCCGCCAAGACCGCCGCCGCCGGGCCGAACGCCCGCCGCACCGTCGTGTACAGCACGGCGACCGTCGCGACGCCCTCCAGCAGTTGCGGGAGCAGCAGGCTCCACGTCCCGAAGCCCATGACCCGCGCGAACAGGCCCATCACCCACAGCGCCATCGGCGGCTTGTCGACGGTGATGAACGACCCGGAGTCCAGCGACCCGAAGAAGAACGCCTTCCAGCTCTGCGTGCCGCTCCGGACGGCCGCCGAGTAGTAGGAGTTGGCATAGCCCGCCTTCGACAGCCCCCACCCGTACAGGACGGCCGCCGCGACGAGCAGCGCCCACAACGCGGGACGCGCCCAACGCGGATCCTCCGGCGGCCCGAACGCCAGCCGCCGGAGCCGGCGCGCCCCCTCCGGGCCGGCCTCCCCGGACGCGACGGCGGGGTTCTGGATGGTGGTCATGACGGTGTCCCCCCGGACTCCTCGGCGGCGGTCGCGTGGACCTCGGACGGGCCGTGCGCGCGCACGCGGCGCGGATGGAAGATCCACGCCCGCATGAGCAGGAACCGCACCAGCGTCGCCACCGCGTTGGCGGCGACCAGCGCGGCGACCTCGACGGCACGGGACGCGCCGGGCGCGGCGGCGTGCAGCGCCGCCAGCCCGCCCGTGCTCAGCACCAGGCCCAGCAGGAACGCCAGCCCGCCCTCCATCTGCTGCCGGAACGCCCGCTCGGAGCCGGTCACCCCGAACGTGAAGCGCCGGTTGGCGGCGGTGTTGCCGACCGTGGTGACCACCAGCGACAGCGCGTTCGCCCACAGCGGCCCCAGCACCGTCCGGAGCAGCACGAACAGGACGAGCTGCGCGGCGGTGCTGATCACCCCGATGACGGCGAACGCGGGCAGCTGCCGCGCCATCCCGGCGGGCAGCTCGGCGCGGGCGCCCTCCGGACCGGCGCCGCCGGGCCGCGTGCGGCCGCCGACCGGGGCGCGGAACGCGCCGGTCAGCATCCGCCGCGCGACCCGGGCCATCCCGCGCAGGTCGTCGCGGGCGGTGCGCAGGACGTCGACGCGGCTGTCGGGGTCGTCCACCCAGTCGACCGGCACCTCGTGGATGCGCAGCCCGTTGCGCTCGGCGAGCAGCAGCAGTTCGGTGTCGAAGAACCACTCCTCGTCCTCGACCGACGGCAGCAGCGCCTGGACGACCTCGGTGCGGGCCGCCTTGAAGCCGCACTGCGCGTCGCTGAACCGCGCGGCCAGCGCCGTCCGCAGCAGCAGGTTGTAGCAGCGGGAGATCACCTCCCGGCGCGGCCCGCGCACGACCGCCGAGCCGCGGGTGAGGCGGCTGCCGATCGCCAGGTCGCTGTGCCCCGACAGCAGCGGCGCCACCAGCGGCAGGAACGCGTCCAGGTCCGTGGACAGGTCCACGTCCATGTAGGCGACGACGTCGGCGTCGCTGGTGCTCCACACGTGCCGCAGCGCGCGGCCGCGCCCCTTGAGCTCCAGCCGCGTCGCGTGGACGTGCGGGAGCCGCGCCGCCAGATCCACGGCGGCCCGCCACGTCGCGTCGGTGCTGGCGTTGTCGGCGACCGTGATCCGGAACGGATAGGGGAACGTGCTGGTCAGATAGGCGTGGAGGCGTTCGACGCTGGCCGCCAGTACGCGCTCCTCGTTGTAGACGGGGATCACCACCTCGACCAGGCGGCCCCGCCTGCCGCCGTTCGGCGAAGGCGGGGGCGGCCCGGCGGGCGTGCCCCGTTCGGTGACGACGTGATTCATGCGACCGACGCTCACCGGCCGGTGTGGGAACCCCCTGAGCCGTCCATGAGGGGCCGATGAGAAAACCGTCAGGCGGGCCGGCGGGGCGTGCCCGGGAGCCGGACGCGGGCGAGGGTCCCGCCGCCGTCCGCCGGTTCCAGCACGACCTTCCCGCCGCACTCGCACACCACCCGCGCGACGATCGACAGGCCCAGCCCCGACCCGGGCAGGCTCCGCGCGGACGGCGAACGCCAGAACCTCTCGAACACGTGCGGGAGGTCCTCGGCGGGGATGCCGGGGCCCCGGTCGCGGACGGTCAGCTCACCGCGCCGCAGCAGCACCGTCACGGTCTCGCCCGGCGGGCTGAACTTGATGGCGTTGTCGAGCAGGTTGACCACCGCGCGCTCCAGCGACCCCGGATCACCGGCCACGTGCCACGGTGTCGTGAACGCCTCGATCACCAGGCCGGGGCCGCGCGGGCGGGCGCGCTCCACCGCGCGGTCGACGACCTCGTGCAGCGCGACCGCCGCGCGCACCGGCTCCGCCTCGTCGGGGCGGGCCAGCTCCAGCAGGTCGCCGACCAGGCTGGACAGCTCCACCATCTGCGCCTTCACGCTCGCGAGCATCTCGCGGCGCGTGCCGGCGGGCAGGTCCCGGCCCGCCGCGTCCGCGCGCAGCAGCAGGTCGATGTTGGTGCGCAGGCTCGTCAGCGGCGTGCGCAGCTCGTGCCCCGCGTCGGCGATCAGCCGCCACTGCCGCTCGCGGGACGCGGCCAGCGCGCCGGTCATGCTGTTGAACGACAGGCTCAGCCGCGCGATCTCGTCCGTGCCGTCCACGGGGATGCGGGTGCCGAGGTCCTCGGTGCGGGCGATGTACTCGACCGCGCCGGTCAGATCCTCCACCGGGCGCAGCGCCGTGCGCGCCGTCAGCAACCCCGCCCCCGCCGACACCAGCACCCCCAGCGCCGTCACCGCCACCAGCAGCACCGCGAGGTCGCCGAGCGGGTCCTCCACCTCGTTGAGCGAGAGCGCGAACGACACCGCGAACGTCTCCCCGTCGCCCATGCGCATCGACCGGGTCAGCACCCGCACGCGCGCCCGGCCGCCGGAGGCGGCCACGCCCGCCCCGTCGTGGACGACGCGGTCCCGCTCGCCCCGGGCGACCTCCGCGTCGGCGTGGGTGACCCCGAGCGACCCCGCTCCGGGCAACGTGCACCCCTGCCCCCGCGCGTTCACCACCTGCGTCATCGCCAGCGTGCCGGGCAGCCGGGACTGGGCGCCGGCGCCCTGGGCCTCCGGGCGGCAGGACTTCAGCGCCTGGGCGAGGTCCTGCTGGAGCAACTGCCGGAACCGCTGCCGGCGCGGCGGCAGCCCGCCCTGCGGAGCGGACGGCGGCCCGCTCATCGCGCCGAGCCTGTCGTCGAGCTGGTCGTAGAGCCGGTCGCGGGTCAGGTACCAGCTCGCGGTCGCGCACGCGGCGACGGCGAGCGCCACCGCGACCGCGGTCAGCAGCGCCATCCGCGTCCGCAGCGTCACCCGGCCCGCCCACGGCGGCCGCCGGATCAAGGGGAGGCCGCCGACCGCAGCACGTACCCGACGCCCCGGACGGTGTGGACGAGCCGCGGTAACCCGCCTGCCTCCGTCTTGCGCCGCAGGTACATCACGTACACGTCCAGGGAGTTGGAGGTCGGCTCGAAGTCGAAGCCCCACACCGCCTCCAGGATCTGCTCGCGCGTCAGGACCTGCCTCGGGTGCGAGAGGAGCAGCTCCAGCAGCATGTGCTCGGTGCGGGTCAGCTCCAGTGCCCGCCCCGCGCGGGTGACCTCGCGGGTGAGGGTGTCCATCCGCAGGTCGTCGAAGGACAGGACGCTGTCGCGGCGGGGCTCGGCGGCCATCGCGCCCCGGCGCAGCAGCGCCCGGACGCGCGCCAGCAGCTCGTCCAGCTCGAAGGGCTTGGCGAGGTAGTCGTCGGCCCCCGCGTCCAGGCCGGTGACGCGGTCGCCGATCATGTCGCGGGCCGTCAGCATCAGCACCGGCGTCGTGGCGCCCAGCGCGCGCAGCCGCCGGCAGGTGGTCAGCCCGTCCAGCCGCGGCATCAGGATGTCCAGGACGATCAGGTCGAGGCGCTCGCGCCCGACCCGCTCCAGCGCCGCCGCCCCGTCGGCGGCCTCGGCGACCGCGTACCCCTCGAACGCCAGGCTGTGCGACAGCGACTCCCGGACCGCCGGCTCGTCGTCCACCACCAGTATCCGCGGGGCGTCCATCCGTGTGCCAACCTCCATGCGCTCACGGTAAGCACCGCCGGTGCCGGGCCCGGCCGCCCGCCGGGGTTTCTCACACCCCTCTCAGGAACTTCTGAGACGGGCCTCAGCCGGCGCGCTCCTCCCGGTCCTCGTCCCCGGAGGCCGGTAGTGCGATCGCGGCCCGTCCGGGGGCGGGCGCGTTCATCAGCGTGACGGTGGCGCGGGCGGCGCGCGCGAACAGGTCGGCGAAGGCGTCGGTGACGCCCGCGTCCGCCGCCCCCGCGTCCGCCGCGTCCGCCACGTTCGCGTCGGAAACGTCGGTGGCGGAAACGTCGGTGTCAGGGACGTCGGTGTCCGCGACGACCGTCGCCGTGGTCACGGTCGCGGCGGCCCAGGGCGGCACGGGGGCGCCGGGCGCGGGACGGGTCGCGGTGACCCACGTGGTCTTCATGACGTCGACGACCACCTCCCGCGCGACGTCGAACATCAGGTCGCGCAGCGCGTCCTTCATCGCCAGCCGCAGCGCCTCGCGCATCAGCTCGGCCATCACCGCCTCGATGGCGACGGCGGCGGTCCGGGTGGCCAGCCGCAGCGCCAGCCCCCCGGCGGTGCGGGCGACGGCGCTGCCCGCGGCGGCGGCGACCAGGTCGCCCGCCGACCGCGCGGCCCCGCTCCCGGCGGCGCGCGCGGCGAGATCGGCGACGGCGGAGGTCAGCGGCGTCAGCTCGGCGGCCTCGGCGGCGTCGCGGGCCCGGTCGCGCACCGTCGCGGCCAGGTCGCGGGCGGCCTCCCACGCCGCCTGCCGGACGACCCGGACGATCACGTCGCGGCCCACGTCGAGCGCGACCTCGACCGCGACGTCGGCGACCGCGTCGACGGCGGTGTCGGCGACGATCCTGGTGGCGGCCTGCACGACCGGCGCGGAGACGGTGCGGCCCGCCACGTCCCGCGCGGTGGCGGAGGCGGCGCGGGCGAGCGGGCTGCGGACGGCCAGCCGCCGCGCGGCCTCCGCCATCGAGGCGGCCACCGGGTGCTGCACGGCCTGCTCGGCCAGCGTCATCGCGGTGGCGGTGACCTCGAAGGCGGTGCCGGTGACCGGGTTGGACCCGGCGACCGCGCGGGCCTCCAGCACGGCCTTCTCCGCCGCCGACGTCGCGATCTTGACGGCGGCCTCGCGGGCGGCGCGCTCCACCACCCGCATCGCGGGCGTGCCCGACAGCTGCTCGACGAACCGCGTCGCGGCCAGCCCGGCGGCGTCGCGCGCGGCCCGCCGGACCGGCTCGCTCACGCTCCCCGCGACCCGCGCGGCGCCCGCCGCCGCGGGCGCGAGGCCCTCGAAGATCTCCTCCATGCGCTCGGCCGCCGCCCGGTCGATCCTGGCGGCCGCGCCGGGCCCGCCCGCGCCGTCCACGCCCGGCCTGCCTTCACCGGGCTCGGCCGGGACGTCCCCGCTCAGCCGCTCGGCCTTCTCGTCCACGACCACGCCCCTCACACGGTCCGATCCCTTAAATCACCATAACCGCCCGCCGCGCGGATCAGCGCCCGCAGGAGCGGCAGGCGGCGCGGGTCCGGCGCGCGTAGGCGAGCGCCGCGACCGCCATCCCGGCGCCCCAGACCGCGTAGGCGGGGACGGCGACCCAGAAGAACGTCTCGGGCAGTGCCATGCCGTCCTGCGGCGGGAACGGGTTGCGGCCGTGCAGCCGCTCCCAGACCATCTGCGCCAGCATCAGCCCGAAGTACACCGAGATCGCGCCCGAGATCGCGGTGCCCGGCCACAGCACGAGGCGGCGCGGGACGCCGCGTCCGGCCAGGCGCGGCACCCACCGCGGCCACACCCGCCCGAACCGGTGCACGAGCGCCGCCGGCAGCAGCGTCCCGCCGAGCACGAACCCGATCTCGAACAGCACCGCCGACGGCCCCGAGCTCATCGGGGAGTCCCCGAACCCGACGGCGGCCTGCGCGGCGATCCGCACCATGCACCCCGCGACGCTCAGGTACGCGGCCCAGAACGCCCAGGCGGGCGTGCGCGCCAGCGGGCCGGGCGCCGTGTCGGCCCGCCCGCAGGACGCGCACCCCGACCGGGTGCGCCGCGCGTGGGAGCGGGCGACCGCGCCGACCAGCAGCCCGCCGCCGACGCACGCGGCGCGGCTCAGCGCGCCCAGCGGGTAGAAGCGGACACCGAGACCGGGCAGGACGCCGCCGATGACGTCCAGGAGCAGCAGCGCGCCGGAGGCGACGAGCGCGGCCGCGATCGCCGACGCCGCCACCAGCAGCACCCGGCGCGGTACGCGCGGCAGCCGCGCGGCCCCAGGCGCCAGGAACGCCGCGAGGACCAGCGCCGCCGCCCCGCACAGCGCCACGCTCGCCCAGCCGGTGAAGGCGACCAGGTCGGTCTCGATCGGCGAAAGCCGGCTGCGGGCGGGCATGTGCCCCGATTCCCAGTAGACGCGGAGGGCGCCGTAGGCGGCGACCCAGCCGAGCGCGATGGCGGGCAGGCGGCGGCGCCACGCCGCCCGCGTGGACGGGGTGATCCGTTTGCCGAGGGTGATGACCATGACCCCGATCCTGGGCGCCGGACCTGGGGCGGGGCCTCCCCGGCGCGGGCCAACCCCCTCCCCCGCCCGGGGGAGATAACCGGTGGCCGGGCGGCGCGCCGCCGGTTATCCTGGCGGCGGAACGAGATCGGAGGTGGGGTCCATGGCCGTCGACGCGGTCGCTGCTGCCCGCAGCACTCTGCCCGTCCCCACCTTCCGGGCTACCGGCTGACCCTCGCCGCCTTATTGTCGCGGCGTTCCCGCCGGGGTCCCCTTCACGCAAGGGTTCCGATCCGTTGTCCTTCCACACCACTGAGCCGTCCCCTCTCGCCGCCTACGGCTGGGACGAGGCTCTGGAAGCCGAATTCACCTCCTACCGCGCCGCCGGGCTCGTGCCGGCGCGCGTCGTCGCCGTCGACCGCGGCAGCTGCGACGTGATCACCGAGTCCGGGCCGGCGCGCGCCGGGACGCGGCCGGTCGCCTCGCCCGACCCCGCGGCCGGGCCGTGCACCGGCGACTGGGCGGCGCTGCGCCCCGGCGACCAGCCGGAGCTGGCGCACCTGCTGCCGCGCCGGACGGCGATCGTCCGCTCCACGGTGTCGCGCGAGGCGCGCGGGCAGGTCCTGGCCGCCAACGTCGACACCGTCGCGATCGCCGTGTCCCTCACCGACCACCTCGCCCTCGGCCGCGTCGAGCGGCTGCTGGCCCTGGCCTGGGAGAGCGGCGCCCGGCCGGTCGTCGTGCTCACCAAGGCCGACGCCCTGCCCGGCGGCACCGCCGAGCAGGAGGCCGAGGTGGCCGCCGCCGCGCCCGGCGTCGACGTCGTCGCGTGCAGCGCCACCACCGGCGCCGGCGTGGACGCGGTCGCGGCGCTGCTGGGCGGCACGGTCGTGCTGGTCGGCCCGTCCGGCGCGGGCAAGTCCACCCTCGGCAACGCCCTGCTGGGCGCCGACCCCGAGACCGGCGCGCTGGAGACCGGCGCCGTCCGGGAGCGGGACGGCAAGGGCCGCCACACCACCGTCCGCCGCGACCTGCTGCCGATGCCGGGCGGCGGCGTCCTCATCGACACCCCCGGCCTGCGGCGCGTCGGGCTGTGGGACGCCGCCGAGGGCCTCCAGCAGACCTTCGCCGAGATCCAGGAGCTCGCGGAGGGCTGCCGGTTCGGCGACTGCGCCCACGAGAGCGAACCGGGCTGCGCGGTCCTGGCCGCCGTCGAGGACGGCGTCCTGCCCTCCCGCCGCCTGGACAGCTACCGCAAGCTCATGCGCGAGAACGCCTGGATGGCCGCGCGCGGCGACGCCCGCCTGCGCGCCGAGCAGCGCAACCAGTGGAAGACGATCTCCAAGGCGCAGCGGCGGATGTACAAGGAGAGGGGAAGGGACCGGTGAGCACGCCCGCGTGACCTGTGAGGCGCGGTCTCCGGCGGCCACCCGCCGCCGGAGACCGCGTCCCCGGCCGCTCAGCGTCCCCGGCGCTGGTAGGTGCGGACCGACAGCGGCATGAACACCGCCAGCAGCGCCACCGACCAGAGCACCGACGCCAGGACCGGGTGCGCGACCGGCCACGCGGGGTCGCCGGCGGGTGCGCCGGGGTTGCCGAACAGCTGCCGGCACGCGGCGGTGAGGGCGCTGACCGGGTTCCAGTCGGCGATCGCCTGGAGCGCGGCCGGCATCCCGCCGGTCGGCACGAACGAGTTGGACACCATCGTCACCGGGAACACCAGCGGGATCAGCTGGTCGGCGGTCTGCTCGTTGCGGACCATGAGCCCGAGGTAGCAGCCCGCCCAGCCGAGCGCGTACCGCATCAGCGCCAGCAGCAGGAACGCCTCCGCCGTCGGCACGATCCCGCGGTGGGCGCGCCAGCCGACCAGCAGCCCCGCCGCCGCCATGATCACCATGGCGAGGACGCCGCTGAGGATATCGGCGCCGGTCTGCCCGAACGGCACCGCCGAACGCGCCATCGGCATCGAGCGGAACCGGTCCATCACCCCGCGGGAGGCGTCGGTGGCGACCCGCATCGTGACGGCCATCGTCGAGGTGAAGGTCACCATCGCGAACAGGCCCGGCATCAGGTACTCGCGGTAGTTCCCGCCGCCGGGGACGGAGATCGCGCTGCCGAACACGTAGCCGAACAGCACCACCATGATCGCGGGGAAGATCAGCGCGGCGACCAGCTCGCCCGGCTCCTGGCGGATGCGGCCCACCTCGCGGCCGACCAGCGTCAGCCCGTCCGTCAGCGTCCAGCGCAGCCGTCCCGACCACGAGGGCGGGGGTGCGGGAAGAACGGGAGCGGTCATCGGACGGCCTCCTTCCGCCGCGCGCCGGCGGCCTCCCGCTCGGACCCGGACTCGTGCCCGGACCCCCCGCCCGGGTCGGCCTCCCCGGCGGCCGCCTCGGCGGGACGGCCGGTGAGGCGCAGGAACACCTCGTCCAGGGTGGGGCGGCGCAGCGCGACGTCCCCGACGGCGACGCCCGCGCGGTCCAGTTCGCGGACGGCGTCGGCGAGCCGGACCGTCCCGCGCGTGAGGGCGGCCGACAGCCGGTCGCCCTCCAGTTCGGGGTAGGCGCCGGACAGGCGGTGCAGGACGGCGGCGGCCCCCGGCGCCGACTCCGGGTCCTCCAGCACGACGTCGAGCCGGTCGCCGATCGAGGACTTCAGCTCGTCGGGGGTCCCGGTGGCGATGACCCGCCCGTGGTCGACGACCGCGATGTCGTCGGCGAGCCGGTCCGCCTCGTCCAGGTACTGGGTGGTCAGCAGGACGGTGGTGCCGTCGGCCACCAGCCCCCGGACCGCGTCCCAGATCTCGCCCCGGCTGCGCGGGTCCAGGCCCGTGGTCGGCTCGTCCAGGAACAGCACCTGCGGCCGCAGGATGAGGCTCGCGATCAGGTCGAGGCGGCGCCGCATGCCGCCGGAGTACCCCGCGACCTGCCGGTCGGCGGCGTCGGTGAGCCCGAACCGCTCCAGCAGCTCGTCCGCGCGGGCGCGGGCGTCGCGGCGGGACAGGTGATAGAGGCGCCCGAACATCCGCAGGTTCCCGCGCCCGGTGAGCTTCTCGTCGACGGCGGCGTACTGGCCCGCCAGCCCGATCCGGGCGCGCACCCGGTCGGGCTCGGCGGCGACGTCGTGCCCGGCGACGCGCGCGCGGCCCGAGTCGGCGTCGGCGAGCGTCGCGAGGATCCTGACGGCCGTCGTCTTCCCCGCGCCGTTCGGTCCGAGCACCCCGCACACGGTCCCGGCGGGGACGGCGAGATCCAGGCCGTCCAGTGCCTGGGTGGCGCCGAAGCGCTTGCGCAGCGCCTCGGCGACCACGATCGGTTCGTCCGCCATCAGATCCTCCATCGAGTACGACGTACGCATCGGACGAGGCCAGGGTATGCAGATGCTTACGATGTACGCAAACTAGAATCTGCTGGAGGCGGGCCGCGCGGGCCCCGCGGAGGGCGAGGAGGCGCCGTGTCGGACGGCGAGCACGTCAGCATCTGGACGATCCCGGAACGGCAGGGCCGGGGCCGGCGCCCGGCCTACAGCCGCGCCCAGATCACCGAGGCCGCCGTGCGGATCGCCGACGCCGAGGGGCTGGACGCGGCGTCCATGCGGCGCATCGCCGCCGACCTCGGCACCGGCGCGATGTCGCTGTACCGGTACGTGCCGAGCCGCGAGGGCCTCGTCGAGCTGATGTACGACCACGTCGTCGGCGAGCAGGACTTCCCCGGCCGCCCCACCGGCGACTGGCGCGCCGACCTGACCCTCGTCGCGCGCAACACCCGCCGGATGCTGCTGCGCCACCCCTGGGCGCTCGCGGCGCGCAGCCCGCGCGGCACCCTCGGCCCGCACCAGCTCCGGCTGGTGGAGTTCTCCCTCGGCGCCCTCGACGTCGGCGTCCCGGTCGATGAGATCCTGACGCTGGTCTCGATGCTGAACGGCTGGGTCGAGCTGGCCGTGCGCGAGGAGATGCAGGGCGAGCTGGACCTCAGGCGCAGCGGCCTGACGAACGACGAGTGGATGATCAAAAACCTCCCGCACGTGCGGTCGCTGATCGAGAGCGGCGAGTACCCGATGTTCAGCCGCGTCGTCGTGGACGCGAAGCTCCCCCACATGGCCCCCGAGGAGTCCTTCCGGTACAGGCTCGACCGCGTCCTGGACTGCATCGCCGCGGCCCTGCCCGGCCCGGCCTGACCGGCGCCGTGCTGAGGGGGCGCGAGGAGGAGCGGGCCGCGATCGCCCGGCTCGCCGCCGGGGCGCGCGAGGGGCGCGGCGGCGCCCTGGTGCTGCGCGGCGAGGCGGGCATCGGCAAGACCGCGCTGCTGGACGCGGCGGCCGACCCGCGCGACGCCCAGGGTCTGCGCGTCCTCCGGGCCACCGGGGTCGAGGCCGAGGCGGCGCTGCCGTTCGCGGCGTTGCAGATGCTGCTGCACCCCGTCCTGCCGGGCGTGGACGCGCTCCCGGACGCGCAGGCGCGGGCGCTGCGGGCCGCGCTGGGCCTGGCCGGCCCGGGCGGATCCGACCCCGCCGACCGGTTCCTCACCGGGCTGTCGGTGCTGACCCTGCTGTCGGAGCTGGCCGCGGATCGTCCCGTGCTGTGCCTGGTCGACGACGCGCACTGGCTCGACCCCGCCTCCGCCGACGCGCTGGCGTTCACCGCCCGCCGCCTCGGCGCCGAGGCCGTGGCGCTGGTGTTCGCCGCCCGCGACGGCTTCGCGGCCCCCGGCCTGCCCGAGCTCGCCCTGGACGGCCTGGACCGCGCCGACGCCGCCGCGCTCCTCGCCGACCACGCCCCCGACCTCGCCGGGGACGTCCGCGACCGGGTCGTGCGGGAGGCGGCGGGCAACCCGCTCGCGCTGCTGGAGCTGCCCGCCGGGCTCAGCGCGGGCGAGCGCGCCGGACACGCCGCTCCCCCGCCCGCGCTGCCGCTCACCGGCCGCGTCCGCGACGCCTTCGCCGCCCGCATCGAGGAGCTGCCCGAACGGGCGCGGCTCGTGCTGTCGATCGCCGCCGCCGAGGGCACCGGCGAGCTGGCCACGGTCCTGCACGCCGCGCGGACGCTCGGCGCTGGCCCCGGCGACCTGGACGCCGCCGAACGCGCCGGGCTGCTGCGCCTCACCACCGGCCGCGTCGCGTTCCGGCACCCGCTGGTCCGCGCCGCCGCCTACCAGCGCATGCGGCTGACCACCCGGCTGGCCGTGCACGGCGCGCTCGCCGAGGCGTCCGAGGGCGCCCGCCGCGCCCTGCACCGCGCCGCCGCCGCGCCCGAGCCCGACGAGAGCGTCGCCGCCGAGCTGGAACGGTCCGCCGACGGCGCCCGGGGACGCGGCGCGCCCGCCGCCGCCGCGTCGCTCTACGAGCACGCCGCCCGGCTCAGCCCGGCCGCGGGCGACCGGACGCGGCGCCTGGCCCGCGCCGCGCAGTCGGCGATCACCGAGGGCGGCACCGACCGCGCCGCCGCCCTCGCCGACCAGGCCCTGCGCGCCGGCGGGCCCGCGCCCGGCGCGCGGCGGCTCGCCGAACTCGCGATGGTCCGCGCCACCGCCGACTTCGAACGCGGCACGCCCGCCGGGGCCGCGCGGTACCTGGCCGACAGCGCCGTCCCGGTCGCCGCCGACGACCCCGACCTGGCGCTGACGCTGCTGGTGATGGCGGCGGGCAACGCGTGGTCGGCGGGCGAGGACGGCGAGGTCCGCCGCGCCGCCGCGCTGGCCGCGAAACTCGGCGCCGCCGTGGTCGGGACGTGCGTCACGCTCGCGAGCGGCCGGACCGCCTCGGTCGCCGCCGCGCTCGTCGGGCTCGGCCGCCTGGCCGGCGACGACGCCGCGTCCGGCGTCCCGCTGCTGCGGCGGGTCGTCACGGACGCGCGCGCCGACCCGCCCGGCAGCCTCATCGCCCGGCTGCTCGTGCTGTCGGCGGCGCGGCTGACCGGCGACGACCCCGCCGCGGCCGAACTGGCCGCCGCCGAGGCCGCGCACGTCAGGCGGCACGGCCTCGCCGGCGCGCTGCCCGTGACGCTCCAGGCCCTCGCGCAGACCCAGGCCGACGCGGGCCTGCACCGCGACGCCGCCGCGACCCTCGACGAGGCGCTCCGGTTCGCCCGCGAGACCGGCCAGCGGCACCGCGAGGGACGGCTCGCCGCCCTCGCCGCCCGGATCGCCGCGATCGAGGGCGACCTGACGCGGTGCCGCGACCTGGCCGCCGAGGCCGCCGGGTCGGTCGCCGAGGCGGACGCGGCCGGCGCCTGCGCCCTCGGGCTCCTGCACCTCGGCCTCGGCCGGAACGAGGAGGCGCTCCGCGTCCTGACCGGCGCCGCGACCGGGCCCGCCCGCCGCACCGCCGCCGTCGTGTTCGCGGCGGCCGACCTCGCCGAGGCCGCCGCGCGGGCCGGTGACCGCGCCCGCGCCGAGGACGCCCGCGCGCGCTTCACCGCGTGGGCGGACGCCGCCGGGCAGCCCTGGGCGTCGGCGGTGGCGCTGCGCTGCCGGGCCCTCCTCGACCCCTCCGACGCGGCGTTCGAGGCCGCGACCCGCCTGCACGAGGAAGGCGGGCGGCCCTTCGAGCACGCCCGCACCGGCCTGCTCCACGGCGAGTGGCTGCGCCGCGAACGGCGCCGCTCGGACGCGCGCGTCCCGCTCCGCGCCGCGCTCGCCGCCTTCGAGCGGCTCGGCGCCGCGCCCTGGGCCGACCGGGCCCGCGCCGAACTGCGCGCCACCGGCGAGACCGCGCCCGGCGGGCGGGAGGCGGGCGGGGACCCGCTGGCCCGGCTCACCCCGCAGGAGCTCCAGATCGTCCGGCTCGCCGCGTCCGGGGCGGGCAACCGCGACATCGCCGCGCAGCTGTTCCTCAGCCACCGCACCGTGGAGTACCACCTCTACAAGGCCTATCCCAAGCTCGGCGTCACCTCGCGCACCGAACTGGCCCGCTTCGCCTGACCCCGCCGGGGCGGCCGTTCCGTGGCGACTACGGTGACGCCACGGATTCGGCCCCGCGCCTCCGCCTCCTAGCGTCGGAGCCATTGGCAGGACCGATCAGGGAGCACGCGATGAGCAGAGTGATCGTCTTCGATGAGCCGGGCGGGCCGGAGGTCCTGCGCGTGGCGCAGGTGCCCGAGCCGGCCCCGGGGCCCGGCCAGGTGCGGGTCAGGGTGAAGGCGGCCGGGGTCCAGCCGTTCGACGTCGCGGTCGTCGAGGGCTGGGTGCCCGCCGGCGCGGACGCCGCCTACCCGCGCACGGTCGGCAACGAGTTCGCCGGTGTCGTCGACCGGGTCGGCGCGGGGGTGACGGACGTCGCCGTCGGCGACGAGGTGCTCGGCTTCACGCTGGCCGGCGCCTACCGCGAGCACCTGGTGATCCCCGCCGAGCAGGTCACCCCCAAGCCGCCGGCGATGCCGTGGGAGGTCGCAGGCGGGTTCACCGCCCCGGCGCAGACCGCCTACAACTCGCTGGAGGAGCTGGGGGTCGGCTCGGGCGACACGCTCCTGGTGCACGGCGCGGCGGGCGCGGTCGGCACCGTCGCGGTACAGCTCGGACGGCTGTGGGGCGCCACCGTCATCGGCGCCGCACGCGCGGCCCAGCACGACTACGTCCGGTCGCTGGGCGCCGCGCCCGTCGACTACGGCGAGGGGTTCGTCGAGCGGGTCCGCGCCCTGGCGCCGGACGGGAAGGTCACCGCCGCGCTGGACGGCGTCGGCGGCGCCGCCCTGGACGCGACGCTGGAGCTGGTCGAGGACCGCGCCCGGATCATCACCCTGTACGACCACGACCGGGCGGCGGCGCTCGGCGTCCGGCTGTCCCCCGCGCGCCGCACCGCCGCGCGGCTGGCCGAGATGGCCGGGCTGTACGCGCGGGGCGACCTGAAGTGGCACGTCCGGGAGACGTTCCCGCTGGAGCGGGCCGCCGACGCGCACCGCTCCTACAAGGCGGGCGGCATCCGCGGCAAGATCGTCCTCACCGTGGACTGACCGGCCCCGGAGGACGGGCGGCAGGAACCGCCCCGGAAATGGTGTCAGGGCCGGTGCCGCCTGACTGCGAGGTCGGCACCGGCCCTGAGTTCAGGGGACTACTTCAGATGAGCGGGCGACGCGGTCACCTCAGACCGTCGTCCACCGCCTTGGTGAGGACGCCGGGGTCGCCCGACATCTCCCAGATCATGGCGCCGAGCAGGTTCTTGCTCTTCAGCCACGCCATCTTCTTGCTGATCGACCAGGCGTCGTCGAAGGACCACCACTGGCCGTTGTTGCCGGTGTAGCAGTAGGTCGCGACCGCCTGCTCGTCATGGGTGATCTGGCAGTTGGGCACGCTGGCTATCAGGTTGCTGTAGCCGCGCGTCCCGGCCTCCTCCTGGAACTGGCCGGGGGCCGCGCCCTTGGCGTCCTGCCACTCGCCCTTCTTGCCGCCGTCGGTCACGTTCTGCCAGCCGCGGCCGTAGTACGCGAGACCGATCGTGAGCTTGCGCGGGTTGACGCCGGCGTCGAGGTAGGCCTTGACGGCGGCCTCGTCGCTGAAGTGGAACGAGTACGGGTCGTCGGTGTCGGTGTAGAGGTTGCCCGCGTGGCCGGTCCGGTTCGGCTCCCACGAGTTGTCGCTGCCCGAGCCGTGGAAGTCGTAGCCCTGGACGTTGAAGATGTCCAGGCTCTTGGCGACCTCCGGCAGGTCCCAGCCGGCCTGGATCTTGGCGGGGTCGGCGGGGGTGAACGCGGTCAGGTCGTAGCGCTTGCCGGTCTCCTTGGTCATGGCGTCGAGCTGGCGGCGGAACTCGGCGATCAGCAGGGTGTTGTTGGCCTTGTCGTCCTTGCCGATGTGGTTGCCCGGGTGCCCCTCGGCGCCCGGCCACTCCCAGTCGAGGTCGATGCCGTCGAAGATCCCCGCGGCCGTGCCCGGGCCGCCGGCGCCGTTGTAGTCCGGCAGGTTGCCCTTGATGTAGGTGTCGATGCAGGACGAGACGAACTTCTTGCGGCTGGCGTCGGTCGCGGCGACGTCGGAGAAGTACTTGGAGTACGTCCAGCCGCCGATCGAGATCAGCACGCGCAGCTTCGGGTACTTGGCCTTCAGCTTCTTGAGCTGGTTGTAGTTGCCGCGCAGCTTCTCCCAGCCGGAGTCGGCCTGGCCGTCCACCGACTGGGCGGCGCTGAAGGGACGCCCGTAGTCGGCCTCGGCATCGCCCGCGCCGTCACCCTGGTTCGGGTCCTGCGGGTCCGACGAGGTGCCCTTGGTGACACCCTGCAGGCAGGTCAGGTTCTTGGAGTCGATGTTGGCGAACGCGTAGTTGATGTGGGTCAGCTTGGCGGCGTTGCCGGTCGTGTCGAGGTTCTTCACGAAGTACTGGCGGCCGTAGATGCCCCACTGGACGAAGTAGCCGACGCGCGCGTACCCGTTGGCGACCATGTCGTCGGTGGTGACCTTCACCGCCGCGCTGGCCTCGGACACGTTGTCGTACAGGTCGCGTGCCTGGACGGCGAAGTTGTAGGCGGTGGAGGGCGACAGCCCCGCCACGGTCGCCGACGTCCCGGTCACCGTCGTGGCGACCTTCCCGTCCACCAGCACGTCGTAGTTGGCGACGCCGTGGTCGTCGGTCGAGGCGTTCCACGCGAGCTTGACGCTGGCGGAGTCCTTGCCGGTGCTGCGCAGGCCGGACGGCACCGAGGGCGCCTTGGTGTCGTCGGCCGGGTTGTTGGTCTTGACCGTGACCGGCTCGCTGGCGGGCGACAGGCCGCCCTTGCGGTCCCTGGCCTTCACCGTGAACGTGTAGTCGGTGTTCGGGGTAAGGCCGGTGACGGTGGCGTTGGTCTCGGCGACCGTCGTCGCCAGCGTCGAGCCGTTGTACACCTCGTAGGCGGTGATCGGCAGGCTGCCGGGCTTGGCGGCGTCCCAGGTCAGCGAGACCGTCTTGGTCGTCTTCACCGGCGACTTCAGGCCGCCGGGCGCGCTCGGCGCGGCGTCCCCCGAACCGTCGCAGTTGACGTCGTTCACGCGGCAGGTCGTCGGCTGCGCGCCGGACTGGCTGACGCTGAACGTCGGGCTGTAGGGCTCGGTCGTGCGGCCCGCGCCGATCGTGGCGTTGAAGTAGGCGGGGCTGAGGGTGACCGTCCGCCCGTTCTGGGCGATGGTGCCGTTGTCGGCGCCGCTCGCGGTCACGCCCGCGGGCAGGTCGAACACGACGGACCAGTTCGTGATCGTCGCGGAGCTGTTGTTCGCGACGATGAACTTGGCGCGCGTCCCCTCGACCGAGTAGGTCGCGGTGACGCCCGCCGAGGGCTGCGGGCCCTCACCCGAACCGTCGCAGTTCGCTCCGCTCAGGGTGCACGAGGTCGGGGTCGCGGCGGAGCTGAGCGAGAACGTGGGGCTGTAAGGCTCGGAGCTTCCGCCCCCGCGAATGGTGTTGATGTAATGGGCCGGGGTCAGCGTCACCTTCGTCCCATTCTGGGTGAGGGTGGCGTTCTGCGGGCTGCTGGCTTTCACCCCCGAGGGGAGCTCAAAGGTCAGCGACCAGTTGCTGATCGAGGCCGAACCTGGATTGCTGACCACATACTTTCCGGTCGTGCCCGAGAGGCTGAACACCGCCGTCAGTCGATCGGCCGCCCGCGCCGGCGCGACGGCCAACGCTGAGACCACGACGAGGGTGAGCAGGGCACTGATCAATCGGCGCATGCCTACACCTACTTCTGGGATGGGTTGTGCGGGGAGCGGGAGCCGAGGATCGCCAGCATCCGCGTGATCTGCGCGGACCGGGAGCGGTCGACGTTCTCGGCCAGCCGGCGGGTCCAGGCGTCCTGGCCGCCGCCGGTCTCCATGCGCGCCATCTGGACGGTGTCGTCCTGATGGGCGATCAGGAGGTTGAGGAAGGCGCGTTCGAACCGGTCGGGGGGCGTCCGGTCGAGCGCGTCCAGCTCGGTCTGGGTGGTCTCGGGCATGCCGCCGTGCGAGGCGTGCGAGTGCGGCGGCGCGGTGGGCGGACGCCGCCACCCGCGCAACCGTCCCGCCATGTCCTTGACCTCGGTGAGCTGGGTGGACTCGATCGCCGCCGCCAGGGTCGCCACCTCCGGGCGGACGGGATGGCGGCGCACCAGCCGCACCAGCCGCACGCCCTGCCCCTGATGGGGGACCATCATCTGCAGGAACATCACGTCGGTGGCGTTGAACCCGGGCCCGCCGCGCTCGGCGGCGGGCGCGGTCGACGACGAGCCGCCGACGGCCCCGCACTGGACGACCAGCAGCAGGACGCAGGCGGCGAGCAGAGCCAGTGCGCCGTACCTCATGGCGCCGCGCTCAGGCCGTCCGCCAGAGGGCGGAGGTCGTCGCGGGCTCCCACCCGGCGATCGCCGTGTGCGGCTGGACGCACTCGTAGGTCGCCCCGTTGTAGGTGACCTTGTCGCCGGTCTTGTAGGCCGTCCCGGCGGCCCACGTGCCGCTCTCGGGCGGCGTGGTGGGCGGCGTGGTGGGCGGCGTCGTCGGCGGGTTGGTCGGCGGGTTCGTCGGCGGTGTGGTGGGGGGCGTCGTCGGGCCGTTGGAGCCGCCGAAGTCCACGTCCGAGCAGGTGTAGAACGCCTCGTTGCTGCCCATGACCCGCTGCCAGATCGAGTAGATCAGGTGCCGGCCGGTGCGCGGCGGGATGTTCAGCGTCCACTTGGTGAACGTGGTCGGGTTCTGCCTGTTGAAGGTCTGCAGGTGGACCAGGTCGGCCCAGCGCAGCGGCTGCGAGGGGTCCCAGCCCTCGCGGGTGATGTAGTACTCGAAGTTGCTGGCCGCGTGCGGCGCGGTCGCGTGGTAGGTGATCGTCAGCGGGCCGGAGGTGATGCGCTTGGCGGGCCAGTCGGTGCGCTGGAGGTCCAGCCCCCGGTACTTGGCGCGCCCGGCGCTGCACAGCTGCCCGTCCGGGATGATCTGCCGGTGCCGCCCGGCGGCGTCCAGCAGCGACACCTCGTTCCAGTCGTAGAACGCCTGGGTGCCGGCGACCGCGACGGCCGCCTTGCAGGCGTCCGACTTCGGGTACTCGGGGCCCTCGTCCTTGCAGACGTACACGCGGCTCGGCGGGTCCGACATCGTGCCGTGCGCGCTGGCGGGGGCCGCGGGCGCCAGCACGGCGACCGCCGACGCCGCCGGGACCGCGGCCGCCGCGACGGCGACCTTCGCTCGGGTGGATCTCATCTTCTTCCTTCCGGTTGGGGTGGGGACTCCGGCGCGCGGGCCGGAGCTCTCACGGAAGCGCGTTGAGGAACGGCTCGTGGGCGTTCATGAACTCCCAGTTGAAGTAGCGGTCCCAGTTGATCGACCAGGTCATCAGCCCGCGCAGCGCCGGCGACGGCCCGCCGCGCAGCGTGTAGGAGCCGCATCCGGTGCCCTTGGCCAGGCAGGTGAACGCCTGCTGCACCTGCGCCGGCGAGGTGTGGCCGTTGCCCGCGGGGACGGCGGCCGGGGTCCCGAACCCGATCTGCTCGGGGCGCAGCCCCGGGAACGTCTGGCCGGTGTTCGCGACCGTGAACCCGGCCTTCACCATGTCGGTCATCGCGATGTGGAACTCGGCGCCGCCCATCGTGTGGTACTGGCCGTCCAGCCCCATCACCGGGCCGGAGTTGTAGTCCTGGACGTGCAGCACGGTCAGCGCGTCCCGCATCGCGTGGATCACCGGCAGGTAGGACCCGGTGCGGCCGTCACCGCCGCCCGATCCGCCGTAGAACTGGTGGCCGACCTGCACGAAGAAGGTCTCCGGCGCCATCGTCAGCACGAACTTCTCGCCGTACTTGGCCTTCAGCGACTTCAGCGCCGAGATCAGGTTGACGATCACCGGGGTCTTCGGGTTGCGGAAGTCGGTGTCACCGGAGTTCAGGTAGAGCGAGTGGCCCTCGAAGTCGACGTCCAGGCCGTCCAGCCCGTACCTGTCGATGATCTCCGACACCGACCGGACGAAGGTGTCCCGCGCGGCCGCCGTGGTGAGCTGCACCTGCCCGTTCTGGCCGCCGATCGAGATCAGCACCTTCTTGCCCTTGGCCTGCTTGGCGCGGATCGCCGCGATGAACTCGGCGTCGCTCTCCACGCTCGGGCACTCGCTCGCCGGGCAGCGGTTGAAGCGGATGTCGCCGGAGGTCACCGAGGTGGGCTCGCCGAAGGAGAGGTTGATGATGTCCCAGGCGTCCGGGACGTCGGCCATCTTCATGTAGCCCGACCCGTTGGCGAAGCTCGCGTGCAGGTACCCGATGAGCGCGTGCTTGGGCAGGCCGGTGTCCACGCAGCCGCCGGTCGTCCCGGTGACGGGGTCGGACTTGGCCGACTCCCCCACCTCGTTGTAGGCCGCGACGGTGAGCGCGTGCGTGGTGCACTTGGCCAGCCCGCCGACCGTGGCGGACGTGCCGGTGACGGTCGCCTTCACCTCCGAGCCCTCGTAGACGCGGTAACCGGTGACGGTCCCCGGCGCGGCGCTCCACGACAGCGCGATCGAGTCGTCGGTGACCGATCCGAGCCGCGGGGTGTCCGGACGGCCCGGCGTCCCCGGCTGGGGGCTGCCGGGACCGTCCAGCACGACGTCGTCCGCGTGGTACGTTCCGGCGCCGAACCACCCGTGCAGGAAGATCTGCGCCGACTTCTGGTCGGCCGCCGTGGTGAAGGTCAGCGTCAGCTTCGTGTAGTCCGAGGCCGACGGCGTCCAGGTGGACGCGCCGCCCGTCACGCCCAGGTACACGTAGTTGCCGCGTACCCAGGCGCTCAGCGTGTAGGCGGTGCCGGGCTGGACGCCCACCGTCTGCGTGCACTGGCCGTTGTCGCCGGCGCTGACCCCGCCGGCCAGCGCGTACTTGCCCGTCCGCACCGGCGTGGTCACCGCCGACCCGCCGCCCGAGCACGTCCAGCCGCTCAGCGAGCCGCTCTCGAACCCGGCGTTGGACAGGACGTTCTCGGCGTGCGCGGGACCCGCCGCCACCAGCAGCCCGGCGAGCATGACCGCCAGGACCCAGATCTTCCTCATGTCGGCCCCTCTACGGCAGCGTCTTCAGGTGCGAACCGACGGTCCTGGCGAATCCGCCGCCGTTGGTGACGTCCCAGTTGATGGACCAGGTCATCGCGCCGCGGATGTCGGGGTAGGTGCTCGACGGCTTGAACTTGCCGCAGCCGGTGCCCTTGGCCAGGCAGTCCAGCGCGTTGTTGACCAGCCCCGGCTGGACGACGCCGCCGCCCGCCGCGCCCGGACCGGCCGGCAGCCCGAGGCCGACCTGGTCGGCGCGCAGCCCGCCCTGGAGCTGGATGCACGCCAGCGCGGTCATGAAGTCGACCGTGCCCTGGCTGTAGACGCCCTGGTCGCAGCCGAGCATGGTGCCGGAGTTGTAGTACTGCATGTTGACGACGGTGAGGATGTCCTTGATGTTCAGCGCGAGCTGGAAGTACGCCGCGCCGGTGGACTGCATGTCGACCGTCTGCGGCGCCATCATGATGATCAGGTTGCTGCCGGCCTTGGCGCGCAGCGCCCGCAGCGCCTGCCCCATGTACTGCGGGCTGATGCCGTTCTCCATGTCGATGTCGACACCGTCGAAGCCCCACTCGTCCATCAGCTTGGAGACGGAGTTCGTGAACAGCGTCGCGGCGCTGGAGTTGCCGACCCAGACCGCGCCCTTCTCACCGCCGACCGACAGGATGACCTTCTTGCCCTTGGCCTGGAGCGCCTTCACGTCCGCCTTGAACTGCTCGTCGGTGTAGCCGCCGACCTTGCCGGCGAGGCCCGGGTCGACCTTGAAGCTGACCTCTCCGAAGTTGCTCGTCGACTCGCCGAAGGCGACCGCGATGACGTCGTACTCGTCAGGCACCTGGGAGAGCTTCAGCGGCCTCGCGGAGTTCACGAAGTCGTGCCAGTACCCGGTCAGGATGTGCTTGGGCAGCGCCGCGGTCGCGCAGCCGGTCGTCGTCCCGGTGGTGGCGGCGCTCGCCGGCGACTCGCCCTTCTCGTCGTAGGCCTTGACGGTGTAGCTGTGCGTGGAGCACTTCTCCAGGCCGTTCAGCGTGGCGGTCGTGCCGGTGACGGTGGCCTTCACCTCCGAGCCCTCGTAGACGCGGTAGCCGGTCGGCGTTCCGCTGCCGGCCTTCCAGGTCAGGGTGAGCCCGGTGTCGGTGCGTCCGCTGACGCTGACCGAGGCGGGGGCACCGAGGCCGCCCGGCTCATTGGACCCCCCGGTGCAGGGCTGGCCGTTGAACTTGCAGTTCTCGGGGCTCCCGGAGCCCGTCCCGGTGAATCCGAAGACCACCGACTTGCCCGGCGCGATCGCGCCGTTGTACTCGCGGTTGCGGAAGACGTAGTGGGACGCCCCGTCCTTGGTCATGAGGGCGTCCCAGTAGGCCCCGACGGCGGACCCGGACGGAAGGTCGAACTCGACCGTCCATCCGTCGACGGCCGAGCCGGACCCGTTGGTGAGGGTGTACCTGCCCTCCCAGCCCGCCCCCCAGTCGGACGGCTTGGAGAACGTCGCGCTCGGCGCCTCGGCGCGGGCGGTGAGCGGGACGAGGACGACGATCAGGAGGGCGGCGAAGATGCTGAGGATGGTGCGCGGACGCAAGACTCACTCCAACGGCACGGTAGGGAAACATGGCGGAATTCCCCCGAACCCCGAGTCAGGCGCGTAATCAACAGTAAGGTTTCCTATAAATTTGAGAGCACGTTAACCAGCGGCTCCGCGCCCGGCAAGCCCCCGCGCGCAACCTCCGCGCCCGCCTGGGCAACCACCGCAGGTTGAACACCGAACCACCCAGGGCGACCACGAATCTTGGCACGAATCGACAAAGGATCGGCGCACCGGGCACAGGGATCCACAATCCCCCCTCCCATCTCATTCGAGACCTGCGCGTTCACTATGGAAAGACTCTTTCGAAAGACTCTTTCGAGCGCTAACCTCCAGGTGTGAGCGACGAACCTGGGAACGACCGCAGGAAGCTGACCGACCCGCAGGAGCTGCGCGTCCTGGCCCATCCGACCCGGCTGCGGATCTTGCAGGCCCTCTACGAGCTGGGGTCGGCGACCGCCACCGAGATGGCCGAGCACGTCGATGAGAGCCCGGCCAACTGCTCCTGGCACCTGCGGCAGCTCGGCAAGCACGGCTTCGCCGAGGAGACCGGCGAGGGCCAGGGCCGCCAGCGCCCCTGGCGGCCCTCCGGACGGTCGCTGGAATGGGGCGGCAGCGACGAGCCCGCCCCCGTCGCCGCCGCCAGCGACGCCCTCAGCGCGGTGTTCATGGAGCAGGAGTTCGACCTGATCCGCGCCTGGCAGGCGTGGCGGCGCACCGACCCGGCCGTCTGGCAGGACGCGGCGGGCTTCTCCGAGAGCACGGTCTGGGTCACCGCCACCGAGCTCGCCGAGATCAACGCGGCGCTCACCGAGATCAGGCTGCGCCACCGCGAACGCCGGGACGACCCGTCCAGGCGCCCGCCGGGCAGCCGCCGGGTCTCGGTGTTCACCTCGGCCGTCCCCACCGACCCCGCGCGGTGAGGGCCGGTGCCGGGGGCGCTGTGGCGTGACCGCGAGCTGCGGCTGCTGACCGTCGGCCTCACCACCGGGATGGCGGGCGACTCGGTGATGCTGCTGACCTTCGCGGTGTGGGTCAAGAGCCTCACCGGCTCCACCGCCTCGGCCGCGATGGTGATGCCGTGCCTGGCGGGCCCGTCCGCGCTGGCGCCCCTGGGCGGCTGGCTGCTCGACCGGGTGTCCAAGCGGCGCTTCCTCGTCCACGCCAACCTGGTGGCGGCGGTGGTCCTGCTCCCCCTCCTGGCCGTCCGCGACCGGAGCGACGTCTGGATCATCTACGTGGTCGCCGCGCTCTACGGGACGCTGTTCGTCGCCACCGCCGCCGCGCTCAACGGTCTGCTCAAGGAGCTCCTGGACGACGACATGCTCGTCGCCGTCAACGGGACGCTGCAAGGGATCAAGGAGGGGCTGCGGGTGGCGGGCCCGCTGACCGGCGCGGCGCTGTTCGCGGTCCTGGGCGGCGCGGCGGTCGCGCTGGTCGACGCCGTGACCTTCCTCGTCGCGGCCGGGAGCATCGCGGCGATCCGTCCGCCGCGCTTCGAGGTCCGGCGAGGGGGCCCGTCCTGGCGGGGTGAGCTGTCGGCCGGGGTCAGGCACCTGGTGGACGACCCGGCCCTGCGGCGCACGATGACCGCGTCCGCGATCGCCTGGCTCGTCCTCGGCCTGGGCGAGTCGGTGTCCTTCGCGATCGTCGAGCGGGGGCTGCACCGCCCGCCCGAGTTCCTCGGCGTGCTGGCCTGCGCCCAGGGGGTCGGCTCGGTCGCCGGAGGGCTGGCGTCCGCGCGGGCCGTCCGGCGGGTGGGCGAGATGGGGGCGCTCGCGGTCGGCCTGTGCGCCTTCGGGGCGGGCACGGCCCTGTGCGCGGTCGCCGCGCTCCCCGCCGTCCTCGCGGGACGGGTCGTCGCCGGCGCGGGCTTCGCCGTCGGCATGGTCGCCTTCGTCACGCTCCTCCAGCGCCGGACCCCCGCGTCCCTGCTCGGCCGCGTCTCCACCGCCGCCGAGACCTTCACCAGCGGGCCTCAGACGATCTCCATCATGATCGGCGCCGCGCTCATCGCCGCCGTGGACCACCGCCTCCTGCTGGGCGTCATGGCGGTGGGCATGGTCGGCGCCGGCCTCCACCTGTGGCCCCACCGGCACCTCGCCGCGCGGGCCCCGGCTCACGTCGATCGTTCTCCAACCATGATCGACATTCGCCACCGGGACGGTAATGATCTTGTTTGAGCAGTTCGGCAGAGATCGTTCCACCCGACCGGGAAGGACACCCGATGGCGGTTCCCAGGTTCACCCACCGGCTCCCGCTCGCGGTCGCCGCGGCCGCGGCGGCCGGCGCCGCGGCGCTCGGGCCGCTCGCGCCCGCCGCGTCCGCCGACCTCCGCTTCGAACCCGGCGCCCCGGGGCTCGGCGACCCCTACTTCCCCGACCTCGGCAACGGCGGCTACGACGTCCAGCGCTACCACCTCAAGACCGGCTACGACCCGGACACCGACCATCTGACCGGCACGACCACGATCACGGCCGTCGCCACCCGGAACCTGTCGCGCTTCAACCTCGACCTGTACAAGCTGAACGTGCGGTCGGTGCGGGTGGACGGCGCCGCCGCCTCGTTCGCGCGCACCGGCGAGCGCGAGCTGGAGATCACGCCGCGCCGGGGGCTGCGCGAGCGCCGCACGTTCACGGTGGTCGTCCGCTACGACGGCGTCCCGGTGACGCTCGGCGGTTCGGTGGTGTTCGACCTGCCTTACGGGTTCCTGCACACCAGGGACGGCGCCACGATCGTGGGCGAGCCCGACGCCGCCTCCACCTGGTTCCCCTCCAACGACAACCCGCGCGACAAGGCCTACTTCACGACCGAGACGACCGTGCCGCGCGGCCTCCAGGTGATCGGCAACGGGCACCTGGTCAAGCGGTGGAGCGCCCGCGGCGAGGACACCTTCGTGTGGCGGGAGGACCGGCCGATGGCGACGTACCTGGCGACGGCCTCGATCGGACGGTTCAACGTGTCCACGACCACCACCCGCACAGGGATCCCGCAGCTCGACGCCGTCGACCCGGAGGTCGCCGACGACCCCGACTCGCTCGCCACCCCCGCCCGCACCACGCGGGCGACCGACGAGCTGGCGGGCTACTTCGGCGCCTACCCGTTCACCTCCACCGGCTCCATCATCGAGAACAACGCCGTCCCGCCGCTCAACGTCGACAACGCGCTGGAGACCCAGACCCGGCCCACCTACCAGAAGCAGCCCGTGGAGAAGGGCGTCGTGCACGAGATCAGCCACCAGTGGTTCGGCAACAGCGTCAGCGCCGCCCGCTGGAAGGACGTCTGGCTGAACGAGGGCTTCGCGCTCTGGACGGAGCGGTACTGGGCCGAGCGGCACGGCGGGCCGTCCGCCCACGACGTGTTCAAGCGCGACTACGACAACCCGCCGCCCATCCCGCCGGGACGGCCCGCCTTCTGGGACATCACGGTGGCCGACCCCTCCCGCGACCAGATGTTCCACCGCGCGGTCTACTTCCGCGGCGGGATGGCCCTCCAGGCGCTCCGCGAGCGGATCGGCGACGAGCCGTTCCTGCGGCTGGTCCGCACCTGGCTCGCCGACCACAGGTACGGCGACGCCACCACCGAGGAGTTCGAGGCGCTCGCCGAGAAGATCTCCGGCCAGGACCTCGACCGGCTCTTCGAGGTGTGGATCCACACGCCGGGCAAGCCCGCGAGCTGGTGACCCGACCGCCCGGGGCCGGCGCGGACCGGCCCCGGACGGCCCGCGCTCACCCTCCGGCGGGCGTCGTCACGGGCGCGGCCGTCTCCCCGACGTCGGCCGCGTCCGGCCGCACGGTCCGGCGGACGGGACGCAGGGCGACCATCAGCAGGGCCACCCCCGAGAACGCGATCAGCATCGTCCAGCCCGAGCCGACGTGCATGGCGTGGATGAACGCGTCATTGGCCTCGCCCACCAGGTCGGGACGGTCGATCGCGGCCGCGACGTGCCGCGCCTGCTCGGCCGAGACCCGCGCCTGCTCCCCCGCCGTGCCCGGCACGTCGCGCAACGACGGTTCGATCGCGCCCCTGTAGGCGATCGACATGATCGTGCCGCCGGCCGCGATGCCGAGCACGCTGCCGGTCTGCCGGACGGTGTTGGTGACCGCCGACCCTGCGCCGGCACGCTCCAACGGCAGCGTGCTCATCAGCTCCGTCGTCACCGGGCCGATCACCATCCCGATCGCGAGCCCCTGCACCAGGAACACCAGCTCGATCCAGACCAGCGGGGTGTGCAGCCCGAAGAGGGCGGCCGAGCCCATCGCCAGCGCCGAGACGGCCAGCGCCGGGACGGCGACCGGCCGCAGCGAGTAGCGGCTCACCAGCCGGACCGCGAGCGGCGCGCCGACCATCAGGCCCGCCGCCACCGGGCAGATCGCGAGACCCGCCTCCAGCGGCGAGAAGCCGCGCGCCCCCTGGAGGTAGAACGCGCCGTAGAAGCCCGCGGCGGTCATGGCGAACATCAGCATGCCGAGCGCGGCGTTGCCGCCGCCGAACACGCGCTCGGCCAGCAGCCGGGGGTCGAATCCCGGCTGGCGGGCCCGCAGCTCGACGACCACGAAGGCGGCCAGCAGGACCAGCCCCACGAGGATCGGCGCCCACACGTCCACCGGGGTCCAGGACGCCACCTGCCCCGCGCGGATCAGCCCGTAGGCCAGGAAGGCGAGGCCGCTGATCGACAGCGCCAGCCCCGCCAGGTCCAGCGGGCGCCGCTCGGGGCTGCGGAAGTTCGGGACGAGCGTGAGGATCCCGGCCAGCGCCAGCACCGTCACCGGCACGTTGACCAGGAAGACCGAGCCCCACCAGAACCGTTCGAGCAGCAGCCCGGCCAGCAGCGGCCCGGCCGCGATCCCGACCCCGGCCGAGGAGGAGAACAGCCCGATCGCGGTCGCCCGCGCGGCGCCGCTGAACGTCCACATCATGATCGCCATGGTCGCGGGCATGATCAGCGCGCCGCCCACGCCCATCGCGGCGCGCGCGGCGATCAGCCCGCCCGCGCCGCCGGCGTAGGCCGCCCACACCGAGGCGGCGCCGAAGATCGCGATCCCGGTCGCGAGCACGGTGCGGTGGCCGAAGCGGTCGCCGAGCGCGCCCGCGGTGAACATCAGCGTGGCGAACACCAGCGTGTAGGAGCCGGTGACCCACTGCAGCTCGGCGGGGCTGGCGCCGATCCCCCGCTCGGGGTCGGCGAGGGTCTCGAAGGCGGTCGAGAGGATCGTGTTGTCCAGCCAGATCAGCAGCGAGGACGACAGCAGCACGATGAGGATCATCCGTTGCCTGGACGCCGGCAACGCGGGCGGACTCGTCATGGGGAACCTTCGCTAAGATAGTCAAGAACCTGACGAAACGCATGATGGCCCGATCGTCAGGAACCTGTCAATCTCCGAAGGGGCGAACGTTGGGTTTCCATCGCCACGACACCGGGACGCTGGCGTTCCAGGTCCGCACGGTCTGGCTGAACATGCGGGCGGCGATCGGCGAGGAGCTCAAGGCCTTCGGCCTGTCGACCCCGCAGTACGCGACGCTGATCATGACCCAGGCGCATCCGGGCATGTCCGTCGCCGACATCGCCCGGCAGGTGGCCAGCACCCGCCAGGCCGCCAACGAGATGCTCGCGGGCCTGGAGGCGCAGGGCCTGGTCGAGCGCCGCCCGAACCCGTCCGACCGCCGCTCACACAAGATCCACATCACCGAGTCCGGCCGGACGCGCCTGGCCGAGGCCCGCGTCGCCGTGGCCCGCCGCGAGGCCGATCTGGAGGCGGCCTTCACCCCCGAGCAGCGAACGGCCGCCCGGGACTGGCTGGACGGCGTGGCCCGCGCCTGCCGCCTCTCCGCACCCCCGACGGACTCCTCAAAGGGCTAGGAGCCCCTTTGTTTCGGAGGCGCTAGATGCGGCTCCCCCAGCGAAAGGTGATGGATCTCCCTCGGCGACCAGGAAGGCCGCCGCCGCGCCGGTTCCGGCCGGGTCACCGCCTGGACGGCTGGCAGGCCCGTTCCTGCCTCGCACTGCGTGGACGGCTCAGCGGGCGGGGCTGCCGGTCGCGCGGTCGGGGGTGAGCAGGACCGCGACGCGGCGTTCCTCGGCCATCGTCCGGTCGTAGGTCGGCCAGTCGTCGTGGGTGCCGCCCGCGGCGGTGAAGATCTCGCGCAGCAGCACCCGGAGGCGCTCGGCGTCCACGCCGGGCAGCGGGTCGTCGGGGCCGGCGAGTTCGACCGGGCCCTCGGCGGACGCCCACTCCCAGCCGGAGCGGACCACCACGTTCGCGCGCGGCCGCGCGCGCAGGTAGTCGATCTTGCGGGCGCCGCCGACCGCGACCAGGCCGACCACCCGCGCCCCGGTCACCGGGTGCGCGAGGACCCCCGCGTTCACCACCGACGACTGGATCGTCCCGTCCGGACGCAGGGTCGAGACCACGCACAGGCCGTGGTCGCCCGGGACGAGCCCGGCGAAGCGATCGAGCCCGCTGTTCAAGTGATCCACCGTGAACCCCCTCGTTCCTCGGTCAGGACATGATCCTATGCGGTGCGGGGTCGCCTCAGTGGTGCGCGCGCATGTGGGCGAGGACCCCGGCCGGGGCGTCGGGGGCGATGGCGTCGGCGATGGCCCCGGCCGCGCCCTCGGCCGCCTCGACCGAGCGCGGCAGCATCACCTTCTCGTAGGCGCGGACGGCATCGTTGAGGTCGTCCGCGCCGGCGATGGCCCGGGCGAGGTCGGCGCCGTCCAGCATCGCGAGGTTGGCGCCCTGGCCGGAGAAGGGCGACATCAGGTGCGCGGCGTCGCCCAGGAGCGTGAGGCCCGGGGTGTGCTCCCACGTGTGCGGGACGGGCAGCGCGTGGATGGGCCGGTTGGTGTAGGGGCCGTCGTTGCCGGTGATGAGGGCGAGGAGCGAGGCGTCCCAGCCGGGGAACTCCTTCAGCAGCGCCGCGCGGACGGCTCCGGTGTCGGCGAGGTCGACGCCGGCGCTCTCGTGCCAGTCGAGCGCGACGCGCATGGCGATGTAGACGCGGATGTGGCCGCCGCCGTTGCGCTGCGCGATGAGGCCGCGGTTGTCGTGCAGCGCCATCATGGTGCCGTCCCCGGTGAGGGCCGCGATGTCCCGGTGCCGGGTGTCGACGTCGTCGAAGCGGGCCTCGACGAAGGTGACGCCGCTGTAGCCGGGGACGGCGCCGGTCAGCACGGCGCGGACGCGGGACCACGCCCCGTCCGCGCCGATGACCAGGTCGTGGTCGGCGTGTGAGCCGTCACCGAAGTGGACCCGGTGGACGCCCCCGCCCAGCGGCTCCAGGCGGGTGACGGCGCGACCCCACCGGACGGTGCCCGGCGTCAGGGAGTCCAGCAGAAGGGCGCGGAGCCGACCCCGGTCGATCTCGGGCGCGCCGTCGCCGCTGCCGCCGAACACCTTGTCGAACCCGACGGCCGCGTCCCGGTCGAGCACCCGCATGCGCTGCCCCTCGGGCCGCGAGAGCGCCAGGAACGGCTCCAGGAGCCCGGCCGCGTCGAGGGCGGCCTGACCGGTGCCGGTGTGCATGTCGAGGGTGCCGCCCTGGTTCCGCGCGTCGCGGGAGGCGTCGGTGTCATAGACGGTGACGCCGATGCCGTGGGCCTGGAGGACGCGTGCGCAGGTCAGCCCGCCGGGGCCGGCGCCGACGACGGCGATGCTCGCGTTCATGATCCTTCTCCTTGGTCGGGGGCCGCCGGTGCCGGGGGCCGCTTCCGCCAGCATAGGTAGAATCGTTCTGAAAGTAAAACAGTTCCGAGTTTCGAACCGCTTCGAGTTTGGGCTAGGGTGAGCGCATGACGGAGACCTCGGCGCGGCCCGGCCGGCGCGAGCGCAAGAAGGCGGCCACCCGCCGCTCGATCGCGGACACGGCGCTCCGGCTGTTCCTGGAGCGCGGCTACGACGGGGTGGGCGTCCGCGAGATCGCCGAGGCGGCCGACGTGTCGGTGAGCACGCTGTTCAAGCACTTTCCCGGCGGCAAGGAGGCCCTGGTCTTCGACGAGGACGCCGACCGCGAGGCCGCCCTGGTCGCCGCCGTCACCGGCCGCTCCCCCGGCCGGTCGGTGCCGGACGCGCTCCGCGCGCACCTCGCCGCGTCCGGTCGTGCCGGCGACCCGCGCTTCGGCGGGTTCCAGCGGCTCGTCCAGGAGACTCCCGAGCTGCGCGAGCATTCGCGCCGGATGCTGCTGCGGCACGCGAACGCGCTGGCGCGGGCGATAGCCGAGCAGGCCGGGCGCCCGCCCGAGGACGACGGCTGCGCCGCGCTCGCCCGCCTCGCGCTGGAGGTCCCCGCCTTCGCCGCCGACCGCGACGACCCGTCCGCCGCCCTCGACCGCGCGTTCGCGCTGCTCGAACACGGCTGGACGGCGCTGACCTCGCCCGAGCACCCCACCGCCTGACCTTCTCCGAACCGCCCTCTCTTCGGCGTTCCTAGGTTGCTAGCATCCGTGTCAGCTAGGATGCTAGCATCAAGTCCGTGGGAGATGAGGACGTCAAGCAGTTCAACGTGTATCTGCCCATCGGGCTGATCAAGCAGGTCAAACATCACTCGGTCGAGTCGGGCCTGTCCCTGTCGGCCCTGGTCGCCGAGGCGTTGCGCGCCTATCTCGGCGACCCCCACGGGCAGAGTCGGCGATCGTCGGAACAAGGAGACAAGCAATGAGCACCCAAGGCTTCGAGGCCGTCTTCCTGGAGACCCACAACTGGGGCAAGGCGGCCAGGTTCTTCCAGGCGCTGGGCTTCGAGTTGGAGTTCGAGACCGGCCACGGCTCCGGCCAGCTCCGCAACGGGAACGGTCCCTACGTCTTCATCGCCGAGGTCCCCGAGGACCGGGAGCCCCGCCTCCAGCTCGCGCTGAGGGTCGAGGACGCCGAGGCGTTCCGCCCCGACCCGGTGGTCGAGGTGGTCACGGCGTTCGAGGACACCCACTTCGGGACGAAGGAGATGACCGTCCGCGACCCCGACGGGCGGCTATGGAGCCTCCAGGCGCCGGGCAAGGGCTGACCCCCACCGGCCCGGACGGGAACGAGGAGAGGACACGCATGAGCAGGTGGCGCGGCGACCCCTGGGCGGTGCTGGTGACGCTCAGCCTGGGGTTCTTCATGACGCTGCTGGACCTGACGGCCGTCAACGTCGCCATCCCCAGCATGATCGACAAGCTGGACGCCTCGCTCGACGCGGTGCTGTGGGTGATCAACGTCTACATCCTCGTGCTCGCCGCGCTGCTGATCACCGCCGGTCGGCTGGGCGACCTGCGCGGGCCGCGCGCCATGTTCGTGGCCGGGGTGGCGCTGTTCACGGTGGCCTCCGTCCTGTGCGGCCTGGCGCAGGACCCGGCCCAGCTCATCGCCGCCCGCGCCGTGCAGGGCCTCGGCGCCGCGGCGCTGATGCCGCAGACGATGACGATCATCATCGCCACGTTCCCGGCCGAGCGCCGGGGCGCGGCGCTGGGCGTCTGGGGCGCGGTCGCGGGCGTGGCGACGATCGCCGGGCCGACGCTCGGCGGGCTGCTGGTCAGCGCCGCCGGGTGGCGCTGGATCTTCTTCGTCAACGTTCCGATCGGCGCGGCCGTGCTGGTGATGGCGCTCACGCTGATCCCGGACGTCCGGCCCGGCAGGCCGCACCGGCTGGACGTGCCGGGCGTCGCGCTCGCGACCGCGGCGCTGCTGTGCCTGACCTTCGGGCTGACCGAGGGCCAGCGGTACGGCTGGAACGCCGGGATCTGGGCGCTGCTGGCCGGGGCGGCGCTGCTGCTCGCGGTGTTCCTGGCGCACCAGCGCACCCGGCAGGACGATGAGCCGCTGCTGCCGTTCACGCTCTTCCGCGACCGCGACTTCGCGGTCATGAGCGTGGTGTCGGCGGCGGTCCAGGTCGGGATGATCGGCCTGTTCCTGCCGGTGATGATCTACTTGCAGTCGGTCCTCGGGTTCAGCGCGCTGAAGGCGGGTCTGGTGATGGCGCCGGGCATGGTGCTGTCGGCGCTGGTGTCGCCGGTCGCGGGACGCGCGTCGGACCGGCTCGGCGGCAAGTACATCCTGATGTCCGGCCTCGCCCTGTTCGCGGTCGGCATGGCCTGGCTGGCGGCGGTCGCCGACGTCGGGCGCACCTGGCAGGCGCTCCAGCCTCCCCTGGCCGTGGCGGGGCTCGGGATCGGCTGCGTGTTCGGCCCGATGGTCACGGTCGCGCTGCGCAACGTGCAGCCGAGGATGGCCGGGGCCGCGTCCGGAGTGCTGAACACGATCCGGCAGATCGGCACGATCACCGGGAGCGCGGCGGTGGGCGCGATCCTGCAGAACCGCCTCGCCGGCTCGCTCCGGGACGAGGCGTCCGCGCGGGCCGCCGGTCTCCCACCGGACCTCCGCGGCCGGTTCGTGGCCGGGTTCGACCACGCCGCCAAGGGCGGTCTGGAGGTCGGCGGCGGCCGGGGCGCGGCGCCGGACACCCCTCCGGGGACGTCACCGGACCTCGTCCACCACGTCCAGCGGGTGGCGGCGGCGACGTTCGAGCACGGGTTCGTCCACGCGCTGCGGCCGACGCTGGCGCTGCCCATCGCGGTCATCGTGATCGGCGCCGCGTCGTGCGCGCTGGTGCGGCGCCACCGGTCCGAGGGGAGGGACGAGGCTCCGGTCGACAGCCGTCCCATGGCGGACACTCCGTAAGGGGGTCGGCGCCATCGAACCCGATCGTGGCCGACGGGTTTGGGATGTCACATAAGCGATGCCTTCGCAGTCTTCTTCTCCGGAGGTCCGAGCCGCCGCGTGCGGGCGGCTCGGACCGCCGCCATTGTCGGCGATCTCGAATTCGAGTTCAGGGACATTCGGAGGAAGCGCTTGCGTTCTCCTATCGCGGCCCTCGCCGTGACCGCCGTGGTCACCGCGGGCGGCCTGGGTCTGGCCGAGGCGCCCGCCTCGGCGTCGCCGCCGGGCGGGCCGGCTCCCAGACCATGACGGTCTTCGACTCCCGGACCGGCGAACCGGCCGGCACGCTCATCCTGTCCGACAGGGCGGAGACCAAGAGCGCCAAGAAGTGCGAGAAAACCGCCTGGGTCGGCAGGGTGTGCGTCAACGTCAACGGCAAGGGCCTGTACGTCAAGAGTTGGGCCACCACTTTCGAGCACACCCAGGAGTCCTACAAGTACCTGTGCAGCGAGGGGCGGTTCTGGGTGGACGGGAAACGGTTCCACACGAACCAGAAGTCCTGCGCCGACAAACACCACTCCGCACAGCTCACCTGGCGCGGCAAGGGGCGCAAGTTCCGCCACAACGCCAAACTGTGCAACAGCTGGACGATCGCCGGCCCGGCGAAACCCTGCATCACCGTCCACAAGTAAGGACAGAGTCCGGCTGAAGGCCGAGTGGCCGGAGTCCGCCGCCTGACGTCCGCCGCGGCCGTCAGGCGGGGGGCGGCGTCCAGGCCACGACGAGGTCCAGCAGGCCGGGGAAGCGCGCGTCGAGGTCGGCGGTGCGGACGTGGCTGCGGCGCTCCAGCCCGTACTGCCGCTGCCTGATCACCCCGGCCTCGCGCAGCGCCTTGAAGTGGTGGGTCAGCGACGACTTCGGCCGGTCCAGGCCGAACCAGCCGCACGTGTGGTCGAAGCGCTCGCGCTCCACCAGCAGCTTGCGGACGATCCCCAGCCGCAGCGGATCGCTCAGCACGCCCAGCACCGCCTCCAGCCGCAGGTCGTCGACCGCGGGCTCGGGCAGCGGCTCGGGCAGGCCGTCCGGCTCGGGCAGTTCCCGGACGGCGGGAACCTCGGTCACGGTCGCGGCCACGGCGGCCCTCCCCCAATGTCGACTGCTGTACGACTCCGATCGTACTACGTGCTATGTTCGAACGCACTCGAACCTATTCGACTCAAGTCGTACTGTCGATGTGCTGGGAGAACACGCATGTCAACGAGCCGGACCCTGTCGCCGCGGTCACCGCGGCTGCCCTTGTCCTCCCCCGCGCCCCGCGAGCGGGGGTCCACCGCCTGGATCTGGCTGGCCGCCTGGCCGGTCACCGCCGTGTTCGTGCTGTCCAACGCCGCGACCCCGCTGTACGTGCTGTGGCAGCGCGACCTCGGCTTCTCCCGGGGCACGCTGACGGTGATCTTCGCCTCCTACATCGCCGGGCTGCTGGGGTCCCTGCTGGTCTCCGGCGTCGCCTCCGACCGGCTCGGCCGCAGGCGCGTCCTCGTACCGGCGCTCGGGCTGGCCCTCGCCGCCTGCGCGATCTTCGCCGTCGCGCCCGGCGTCCCCGCGCTGATCATCGCCCGGCTGTTCAGCGGCATCGCCGTGGGCGCCGTGGTGTCGGCCGGCATGGCCGCGGTCACCGACGTCGCCGGCCCAGAGCGCACACCGCTGGCCGCCCTGCTGGCCTCGTGCGCGATGGTGCTCGGCGCGGGCCTCGGGCCGCTGCTGGCGGGCGTCCTGTCCGAGACCGTGCCGGGCCCGACCGTCACCGTCTTCCTCGTCGAGGCCGTCCTGCTGGCCACCGCCGTCCTGACGGTGCTCCGCATGCCTCTCCCCCGGCCGCCCGCGCCCGGCTCCGGCTCATGGGTCCGCCTGCCGCGCGTGCCCGCGGCCAACCGGCGGCACCTGATCCTGGGCATCGCCGTGTTCGCCCCCGGCATCACCGCGACCTCGTTCGTGCTGTCCCTGGGCCCCTCGCTGCTGTCGGGCCTGCTGGACACCACCAACCGGATCGTCGCCGGCGCGATGGCCTTCGCGATGTTCCTGACCTCCACCGCCGTGCAGTTCGCCGTCCGGTCGCTGCGCCGCCGCACGATCCTGCTCACCGGCGCCGGGGCGACGCTCGCCGCCATGGGCGCCCTGGTCGCCGCCGTCCACACCGGGTCGGTCGCGGTGCTGGTCGCCGCCGCCCTGCTCGCGGGCGCGGGGCAGGGCATGGGGCAGCTCGGCGGGTTGTCGCTGCTCAACTCCAACGTCCCGGCGGAGCGCCTGGCCGAGGCCAACGCCGCGCTCAACGTGGGCGGCTACCTGCCCGCCGGCCTGCTGCCCGTCTCCACCGGCTACCTCAGCGAGGCCGTCGGCCTCACCCGCGGGGCCACCACGTTCGGCACCGTCCTGGCCGCACTGGCGGTCGCCGGGGCCCTGGTGGTCCTCGCCACGCGTCCCCACGACATCGACCCGGCGTGAGGCGCCCGGCCTCAGGGGGAGGGCAGGTGGCGGCCGAGGCGCTTGCGGGTCTGGATGATCGAGGTCGTCTCCACATGGGTGATGGCGGGCAGCGCGGCGATGCGCTCGGTGAGGTAGCGGTACATGTCGTGGGTGTCCGCGCAGACGATGGTGGCGACCAGGTTGGTGGGGCCGGTGGTGGCCGCGGCGAACACGATCTCGGGGTGGGAGGCCAGCGCCCGTCCGGTGGCCTCCAGGTCGGCGGGCGCGGTCGAGGCCCACAGCCGCGCGCCCGTGCGGTAGCCCAGGTAGGCGGTGTCGAACTCGACGTAGAAGTGGAGCGCGCCGCCGGCCCGCAACTCCTCCATCCGCCGCCGGACGGTCGACTGCGACCAGCCGGTGGCCGCCGCGAGATCGGCCAGCGGGGCGCGACCGTCCCGGGCCAGGGCGTTCAGCAGGTGGAGGTCGTCGGCGTCGCAGTCGGCCGGCTCGGCGCCGGTCGCCGCCTCCGGCCCCGGGCCGAGCCGGTCCGCCTCCTGCTCGGTGAGGGCGTTGAGCAGCCGGACGCGGCCGGGCGACCCGTAGTAGGTGTGCAGGAGCGAGTAGGCGGCGATGTCCACCAGCCGTCCGGTGCGGGGCAGGCGCTCCAGGAGCAGGTGCTCGCCCTCGCCGGGCCCCCGCGCGCGGACGATGCACTGGACCTCGGTGCCGCCGGACACCAGCTGCACCCAGGCGGTGTCGTCCCTGCGGGCCAGCGCCGCGGCGATCGCGCCCGCCGCGCCGGGGGCGCAGCGCAGCCGCAGCATCCAGCGCCCGTGGCCGTAGAAGTTGGCGGGCGGCACCGCCACCACCCGCAGCAGGTCCGCCGAGCGCAGCCGCCGGTAGCGCCGCGCGACGGTCTGGTCCGACACGCCCAGCACGTCGGCGACGCGGCTGAAGGGGGCGCGCGCGTCGAGCTGGAGCGCGTGGACGAGCCGCCGGTCGAACGCGTCGGCGGTGTCGGTTTTCACCACCACAGCCTATGCGGTGTCGAATCTGGTCGATGTGGCCCGTCTGAGTTGTCGGGCGCGGACTCGCGCAGCACCCTCGTCAGCGACCTGACCTGGTAGGACGATATGGGGGTAGGACGATGATCCTGGTGATCGGGGCAACGGGGAACGTCGGACGGCACGTGCTGTCCCAGCTCCAGGCCGTGGGGGCGGACGGGGTCCGCGCGCTGGTGCGTCCGGACGAGGCGGCCGAGGCCGACCTGCCCGCCGGTGTCGAGGTCGCGGTCGGCGACCTGAAGGACGCCCCGGGACTGGAGGCCGCGCTGACCGGCGTCGAGACGGTCTTCCTGGTGTGGCCGATGCTGACCACCGAGGGCGCGCGCGAGGTGCTGGAGGCGATCGCCCGGCACGCGCGGCACGTGGTCTACCTGTCCTCGATCGGTGTGGGAGGGCGCCCCGAGGAACGGCACGACCCCATCTTCACGCTGCACGCCGGGATGGAGGCCCTGGTCGCGGAGTTCGGACCCTCCCACACCGTCCTGCGGGCGGACACCATCGCCAGCAACACGCTGGGCTGGGCCGACCAGATCCGCACCACCGGGACGGTGCGCGGCCCGCTCATGCCCGCGACGGCGGTCATCGACCCGCGCGACATCGCGGCCGTCGCCGCCCGCGTCCTCACCGGCGACGCCCACCGGGGCGCGACCCACCGGCTGACCGGGCCGGAGGTGATCGGCCCTCCCGAGCAGGTCCGGGCGATCGGCGCGGCGGTCGGCCGCGAGCTGCGCTTCGAGGAGGTCCCGGTCGAGCGGGCGCGGGAGCGGATGCTGGCCGACGGCCGCCCGCCCGTCCTGGTGGACGCGCTGCTGGGCGCGGCCGAGATCCGCGCGGCCTCGACGCTGGTCACCTCGACCGTCGCCGACATCACCGGGGAACCGGCGCGCACCTTCCAGCGGTGGGCCGAGGACCACCGCGACTCCTTCCGCTGAAGGCCGCCGGTCAGGTCGTCTCCTCCTCCGTAGGGGCGGAGGCGCGGGGCGAGGGCCAGGTGCAGCCGCGGTGGGCGCGCCGGCGGCAGCGTCCCGAGCAGAAGCGGCGCGGACGGCCGCGTCCGGGCGGGGGGCAGCGGCGTGCGGCTCACCTGTCGGCCCATGCCGGCGGCGCGGCGGACGGGCCGTCCTGCGCGGCGGGGCTGCGGCTCGGCGCGGTGGTCGCGGGAGCGGTCTCGCTGGGGCGCGGCGCTGGTGGTGCCGGCGGGCCGCCGCGCGGGCGCGGCACAAGATCACACCGGTGGGGTTCCATTCAGTGGAAAGCTGATGTTTCCCGCCGCGTCGGGCATGGTCAGGGTGGGGAGGGGGGCCTCCGTGGTCCCCGCGCGCGTATCTGAGGAGGAACGATGACGTTGCTCGATCCCGCCCTGTGGACGGGGAAGATCTTCGACGGCGGCTGGTCCGCCGGCCGGGGCGGTGTCTACGACGTCGTCGAGCCGGCGACCGGCGGCACGCTCGGCAGCCTGGGCCAGGCGGACGGCGCGGACGTCGCCGCCGCCGCGAAGGCCGCCGCCGCCGCGCAGCGGGACTGGGCCGCCCGCACCTACGAGGAGCGCGCGGCCGTGCTGCGCCGCGCCGGACGGCTGTTCGAGGACCACGCCGAGGAGATCCGCGACTGGCTCGTCCGGGAGGCCGGGTCGATCCCGCCGAAGGCCGAGCTCGAAGCGCACTTCGCCGCGAACCTCTGCTACGAGTCGGCGGCGCTGGCCTCGCACCCGCAGGGGCTCGTGCTGCCGTCGGCGCAGCCGCGCTGGAGCCTCGCGCGGCGCCGTCCCGCCGGGGTGGTGAGCGTCATCTCGCCGTTCAACTTCCCGCTGATCCTGTCGATGCGGTCGGTGGCGCCCGCGCTGGCGCTGGGCAACGCGGTGCTGCTGAAGCCCGACCCGCGCACGGCGGTGTGCGGCGGCGTGGTGCTCGCGCGGGTGTTCCAGGAGGCGGGGCTGCCCGAGGGCCTGCTGCACCTGCTGCCCGGCGGCCTGGAGGCGGGCGAGGCGGTCGTGGCCGCGCCCGAGGTGCGGGTGGTGTCCTTCACCGGCTCCACCCCCGCCGGACGCAAGATCGGCGAGGTGTGCGGGCGGCTGCTCAAGCGCGCCCACCTGGAGCTGGGCGGCAACAACGCGCTGATCGTGCTGCCGGGCGCGGACGTGTCCAAGGCGGTGTCGGCGGGCGCGTGGGGGTCGTTCCTGCACCAGGGGCAGATCTGTATGACGACGGGGCGGCACCTCGTCCACGAGAGCCTGCACGAGGAGTACGTCGCGGCGCTGGCCGACAAGGCCGACAAGCTGCCGGTCGGCGACCCGGCGGCCGGGCCGGTCGCGCTGGGCCCGATCATCGACGAGCGGCAGCTCGCGCACGTGGACGAGCTGGTGCGCGGCACCGTCGCGGCGGGCGCGCGGCTCGCGGCGGGCGGCACCCACGAGGGGCTGTTCTACCGCCCGACCGTGCTCGCGGAGGTCACCCCGGACATGCCCGCGTACGCGCAGGAGGTGTTCGGCCCGGTCGCGCCCGTCGTGCCGTTCGCGACGGCCGACGACGCGATCGCGCTGGCGGCCGACAGCGAGTACGGCCTCTCGCTCGGCATCCTCGGCGACGTCGGCCAGGCCATGAAGATCGCCGACGCCGTGCCCACCGGGCTCGTGCACATCAACGACCAGACCGTGAACGACGAGCCGGTCGTACCGTTCGGAGGGCTCGCCGCGTCCGGGAACGGGTCCCGGTTCGGCGGCCCGGACGCCAACATCGAGGCGTTCACCGAGTCGCAGTGGGTGACGATGCGCGGCGAGATCGCCCCGCACCCCTTCTAGACGGCCGAGGACGTGCGGGGCCCGGGCCACGCGGCTCAGGCCTCGCACACCGGCGGGTCAGATCGCCTCGGCGTGCCCGGTGTGGTGGTCCCGGCCCGTCTCGCGCAGCCACCGGCGCTCGCAGGCCCCGGCGTTCACGGCGGGCGTCTCCAGGGCGCCCACGTGACCGGCCTCCTCGTCGCCCGGCTCGACCACGCGCTTCTCGTAGTTCGGGGGCCATCGGAGCATCAGGCGTCGGCCGCAGACGGGGCACACCCACTCCTCCAGGCCCGACTCCCCGACCCTGACCATCTGCATCTCGTGCGCTTTCCGCAAGACGGTCCTCCTCAACCGCCGGGCCCGCACCGGCGTGGTCCCGGCGAGGTCCCGGTCTCCATACGCCTACCGTCATAGCCCCTTGACAGCGCCTTTAAACGGCTTTGCCGCTTCTGACCTGCCCGAATGCGCCATCGGGAGGGTGGTGGGCGGACCGACCGAAAACCGTTTGAGTCAGGTCGGCCCGTGCCCCTACGGTGGGCGCGTGGGATGTTACGTGAACATCGCGGCCCAGGGGACCGCCCATGCCGCCGCCTATGTGCGGCCGCGCGGGCGCCGTCCCGCCCTGGACCGCCCAGTGCGCGCCGACGCCTGATCTCCCGGCGGGGACGCCCCGCCTCCTGAACGCCGCCTCAGCCGCTGACCCGCCGAGCCGCGCGTTCCGTCGCCCGTGCAGTCCGACGCCGTCCAGGGCCTCCGAGCCCTTGACCATCTCGGACGGGCCCGCCGGGCACTCCCGCGCTCCTCGGCGCCGCCTCGCGCGCGGCCCGTCCGTCCTCCCGGCCCATGGCCGGACGCCAAGGACGGCGACCGTGAACGAACGCATCTCCCATCACCGGCGCGCGGCGAAGGGGCGGACCGCCCGTGACCGCGCCCGCCGCGAGCTCTCCCAGAACTTCCTCGCCGACCGCGACCTGATCCGCCGCTACGCGCGCATGGTCGGCGACGGTCCCGGCGGCCTCGTCGTCGAGGTCGGCGCGGGTGACGGGCGCGTCACCGCCGCGCTGGCCGACCGCGCCGACCGCGTCATCGCCTACGAGGTCGACCCGGTGTGGGCGGCCCGGCTGCGCGGCCGCGGCCTCGGCAACGTCACCTGCGTGCGGGGCGACTTCCTCCGGGCGCGGCCGCCCGGCGGGCCGTTCCACCTGGCCGGGAACATCCCCTACTCCGCCACGTCCCGGATCGTCGGCTGGGCCCTGGACGCGCCGGGCCTGGCGTCGGCCACCCTCATCACGCAGTGGGAGTACGCCCGCAAGCGCACCGGCGGCTACGGACGCTGGAGCCGCCTCACCGTCGAGACGTGGCCGCGGTTCGGTTGGCGGCTGGCCGAACGCATCCCGCGCGAGGGCTTCCGCCCCGTCCCGCGCGTGGACTCGGCGATCCTGCGGCTCGACCGGCGCGAGCACGCGCTCCTGCCCGGGTCCGCCATGGACGCCTACCGGCGGTGCGTCACCCTCGGGTTCGGCGGCAAGGGCGGCACGCTGCACGCCTCACTGCGCGCCGCCCATCCGAGGCGGCGCCTGGACGCGGCGTTCCGCGCCGCCAGGCTCCCCCGCGACACCGTCGTCGCGTTCGTCCACCCCGACCAGTGGGTCACGCTGTTCGGCGTCCTGCATGACTGAGTCACACGCTCCACAGGCGCCGCTTGCGGTACCTCGGCTCCCACGTCAGCCGGTTGTCCTCCTGGACGGCCCTGGGCAGCGCGGTCAGGAAGCGGCTCCGCTCGATCGGCCCGATCCCGTCCACGATCCACGGGACGAGGCGGGTCATGTGCGTCCCGCACTCGCGGCGGAGCGCGTCGCGGAGCCCCCGCCACTCCTCCGGGCCGAGCACCGAGCGCGCCAGCGGCAGCGCGCCGGTGTCCTCATGCCGCAGCTGGACGTCCAGCGCCGTCCGCAGCGCCGCGACCGCCGCCTCCAGGTTCGCGCGGTCGGACGGGTCGTCCTGCTCCAGCGCGGCGTCGACCGCGACCACCAGCGGCTCGATCCGCGCGTACCCCTCCTGGACGTCCGCGAGGACGGCCAGCTCGACGGGCCTGCCGCGCACCGCCCGCGCGACGCGTGGCCACAGCAGCGATTCCTCCACCTGGAAGTGCAGGTGGAGCTGCTCCTTGAGGTTCTCCCAGCCCGCGCGGACATGCGGCGCGCGGTCCTTGCCCGCCGCCACGACCGCCGCGAGCCGGTCCACGTCGCGGCGGAAGGCGTCGTGCGCCGCGTGGACGAAGGCGAGGTCCGCCGTCTCCCGCGCCGGGGTCGCGAAAGTCTCCATACTGGGAAAGAGGCTTCGCGGACCCCGGATGTGACGTCGGCGCGCCTTCCGAGACACATCTCACACGGGGTTCAGCGGGAGCCGGCCGGTTCCGCGCGCCGACCCTCCCGGAAGATCACCAGGGCCATTCCCTCCGTGAAGATCAGGAACAGCACGCCGAAGACGACGCCGAACCGCCACCGGCCCCCCGAGGACGTGTCGTGGGGCCTGGCCCGATCGGGATCGTCCGGATCGTAGACGACCGCGATCCTGGCGCCCACCGGGTGGTCGCCGTGTTCGTCGTCCACCACGTGCCGCGTCCCGTCGGAGGCGGTGAAGCCCACCTTGACGACCGTGCGGGTACCCGCCGGGCCCCTCGGCTCGGTCCTCTTCGAGATCACCGTTCCGGTGGTGGTGATGCCGTGGTCGGAGAGCCGGGCGAGTTCCCTCATCTCGTGCAGGCTGAACAGGATGATGCCGAGGCCGACGCACCCGAAGAAGAGCGCCATCCCCAGCAGTCTGGCGTCATCGGAATCCATGGCGCGCATGATCGGCTCCCCGCTGGCGCTGGGCCGGGCGCCCGACGCACGAACATTGCGTCCCACACCGGCGCTTTCGTCAACCCCGCCCGCGCCCAGGGGCTGGTCCGTGGATCACATGGGTCACCACCGCCTGCCGGAGCAACCGCAGGCCGGCGTCCAGATCCTGCTCCCACAGGGGGTGTTCCCAGTCGGTCAGCGGGTCTCCGCCCCACACCGGGTTGACCAGGATGTCGAGCCGCCCGGCCCGCTCGGCGGCGATCTTGTCGACGAGGGAGCGGACCTCATCGGGACGACCGTGGTCGACGCGGACGGCGACGCCCCGTCCGCCGCCTCGGGTGCCCCCGGCGACCAGGGCCACCTTTCCGGCGAGCGGACGCGCGCCGGTCGTCATGATTCCTCCAGGTCGTGCAGGGGCGGAAGGTAGGGGGACAGCACGACACGGAGCTCTCGCCGGAGCCGCTGTTCAAGGGTGCCTTCACGGTCGAGCGCCCAGGTCAGGCCCGCCCCGGCGGCGATCCTGGACGGAGCGCGCCAGCGCCGCGGCGTCGGTTCCGGCGCGCAGCTCGCCCGTATCGGCCGCCTCCGTCAGCAGGTCCTCGATCACCCGCGCCTGGGTGCGGTGAATGGCCGGCGCGCGCTCGTAGAGCTGCGGATCGCCGATATCCATGCACAAAAACGCCAGGTGGTTGGCGTAGCTCCCCGGGGTGGAGATCTCCGCTGCCGACTCCGCCGTCAACGCCGCCAGGGCCCCGCCCGGCCCATGACCCGGACCGTCGCGCGGAGGATCACCGTGTCCTCGACCCCTCGGGGACGTGCCATCACTGCCATCCTGTCAACCGTGCCGGAGTCCCCCGCCAGAGGTCATCGAGAGCCGCCATGCCCACCGCAGTACAGTGATCCCGCATGACCGACTCCCACTTCGAGATCACCGCCGACCTGGTCCGCGCCCTGCTGCGGGAGCAGCATCCAGACCTCGCGGGGCCGGCCGTCCGCGAAGTGGCGGGCGGGTGGGGCAACCAGATGTGGCGCCTCGGGGACGACCTGGCCGTGCGCATGCCGCGCATGGAAGGCGCCGTGGGTCAGCAGCGCAAGGAGTGCCGGTGGCTGCCCGTCCTGGCCGGGCGCCTGCCGCTTCCGATCCCCGCCCCGGTGCGGATCGGTGAGCCGTCCGCCCGGTTCCCCAGGCCCTGGACCGTCATGACGTGGGTCCACGGGGAGCCGCTGGACCACACCTCGATCAGCCGCGGCGACCACGCGGCCGACACCCTGGCGGGCTTCCTCAGGGCGCTCCACGTGGAGGCGCCCGACGACGCGCCGATCAGCGAGGACCGCGGTGACCACCCCGGCAAGTGCACCGACGGGTTCGACCACTTCTTCCACGCCGTCGTCCCCGACGACATCGCCGACGACGTCCGGGCCGTCTGGGACGACGCCGTAGCGGCGCCCGAGTGGGAGGGCCCGCCGCTCTGGGTGCATGGCGACCTCCATCCCGCGAACGTCGTAATCGCGGACGGGACGCTCGCAGGCGTGATCGACTTCGGGGACATGTTCGCCGGAGATCCGGCCTGGGACCTGGCGGCCGCATGGGTGATCCTCCCCGCCGGCGCCGCCGCCCGCTTCTTCGACGCTTACGCGCACGCGGACGAGGGGACGATCCGGCGCGCCCGCGGGCTGGCCGCTCTGAAGGGCCTGTTCCTCATGCTGATGGGCGAGAACGGAGACCGCGGCCTCCCTGGCGGCAAACCGGCATGGGGACCCGCGGGCCGGGCAGCGCTCGATCGCGTGCTGAGCGGATAGGCAGGGGCACCCGACCCTCACCGTCCGCGAGGACGGAACGGTACCGGGCTCTCCGGGAGGCGCCAGTCGCCCCCGCGGTCCTTCTTCGAGTGGCGCGCGACGAAGTCGGGGACGTGCAGGAAGCAGGCCAGCGCGGTCGCGGAGAGGAAGGCGCCGATCGCCCGCCGGGTCATGGGCATGCCCAGGCGCAGGATGCGCGGATTCACCTCGGCCTGGATCTCGTCGACGAAAGGCCGCAGCACGGCGTCGTAGTTCGCCAACGCCGCCGGCAGGTCATCCGGGTGCCGGTTGATCTCACCGGCCAGGACATAGGCGCCGACCAGCCCGCCGGAAACACCCATGCCGCTGTAGGGAGAGGCGCAGTGCGCGGCGTCACCGACCAGAACCACGCGCCCCTTGGACCAGGTGTCGGTACGCACCTGGAGGATCTCCTGCGAGTAGAAAAAGGGGCCGGCCTTCATGCCCTCGATGAACCGCTCGGTCTGCCAGCCGGCGTCACGGAACCTGCCGGCCCAGAACTCCTGCTGGCGTTCGACGGGCTCTCGATGGATCGCCGATGCCTCCTCCGAGACTTCCCGCATGACGAAGTACACCTGCGTCTCGGCCGCGTTGTGGCTGCGGCGCATGATCTGGCGACCGCCCGGGACCATGTAGGTGTCCCGGATGTCGCTGTCGGACGCGATGCGCGGGACGAACCAGTAGGCCATGTGGATGCCGACCCGCCAGTAGGGGTCGAAGCCGTCCGGGAGGATCGCCCGCCGGATGCGCGAGCCCTGCCCGTCCGCTCCGACCAGGAGGTCGAACTCGCCGGACGATCCGTCGGAGAAGTGCGCGAGCACCTTGTGCTCGTCCTGCGTGAAGCCGTCCACGCTCAGGCCGAACGCGTACTCCGCGCCCTCCCTGGACGCGTCGTGGAGGATGCGTACCAGGTCGCCGCGCATGATCTCGTACTCCGACGTCAGGCTCTGCCGGCCCCGGCCGGAGGTGTTGGCCATGATCGTCGCCCTGGCCTTGCCGGAGGCGTTGACAAAGGCGACGCCCGCCTCGTCCACGAGCTCGCCGCGCACGGCATCGAGGAGCCCCATGCGCTCGACGGCCTCGATGCCCTGACCCCGGAGGTCGACCTGCGCCCCGGTGGCCCGCAGCGCCGGGAAGCGCTCGACGACGGTCACCCGGTGGCCGCCCCGGACGAGCCAGTAGGCCAGGGCCTGGCCCGCCACCCCGCCGCCCGCGACGAGGACCCGCAGAGACCGTGCCATGTCCCCCACCCAAAACCTATCGGTGAATGATTTTCTTCAGCGTCACCTATCGGCGATAGATTGTCAACATGACCAAGGTGAACCGTGAGGCCGTCGTCACCGAGGCGCTCGGCCTGCTCGACGAGGTCGGGCTGGACGCCGTCAGCACCAGACGGCTGGCGAGGCGACTCGGCGTCGAGCAGCCGTCGCTCTACTGGCACTTCCGCACCAAGAAGGAACTTCTGGGCGCCATGGCCGAGGCCGCGATGGCGCCCCACACGACCGCGCCGTTGCCCACCCCCGACGACGACTGGCGCGCATGGTTCCTCCACAACACGCGTAGCTTCCGGCGCACTCTCCTAGGGCGCCGCGATGGCGCGCGACTCCATGCCGGCAGCACCCCGACCGGAGACCTCGATCGGATCCGCCGCAAGATGGAGTTCCTCGTCGCCTCCGGCGTGCCCGAGCGTGACGCGCAGATGGCGATGCTGGCCGCCGGCCGTTTCACCGTCGGCAGCGTCCTGGAAGAACAGGCGGACACCCCGCCCGGCGACAGCGCGGATCTCCCGGCCGACGTCCCGCGAATCGACCACGAGTCGGCGTTCGAAGCCGGCTTGGCCCTCATCCTCGACGGCCTGACGCACCGAACGGCGGCAACGCCGCGCCCCGCCTGAATCCGCGGGGCCGAATCGCAGTAGGTCTCCTTGGCTGCGCGCGGCCGGCCTGCTGGAACTTCCCGGCTTTGAACAGCGCGTCACCGGTCCCGCGTCTTCCGTCCCCGGCGCGTGGGGGCGCGGGCCGGGGACGGAAACGGTCAGGACTCGTGCCGGAACCCGGTCGCCGCGACGACGGCTCCGAGAGCGGCGAGGATCCCGATGGCGGCGAACGCGGTGCGGAAGCCGTCGAGGCCGGTTCCGGAGACGAGGACCGTGGACACGGCCGCGACGCCCGCCGCGCCGCCGATCTCGCGCATCGTTTCGAGCAGGCCCGATGCCAGTCCTGATTCCGATTCGGTGACGCCGGAGAGCGCGCCGATCTGGAGCGTGGGACCGCAGATCCCGAAGCCGAGTCCGGCGATGAGGAACGCCGGGAGCAGGTCGGTGAGATAGGCGGCGTCGGCGGGGATCCGGACCAGCCAGACCATGCCGACGGTCAACAGCGCCAGGCCGGTGACCAGCAGGCGGCGGACGCCCACGGCGGCCGCGAGGCGACCGGCGGTCCACGAGACCGCGAACGAGGTCACCGTCGTGGCGAGCCACGCCAGACCCGTCCGCGTCGCCGTGTAGCCGAGCTTCTGCTGCATCAGCAGCGAACCGAGGAAGATGAACGAGAAGAGCGCGCCGAAGCCCAGGAGGGCGGTGACGTTCGCCGCGACGAGCGTGCGGTTCTTCAGCGCCCTGGCCGGGACGAGCGGCGCCGGTGAACGCTTCTCCGACCACACGAACACGGCCATCAGCACGCCGGCCCCGACGAACCAGGCGATCGCGCCGGCGGAGGTCCAGCCGTGGGTGGAGGCATGGTGGAGTGCGTAGACGAACGTCAGCAGTCCGCCGGTCACCGTGCCGGCCGAGGTGACGTCGAGGCGTCCGGAACGGCCACCCGGCTCGTCGGCCAGAAGGCAGGCGATGGCGAGGGTGATGAGCACGAGGCCGGCGGGAACGTTGATGAAGAACGCCCACCGCCAGCCGGGACCGTCGGCGATGAGACCGCCCGCGACGACGCCGACCGTCCCGCCCGCTCCGGCCACGGCCCCGAAGATGCCGAGGGCCCGGTTGCGTTCCGGCCCTTCGCGGAAGGTGACGGCCAGCAGTGACAGGGCCGCCGGGGCGATGAGCGCTCCGCCCAGCCCCTGGAGCCCGCGGGCCGTGATCAGCACTGCGCTGTGCTGCGCCAGACCCGCCACCAGCGACGCGGCGGTGAACAGGCCGAGGCCGGTGAGCAGGACGCGGCGCCGTCCCAGCAGGTCGGTCATCCGGCCGCCGACGAGGAGGAATCCGCCGAGCAGGAGACCGTAGGCGACGACGACCCACTGCAAACCGCCCTGGCTGATGCTGAGGTCTCGTTGGATCGAGGGGAGGGCCACATTCACGATGGCGATGTCGAGGCCGACCATCGCCATGGCTGCGCACGTCATCGTCAGGACGAGCCCGTGGCGAGGGCCCGGCTTCTTGCGGCGGTCGGAGGCCAAGGGAACCGCGGCGGTGTCCAAGGGGCTTCGAGTGTCAGGCATGGGTTCGGTGTCCTTTCAGCCCGCGGTGGTCGAGCGGTAGCTCGCGATGGGCCGGCCTGTGCCGGTGGTCAGCAACTGCGGCAGGCTTTTGGTGATGAAGAAGGTCCAGCCGCGCGAGCAGGCTTCGAAGCAGGCGGATTCCTCCGCGCTGAGGCCCTCGTGCGTGAGACGCAGCGTCGTGCCCTGCGCGTCGGCGGTGATGTCGAAGAGAACGCGGGTGTCGGTCCACTCGTCGCGGTCGTCGACGAAGGTGAGGTCGGAGTCCACGACGTGCCAGACCACCCGCCGGCCGGGCACGAACTCGGTGATGTGGAACCGGGCGAAGCGGATGCCCTTCTTGGCCCGGACGGTCTCCCCCGCGTATTCGGTGTCGTCGGTGAAGACGAACTCGTCGTGCAGGGCGGCGGAGTGGCCGATGAGGTTCTCGTTCCACCAGCCGCGGACGTCGGTGACGGCCGCGAAGACCTGCTCCGGCGACCGATCGACGGTCGTGGCGGCGGTCAGGTACTCGGTGTCCTGCATCGTCGTTGCCTCTCTCTCGGTGGTTTCGCCCCACCGACGAAGGAGGCCGCCCGGGATCGACATCGACCGGGAGGAAACTTCGAAAATCTTGGCCGCGCCGGCTTCTGTGCCGGTCAGAGCTCGGAAAGGCGGCCCGCCAGGTAGCGCCGTTCGGCGTCGGTCGGTGCCAGCCTCAGCGCCTCCTCATAGGACGTCGCGGCCTCGGCGAGGCGGCCGTCCCGGCGCAGCAGGTCGGCCCGTGTCGCGGGCAGCAGGTAGTAGCCGTCGAGTTCGCCGGACTCGGTGAGCTCGTCGACGAGCGCGAGTCCGGCGGGGATGCCGTCGGCCATCGCGACCGCCACCGCGCGGTTGAGGGCCACCACCGGGGAGGGCGCCAGCCGCATGAGCCCCGCGTAGAGGGCGGCGATCTGCGGCCAGTCGGTGGCCGCGGCGTCGGGCGCGGTGGCGTGGCAGGCGGCGATCGCGGCCTGCACCTGGTACGGCCCCGAGCGCCGCACGGCCAGTGCCTGGTCGAGCGTCGCCAGGCCCTCGTCGATCAGTGCGCGGTCCCACCGGGACCGGTCCTGGTTCTCCAACGTGACCAGCACGCCGCCGTCGGTGCGACTCGCGCGGCGGGCCTCCAGCAGCAGCATCAGCGCCAGCAGGCCGCGCGCCTCGGGCTCGGCCGGCATCAGGCGGACCAGCGTCCGGGCGAGGTGGATCCCCTCGGCGGCCAGCGCCCTGCGCCCGTCCTCCTCGTCGTAGCCCTCGTTGAAGATCAGGTACAGCACCGCGAGGACGGCCGTCAGCCGGTGCGGCAGGAGCTCCGCCGGGGGGACCCGGTACGGAATCCCCGCCTCAACGATCTTGCGCTTGGCGCGGACCAGGCGTTGCGCCATCGTCGGCTCGGCGGTCAGGAACGCCTTGGCGATCTCCCCCGTGCTCAGCCCCGCCAGCGTCCGCAGCGTCAGGGCGATCCGGGCGGGGAAGGGCAGCGCGGGATGGCAGCACGTGAAGATCAGCCGCAACCGCTCGTCCGGGATCTCCTCGGCCGGCGGCTGGGCCGGATCGCGCTCCAGCACGGCGAGCTGCCGCAGCTTCGCCGCCCCCGTCGCGTCCCGGCGCAGCCGATCGGTCGCCCGGTGGCGTGCCGTCGTCGTCAGCCACGCCCCCGGACGAGCCGGAACGCCGTCGCGCTCCCACGTCGCCAACGCGGCGGCGAACGCGTCCTGCGCGCAGTCCTCCGCCAGGTCCCAGTCCCCGGTCAGGCCGATGAGCGTGGCGACCACCTGGCCCCACTCGTCCCGGTACGCCGCGTCGACCGCGGTGCGGACCGCCTGCGGCGCGGTCATTCCCAGACGGGGCGGACCTCGACGCAACCCCGGCCCGCGTAGGGGTGGGTCGCCGCGATCGCGATCGCCTCGTCCAGGTCGGCGCACTCGATGATGTCGATGCCGCCGATAAAGTCCTTGGTCTCCGCGAACGGCCCGTCGGAGACCAGCGTCTCCCCGTCACGGACCCGGACCGTCGTCGCGTCCGCCACCGGACGCAGCCGCGCACCGCCGAGGCTGGCTCCCCGCCGATTCACCTCTGCCCCATATGCCTGATATGCCGGGCTTGTTGCTATCTCCTCCATGGTGGGCGACACCGTCTCATCGTCACAGATCAGCAACACGTACTTCATGAGGCCACTATGCCCCCGATCTGCTCGAACGCCACACCCGTGCCACCGGTCGGCCGCCGGGCGTCGGCCGGTCGGCGGTACGGTCGCAGGCGTGGTGATCGACAGCGCGGGCCGAGCCGATGATCCATGGCAGCGGAGATGGACGTGGGATCGGCCCTTCGCGCCCCGCTGGCTGCTCGTCGGATCCACCGGCACACCGCAGTTCCCCGGCGATGACGCCCTGGGGTTGTGCGCCGACATCGAAGGGCTGTTCGTCGATCTTCCGCCCAGGCGGCGGGAACGCTTCACGCTCCTGGGCTGCGCGCCGGACGGCGCGCTCGCCCGCGTCCTCGACGCCATGGACGCCGGCGCCGCGGAGCCGGAAGGGGCGTGGCTGGGCGACCTCGAACTGTCGGCCGCACCCGACAGCCCCGCGGCGTGGGGGTGGATCGGCGAGCGGCTGGTCGACCTGACCGTCATGGGCCGCCGACCGTCACCGACGTCCCCGGAGCATGTCGATATCGACCTGGAGGGCCTGGTCGATGTGCACGACCGTACCGAGGAGATCAGCCGCCCCAACGACGTCGCCCCCTTCGTGTTGACCGGCTCGGACGGTGCGCCATGCGGCACCTGCGCCGACATCACCGGCGTGTTCCGGGAGTCCGCCGAGCCGCCGATCCCGCACGTCACCCTGGTCGGCTGCCGTCCCGAGCCGCCGCTGCTGAGCGCGATCGCCGCGGTGCACCAGACGACGAAGGCGGGCCTGCGCCGCCGCCGCGTGTCCGCGGACGTGGCGGCCGTCGCCGCCGACGGCTCGGCGGTCCGGCTGGTCGAGGGCGTCGTCTCCGGGACGCTGGTGTCCAGCGTCCCGTCCGCCCTCGGCGCCGGCCTGGTCGAGGTCACCATCGCCAGCGAGCCACGCGAGCCGCGCCCGGCGGGGACCCGCGGCATCCTGGACCTGTGGTTCAACGGCCGGCCGGCCGAGCGGAACCTGTGGGCGCGCTATGACCGCGCGCTGCGGCTGGAGTGGGCCGGGGTGGCGCTGGCCCATCGCCGCCGCGACTCCCCCGACCGACCGGCGGGGACCGTCTTCCACCTGGACGGCCGTTTCGTCACCGACGTCGAGGGCTTCTACTGCGCCATCGGTGAGGCGGTCAACGGCCCGGGCGGCTACTTCGGCTGGAACCTCGACGCCCTGCACGACTGCCTCACCGGCGGTTTCGGCGCCACGGCGCCCTTCCGGCTGGTCTGGCGCGACTCGGCGGTGGCCCGCCGGCACCTCCTCGCCGGCCACGACCGCCGCCGGCACGCACCGGCGGTCACCTACGAGACCCTCGCGGAGATCCTCACCTCCCGCGGCGTCGAGATCGAACCGCGCTGAACGTCCACCAACGACGAGGGCCCGGCCTACAGGTGGTGGCGGAGGACGAGGTCGGCCGGGTAGGGGTCGAGGTAGGTCTGCTGGGCCAGGTAGTCGAGATCTTCGCCTTCGGCGTGGTGGAGGAGGAGGGCGATGGGGATGCTGAGCGGTGCCCGTCCCTGCCGGTAGGTCTCGATGGCGTTCAGGATGTCGTGCCGGCGGGTGTCGTTCAGGTGCTCGCTCAGCATTCCGAGGATGTGCTGAAGCGCGTTGACGTGGCGGCCGCGCTTGGGACGGACGGCGAACGCCTCGCTGAAGCGGCGGCGGTATTCGGTCTCCAGGTCGTCGCGGGCGGCGGTTCCCGCCTGGGCGACGATCCGGCCGAGCACCCGGTAGGCGGACGGGTCGTGCGCCAGGAGCTGGAGTTTGTGGCGGCTGTGGAAGGCGACGAGATCGCGGGGGCGCCAGTCGGCGGCGAAGAAGACGCGGAGGCGGGCGTGGGCGAAGACGCGTTCGACGAAGTTCTCGCGGAGGACGGGGTCGTGGAGCCGTCCGTCCTCTTCGGCGGGCAGGTCGGGGAGGGCCCGGGTGACGACCTCGGCGAACGCGCCGCGGCCGCGGCGGTCCACCGGCTGGCCGTCGGTGCGCTCGCCGGGTCGCCCGGAGGCGTAGCGCGGCAGGTTCATCAGGCCGCAACTGGGCGAGCGTGACTTGAGCACGTACCCGTCGAGGTCGGTGAGATCGGGGATGCGGTTCCCGGCCAGCGCGGTCATCGCCTCGGTGTGGTCGGCGGCGCCGTCCTTGGTGACGATGCGTCCGCCGGTGTGCAGCCGCAGTGTGGGACGGGGCGCGCCCAGCCCGATCTCCATCTCCGGGCAGACGGGCACCCAGTCGACGTGGGGCGCGAGCACGTCGGTGAGGAACCGGTCGCGGCTGTGGCCGCCGTTGTAGCGGACGGGGGCGCCGAGCAGGCAACTGGACACCGCGAGCCGGGCGCGTGGATGCGCGGTGGTCATAGCATGTCCCTCATCCGGTGCAGGCCGCGGGCGGTGCGCGCCTTGACGGTGCCGAGCGGGACGGCCAGCAGGTCGGCGATCTCGCGCTGGGTCAGCTGCCCGTAGTGGGCCAGCACGATGGCCTGCCGCTGCGGAGCCGGCAGGTCGGCCAGCGCCCTGCGGACGTCGCACGCGGTGTCCACGGCCGGAGCGGCGTCGGGCACTCGGGCGGCGTCGTCCAGCGGCACCGCCCTGCGTGAGTGGCGCGACTCGGCGCGCAACTGGTCGATGGCGCGCTTGCGCGCGATGGCCAGGACCCAGGGTTCCAGGCCGCGTGCCGGGTCGAAGCGGCCCCGTGACCGCCAGACCTCCAGGAAGACGAGTTGCACGACGTCGTCCACGGCGTGGCATGGCACCAGCCGGAGGACGTGCCGGCGGACCAGGGGGCCGAGAACGGCGTAGCACTCCTCAAGGGCCGTCTCGTCGCCCTGGCCGAGTCGCTGTCCGAGCGTCATGGCCCCCACCTGCCCGCAAAAATCGCTTCAAAACTTGTTCATAGTCGATTCGGCGGGCGGAAGCAATCCAGGCGCCCTAAAGGCCGTGGAATCTTTTCGCAGGTCAGGGCCGCGTGAACGCGGAACCGATCTCGGTGACCGCCTCGCTCAGGTCGGTCACGAGCCGGGCGGAGGACGGAAGCCGACCACGGTTCCACCCCGGCCCGCCGACCAGCAGGCGCACCGCCGGACGGGAGCCTGGGAGCCCGTCCAGCCAGCCGGGGTCGTCGCCGGTCCGCGCGGTCTGCGACCAGACGAGGACGGCGTTCGGCCCGGCCCGCCGGATCGCGGCGGCCAGCGCGGACGCCGGCACCCGCGCGCCGAGCAGGGCGGAGGAGATGTCCGCCTGCGCGAGCGCGGCGGCCAGCGCGTGCACCGGCAGGGTGTGCTGCTCCTCCGGCGCGCAGGCCAGCAGCACGGGACGGGGGTTCGAGGGCCGGGCGGGCGGCGCCACCTCCACCAGGCAGCCGACCAGCACCGTCGAGAGCAGGTGCTCGACCTCCACGCACTCACCCGACGCCGCGTACTTGCGGCCGATCCCCTTCAGAACCGGGACGATCAGGCAGTCCCACGCCTCCACGACCCCCCTGTCGGCGATCGCCGCCCGGACCGCCCGGCCCATCGCCGGAGCGTCCAGCGCCATCGCCGCACGGGCGAGCCCCCGCACCTCGGCGGGGTCCGATCCGGCGGGCAGGTCGCCCAGCGGGACCCGGTTGCCGCCCGCGCCGTGCCCGCGGGGGTGCGGCGGCGCGCCGTGCGGCTCGTTCAACGCGGCCCGGGCCGCCTCCGCCGGAGGGGCGCCCGCGATGATCGACCGCTGCATCGCCTCCAGCCGCGCGAGGTCGGCGGGCGTGTACCGGCGGTGGCCGCCGGGGCTGCGCCCGCTGGGGCCGATGCCGTACCGGCGGTCCCAGGTGCGCAGCGTGGCGGCCGCCACGCCCAGGTGCCGCGCCACCGCGCCCACACCCAGTCCGGGCTCCCGATCCATTGGCCCCGCCCCTGCGTTCCGGTCTCCGCGCGTCGCTACGACCGCACAGCGTACGATCTCCCAGAACTTCGCCGGAACCGTCCCCGGCGGTTGCGTTTCCGGCCAGACTTTCGCATCGGGTCGAGCAGCGCCGTGAACCGCGAGGCAGGGCGAGACGATGAAGCCGAAGAGCGGGCGGTCAGCGCGGCGGCGGCGACCGCAGGAGCCGGTCGCCTTCGTCCACGAAGGTCATTTCAGCGGGTCGTGGCCCCAGTTCATCAGCGAGTAGCGCCACCTGGTGTCGCTGACATCGCCGGAGGGACGCTGCGCGAGATGGCGGTGGACGTAGCCGACCACCTTGTTCATATGCGCGTAGTCCTGCTCGCCCAGATCCGACCGGTTCGCCCGCAGCAGCTCGACGATCCTGCGGCCCGACGCATGGCCCGTGGACTCCTTACCGCCCTCCGCCTGCCCGACCGACCGCGATTCCTCGGTCTCCAGCCAGCGTTCGAGTTCCTTGGGCGTCATGTTGACGACCTTGCCGAACTCGTCCGCCGCCTCCTCATCGGTCATCGGGACCCCTCCCGCCCGCGCTGCGCGGAACACCTGTGGACGGCCTTCTCGTTTCCCCTGCTCATGAGCTCGCGGTACCCGCCGCCGAGATGAGTAGTCGCCACGGAACGCCTGGTCGACGGAAGATGATCAGCTCTGACCGCCCGGCCGGTCCGCCAGGACGGCCTGGGCCGCGCGGCGGCCCGACACCAGCGCGCCCTGGATGGATCCGGTGTCGCGGTGGTCGCCGCAGACGTACCGCCCGGCGCGCTGCCGCACCGGGCGGCGCAGCCGCAGCGGCGGCGGCATCGCCGGGAGCGCGGCCTTGACCGGGTAGGCGGCGACGAGCCGCCACGCGGCGGTGTCCCCGTAGATGTCGCCCAACCGGTCCCGCACGCGCGCCTCGTCGGCGTCGAGGCCGAGGACCGAGGTCGAGACGAGCGCGCCGCCGTCCAGGGCGTACTCGGGTGCCGCGTCGGTGAGGACGAGCGTGTCGGTGATGACCCCCTCGGCGTCCAGGACCTGGACGGGCTCGTTCAGAGGGGACTCCGGGGCCGCGTGGTAGAAGGTCGTGACGTCCCGCATCACCGGCGCCTCGATCTCGGGCACGAGGGCGGCCGCCCCTGCCGGATCGGTCGCGACGACCACCGCGTCGGCCTTGATCGCCTCGCCGCCGGCCGTCTCCACCCCCTCGTCGGTGACCTGCCGCACCGGGGTCTCCAGCGACACCGTCCCCGCCGGCAGCCGGGCCGCGAGCTGTGCCGGTATCTCCCCCATCCCCCGCGCGGGGACGGCGATGGTGCCGCGCGCGAACGACCGCCAGATCAGATGGAAGAAGCGACTCGATGTCTCCAGCTTCCGTTCCAGCAGCACTCCGGCCAGGAACGGGCGCAGCAGCTTCTCGGTCATCTCGCCGGAGATCCCCCAGCGGCGCAGTTCCGCGGCGGTGTCGCGTTCGGCCCCGTCCCGGATCCAGGAGCCGGGCACCGCCAGGTCACGGGCGGTCATCGCGGCCAGCGCCGCCTTGTCGCGGGCGGATCCGACATCGGCGAGGACACCGCTCAGCGCGTGCTCGGGATGCCTCCACGGGAGCATCACGCGCTCACGCCGTCCCTCGTGGAAGACCAGCAGACCGGACGCGAACGGGCGCAGGTTCAGCGCCTCCAGGTCCAGTACGCGCCTGGCCTCGGGATAGGCGGTGTTGAAGACCTGGAACCCCCGGTCGAGGCGGAAGCCGTCGACGATGTCGGTCCGCACCCGTCCGCCGACTCCGTCGGACGCCTCCAGCACCCGCACCGGGACGCCCGCCTCGTGCAGGCGCACCGCGCAGGCCAGCCCGGCCAGCCCGGCGCCGACCACCACCACCGAATCAGCCACCTGGTCCCCATCTCCTGTGTCGCGCCCGAGTGGGCGGTCCGGGTCACCCATGCCCGTCCTGGGGGCTGTTACCCCGCCCGCCTCCCGGGCCCGGTCATCTGCGGGCATGCGGGCGCGCAAGACTCCGGCAACCCGCGCTTGCCCGTATCGGCTCCGGGTACGGGGCGGCCGACCGAAGGGGGACCTTTCGACCAGCACGCCGCACGGCTGAGGTGGGCGGTCCGGCCGTCCGCGGGCCGCTCACCGCGTGGATGCAACCGGCCGGACGCCGCGTCCCGAAGGACAGTGCAGAACCTATACGGACGACGATGGAGAAACAGTGCGTTTCCGACTTCGGGTGGCATGGGGCGACGGTCAGCGCGGGCGGCGCTGATGGCGGCGCGGAATCCGGTCGTGGTGGTCGGCGCCGGACTGGGCGGGTTGTCGGCGGCCCTCCACCTGGCGGCGCGGGGGCGCGAGGTGGTGGTGGTCGAGGCCGCGGACGAGCCGGGCGGGTGCTGCGGCACGGCGCAGGTCGGCCCCTACCGCTTCGACACCGGCCCCTCGGTGCTGACGATGCCGGACGTGCTCGCCGAGACGTTCGGCGCGGCGGGCGAGGACCTGGAGGACGTGCTGCCGCTGCGGCGCCTGGACCCGTTCTACCGGCTGGCCTTCCACGACGGATCCCGCCTGGACGTCGTGGAAGGCGCGCAGCGGATGGCGGGCAACGTCCGGGACCTGTGCGGCCCGGCGGAGGCCGCGCGGTATCTGCGGTTCCGCCGGGCGCTCGGGGAGATGTTCGACGCGGAGTGGTCATCGTTCATCGACGCGGACATGACCCGGCTCCGCGGTATGGCCCGTCCCTACGCGCTGCTCAGGCTGGCGGCGGCGGGCGGGTTCCGGCGCCTGGACCGCTACGTGGCCGCCCACCTGACCGACGAGCGGCTCGTCCGGGCGCACACCTTCCAGTCGCTGTACGTCGGGCTGCCCCCGCACAAGGCGCTCGCCATCTACGCCGTCATCGCGCACATGGACACCGTCGGCGGCGTGTACTTCCCCTCCGGCGGCGGTATGCACGCCATCCCGCAGGCGATGGCGACCGTGGCCGAGAAGGCCGGCGCGGCGCTCAGGTACGGCGTGCGCGCCGAGCGGGTGGAGGCCGGAGCGTCCGGGGTGACGGCGGTACGGCTGGCCGGGGGCGAGCGGCTGCCCGCGAGCCACGTCGTCGTCGCCTGCGACCTGCCGCGGGCGCACGCCGGGCTGCTCCCCGAAGCGGCCCGGGACTGGCGGCTGCGCAGGCCGCGGTACTCCCCGTCCTGCCTGGTCATGCATTTCGGGATCGCCCGGCGGCCGCCGGACCGGGCGCACCACACCCTCCACTTCGGCCGCCGGTGGGCCGGCGCGTTCGACGCGCTGGCGGCCGGGCGCCCGCAGCCCGACCCGAGCCTGCTCGTCACCTGCCCGTCGCCCGACGGCGCCGCCGCGACCGCGGACCACGCGACCCTGAGCGTCCTGGAACCGGTCCCCAACCTGACGGGCGGAGCCGACTGGGACCGGCTCGGCCCGCGGCTGACGGAACGCCTGCTGGGCCGGATGGCCGACCTCGGATACGGGGACCTGTCGTCGGCGCCGAGCACGACCTTCGACCCGCCGGCGTGGGCCCGCCTCGGCCATTCGGCGGGCACACCGTTCGCGCTGGACCACCGCTTCCGGCAGACGGCGTGGTTCCGGCCGTCGGGCCGCAGCCGCCGCGTCCCGGGCCTGCACTTCGCGGGGATGCACACCGCGCCCGGCGTGGGTGTTCCACCCGTCCTGATCTCCGGGAGGCTGGCCGCCGACCGCATCATGGAAGACAGCCGATGACGCTGACCGCGAGCTACGAGCACTGCCGCCGCCTCAACGCCCGGCACGGCCGCTCGTTCTATCTGGCCACGCTGCTGCTGCCGGAGTGGAAACGCCGGCACGTGCACGCGCTGTACGGCTTCGCCCGCCACGTCGACGACATCGTCGACGACTGCGGGGCGGCCGACGCGGCCGGGCGGGCCGCCGCGCTCGACGGCGTCACCGCCAGGCTGGCCGCCGCCACGGCGGGCGAGCCGGTGGACGACCTGGTGCTGCCCGCCTTCGTGCACACCGTGCGCTCCTTCGGGGTGGAACGCGCCGATATCAGCGCGTTCCTGGCCTCGATGCGCAGCGACCTGACCGTCACCCGCTACGCCACCTACGAGGACCTCCTCGCCTACATGGAGGGATCGGCCGCCGCCATCGGGCTGATGATGCTGCCCGTCCTGGAGACGGTGCCGGGCGCCGAGCAGACCGCGCGGGAGCCCGCCCGTGAACTGGGACGCGCCTTCCAGCTCACCAACTTCATCCGGGACGTCGCCGAGGACCTGGAACGAGGCCGCGTCTACCTGCCCCAGGAGGACCTGGCCGCGTTCGGCGTGACCGAGGCCGACCTCGCGGGCGGCGCCTGCACCCGCGCCGTGCGCGCGCTCGTGGCCTTCGAGGCGGACCGCGCCCGCGACCACTACCGCCGCGCCCTGGACGGCATCGAGCTGCTGGCACCGTCCTCCCGCCCCTGCATCCGCGCCGCCCACGAGCTGTACGGCGGAATCCTGGGCCAGATCGCCGCGGCGGGCCACGACGTCCTCGGCGCACGGGCCCGGGTGCCACGCCGGCGGCGCGCCGCGATCTACGCGCGGCACCTGCTCGCCGCGTCGGCCGCGGGCCGGGCCGAGCGGCGCTCCCCCGCCGGGACCGCCTGACATGGCCGGGCGACGGCCGCGGGTCGTGCTGGACGCGATGGGCGGCGACCACGGGCCGGCCGAAACGGTGCCGGGGGCGCTGGCGGCCTACCGCGAGCACGGGGTGCGGGTGGTCCTGGTCGGGCGGGACGGCGAGATCCGGCGGTGGTTGCGGCGGTACGGCGCCGCCGAGGGGGTGGAGGTGCGGCACGCCGACGAGGTCGTCCCCATGGCGGAGCGGGGCGGCAACACCGCCTCCCGGCAGGGGTCGAGCCTGATGGTGGGCTGCGAGCTGGCCAGGCGGGAAGGGCTCCCGTTCGTCTCGGCGGGGTCCAGCGGCGCGGTGGTGGCCTGCGCGGTCCGCGCCTTCGGGCGGCGCGAGGGGGTGCGGCGCCCGGCGCTGGCCGTGGCGCTTCCGACCACGTCCGGGTCCACCGTGCTGGTCGACGCGGGCGGGACCGCGGACCCCACGGCGGAGATGCTCGCGCAGTTCGCGACGCTGGGCGCCGCCTACGCGCGCGACGTCCTCGGCGTCCGCGACCCGGCGGTCGGCCTGCTGTCCATCGGCTCCGAGCCGGGCAAGGGGAACCGCCTCGTCGTGGACGCCGCCCGGCTCCTACCAGACCTGCCGGTCCGCTTCCACGGCAACGTCGAGGGCCACGACGTGCTCGCGGGCACCGTCGACGTGGTCGTGACCGACGGGTTCACCGGCAACATCGTGCTGAAGAACATCGAGGGCTGCGTCCGCGCCGTCCGCGCGCTGGCGGTCCGCGCCGGGACCAGCGACCCGGGCGTGCTGGAGGAGGTCGCGCGCCTCTACGCGGCCGAGACCCACGGGGGCGCCGCGCTGCTGGGGTTGGCCGGGACGGTCGTCGTCGCGCACGGCGCGTCCGACGCGGCCGCCATCGCCCGCGCGTGCGCGGTGGCGCGCGACCTGGCCGCCGGGGAGGCGCCGACCGCGGTGAACGGCCATCGCCCCGCGGGATCGACCACGTGAACGGATCAGGCCCGGACGGGACGCAGCGGATCGTGGCCGTCCCACGTGCCCTGGCTCCCGAACGGGACGAAACGCGCGAACAACTCCTCGCTGTACCAGCCTTCGCGCCGGACGCGCCCGATGACCTCGCGGTGCGCGGAGGTTCGATAGGCGAAGCGTTCGACGGCGGGCGCGCCGTCCCACAGCGAGAAGGTCGCCTGCCGGGCCAGCGGCCACTCCCCCGCGCCGACCGAGGCGAGGCACCCGTCCTGGCGGCGCAGCAGGCGGTCGACGTCGGGGACCGAGCGGTAGAACCCCACCAGCCGCCGCGGGCGGATCGACGCCCTGGTCAGCACGGCCACCGGTCCGGACGGCGCCGCGCGCGAAGCGGCCGCCGCCGCGGCGAGCGGGTCGGCCCCGCCCCAGCCGCCGCGGGAACACAGCGGCGCGAGGCGGACGTGCCACGCCTCCGCGGAATCCTCCCGCCAGCGCGCCGCCACCGGCGAGCGCTCAAGGAAGCGCTCCAGCGCGGGCTCCCCGTCCCACACCGCGAACATCGCCCAGCGGCGCAGGTCGGCGCCCAGGCTCATGGACCGGCCCTTCCCCGTGCCGAGGAGCCGCCAGAACCGCAGCCCGCCGGTGCCGCGCAGCACCGGACGGTCGAACGCCATGTGCCGCATCGCGTCCAGCCCCGCGTATCTGATGAGGTGAAATGAGGCGATGATCCCCGTGCTCGTGGCGGTCATCGGCGGCTACCTGCTCGGCTCGGTGCCGGTCGCGGTGCTCGTCGGACGCGCGCACGGCTTCGACCCGCGCGACGTCGGTGACCGCAACCCCGGCTTCTGGAACATGATGGAACGGCTCGGCTGGAAGGCCGCCGTGCCCGTCTTCGCCGGCGACATGCTCAAGGGGACCGCCGCCGGACTGGTGGGGCTGCTGGTGAGCGGCGCCGAGTCGGGCGCCCTGGGCGTGCCGGACGGCGCGAGCGTCGTGCCGGTGTACGCCGCGGTGGCCGCGGCGATGGCGGGGCACTCCTGGCCGGTGTTCGCCGGGTGGCGGGGCGGCCGCTCCGTCCTGGCGTTCGCCGGCGGGTTCGCCGTGATCTGCCCGCCGGCGTTCGCGCTCGGCCTCACCCTCCTCGCCATTGGCGGGACGGCGCTCCGCTCGTTCGCGTGGGGCACCCGCCTGGCGGTGTTCTCCCTGCCGGTGCTGCAACTGCTCTTCGCGCCGGTCGAGCAGGTCGCGGGCACCGGGGCGCTGATGTGCCTCATCGGGCTGCGTTTCGGGCAGGCCGCGCTGGCCGGCCGCCGGGCCTGACCGCCGCGCGGCCGTAGCCGCGCCCGCGCCAGGTGCGCGGCGGCGCCAGCACCGACCACGTCAGCCGGACGGCCGCGACCGCGTCCAGCAGCGGAGACGCCGCCAGGCCCGGCCCGGGGCGCGCGTAGCTCCCGCGCAGCGCGGCCACGAGAAGGAACCGCTGCGTCAGGAGGCCGAGATCGAGCGCGGTGGGGCGCCCCGCCGCCAGCCGCAGGACGGGCAGCGCGGCGGTCAGCCAGACCACGCCCAGGTCGCCCGCCAGGCGGGGCACCGAGGTCACGTCCCGCAGCCCGATCGAGCGGCCCCAGTCGCGCCACACGCCGGCGGCCGACTCGTGCATGTCCACCTCCAGCAGGGCTCCCGCGTCCCGGAAGGCGATCCGCCAGCCGTCGCGCGCGAGCATCCGCCCGAGCGCCACGTCGTCGGTCAGGTGGCGGCGGACCCGCGCGAAACCGTCGGCCTCCACCATCCGCGCCTTCCGGAAGGCCAGGCACTGGCCGTTGACGAGCAGCCGGTCCGGGTGCCGTGCGGGCGGCCCGGGGGGACCGAACCGGTAGACGAGCGTGGCCAGCAGCGACGCGTGCAGCGCCTGCTCGGACGCGCCGCCGCAGATGAACCTCGGCCCCGCGCTCACCAGGTCGTGGGAGTCCAGCGACGCCGCCAGCTCCGAGCACAGCCCCGGCTTGGGACGGGTGTCGGCGTCCAGCAGGACCACGATCGGCCCGGCCGCCGCGCGCACGCCCTGGTGCAGCGCCCACTGCTTGCCGACCCACCCGTCCGGCGGCGGCGCGCCGGTGACGACGACGGCGCCCAGGCTCTTCGCGAGCCGCGCGGTGCCGTCGCCGGACTCGTCGTCCACGACGATGACCTCGCTGACCGCCGGGTCGGCGAGCAGCGGCGCGACGCAGTCCTCGATGCGGGACTCCTCGTCGCGGGCCGGGATCACCACCGACACCGCCTCCCGCGGCGGTCCGGAGACCCCGGGCGCCAGCGGCGCCGGGCGGTCGCGCCCCCGGGCGAGCCTTGCCGCCACGACCCCGGCGGCGGCCGCCTGCGCGATGGTCAGGGGCCCGATCATGCCGTCGCCTCCCACGGACGGGCGGAACGGTGCGCGCGGCCGAAGTCCTCCTCGACGAGGGAGGCGACGATCCGCCCGCCCATCGCGACCAGCGGGAGCCCGCCGCCGGGATGCGCCGAGCCGCCCACCAGGTACAACCCGCGCCGGGGGCCCCGGTTCCCGGGCCTGCGCAACGGCGCGAGGCGGCCCCCGTAGGCGCTGCCGTAGACCGCCCCGCCCCAGGCCCCGTACCGGTCACGCAGGTCCGCCGGCGTGAACAGGTCCACGAACCGCAGGCGTCCCGACAGGTCGTGCCCGCGCCGCGCCAGGCGCTCCAGCACCAGGTCCCGGTAGGACTCGACCGGCATCGGCCACCGGCCAGGGTCCCCGGCCGGGACGTTGACCAGCATGGTCCAGTTCTCGGCCCCGGAGGGCGCCTGCGTCGGGTCGTCCACCGCCGTGCAGCCGATGTAGACGGTGGGGTCCCGCGCCGGTCTCCGGTGCCGGAAGATGTCGTCGAACTCCCGCCGGTAGTCGGCCGAGAAGACGACGGAGTGGTGCGGCAGCCCCTCCGTCCGGCCCTCCACACCGGCCAGCAGCAACAGCACCGACGACGACAGGCCGAGCCCCGCGATCCGGCGCAGCCTGCGCCGGTCCGGCAGCAGCCGGCCGTAGAGCGCCGCCGCGTCGGCGTTGACCACCACCGCGTCCGCGCCCACCCGCTCCCCCGAGGCCAGCCGTACGCCGGACACGGCGGCACGGTCGGCGATCACCTCGGCCACCTCGGCGCCGAGGTGCACCTCGACGCCCGCCGCCGCCAGGAGCCCGCCGAGTTCCGCGGTGATCCGCGGCAGCCCGCCCGGCACGTACCAGCCGCCCTCCCCGTGCTCGATCGCCGGGACACAGCCGAGCGCGGCCGGTGCCCGGTACGGGTTCGACCCCGCGTACGTGGCGTACCGGCCCACGTACTGGCGCAGCCTCGGGTCGGTGAAGAAGCGCCGCGCCAGCCCGTCCAGCGTCCGGCCCGGGGCGACGGCGAGCAGGTCACCGAGCCTGGCCTGCTCGGGCCGGCGGCCCAGCGGCCCGGTGAAGAACGTCCGCCGGGACGCCGCGAGGCACTCCCGCGCCCAGCCGTGGAAGGCCCGCCAGGCGGGCCCCTGCCCCGGAGCCAGCGATTCGACCTGCTCCTCCATCCGCGCCGGATCGCGCAACGCGCGTAGGCGCGACCCGTCAGCGAAGCGGTACCGGCACAACTCCTCCGGCTCGACCATCGCGCACCCGACACCCAGCTCCCTGAACAGGCCGGGCATGGTCAGCAGCGACGGTCCGAGCGAGAACACGAATCCCTCCCGCTCGTGCTCCGCGAGCTTCCCGCCGAGCCGGTCGAGCCGCTCGAACAACCGGACCTCGTGCCCGTTCCGCGCGAGCAGCAGCGCGGAGACCATCCCGCCGACGCCGCCGCCGACGACGATCACCTCTGCCATGCCCGCCGCCTCCACGCCAGGACGGCGAACGCCCCCATCGACACGCCCCCGACCGCCGCCACGACCACGTCCCGCGGCTCGAACACCGCCGCGAACGCCAGCGTCTCCATCGCCGCCATCACGGCGTACAGCGCGACGAGCCCCCGGGACACGCCCGCGGAGTCCTGCCCGACCACCACATCGATCACCACCATGACCAGGAAGGAGACCAGCAGCCACCCGGCGAAGTTGCTGAGCGGTACGCCCCGGTAGGCGCCGTCGTCCGCCCACGTCCACAACCCCAGCCGCAGCATCTGCGGGTCGAGGAACAGATCCCACGCCGTCAGCGCCGCGGCTCCGAGCGCCCACCGCCGCCCGCGGCGCCTCGGGGCCAGGGCCGTCGCGACCGCGTGCGCCGCCAGCCCCATACCGCCCCAGGCCACCGCCACGACGATCGGCACACCGCCGACCTGCGGCTTCAGCACCGGCGTGTAGGCGTACTCCCCAAACGGCACACCTGTGCGCACGCCGATCCACTCGGCCGCGTACCCCGCGGCCGCCACCGCGAGGAAGGCGCCGCAGGCCCGGCGAAGTCCGCACCGGGCCGCCAGGAACGCCACCGCGCTCGCCGCCAGCAGCACCACGACCACACTGGTCAGACGGACCGGCTCCGCCCGCACCCCCGACGCGACCTGTGCGGCCACCATCGCGGCCAGGAACCCGGCCCCGGCCGCCCCCAGAGCCGTCGGCGCCGTTTCGTCCCGACTCCTCCGCACGTATCCCACACCAGTTCCTTCGGAGCCCGGCGACTCCGCGGACGCATCCGTTCGGCAGAACTCGGCGAACCAGCGGCAGCCCGCGGCCGTGCGGCTGGTGCGATGACTCCGCGCGCAGGGCTCAGGGCGCCGCGTCCGGGTCGCGCCGCCGGGCGTTCCGCAGCACATCGTCGAGATCGCCGAGGCGCTCAAGCTGCTTGACGGCGCGGGCGGTGCGGTGGTTGTGCGCCAGCCGTTCACGGTGGCGGTGGACGAACTCCCAGTAGCCGGCGGTGTAGGGGCAGGCCCGCTCACCGGTGCGTTCGGCGGGACGGTAGGCGCAGGGGCCGCACAGGTCGCTCATCGTGTTGATGTAGGCGCCGCCGGACGCGTACGGCTTGGTGGTGACACGGCCGCCGTCGGCGTACTGGGACATGCCGATGACGTTGGTGAGCATCACCCAGTCGTAGGCGTCGACGAAGCAGCGGTGGAACCAGTCGGTCACCGCGGCCGGATCCCAGCCGCGCTGCAGGGCGTGGTTGCCCAGGACCATCAGCCTGGGGATGTGGTGGACCCAGCCCCGGTCGCGGACCTGCGCCAGGGTGGTCGACAGGCAGCGCGCCTGGACGGCGTCGGCGTCCAGGTCCGCGAACCAGTCCGGTACCGGCGCGCGGTGCCCCAGGGCGTTGGAGTCGCGGTAGCCGGGGCCGAGGTACCAGTAGAGGTTCCACATGTACTCGCGCCATCCGGCGACCTGCCGGACGTAGCCCTCGACGGAGTTGAGCGGAGCATCGCCCGCGCGGTAGGCGGCTTCGGCGGCCTCGACGCACTCGGCTGGCTCCAGCAGCCCGAGGTTGAGGGAGGCCGACAGCATGCTGTGGCTCATCGTCCAGTCTCCGGCCAGCATCGCGTCCTCCCAGCGGCCGAAGGTGGGCAGCCGCCTGGTCACGAACGCGCGCAGTGCCCGCCGGGCCTCGGCGCGGCCGGCGGGGAAGCGGCGCGGCCCGTCCCGGCCGACGAACGCGACGTCCCCGCTCCGCTCCCACCGGTCCAGATCGGCCCTGACCTGCTCGTCGATGGCGTCCTCCCGGGGCCGGTAAGGGGGCGGCACCGGCAGGGCGGCCGCGTCCTTGGGCGGGGGCTCGCGGTTCTCGGCATCCATGTTCCACCTCCCGCCCGCGGGTCGGTCGCCGTCCATCAGCAGGTCGTGCTCCCGGCGCACCCGCCGGTAGAAGTCCTCCATGCGCAACCGTCCGCCGCGAACGGACTCCGCCCATCGGCTGAACGCCTCCGGCTGGACGAGGAACCCGCGCGGCGGCAGCACCTCGACCTGCCGCAGGTCCCGAACGAAGCCGAGGGCGGCGTGCGAGGTGGGGTGGTGGACGGTCACCTTCGCGTCCCCCACGGCCTGGGCCAGGCCGTCGCGGTAGGTGTCGGCCTGGACGTAGCGCACCCGGTCACCGAGTTCGGCCGCGCGGTGCCGCATCGCGGACAGCATCAGATGCGCCTTGGCGCGGTGAAAGCGCCGTCGGCGGAAGACCCCCCGCGACTCGATCATGACGATGTCGCTGTTCGGCCGAAGGAAGTGCGGGCCCAACTGGTCCCCGAACAACCAGTGGAGCGCGGGCTGCGAACGGTCGTGAGTCCCCATGTGATTCCCCCGAATACCTGGACCCCGGCCCAGTCTGGGGCATGATCCGCGCCGGACGTAGGCGACGCGCCAACCAGCGGGGTCACGACGGGCGCCTCCGCGACGGCCGGCGACCTCGCCCCGACAGGTGCGGCCTCGCGCCTGTGGCAGGTCGGCGTTCGGCCGCCGCGAGGCGGTGCCGGACGGTCGACGTGGTGACCGCGACCGGCCGAAAGGAGAAGAAACCCCAGGAAGCTCTTTTATTCTCCGCAGTGGCGGCAAGGTCATTCGGGTGGAAGGGAGAAGTCTGCGATGCTCACGGGGGCACAGGTGGATCGTCGTCCGGCCGGCGCGAGGTTCGAGGTTCTCAAACAGGGCGACTGGACGGTGGTCACGGTGGTCGGCGAGGTGGACCTCACCGTCACCGACGTTCTGAACGCCCATCTCGCCGCCGCCATCGAGCGGGCCGACCCGATGCAGGTGGCGGTGGACCTGACCGACATGGTGTTCTGCGACTCTTCCGGGCTGAACTCGCTGATCCGCGCGCTCAAGCTGATCCGGGCCGAGGGCGGCAGGCTGGTGCTGCTGCGGCCCCGCAAACGGTTCGCCCAGGTGTTGGAGACGACCGGGCTGAAACGGGTCTTCGAGGTCGCGTCGGCTCTCCCGAGCTGAGCCGCGCCTCAGAGGACGCCTCCCCCGCCGTCCGGCCTCCGCCGAGGAGGCGCCGACGCCTTCAGAGAGTCCCGCGGTGGGGGAGGCGGACGACGGTGACGAAGAAGTCGTCGATCTGCCGGACCGCGCTGATGAACTGGTCGAAGTCGACGGGCTTGGTCACGTAGGCGTTGGCGTGCAGGGCATAGCTGCGCAGGATGTCCTCCTCCGCCGCGGAGGTGGTCAGGACGACCACCGGTATGGCGGAGAGGTCGGCGTGGGACTTGACCTCCTCCAGGATCTCCCGGCCGTCGCGCTTGGGCAGGTTGAGGTCCAGCAGGATCAGGTCGGGACGCGGCGCGTCGGCGTGCGGGCCGCGCCGGTGGAGGAAGTCCAGGGCCTCGTCGCCGTCGCGGGCGACGTGCAGGGAGTTGCCGACCTTGTTGTGCTCGAAAGCCTCGCGGGTCAGCAGCTCGTCGCCCGGGTCGTCCTCGACGAGCAGGACGGTGATCGGCTGGACGGCGGCATCGCTCATCGGGTGGCTCCTTGCGGGTCGGCGGTGGAGGACGGATCGTCGTTCACCGTACTGGCGGGGTCGGCGTCCGCGGTGCGCGGTCGGGCGTCGGCCTCGTCGGCGGCCGGCTCGGGTTCGTCGGGATCGGCCGTGTCCGCCTGGGCGGCGAGGGTGAAGTGGAAGCGGGCTCCGTCGTGGTAATCGGGGTCGAGCCAGATCTTCCCCCCGTGGTATTCGACGATCTTCTTGCAGAGCGCGAGGCCGATGCCCGTGCCGCTGTAGGCCTCGCGGCTGTGCAGCCGCTGGAAGATCACGAAGATCTTCTCGGCGTAGTCGGCGGCGATGCCGATGCCGTTGTCGGTGACCGTCAGATGCCACAGGTCGTCCTCCCGGGCGCAGTCGATCGTGACGACCGCCGGGCGCTCGGGATCCCGGAACTTGACCGCGTTGCCGATGAGGTTCTGCCACAGCATCGTCAGCAGCATCGGGTCCGCGGTGAGCGTCGGCAGGTCGTCCGGCACCTCGACCCGGGCGTCGGCCCCGGTGAGGACGTCGTCGAGGTTGTCCAGGGCGCGTTCCAGCGGCGCGCGCAGCGCGGTCTCCTGCCGCTGCTGGTTCAGGCGGCCGACCCGGGAGAAGGTCAGCAGGTCGTTGATCAGCACCTGCATGCGCTTGGCGCCGTCCACGGCGAACCCGATGTACTGGCGGGCCCGGTCGTCCAGTTGGTCGGCGTAGCGGCGTTCCAGCATCTGGGAGAACGAGGCGACCTTGCGCAGCGGCTCCTGCAGGTCGTGGCTGGCGACATAGGCGAACTGCTCCAGCTCGGCGTTGGAGCGGCGCAGCTCCACCGTCTGGGCGTCCAGCTCCTCGGTGCGGTGCCGCAGCAGCCGCTCCCGCGCGGTGGACTCCTCCAGGGCGTGGGTGATGCGCTGCCGCATCGCCTCCACCGCGTCGGCGACGTCGCGGACGTCGGCGGGCCCGTGCGCCTCGATCTCATGGGAGAAGTCGCCGTCGGCGACCCGCCGGGACGCGGCGCGCAGCATCCGCAGCGGCCGGCCCACCGTGTAGTGCAGCAGCCCCGCCAGCAGCACCGCGGTGATCAGCAGCACCGCGAACAATGCCGCCATCGTCCAGTTCCGCACGGTGCGGGTGTGCCGCAACTCGGCGTGTCCCTCGGCGCGTGCCTCGCTCAGGTGCCCGTTCTGTGCGACCCATGTGGCGCGGACGGCGTCGAAGGCCGGTTTGCCCCGGGAGGCGGTGGCGGACGCGTCCTTCCCGGGGCCGCGCTCGGCGACCTGCCCGATCACGACGGAGCCGTAGTCGCGGCGCCAGGTCTGGATCGCTCGCTGCGCGGCCTCCACGTCGGCGAGCAGCCGCGGCTCGTCCGCCAGCAGCCGGCGCAGCCGGTCGGTGGACTCGCGCTCGGTGGCCAGCCCATCGGTGTAGGGCCGCAGGTACTGCCGGTCGCCGGACAGCGCGTAGCCGCGGACGCCGGTCTCCTGGTTCAGCATGGCCATCTGCGACCGGGCCGCCTCGATCTGGGCCGGCGCGATGCGGTCCACCAGCCGGTCGGAGGCGCGGCTGGTCCGTTCGAGCTGGGAGTGCACCACCAGCGCGGCGGTCAGGGTGAGCACACCGATGATCAGCGCGGCGAGCATGAACCACGACCGGACGCTCAGCCCCCGCCGGCCGGGAGAGGAGGCGGGACGGGCACCGGAGGCCGTGTCGTTCGAAGCGTTCATGCGGTGGTCCATCCCAGGTGGATGACGGCGACATCGTCGTCGAGGCCGCCGTGCGGAGCCGACGCCGTCTCGACGTCGGCGATGAGCGCGTCGACGAAGGGCACGGGGGCGCGGTCGCGGTGGCGCCGCGCGATCTGGACGAGCCCCGAGACGTCCAGGCGTTGCCCGTCGGCGCTGATCTGCCCCTCGAACAGGCCGTCGGTGAACAGCACCATGGACGCGCCGTCCGGGAGCGAGACCTCGTGCTCCTGCCAGGCGCCCATCCCCGGGACCATGCCGACCCCGAGCCCGCCCGGCGGCTGGACCAGCTCCACCGACCCGCCGCCGTGGACGAGGAACCCCGGGTGCCCGGCGCGCACGATCCGCGCCGTCGGATCGCCCGGGAGCGCCGTCACCGTGGTGAGCGTGACGAAGGTCTCCGTGCCGTCGCGCTCGGCGACCAGCAGATCCTCCAGCAGCTCGACCAGCCGGACCCCGCGGATCCCGGCCAGGATGAACGAGCGCCAGCCGACCCGCAGGCTGACACCGAGCGCCGCCGAGGCCGGGTCGTGCCCGGCCACGTCGCCGATCACCGCGTGCACCCGCCCGTCGCTGGTCTCCATCACGTCGTAGAAGTCGCCGCCCAGCAGCGACTGCGCCCGTCCCGGCCGGTAGCGGGCCACCACCCGCAGCCGCGGATCGGCCACCCGCGGAGTCGGCAGCAGCCCCCGCTCCAGCCGGGCGTTCTCCTGCGCCCGCATCTGCTCGACCTGGAGCGCCGCGACCGCCTGCTGCGCCTGCCGGCGCTGCACCGCGTACCGGATCGCCCGACCGAGCCCGTCCGGCTCCAGTTGCCCCTTGAACAGGTAGTCCTGCGCGCCCGCGGCGACCGCGGCCGTCCCGGCCTGCGACTCGGCCAGCCCGGTCAGGACCACCACCGTCACGCCCGGCGCCCATCCGAGGACCCGCCGCAGCACCGACAGCCCCTGCGACTCGCCCAGGTTCAGGTCGAGCAGGACGCAGTCGGGGGCCGGGGAGGCGGTCAGCGGCTCGTGCGCCTCCGGAAGCGACCGCACCCACCGCAGGTCGACGCGCATGCCGGTGTCGGCGAGGGTGTCCTCGACCAGGATCGCATCGGCCGGGTCGTCCTCCACGAGCAGCACGGACAGACCCTCCAGATCACGCGGGGCGTCGGGGAACGCGGCGGCGTTCCCCGCGACCCGCTCGGCCGTGGATGTAACCGTCTCGGGGGAGACGGCGTCCAGATGACCGGCCACAGTTCTCTCCCAACCCTGGTCCAGGACGCGGGTCGCATCGGCGATCAATCAACGCAGCGCAGATATTAGCCGTTGTTCGAGCCGAACAAACGGCGCGACCCCGCCGAGAGCATCGCGACCACCGCGTCCGCCTGTTCCCTGGACCACACCGGCGCCCGCCGTCCTCCGCGACCGAGTCCTCCCCCGTCCCCCGGCCTGGACGTCTTGGACGGGCTTCCCCGCTCGCGAAGGGTCAGCGCGGTGGCCACAGGGTCGGCGAGCCTCCGGATCCGTCGTCCGCCCGCCACCGCTGAGGTGATCCACGCTATTGCCGCATCCCCCTGATCGAATAGTTGAGGGATTTGCCCGGCAGGAAGGCGATGCAGATGACGCGGCGATCCCCCTTTGTCCATTCATCGCGATCCGGGTACCAGTAATCGTAGTCAAAGATGGAGTCTTTCGAAGATGTCTGGATGTATTTCCGGAAGGAATCGTCGCACCACCGGTCGGTGCGCTCGTTCACCTTCACCTCGCCAGGGTGTGATTGCCCGGAGGGCCAGATATCGCCGACGAAGTAGACTTCGGCGTCGTGGGCGGCCAAGCATGAGACCGTGTTCAGGCGGTCCGGTATTTCCTTGTTCTGCTGGTGCACTTGCGGCGCCAGCACGCATTCACCCACCGAGAAGTTGTCGTTCAGCTTCATGAACGGAGGTGGGGTGAGCGTCACGGTGGCGGTCGCGGCGGGCGAGTTCGCCGGGGCTGCGCCCTGGCCCTCGGGACGCAGCTTGAGGAGCCAGCCTGCCGCGCCCGCCAAGACCACCGAACTGATAATCGTCGTGGCCGCGGCCGCCCAGAAGATGACCCTGCCGCCATCTCGGTGGATGCGGTTGAGGGCGGCGACGGAAGCCACCAGCGCGGTCACGCTGATGATCAGGGTGACCGAGGCGATGTTCAGCTTGCCGAGGAATTTTATGATCACCGTGGAAATCAGGGTGGCCGCCACTCCGGAAAGCACCTGGGGTGAGGAGAGTTGCCTCACAAGTCGTGACGCTCCGCTGTGTCGCCCTTCACCTTCGGTGCCGTCCTCGCTCACCTGGCCACACGCACCTCGCTTGTAGGGGTCAAGCCCGCTGGCTGTGCCGTAGTGTAGCCGCGCGATGGGTGGGGAGCCTTTGAATCGTCGATTGGCTATGGATGACGCCAAGCCGCTCAGAACGATCTTCTGATGCCGACAAAGGGGATGTCCTGGGCCGGGTGCCCAATGGATGCCATGTGTTGTCATATCTGTCCGAGCCCGGCCCAATTGTCGATTAGAGGGCAATGTGTGCCCACTGTCGGGTATGGGCCCGCGACGACGACCGCGTCGTCCAGGTGCGGTTCCCCGACGGTGGGCGCGGGGTTCCTGGCGGTGAGTGTCAGGGCGCGATGCTGACCTTGGGTAGCGGTTAGTGGCGGGCTGTGATGAGCCAGGCGCGTGAGTCGAAGTACACGCCGTCGTCGGTGGCGTGGGCGGCGAGGGTGGTGCGCAGTCGCGCGCGTGCCCGACCGGTCTTCGCGGCGCCGGGGGCGGTGAGCAGGTCTTTGAGTTCCGCCAGGTGGAGCACGTTGTCGAGGGCCGTCGCGGTGTCCGGGCCGTAGTAGACGGGCTCGTGCACGTCGGTGAAGTCGACTTCCGTGAAGCCCGCTGCCGTAAGGATGCCTTTCGTGGTGGACGGGTCGGCGAGGGAGAAGGGGGCCGGGCTGGGGGTGGCGCGGATCGGGGACAACGTGGAGGCCCACTCGTTGCGGTCGCGGTCTTGCCAGACCAGCAGCACCAGGCGCGCTCCGGGTCGTAGGGCGCGCCCGATATTGGTGAACGCGGCGACCGGGTCGGCGAAGAACATCGCTCCGAACCTGCTGACGCAGAGGTCGAAGCGCGCCGGTGGGAAGCGGTGCGCCTGGGCGTCCGCCTGCTGGTAGGTGACGTTGGTCAGTCCTTGGACGTCGCTGAGCCGGCGGGCCCGTTCGAGCATTCGCGCGGAGACGTCGATGCCCAGCGCGCTGCCGTTGACGGCGGCGCGGGCGGCCTCGCGGGTGGACTGGCCCGTGCCGCAGCCGACGTCGAGCACCCGGTCGCCGGGGCCGACGCGGGCGGCGGCGCGGAAGTGCTCGTTGTGCAGGCGCAGTTCCGCGTCGTAGTCGAACAGCTCGGTGTGCTCGCCTTTCGACGTCACGGTCATCGGTGGTTCCGCTCCGCCGGGCCTTCGCGGAGGACGCCCCGTACCTCGTCCAGCGACACCGTGTCGGGATCGAACTCCGCCAACCACCAGGTGGCGCCCGCCTTGGCGAAGGGCGCCGGATCGGTCGCGGGCGGGAGGGCGACGGCGATGTCGTACGGGGCCGTGTTCCTTTGGCGGAGTTCGGTGATGGTCGCGGCGATGCCGGCGACCTGGTCCGGGTGTTCGAGGTTGATGGGGAAGAAGCCGTCGTGCCGGGCGGCGCGGCGCAGCGGTTTGGCGTTGCCGGGAAACCCCGCCGCCCACACCGGCACACCGGGCCGCTGAACCGGCCGAGGGAGGAAGGAGACCCCGTCGATGGTGTGGTGGCGGCCGTGGTGGTGCACCGGCCCGCCGGACCATGCGGCGGTGAGGATCTCCAGTGACTCGTCGAGCATCTGCCCGCGCTCGCGGTCGCTGAGTTCCTCGCCGGTCGCGCGCAGCTCGTCGGCGAAGCGGTTGCTGCCGAGTCCGACGCCCAGGGTGAGGCGGCCGCCGCTGAGCCGGTCCAGTGTCGCGGTCTCCTTGGCGACCTTCGCCGGCCTGCGGCGGGCGAGCGGCGTGACCATCGGGCCGAACCGGAGGTTCTCGGTGGCGGTCGCCACCGCGGCGAGCGTGATCCACGGGTCCGCGACCGGCTGGGCCGGGGACCGCCAGCGGATGTGGTCCCAGACGAACAGGCCGTGCCAGCCGGCCTCCTCGGCCTCGGCGGCCAGGCGCGCGACCACCGCCGGTTCGGCGAGGTCGTCGAATATCGGCAGCCACAGCGCCGAACGCAACCCGGTCATGGTCGGGCCCCTTCCGTGTCCGCGTAGCCGGTCAGCAGGTCCGCGACCGCTTCGGGTTGGCTGAGGGCGACGCAGTGGCCTGCGGCGATCTCGTCCGGGACGATGCCGAGCCGCTCCTCGACCAGCCGCCGGACGAAGTCCGGCGGGAAGGTGCGGTCCTCGGTGCACAGGACGAACCTCGTCGGCACGTCCGGCCAGGCGTCCAGCGGCCACGGAGCGGCCATCGCGGCCCTCGACGGGTGGGCGCGCTCCTTGCTCAGCGCCTCCTCGGCCAGCTTCCGCGGCACGTCCTGGTAGAAGCTGACGAACGGGTCCGGGTTGCCGGTGAGGCCGCCGTCCCGCTCGGCCTGCTCCTTGACGGCGGCGCCGCATCCGGTGTTGGACCACCATTCGTCCGGCGACTCCCCCGGGCTCGGGATCATGCCGGCGATCAGGACCAGCGCGTCGGCGGAGAGCCGATCGGCGACCAGGGGGGCGGTGAAGCCTCCGAACGAGTGGCCCACCACGACCAGGTCCCGTTTCCCGGCGACGGCCTCGATCACGGCGTCGGCGTAGTCCACCAGGGTCTTCCCGTCATCGTCGGCGGGAAGATCGGGCGCCACCACGTCGTGCCCCCGCGCCCGCAGTTCGGCCTCCACCAGGTGCCAGTACCACCCGACGTCTCCCCCACCGTGGATCAATACGAAGGTGCTCATCGAACCTTTCCTCCCATCGTTGGAATGCGGTCACTCATGAGTTCGCGTACGCCGGCCGCCCGGCGCGAACCGACGCGCAGTGGACCGGCGGACGCCGGTGCTCCTGGGCCGCGGTCCGGCAGCGCAGCGCCGGACCGAGCGCCTGCTGCCCCGCGAACAGCGCGATCCCGGTGATCGCGCACGCCACCGCCAGGGCCGGCCGTCCGGCATGGTTGAGCAGGATGGTGCCCGCCAGCGGGCCGAGCATCGCGCCGGCGCTCCAGGCGGCGGAGGCGACGCCCATGTACCTGCCGCGCAGCCCCGCCGGCGCGATGCCGGCGAACGTGGCGCCGAACATGACCGCGATGCCGATCTGCCCGAGCGTCCAGACCAGGACCGACGCCGCCTGACCCGCGACGCCGTGCACGACGGCGCCCGCACCGACGCCGGCGCCGACCATGAGCATGGAGACGGCCAGCACGGTGCTGGGGTCGCGGCCCCCGAGCAGCCGGACGGCCAGCGGCTGGCCCGCGACGATGACGATGCCGTTCAGGGCCAGCACCGCGCCGTAGGTCGCGGGGCCGTGCCCGTCCGCCGTCATGACGAGCGGGAGCGTCGCGAACGTCTGTAGGAACAGCGTGAAGTAGGCGACGTGGAGCAGCACCATGGCGATCATCAGCCGGTCGCGTACCAGCGTCGGCAGCAGCGCCTGCCGGGGCTGTCTCCGCGCCGGCGGGCGGGTCTCGGGAACCCGCCGCCAGACGATCAGCGCCGCGGCGACCGCGGCCACGGCGTTGATCCAGAACAACATCCCGTACCCGTGCTGGGCCAGGGCCCCGGCGGTGACCGTGGCCACGGAGAAGCCGAGGTTGGTCGCCCAGAACAGCACCCCGAAGGCCCGGATCCGCTGCCGTGGCGGGAGATCGGCCACCGCGGCCGATCCGGCCGGGCGGAACAGGTCCGTCATCAGCCCGACGGCGACCGCGGCCGCCCAGATCGCCGGCAGCGTGTCCGCCGAGCCGAGCGCGACGATCGCCACGGTGGTCCCGAGGAACCCCGCCAGCATGGTGTGGCGCCGGCCGATCCGGTCGCCCAGCCAGCCGCCGAGCACCTGTGAACCGATGCCCCCGACCCCGACCGCCGCCACGACGGCGCCCGCGGTCGTCGGCGACAGCCCCTGCTCCTGCGTCAGGTAGAGGACGAGGAACGACTGCACGGCCCCGCCGGCCCGGCTCACGAAATGCGTCGCCGCCAGGGCCCAGACCAGGTTCGGCAGGTCCGGCCGCACCGGAGCTCTGTGGATCGTCATGCCGATGACCCTAGGAGCGGCACTTCATTAAGAAAAGCGATTGATTCCGATCATATTGATCGCTCCTCGTTATGCTCATCGCCATGACCGACGTGGAGTTGCGCCACCTCAGGACCATGGCCGCCATCGCCGAGGAGGGGACGTTCGGACGGGCGGCGGGCCGGCTCGGCTACACCCAGTCGTCGGTGAGCCAGCAGATCGCCGCGCTGGAGAAGGCCGTCGGCGGCGCCGTCTTCGACCGTCCCGGAGGCCCCAGGCCGGTACGGATCACACCCCTCGGTGAGGTGGTCCTCGCCCACGGCCGCGACCTGCTGAGGAAGGCCGAGGCGCTGGGCGACGCCGTCGACCGCTACCGCGCGGGCCACGGCCGGATCGACATCGGCACCTTCCAGGGGGCGACCAGGCTCATCCTCCCGTCCGTCGTCCGCCGGCTGCTGAGCGAGCACCCCGGCTGCGACATCAGGCTCTCCGAGGTGGATCCGAGGAACCCGCGGATCGGGGACCTCGACCTGCTGTTCCACTACGACCGGATCGACGGCGACGTCGAGCACGTCGGGCTCGTCGACGAGCCGCACCTCCTGGTGGCCGCCTCCGGCGCGTTCCCCGAGGGCCCGGTGGGGGTCGAGCTGCTCGACGATGTCCCGATGGTCGCCTGGCCGCCCACCTCCCACCAGAAATGGCTGGAGAGGGCGCTTGCGAACGCGGGCGCCCGGCCCCGGATCGTGTTCCGGACCACCGGCCACGACACCATCGTGTCGATGGTGCGGGCGGGCATAGGCTCGGCGGTCCTGCCGTGGCTCGCCCTCTACGGCTCGGACGCCTGGTCGGACGAGCGGCTCACCGTCCACCGGTTGCGACCATCGCCCACCTGCACGTGGTACCTGTGCTGGCCCGCCGGCCGCAACCACTCACCACTCGCGGCCCGGGCCATCGACATCGCCGTCGAAGCCGCCAGGAACCTGGCCGACCAGATGTGACACCGTCCGCGAGGATCCGCCTCGGCTCGGTGGCGATCATTCTTCGTGGCCGGGAAGTGTGACGACGAAGGTGGAGTGGTCCGCCATGCGGGCGGTGCCGCCCAGACCGGTGACGAGGTCGCGGACGATCGTGAGCCCGAGCCCGGTGCCGCCGTCCGCGCGGGTGCGGGCGTCGTCGAGGCGGACGAAGCGCTCGAAGATCCGCTCGCGTTCCTCCGGCGGGACGCCCGGACCGTCGTCGGCGACGGTCAGCGTGACGCTGCCGTCGGTGGCCGCGACGGTCACCGTCACCTGTGCGCGGGCGTGCCGGGCCGCGTTGTCGAGCAGGTTGCGGACGATCCGGGCGAGTCGGGTCTCGCTCTCGCGTACGAGGGCGGGACGGGTCGTACGCGCGGTGAAGGTGGGGCCGTCGCCGGTGTGGGCGCGCTCGGCGATCTGCTCCTCGACGATGTCGGCGAGGTCCGAGGGCGTCGCCGCGGCGCGAGCGGGCGAGGCGAGCAGGAGGAGATCCTCGGCCAGGCGTTGCAGGCGGTCGGCGTCGGCCAGCGCCGTGGCGACCGTGCCGGGCCAGTCCGTTCGCTCCGGGTAGGCGAGCGCGATCTCCAGTGAGTTGCGCAGGCCCGCGAGTGGTGTCCGCAGCTCGTGGGAGGCGTCGGCGACGAAGCGTTGCTGCCGGTGGTGGGCGTGTTCGAGCCGGTCGAGGGTCTCGTTGGTGGTCCGGGCCAGGCGGGTGATCTCGTCGCCGGTGTCCGGTACGGGGACGCGCTGGTCGAGCGCGCGGGCGCTGACGTCCGCCATCTTCACCCGGATCGCCTCCACCGGCCGCAGGGCCCGGCCGGTGACGAACCAGGCGATCAGGCCGACGAACGGTACGGCGAGCGGCAGCCCCCAGCCGAGCAGGCGATCGACCGTGGCGACGGCCGTCTCGGTGTCGGACGCCGAGACGAGCACGTACACCGTCAGGCGCTGCGCGGGTTGCCCGCCGCCGCCGGTCAGCTTCTCGATCCGGTCGGCGGGCAGCACGTCGGTGGTGCCGACGACGAACCGGCCCTTCCCTCGGACTGTACGGACGCTCCACCCGACCCTTGGAGGGAATCCAGGTAGCGGCCGGTCGAGATCGCCGTCGAAGGCCGTACCGCCCGTCATCACGCATCGCCCATCGGTGCGGACGACGGCGAACGAGGAGTCGGTGCCGCGCGGTCCGGCCCCTGATTCGAGGGCGGAGGCCACCGAGAAGGCGTCGCGCGTCGCCGCCTCTCGTGCCGCGCTCATCCACTGGTCCTCGATGGCGTCGCGGACCCACCAGCCGCCGGCGCCGAAGACGACGGCGGCGGCGAGCGCCGCGCCCAGCGCGGCTCGTGCCCGCACCGATCCGAGCCGCCTAGGCATGGGTCGTCACCAGCCGGTACCCCGCCCCGCGCACGGTCTGGATCGCGGCCGGGCCGGACGGAAGTTTGCGGCGCAGGGTGCGGACGTAGACCTCGACGATGTTCACATCGCCGTCGAAGGCGTGGTCCCAGACCTCGTCGATGATGTCGATCTTCGTGACCACCTCGTCGGGGCGGCGGGCCAGGCACTCCAGCACCGCGAACTCCTTCGCGGTGAGCCGTATCTCGGTCACGCCGTGGTGGCACCGGCGGGCGGCCGGGTCGAGCCGCAGGTCTCCGGCGGTCAGGACCGACGGACGGGTCGCGCCGCCGCGGCGCAGCAGCGCGCGCAGCCGGGCGATGAGGACGACGTAGGAGAACGGCTTGCTGATGTAGTCATCGGCGCCCGTGTCGAGCGCCTCCGCCTCGTCGTACTCGCCGTTCTTGGCGGTCAGCATGAGGATCGGCACCGTGCTGCCGCTCCGGCGCAGCCGCTCGCAGACGGCGAAGCCGTTGAGCCCGGGCAGCATGATGTCCAGGACGACCACGGCATAGGGGTGGGCAAGGGCACGGCTCAGCCCCTCCTGACCGTTATGGGAGACGTCGACCCCGTACCCTTCGGCTCGCAGGCCGCGGGCCAGCGTGGTCGTCAGTCGTTCGTTGTCCTCCACCAGCAGCAATCGCATCGGGTCATAATGGCAGCACGGCGCCGCGCGATCCTGAAATCGGCTTCAGGTTGCTTCAGCCGGCATTCAGCGCCGGTCAGCCTGCTCGCCGCCTATTCCGCGCTTTCGGTGAACCGCCACCGCCAGATGCGGAGCACCGGATATGACATCGGAATATTCGAGCAGTCGATCCGCTCGTGAAGGGGTCTTTTCAACCGCTGGGCGACCATTTCCGTCCGGTTCCGGTCTTCGCCGCGCCGTTTCTACCGGTCAGTGATCGTCAGCCTGCCCTCGCTGGGCTACGGCGTGGTGGCGCAGGCCACCGGATCATCTGACCGCGGCGCGGACGGCGGTGAGGGCATGGAGCGCTTCGTCGGGCTCGTCGGCGAAGAAGCGAATCGTCCGTGCCCGGTCTCGCCCGCCGAGGGGCCGGGTGACGGAGATCGGTTCGCTCAACTGAATGACGATATTGGTCTGGGACCCGGTCGCCAGGGCGAAGGTACCGTCATGAAGCAGGAAGTGCTTGTCCTCGTTGAAGTTCCGCACCCGGTGGGCCGAAATGATCAGGTCGCGGGGGATCCGCAGGTCCACGAATCCTCCCCACCGGACCCTCACCTCGTCCTCCGAGATCACGTGGGGGCGGGTGACGCCGGACGCCGCGATGGCCAGGCCGATCAGAATGCCGTACAGATCGACGGCGAGGACGGCGTTGCGCAGCGGCGCGGGCGCGCCGACGCCGCGCAGCAGGAACTCGCAGGCGACCGCCTCGACCACCATCGCGAACATGAACATCAGCATCAACATGTTCTGCTCGCGGTGATAGGAGACCGCCTTGGCCCCGTCCGGGACGCCGTGTTCACGACGGGCGGCGAACAGGGCCAGGCTGACCATTCCCTTGGTGTCGAACCCGATGATCCGGCGGACCTTCAGCGGCACGAGTTCCTCGTAGGCCGTGCGCAGTGCCGCGCGGCGGCTCAGGCCGGTGCGGCGATGGGCCCGCCACAGCCGGACGGCGACGGCCGCCTCCACGACGAACAGCACGGACACCGCCGCCTCGGCCACCGCGACGACGGACTCGGGAGGTCGGACGCCCGACGCCGGAAGGATCAAGGCGACGGCCTCGGCCGGGACGACGATGAACAGCGCGGCACGGGCCAGGCGCACCATCAGAGCGTCCCCTTCAGGATGCGGGACAAGATCCTGAACACCTCGGCCTGCGCCGGCGGGAGCTCCTCCAGCAACGCCCACATCCGGGGCTCGTCGGCGGGGTTGCCGGCCATGAGCCGGGCCATCGGCTCGGGCAGGTGGGCCGCCAGGTCGCGGGCCAGGGTCTCGGTCCGGGGATCGTCCGCGGGCGCGTCCTCAAGCTCGTCGAGCCGGGCGTAGAGCGCGTGGCTGCGCGCGGCCACCTCGGGATCGGTGAGCGGCGCCAGCACCGCGAGGAACCGTTGCCGCTCCTCCTCCGCGCCGAGGCTCGCCACCAGTGTCAGCATCTCCCGGTCCAGGCCGGCGAACCGGGAGTCACCCGGCGCCGCGCTCTTCAAAACGGCGGCGGCCTGGGCGGGCACCGTCGAGTCGGCGTCCAGATCGGTCCGGGTCAGCAGCTCGGCCAGCCGCTCCCGCCGCTCGCGCAGCGCTTCCTGCTGGCGCGCCAGATCCGCGTCCAGCTCCAGGAGCACCTCGCGCAGCTCACGCCCCCGGCCGTCGGCCAGGACGTCCCTGACCTCCCCGAGCGAGAGCCCGAGCTCGGTCAGCCGCCGCACCCGCGCGAGCACGACCGCGTCCCGCAACCGGTACTCCCGGTACCCGTTGGCCAGCCGTTCCGGCTCGGGCAGCACCCCGAGATGGTGATAGTGCCGCACCGCACGCGTCGAGACCCCGACCAGCGCGGCAAGCTCTCCGATCCGCATGCCCCCATTACGGACCCTGACGCTACGTCAAGGTCAAGCGGCTCGGCGATCTCTCCCCCAGGAGCCCGCGACCGCGAGAACCCCGTTACCGCCTGCCCGCTCTCCGCAGTCCCTACCGTTGTCAAACCGCGCCAGCAGATTCGATAGTCGCTCGGGCGCCTCGCCGGGCGCGACCACTCGGTCAGCTCGAACGTGCGGCGCGGACGTCTCCGTCCTCCTCACAGGTGAGGGTGCACGGTGGCGACCTGCCTACCGGGGAGCCGGTGAACTTCAGGTCGATGCGTCCGGCACCGTCCGTCCCTCCGAGATCGGAGTCCCCTGACCAAGCACTGCACCTGCTGCGCCGTCCGTCGGGCCATCGGATCATCACTCAAGGCCGGAACGCGGCACCGACCGGCCGCGCCGGCAAGAGGCGATCATCCATAGCGCCAGGTCAGAGCCGAGCGGCGTTGTTTGTTCGGGATCTGGGTCGGGCATGAGGGGGGTGGTTCTTCGGCACGTCCGTGTCCGCCCCGGTGTGCCCGACCGAGCCGATCTCGATCCTGGGGTGTCTGCCGTGTCCGAGTCTTCCGCCTCCGGCATGTCCCGCCGAAGTGCGCTGCGCTCCCTGGCCGGGTGCGGCGCGCTCGTGGCCGGGGTCGCCGCCTGCTCCGGGAGCGGCGATCAGGCGGTCGGCCCCTCGACGGCCACGGCCGGGCTGCGGCTCGGCGCCGAATGGGAACCGCAGGCCCGTACCTTCATGTGCTGGCCCACTTCTGACATCTGGGGAGGGCAGGCGGGTGCCGTGCAGGGCGACATCGCCGCCCTGGCACGCACGATCGGCGGCTATCAGCCGGTGGTCATGATGGCCAGGCCGGAACTGGCCGACGCGGCGCAGCGGGCCTGCGGCGACGACGTCGAGGTGGTGCCGATCCCCGCCGATGACCTGTGGGCCCGCGACACGGTGCCGGTCTTCGTCGAGCGGAACCGCTCCCTGGCCGGTGTGGATCTCAACTTCAACGGATGGGGCGGCAAGCAGGAGCCCCACGACCAGGACGCGCGCGTCGCCCGCGCGGTCCTGGCGAAGTACGAGATCCCGCGGGTGGCGACCTGGCTGGTGAGCGAGGGCGGCGCGCTGGAGACCGACGGGCAGGGGACGCTGCTGGTGACCGAGAGCTCCCTGGTCAACCGCAACCGCAACCCCGGCAAGACCCGGCAGCAGATCGAGGACGAGCTCAAGCGGACGCTGGGCGTTACCAAGGTCATCTGGTTCGCCGGGGTCGCCGGCAAGGACATCACTGACGCCCACATCGACTGCCTGGTCCGTTTCACCGCACCCGGGGTCGTCCTTCTGGACCGGCCCGCACCCGGCGCCGAGCCGGACGTATGGTCGCGCGCCTCCGCTCAGGCCAAGCAGGTGCTGGCCGACGCCACCGACGCCCGCGGCAGGAAATTGAAGGTCATCGAGCTGCCCCAGCCCGACCCTGACAAGATCACCGGCCGGGGCGAGGAATTCTTGTCCTCCTACGCCAACTTCTCCATCGCCAACAAGGTCGTCCTTCTGCCCAGGTTCGGCGACGCCGCCGCCGACGACCACGCCCGGCAGATCCTGGCCGAGCAGTACCCCGGCCGCGAGATCCGCCAACTGAGGATCGACAACATCGCCGCCGGAGGCGGTGGCATCCACTGCGCCACCCACGACCAGCCCCGGGCCGCGACCGGATAAGGCGCTTCGAGGCTACCCACCTACCGGCCAGCAGGGTGTTCGCCACGGCCACGGGCACGTGGCCCTACCGCGCGCAGGCCCGGACCGTGGACTCTCGGCACACTGCGAGCGGCAGCGCCGACCGCCGACCGGACCGACATCGAGGCCACGCTGCTGAGGATGTACGCCGCCGTCCGCACCCACATCGTGCTGACCGACTCCGCGACCCGCGGTCACGGCCTGGCCATGCCTGCTTGGTGGCGATCGGACGGCCCAGGCTCAGGCGGTGCGGGCGATCGTCGTCTCGATGCCGTCCAGGACCAGGGCCAGGCCGCCCTCGAACGCCTCGCGGGACGCCAGTTCCAGGTAGGTGGCGAGTTCGCCGTCCGGGGTGTACGGGGGGCTCTCGGCTTCGAGCCGCGCCAACGCGGGGTAGCGGTGCGCGAAGTCCGGAGCGACCTCCACCAGGACGTCGGTGCGCGCGTACCACCAGTCCGCCTCCGACGTCCCGCTCGCGCCGACCACCTGCCGCGACTCGGTGAGCGTCTGGGCCGAGCCGCGCACCACCTGCGACAGCGCCGCCACCGCGCGCCGCGTGTCACGGGCGCCGAGCCCGGTGCCGGACAGGACCCCGAGCAGTGTCTCCAGCGCGCGGTACTCGTTCGGGCCGAGCACCGGCCTGGCCTGCGAGACCTGGAGCATCCACGGGTGGCGCAGGTAGAACGCCCAGGAGTCCTCCGCCCAGGCCATGACCGCCGGACGCCAGCCCGCCGAAATGTCGTAGGCGTCCGGTAGTTCTGCGAGGGCACGGTCGTACATCAGGTCGACCAGCTCGCTCTTACCCGGGACGTAGGTGTAGAGGGCCATGGCGGTGCGGCCGAGGCGCTCCCCCACCGCGCGCATCGACAGCGCCGCCATGCCCTCGGCGTCGGCGGCGGCGATCGCCGCCGCCACGATGACGTCCACGCTCAGACCGGGTCTCGGGCCGGGACGCGGCGGACCGGACCCCGCGTCCGGACGCCACAGCAGGTCCATCGTGCGGCGCGCGTCGCCCTGCCCGGCGAAGACGACCAAAGTACGACTCCTTATGGCATAAACTGATCCGACACACCCAACTCCTTACAGCCTAAGCTTATCAAGCCGAAGGAAGATGATGACCCAGCCGACGTCCCGGACGGCCGCCGACAGCCACGATGTCATCGAGGTCCGCGGCGCCAGGGAGAACAACCTCGCCGACGTCAGCCTGGACGTCCCGAAGCGGCGCCTCACCGTGTTCACGGGGGTCTCCGGCTCGGGCAAGTCGTCGCTGGTGTTCGGCACGATCGCGGCCGAGTCGCAGCGGATGATCAACGAGACCTACACCGCGTTCGTCCAGTCGTTCATGCCGACGCTCGGCCGTCCCGACGTCGACGGGCTGCGCAACCTCAGCGCCGCGATCATCGTCGACCAGGAGCGGATGGGCGCCAACGCGCGCTCCACGGTCGGGACGGCGACCGACGCGCACACGATGCTGCGGATCGTGTTCAGCCGCCTCGGCGACCCCCACGTCGGCACCTCCAGCGCGTTCAGCTTCAACAACGCCGAGGGCATGTGCCCCGAGTGCGAGGGCCTCGGCCGGGCCACCCAGATCGACGTCGAGGAGCTGGTCGACCGCGACCGCTCGCTCAACGAGGGCGCCGTGACCGTCCCGAACTTCGCGGTCGACTCCTGGTACTGGAAGGTCCTCGCCGGGTCCGGTTTCGTCGACCCCGACGTCAAGCTGCGCGACTACACCGAGCAGCAGTGGGAGGACTTCCTCCGCAAGCCCGCCACGAAGGTCAAGAGCGGCGGCCTCAACACCACCTACGAGGGCCTGCTCGTCAAGGTGCAGCGGCTCTACCTGAGCAAGGACAAGGAGTCCCTCCAGCCGCACATCCGCGCGTTCGTCGACCGCGCCGTCACCTTCAGCACGTGCCGGGCCTGCGAGGGCACGCGGCTCGCCCCGGCGGCGCTGTCGAGCCGGATCCGCGGCCGCAACATCGCCGAGTGCTCGGCCATGCAGATCAGCGACCTCGCCGCGTTCGTCCGCGAGATCGACGACCCCTCCGTCGCGCCGGTGCTGGCGGCGCTGCGCGACATTTTGGAGGCCCTCGTCGAGATCGGTCTCGGCTACCTCAGCCTGGACCGCGAGTCCACGAGCCTGTCGGGCGGCGAGTCGCAGCGGGTGAAGATGGTCCGGCACCTGGGGTCCAGCCTCACCGACGTCACCTACGTCTTCGACGAGCCGACGGTCGGCCTGCACCCGCACGACATCCGCCGGATGAACGACCTGCTGCTGCGGCTGCGCGACAAGGGCAACACGGTCCTGGTCGTCGAGCACAAGCCCGAGACCATCGAGATCGCCGACCATGTCGTCGACCTCGGGCCCGGCGCGGGCGCGGCGGGCGGGCGGGTGTGCTTCACCGGCGACGTCGCGGGGCTCCGCGCGTCCGGCACCCTCACCGGACGCCACCTCGACCACCGCGCCCGGCTGCGCGAGGACGTCCGCGAGCCCACCGGCCACCTGTCCATCACCGGCGCGAACCAGCACAACCTCAAGGACGTGGACGTCGACATCCCGCTCGGCGTCCTCACCGTGGTGACGGGCGTCGCCGGGTCGGGCAAGAGCTCGCTGATCCACGGGTCGCTGCCCGGACGCGACGGGGTCGTGGTTGTCGACCAGTCCGCGATCCGCGGCTCGCGGCGCAGCAACCCGGCGACCTACACCGGCCTGCTCGACCCGGTCCGCACCGCGTTCGCCAAGGCCAACGGCGTGAAGCCGGCCCTTTTCAGCGCGAACTCGGCGGGCGCCTGCCCCACCTGCAAGGGCATCGGCGTCACCTACACCGACCTGGCGATGATGGCCGGGGTCGCCTCGGTGTGCGAGGAGTGCGACGGCAAGCGCTACACGCCCGAGGTGCTCACCTACAAGCTGCGCGGCAAGGACATCAGCGAGGTGCTGGCGATGCCGGTCGCCGAGGCCCGCGAGTTCTTCACCACCGGCCAGGCCCGCGCCGTCCTGGACCGCCTCGCCGACGTCGGCCTCGGCTACCTCGGGCTCGGGCAGCCGCTCAACACGCTGTCGGGCGGCGAGCGGCAGCGGCTCAAGCTGGCCATCCACATGGCGGAGAAGGCCGCCACCTACGTGCTGGACGAGCCGACCACCGGCCTGCACCTGGCCGACGTCGACCAGCTCCTCGCCCTGCTCGACCGGCTGGTGGACGCCGGGAACACCGTCGTCGTCATCGAGCACCACCAGGCCGTCATGGCGCACGCGGACTGGATCATCGACCTCGGGCCGGGCGCGGGCCATGACGGCGGCGAGATCGTCTTCACCGGGACGCCCGCCGAGCTGGTGGCCAAGAGCGACTCGCTCACCGCCCGCCACCTGCGCGAGTACGTCGCCTGACCCGGGCGCCGACCGGCGGCCTGGCTCGGCTCAGACGAGCCAGGCGCCCTCGCGCATGAGGTCGCGGTCCTTCAGCTCGTTGACCTCCCGCCACGCCTGGATCCGCCGAGGGGCGACGCGGAAGTACAGGTAGGGGGTGCTGAGGTCGCGCGGGTCGAAGCCGGTCTTGGCGGCGAACGCGTCGCCGACGCCTTCGGGCAGCTCGGCGGCGGCGAGCGGCTCCGCGACGCCCTCGATGAGGACGACGTCGCGGGTCGGCCCGAGCCCGAGGCGCACCCGGCCGGTGGCCCTCAGGTTCCGCCCGGTCGGGCTTTCGGCCGGGGTCGCGATCAGCACGGTCGAGCCGTCCCACAGGAACGACAGCGGCACCAGGTACGGGGTGCCGCCCGCCGGGTCCGCCGTGCTGACCCAGGTGTCGACATCGTGGTCGAGCCGGTGCAGGGTGTCACGCTTGCGCTGGTCGTTCGTCCGTGCGGGCGGGGTCATCTGCGTCGTCCTCCTGGTCAGCGGTGTGATCCACAAAGGATGCACCGTCGCGGACCGTGCTCGCGACGGGGCCCCCGCCGATGGCCGACCGCCGGACGGCGTGGACGGCGCGGCCCACGGCGGGGATCTGGTCGGCCTCCGGGTGGTGGACCAGGTACAGGCGCCGGGGGCGCAGCCCCGCCACGGCCGCGACGGTGACCTCGGGATGCCGGAACGCTCCGAGCGCGAGGTGCGGCAGCAGCCCGACCCCGAGCCCCCGGGCGATCAACGCCTGGGTGACCACGTAGTCGTCGGTGCTGTGCCGGACGTCCGGCACGAAACCGGCGTCCTCGCACGCGCGGAGCAGGTGGGCGGTGCAGCGCTCGCACCCCGAGATCCACCGCTCCCCCGCGAACGACCGCAGACCCACCTCGGAGGGAAGATCGGCGGCCTGCGGGTGCGAGTCCGGCAGGACGAGCCGGAGCGGATCCTCCCCGATCGGTGTCTGCTCCAGCCCGGCCGGGCCGACCGGCTCGTGGCCCTCGTGGGCGAAGACGATGGCGAGGTCGACCTGCCCGTCCATGAGCAGGTCGAGCGCCTCCGGCGGCTCCGCCTGGCGCAGCCGGACGTCGATGCCGGGGTGGGTCCGGTGCAACAGGCTCATCGCGGCGGGGACGAGGGTGGCGCCGGCCGAGGGGAAGGCGGCGAGCCGCACCGTCCCCGCGCGCAGTCCGGCCAGCGCGCCGAGTTCGTCGTCGGCGGCGTGCAGCCGCGCGGCGATGGCCTCGGCGTGGCGCAGCAGCACCCCGCCCGCCTCGGTGAGCTGGACGCCCCGGGGGCAGCGCACCACCAGCGGCAGACCCGCCTGCCGCTCCAGCGCCCGAAGGTGCTGGCTGACGGCGGGCTGCGTCCAGCCGAGCGACCGGGCCGCACCCGCGATCGACCCGCACCGCGCGATCTCGCGGAAGACGAGGAGCCGCCGGACGTCCATGGGACATAAGTATCCCTTGGGGGTCGGCCAAGAACCTCACGTCTACCGGATGGTCGGGCGGTCGCCGCACGATGGGGGCATGCGGACCATCGGCCTGATCGGCGGGATGAGCTGGGAGTCGTCGGCGGAGTACTACCGCCTGCTCAACGAGGAGGCGCGGCGGCGGCTCGGCGGCCACCACTGCGCCCGGAGCGTGCTGCTCACCGTGGACTTCGCGGAGATCGAGGCGCTGCAGCGCGCCGGCGACTGGGACACCGCCGGGGCGATCCTCACCGGGGCGGCCAGGAACCTGGAGCGCGCGGGGGCCGCGATGGTGCTGCTGTGCACCAACACGATGCACCGGGTCGCCGGGACGATCGAGGACGGTATCGGCGTGCCGTTCCTGCACATCGTCGACAGCACCGCCGACCGGATCCTCGCGTCCGGGCTGAAGACCGTTGGGCTCCTCGGCACCAGGTTCACGATGGAGATGGACTTCTACCGCTCCCGCATGCGCGAACGCGGCGTGGAGGTCCTGGTCCCGGACGAGGACGGCCGCGAGCTGGCGCACCGGGTGATCTACGAGGAACTGACCATGAACCGGGTGGAGGACTCTTCCCGCGCCGCGTTCCGCCGGGTCATCGCCGACCTCGCTCGGCGCGGCGCCGCCGGGGTCGTCCTCGGCTGCACCGAGATCACGCTGCTCATCGGGCCGGAGGACAGCCCGGTCCCCGTCTTCGACTCGACACGCATCCACGTCCAGCACGCGTTCGACACGGCCTGCCGGACGGGTGGCTGAGGCCATCAGGTCGGTGAACGTCCTATTGGGGCGGCAGGATGGGGGTATGCGTGATCCCTCCGGGCGGCTGCTGCGGCTGCTGTCCCTGCTCCAGGCCCCGCGCGAGTGGCCCGGCACCGAGCTGGCCGAGCGGCTGGCCGTCACCCCCCGCACGATCAGGCGGGACGTGGAACGGCTGCGCGAGCTGGGCTATCCCGTCCACGCCACGCACGGCAGCACCGGCGGCTACCGCCTCACCGCCGGGACGGCGATGCCGCCGCTGCTGCTGGACGACGAGGAGGCCGTCGCCGTCGCGCTCGGCCTGCGCACCGCCACCGCGATCGCCGCCACCGGGATCGAGGAGACCTCCCTGCGGGCCCTGGCCAAGCTGGAGCAGGTCCTCCCGCACCGCCTGCGGCACCGTGTGGCCTCGCTGTCGCGGGCCTCCGTCGCCCTCCCGATGCGGGACGGCGCCGCGCCGATCGACCCCGACCTCCTCGCCACCCTCGCCGCCGCCTGCGTGGCGCACGAGCGGATCCGGTTCGCCTACACCCGCGCCGACGGCACCCGGGGACGGCGCCTGGCGCAGCCCCACCGGCTGGTGGCGGCGGGCCGCCGCTGGTACCTGGTCGCCTTCGACGAGGACCGCGAGGACTGGCGGACGTTCCGCGTCGACCGGATCGGCGAGCCTCAGCGCACCGGAGTCCGCGCCGCGCCGCGCGGGCTTCCCGGCGGCCTGGACGCGGCGTCCTGGGCGATGGACTCGCTGGCCGGGGGCTCCGGCACGATCCGCGCCCGGCTGCGGCTGCACGTGTCCGCCGAAGAGGCGGCCGAGCACGTCACCGCGTGGAACGGGTTCCTGGAGCCGGTCGACGACCGGTCGTGCCTGCTGCACTCCCGGTCGGACTCGCTGTGGTTCCTCGCTTCGCGGATCGCCCTGCTGACCGTCGACTACACCCTGCTCGACCCGCCGGAGCTGGCCCCGCACCTCGCCGCCATCGCGGGCCGCGCGGCCCGCGCCGTCGAGGCGTTCACGGAACCGCCGGGGCCGCCATGACAAATGTCATCGGAAAGCGATGGGCGATCTCACTGTTCGCGACGTCCCCGCCGCGAACACGATGGTGGCATGAACGTGATCGCCGGTGAAACCGGCCGGACGCAGGCATTCGAAGAATTTCGCACCGTCAAGATTCTCGCGGACGCCTACATGGGCGTCGGCCTCCCCGCGCGATGACCGGCCGGGCGGACGCGGCGCCGACCGCCGGTGTTACCGTCCGCGCCATGGAGGACGCCGGAGGGCGCGGGGCCCTCGGGAGCGCGGAGGGCGACTCGCTGCGCTGGACGAGCGGTTGGCGGCGCGGTGTCCTGGCGGCCGGGATGTTCGTCTATCCGGCCGTCACGGCGGTCGGGGTCGCGCAGTATTCGCATGGCGCCGCGGCCGTCGCGGGATATTCGATCGTGTTCGCGTTCTGCTGCTGTTATGCGCTCGCGGCGTATTCGTTCACGCGGGGATCCAGAAGCCGGATGTGGGCTTTTCTCGGAGCGATGGTGGTGCTGGCCGCGGGCGCGTTCCCGTTCGCGCGCAACGTCGCCGCCTATCTGGGCGCGGTCGTGGTGTCGTTCACGGTCGTCGCGCTGAAACGGCACGTTCCGCTGATCACCGGGGCGGGCGCGCTCGCCGCGCTGGTGGTGCCGTGGGCGGTGCGGCCCTGGCACCAGGGTCCGGGCTGGCTGGAGGCGCTGATGATCGTCTTCACGGCGCTGACCGTCCACGCGTTCCTGGAGATGGCGAGCGCCAACCTCGCGCTGGTGGAGGCGCGCGCCGAGGTCGCCCGGCTGGCCTCCGAGGCCGAACGGGCCCGGATCGCCCGCGACCTGCACGACCTGCTCGGCCACTCGCTCACGGTGATCACGGTCAAGAGCAACCTCGCGCGCCGGATGGCCGCGAACGACCCCGCGCGCTCGCTGGAGGAGATCACCGAGGTCGAGCGCCTCTCGCGGCAGGCGCTCGCCGACGTGCGCGCGGCGGTGTCGGGCTACCGGAACGTGACGCTGGCGGGCGAGTTGGCGCGCGGCCGCGAGCTGCTGCGGGCCTCCGGCGTCGTCGCCGACCTGCCCACCGCCGCCGACGTGGTGGACGCCGAGCACCGCGAGCTGTTCGGCTGGATCGTCCGCGAGGGGCTGACCAACGTCGTCCGGCACGCGCGCGCCACCCGCTGCACGGTCACGCTGACGGCGACGCGGGTGGAGATCCGCGACGACGGGTCCGGCGGGCCGTCCGCCCTCCTGCCCTCCTCGTCCGGGCACGGGCTGACCGGCCTGCGCGAACGCGTCGCGGCCGCGGGCGGCACGCTGGAGGCCGGGCCCGCCCTCGACGCGGAGAGCCCGGACGGCGCGCCCGGCTGGCGGCTGCGCGTTACGCTCGGCCCGGCGCACGGGGACGGCCGGGAGGGCGGGGACGGGGCATGACGATCCGGCTGCTGCTCGCCGACGACCAGGAGCTGATCCGCACCGCGCTCGCGGCCCTGCTGGGCCTGGAGGAGGATTTCGAGGTCGTCGCGTCGGTCGGGCGGGGCGACGAGGTGGCGGACGCCGTCCGCGCGCACCGTCCCGACGTGGCGCTCCTGGACATCGAGATGCCAGGGCTGGACGGCCTGGCCGCCGCGGCCGTGCTCGCCGCGCGGGCGCCGCGGGTCCGCGTGGTGATCCTCACGACCTTCGGCCGCGCGGGCTACCTGCGGCGGGCGATGGAGGCCGGGGCGGTCAGGTTCGTGGTGAAGGACGCCCCGGCCGAGGCGCTCGCCGACGCGATCCGCCGGGTGGCGGCGGGCGAGCGGGTCGTCGATCCCGCGCTGGCCGCGGCGACCCTCGCGGTGGGCGAGTCGCCGCTGACCGGGCGCGAGCGCGACGTGCTGAACGTGGCGCGCGGCGGGGCGGCCGTCGCCGAGATCGCGTCCCGGCTGCACCTGTCGGAGGGCACGGTCCGCAACTACCTGTCGGCCGCGATCACCAAGACCGCGACCCGCAACCGCATGGAGGCGGTGCGGGTCGCCGACGAGCGCGGCTGGCTCTGAGCGGTCGGCGCGCGTCAGCGCGGGGACGTGTCGCCCAGCGACTCCAGGAGCCCCCGCAGCAGCCCCGCCAGGCGGTCGCGGTCGGCCGGGTCCAGGGCCTCCAGCAGCCGCGCCTCGTTGGCGGTGTGCAGCCCGACCACCTGGTCGACCAAAGACAGCCCGCGCGAGGTCAGCCGGATCCGGACCGAGCGGCGGTCGTCGGCGTCGCGGACCCGCTCGACCAGCCCCTTCGCCTCCAGCCGGTCGATCCGGTTGGTGATCGCCCCGGAGGTGACCATCGCGGCCTTCAGCAGCGCCCCCGCCGTCAGCTCGTAGGGCTCGCCCGAGCGGCGCAGCGTGGCCAGGACGTCGAACTCCCAGGTCTCCAGGCCCTGCCCGGCGAAGAAGTCCTTCAGCTCCCGGTGCAGGACGAGCTGGAGCCGGGCGACGCGGCCGATGATGCCCATCGGCCACACGTCCAGGTCGGGCCGCTCACGTCCCCACTGGGCCAGGATCTCGTCCACCGCGTCCGCCATCGGCTACCTCCGGTATCTCAACATTGAGATTATCAACCGGCGCCAACCGACGGGCTAAGACAACGGCGAGCGGGCCGAGAGCGCCCGGTCCAGGAGGGCGGTCAGCGCGGTCGCCGCCGCCAGCCCGGCGCCGATCCAGGTGACGGAGGTGATCGAGGCGCCCGCGTCGAGGGCGGCCCCGGCGAACGCGGGGACGAGGCTGATGCCGAGCTGGAACGCCGAGACCGTGGTGGCCCCGGCGAGCGTCGGCGCCTCGGACGCGATGCCGAACACCCGCCCGTAGATGGCCGGGTTCAGCACGAACCCGGCGACCCCGAGCAGCAGGACGAGCGGGACGGCCGCGACCGCGCGCCCGGCGAGCGCCCCCAGCAGGGCGGAGCAGACCAGGATCCCGACCGCCCCGGCCAGCAGCGCGTGGGAGGGCCGCCGGTCGGAGATCCTGCCGCCGATCGACAGGCCGGCGAACGCGCCGACGCCGAACAGCGTGAGGACCGCGGGCACCCAGACCCCGGGAAGGCCGGTGACGTCGGTCAGCAGCACCGCGAGGTAGTTGAACGTGATCATGTAGGAGGCGGTGCTCAGGATCGTGGCGGCGAACACGACCCAGAGCCGCGGGCGCCGCATCGTGCGCAGCTCGCGCCGCACGCTGGGCTCGGTGCCCGTGCTCGTCGCGGGCAGCGTCAGCAGGGTCAGGGCCGCGCCGACCGCGGTGAGGGCGACCACGCCCCAGAACCCGCCCCGCCATCCGGTGAAGTAGCTGAGCAGCGCGCCCGCCGGGCCACCGGCGATCATCGCCAGGCTCAGGCCGCTGACGACGACCCCGGAGGCCCGCGCGGTGCGGTCGGCCGGGACGAGGCCGATCGCGGTGACCGCCGCGACCGCCCAGAACCCCGCGTAGGCGAGCCCGCAGACGAACCGGGTGCCCAGCAGCACCGCGTAGCTGGGGGTGAGCAGCCCGACGGTGACGGAGACGGCGAAGACGGCCTGGGCGGCCACCAGCGTCGTCCGCCGCGGCCAGCGCAACGTCATGATCGCCAACGGCGGGCCGCCGATGACGACGGCGACGGCGAACGCCGAGATCAGCGCGCCCGCCGAGGACAGCGACACCTCCATGTCGTCCGCGATCGCCGGGAGGACCCCGGCCAGCAGGAACTCCGCGCTGCCCATCGCGAACAGGCAGAACGCGAGCAGGTAGACGCCGAGCGGCAGCCTCCCGCGCGCGACCGTCCGCTTCTCGTACGCGGTCTCGGCGCTCATCGGCATGGGGAACTCCTCGCTGGGGGGCGGTGCGCCGCACGGGCGCCGGAGGCGGAGCGCCTCCGGCCCCGATGGTGCGGATCCCGGCGGGGAATCGACAACTTCTGTTGCCATTCCTGGGACAGGCCGGGCCAGCGCGGCGCCCTCAGGACAGGGCGACCAGGTCGGCGTAGCCGGAGTTCCAGTGGTCCTCGACGCCGTCGGGCAGCAGGAGCACGCGGCCGGGACGCAGCGCCTCGACCGCCTCCTCGTCGTGCGTGACCATCACGACCGCACCCCGGTACCCGCCGACCGCCGCGAGGACCTCCGCGCGGGACGCGGGGTCGAGGTTGTTGGTCGGCTCGTCCAGCAGCAGGGTGCCGCGCTCGCCGAACAGGACGCGCGCCAGCTCCACCCGGCGCCGCTGCCCGCCCGACAGCGAACCGATCGGCCGGGCGAGCGCGCCGGCGGGCAGGCCCAGACCCGCGGCGATCCGCGCGGCCTCGGCCTCGGCGGCGTACCCGCCGCACGCCTGGAACTCGGCCTCGGCGCGGACGTAGCGGCGCATCGCCCGCTCGCCGCCCTCGCCGAGCGCGGCCTCGGCGGCCCGCAGCGCGCGGACGGCCTCGTCCATGCCCCGGGCGGACAGGACGCGGTCCTGGACGGAGACGGACGGGGCGGCCGCCGCCGGGTCCTGCGGCAGGTACCCGACGGGGCCGGTGCGCGTGACGGTCCCGGCGGCGGGCGCGACCTCGCCCGCCAGGACGCGCATGAGGGTGCTCTTCCCGGCGCCGTTACGGCCGACCAGGCCGATGCGGACGCCGGGGGCGATGTGGGCGGTGACGTCCGCCAGCAGGAGGCGGGGGCCGACGCGCACGTCGACGCCACGGAAGGCAAGCATGGGATGACGCTCCGGAAAGGCTCAGGGACACACGTGTGGCGTGGAGGCCTGTGCCTGAGCTAGGAGATCCGGGGCGTGGGCATGTCATCGAGTCTGCCACATCCGCCCGAACGCACGTCTCACGCCGGGGTGGCGGCCGCCGGCCGGACGCGCAGGCCGGGCGCCAGCGCGAAGGTGACCGCGACGGACGCGGCGGCCATCACCGTGATCGCCGTCGACGGCGACGTCCACTCCGCCACGGCGCCCGCGAGCGCCGCCCCAACGCCCTGCATGGCGAGCATGCCGGAGGAGTGCAGGCCGAGCGCGTGCCCGCTCAACTCGTCCGGGGTGAGGGCCATCAGCCGGTCCTGGAGCAGCAGCGTCGCCGAGTACCCGAACGCGCCGACGGCGACCGCCGCGAGCGCGAACGGCAGCGCCGGCTCCAGGGCGAAGACCAGGAACGGCGCGGCGAGCAGCAGCCGCAGCGGGGCGTCGAGCCTGGCCCGCCACCGCGGCGGGACGAACCGCCCGGTCAGCGTGTCCCCCGCCAGCATGCCGACCGCGCCGAACGCGAACAGCGTGCCCGCGTGCTCGGGGTCGTAGGGGACGAACAGGGACTCGCAGCCGACGATCAGCCCGTTGGGCACCCACAGCGCGAGGTAGACGTAGCGGCGCGGCCGCGACGACCACAACCGCGCGTTGTTGCGCCAGGTCTCGGTCGCCGACGCCCGGCCGGACGCGCGCGGCGGACGGCGCGTCAGCCCGAACCGGGCGACCGCCGCCGCCCCCGCGTACAGGACCGCGCCGGTCAGCAGCGTCCCGCGCGCCGACAGCGCGGCCACCAGGGCGCCGCCGAGCGCGAATCCGACGATCTGCATCGTTCCGGCCGACATGTTCAGCACCGAGCGGCCGAGCAGGTAGCCGTCCCGTTCGAGCACCTCGTTGAGCAGGCCGTAGCGCACGCCGCCGCCCAGCGAGGCCGCCATGCCGAGGCCGAGGATCAGCGCGAACACCCCCCACACCGGCATCCCCGGGACCGCCTGTGCCGCGGTGCCGAGACCGAACAGCAGGCCCAGCCCGGCCAGCGCCGCGCGCGGGGGCAGCCGGTCGGCCGCCGACAGCAGCGTGGTCGCGCCGATGAGCTGGGCGAGCGGCTGCCCGAACATCGCCAGCGAGGACAGCAGCGGCGACCCGGTCCGGTCGTAGACCATGGTGCCGAGGGCCAGGCCGCTCACCGTCTGCGCCGCGACCTGCGCGGCCGACGTCAGTAACAGCGGGGTGAACTCCGGGGTCCGGAAGAGTTCCGAGTACGTGCGCATTCCGGGAGTCTCCGGGGCGGGGCGGACCAGCCGGTAAAGTTTCGCAGGGGGGCGAAACATGGGGTTGTGGGAGATCAATACCGACACGCTCGCGGGCAGCCGGTTCGTGGTGTCCCCGCTGGCCGAGACGATCGCGACGCTGAAGGCTCTGGAACGTGCCACCGCGGCGCATCCGGCCGAGCGCGCGTGGCTCGATCTGCACCTGCCCGCCTACCGGGAGCGGCTGGCCGGTGATCCGCTGACCGCGCTGACCGTCCGGGCGGCGCTCGGCGCGACCTGGAACGCCGACTACCTCACTCCCCCGCCCGTCCACGAGGGCGAGGCGAGCTTCGCCGAGGAGCTGCGGCCCATCCGCGAGACTCCGCCGGACGAGGCGCGCGAGCACCTGACGGTCTCGCTCGGCGGCCCGCTGCCGCCCGAGCTGCACCGCGACGACCTACCCGAACGTACCGCCGGAATCCTGGAATGGGTGTGGACGCACACCGTCCTGCCCTCCTGGCCCCGGCGGCGCCGGATCATCGAGGCCGACGTCCTGGCGCGCACCGCGCAGCTCAGCCGCGACGGCTGGGCCGGGGCCCTGGACGGCCTGCGCCCCGGCATGCGCTGGCTCGGCGAGAGCCGCCTCCAGGTCAACACCCACGACTACCCGCCGCGCTCCGTGTCGGGGGCCCGGCTGATGTTCGTCCCGGTCACGCACCGGTACGCCTGGGTCGCCTGGGACGCGTCATGGCGCCACCTCGCGGTCGTCTACCCGTGCTCGGGCACCCTGGCCGAGGCGGAGGGCCCGGTGCCCGAGGCGCTCGGCCGACTGCTCGGCGCGGGACGCGCGGGCGTCCTCATCCTGCTCGACACCCCCAAGAGCACGACGCAACTCGTCGCGCTGACCGGCCAGGGCCTCGGGTCGGTGGGCCGCCACCTGCGGGTGCTGCTGGACGCGCGCCTGGTCGCACGGCGGCGGACGGGCCGCTCGGTGCTCTACTACCGCACGGCCGCCGGGGACGTCCTGGTCACGGCCCAGCAGGACGGCTGAACACCCCTCGATTCGCTGGCCGTGGTCACTTCATCGGCTCACGGGGGTTTCCCGTTCCACGCGTGACAGCTTCTCGGGGTTGCGGACGTGGTAGGCGCCGGTGACGTAGCCGTCCTCCAGGCGCACCGCCACCACGCCGTCGACCTTTCCATCGACGCGGACGAGCAGGCCCGGGCCCCCGTTGATCTGGACGAGCTCGACCGACCTCTCGGCGTCGCGCCTCCACCAGCCGACGGCCAGGAGGCGCGCGACGTTGCCGGCACCCACGACGGGGCGCAACAGGGCGTGTTTGACTCCGCCTCCGTCGCTGAGGGCGACGACGTCAGGTGCGAGGATGTCGAGCAGATCTTGCAGGTCGCCGGTTTCGACCGCCCGCTGGAACGCCTGGAGCGCGGTCCGGGTCTCGGCCGGGGAGGCGACGCCGCGGGGACGGCGGGCGGCGACGTGGGCGCGGGCGCGGTAGGCGATCTGGCGGACCGCGGCGAGGCTCTTGCCGACGGCCTCGGCGATCTCCTCGTATTCGAGACCGAACACCTCGCGCAGCACGAACACCGCTCGTTCGGTCGGCTGGAGCGTCTCCAGGACCAGCAGCATCGCCATCGAGACACTGTCGGCGAGCTCGACGTCCTCGGCCACGTCGGGCGTGGTCAGCAGCGGTTCGGGCAGCCAGGGGCCGACGTAGGACTCCTTGCGCCGGCCGAGCGCGCGCAGCCGGTCGAGCGACATTCGGGTGACGATCCGCACGAGGTAGGCCCGCCGCTCCCGGACGGCGTCCAGATCGACCTCCACCCACCGCAGCCAGCTCTCCTGGAGGACGTCCTCGGCGTCGGTCGCCGAGCCGAGCATCTCGTAGGCGACGGTGAACAGCAGGTTGCGGTGCGCGACGAACGCCTCGGTGGCCGCGTCCATGCGGTCGGCACCGTCGTACGGCCCGGCCGCGCCCGTGGATCGTTCGCCGCGCTCGTCCATGCCCGACTCCTGTTCGTTCGTACCCCCTGCGTCACGCACTAGACGTCGGCCCTCCCCGCTTCATAACACCGGTGCCCGGTGGCCTACGTCACACGACCACGCTGTTACGGCGCCGGGGGTGGCGGCGTCTCGTGTTCGGCAGGACGCCCTGAGTTGAACCTGAGAGAAGGAAGACCATGCCCGCACTCCCCCCGGCCGAGCAGAAGGACCTGCGGTCGCGCATGCCGGAGCCCATCCAGTTCCTCCCCGAATTGGTCGAGATCGCAGGACCCCTGCACAAGGTCATTCAGAACGGCGTTGTTCCACGGGCCACCGTCAGCCTGATGCAGCTCCGCGCGGGACAGATCCTGGGCAGCACGTACCTCACCATTCGTGAAACCGCCAACCTCCGTGAGATCGGGGAACCGGAGGAGCGCATCACCGCCGTGGCGACCTGGCAGGACGCCACGTACTACACCGCCGCCGAACGAATCGCGCTCGAACTCGTGGAGGCGGTCCTCACGCCGTCCCCGTCCGGGGAGCGCGTCCCCGACGAACTGCACGCCAAGGCGGCCGAGCACTACGACGACAAGGCGCTCTGGACGCTCATCATGGCGATCGCCCACATCGGCTTCTTCACCTCCGCGGCGCTCATCGCCAAACCGATCCCCGGCATGCCTCCCGGTCAGAACTACAGCGTCCAAGAAGGGCAACGGCAATGAGCAGATTCGCAGTGGCGGGAGCGACCGGCCGGCTGGGACGCCACGTCGTCGACGTCCTCACCGAACGAGGGCACCAGACCGTTCCGATGTCCAGGGCCACCGGCGTGGACATCGTCACCGGCGAGGGCCTCGCCGAGGCGCTCACGGGGGCCGAGGTCATCATCGAGGTCGCCTCGTGGCACGCCTCCGACCAGGAGGCCGCCACGGAGTTCTTCACCACGTCGGCCTCCAACCTGCACGAGTACGGCGGGAAGGCGGGGGTCGCACGGATCGTCGTGGCGTCCATCATCGGTGCCGACAGGGCGACCGCCGGGTTCGTCGCCGCCAAGAAGGCGCACGAGGAACTCCTCCTGTCCGGCCCGCTCCCTGTCCGCATCCTCCGGGCCGCGCAGTTCCACGAATTCGTCGGGCAGTTCCTGGACTGGAGGCAGGGCGAGGTCGCCTACGTCCCGGCGCTGCCCACCCAACTCGTGGCCTGCCGCGCCGTGGCCGAGGAACTGGTCGACCTGGCGCTTGAGCCGGGAGCGCCCGCTCCCGGTGCGCCTATCCCCGAGATCGCCGGGCCCCGCACGGAGACCATGGCGGAAGCGGCGGCGCTCCTCGGCGCCCGCCGGGGCGTGAAGGTCGTCAGTGTCGACGGCTCGGGCATGCCCGACGCCGAGATCGCCGCCGAGGGCGGGTTCCTGCCCGGCCCGCACGCCGTCCTCGCCGGCCCCACCTTCCAGGAGTGGCTCGACACCCAGCCCTGACCCGGCCGCATCATGGCCCGGCCTCGTTCCCGGAGCTCCAACGGCACCGAGAACGAGGGCCATCCCCCGACGACCTCACCTCGAAAAGAGACCCGTTCATGCCCGTCACCACGATCGACGCCACGACCGCGCTCGTCCTCATCGATCTGCAGAACGCCATCGTCGCCCGTCCCGCCGCACCCCTCACCGGCGCCGAGGTGGTGGCCCGTGCGGTCGAACTGGCCGACGCCTTCCGCGCTCGCAAGGCCCCGGTCGTCCTGGTCCGGGTCACGGCGCGGGCGGACGGATCGGATGCCGCTCCGGGACGCACCGAGACTCCGCGCCCGCCCGGCCCCCTGCCCGCGGGCTGGGACGTCATCGTCGAAGACCTCGCCGGCCACCCCGACGACATCACCGTGACCAAGCGCTCCTTCGGCGCGTTCTACGGCACCGATCTCGACCTGCAACTGCGCCGCCGCGGCGTCACCCAGGTCGTGCTGGCCGGGATCGCCACCAGCATCGGCGTGGAGTCCACCGCCCGCGCCGCCTACGAACACGGCTACAACGTCACGCTGGTGACCGACGCCATGACCGACCTGCACGCGGAGGCGCATCGCAACAGCACCGAACGGATCTTCCCGCTCCTCGGTGAGAGCGCCACCACCGCCGAGGTCATCGACCTGCTGGCCAAGACCCGCGCCTGACGCCGCGCGGCGCCGACCGTCCCAGAGACCACCAAGGAGCGATCCCATGTCAACGTCGGCCCGGCCGCGTTCTCCGGCTCACACGGAGCACACCCCGATTCCCCGGTTCTTCGGCCTGCTGAAGGCGACCACGCTGTTCCTGGCCACCGCGCTGCTGACGCAGGCGATCACCGCCGGCCTGCTCCTGTCGAACGAGGGTCCCCGCGATTTGCACCACACCACCGCCGCCGTCGTCTCGTTCGCGATGGTCCTCCAGTTCGTCGCCGCGCTTCTGGTGTGGCGGGTGGGTCACGGCTCGGCGCGCTACCTGGTCGTCACCGTGTCGATGGTCCTGCTGATCAGCGTCCAGTTCATCGTCGGCGCCGGCGGCGACGTCGCGGTCCACGTGCCCCTCGGGGTGGCGCTGTTCGGCGCGGGCGCCGTCCTGGTGGCACGGGTGTGGGGGCCCCGCGCGGCCGACTGACCTGGGGATCCCGAAACATCTGGCCCGCCCTTGCCGCCGGCCCCGCAACCGGTAACGGTTCCGAGGCCGGCCAAGGCGGGCTTGCCCCTTTTGGCCGAGATCGTGAGCGTGGTTCGGGGCCGGCGGGCTCGATCAGCCGATCGCCGGCGCGAGGTATTCCAGCGTGAATCCGTCGCCGGACGGGGCCACGCGGGCGATGCCGGGTGAATCGAGGTGGGCGCCGGCCACGAAATGGTTCGGCCGGGTCAGTTGTTCGAGGAGGGCCGCCCGCGCGGCGCGGGCCTGGGGCTGGTCGCCGTCGAGTTCCCAGGACACCTTCGGCTGGTCGAACTGGAGTGTCGGAACGTGCACGGTGTCGCCCCAGGCGAGAAGGCGGCCGGTGCTGCTCCTGACCTCGTAGACCGTGTGACCGGGCGTGTGGCCCGGCGTCGGGACCGCGGTCGTCCAGTCGTTGATCGCGATCTGCTCCGACACGGGTACGACCCGGTCGCGGAGCGGCGCGAGCCGTCCCGTGAACACCGAGGTGTCGGCCGCGCCGATCCACACCCGTTCGAGTTCGCTGAACGCCTCTGAGCCGTCCGGCGCGATCAGACCGCTCACGTGGTCCTCGTGCCTGTGGGTGATGGCGACATCGGTGATCTGCGCGCGGTCGATGCCCGCTTCGTCGAGCGCGTCGTAGATCAATCCCATGGTGGGGTCGTGCCAGACGTTGGACGCGCCGGTGTCGATGAGAACCGACCGCGTGCCGTCGGTGACGAAGAAGGCGTTGACCGACAACCGCAGGTTGTCGCCGGCCAGCGGGACGGCCGCCGGCAGCTCGTCGAGCGTGTGCCCGTCCTCGTCGCGGAGCCGGGTCGGCGGCATGTCGATGTACCCGTCCCGCAGCGAGACCACCCGCAGGTCGCCGAAGTCGAACGTGGCATGGTGCCGGCCACTTGAGATCAAACGCATGGAACCCTCCGTCATCCTGGGCGCACAGAGTGCATCTCCGATAGAAGACTCTATCTTCTTTAGAAGAAACACTACACTGCGGGCTGCGAGGTACCCGGCGATCAAGGAGCACGGTGGTCGAGCAGGACGGAAACGCGGCCGAACCGCAGCAGGGCGACGACCTGGCCGGCGCGTTCGGCGGCAACGTGCGGCGGCGCCGCGAGGAGGCGGGCCTGACGCTGGAGCAGCTGTCCACGCGGTCGTCGGTCAGCCGGGCGATGCTGTCCAAGGTCGAGCGCGGTGAGAAGAGCCCGACGATCGGCGTCGCGTCCAGGATCGCGCACGCGCTCGGCGCGTCGCTCTCGGACCTGGTCGGCGCTCCGGCCGCCGCGTCCGGGGTGGCCGTGGTCATGCGCAAGAGCGAACGCCCCGTCTTCCGTGATCCGGAGACCGGCTTCGAGCGGCACATGGTGTCAGCGGCCCCGGGCGCGGGAGGCGCCGAGATGGTCGTCCACTACCTCCCCGCGCAGGTCTCCACCGGGCTGCTGCCCGCGTATCCCCCCGGTACGGAGAAGCAGATCGTGGTGCTCGACGGCACCCTCACCGTCGCGATCGGCGGGATCAGCGAGACCCTGGACGCGGGCGACTCCCTGTTCTTCCAGGCCCACGCGGACCACGGCTTCGCCAACCGAACGAACGCCCCCTGCGAATACATCATGGTCATCTCCCGCAGGACCTGATCGACCGCGGCCGGGCCATGGCGCGTCCGGCCTGGCACGTCTCGCCAGGTGGGCGGGTGGCGGCAATCGCTCACATTCGGGCATGCGGTGATTTAAGTGTCGAAACCGCCAAACGGGGCATCGCGCCGCTCGGAGGTGAGTACGTTATGGAGGGCCGCCCCGTTTGGAATTCTCACGTTGGAGGTCCCATGCCTGAGGGCAGCGTCACCTCGTCCCGGGCCGGGCGGCGGATGCGCGCCGACGCGCGCCGCAACCGCGACCGGATTCTCGGCGCGGCCGTCTCGGCCGTCGCCGAACAGGGCGCGGAGGCGTCCCTGGAGGAGATCGCCCGCCGTGCCGGCGTCGGGTCGGCGACCCTGCACCGGCACTTCTCGTCCCGGCAGGCGCTGCTCGACGCCGTCTTCCAGGACACCGCCGAGGACCTGTGCACCGCCGCCCGCGATCTCGCCGCCGGCCCCGAACCGGCGGACGCGCTGGACGCGTGGCTGCGCGCGGTCGCCCGCCACGCCGCCTCCAGCCGGGGCCTGGCCGCCTCGCTGATGTCCGGCGGCCACGACGCGTGCGGCGCCTCCGTGCACGACAAGATCGTGCGGGCGGGCGGGCAGGTGCTGGCCCGCGCCCGCGAGGCCGGCGCCGTCCGGGCCGACATCGTGATCATGGACTTGCTCATGCTCGTCACCGGCATCTGCCTGATCACCGAGCGGCGGCCGGACGGTGCCGCCGAGGCCGACCGCCTGCTCGACATCGCTCTCGGCGGTATCCACCCCACCGCGACCTGACGGGAGGCGCCCCTACCGCCGCGAGATCACCCGGTCGTCGGCCGCTTCCCCCGCCTCCGTGCCGGCGGTGTGATCGCGGCGCGGGAGCAGCAGCGGCGTGGCCAGGAGGAGGACACCGGCGGCCGCGATCGCCGTCCTGGGACTGGTCAGCGCGGCCAGCAGGCCCCACAGGGCGGTCAGGGCCGCGATCGCGGCGCTGCTGCTGACCGACCACGCGGTCAGGGTCCGGGCGACCCGGCCGGGGGCGGTGTGGTCGAGCCTGCTGGTCGCCACCACCGGGTTGAACAGCCCGCAGCAGGTCACCAGGCCGAACTGGACGACCATGACGAGCACGATCCCGGGGACGCCGGGGCCGACGAACACCAGCCCGACCGGCCAGCACGCGCGCAGCGTCCCGGCGGCGAGCAGCACCGGGTGCCGTCCGAACCGCGCCACGAGCCGGTGCGCCAGGCGCGCGCCGATGAGGCCGCCGACGCAGGGCACCGCGAACGCCAGGCCGTACTCCCAGGGCGAGAACCCGAGCCGTCCCAGCATGAGCACGGCCATCAGCGGCTCGGTCGCCATGATGAGGCCGTTGGCCAGGACGGTGTTGAACAGCAGCGGGCGCAGCACCGGGTGCCTCAGGATGTGCCGCCACCCTTCGACGAGGTCACCGGCGCGCAGGCGGGGTCCCCCGCCGCGCTCCGGACGCGGCTCGCCGCCGCCGACGGCGCGCAGGCCGAGCGCGGAGAGCAGGTAGCTCACCGCGTCGGCGACCACGGTCGCCACCGGGCCGAAGACCCCGATCGCGGCGCCGCCGAGCGGCGGTCCGACCACGGTCGCGCTCCAGGTCGTGGACTCGAACCGGCCGTTCGCGATCAGCAGGTCCCCCGGTGGCACGAGCGCCTTCAGGTACGCGCCGCAGGCCGCCTTGAAGGCGATGTCGGCCGCCGCGACAACGACCGAGACGGCCAAGAGTTGGACGAATCCGAGCCGACCGAGCGCGAACGCGGCGGGGACGCTCATCAACGCCGTGAACCGGACCAGGTCCATCGCGATCATGACGGGCCGTTTGCGGTGGAACTCCACCCACGGGCCGAGCGGCACCGCGACCACCGCGCCGACCGCCCGTCCGGCGGCCGCGAGGGCCGCCACCTGGGTCGGCCCGGAGTCCAGCACGAGCACCGCGATCAGCGGGAACGCACCGAACCCGAACCCCGTCCCGTAGGCGCTGACCGCGTAGGCCCCCCAGAGCCAACCGAACCGCCGCCCGAGCGTCCGCCCACCCGTCATGCCCGACGCACCTCGCACCGATCCGAACCCCCCAGACACCGACCACCGGCATCCAAGCGAGTGGCGGGCCCCGAGATCAAACAACCGATCGCCCCCCTCGGCACAACCGATGGTTGTACCCCTAGGATGGACGGCGTGGATCTCGATGCCGTGCGCGCCTTCGTGGCCGTCGCCGACGCGGGACGGTTCCAGGACGCCGCCGCCGAACTGTCGATCACCCAGCAGGGCGTCTCCAAGCGCGTCGCCACGCTGGAGAAGGCCCTCGCCGTGCGGCTGTTCACCCGCGCCGCGCGCGGGGCGACGCTCACGATCGACGGCCAGGCGTTCCTCCCCCACGCGCGTGAACTCCTGCGGGCCGAGGAGCGGGCCGTCGCGTCCGTCCGCCCCGGGCGCCGGGCACTGCGCGTGGACGTGATCGGGCGGCGGCTCGCCCCCGCCGGGCTGCTGCGCGACTTCCACCGCGCGCACCCCGGGATCGAGCTCGACGTCGTGACGCTCTTCGACGCCGACGCGGCCGTCGACGCGGTCCGCTCCGGGACGATCGACGCGTCCTTCCGCGCCGTCACCATGCCCGGACGGCACCTCCCGGACGGCATCGGCGCCGTCCGGGTCTCCGACGAGCCGATCCAGGTGCTGACCGGGCCGTCCCACGAGTTCGCCGCCGCCCGCTCGATCGCGCCCGCGAGGCTCGCCGGGCACCGGATCTGGATGCCCGGCATCGTCCCCGGCACCGAGTGGGCCGCCTACTACGACGACCTCGCCGCCGCGTTCGGGCTGACCATCGAGATCACCGGTCCCGACTTCGGCACCGAGCCGCTGCTGGACACCATCGCCGACTCCCGGTCGCTGGCGACCTTCGTCGGCGAGCGGACGCGCCTGGTCTGGCCCGCCGACCACGGCCTGCGGCGCGTCGACCTGCGGGATCCGACACCGGTCTACCCGCACTCGCTGATCTGGCGGCGCGACAACCCGCACCCGGCCCTCGCGGTGCTGCGCGACCACCTGCGCTCCGGGAGGTCCGCCGCCCACGACGGCGAGGTCTGGACACCGTCATGGGCGGCCGACGAAGCGCCGTAGCCAGGACGCCTCCGCGGCCTGGCCTGGGAGTTCGTCCGGGGCCGCCGGGGTGGGGAGGCGGTCTGCGGCGGAGGAGCGCGGGAGGCCGAGCTTGCCGGTCCCGCCGCGACGGTCAGGGCGTGAAGTCGGCGGAGCGCCACGGCATCTCCTGGAGCACCCAGGTGTTGCCGTCGGGGTCCGCGAACGGCACGAACAGCATGGCGCCCTCGTGCTCGTCGACCTCACCCACCTCGACCCCCTTCGCGGCGAGCTCGGCGCGGGTGGCGCGCGCGTCGGCGACCACCAGATGCAGGCTGCGCAATGAGCCCGGCGTCATCTCCGCGATGCCCGGGAGGCCGGAGCTCAACAAGATCGAGCACGCCGACTCCGGTGGGGTCAGTTGCACGACCCGCGTTCCCGCCACGGGTTCGACGTCCACGTCGACCGCGAACCCGAGCTTGTCGGTGTAGAAGGCCTTGGCGCGGTCCACGTCGGCGACCGGCACGGGTACGAGTTCGAACTTCATCTGCGTCATCACGCACACTCCAGGTAGAGAACAGATCAGGTGGTGGGGACGAAACGCCGGTAGATCAGGTGTGTCACCCCGGCGCCGACGATCACCTCGGGGTCGCCGAAGTCGACCGGCGCCGCCCCGACGCCGTCCAGCATGCGTACACCGCCGCCGAGCACGACCGGCACGAGGTCCAGCCGCAACTCGTCCAGCAAGCCCAGGTCCAGGGCCTGGCCGACCAGGCTTCCCGGGCCGATGCCGACATCGCGCGCGCCCGCGGCCGCGACCGCCCGCCGGACCGCCGACTCGACGCCGTCGGTGACGAAGGTGAAGGGGGTGACGGTATTCACCCACCCCGCCGGTGGCCGGTGGGTCACCACGAACACGGGCACGTCCCCGATCGGATGCGACCCGCCCCATCCACCGGTCAGATCGAACTGGCCTCGGCCGACCACCAGGGCCCCGGTGCGCGCCATCGTGTCGCGCAGATAGCCCGCCGTCCCGGCCGAGGTGCGGTACGTGAGCCGGTCGGGTTGCGCCGACGGCGTCGCCACATCCCCAGCGGTGCACCACGCGAACAAGCGGTCGAAACCCGAACCGCCCGGCCCCGCGATGAACCCGTCCAGAGACACCGATGCCTGCGCGACAACCTTGCCCATCTCGCCTCCGCCGCGTCGATCATGTCGTTGTACCAGGAGAGACCACGGGCGGGCGGAGAACTCATCGGTCGCGGCCAGATGTGATCCGCCAGGGGTTCCAAGAGCCTCTCCGAGCTCACCACCCCAGCAGGTCCAACCCCAACCGACTCGGCGGCGACAGCGCCTTCGTCTCCCTCACCGCGCCTCGCGCCGCACGCCAGGAGGCAATCCATGATCGGGGGCACGCTCAGCGCTGACCGGCTTCTCTTGCCACGCGCTCAAGCCGATCCCGGTAGTCCTCCCACCAAGCCTTGTCGCCGGACGCCATGCTGTCTTTGCCGACGCTCAACCCGGCGGCTCCGTCGATCAGTTCCCGGACGATGTCGGCGTGACCGGCATGCCGATCGGTCTCAGCGATCAGGTGCACCAGGATCCGGTGCAGCGTCACCTCACTCCGCCCGGCCGGCCAATGCGGCACTTGACCGACCGCGTCCAGCGCCAACGCGTCGATCGTGGTGTCAGAGTGCATCCACGCCCGGCGATACAGTCCGATGATCTGATCGCGGGACTCATCGGCCGTCGCCCACATGTCCGCGTTGATTTCGGCGTCCTCGGCGAACCAGGGCATAGCCTCACCGGACGGCCGACCGAAGGTATCGCCGAAGTAGACCAACTCCATGCTGGCCACATGCTTGACCAGCCCCAACAGGTTGGTGCCGGTCGGTGTGACCGGACGACGGATGTCGTACTCCGAGAGCCCCTCGATCTTCCACACCAAGGCGTCACGTCCAGCCTGCAAATAATGCCGAAGGTCTGCCTTGGGATCCGGTCCGGTCATGCCGGGCAGTCTGTCATCTCACACCGACAGCCTGGCGAGCCACGGCCACACGCCTCCGGGGGCGACGGGGAGGTGATCGTTACTGCATATTCGCGATAACGTGCCACTTGATCCCGTCGTCGACCGAATACCTGATCGCGTCGTCCACGTCTCGGCGGCGCATCCTCGGGCTCCTGCTGGTCAGTCGCCGCCGCCGCGCGGACGCCGGTGGTCTGGTCCAAGACGTCGTCGTCATCGGGCATCTGCGTCGCCCGGGTGGATCGTCGAGGCCATCAGCCGATCCACCCGGGTGCGGGCCTGGCCGCCTTGTACAGGACACCAGCCATCCCGCCCAGACCCCGGCTTGCGCCCGACAGATCGTCAGTGCCCAGAACCAAGATCATCGTTCTGAGGCGGCTTCTTACCTCGGCAGGCGGCGCGGATGTCGGCGATCAGTTCGTCGTCGCTGCGCTCGGGAGGCGGAGGAGGCGACGCGCGGAACTCGCGGAAGAGCCTCGCCATTATCCGTTCGATCGCCCCCTCGTTTCGGCGGTCGCAGGGCGGGGTGTGCGGGGACTCGCTCATGGATGCGTCAACTTCGGATCAGGTCCTGGCCCCCGTCGCTGCGGAAGGGGGAATCGCGTCGCAGGAGGAAACGGAGGGTGGCCAGCGCGCGCGAGGTCTGGCTGCGCACCGTGGCCGGAGCGCAACCGAGGACGTCCGCGATCTCACGCACGCTGAGTTGTTCCCAGAAACGCAGCACAATGGTCGCGCGCTGCCGGTGGGCGAGCCTGTCCAACGCGGACAGCAATGGCTGGTGGTCGAAAGGGTGCTGATCACAGGGCGCGGGTTCGGGGTCGCGGTCCGCGAGCACCTCCCGCGTCCAGCGGGCGGCCCGGCGTTCACTGATGTAGATGTGGACCATGACCGTGCGTGTGAAACCGGTCAGCTTTTCGCGGTTGTCCAGGCGCGGCCACTGGAGGAACACCTTGACCAGGGTCTTCTGAGTCAGGTCGTCGGCCTCGAACCAGTCGCCGCAGAGTAAGAACGCCCTCCGTCGCAGCTCGGGTCTGACCTGTTTGACGTAGGTGGAGAAGCCATCGTCGAAGTCTCGGTCCACGGAGCACATCCAAAGATCTTGGCCGCCGATGCAGCGAACGGCGGCGGGCGATGCGTGTAGACGGTGCGGCCGGTCAACGGTTTCCTTGACGGGTAGCCGAAAGCTACTGATGTCCCGGCGGCGCGACCATCGTGGAAAACCCCTATCCCGTGCATCCCAGAACGAGATCCGAGCCAACAGCAGATCCGATTCCTGGAGGTCGACCAACCGATGCGCTCCATCCTGCTCACAGCCGCCACCGCCGTGGCCGCGACCAGCGCTCTCCTCGCCCAGCCCGCGGCGAGCGCGGCGCCGTCGCCGTCGTCCGGCGCGGCCTCGTCCCCCGTCCGGCACTGCGTCGTCCACCTGACCGAATCCGGTCGCGTGAGCTGCTATGCCACCTTTACCGAGGCCATCAGTGACGCCACCAACGGTAAAATCGCCAACGCTCCGCGTAACGCACGATCCGCCGTGGCCGACAAGGGCTTCAACGGTCGCTTGAACGCCCTCGCGAAGACGAACCGGCGGTCAGCCGCAATAGCCTCGACCGTTATCGAGATCTCCTTCGAGCACGCGGACTTCAAGGGGAATTCACTGACGTGGGAGACGTCCGCCGGCTGTGACAACTCCAGCGACGTGGACTGGCAGGCGGCCAACGTCAGCGGATGGTGGAACGACCGGATCTCCTCGTTCCGGAACTACGCCGACTGCCAGAGCAACCACTGGGAGGACATCAATTTCCAGGGCTCCAGCACCGGCTACCGGAACACCACCTCCTACATCGGCGACGCCATGAACGACAGAACGTCCTCGATCAAATGGATCTGATCGGCTTCTTTGAAGCCGGCCGTGCCGGATGACCTCGGCGCGGAGCCATGGCGAACGCCATGGCTCCGCGCCTTTGGATCACAGTTCATTCCACCGGGGGGATGGGAGTGTGGTCGGTATCGGCGCGTAGGAGGGTTTCGAGAAGACGGTGGTATCTGAGGGCGGTGGCGAAGTCGGGGGCGGCTTGCCGGCCCTCGCGAATGGCAAGCCCTCAACTCCTAGTCGGCCAGGTCCGGCAGTTCCTGCTGGCGGCATGTGGCGTTCGGGAAGACCGCGACCTGCCCGGACGGCAGGACGCACGCGGCCAGCCTCGGCACCGGGCGGGTCGCCGCGCCGTCGGTCTCGTCGTGCAGCCGGGCCTCCCCCTCCCGCAGGAACCCCTGCCGGAACAGCGTCGCGCAGGCGTCGAGCACATCGCCGATCGCGGTGGACCCGACGCCCTCACCGGCGGGGACCGCCTTGGCGACCTCGCTGTAGAAGCCGTTGTCGTCCCATTTGCTGGTGCTGTAGCAGCGGATGATGTTCCGCTGCGCGGCGGGCTCCTTGTGGGCGACGAAGGCGAAGGCGCCGGTGGTGCCGAGCGCGACGGCGCCGGCGAGCGGCACCGCGACCGCCGTCCGGCGCCGCCACGACCAGGGACGGCGGGTGATCGCCCGGGTCAGCAGTTCGGCGCGGGCGGCGCGCCGGCGCGGCGGCATCGGCCTCGCCGGTGGAAGAGGGGTCTCGTCCAGGGGCTCGTTCATCGCAGTCTGTTCTCCTGAATGCCGTCGAGGGCGTCGTCGGGAAGCATCTGGCGCAGCCGCGACCTGGCCCGCGCGAGTCTGGACTTGACCGTGCCGACCGGCACCTCCAGCACGACGGCGACGTCGGCGTAGGACAGGCCCGCCCAGGCGACCAGCGACAGCACCTCGCGCTCGGCCGCCGGAAGGCGCTCGAACCCGTCCCGGATCCGCCGCATGGTGCGCTCGTCGTCGAGCCGGGCGGCGAGATCCTCCTCGATGCCGGGTTCGGCGGTGGGCGCGGCGGCGGGCCGCAGCCGCGCCATGAGCCGCCGCTGCCGCCGGCTCATCCGGTCGGCGTTGCGCAGCAGGTTGTTGGCGACCGCCAGCAGCCACGGCAGCACCGACTCGCCGGTCATCGCGACCGCGCGGCGCCGCCGCCACGCCTGGAGGAACACCAGCGAGGTGAGGTCCTCGGCCACGCCCCAGTCGGCGGTGCGGCGGAAGCAGTGGTTGTAGACCGCGTCCGAGTGGCGCTCGAACAACGCGCCGAACGCGTCGGCGTCACCGTCAGCCGCGGCGGACCACAGCGCCGCGTCGGTGCGCGGCCGGTCGTGTGCGCTCCCGAACCCGGGACTGTCGACGGAGATGTTCACACCCCCCTATGTCCGCCTACAGCCCCAAGGTTCCGCCTATGCGCGGTGGAGGCGGGTGTCCGGATGGGGTCACCGCCCGGGCGGCGCCGAGCGCGCCCACTCCCCCGCGTGGTCCTGGACGAAGTCGGCGAAGGACCGGGGTGGACGGCCGGTCAGGTCGAGCACCGCCGTGCTGACCAGGTCCTCCCGGCCGGCCCTGATCCCCGCGTCCACACCGGCGAGCGCGGTGGCGAACACCTCCGGGATGCCGGCGGCCTGGTAGTTCCCTGCCAGCTCGTCCACGCTGATGTGCCGCACACGGATCGGACGGCCGGTACGGGCGGTGATGATCGCCGCCGCGTCCCGGTAGCTCAGCGCCGCCGGCCCGGTGAGCAGATGGTCGCGCGGACCATCGGGGTCGAGAAGGCCGGTGAGCAGGGCGGACGCCGCGGCGGCGATGTCCCGCGCGTCGATCCAGCCCAGCCGTCCGTCACCCGCGGCGGTGCGGATCTCACCGTCCCGCCGGATGCGTTCGGCCACCGGATGCGCGCCCACGAAGTTCTGCATGAACCCGGACGGGCGCAGCACGGCCCACCCGGGCCGGGACCGTATCCGCTCGGCCAGCTCCAGCGGGCCGGGGGCGTCCGGCAGCACGATGGCGGAGCCGAGGAGCACCACGCGGCGCACGCCGAGCCGTTCCGCCTCGTCCAGGAACGGGCCGACCCGGGGCATCGGGTCCACGCTGTTCACCGGGGGCACCAGGTAGATCCGGTCCATCCCGCGCAGCGCGTCCGCATGGGTGGCGGGGTCGTCCCAGTCGAACCGGACCGCGTCGGGATCATGGGCGGACGGGTGGCGGCTCGCCACCCTGATCGGCGCTCCCGCGCGGCGCAGCACGTCCACCAGCGGTCGACCGGTCTTGCCGGTGCCACCGGTGACCAGCACGCCCGCCATCAGTGGGTCTCCGGACGCGACAGGCCGAGCAGCTCGGGCAGCGCGCCCGCCGCCGCTGCGGCGGCCAGCGGGTTCCAGTAGTCCCGGTAGCAAGTGATCAGACCGTCCTGGACGGTGACGACGCAGATGTAGTCCAGCCGGTAGGGCTCGCCGGTGCGCACCGTGCGCCCGTCGGCCGCGAACTCCACCACGATGGTGTCGGGACGCCCGGTGCGATGCACGGTGATCGCCGGTATCGCCCGCACGTCCATCCGGTCCGGGTATCCGGACAGGTAGGCGCGGACCTCCTCCCGTCCGGCCAGGCGCCTCGGCGAGGCCCCCGTCGCGAACGGGAACTCGCCGACGCCGTCCCGCGCCCACAGGTCGGCGACGGCGTCCATGTCCTTGGCCAGCAGCAGGTCCAGCAGCAGCCGGAACGTCTCCTCGGGAGTGCGTGACACGTGGTCCTCCGGTGGTCGGCGGATGATGACCAGGCCAGACTGGACGCGTGACCGCCGCCCGGGAACGGACGGTCCAGCCCCGGACCGGCGGTCCGTGGCTAAGGCGGGCGGCCTGTGCCAGCCTGGGCGGGTGAGCAGCGGTGAACTGGCCGACTTCCTGCGCCGCCGGCGGGAGGCGCTGCGCCCGGAGCTGATGCCGGCGACGGCCGTCCACCCGCCGGGACGCCGCGCCCGGCGCACTCCCGGGCTGCGCCGCGAAGAGGTCGCGGCGCTGGCCGGGGTCTCGACCAGCTACTACGAGCGGCTGGAGCAGGCCCGCGCGCGACGCCCGTCCGCGCAGGTGCTGGCCGCGCTCGGCACGGCGCTGCGGCTCACCGCCGCGGAACGCGAGCACCTGGCGCGGCTGGCCGGGCAGGTCCCCTCCGGCAGGGAGCCCGACCGGACGCCGGTACCGGACGACGCCCGCCGCCTGCTGGACCGGCTCGCCCCGCTGCCCGCCTACCTGGTCGACGCGCGGCAGGACATCCTGGCCTGGAACGACGCGGCGGCGGCGTTGATCATCGACTTCGGGTCGCTGCCCCCCGGGGAGCGCAACACCGTGCGGCTGTCCATCCGGCTCGGCGGCACCCTCTGCTCGGCGCCCGCCGGAGCGGAGGCGGAGTTCGCCCGGCAGTCCGCCGCCCAGCTCCGCGCGGCCCACGCCCGCTACCCGTCCGACCGCGTGCTGGGCGAGCTGGTCAACGCGTTCGCCGCGCAAAGCCCCGACTTCGCCGCCGGTTGGCGCGACCATGACGTGCGTCCCGTGTCGACGTTGCGCAAGCGCCTGCGCCACCCGAGGTTCGGCCCGCTCGACCTGGACTGCCAGACCCTGCTGGTTCCCGGCACCGACCTGCGGCTCGTCCTCTACACGGCGGAACCGGGCGGCCCGAGCGCGGCCGCGCTCGATCTCATGGGTTCGTGAGTCCCGCGCGGTCGGAGTCGGGGAGCCAGTCGCGCTCGGGGGCGTAGTCCAGCCAGCGGCTGGCGCGGCCCAGTTCGCTGAAACAGCGCAGGAGGGGGTCGAGCCCCGGGTGGCGGTGCGTCCCGCGCCAGGCCAGCGACCACGCGTACAGCGGGGTCGGCCGGACGAGCGGGATCGAGCGCAGCCCCGCGTCGCCGGGCGGCGGCGCGTCGGCGGGGAACAGCGTGAAACACGAGGCGTCGGCGCGGACGTGCTGGAGAAGGTGGTCCAGGCCCAGGTTGGGACCGTCCTGCCGCCGCGTGATCTGGAACTCCTCGGCGAAGCGGCGCAGGAAGTCCAGGCGGTCGAGTTCGGCCGGGCACCGCAGCGCGCTGCCGCGCAGGTCCGCCGGGCGTAGTTCGCCGGCGTCGGCCAGCGGGTGGGAGGCGCTGACCACCGCGTCCACCGGTTCCAGCCGGACGACCCGCACCGCGAGGCCCGCGTCGCGGCCGTCCGGCAGCGGATGCACCCGGCCGAATCCCAGGTCGGTGTCGCCGCGTGTCAGCGCGGCCGCGACCGACGGCCAGTCCCGTCCCGGCCCCGGCTCCAACCGGACCCCGCCGAGTTCCCGGGCCGCCTGGGCGACCGTGCGCATCGGCGCGTACAGATGGCCCCAGGTGTCGATCCGGACGACCGCCCCGGTGCCCGTCACGGCCGCGACCGCGCGCTCGCCCGCCGCGAGCGCCTCCCGCGCGACCGGCAGGAACCGCTCGCCCGCCCCGGTCAGCCGGACGCCGCCCTCCCGCTCGAACAGCCCGACCGCGAGCAGCGCCTCCAGCCGCGCGACGCGCTTGGACAGCGCCTGCTGGCTGGTGCCCAGCCGCTCGGCGGCGCGACCGAAGTGCAGGGTCTCGGCGGTCACGGCGAACGCGCGGACCAGCGCCAGGTCGAGATCCACGTCCCTGACCATATGCGACAACGATCCGTTGTCGGCCGACCGGGCGCGTTGTTGGCCAGGTTCCCACGGCGCCCGGTGGGGTGGACGCGAGGCACCGCCGAGCACGCAGGCGAATCCCCAACGGCACCCGGAGGAGAACCACCATGACCGACCCGCGCACCGTCGTCGTCCGCTACGTCGAGGCCGTCCGCGACGGCGACGCCGAGACCGTCCACGCGAGCCTCACCGAGGACGCGACCTGGCACTATCCGGGCGACCTGCCCATCTCGCAGGTGTGGCGGGGCCGCGAGGCGATCATCGACGACTTCCTCGGCGGCATGGGACCGCTGCTGGTCCCCGGCAGCTTGGAGATCGAACTGCTCGGCACGATCACCGAAGGCGACCACGTGGCCGCCGAGTGGACGTCCAGGGCCAGGACGGTCCACGGCACGGTCTACGACAACCGGTGCGCCGGGGTCTTCACCGTCCGCGACGGACGCATCGCCTCCGTCGTGGAGTACACCGACACCCGGCACGTCGCCGCGGCCCTCTTCCCGGACCGCGCCGCTCCCGCGTGAGCGTCAGACGACCAGGTCGCGGAGCAGGTCGCGCAGGGACTCCTGCTGGACGTCGCTGAGCGCGGTCAGCGGCGAGTACGTCCCCAGCCGCTCCAGGACCTCGCCCCTTCGCCGTTCACCGGCGGGAGTGAGCACGATCCGCTTGGCGCGCCGGTCGGTCGGATGCGGCCGCCGCTCGACCAGGCCCTGCTCCTCCAGCCGGTCGAGGACGAAGGTCGCGTTGGACGCCTCGCACGACATCCGGTCGGCCAGCTCCCGGGCGGTGATCGGCTCCGACAGCTCCCGCAGCGCCACCACCTGGGTGGGGGTCAGGCCGAGGTCGTCGGCCGCGCGGCGCACATGCGTCTCAAGCCGCTGGACGAACCGGTGGACCAGCTTGCACACCTCCCGGTCGATCTGCTGCTCCGTCACCGGGCCCGCCACCGCGAAGGACTGTTCGGCATGCCCCGAGTCTAGCGACACTGATTCGAGTCATGATAGTTATGACTCGAATCATTCGAACTCGAATCACTTGGGACGCGCATGCCCTTTCTGGTCTTCTCGCTCATGCTCGTGGTCTTCGGCCTGACCACGGGCGAGTTCGTCATCGCGGGGATCCTGCCGGACGTCGCGGACGACCTGTCGGTCTCGATCCCGGCGGCGGGCCTGCTGGTCAGCGCCTATGCGCTCGGCATGATCGTCGGAGGGCCGGTGGTCACGACGCTGACCGCGCGGCTGCCCCGCCGCCCGCTCGTCGGCGGCCTCGTCCTCGTCTCGATCGCCGGGAACGCCGCGTCCGCCCTGGCCCCCGGCTACGCGGTCCTGCTGGCCTCGCGCTTCGTCGCGGGCCTGGTCGTGGCCACGTTCTTCGCCGTCGCGATCTCCACGGCCCTCGCCACCGCCCCTCCGGGCAGGCAGGCGTCCACGGTGGCGCGGCTGACCCTCGGCATGAACCTCGGGATCGTCGCGGGCACCCCGCTCGGCACGCTCATCGGCCACCACCTCGGCTGGCGCGCGCCGTTCGCCGCGATCACGGTGTTCAGCGCCGTCGCCCTGGTGCTCGTGCTGCGGTCCGTCCCCGACCAGCCCGCGCCCAGGATCAGTTCGCTGCTCGGCGAGCTGCGCGTGTTCACCCGTCCGGACGTCGCGCTCGCCATCGCCCTGACGGCGGTGGGCAACCTCGGGGCCGTCACCGTCTTCAGCTTCCTGGCGCCGCTGGCCACCGACGTCAGCGGCTTCTCCGAGGACGCGCTGCCGCTCCTGCTGCTGGTGTACGGGACGGGCGCGGTCGCCGGCAACTTCCTCGGCGGATGGCTGGCCGACCGGGCGCTCATGCCCTCGCTCGCCGGACTGCTCGCCGTGCTGGCGGGCGTCCTCGCGCTGGGCTGGACGGCCGGCGTCCACCGGGTGCCGTCCGCCGCGCTGTGGTTCGCCCTCGGCGTGCTGGCGTTCGCGATCATCCCGGGCCTCCAGACCCGGGTGGTGACCACCGCCCAGGCCGCGCCGACCCTGGCCGTCGCCGTCAACGCCTCCGGTTTCCAGCTCGCCGCCGCGTCCGCCGGATGGCTCGGCGGGCGGCTCATCGACGGCCCGGGACCGCGCTCCATCTACCCTGCCGCCGCCGCCCTCACCGCCCTGGGCCTGCTCATCGCGCTGTACTCGATCCGCCGCGACCGCCGTCCTGCGGGCTGAGCGCTCCCCGGAGTCTCGCGCGAGCGATTCCTTTCCGGGCGGACGGCGGTCTGCACGGGTGAAGGGCACGCCCGAAAGAACGGAAGAGGCTCACCATGACCGATGAACGACAGGTGCTCGCGGTGCTGGACGAGGTCCACGCCGAGGCGGCCGCGGCGGCCCCGCCGGGGGCGCACCTGCCCGCCCGCGAGCGGGACGGCGCCCGGCGCGTCGAGTCCTTTCACAACCGCGCGGCCTGAACGGAGGAGCGGCGATGGCGAGCAAGCAGTCCGAAGCGGTCAGGCGGCACTGGGCGGCGGCGCGGCTGGCGATGGTCCGCCCGGACGCCGAGCAGCCCGACGGCGAGTCCTGGGGAGACCTCACCGCCGAACCGCGAGGGGTGGACTACATCGAGGTGGAGGCGGCCGGCCTGCCCGCGATGTGGCTGGTGCCCAAACGGCGGGTCCAGGACCGGGTGCTGCTGTGCCTGCACGGCGGCGGCTACATCGGCGGTTCGCTCTACACGCACCGCAAGATGTTCGGTCATCTGGCCAAGGCGGCCGGGGTGCGGGCGCTGGTCGTCGACTACCGCCTGGCCCCCGCCCACACCCACCCGGCGCAGGTGGACGACGCGGCCGACGCCTACCGGTGGCTGCTCGACCAGGGCATCGACCCCGCCCACATCGCCTTCACCGGTGACTCCTCCGGCGGCGCGCTGTCGGTCACCGCTCAGCTCCGGGCGCGGGAGCGGGGCCTGCCGCTGCCCGCCGCCGCGATGCCGTTCTCGCCGTGGACGGACATGGAGGCCGCCGGGAAGTCCTACGAGACCAACCAGGAGAAGGACCCCTTCTTCTACCCCGAGACCGTGCGGACGCTCGCGGCCACGTTCCTGGGCGAGGGCGGCGATCCCCGCGACCCGCCGGCGAGCCCGCTGTACGCCGATCTGGCCGGCCTCGGCCCGATCTACATTCAGGCGGGAGGGGATGAGTCGCTGCTGGACGACGCACGCATGCTCGACGAGCACGCCCGCAAGGCCGGCGTCGACGTGCGGCTGGACGTCTTTCCCGGGATGCAGCACACCTTCCAGATGGCCGCGGGGAGGGCGCCGGAGGCCGATGACGCGATCGGCAGGATGGCCGCGTGGGTGGCTCCCCGGCTCGGGTTGTGACCAGCCCGCCGCCGGGAAGGGAAGAGGAGGGACGGGTGCCTGAGGAGCACGAGTTCGCCCGCAGTGCCGAGCCGTTCCGGCGCGAGCTGCTGGCGCACTGCTACCGGATGCTCGGATCGCTCGACGAAGCCGAAGACCTCGTCCAGGAGACCTACCTGCGGGCCTGGCGCTCCTACGGCACCTTCGAGGGGCGGTCGTCGGTGCGGGTCTGGCTGTACCGCATCGCGACCAACGCCTGCCTGACCGCGCTGCGCGACCGAGGCAGGCGGGCGTTGCCGTCCGGACTCGGGGCTCCGGCCGACGACCCCGGCGTCCCGCCTGAGCACGGGGCCGACCCGGACGTGGCCTGGCTGCAGCCGATCCCGGACGCGCTGGTCACCCCGCGCGAGGAGGATCCCGCGGCGATCGCCGACGCGCGTGAGCACCTGCGGCTCGCGCTCATCGCCGGGCTCCAGTACCTGCCCCCTCGGCAGCGCGCGGTGCTCCTCCTGCGCGAGGTGCTCGGCTTCTCCGCCGCAGAGGTCGCGGCCATGCTCGACACCACGGTCCCAGCGGTCAAGAGCGCGCTGCAACGGGCCCGCGCCCGGCTCGACGAGGCCGCCCCCGACCGCGAGCGGCTCATCGAGCCCACCGCTCCACACGCCCGCGCACTGCTGGAGCAGTACATCGTCGGATTCCAGAACGCCGACACCGGGGCCCTGGAACGAGCCCTGCGCACCGACGCCGCCATCGAGATGGTCGGCACCCGCACCTGGTTCTCCGGCGTCGCGACCTGCCTGCGCTACCTCGCCCGGGTGAGCGGACCACCCGGCGACTGGCGGATGACCCCCACCTTCGCCAACGGACAGCCCGCCGCTGCCGCCTACCTCCGCGACGCCGGCGGAACCCGCCGCGCGTTCGGCCTCGGCGTCCTCACCGCGACCCCCCGGGGCATCGCCCGCGTCACCGTGTTCTCCGGCGGCCCCGATCTATTCGCCAGGCTCGGCCTCCCGCCCACCTGGGAACCGCCTCCGGCCGTCAGGCCACGGCTTGTTCTCTCCGGGCGCTCAGCCGGGATGGTCGGATCACCCCGCGTGAAGGAACCGGAAGCGATCGGGATCCGCCGGGTCCCGGTCGGCGACGTGGATCGGCGCCCACGTCCATTGCCGAACGCTGATCCCCGGCGTGCGGGAGAACCGGATTCGCCCACGTGTGCCCTCGACCGCGATGCGCGGCCAGGCCCCGGCAAGGCTCCGCCGGTCGGCGCCGTACTCGCTCATCATCGCGGCGAGGACGGTGATCGTGTCGTAACCCTCGAAGGCGACGAAGGACGGGGTTTCGGCGAGCCGTTCCCGGAGGGCCGTCCCGATCCGCGCGCCGAGGGGGCCGAGGTGCTCGGGCAAATAGCGCAAGAACGGGATCCCGGCGCCGTCCGCGCCCAGTAGTTCCGCCCATGCGGGGAGTTCCGGCTGCCCCGCCGGGGCGCCGATCAGGACCTCGGCGAGACGGCGGTCGCGGCGGACGGCCTTCACGATCGGCACCGCCGGATCAGGGTTGCCGACCAGGAGGAGGAGGGCCGTCGCGCGGCTGTCGGCGAGTTCGTCGCACAGCGCCGTGGGGGTGAGCGTGCGCATGTCGAATTCGATGACGGTGCCGTCGCGGGGAGCGAGGTGGTCGCGCAGGATGCGGGTTCCGGCCGTCCAATAGGCGCTCGACTCGGCCGCCACGGCGATCCGGCTGTGTCCCGCGCCGAGCAGGAAGTCCGCGTAGATACGCCAGCCCCGCGACTGCGCCGGAGCGATGCGCGCGACCCATTCCGTCGGCTGCTCCGTGAGCTCGTCGAGAACCGCTGACGAGCAAAGGTAGGGCAGGGAAAGGGCGTCGGCCTTGGTGGCGGCCGTTCGGGCGACGACGCTGTGGTACTCCCCCGCCAACGCGACCGCACCGAGCCGAGCGAGTTCCTCGACGGCCGCCGCGGCCCTCCGCGGGTCGGCGGCGGTGTCGCGGACCACCAGGTCGATCGGCCGCCCGGCGACGCCGCCGGCGTCATTGACCTCGCGGACGGCCAGTTCGAGCCCGGCGAGAAGATGCCGGCCCGCCTCGATCCAACCGGGTCGCGTCAGCGGGACGAGAGCGCCGATCCGGATGGAGGTCCCGTCGGCCTGTCCCGCTCGAAACGACGGCGTGTTCATGCGCTGGTCCCCCCTCGTGACGGCTGGCCGCTGATCCAATCACATCGGGGGAAGGCTCAGTCCGGCGAGGGCACCGAGTCTCCGGTCAGCCATCTCGTCGCCTTGGTCGAGGCCGATGCGCGCGGCGTCACGGGTAGCCGGATCAGCGCGAGGAGACCGCCATCAGGGCGGGGCGTGAGGGTGAGCGTCCCGTCGTGTGCCCCGACGACGCTCTGGACGATGGCCAGCCCCAGCCCGACGCCCGCGTGTTCGTCGCTCCGGGCGCGTTCCGTTCCGCGCTGGAAAGGCTCGGTGAGCGTCGGCACCAGTTCCGGCGGGAGCGGAGCGCCGGTGTTCTCGACCCACAGCACGCTCGCGTCGTACAGCGACTCGGTGTGGACCCGCACGGTACCGCCGATCGGCAGGTTATGGACGATGGCGTTCTGGACGAGGTTGGTCACCACGCGCAGGAGGAGTTCGGCCGAGCCGACGGCCGGTGTCCTCTCGCCGGTGACGTCGAGCGTGATCTGGCGCTGCTCGGCGAGGGGGAGCAGCGTCTCGGCGGCTTCCTCGGCGATGAGGGACAGATCGACCGGCTCACGGGTGAAGCTCCCGCTGTCGCCCCGGCTGAGCAGCAGAAGGGCTTCGGTGAGGTCGATCGCGCGCGTGTTGACGGTGTGGAGGCGCTCGATGAGCTCGCCCTTGTCCCGCGCGGGGTCGTTGCGGGCGACGTCCAGGAGCGTCCGCGAGATCGCCAGCGGCGTGCGCAGTTCGTGGGAGGCGTTCGCGGCGAAGCGCCGTTGCTGGGCGACGTGGGATTCGAGCCGGTGGAGCATGGTGTCGAACACGTCCGCGAGTTCGCGGAACTCGTCCCGGGGGCCGCGCATGCGGATGCGGTGGGACAGTGATCCGTTGGCGGCCGACCGCGCCGCCTCCGCGATCTGCGTGAGCGGCGAGAGCATCCGGCCGGCGAGGACCCATCCGCCCAGGGAGCCGAAGACCAGCAGGAAGATCATCGCCGTGACGGCGGCGGGGGTGAAGGCGCGCGTGAGGTCGGTGCGGCTCGGGCTGAACCCGCCGGGCCCGTACTGCGTGGTGTCGGGGACGTAGCGCAGCAGGAACGCCCACACCACGGCCAGCAGGAGCGCACCGGCGAGCAGCAGGAACCCGACGTAGCTGACCGTGAGTTTCAGCCGGGCGCTCAGCCCCGGGCGCCTGTTCATGAGCGGCGGCTATTCATCGGTACCTCCCGGCTCGGTGTCGATCCGGTAGCCGACGCCGGGCACCGTGGCGATGATCCACGGTTCACCGAGGCGCTTGCGCAGCGCGGAGACGGTGATCCGGACCGCGTTGGTGAAGGGGTCGGCGTTCCCGTCCCAGGCCCGCTCCAGCAGCTCCTCGGCGCTCACGACGCCGCCCCCGGCGGTGACGAGGACTTCGAGCACGGCGAACTGCTTGCGGGTGAGCGCGACGTAGCGCCCGTCGCGGAACACCTCCCGGCGGAAGGGGTCCAGCCGGATGCCCGCGATCTCGCTGACCGGGGGCCGGGCATAGGCGCGGCGCCGGTCCAGCGCCCGCAGCCGCAGAACCAGTTCCCGGAGCTCGAACGGCTTCGTCAGGTAGTCGTCGGCGCCGAGCTCGAAACCGGACGCCTTGTCGTCGATCCGGTCGGCGGCGGTCAGCATGAGGATCGGGATGCCGCTGCCCGAGGCGACGATCCGCCGCGCGACCTCGTCGCCGGAGGGGCCGGGGATGTCCCGGTCCAGGACCGCGAGGTCGTAGGAATTGACGCTGAGTAGTTCCAGCGCGGAGTCCCCGTCGCCCGCGATGTCGGCGGCGATCGCTTCCAGCCGGAGGCCGTCCCGGACGGCTTCGGCCAGGTAGGGCTCATCCTCCACAATCAACACGCGCATCCCTGAAGCTTATGCGTCACGGCATATCGCTGACATATGGTGACGTACGGTGGTCGTTTGTGCGGGGGGACGACGGCGGGCTCACGCGGTGTTACGCGACACTCCTTCTCACGCGCGGTCCGATGCCGGTGACGATCGTGTGGGGAATGGTCCCGGCCCAGCGCGCCCAGTCCTGGACGGTCGGCGTCGCGCCGCCGTCCGGCCCGAACACGGTCGCGGACGTGCCGACCGGGAACGGCGCGGCACCGGTGTCGATCACGATCTGGTCCATCGAGACCCGTCCGACGACCGGGAAACGGCTGCCGCCGATCTCGACGCCGGCCTCGGGCGAGCACCCCCGCGGGATTCCGTCGGCGTAGCCGACCGGCAGGATGCTCAGGTGGGTGGCACGCTCCGTGACGTACGCGCCGCCGTAGCCGACCGGAGTACCGGCCTCCACCGCCGCCGTGTGCGCGATCAGCGCGGTCAGGCGGGACGCGCCGTGCAGCTTCACCGTCCCCGACGGATCGATCCCGACCAGCCCCGCGCCCACGCGGACCATGTCGAAGTGGGTCGCCGGATCGGTCAGCGTCCCCGAGGTGGCCGCGAGATGGGCGGGCGGCGACCCGAGCCCCGCCTCCCGGACGGCCCGCCGCGCCTCCTCCATCTCCGAGACCGCCGGGGCGTTCGCGAGGGGATCGGCATGATCGGCCAGCGGTAGATGCCCCATGACACCCGCGACACGGATCCTGCGCGCCTGCTGACCGCGCCGAGCGAGACCGACCAGCTCCTTCCACCGGGCGCGGGGGCAGCCGCCCCGGGCCATTCCGGTGTCCATATGGAGGTGGACCCGCACCGTTGACGCGGCCTGCGAGACGAGCGCGTCGAGTTCGTCCACCGACCCGACCGCGACGTCGATCCCGTCGGCCACCGCCGCCCCGGCGTCGATTCCGGAGGAGTGCAGCCAGGTGAGGATCGGCACCGTGAGACCCGCGGCGCGCAGCTCGGAGGCCGCCGCGATGCTCGTCGTCCCGAGCCACTCCGCGCCGGCGGCGACGGCGGCGCGGGCGACCGTGGCGGCGCCGTGGCCGTAGCCGTCCGCCTTCACCAGGGCGATGACCGTGCTCCGGGTCCGCGCGCGGATCTCGGCCACGTTCGCCGCCACCGCGGCGGGGAGCGTCTGGAAGGTCGGCGGCCGGAAGGCGCCCGTCCGGCGCTCCAGCGCGACCGGGTTCCGGCTCACCGCCGCATCCTCGGGTCGAAGGTCGGGTCCGGGAACATCGACGGGCAACCGCCGCCGGCGGCGCCGGGGCGCAGTTCGTAATGCCATGGTTCATTGCGGTAGATCTGGCACAGCCCGTATGCGGCGCCGTGTTCGGAAAGCCAATTCGTGGCCGCGTAAGGGCCGAGGTCGACCGCGTCGCCCGACACGTGGGCGGAGGTCTCCGCGGTGGCCACCCACCGCGCCGCCTCCCTTTCCGAACCGTATTTCGTGACGGCGTTCCGCAGCAGGCGCCGCTGGTAGGCGGGCGACCGCCAGCCGCTGTTCACGCGGATACGGACGCCGGCGGCCTGCGCGGCCTGCGCGGCCCGGCGCAGGGCGGCGCGGAGGTCCGGGTCGAGTCTGCTCACCGCCGGCCTCCGGTCGAACACCGAGAACGGCGCGTTCTCGGGAATGACGCCGTTGGCCTCGTCCGGGGTCAGCCGCCTGGTCGACTGGCTGATCTCCACCGACACACCCGCCGTGCCCGACGGGTCGGAGGACTCGGAGGACCCGAGCGACCGCACCACGGCGAACACGGCGATCGCCGCACTGAGGATCGTCGCCAGAGCGACCAACACGATCCAGCGTCTTCGGTGGGACGGCGATGGCAGTGGTGCGTTGTGCATACCTCCACTGAAGAGGAATGCCTGTTGCCATGGCGTATTCGCTTTTCAATACGCTCGCGATATACGGGACCCGCGAAGTGGAGGGGGCGACCAATTTCCGCCGCCGCAAAGAATGGCTGTCCGTGGCGAACGCCACGGACAGCCCACCACGCACAGCCCACCACGGGCGGCGAACCCATCACAAGTCAGATCGTCGCGGGATCGGCGGTGGCCGTCACCTCCTGGCCCTGGCCCGCCGCCGAACGGCCCGGGATCAGCGCGAGCGCCAGCAGGCCCGCCGCCACCGCGATCCCCGCCGCGGTCAGCATGCCGATCCGGTAGCCCTCGGTGAGGGCGACGGCGGCGACGCGCTCGCCGCCCTCCAGGACGTCGGTCGTGCGGGCGGTGGCGATCGCGACCACCACCGCCAGGCCGAGCGAGCCGCCGAACTGCTGGGCGGTGTTGAACAGGCCGGAGGCGAGTCCGGCCTCCTCCTGGCGCGCGACCGACGTCGCCCCGACGGTGGTGGTGACGAACGCCAGCCCGCTGCCGACCCCGATCACGATGGACGGGCCGAGGACGTCCACCAGGAAGCTCCCGTCGACCGACATGCGGGAGAACCAGGCCAGCCCGGCGCCGGTCACGACCAGCCCGGCCGCCATCGGCGCCCGGACGCCGATCCGGGTGATCAGCGCGGACGCCGCCCCCGCCGTCACCGCGATCGTCAGCGCGAGCGGCAGCGCGGCCATCCCGGCCTTGACCGGCCCGTAGCCGAGCACCTGCTGCATGTAGAAGGTCATGTAGAAGAACATCGGGAACATCGCCATCGTGCTCAGCAGGGCGATGATGTTGGCGCCGCGCAGCATCCCCAGGCGGAAGATCCGCAGCGGCATGAGCGGCTGCGCGGCCCGGGACTCGATGACGAAGAACAGCGCGATCAGTAGCAGCGACACCGCTCCCAGGCCGAACGTCTGCGCGGACCGCCAGCCCGCGTTGTTGGCGTCGACGAGCGTGTAGACCAGCGACGCGAGCCCGCCGGTGGCCGTCACCGCCCCCGCGAGGTCGAAGCCGCGGGCGCCGGGGTCCTTCGCCTCGGGCAGGAGCCAGGGCGACAACACGATCGCCAGGATCCCGATCGGGACGTTCACGTAGAGGGTGGACTCCCAGCCGAGCCACTCGGTCAGGCCGCCGCCGAGGATCGACCCGGCCGCGCCGCCCGCCCCGGCGACCGCGCCGATGACGCCCATGGCCTTGTTGCGCTCCGGGCCCGCGGTGAAGATCGTCATGATCAGCGACAGCGCCGCCGGGGCCACGATCGCGGCGCCGACGCCCTGCACGGCGCGGGCCCCCACCAGCATCCCGGCGTTCACCGACAGCGCCCCGACCAGGGACGTCGCGGAGAACAGCCCCATGCCGACCATGAACATGAGGCGCCGTCCGACCAGGTCGGCGACGCGTCCGCCGAGGAGCAGCAGTCCGCCGAACGTCAGCGTGTAGGCGTTGGCGACCCAGGAGAGGTCCTCGGGCGCGAACTCCAGGTCCTTGCCGATGGAGGGAAGGGCGACGCCGACGATCGACGCGTCGAGCACGAGCACGAACTGGGTGGCGGCGAGGAGGGCGAGCGCGAGCCCGCGCCGCTGTGTTGTGTGTGTCATTTTCCGCCTGACTAGGTTCTCTGATGGGTCGCCGCCATGACGAACGGCGGCGGAGGGGTGTGACCGTGTCCCTGGCCGGGGTCGGCGGGAGCACGGCGAATCGGCGCCGACAGGGACAGAAGAACGCAGCCCTCGGCGCGCCGCACCTCGAAAGGTGCGGCGATGCCGAGCGGTCACGCGACCCAGGAGGGGACGACCTGCTCCAGCCGGGCCGGGTCGGTGACGGTGCGGATCGCGGTCACCACACCGCCGGCGACGGTGAAGGCCATCACCGTCGTCGGCCGCCCCTCGACGGTGATGAGGACCCCGGGAACCCCGCCGACGAGCGCCGGATGCACCCGCGCGTCCGGGCGCGCGAACGTCGTCGCCCGCGCCGCGAGCCTCTCCGCGCCCCGCACGACGAACTCCCCCTCCAGCCCTTGGGCGTGCACCTCGACGTCGGGGGCGAGGACGCTGAGCAGCCCGGCGACGTCGCCCCGGCCGGCCGCCGCGAAGAACGCCTCGACGACCTCCCGCGCCGCGGCGTGGGAGTCGGGCGAGGGCGTGCCCGACCGCAACCTTCCGCGGGCCCGGCTGGCCAGCATCTTCGACGCGGCGGTGCTGCGTCCGAGGACGGCGGCGATCGCGTCGAACGGAACCTCGAAGACGTCGTGCAGGACGAACGACACCCGCTCCGCCGGGGTGAGCGCGTCCATGACGACGTACAGCGCCAGGCCGACCGACTCGGCCAGCACCGCCTCCTCCTCGGGGTCGAGCCGCGCGCTCCCGACCGGCTCGCGCTGGAGCGCGCCGATGTCGAGTTCCAGCGGCTGCTCGCCGCGCGTCCCGCGCCTGCGCAGCACGTCCAGGCAGATCCGGCCCGTCACCGTGGTGAGCCATCCGCGCAGGTCCTCGATGTCGCCGCCGCCGTTCCGCACGAGCCGCAGCCACGCCTCCTGGACGGCGTCGTCCGCGTCCGCGTGCGAGCCGAGCACGCGGAAGGCGATCGCGTGGAGATAGGGACGCTGGTCCTCGAACCTCGCGGCGAGCTGTTCTTCTTCGGTCATGGTCTCCCCCGGTCCAGGACGGTGTCACCACCAGGACGCACCGCACGACGGTGAGGTAACGCGCGGCACCGGCGTTACCTTCCGCCGCGTCCGGACGTCGTAGCGCCGTCCGACCGACAGGACGCCGGTCAGAGAGCCGGTCTTGAACATCATGGAGGAACCATGGGATCGCGGATGTCCAACCCCACCGTCCTGGTGCCCGAACTCATCCCGGTGGCGGGCGCGCTGGCCAAGGCCACCGGCAGCGGTTCGCTGCCAGAGGGGCCGATGGGCCTGGCGGGCCTGCGCATCGGCCAGATCGTCGGCAGCACCTATCTGATCATCCGGTCCACCGAGGCGCTCCGTAAGGCCGGGGAGACCGAGGAGCGGATCGCCGCCGTGGTGTCCTGGCGGAACGCGCCCTACTTCACGGGCGCCGAGCGTGCCGCGCTGGCGCTGGCGGAGGGCGTGTTCCTGCCCGCCGTCGGCGGTGAGCGGGTCTCCGACGCCCTGTACGCCGAGGCGTCCGAGCACTTCGACGAGAAGGCGCTGGCCACGCTGATGATCGGGATCGGCCAGGTCGCCTTCTGGTCCGCGGTCGCCGTGATCGGCAAGCCGGTCCCGGGCGTCGCCGACGAGGAGACGTGGCGCTGACCGCCTGATCTCTCCGCCGTTCGCCGGGCGCGACCGCGTCCGGCGAACGGCGAGGCCCCAGGGGCACGAGGCGGGCTCGCGCTCAGCCCTCCGCCGCCGAAGGGACCCCGGATCGGATGTGGTGTTCGATCGCCGCCACACGTTGCTCGATGGGCGAGGGCGGCACGTCGATCAGCTCGTAGCCGTGGTCCCGGTAGACCTGCTCATGCACGCGCGCGAAGGCGAGGGACTCCTCGAAGGTGATCCGGCGCGCCTCCGTCGGGGTGACGAAGCCGATCGGTCGGATCAGGAAGACCTGCTGGTAGACGTCCTCGCGCGTGATGCGGTCGATCGCCGCCGTCAGCGCGGCGGGGACGGGGTGCCGCAGATAGCGGGCCAGGGCCAGCGTGCACAGCGGTGAGCGGTCGTAGATCTGCACCACCGCGCCGGACGCGTCGGCCGCCCGCCGCCGCTGTTCCTGCGTCCGGAGGATCTCCTCGACGAATCCGGGGCGCGTCCAGGGCTCTGCCTCGCCGCCGGCCTGCAGGCGGGCGATGACGTCGGTGGCCGCCTCGTCGATCACCGTGTACCCGCGAGCCCGCAACCGGTGCGCGATCGTGGTCTTGCCCGCGCCCGGCGCCCCGGTCAGCACGTACCGCCTGGGCGGTGCGGACGGGTCGCGCTCGTGGTCGGCCATGCCGCCCACCCTCGCACACGGGTCGGCGGCCCCGAACCTCGCGGACCGCCCCGGGGCGCTCAGGCCATGTCCCAGAGCAGGCGGTAGTAGTCGATGCGCTCAGGGTCCGGGACGACCCCGTAGGCCTCGTACAGGACGCGGTCGTACCCCGGACCGTAGTCCCACTCCGTGCTCCACGCCGCGACCGCGAGATCGGCCCACCGGTCGGCCGTCCCGAGCGAGCCGAGGTCCACGTGCGCGGCGAACCCGCCGTCGTCGTGCAGCAGCGTGTTGGGGACGCAGGTGTCCCCGTGGCAGACGACGAGCCGGTCGATCTCGGGCGGCTCACCGATGCGTGCCCGGGCCTTCGCGAGGTCCAGGTGCCGGTACTCGGGCGACCAGTCGCCCGGCCCCTCCCCGTCGGCGATGCGCTCATCGGCGCGGACGAGCCGTCGCTCGACGCTCCAGTCGAACGGGCAGCGATCGACGGGCAGGGAGTCGTGCAGCAGGCGCAGCCCCCGCCCGATCCCGGCCGCCGCCCTCTCCGGCTCGGCCTTCCACCGGGGGTCCACGGCGGAGCGGCCCGGGATCTCCGCCGTGACCAGCCAGGCGCCGTCGTCGTCCGCACCGTGCTCGATGACCCGCGGAACGGGGACCCACCGGCTCGCCCAGGCCAGCCGCTCCGCCTCCCCGGCCAGATCGATCTCGGGCGTGCCCGCGGCGACCCACTTGACGTACCTGACCGCGTCGCCCGCGAGGCGGAACGTCAGCCCCCCGAGCTCGTTGCGCCACACCGGGGTGACGGTGTCGCCTCCGGCGAGGGCCGCGACGGCTTCGGGTACGTCCACGGGGCCGGTCGGTATCTCGGCGATGACGGGAAGGCTCATAGAATCAAGATCATCACAGGAAGTCCGCGCAGGTGACAAACGGTTTTTCGTTTGACCTTGGTGGACACGGCGGCCACCACCGCGGCGAGCGGCCGCGGTGGTGGCCGTGCCTACCCGTGGTGTCAGCGCTGGGACGGCCCCGGGGGGGCCTCCAGTGCTTCGAGGACGCGGGGGCGGAACTTGACGATGGCGGTGGCGACCTCGTCGAGGTGGCTCTCCAGGAGGAAGTGGCCGCCGTCGAGCAGGGTGATCTCCGCGTCCGGCGCGTCCCGCCGGAACGCCTCCGCGCCCGCGGCCAGGAAGATCTCGTCGTTGCGGCCCCAGACCGCGAGGACGGGGACGCGGCTCGACCGCAGCCACTCATGCACCGCCGGGTACAGGGGGCGGTTGCCGGCGTAGTCACCGAACAGGGCGACCTGGGCGCGGTCGATCCCGGGACGGGCGAGGAGCGCCAGATCGTGCTCCCAGGCGTCGGGGTCGATCAGGCTGGGGTCGGGGACGCCGTGGGTGTACTGCCACTCGATGGCCTCCCGGTCCAGGGCGCCCCGCACGCCCGCCTCGTTCTCCGGGGTGCGCTCGGCTCCGAAGGCCCAGATGGGCTTCCAGAACTCCTGGTCGAACCCGTCCTCGTAGGCGTTGCCGCTCTGCGAGACGACGGCGGTGACCGACTCCGGGGAGGCCAGCGCGAGGCGCCAGCCGATGGGCGCGCCGTAGTCCTGGACGTAGATCGCGTAGCGCTCCACGCCGAGGCGGTCCAGGAAGCCGCGGGTCACCTCGGTGAGGTTGTCGAAGGTGTAGGTGAAGTCCTCCGTGCTGGGCGCCGACGAGCGGCCGAAGCCGATGTGGTCGGGCGCGATCACCCGGTAGGGCCCGGCCAGCGCCGGGATGAGGTGGCGGAACATGTGCGAGCTCGTCGGGTAGCCGTGCAGCAGCAGGAGGACGGGGGCGTCCGAGGGGCCCGCCTCCCGGTAGAAGACGGTCAGGCCGTCGACGTCCACGGTGCGGTGATGAACAGCGACCACGGTAACCCCTTAAGTGGATTTAACTGGTTAGGTTATGCTCATCATGCACAGGGCCCGACGGCGTGTCAAGGAGAGGGAGCCGTGGTCGAGGACGAGGAACTGCTGCTCGCCGTGCTGAACAGCACCCCGGTGGTCGACGGGCGCTCCACGGACGTCCTGGCCGGAGAGGGGGCCGCGGACTGGGCACGGGCTCTGGGAGGACGCGGCACGAGCGGGGAACGCGACCGCCTGCGGCTGGTGCGTGACACCCTGCAACGGCTCATCCGGCGGACGTCATCAGAGGTCGGCGACCTTGCCTCGGTGCTCGATCAGGCGCGGCTGCGTCCCGCCGTCTCGGCCGAGGGCGTGTCGTGGCGGTTGGACGCGGCGCCCGAGGACGAGTTGGCCGTTCGCGTCGTCCTCGCGTGGTCGCGCGTCGGCACGGAGCTGCCGGGGCGGCTGCGGGCCTGCGCCAACCAGGAGTGCAACCTGTTCCTCATCGACCACAGCCGTCCCGGGACCGCGCGGTGGTGCTCGATGGCGACCTGCGGCAACCGGATGAAAGCGCGGACCCATGCGCGCAAGCAGCGGCTCCGGTAGCACCACCCGCCGCTGACGGTGGCCGCCGAGGGCGGCATGTGGTTCGCTGTCGGTTGTCGGTAGCGCGTCCGGCCTGATGCCGCCTGGAGTGTGCCCATGAGCAGGCCGTCCACCGCGGGCGACATCCCGCGGGAACTGCGGCGGACGCTCGGCGTGCCCGACGCCGTCGTGATCGGCCTGGGCTCGATGATCGGCGCGGGGATCTTCGCCGCGCTCGCCCCGGCCGCCCGCGCCGCGGGCTCGGGGCTCCTGGTCGGGCTGGCACTGGCCGCCGCGGTCGCCTACTGCAACGCCACCTCCTCCGCGCGGCTGGCCGCCCGCTACCCGGCCTCGGGCGGCACGTACGTGTACGGTCGCGAGCGGCTCGGCGAGTTCTGGGGCTACCTGGCGGGTTGGAGCTTCGTCGTCGGCAAGACGGCCTCCTGCGCGGCGATGGCGCTCACCGTCGGCTCGTACGTGTGGCCGGGGCAGGCGCACGCTGTCGCGGTCGCGGCGGTGGTGGCGCTGACGGCGGTGAACTACGCCGGGATGCGGAAGTCCGCGCTGCTGACCCGGGCGATCGTGGCCGTGGTCCTGGCGGTGCTCGCCGCCGTGGTGGTCGCGGCCCTCACCGCCGGCACGGCGGACGCGGCGCGGCTGGACGTCGGCTCCGACGCCACGGCCGGCGGCGTCCTCCAGGCGGCGGGCCTGCTGTTCTTCGCCTTCGCCGGGTACGCGCGCATCGCCACCCTGGGCGAGGAGGTCCGTGATCCCGCGCGCACGATCCGCGCGCGATCCCGCTCGCGCTCGGCATCGCCCTGGTCGTCTACGGCGCCGTCGCCGGGTCCGTGCTGATGGTGCTGGGGTCGGGCGGGCTGGCCGAGGCGGCCGCGCCGCTGTCCGACGCCGCGCGGGCCTCGGGCGCCGGGTGGCTGGTCCCCGCCGTCCGCACCGGCGCGGCCGTGGCGGCGCTCGGCTCCCTGCTCGCGCTGATCCTCGGCGTCTCGCGCACCACCCTGGCCATGGCCCGCGACCGGCATCTCCCCCACGCCCTGGCCGCCGTGCACCCGAGGTTCCAGGTTCCGCACCGCGCCGAACTCCTCGTCGGCGCCGTGGTGGCCCTGGCCGCGGCGACGGCGGACGTGCGTGGAGCGATCGGCTTCTCCTCCTTCGGGGTCCTGCTCTACTACGCCGTCGCCAACGCCTCCGCCTGGACCCTCGCCCCCGAGGAGGGCCGCCCCCACCGCCTGGTCCCCGCCGCCGGGCTAGCCGGATGCCTCGTCCTGGCCTTCGCCCTACCGGCGACCTCGGTCATCTCCGGAGCCGCGGTGATCGCGCTGGGCGCCGCCGTCTACGCGGGACGCCGCCTCCTCACCGCGCGGGCCTGACTCCCCCGCCGCTCACGCGAGCGGTACCGGCCCCTGCCGCAACGCGGTGTCGAGTATCGAGTCGAGCGCCTCCTGGGAGGTGCGCAGGCGGGTGATCGCCTCGGCGATGCGGGACCGCTCGTCCCGCAGTTTCGTGATCATGGTCGGGCACGGCGACGGGACCATCCGCCCGTCCTCGTCGTGGACGCAGTGCAGGAGCCCGGCGATGGCCGTGGTGGGGAGTCCGGCGGTGAGCAGCGCGCGGATGTGGCGCACCGCGGCGACGTCGGCGTCGTCGTACTCCCGATAGCCGTTGGCCAGCCGGGTCGGGTGCAGCAGCCCCTGGTCCTCGTAGTAGCGCAGCAGCCGCCGGTTCACCCCCGTCGTGCTGGCGAGTTCACCGATCCGCATCCGCTCCCCCTCCGGGTTGACCTTCACATGAATGTGACGCCTTAGCGTGCCGGATATTCCCGACCAGGGGATATTCGAGGAGGAGTCATGTCCGGAGTGGTTGTCGTCGGAGCCGGGCCGGGGATCGGTCAGGCGGTCGCTCGCAGGTTCGCCCGGGAGGGCTTGCCGATCACCCTCATAGCCCGAAGCGAGGAGACGTTGCGCGGCGCGGCCGACGGTGTCGCGCCCAGCGGGGTGCCGGTCCTCACGTCGGCGGCCGACGGCACCGACGAGGACGCCCTACGCGCCGCCCTCGACCGGGCCGTCGCCGAGTTCGGCGTGCCCGACGTCGTGGTCTACAACGCCGCGCTCGTCCGGCCCGACGCGCCCGGGGAACTGTCGGCGCGGGCGCAGGCGGACGCATGGGCGATCAACGTCGTGGGCGCGCTCACCGCCGCCGGTCACCTGGCGCCGGAAATGGCGCGCCGCGGGAGCGGATCGATTCTCATCACCGGAGGCATGCCCGAGCCGAAGCCGCAGTATGTGAGCCTGTCGCTGGGCAAGGCCGGAGTCCGGACCCTGGTGCGGCTCCTCCACCAGCAGTACGGAGCCGCCGGGGTGCACGCCGCCAGTGTCACCGTCGCCGGCCCCGTGGCCCCGGGCACCGATTTCGATCCCGACGACATCGCGGAGCACTACTGGCGCCTGCACACCCAGCCGCGCCACCGGTGGGAGCACGAAATTCTGCACACCGGACGGGCCGCGCCGGCCGGGATCCTCACGGGACTACTCGACGATTGGCAGCGCGCCTTCGACCAGCACAGGTCAGCCGATCTGGGCGCGCTGTTCAGCCCCGACGCGCTCTTCCAAGGTGTCAGTCCGGTCCTGCGCCAAGGCACGGCCGAAATCGTCGGCTATTACAGCGACGTCCCCACCGGTACGACCGCGAAGGTCGAAGTGCTCGGCGAAACCCGCCTGAGCGAACGTCTGGTAAGTGGGTTCGCGGAGGTGACCTTCACCTCTCCCACCGGCGAGCACCGGCCCGTGCGGCTGTCCGTCGTCGCTGAAAACCATGATGAGACCTGGCTCATCCGCCAGTATCACGCCGCCGACCGCTCCGGTTAGGGCGTGGGGGCGAGGAGTTCGCGGGTCAGGTCGTGGAGCCGCCGGGCGGCCCCGGGATCGAAGCCCGGGCCGTCCAGGGGGATCGGGCGGCCCATGACCACCGCGCTGAGCGGCTCGGCGGGCGGGTCGTCCAACAGGTCGAGCATCGGCACGATGGCCTTGTCGACCGGCTGCGCGTGCCTGCGCATGATCTCGATCTGGGCCGCGACGCGCGGGTGGTATTCGCCGGAGAGGGCGGTCGCGACGCTGCCGGGGTTGTACAGCACGTACCGCACCTTCTTCGAGGGGCGGATTCGGACGTATCCGGTGCCGAGCAGGTCGTTCAGCAGGCCGCCCTGCATGAGCGCGCCCTGGCCGTCGTAGTCCCGTTCGCGGCCGAGGTCGTCCCACCGAACCGCTTCGGGGTTCGGCCCCGGTCCCGCGACGTTGAGAATGACCGGCCGGTCCGCGGCGTCCAGCAGGTCGGTCATCTCATAGCTCATCAGGAACCGGCTCAGATAGAAGTGCGCGAACGTGTTCTCGAACCCCTCGGCGGTGACGAGGCGGGTGGAGCGGAAATGGCGGGCGCACAGCACCAGCGCGTCCACCTTGGCGAAATGCGCTCTCACCTCTTGAACGGCCCCGCGGGTTTCCGCCATCACGCTCAGGTCGGCGCGGACGAACCGGGCCCGCTCGGCGGCGCCGAGGCGCCGGGCCGCGTCAAGGAAAGCGGCTCCCCTGCCGGCGTCGCGGCCGACTACCGCGACCGCGTCGCCGCGCTCCAGGTAGGTGAGCCCCAGCGCGCGACCCATGCCGTCCGTGCCGCCCGTGATGACGAAGTTCTTCATCGGCAACGCCCTCCCGCACCTGAATACTGTCACATCAATGTAGCACTTAGGGGGATATGCGCCACCATAGTGAGTCTCTTCGGCGTGGATTCGCCTGCCGGATGGGTAGGATCGGGGTCGCCATGAGAGCTGACGCCGCACGCAACCTGGACTCGGTTCTGGAGACCGCCGCGCTCCTGCTGCGGGAGGATCCGAACGCGAGCATCGCGGCGATCGCGACGAGGGCGGGCGTCGACCGGCGCACTGTCTACCGCCGGTTCGTCACCCGTGAGGCGCTGGTGGCCGCCATCCACCGGGCCAAGCTCGACGCCTGCTGGGAGGTCGTCGACGACGCCCGGCTGGACGAGGCGCCGGTCACCGTCGCGCTGCACCGGTACGCCGAGGGCATCATCGGGGTCAGCCGCCGCTGGCCCATCGACCTGGGCCGCCTGCCGGACGACGCGGAGTCCGCCCCCCGCCTGCGCGAGCTGCTCGGCCGCCTCGACGCGTTCATGGACCGCGCCGCGCGCGAGGGCGTGGTCCGGCCCGGTCTCCCCGACCGCTGGGCCCGGTCCCTGCTCGTGCACCTGACCAACCTGGCCGCGCACGAGATGCCGGAGCTCACCCCGGCCAAGGGCGCCGACGCCGTCGTCGAATCACTCCTCGACGGCATCGGCACCTGACCCGCGTCCGGGCGGCCTCTCGCTACCCCTTGACGGTCAGGAGCGGCCGCAGCTCGACCACCGGGTCCGCGACGCCCGCCCTTTCGAGGCTGGACACGACCGGGCCGATGTCCTTGTACACCCACGGCGCCTCCTGCTTGAGGTCGCGCCGCCAGGCGGCCATCACGTCCGCGCGGCGCGCGACCGAGGGGTCGCGGTGGTCGAGCGGCGTCACCACACGGAACCCGGCGAGGAACGCGTCGAGGTCGGCGTCGCTCGCCCGCGACGCCGCCCCGCGCGGGACGCGGCGTCCCGCGCCGTGGCACGCGCTCGCCAGCGTCCGCGCGTTGCCGTGCCCGCGCAGCACGTAGCTGGCCGCCCCCATCGACCCCGGCACGATGACCGGTTCGCCCCACATGGCGTACGGCCCGTCCGCCACGTCGGCGTACCCGCCCGCGGGCGTCGCGCCCTTGCGGTGCACGACCGATCCGTCGTCGTGCCGCCACAGCAGGTTGTGCGGGGCGTCGTACACCAGGTCGGCGGTGAGGTCGCCGCACTCGGCGGCGAGCCCCTGGCGCAGCATGAGCGAGAGGAAGTACCGGTTGCCGACCGCGAAGTTCGCGGCGTTGCCGAACGCGTCGAGGTAGCGCTGGAGCGCCGCCTCGTTCCGCCCGCCGGACAGGATGGGAAGGATCTTGTTGTCCGGGACCCGGACGGACGCGGGCCACGCCTTCCTCGCCTGGTCCAGGCCCTCGGCGTTGGCCTGGTGCCCCAGCGACAGCGAGCCGCTGTGCACCATCAGCACGACCTGCCCGAGCTCGAACCCCCACGCGTAGGCGGCCTGCCGGTCGTGGATCGAGGCGACGTACTGCAGCTCGGCGAAGTGGTTGCCGCCGCCGACGCTGCCGATGATGCTGTCGTGGCTGGTGCCGCCCGCGCTGGCGATCCAGTCGCGGAACGGCTCGGCGGTCGTGGTCGGGTACCGCTCGCCGTGGATCCGGCCCGGCCGCCCGTCCTCGGAACGGTGCCGCGACCAGATCCCGTCCGCGCGCTTCCCCGGGACGCCGAGCAGGCCGGGCAGCCCGTCGCGGAGCAGGGCCTCCCGCTGGACCCCGGTCAGCGCGATCCGCCGGCCGCCTTCGAAGAACAGGTGCCGCAGCCGGCGTTCCAGCGCCCCCAGCCGGGGCCGGACCTGGTCGACGGTGAGCGAGGTCGCCTCCAGGCGCATCCCGCAGTTGATGTCGTTGCCGACCGCCTGCGGGATCAGCGCGCCGCTGGTCCGCAGCACGGTGCCGATCGGGATTCCGGCGCCCTTGTGCAGGTCCGGGGTGAGCGCGACGCGGTCGATGGCCGCCTCCCCCTCCCCGGTCGCGGCGGCGAGCCGATCCAGGGTGTCGGCGGTTTCGAGGACGGTGAGGATCTCGTCGACGGCGCTGGACTCGATCGGCACATCGGTGCCGGCGCAGATGTCGACGGGAATGCCCCAGCGGTTGGGGAGGGTGAGCCAACTTTCGTCGGCGCGGACAAGGCGCGGATCCTGCCGGGATGCGCTCATGGGCTTTTCCTTCGTGGCTGCTGGAATTCGGGCATGGGTCAGGCACGTGATCGTCCGCAGTGGACGCACGGGACATCGCCGGTGGGCGATGGGCTCCCCCGAGGTTCAGCAGCCGCGAGGTGCGACGAACACTAGCGGCGGCCTGCCGCTCGTCCAACCGGATTTCGGCGCCCGCGTCCCACGGGGGAACGGACGCCCCGGCCTGGTGCATATGCACTAGGCGATACGAGCGGCTGGTCCAGGCGCACCAGGGAAAAGACGGCGGCGGGAGACGATGCCGGGCGTAGGCGCCGGAGGGAAATCTGGGAGGCGCGTGAATCTCCCGCACTCCCCTTTCCAACGGCGTCTGGAGTGATCAACAGGTGGCGGCATATCTCTATCGGATCGGACGGTGGGCCTTCAGGCGGCGCCGGCTCGTGAGCGCCCTGTGGCTGGTCGGCCTGGTGCTGGCGGTGGTCGCCGCCGCCCTGGCGCCGTCCGGCCAGGACGAGGACCTCGCCATGCCCGGCACCGAGTCGCAGAAGGCGTTCGACCTGCTGGATCAGCGGTTTCCGCAGGGCAACTCCCAGGGCGCCGAGGCCCGCCTGGTGTTCCAGGCCCCCGACGGCCAGCGGATGACGTCCGCGCGGAGCAGGACGGCCGTCGCCGCCGCGCTCGGCTCGCTGGCGAAGGGCGACCAGGTCGCCTCGACCACCGACCCCTACCAGAGCGGCGCCGTCAGCAAGGACGGCACCATCGCCTACTCCACGATCACCTACGCGGTGGACGCCGTCGACCTGACCGAGCACGCGAGGCGCGCGCTGGCGGACGCGGCGGGCAGGGCCCGGGACGCGGGACTGACCGTGGAGGTCGGCGGCTCGGCCCTGGACTCCGAGGAGGCGCCGGGCGGCACGACGGAGCTCATCGGCGTCGGTGTCGCGGCGGTGGTACTGATCCTCGCCCTCGGGTCGCTGGTCGCGGCCGGGCTGTCGCTGCTGACCGCGTTCTGGGGCGTGGCGATCAGCTTCGGCCTGGTCAGCGCGCTGGCCGTCCCGCTGGGGCTGACGTCCACCGTCGCCATCCTGGCGCTGATGCTGGGTCTCGCGGTCGGCATCGACTACGCGCTGTTCATCACCTCCCGCTTCCGCGACGAGCGCGCCGTGGGCGGCGAGCCGGAGGAGGCCGCGGGCCGCGCGGTGGGGACGGCCGGGTCCGCCGTCGTCTTCGCCGGTGCGACCGTCTTCATCGCCCTGGTCGGCCTCGGGGTCGTCGGCATCCCCGAGCTGACCAGGATGGGCCTGGCCGGCGCGGGCGCCGTGGCGCTCGCTGTGCTCGTCGCGCTGACCCTGGTGCCCGCGCTGTTCGGCTTCTTCGGGCGGCGGGTGCTGTCCCGCGCCGTCCGCAGGGCGATGGTTCCGGGAAACGAGCGACCGCACCCCGCCGAGGCCGGGCGGCCCGGCCTCGGCATCCGCTGGGCGCGGTTCGTGCTGCGCCGTCCGGTCGCCGTGCTGCTGGTCGCCGGACTCGGGCTCGGCGCCGTCGCGATCCCGGCGCTGAGCCTCGAACTCGGCCTGCCCGGGGACGAGTCCAAGTCGGCGGACACCACCGAGCGCCGCGCCTACGACCTGCTGTCGGACGGCTTCGGCCCCGGCTTCAACGGCCCGCTGACCGTCGTCGTGGACATGCCGGGGTCCGCGAACGCCAAGGCCACCGCGGACCTGGTCGTCGACACCGTGCGCAGGGTGGACGGGGTCGCGTCGGTGGGTGCCCCGGTGCTCAGCCGGAGCGGGGACACGGCCGTCCTCACCGCCGTCCCGAAGACCGCGCCGAACAGCGGTGAGACCAAGGACCTGGTGCACGCGATCCGGGACGCGGCCCCCGGCGTCGAGGCCCGCACGGGTGCCGGCGTCCTGGTGACCGGCACCACCGCGCTGAACATCGACATCTCCGACGCCATGTCCGACGCCCTCGTCCCCTACCTGACCGTGGTGATCGGCCTGGCGGTGCTCCTGCTGCTGGTGGTCTTCCGCTCGATCCTGGTCCCGATCAAGGCCGCGCTCGGCTTCCTGCTGTCGGTCGGCGCCGCCTTCGGCGTCGTCGTCGCCGTCTTCCAGTGGGGCTGGGCGGCGGACCTGATCGGCATCGAGCAGACCGGGCCGGTCATGTCGCTGATGCCGATCCTCATCATCGGCATCGTGTTCGGCCTCGCCATGGACTACGAGGTGTTCCTCGTCAGCCGGATGCGGGAGTCCCACGTCCACGGCGCGTCCCCCGGCGAGGCGATCGTCAGCGGGTTCCGGCACAGCGGACGCGTGGTGGCCGCCGCGGCGATCATCATGATCAGCGTGTTCACCGGATTCATCGGCATGAACAACCCGACCATCCAGACGATGGGCGTCGGCCTGGCCTCCGCCGTCGCCTTCGACGCCTTCGTGGTCCGGATGGCGATCGCGCCCGCGGTCCTGGCGCTGCTCGGCGACCGGGCCTGGTGGCTGCCCCGTACGCTGAACCGTGTGCTGCCGAACGTGGACATCGAGGGCGAGGCGCTGAGCGGGCGCGCCCCGTCCCCCGCGACCACCCTGCCGCGGTTGCGCCATGGCGGGCGCTGAGCCGGACATGGCGGACGGGGCCGTGCGCGGGACGCGGTGGCGCGCGGGGGCGGTCACGGCGGTGGCGTTCGCGTTCTGCCTGCTCGGGGGCGTGCTCCAGATCGACGACACGCTGGGACCGCCGCCGGTCGCGGCCTACGTGATCGCCGTGGTGTCCTGCGCCGTCCTGCCGGTGCGGCACCGGGCCCCGCTGGCGGCCGTGGCCGGCACGACCGTGTGCGGCGTGCTGGTGCAGCCCCTGGGCCTCCTGCTGACCCCGCTCATCGTGGTCCCCGCCGTCGTCGCCGCCTACTCGCTCGCCGTGCGCCTCGACGGGCGCGCGGCGAGCGCGGTGACGCTGGCCTCCGCCGCGCTGCTGGTCGCCTCCACCCCCCTTTTCGGGGATCTCTCCTGGAAGGACGCGAGCCGGATGGGGCTGGTGGCGGCGTCCCCGCTGATCGCGGCGGTCCTCGGCCACTCGACGCGGAACCGCCGGGCCTACCTGGCGGCCATGGAGGAGCGGGCCAGGCGCGCCGAGGAGAGCCGCGACAGCGAGGCGCGCCGGAGGGTGGCCGAGGAGCGGGTGCGCATCGCCCGGGAGCTGCACGACCTGGTCGCCCACCAGATCACCCTGGCCAACGCCCAGGCGACGGTCGCCTCCCACCTGTTCGACGCCCGTCCGGAGCAGACGCGCAAGAGCCTGCGGGAACTCGTCGCGACCACCCGCGACGCGCTCGACGACCTGCGGGCCACGGTCGGCCTGCTGCGCCAGTCCGGGGACGCGGTGGCGCCCTCCGAACCGGCGCCCGGCCTGTCCCGGCTTCCCACGCTCCTCGAATCCTTCCGCCGCGCGGGCCTTGAGGTGACGGTGGAGCATGAGGGCACCGCCAGGCCGCTGCCACCGGGAGTGGACCTCACCGCCTACCGCATCGTCCAGGAGGCCCTGACCAACGTGGCCAAACACGCCGGTACCGGGACCGCCCGGGTGCGCCTCGCCTGGAACCGCGACCGCGTCACCATCACCGTCGCCGACGACGGAGGGGACGCGCCCGCGGCGGACCAGCCGCCCGGCTACGGGCTGATCGGGTTGCGCGAACGCGCCACCGCGGTCGGCGGGCACCTCTCCGCGGGCAGCCGCCCGGAGGGCGGCTTCCTCGTCTCCACCGAACTGCCCCTCCCGCCCGCCAGGGACACGGCCGCGGAGGACGCGTCGTGACGCTCCGGGTGCTGCTCGCCGACGATCAGGCCCTGCTGCGCGGCGCCTTCCGCCTGCTCCTCGACAGCGCCGACGACATCACGGTGGTCGGCGAGGCCGCCGACGGCGCGGAGGCGGTGAGGCTCACGCGGGAGCTGCGTCCGGACGTGGTGGTCATGGACATCCGCATGCCCGAGGTGGACGGCCTCACCGCCACCGCCGAGATCTGCGCGGACCCGGACCTGCGCGCCAGCCGCATCCTGATCCTGACCACCTACGAGACCGACGAGTACGTCGCCCAGGCGCTGCGCGCGGGGGCCGGGGGCTTCATCGGCAAGGGCATGGGGGCCGAGGACCTGCTGCACGCCGTGCGCACGATCGCCGACGGCGAGACCCTGCTCTCCCCCGCCGCGACCCGGTCCCTGGTCGCCCGTTTTCTGGCCACCGCACCGGACGGGCCCCCGACGCACGTTCCCGAGCAGCTCGCCGTCCTCACCCCGCGCGAACGCGAGATGGTGGCCCTGGTCGCGACCGGCCTGTCCAACCAGGAGATCGCCGACCGGATGTTCCTCAGCCCCTTCACCGTCCGCGCCCACGTCCAACGGGCCATGACGAAACTGGACGCCCGCGACCGGGCGCAGCTCGTCGTCATCGCCTACCAGACGGGGCTGGCCCAGGCCCCCGAGCACACCCCCGACGAGACCTGACGCTCACCGGCCGCCGCCCGGTCGGTGCCGGTTCCAATCGCGAACGGGGACGGCTGGAGCTTGGACACCCCTAATTCGATTGACGCTTCGGAGCGTAGCGAGTTGAGTACTTCCACGTGGTCGCTCCCTCGCCCATCTTCGTAGCCGGTACCGGACGGTCGGGAACATCGCAGCTCGCGAACATCCTCGGCGAACACCCCCGGGTACACAGAATCCCGATCGAGACCAGGTTCCTGGTCGACCCGGGCGGCTTCAGGGACCTGGCGGACGCGCTCACGATCCGATACGACCCTTACGTCGGGGACGACGCCCTCCGCAGGCTCAGCGACCTCCTGACCCGGCGACTCGTTCTCAACATCGACATCGACCGTGGTCACAACGTTCCGCAGGCCATCGGCGAGCGGCACTACTGGGGCGCGGTGGGACGGCTGTGGCCGGAACTCGTCGCGACGACGTTCGACGAGCCCGTGCCGGGCGCGGGGTTCGGCCACACCGACTGGCCCCCCGGGCCGTTCGAGCCTCAGAGCCGCCGACGGGCGGTCCCGAGGTACTTCAGTGATCGGAGCGAACTGCTCGCCGTCCTTCGTCGGGCCGTCGACACGATGTTCGGCGGTGCGGCAGAAGATGCGGGAAAGCCGATCTGGTGCGAGAAGACACCGTTCAATCTTCTGTGCATGGACTTCCTCTGGGAGCTCTACTCCGAGGCGACCATCGTCCACATCAAGCGCCACCCGGTAGCGGTGGTCGCGTCGCACATCGACCAGCCATGGGCGCCGTCCACGGTCGAGGGCGTGCTCGCCTGGCTGAAGCCGATCTATGACCGATGGCTCGCCTGGAAGGCGAACGCCGACCTCGATACCAGGCGCTACGTTGAGATCAAGGCGGAGGACCTCGCCGCGGCCTGGCCGGAGCAGCGAAAGGCCCTCTTCGAGAGCGTCGGCGTTGACGACTTCGCGACCGCGTCGACGTTCCGCACGCGCAACCTCCACCACCGCGACGACCGGTTCGACAGCGACACCCGCGCCCTGATCGAACGAGCGCTCGGGGATGTCATCGCAGCCATGGGATACCGGTAGCGACCGAACAGGCACACCCTCGCGGGGCCTCGATCAACCCCACCGAGGGCTTCTCCATGTGCTTGAGGGTTGCCGGCTGGTTCGGGCTGGTCGCCGAGATCGCGGACGGCGAAAGCCTCCGGGACCGGTTCAACGGAACAGTGGAAGTCATGGCTCTCGGAGACAGCCTCGACCAAGCCCGGTTTGAGGAATCCCCCCAAGCCAGTCCATTCCACCCCGCCCGGCCAGTCGGCGAAAACAGCACAATGGAGGAACCCATGAGCCCGAATTCGGTCACCATGGTCGACGGATATGTTCCGGTCATCGATATCGCCGCCCGGCACGACGAATCCGGCCGTGCCGCACTCGCCGAGGCGATCGGCAGGGCCTGCCGGACGTCGGGCTTCTTCGTCATCGTCGGTCACGGGATCCCATCTGAGCTCATCGACCGCATGCACACGGCGACCACCACGTTCTTCACACAGCCGGACGCAGAGAAGGACCGGTTCGCGAGCCGACCGGGATTCTCCGGCTTCCGCCGGTCCGGCGGCACCACCGCCCAGAGCCTCGACCGCAGGACGCCGCCCGACCTGTGCGAGTCCTTCGGCGCGCACGTCACGGGAGAGCTGGGCGACCGGGAGCGCGAGGCGCTCGGCGACTACTGGGCGACCTGGAAACTGGCCAACCTGTGGCCGCGGACCCCGGCCGACTTCAAGGACACCTGGCAGGAATACATGGCCGCGATCCACGCGCTGGCGGCCGACCTGCTGCATCTGTGCGCCCGCGCCCTCGGGCTCGCCGAAGACCACTTCGACGACAGGTTCGACCGGCACGTCTCATCGCTGGTCGCCAACTTCTACTACCCCCAGGTGGACGAGCCGCTGCCGAACCAGCTCCGCAGAGGCGCGCACACCGACTTCGGCGGGCTCACCGTCCTCTACCAGCAGGACGACAAGGGAGGACTGCAGGTCCTTCAAGGCGAGGACACCTGGCGCGACGTCCGCGCCATCCCAGACAGCTTCGTGATCAACATCGGTGACCTCATGGCCCTGTGGACCGGCGGCCGGTGGGTCTCGACCATGCACCGGGTGGTCAACCCCGAGCGGGCGGACACCTCCTCACGCCTGTCCATCCCGTTCTTCTTCCAGCCCAACCACGATGCGGAGATCGATCCGCTACCGCCCCTCTCCCCCGTCGCCAACCAGCAACCGCCCCAGTCCGTCATCGCCGGGGAATGGATGGCCATGAAGACACAGAAACTGTTCGCCCCCGCCCAGTAGCCAACGGTTCCGCCGGACCGAGGGCCGCGAATGCCGGGCGCCCCGCGGAGCCCACGCGGACTCGCAGCGCCCGGCACCGCTCCGCCGCTCAGGGGTAGACGTTATTTCGCCTCGGGGCCGAACCTGCGCTGGTACGCCGAGGGGGTGACGCCGGTCTCGCGACGCATCAACGCACGCAGATTGGCGGCGGTGCCGAGCCCGCTGCGCCGCGCGACGACCTCGAAGCGGGTCTCGCCCCGCTCGATCAGGCGGCATGCCAGAGCGAGGCGTTCGCCGGTGAGCCATCTCAGCGGGGTCGTGCCCAGTTGCGCCTGGAAGCGGCGATGCAGCGTCGCCGGGCTGACCGCCGCACGCGCCGCCAGGGCGGCGACCGTGAGCGGCGAGTCCAGCCGTTCGTTGGCCCAGTCCAGGACGGGTGCCAGCGACTCGTCCGGCAGGTTGGGCATGGGACGCTCCACGAACTGCCGCTGCCCGCCGTCGCGATGCGCCGCGAACACCAGTCGCCGGCTCACGGCGTTGGCGATCTCCGCGCCGTAGTCGCGGCGGACCACGTGCAGCCCGAGGTCGAGTGCGGCCGCGCTTCCGGCGGCGGTGAGGATGTCACCGTCGTCCACGAACAGCACATCCGGCTCCAGCCGCACGGAAGGGAAACGGGTGCGGAAGGAGTCCGCCCACTGCCAGTGCGCGGTGGCGCGGCGTCCGTCGAGCACCCCGGCTTCGGCCATGGTGAAGGCGCCGCTGCAGAAGCCGATCAGGCGCGCCCCGCGCTCGTGCGCCCGCCGGATGGCGTCGAGCACGACCAGACGGCGGGGAACCTCCACGTCGGGCCGGTTGGGGACGATCAGGGTGTCCGCCTCGTCGGCCTCCTCCAGCTCGGCGACCCCCGTGAGAGTGAAGAACCCGTCCCGCATCACGGTGCTCGGCTCGGCGGCGCAGAGCCTGAAGTCGTAGAGGTCACGGCCGAGCTCGGGCCTGGGCAGACCGAAGACCTCGGTCGCACAGCCGAGTTCGAACGGGTTGGAGTTCTCGTCGACGATCACGACGACCCGGTGCAGGCCCGCGCGAACGGCGTGCGAGGATTCTTTCGCCATATGCAATTCCTAGCACTCACGCGGAGCGCCCGCACACCCCAGGATGAGCCTATGAGCAACGACCCCATCCTTCTCGGCAAGGCGCTGACCTCCTTCGACGCCCTGTGGAGCCCCCGCATCGTCACGCGGGTCAACGACTACGACGTCCGCATCGCGAAGGTCGAAGGCGAGCACGTCTGGCACGTCCACGACGACACCGACGAGTTCTTCCTCGTGCTCGACGGAGAGCTGCACATCTCCCTGCGCGAGCCCTCAGGGGAGCGCACCGTTCTGCTCCCCCAAGGCGCGGTCTTCACCGTCCCCCGGGGCACGGAGCACAGGCCCTACGCTCCGTCCGGCGCCTCCATCCTCATGTTCGAACCCTCCGGGACCTCGTCGGTCGGCGATCGCCACGACGACATCCCGGACCACGTGGACGCGACGACCGGGCACGCGCTCGACTCCTGATCCAGAGCACGCTCGAACGGCGAGCAGCCTCACCGAGGCGTGCCGTTCCGGCAGATCGGACCGAAGAGCGGCTGAAGACCCACCTTCTTGGTCCTGGCCTCCCTGCCCAGCCTGGAGGCCAGGACCACCGCCTATCCGGCCCTGCTTGCAGTGAGACGTTGGGCACGCGGCTACCCTGGGGATCCGAAAGACCGATCCAAGGGGGCAGTCAAGTGCCGGACTCTCCGGTCAATTCTGCCCGTGAAGCGGGCTCCGACCTGCATCTTGAGCTGTCGCCCACCGGACCCCGCCGGGCGGCGGTGGCGGCGGCACTGCGGGAGGCGGTGCGCAGTGGACGGCTCGCGCCGGGGACGCGGCTGCCGCCGTACCGTTCGCTGGCGGTGGACCTGGGGGTCGCGCGCAACACGGTCGCGGACGCCTACGCCGAGTTGGTCGCCGAAGGCTGGTTGACCGCTCGGCAGGGTGCCGGTACCCGGGTCGCCGCACGCGTCGTCGCCAAGCCCCGGCGCGCGCCCGGAAAGGCGCCCGACCGCAAGGTCGGCGCCGTCGCCCACAATCTGCGGCAGGGCCAACCCGATGCGACGTCCTTCCCCCGTGCCGCGTGGACCGCGGCCGTCCGTCGCGCGATCACCGCCGCGCCGCATGACGCGTTCGCCCCCGGCGATCCTCAGGGACGTCCCGAACTGCGCCGGGCGCTGGCCGAGTACCTCGCGCGGGCGCGTGGGGTGTCCGCCTCACCGGACCAGATCGTTGTCTGCGCCGGGTTCGCGCACGGGCTGCGCCTGCTGTTCGGCGGTGTGCTGTCCGGGCCGCTGGCCGTCGAGCCGTACGGCCTGTCCTTCCATCGCGGCATCCTGGCCGACGCCGGAGTGCGCACGATCCCGATGGGCCTTGACGAGAGCGGCGCACGGACCGACGAACTGGCGTCGCACCCTGGTCTCGCGTCGCGGCGCGGGGCAGGTGGCGTCCTCCTCACGCCCGCTCACCAGTTCCCGACCGGCGGCCCGCTGCATCCGACGCGCCGTGCCGCAGCCGTCGACTGGGCGCGCGGCCGTGGCGGCGTGGTGCTGGAGGACGACTACGACGGCGAGTTCCGCTATGACCGTGAACCGGTCGGCGCCCTTCAGGGGCTCGATCCTGACCACGTCGTCTACCTGGGTTCGGTGAGCAAGAGCCTGTCCCCGGCGATCCGGCTCGGCTGGATGGTGCTGCCGCCGCACCTGGTCGAGGCGATGCTCGCGGCCAAGGGGTTGCGCGAGGCGTGGACGGGTGTCACCGACCAGTTGGCGCTCGCGGAGTTCATCGCGTCCGGGAACTACGACAAGCACATCCGCCGCATGCGGCAGCGCTATCGTGCCCGCCGCAACCTGCTGGCGGTGACCTTGGCCGAACGCGCCCCGCACATCGCGGTGACCGGGATCGCGGCCGGGCTGCACGCGGTCCTGCGTCTTCCACCCGGTACCGAGGCCTCGACCGCCAGGGCGGCCACCCGGATGGGCGTGGCGCTCGACGGCCTCGCGACGTTCCGACACCCCGACAGCCCCCAACCCCACCGCGACGGCCTGGTCGTCGGATACGCCACGCCTCCCGACCACCGCTACCGACCGGCGCTCGACGGGCTGTGCCGCGCCCTGCCGCCACCCCCCGCCGCCTGAGCCGCACACCGCTTCAGAACGCAAAGCGTGGTGCCACCCGGAAGGGGTGGCACCACGCCGAACCTGTGACGATCAAACGTGCATGACCGATCGACCGCCGGTCTGCTCGTGGCGCTCGGCCACCGGCGCGGTGCGGGGCTTGCGCAGGCCGAGTGCGACCAGCGCGGTCGCCACGATGCCCGCCGCGGCGATCAACACCGCACCGCGCAGCCCGTCGGTGGTCGCGGCACGCAGCGCCTGGCCCCCGAGCCCGTCCAGGCCCGCGTTGGCGACGGCCACCAGCAGGGCCAGGCCGACCGCGCCGCCGACCTGCTGGCTGGTGGACACGACGCCCGAGGCGATCCCCTGGTCCGCCGCGGCCACCCCCGACGCGGCGGCACCGAACATCAGGGTGTACCCCGCGCCCTGGCCGAGCCCGAGCACGAGCAGCCCGGGGATCAGCGCGGCGTAGGAGGCGTCGGTCGCCATGGTCGCGGCGACGATCACGGTGCCGACGCCACCCGCCGCCAGCGCCGCGACAAGCACCGGCCGGATCCCGTACCGGGTGGCCAGCCTGCCCGCGAGCTGCGAGCCGACCGCGATGGCGGCCATCGGCGCCAGGAACGCCAGCCCGGTGGTCAGCGCGTCGTAGCCGTGCACGCCCTGGAAGTACACGGTCAGGAAGTACATCAGCGTGCCGAAGGTGCCCATGTACAGGAACGTGACGACCGTCCCCACGCTCAGGTCGCGGTTGGTGAACAGGCGCAGCGGCATCAGCGGGTCCGCGCTGCGCCGTTCGACCGCGACGAAAGCGGCGAGCATGAGGGCGCCCGCGAGCGCGGCGGTCAGGACCACGGGCGAGAGCCATCCCGACTCCGGCCCCTGCACCAGGGCGAACACCACGGCCGTGACGCCGATCGTCGAGGTCAGCGCCCCCGCGACGTCCATCGAACGGTTACCGGCGCGCGGGCCGTCCGGTGCGATCAACACGAAGGCGAGCAGCGCGGCGGCACCGGCCAGGGGCACGTTGACGAAGAACACCGCCTCCCAGCCGAACGCGTCCGTCAGCACACCGCCGAGCAGCGAGCCGAGGATCATCCCGCTGCCGCCCGCAGTGCCCCACACCGCGAACGCCCGGTTGCGCTCACGCCCTTCGGCGAAGCTCGTGGAGACCAGGGTGAGCGTCGCGGGGAACAGGAGCGCCCCACCGATCCCCTGTCCGGCGCGGGCCCCGACCAGCACCGCGGCGGATTCGGCGAGGCCACCGAGCAGCGAGGAGACCGCGTACAGGACCAGTCCCGAGGCGAACAGCCGCCGCGACCCGAACAGGTCACTCGCCCGCCCGCCGAGCAGCAGGAAGCCGCCGAACGCGACGGCGTACGCGCTGACGACCCACTGGAGGTCCTGCGCGGAGAAGCCGAGGCCGGAGCCGATCTCCGGCAGCGCGACGTACACGATGTTGTAATCGATCGAGATGATCAACTGAGCGAACGCCAGCAGCGCCAGCGTCGCTCCCAGGCGGCGCCGCCCGGGTGCTGAGGACGTGGTCGAGGGCATGGGGAAACCACTTTCGGAGAAGGAGGCGCAGGGGGGACACCCGGCCGGGCCGCTGGTTCACGCGGCCCGGCTACGGGCTCAGTGCTCGGCGAGGGCCTTCGACCACACGGGGCTGTCGAAGTAGTGGTTGTCGTACTGCTGCGAGCTGTCGCGGATGTCCTGCACCGTGGCCTCGCCCCGGTGGACACGCTCCAGGAGCCGGTAGTAGTCGAAGCGCTCCAGGCCGGGGGTGAAGACCACCAGCATCTCGGCCTCACTGCCGGGAGCCGGCGCGAACGCGTGCGGCACGGTCGGCGGGACGGTGAGGAAGTCGCCCTTGTCCAGGGTCAGGACCTCCGCGTCCACGAGGATCCGCATCGTGCCGTCCAGGACGAAGAACATCTCGGTCGCCTTGGTGTGGAAGTGCGCGGGAGCGCCCGGCGAACCCTTCTGGAACGTGGCCTTGTTGGCGGTCAGCGCCCCGCCGGTCGCGCCCGCGTCGGCGAGCAGGGTGATCAGGCTCGTCGCGCCGTCCTGGAGGGACTCGGCGGTCTCGGACCGGACGAGAAGGGGTGCGTTCGAGTGGTTCGAGGCGGCGGCGTTCATGGATTCTCCCGGAGGGCCGGCCTGGCTTCCCACCAGGCGCTTCTTGCTGACACCGATGAATCTACGGCGCCCAAAGACCCATCAGATGGTTCATTCGGCGGCAAGCATCATGGGTCAATTTCTCGGTAGTCCCGAGGGGGCGCGTCCGGACACGTGCCCCTCCACCAGCACATGTCGATGGGCTCCACTTCCGATGCCCGGGATGGCCCTCGAACTCGTCAAGGCGCGGACGGCATCCCCCTAGGAGCGCGTCACCACAGCCGGCGCTCGTCCGGCGCGCACGCCTCCGACGCCGGGCGAACACGGAAGCCGAGCACACGATCAGCCGGGTGCGGGACGGTCAGACGTCCTCGTCGTGAAGGTCCATCAAGACGATGTCGGTGGCGCGGGCGCGGACCTCGGCGCGGGTGCGGCCCGGGTGGTCGGCGGCGAGGAAATGACTGCCGATGGCCAGGCAGAAGGCCAGCAGGCTGCGCGCCTCGATCTCGTCGGGATCAGAGCAGAACGTGCCGATCATTTCGCGTGCCAGCGTGATGCGCTGGTTGTCGACGCGGCGCAGGCGTTCGGAGACCGTCTCGTCGCGTCGCGCCCAATCCCGGACGGCCAGGTCGATCGGCAGCAGGCGGTCACCCGACAGCGTCAGCCGGCCGGCGAGCCGGATCTTGGCCCGAGCGTCGCCGCCCTCGTGTGCGACGCGGGCCACCACGTCGTCGATGCTCTCGCGCTCCCAGACGTCCAGCATCGCCTCCAGCAGCGCGTTCCTGTCGGCGAAGTGCCCGTAGAAGCCGCCCTTCGTCACGCCGAGGCTCTTGGCGAGCGCCTCGATCCGTACGGCCTCGGGTCCGCCCGCGGCGAGTGCCCGCAGTCCTTCCTCGATCCACGCGGCCTGTGGCGTTCGAACGGCTCCCACCGTGTGACCCACCTCATTCCCCAAGATCTATACGCACCCGTATATAGAGCCTAACCTCGATGTATACGCCAGCGTATAGGGCTGGTGGGCAAGGAGGAGACCATGTCGAACCGACTCCCGCACACCGAGCACACCTCACGCCCATGGCGGATCCACGAACTCACACCGGGATTCCGGGTGGAGGACGTGTGGCGGTACCGCACTCCTGGCGCGGGCCCGGACGACTTCCCGGTGATGCTCGACGCGCTCGCAGCGCTCGCCGGCCCCGGAAACGCGGGCCTCTCGGTGCGGTTCCTCTTCGCCGTCCGCTGGAAGCTCGGCGCCCTCCTCGGCTGGGACAAGCCCAAGGCGAGCCTGGGTAAGCGGGTCAGGTCGCTGCGGGAGATCCTGCCGTCCGATCTGCCCGTGCCCCCAGACGGCCAGGCCATCCGCGGCACTCCGTTCACCCGGCTGTACGTCCTCGAAGACGAGTCCGCCCTGGAACTGGCGAACAAGACCGTGCACACGGTGTGCCACCTGGGATGGGTACAGGGCGAGAACGGCGACTACGAGCTGCACATGGCCGCGCTGGTCAAGCCCAACGGAATATTCGGACGCCTTTACATGGCTCTGATCAAGCCCTTCCGGTACCTCATCGTCTACCCCAAGATGACCCAGCAGTGGGAACGCGCATGGCGCGACCGCGCCCGCCTCGTCCCAGGCATCAGGGCTTAGCGGAATGAAGAGGGCCCGCGTCCGCAAATGGACCCGGGCCATCTTCACTCACGCGGCCCCCATCACCCCTCGCCATTGAGAGCATTCGTACGCACGAAGTGCCGAGTTGGGTGTATGGATATGGTTGTCTAGGGGTGCGGTCGGTACGGAACCGTCGTCGCGATAACGGTGTCACCACACACGGCGCCCAGTGCGGCGAGCGCCCTGTGTCGCCTCGGCCTATTGATCGGGGACGGGTGCGGGTAGGGCGCGCATGTTGTCGCCCAGATGAGGGCGGCGGGAACGATCATGCGGAGGTTGTGGTCGCCGTAGCGGGCCGCCTGGGCCCCGGGGCCGTATGAGCCGTCGCCAAGGAAGCGACTCCCGCCCAGGTGGCCCTCGCCCGGCTCCTCACCTGCGGCGGCGACGTCATCCCCATCTCCGGCAGGGCGGCGTGCATCGTTCCTCCGTCACGCTGCCAGGGCCACGCGGAGGAACTCGAAGATCTCCGCCTGGGCGTCCACCGCCTGCGGCTCCACACCCGGCAAGGTGAGGAACGCGTGCCGCGCTCCGGGGTACTCCGTGAGCTGCACGGATGTCCCGGCCGCCCGCAGTCGCTCGGCGTAGCGGCGGCCGTGATCGGCGACCGCGTCCTGGGTCGGCACCACGACCAGGGCGGGAGCGAGCCCGCCCAGGTCGTCCGCGTACAGGGGCGAGAACGCGCGGGCGTCGACTCCCTGCGGGACGGCTAGCCGCCGCAAGAACTGAAGCAGGGGCTTGGCGCGGCTCGGGCTGTAGGCGTACTCGGCGACGGACGGGTAGTCGAGCATCGTCTCGGTCACGTCGGTCGCGGGGTTGACCAGCACCTGCGCCCTGAGCTCCACGCCGGCCTCCCGGGCCCGGACGGCCGTCAGGGCGCTGATCAACGCGCCGAAGCTCTCACCGAACACGGCCGCGCGCGTCGGGTCGGCGCCCCACTCCGAGGCGTTCCGCATCACGTGCTGGAGCACATCCCAGCCGTCGGCGGCGGCGTTCGGGAGCGGACTGTCCGGGGCGACAAGGCGGTGCTCGACGGAGACGACGAGCGCGGGCAGCCGCGCGGCGAGATGGCTGTTGGTCCAGTCGCACTGCGCCGCCGTCCCCACGAAACCGCCTCCGTGGACATGGACCACGAGGGGCAGGTCGGTCGCGGCCTCCAGCGGCCGGTACACCCGGACCGGAAGGTCTCGACCGGGCAGCTCGACGTCCTGCCACTCGATCAACGCGCCGGGGTCCGGTTCCCCGATGAACGCCCGAGCCGCGCTGGACGCCCGCCAGTTGTTCTCGGCGGTGCGATAGGAGATCAGCTCTTCGGCGGTGATCGCCGAGAGGTCCGGCTCCGGCGGGCGCTGCACATCAGTGGTCTCGCTCATGTCTCCCTCTTCCTTCCTGGCCGAGAGCCCTCGGCCGCTGCGTTGTCCTCATTATGCACGCACCGCGTGCAACGGCAAGTGCATGCCCTAGAGTGAGCACGGACGAGAGGGGCGAGATGGCAGGCCGAAGGCGTTGGTCCACCGAGGAGATCCTGGACACGGCGGCAGAGCTGCTGCGTACGGGCGACACCGAGCCGTTCAGCGTGCGCAAGCTCGCCGCCGCGCTCGGGACCGACTCCTCCAGCCTCTACCGGCACTTCCGCAACAAGACCGAGCTGCTACGCGCGGTTGCCGACCGGACCCTCGCGGCCGCGATGGACGGCTACCGCCCCGAGGGCGACTGGAAGCAGCGGATCACCGCCACGGCCCTGCGCCTGCGAGAAGCGTTCGGGCAGCACCCCCAACTCGCCGTGGTCTGGGGACGCTACGCGTCGGGCGGCGCCGGTTCCCGGCTGGTGATGGAGGAGGTGCTCCAGGCCCTGCGGGCCTCGGGCCTGCCCGATGAGGAGATCCCGTCCCGCTACCACCGGATCGTGATCCTCCTCGCCGCGCTGATCGCCTCCGAGGCCGGCATCGGCACCCTCGCCCCCGATGAGTACGAACAGGGCATGGAGCACTTCCGTGTCGCGGTCCTCGGCGCGGACCCCGACCAATTTCCCGCTCTGGCCCACTTCGCGCGCGAGATCCGCCCGCTCGCGGCCGATCGCCGCGCCGCGTTCGACGAGATCCTCTCCGGGCACCTCGCGCAGATCGAGGCCGCGATTCGCTGAGGCGAGTTGCCGACGCCCCTAGTCGGCCTCGAATTTCAGGTTGCTCTCAACATCGACGACCATCGCGTCCACGTCGAACGTCAGCTTTACGGGGCCCGCCAGCCATCCGAGATGGTGGGCGTAGAAGAATTCGTAGGATACGACTCCGGCTCGCGCGATCATCGGTTGCTCGTCTCCCCTGGCCCAGCCGCTGCCGATCGGCACCCAGGGCCGCCCGTCCGCGCCGACCACCTCGAACTCCGTGCCGTCAAGGACGAGCGTCCAGGCCGTGGATTCGGGATCGCTCAGGCTGTGCGCGGGCTGATCACGCCGGACCGTCTCGTAGCGGGCCATGACGGTGCCTCGCCCATCGAGGATGACGAACGGGACTTCGCCGGCCGCGATCACTTCTCCATCTGCCACGTCCCGTATTGTCCTGCGGTCACTCTCCGGGCGTCCGCAGATTCCCGGTCTTGGGGCGCTTGCCTATGTCGGGCTGAGGGGCTGGTAGGTCACGTGGCCGGTGTGGCGCGCTGTCAGTGCACGTGGCAGCCGGTGGGCGGCGGTGGGCGCCATACGGGATATCGCCTTGTCAGGAGGGAGGAAGACGAAGGCGGCGATCTCCTCTTCTTGGACCGTGATAGCGGAATGGTCGAGGACGCCGCCGTCGAAGACCAGGTAGATCATCGGCCGGGGCCGACCGCTTCCAGCCGCGACGAAGTCGACGGCCAGAAGCGGGCCGGCTGCACGGTCCAAGCCCAGTTCTTCGCGAATCTCCCTACCGCATGCGACGTGGGGAGGTTCGTTGTCCTCCGCGACTCCGCCGGGCAGACCCCAGTCGGTCCGGTAATGGGTCTTCACCAGCAGGACGTGTTCCTGCGGATCGGTCAGGAGCATGCCCGTCGCCAGATAGCAGGCGGGCAACCGCTCGAACCAGGAGGTGGGATCCGTCCAAGGCACCGAGCGATCCTGGTCCGGTCCGCCCGATGAGGCGGGATCAGGCTTGGGGGTCGAGGAGCACCCTGCCGAGAGGACGGTCTTCGACGACGCGTCTTTGAGCCTCGGCGGCCTCTTCCAGCGGATAGACGCGGTCTATCACGGGGGTGATCTCGTGGGCCGCGAGGTGCCCCAGCAGGGTGCGATACGTGTCGGCCAGTTCCTCCTGCGTGAAAGCGGTGAACAGGAAGCCCTCCACCCGCGTGGTCTTCCAGATGAGGTCGGTGACGTCGATGGCGGCCTTCCTGCCGGCGGTGTAGCCGATGCTGACCAGGACTCCCCCGCGCCGGAGCGTGCCGAGTGCCGGGCCGGTGAGGTCGCCGCCGAGGCCGTCGAGAACGATGTCCACCCCCGCGCCGCCGGTCAGCCGCGCGACCCCGGCGCCCAGCGTTTCCCGCTCCAGGTCGATGACCGCGAGGGCGCCGGCGCCGGGGACGGCGGCGAGGCGGTCGGCGCCGCGGACGGTGGAGATGACCTGCGAGGCGCCAAGGATCGGGGCCACCTGGGCGGCGGCGTAGGCGACCGCGCCGTAGATCCCGGGTGCGAGGACGACCTGCCCCGGCCGCATCCGGGCGGTCCTGGTGAGCGCCAGCCAGGCGGTCAGGTAGCCCGCCCCGGCCACCAGGCCGGCGGCCTCCTCGTCGCTGACGTCGTCGGGAATGGGGACGAGGTGGCTCGGCGGGACGGACGCCAGTTCCCGCCAGGTGCCGTCGCGTGTCGTCCCGTAGCCCCACCCGCACAGCAGGACGCGCGCACCGGGTGCGTGCCCCGACGGGCCGGGCTCCGCCACGCGCCCCACGGCACTGGCTCCGGGCACCAGCGGCAGCGGCCGGTGCATCGACGGGGGCAGGACGCCGGTGCGGACCTTGTCGTCGAGGGGGCTGACGCTGGCGCGGGCGATCCGGATCACGACGTTGTCGGCGCCCGATTCCGGCTCTTCCAGTTGGTCGACCCGCAGGGTGTCCCGTCCGCCGAACTCGTGGAAGCGCACGCCGCGCATCAGGCCAGCCTCTGCGCGTTGAGCCAGACGGTGCCGGGGTTGACCCGGTCCGGGTAGCGGTGGGTCATCTCGTCGAAGAACGTCCGCGCCGAGGGCTTCCCGGCGAGCACCTCGCGGGCGGTGCGCAGGTATTCCGCGGTCTCGTCGAGGATGCGCGGGTCGTCGGCACGGGCGGCGTCCTTGTGGCCGGCGACCACGGCGTCCGGTGACAGGGCGCGAACGGTGTCGAGGGCGCGGAGCCAGGCGTCGATGCCGCCGTCGAGCCCGCCGTCGGCGAGATACTGGTGGACGTTGTTGTAGGCGACGTCCCCGGCGACGACCAGACCGAGCGCCGGGACGTGCAGGACGGTGGAATCGTCGCAGTCGCTGTGCCCGACCTCGACCGCATGCAACGGGTGCCCCTCCAGGGTGAGGCCCTCGGCCGGAAGCGCCTGCGCGATCACCTGGACGTCGGGGAGCTGCCCAGGGAAGAGGTTCTCCCAGAATGCCTTCCGCCGCCCGGTCGTCGAGCCGTGCATGAGCCGGATGGTGCCCTCGGTGGCGTGCACCCGCGCTCCGGGAAAGCGCTCGGCCAGCAAGGACGCGCCGAACCAGTGATCGCCGTGGCCGTGGGTGATGTAGATGTGGGTCAGCCGTTTGCCGGAGCCTTCGACCCAGTCACCGACCCGGCGGGTCTGCTCGACCGTGAACGGCGGGTCGACCAGGACCGCGTCCGTGTCGCCGGAGACCAGGGTGGTCGACAGCGGAGACCACTGCTGGCGCGCCCCGGTCGGCAGCGTGCCGGTGGTGGGGATCGGCTCGGACACGAACACCTCGTACGACAGCGTCGCCGGGCTCGACTCGGGCATCGCCTTACTCCTTAGTGGATCATGTTGTATCATAAGGATGGAAGGTATCCTAAAGATAGTAGATCCGGGAAGTGGACCATGTCACATCGCGAGCTGGACATCGAGCACCTCCGGCCGTACTGCCCGTACTACGCCGCGGCGATGGACATGATCGGCCGCCGCTGGGCCGCGACCGTGCTGCGCGCGCTGCTCGGCGGCGCCACCCGGTTCAGCGACATCGCGGCCGCCGTTCCGGACATGACCCACAAGCTGCTGTCGCAGCGGTTGAAGGATCTTGAGGCCGACGGGCTCGTCGAGCGCAGCGTGGAGCCCGCCACCCCGGTGCGCATCGAATACCGGCTGACCGAGAAGGGGGCCGCGCTCGGCCGGGTGCTGCTCGACCTCAACCGGTGGGCGCTGGAGTGGGTCGAGCTTCCGGCCGAGTCCTGACGCCGTCAGCCGCATCCAGCGGGCGTCGATGAGCACCGCGGGCCGACATCATCGGCCCTCGCCGAAGAACTACGAAGCGTGATCGCTAGGCGGTGGCGGTGAGCGCGGCGGGGATCGCGGCGAAGGTCTCCTCGACCAGTTCCATCAGTGCGCCGCGGTCCCCTCGGCCGCCCTGCGCCGTCCAGCGCAGGGAGGCCGTGCGCCAGGCGGCGACGAATATCTCCACGGCCAGGCGGAGGCGCCATTCCTCGACGCCGGCGTCGGAGCGGCCGCTCACCACCGCGACCAGGGCCCGAGTGGTGTCCTGGCAGTAGCCGAGGCTGTGCGCCTGCAAGGCGGGGACGGCTTCCGACAATTCGCGGGCGGCCAGGAAACGGCGCTCCCAGTCGTCGTCCATGGCGCTCAAGGTGGTGGCCAAGGTGACGCGGAGGGCCTCTATCACCGGGCCGTTCATCTCCCGCGCCGCCACATCGTCGAGATAGGCCGACCACAGGTCGCTGTCGGCGGCCAGCGCGACGTCCTCCTTGGACCGGTAGTTGCGGAAAAAGGTGCGCCTGGAAACCTCCACCGCGTCGCACAGGTCGTCCAGCGTGGTGGCGTCGTATCCGCGTTCGGTGAACAGGCGGAGAGCGGTCTCGGCCAGGGCTCGGCGAGTGCGCGCCTTCTTGCGCTCGCGCAGCGGCAGGTCGCGCAGGTCATCACTCACACCACGAGGCTACCACCTGGGGGCTATTGCCCTTTGACAGCTAGTGCCACTCAGTGGCACTGTCGCCTTGGTGGCTGATTGGCCGTCGATCCTGCCCTGAAGGAGCCCGAACTCGTGACGACCGGACCCGCCGGACGCCCCCGTCCAACGATCACGCTCGCGGTGGTGATGCTCGCCTTCCTCACCGTGCCGATGTCGATCTCCGGGGCGGCCGTGGCGCTGCCCGACATCGGCGCGGACCTGCGCACCGCCGGTGCCCCTCTCCAGTGGGTCATGAACGCCTACAACCTGACGTTCGCCTCGTTCACGCTGGTCGCCGGCTCCACGGCCGACCTGGTGGGGCGCCGCCGGACGTTCGTGGCCGGCGCGGGGCTGTTCGCCGTCGGCTCGCTGGCCGCGGCCGCCGCCCCAGGCATCGCCCTGCTGGACGCGGCGCGAGCCCTGTCGGGCATCGGCTCGGCCGGGGTGTTCGCCAGCGGCGGCGCGATCCTCGCCACCACCTTCGACGGCGCGGCGCGCACCCGCGCGTTCGCGGCGCTGGGCAGCGCCGCCGGGCTCGGTCTGGCGGCCGGGCCGACGCTGTCGGGCTGGCTGGTCGGAGCGCTGGGCTGGCGCGCCACCTTCGGGACGCACGCCGCCTTGGTGGCCGTGGCGCTGGCCGGGGTGGGCTACGTGGCCGAGTCGCGCGCCGCGGAGCGCCCCCGGCTGGACGTGACCGGTGCGGTGGTGTTCGTCGCCGGGTTGGGCGCGCTGGTCCTGGGTGCGGTCCAGGGTCCGGAGTGGGGGTGGACGAGCCCCGGCGTGGTGGCTCTGCTGGCCGCCGGTGTGGGGCTGCTGGTGGCCTTCGTCGTTCTGCAGGCGCGTTCCGCCGCGCCGCTCCTCGACCTGTCGCTGGCGAAGAACCGCCGGTTCCTCGCGTTGTGCATGGTGCCCGTCGTCTCGACGTTCGGCTTCGTGACGCTGCTGACCTACCTGCCCACCTACCTGGTCGGGGCGAGCGGCCTGTCCCCGCAGCGCGCCGGGACGGTGCTGCTGCTGATGACCGCGCCGGTGCTGCTGGCCCCGCCGCTGGCCGGCGGGCTGGTGAACCGGGGCGTATCGCCCCGCGCACTGATCACGCTTTCCCTGGCGTTGTTCGCGGGCGGCAACGCCTGGCTCACCGTGATCGGCCCGTCCACGTCCGTCGCCGTCATCGCCGGGCCGCTGCTGATGGTCGGGCTGGGCGCCGGCCTGTCGTTCGGCGTGGGGGACGGAGCGGCGATGAGCCTCGTCGAACCCGAACGGGCCGGAATGGCGACCGGCTTTCTCAACACCATGCGCATCGGCAGCGAAGCCATTGTCATCGCCGTTTACGGCGCCGTCCTGGTCAGCCTGATCAGCGGTCGCGTCGGCTCCAAGGAACTGGCCGTGCGGGTCGCCGCCGGAGACGTCACCGGCGGTGCCTCCGGCGCGCCGGCCGCAGGATTCACCGATGCCCTGCACATCGCGCTGTACGGGACGGCCGCCGTGTGCGTCGTCGGCACGGTGGCCATAGCCGCCGCACTGGCCCAGCCGCGCAGACGCGTCGCCGCGGAGGTGGGCGCGGCGGACTCCCCCGCGCCCACCAAGGTCACCTGACCGGGCGCGTCGAGGGCTGGCGGGGCTCGCCGCATCGCCTTGACGCATGTGGTTGCGGACGACCAGCCCGTCCAGGAGGCCGAACCGGTCGGCCTCCTGGACGGGACGAGCCCTCAGGCGAGATCAGTCGGCGGGCCTGCCGAACCAGCGGGCGAGGTGGCCGTCCAGCTCCTGCTGATCGTCACCGATCCAGGCGACGTGGCCGTCGGGGCGCAGCAGGACGCACGGAACATCCAGCGCGGCCGTGGAATCCGCGAGGTGATCGACCCGGTCCGACCAGCCGCCGGCGCTCAGGCGTTCGGTGCGGTCCAGCAGCAGGCCGCGGCCGCGACGCAGCAGACCGTAGAGACTGCCCTGTTTCAGGTCGATGTCGTGCAGGCGGCGGCCGAGCAGGTCGGGGCCCTCGCCGAAGTCGTAGCGGATGCCGATCGCGCTGATCTTCTCGGTCAGATGGCGGTTCACCTCGTCGAAGTCCATCAGTTCGCTGAGCAGCCTGCGCACGGCCCGCGGGCCCGCTCCGGCGGACTGCAGTTCCATCTGGGCTCGGGTGTTGTCCAGTACGTCCGCGGCGACCGGATGGCGTTCGGCGTGGTAGGTGTCCAGGAGCGTTTCCGGCGCCCAGCCGCGGATCCGCGCGGCCAGTTTCCAGCCGAGGTTGAATGCGTCCTGAACTCCCAGGTTGAGGCCCTGACCGCCGGTGGGCGGATGGATGTGCGCCGCGTCGCCCGCCAGCAGCACCCGGCCGACCCGGTACCGGTCGGCCAGCCGGGTGGCGTCGCCGAAGCGGGACAGCCAGCGCGGGGAGTGCACGCCGAAATCGGTTCCGGCGATGGCGCGCAGCTCCCGTCTGAAGTCCTCGATGGTGGGCGGTTCCGCGCGATCGCTGACCCCGGCGGCGGGGACCACGACGCGATAGGCCCCTCCGCCGAAGGGGCCGAGCGTGAACGCCTTGTGGGTCTCACGGATTTCGGCCACCTTGGCGGCGATCTCCTCCTGCGGTGCGCGCACCTCCATCTCGCCCATCAGCGTGTCGGTGCGTGAGGGCTCGCCGGGAAAACCGACGCCGAGCAGTTTGCGCACCGTGCTGCGTGCGCCGTCACAGCCGACGAGATAGCGCGCCCGCAGCCGTTCTCCGCCGGCCAGTTCGACGGTCACGCCCTCCTCGTCCTGGACGAGACCGGTCACCGCGCGACCACGCCTGACCTGCGCGCCCAGCCCGACCGCGTGTTCTTCGAGCAGGCGCTCGACGACCGGCTGCGGGATTCCCAGCAGATAGGCGTAGGCGGAGTCCAGGCCCGCGGGGGCGGGTTTGCTGATGGCCGCGAAATAGGCTCCGGCCGGACGCCGCCGTCCGTGTTCGAGAACGCGCTCCAGCAGGCCGCGCATCGCCATCAGTTCGAGACTGCGGATATGCAGGCCGACGATGCGGACGAACGAGGCGGGCTCGGTCTCCTTCTCCACGACGAGGACCCGCACATCGTGCAGCCGCAGTTCGGCGGCCAGCATCGCACCGGTCGGCCCGCAGCCAGCGATGATCACGTCGTGGCCGAGGGGCGCGCGGACGTCGCGCTCGGCCGTGTCGTTCGACGACGGCCGGGCGGTGGATCGCGAAGCGTGCATAGGTGTTGCCTTTCGGGAGTGCCCTGATGGTGAGGCGCTCCCGGCGACACCTACGTCAATCGCCCAACCGCGACCGGAAGGGGAGCACCCACGTCGTTACTGCGTTCATGGGTCTCACCTCCTCGGGCGGTGTCACGGCCAACTGGAAGCTACAAGCACGCTCGTCATCCCGTCCACTCCTTTTCACGGTGCCGCGCTGGGAGCGCGGTGGCGTCACGCCCTCGTCCGCCGGTCATCGCTTGTCCATCGCGTGATCGACGGGCGTCCCTCCCGCAAGCGTTTCGGCCGGGGGCCCGGCGAGGCGGTGGGCCAGTTCGGACAGGCCCAGGGCGAGCAGGGCGACCACGGCCGCGGCCGGGGCGAGCCGGTCGGCGCCGAGCCAGCCGATGCCGACCGCACCGGCCATGCCCGACAGGGAGATGGCCAGGTAGAGGATGGCGGCGTTGAGGGAGACATAGACCGAGGCCGAGGCCGGATCCAACGCGATCAGCCGGTGCTGCTGGGGGGTCGTCAGCGCCCAGGCCGGGATTCCGTAGGCGACCACCATCACGGTCGCCGCGGCGAAGGAGTCCGTGGTCAGGGGCATCACCAGCAGCGCCGCGACGAGCAGGACGATCGCGCCGGACGCGACCGCGCGCCCGCCGAGCCGGTCGGCCAGCGTCCCGCCCGCGTAGTTGGCCACCGTGCCGACCAGGCCGAAGACGAACAGCAGCAGGGCCAGCCGGTCGGCGTCTCCGCCGGTCGCGGGTTCGAAGACGGCGGAGATGTAGGTGTAGGGGATGTAGACGGCGGTGAAGCCGACCAGCGTGGTGCCCATCAGGGCGAGCGCGCGCGGGTCGCGCAGCGGGCGCAGCCGCTCGCCGAGGCCCTCGGGCGCCGGGGCGGTGATCCGCTTGGGGATCACCGCCGACACGGTCCCGATGCCGAGGACGGCGAGGGCGGCCAGGAACCACACCGTCGCGCGCCATCCCAGCGTCCCGCCGAGGACGGTCCCGATGGGGGCGCCCAGGGCGGTGGCGGCGGTGAAGCCGGTCATGACCGCGGCGATCGCCCGGCCCCGGCGCTCGGCGGGGACCAGTGCCGCCGCGGTCACCGACGCCGCCGGTACGAACAGTCCGGCCCCCACAGCGGCGACCATCTGCGCGGCCACCAGCGCGGGGAAGCTCGGCGCGAGCGCGGTGGCGGCGTTGCCCGCCAGGTAGACGCCGAGCGCGAGCAGCAGGATGCGGCGCCGCGGCCAGCGGGCGGTCAGCGTGCCGAGGACCGGCGCCAGCAGCGCGCAGACCAGCGCGAACGCGGTGACCACCTGCCCGGCCGCCGCGATCGAGATGTCGAAGGTGTCGCCGAGCAGGGGCAGCATGCCGGCGAGGACGAACTCGTCCGTCCCGACCGCGAAGACTCCGAGTCCGAGGGCGAGCACGCTCCAGCGGGCGTGCCGCGTCCGTCCGTCATCGGCCACCAGGACCTCCAAAACGGTACCGATCGGTTCCATTGACTGCCCGGTACGGTACTGATCGGTTCCGTTTTGGGTCAAGTCGCGGTACTCTCGGCGGTATGCCGACACGAGCCCGCGAACGCCTCGTCCAGGCCGCCGAGGACCTCTTCTACGCCGAGGGCATCCACGCGGTCGGGGTGGAGCGCCTGCTGGAGCGGTCCGGCGTGGGCCGGGCGTCCTTCTACCGCCACTTCGCCAGCAAGGACGACCTGGTGGCGGCGTTCCTGCGGGAGCGGGACGAGACCTGGCGCCGCGCCCTGGCCGAGGACGTCGCCGCGCGCGGCGACGAGCCCCTGGCCGTCTTCGACGCGCTGGAGGCGGGCTTCGGCGACGACTACCGCGGCTGCTCGTTCATCAACGCGATGGCCGAGATCGCCGACACCGACCACGCGGTCTACTCGCTCGCCGAGGACCACAAGCGCGCGGTCACCGGCTACGTCGACGGGCTGCTCGCCAAGGCCGGGTACGCCGAGCACGCCGAACTCGCCGAGCAGTTCGTCCTGCTGCTGGACGGGGCGATCGTGACCGCGCAGCGCCTCCGGACCCCCGAGCCCGCGCGCCGGGCCCGCGCGATCGCCGAGACCCTCCTCGCCAACGCCGGATAGCGGCAGGGTCGCCCTCGGGTGCGGGCGGCGCCCGGCCCACCGCAGGTCGCAACGTGTCCCCGCCGTCACCGCCCGCAGCGGGACTATCTCAAGTACCCAAACATTCAGGGCCAAGACTGGCACACAGCGCAAAGCGGAAGCGGTCGAGCGCGCGGCAGAATTACCTTGATGCCGAGATATCCGACGCCGTCCGCTCGCTCGCGCGCCGCGCTGGCAGGCGGGCACCCCGGCCCGGCGGCGCGGTGCCCCGTCCTGCGACCGCAGACCGCTGACGCGCACGAGATGTGAGGTGGTTGTCATGATCATCGGAGTTCTCAAGGAGGATCCGCCCGGCGAACAGCGGGTGGCGGTGACCCCGGACACCGTTACCGAACTGCAGAAACTCGGGTACGAGGTGGTCGTCGAGCCCGGTGCCGGAGCCGGGGCGGGCTTCCCCGACGACCGCTATGAGGCCGCCGGCGCGGCCGTGGGGTCCGCGACCGCCGCGGACATCGTGCTGGGTGTCAACCCGCCCTCCCCCGAGCGGCTGGACGCGCTGCGACCGGGCACCACGCTGATCGCCCTGCTGAACCCCCGGCTCGATCCGGAGTTCGTCGAGGAACTCGCCAAGCGCCCCATCACGGCGCTCTCCCTGGACGCCGTCCCGCGGATCTCCCGCGCGCAGTCCTTCGACGTCCTGTCCTCGATGGCCAACATCGCGGGCTACCGGGCGGTCATCGAGGCCGCGCACGAGTTCGGGCGGTTCTTCACCGGCCAGGTGACCGCGGCGGGCAAGGTGCCGCCGGCGAAGGTGCTGGTCGCGGGGGCCGGCGTCGCCGGGCTCGCGGCGATCGGCGCGGCGGGCAGCCTGGGCGCGATCGTCCGCGCCACCGACCCGCGGCCGGAGGTCGCCGACCAGGTGCGCTCGCTCGGCGGCGACTACCTCGCCGTCGCCGAGGCCCGGCCGGACGACGCCCCCGACACCGGCTACGCCAAGGAGATGTCGGACGACTACAACGTCCGCGCCGCCGCGCTCTACGCCGACCAGTGCCGCGACGTCGACATCATCGTCACCACCGCGCTCATCCCCGGCAGGCCCGCGCCGAAGCTGATCACCGCCGAGATGGTGGCGACGATGCGTCCGGGCTCGGTGATCGTGGACATGGCCGCCGCCAACGGCGGAAACGTCGAGGGTACGGTCCCCGGCGAGCGGGTGGTCACCGCGAACGGCGTGGTCATCCTCGGCTACACCGACCTGGCCGGACGGCTGCCCGCGCAGGCGTCGCAGCTGTACGGCACCAACCTGCTCAACCTGATGAAGCTGATGACCCCGCAGCGGGACGGCGCGCTCGTCCTGGACTTCGACGACGTCGTGCAACGCTCGATGACCGTCGTCCGCGAGGGTGAACTCACCTGGCCGCCTCCCCCGGTGGCGGTGTCGGCGGCGCCGGTCGCGGCCCCACCGGTGGAGCGGGAGGCCGAGAGGGAGGCCCCGTCCCGCGCGGCGAACCCGGCGCTGCGCCGGCTCGCCGCCGCGGCCGCGGCCGCCGGGCTGTTCGGCCTGGTCGCGCTCTCGCCCGCGGCGCTGCAGGTGCACCTGACCGTGTTCGCGCTGGCCATCGTGATCGGCTACTACGTCATCGGGAACGTGCACCACGCGCTGCACACCCCGCTGATGTCGGTGACCAACGCGATCTCCGGGATCATCGTGGTCGGAGCGCTGGTGCAGATCAGCGCCGGAAACGCGGCGATCACCGTGCTCTCCCTCGCGGCGATCCTGCTCGCGAGCATCAACGTCTTCGGCGGATTCGCGGTCACCCGCCGCATGCTCGCCATGTTCGTCAGGAGCTAGCCGATGACGATCGCGACCTCCGCGACCGCGGCGTACATCGTCGCGGCGCTGTTCTTCATCCGCGCGCTGGCCGGGCTGTCCCGGCACGAGTCCGCGCGCCTGGGCAACACCTACGGCATGCTCGGCATGGCCGTGGCGCTCGCCGCCACCATCGCGCTCACCATCGACGACGGCATCGACGCGCCCGCGTTCGGGCTGCTGGTCGCGGCGATCGCGGTCGGCGCGCTGATCGGCCTGAACCGGGCCCGCGCGGTGGAGATGACCGCGATGCCCGAGCTCATCGCGCTGCTGCACAGCTTCGTCGGGCTGGCCGCCGTCCTGGTCGGCTGGAGCGGCTACCTGCACGTCGAACGCCACCCCGACGGGACGGAGGCGGCCTCGCTCGCCCGCGAGGACATGCTCGGCATCCACAGCGCCGAGGTCTTCATCGGCGTGTTCATCGGCGCCGTCACCCTGACCGGCTCGGTCGTGGCGTTCGGGAAGCTGTCGGGCAGGCTGAAGTCCGCGCCGCTGATGCTGCCGGGCAAGAACCTGCTCAACGTCGCCGCGCTCGCCGCCTTCGTCGCGCTCACCGTCGTCTTCGTCGTCGAACCCCAGGCGTGGGCGCTCGTCGCGGTCACGGCGGTGGCGCTGCTGCTCGGCTGGCACCTGGTCGCCTCCATCGGCGGCGGCGACATGCCGGTGGTGGTCTCCATGCTCAACAGCTATTCGGGATGGGCGGCCGCCGCGTCCGGGTTCCTGCTCGGCAATGACCTTCTGATCATCGTCGGCGCGCTCGTGGGCTCCTCCGGCGCCTACCTGTCGGCCATCATGTGCAAGGCGATGAACCGCTCGTTCATCTCGGTCATCGCCGGCGGTTTCGGGCTCGAAGCGCCCGCCGCGTCCGGCGCCGACCAGGGCCGGCACCGGGAGATCACCGCCGAGGAGACCGCCGAGGCGCTCGCCGGGGCCTCCTCGGTGATCATCACCCCCGGCTACGGCATGGCCGTCGCCCAGGCGCAGGCCCCGGTCGCCGCGCTGACCGAGCGGCTGCGGGAGCGCGGCGTCCAGGTCAGGTTCGGCATCCACCCGGTCGCCGGCCGCCTGCCCGGACACATGAACGTGCTGCTCGCCGAGGCCAAGGTGCCCTACGACCTGGTGCTGGAGATGGACGAGATCAACGACGACTTCGACGCCGCCGACGTGGTCCTGGTGATCGGCGCCAACGACATCGTCAACCCCGCCGCCGAAGACGACCCCACGAGCCCCATCGCCGGAATGCCCGTCCTGGAGGTCTGGAACGCCGCCCGGGTCGTCGTGTTCAAGCGCTCCATGGCCACGGGGTACGCCGGCGTCCAGAACCCGCTGTTCTTCCGCGACAACACCCAGATGCTCTTCGGCGACGCCAAGGAAAGGGTCAACGACATTCTCCAGGCCCTCCAGCACGCCACTCCCCTGGCGACCGCCTCGCGATCCTGATCAGCTCGGCGCGGTGGTCAGCACCAGCTCCGCCCCTCGGGCAGATTCCGCAGCCCGGGGGCGGAGAGGTGCAGAACCTCGTAGTGCTCGGTCGCCTCCTCGTCCGGTGCGGAGGAGTCCGCCCACACCACGAACCGCACCAGTTGCCAATGCCGGGGATCGACGGCCAGCGCGGCGGTGTGGATACCGTCATGGCCGGAGAGCCGCCGCAGTTGTCCGGCCTCCCACTCGATCAGTTCGGAGAGGCCCAGCCCGGTGCCGTCCAGGTCGGGGTCGGAGGGTATCGAGGTGAGGCGGCGCGAGGCCGCCCGGGGAAGTGCCGCACGGGCGGGACCGGCATGGTAGGCGATGCCCGTCCAGTGCCGGACGACGGGGCGGCCGAAGTCGCGGACGATGTTCTGGAACCCTCCCCCGCCGACGAGGAATCGCGCCATCGCGCCGGTGTCGTTCCACAAATAGAAGGGGGCGTACTGGTTGACCGGTGAGCCGTCGATGCCGCGTTCCCGGATGGCATACGCCTTCAGCCCCAGCCCGGCCCGATGGTCGAGGACGTGCCCGCCCTCGGCGACCCGCTTGCGGATGATCTGCATGTCGTAGTCGGCGGGCAGGGTGAGCTCGTACTGCTTCGCATACACGGACGCTGCTGCCTTTCCTTGTGGGCTATCAGCGGACAGGTCGGGCGGCGCGGTACGGAAGACCGGCGTGAATGGACGGGCCCTCTCTACCCGGCAGGGCGGACATGGGCGGTCAGAAGGCCCAGCACCCCGGTGATCGCCTGGTCGAACGGCCGCACGGAACCGGCGGCACGGGCCAGGACGTAGGCGCCCTGCAAGGTCGCGACGATCGTCGCGGCGGTCGCGCGCGGGTCCAGCGCGGCATCCAGTTCGCCGCGCTCGCGCCCCTCCTCCAGCACCTGGGCAAGGCTTTCTCGCAGCCAGGCGAGGGTCTCGTCGACCGGGGCCCGCAACGCGGGGTCGGCCATGACGTCGGGGTCCTGGGTGAGGCGGCCTATCGGGCAGCCCTTGAGAGCGTCCCGCTCCCGGTGGAGGTACGCGGCGACGCGGTCCATGGCGGTCCCCGGCGCGGAGAGCAGCTCCTCGGCCTTGGCGCACATCTCCTCGGCGGTCCGCCGGATCGCGGCGAGCGCCAGATCCGGCTTGCCGGTGAAGTGGTGGTACATGCTGCCCTGCCCGGCCCCGGCCCGCTGCTGGATCGCCTTGGGGCTGGTGCCGACGTAGCCGCGCTCCCAGAGCAGCTCGCGAGTGCTCTCGATCAGGCGGTCCGCAGTGCTCATGCGAGCAGTGTACATACTCGTAGGTACAGGATTGCGGATCGTCGGCGACAGGCGTCCTGGAAATTTCTTCAGAGAAATCCGGGAGGAGGTGTCGGATCGGGGTGGTGGTGTTCGTAGCAGGGGTGAGGCCGCCCACGGGGGGCGGCGCAGAGGTGAAGGATCCGCGATCATGAAGCTGACGACCATGACCCAGGTCACCGTCGACGGGGTGGTGCAGGGCAACGGCGGCGCGTCGGAGGAGGACCGCAGGAACGGGTTCGTGCGCGGCGGCTGGGCCCTGGGGAGGGGTGACGCGGAGACCGACGCCCTTATCAACCGGACCTACCAGCGCGCGGACGCGTTCCTGTTCGGCCGCCGGACCTACGAGCTGTTCGCCGGTTCGTGGGGTTCCTGGACGGCCCGGGACGTCCCCGGTTGGGAGCCCGTCTGGCGGGCGCTGAACACCGCCCCCAAGTACGTGGCGTCGACCACGCTCACCGACCCGGAGTGGGCGGAGACCACCGTCCTGTCCGGGGACGTCGCGGCGGCCGTCCGGGAGTTGAAGGCCCGGCCGGGGGGCGAGGTGCAGGTGCACGGCAGCGGCACCCTGGTCCGGTCGCTGCTGGAGCACGACCTGGTGGACGAGATGACCCTGATCGTGGTCCCGGTGATCCTAGGCCAGGGCACGAGGCTGTTCCCTGAGACCGGCCCGGATCTCGCGCTCGACCTGGTCGAGTCGCGCGTCGACTCCAGGGGCGTGACGACGCAGCTCTACCGGCCGGCCGGACGCCCGACCTACCCGTCGACCGAGGCGGCAAGCCGGTAGACAAGGGGCATGACGCCACAGGAGGTGATCTTGAGATGCGGTACCTGATGTCCGTCGTCCACGACCGGCCCACGCTCGCCACCCCGGACGAGCAAGCCGCGATCGACGTGTTCAACGACCGGCTCCACACCGGGGGCCACTGGGTCTTCGCCGGCGGCCTCGCCGCCCCCGAGACGGCCACCGTCGTCGACAACCGGGACGGGGAGGCGCTGGTCACCGACGGACCGTTCCTGGAGTCCAAGGAGTACCTCGCCGGCTTCTGGATCATCGAGGCGCCCGACCTGGACGTGGCGCTCAGGCTCGCCGCCGACGGGTCGAGGGCCTGCAACCGGAAGGTCGAGGTGCGGCCGTTCCTGTGAGGAGTCCGGCGATCGACGTCCAGGCGGCGCTCACACGGGCGCACCATGAGGAGTGGGCCCGGGTGGTCGCCGGTCTGACCAGGCGTTTCGGTGACCTCGACATCGCCGAGGAGGCGGCCGCCGAGGCGTTCGCGACCGCCGTCCGGCGATGGCCGGCCGAGGGCGTCCCGCCCAACCCCGGCGCCTGGCTGACCACCACCGCCGCCCGCAAGGCCATCGACCGGATCCGGCGCGAGAACAAGCGCGACGACAAGCACAGGGAGGCTCAGATGGTCTACGACGGCCCGCCCGAGACCGTCGGCGCCATCGACGACGACCGGCTCCGGCTGATCTTCACCTGCTGCCATCCCGCGCTGGCCGTGCAGGCCCGCGTGGCGTTGACGCTGCGCATGGTCGGCGGTCTGACCGTGCCCGAGATCGCCCGCGCCTTCCTGGTGCGGGAGACCGCCATGGAACAGCGGATCACCCGCGCGAAGGCCAAGATCAAGGCGGCCCGCGTCCCGTATCGGGTGCCGTCGGCGGAGGACCTCCCGGCGCGCGTGTCCGGGGTGCTCGCCGTCCTGTTCCTGGTGTTCAACGAGGGCTACCTGGCGACCGGCCCCGGCACCGACCCGCTACGTCCCGGCCTGACCGCCGAGGCGATCCGGCTCGCCCGGCTGATCCGCGCCCTCATGCCGGACGACGGCGAGGCGGCCGGACTGCTGGCACTGATGCTGCTCACCGAGGCCCGCGGCACCGCCCGGGTCTCGGCCGACGGGCAACTGGTCCCGCTGGCCGAGCAGGACCGTGGTGCCTGGGATGCCTCGCTGATCGCCGAGGGGCACCGCCTGGTACGCGGGCGCCTCGCCGCCGCCGCGGCGGGGACGGCTCCGGGCCGCTACCAGATCCTGGCGGCGATCAACGCCGTGCACACCTCCGCCCGCGACGTCCGCGACACGGACTGGACGCAGGTCCTCGCCCTCTACGACCAGCTCGTCCGCCTCGACTCCTCGCCGATCATCGCCCTCAACCGGGCCGTCGCGGTCGCCGAACTGGACGGCCCGCAGGTGGCACTGGCGGCCGTGGACCGTCTTGGGGACACGCTGTCCGGCTACCACGCCTACCACGCCACCCGCGCCGACCTGCTGCGCCGCCTGGGCCGGAGCCGGCAGGCGCGCGCGGCGTACGACAAGGCCATCGACCTGGCGGGCAACACCGCCGAGACCGCCTACCTGACCCGCCGCCGCGATCAACCGCACTGACCGCGACGCGTGCGGGCGTCGGCGAGGACGGGGTTCTGAGTCGACCGGTGAGAGGCGCTCCCCCGCGATCCCAGATCAGGCCGTTCGGCTGTGAACGGAGAGCACGGCGCCGAGTGCGGTGGCGCCGTCGAGGAGGGCCCTCGACCGAGCGGTGATGCCGGCGTCCCTGGCGGCCAGCGCGGTGGCGACGTCCCGCGAACGGCGGGTGCGCCGCAGCTCCGGCATGATCGCTCGAAGGGGCGGGATGCGGTATCCGGCCTTGCGCAGCTGGTGGACGATCCGCGCGTCCCGCACCTGGGCCGGCGTGTATCGCCGCGTTCCGCGCACGGGGTCGCGGTCCGGAACGACGAGTTCCTCCGCGTGCCAGTGCCGCAACGTCGAAGGGCGCACGCCGAGGGCGGCGGCGAGTTCGGAGACGCTCATCGAGTCCGACGCGTGCACGTCCTCGATCGGTTCGCTGGAGATCGCCTCGGCGGCCTCCTCGGCCTGCCTCAGTTCCACGCGTTCCACATCGAGCCGTGCGTGCGCCGCGTCGAGAAGGGCGAGTGCCTGTGAGAGGGGGCGCTCGTGGAAGGCCCGGACGATCTTCTTTGCCTCACTCGGTCCCGCCCCCGCCGCGAGGGCCCGGTAGGCCAGTGCTGAGTGCAGGTGCACCTCTCCGTAGATCCGGTAGCCCGTGGCCGTCCGCGTCGCGGGTGGGAGCACACCGTCCCGCTCAAGGTTGCGAACCTGCTGGACGGAGTACCCGGCGCGCCGTGCGACATCAGCGGTCCGCATACCGCCCGATTTGAGACTTGGCATACCGGCACCCCCTTGCCTCCGCGTCAAAGTCTCCACATGCACTTCAATGCAACGCTAGAGCACATGACCATCGAGGAGATCATCGGCTTCGTGGACGGGCTGGACGGCGTCCTGACCCTCAGGCCCGCGCCCGGCGACGGGACGCCGGAGATCAGCTGGGGCGACACGTTCTTCTACTACGCGCCTGACGGGACCACCCCGGTGACGACTCAACCTTTCGCGACCGTCGTGACCAAGAACTACCCCGACGACGAGGCGTCGCGTCTGGACCGGCCGGACACCTTCCGCGTGAACATCGCCGCCGGGAAGGAGGCGTTCGTCCAGTGGACCGGTCACGCACCACGCGAGGCGGCCTCCGCCGGGTCCGACCCGAGCGCCACCGACACCGTGATCGCGCACCCCGTCTACGGCACCGCCGGCTGGCTGGCAGTGGTGAACCCGGGCGGGCGCACTGAAGCCCCGACCCGTGAACTGCTGCGTACCGCGTACCAGCTCGCACGCTCACGCCATGAGCGACGTGCTGGATGAGGGATCCACGGTCTTCCCTCTACTCCGAAGGGTTCGGCCCCGTAGTGGCCAGTGCCGGTGGACAACTGGAGCCGTCCACCGGCTGATGGCTTCGCACGAACGTGTGGGCAGTGGTCGTCAGCCTTGCAGAAACGTGCGTACTTGCCGGGCGACCGGTTCGGGTGCCATCCAGAACGCGGAATGGTCCTGGTCGGGCAGGGTCAGCACGGTGACGTCCGGCAGGATCTTGGCCAATGCGTGGGCGCCCTCGCGGATGAACGCCTCGCCGTTGCCGCCGACGGCCACTGCGACCGGGGCGTCGATCGACCAGCGGTCGGCGGGCAGCGGTCTGCCGTCTTGGAGGCCGCGCAGGATCTGGCCGTCGTAGGCATAGGTGTGGGCGTACTCGGCCATCGCGTCCCAGGACGGGTCCTGCTTCATCGCCGGGATGAACTCGGCCGGGACACCGACCATCTCGGTCATGAAGTACTCGACGGCCTCGCCACGCCGGCCCGCCGCGACCAACGCCTGCTGGTGTTCGAGGTAGTCGGCGGGCGCCGGAGTCCGGGATTCATCGACGATGAACGGCGGCTCATACAGATAGAGCCCGGTCACCTTGCCGCCCAGCGCGTCGGCGGCGTCGAGGGCGAGCCCGCAGGCACCGGATCCGCTGGCCAGGGCCGCCGAGCCGCCGGCGACATCGATCAGCGCGGCGATGTCGTCGATCTCGCGCGCCGGGTCGTAGGGCTGCGGGTCGCCGCTGGCGCCGCGACCGCGGCGGTCGAAGCTGATCACGGTGAAATGTTCGGACAGCGCCGCGGCCAGGCCGGCGACACCGGTGTGGTCCTCGGCGACGTTGCTGATCACGATGATCGCGGGACCCGAACCGGTCTTCTCGTAGGCGATCGTCGTTCCGTCGGCGGAGGCGACGGTGGGAAGGCCGGACATATCGAGTTACTCCTTGGTTGTTGGTGCGCCGGCGTGATCGCCGTCGATGTCGTCCAGCAGGTCGGCGAGTCGTCCGAGAGCCTCGGCGTATCCCTCGGCCATCTGGAGCTCAACGGCCCGCCGCAGCGCGTGGCCGTCGGGAAAGCTCGCCGCGACCTCGACGGCGCAGCCGGTCCCGGTCGAGGCGAAGGCCACCGCGGTCGGAAAGGTGCCCGTGTCGTCGGGCCGCCACCCCTGGTCGGCGAAAGCGGCGTCGTAGCGCAGCTCGGCACGCGCGTCGACCACCTGGTAGCTGGCGACGCTGCGGACCGGGTCGGCGGATCGGTCCTCCGGCGCGATCTGGAACCGCCAGCGTCCGCCCGGCCGCACGTCCATCTCATAGACGGTCGTGGCCCAGCCCTGCGGACCCCACCAGCGGCTGATCGCCTCGGCGTCCGTCCAGGCCCACCAGACACGGTCGACGCCGGCGGTGTAGGTGCGCCTGATGCGCACGGTGTTGCTCGCCTCGTCGATCACGATGCCCTCGGCCATCCTCAAGTTCCTTCCTGGCCCGTCTCGTCGGGTACCCGGTCGCCGTCTTCGAGGAAGGAGCCGAGACGGTCCATCCGTTCCGACCACAGGACGGCGAATCCCTGCACCCAGTCGCCCAACTCGCGCATCGACCCGGTGTTCAGCCGGTAGATCCGCTGCTGCGCCCGTTTGGTCACCTCGACCACACCCGCCTCGGCGAGCAGCCGCAGATGCCGGGACACCTGCGGCTGGCCCAGGCCCAGCGCGTCGACGATTCCGCCCACCGGCAGCGGGCCGTCCTTGAGCAACTCGACGATCCGGAACCGATTCGGCTCCGAGATCGCCGTCAACCGCTGTTGCACACTGTTGACCACCCCTCGAACATACATCAGTGTGTATATATACACAAGTGCATATTCGAGTTGACTCAGAGCTGCGGGCGTCTGAAGATCGAGTCGCCGGACGGATGGACCGGATCGTGCGCGAGTCCTGCCTACAGGGTTGCCGGCAGATGCGGTGCGGTCGCCGTGAGAACCGTCCACGGCCAAGGACGGAGCAACACGCGGGCAGAGCGTAAGGCCGAGAAGGCGATCGGTTTCAACGCTCCCCGGTCGGCGCCGGACGCCGCAGACCCATGCGGCGCGGTTCGGCGCCGGCGGGTCAGCCCTCTCCCCCGGACGCCGGGCCGGTTCGGCCGCCGTAGGTGGCGATCTTGTATTCCGTCGCCGCCAGCGACAGGGTCAGCTCCTTGAGCTGCCGGCGGATCGTGTCGCGGTGTTCGAGCAGGAGGTCAAGTCGCTCGGGGACGGTGTCGTCGCCCTCGTCGGCCAGCCGCATGTAGTGCTGAAGGTCGCGCATGGCCATCCCGGACAGGCGCATGCGGGTCAGGAACACCAGTCTCCGTACCGCCGCCGCGTCGTAGCTGCGGTGGCCGCTGGCGTCGCGGGCCACCTCGACCAGCCCGATCCGCTCGTAGTAGCGCAGCGTGTGCGGCGACATGTCGAGCAGGTCGGCGACCTCCGTGATGGTCATGGGTTCGTTGGCGGCGCCGACGTCGACGAGGCGGTGGATCACCTCGACCGACATCGGGCCGTCGACCTCGTCGAGGGCGGCGAGCGCCCTCGACATCAGATCGTCCGTGGCCATGACACCACTCTAGATCGGCCGGGCGGACGCGGAGGCTCCGGGGAAGTCGGCGGCACGCGCGGTAGGAGCCCAGCGTTCGAGCTCCTCCAGGTTCCGCCGGTAGGACCTTCCGATGCGCTCGACCGCCTCCCGCCCGAGCGGAAGGCGCAGCGGCAGCTCGTCACCGCCGACCAGGTCCACGATGATCTCCGCGGCCCGCACTGGATCGCCTTCCTGGATCCCGTCGGCGCTCGCCATGTCGTTGCGGACGGCTTCCAGCAGCCCGTTGTACGCGGCGCTGGCGTCGGCGACCCCGAGCACGTCGGGCGCGTTGAACGAGGTGCGGAACCGGCTCGGCTCGACGATCATCACCCGGACCCCGAACGGCGCGACCTCGCCGGCCAGCGCCTCCGACCAGCCTTCGAGCGCGAACTTGCCTGCCGAGTACGCGCCGACGCCGGGGAAGGAGGTGCGCCCGCCCTGGCTGCTCATCTGCACGATCGTGCCCGACCCCTGCTCGCGAAAGTACGGCAGGACGGCCCGCACGAGCGCCGCCGGACCCAGCAGGTGCAGTTCCAAAGACGCGCGAAGCTCCTCTGCGCCGACCTCCTCGGCAGCGCCGACGACGCCGCGACCGGCGTTGTTCACCAGCACGTCCACCCGGCCGAACCGGTCGACCGCAGACTGCACGACGTCCCCGGCGCGCCCGGTGTCGCGCACGTCGAGCTCGGCGACCAGCACCTGGTCGCGGTGGGCGTCCGCGAGGTCGGCCACCGACAGGGGCCGCCGCACGGCCAGCACCACGTTGTCGCCCCGCCCGACCGCGCACTCGGCGATGGCGCGGCCGAAGCCCGCCGACGCACCGGTGATGATCCATGTCCGCTGAGTTCCAGATTGAGCTGTCATGCCGACGACGCTAGGAGTTCGAGCGCGCTCAAACGCAAGCGGATCGTCCGGCACCCCACATCGTCCCTCGTCCCCGCGCCCAGGACCGAATACGCCCCCCACGGACCAACGTCGCCCCAGGTTCGCTGAGGATCCTCCAGTCCCCCCGCGAACCCTGGAGTCTCCAGCCCCGCCTAGCCCGTGCTACCAGCCCTAAACGGGAGTACCTGGCAGCCGGAGACACGATCGGGAGCGGGCCCGGAGTCCACCATCAGCGGCAGCCGATGAGCGTCGCGCTGGTGTTGCGGCCGTGGGAGCTGCACGCGGGCGGCGCCGAGCACCGCGACCAGGCGGAGAAGGGCCGTGTCGAGCTCGGCGCTCCCGGTTGCCCTCTGGTGACGGACGCTCAGCGATGGCTGGGCACGCCGGTCAGTCGATGCCTTCGATGATGCGGAAGTCGCGCTCGAAGCCGTCGGGGAGGGCCACCAGCGCCTTCTGGTACGCCTCGCTCTCGTATGCCGCGACGGCCTGTTCGAAGCTGTCGAACTCGATCAGGACGACGCGTTGCGTGGTACCGGCCTCGTGGGCGACGATTCGACCGCCATTTGCCGGGAGGAGGGACAGGAGGCGCCCGCCCCCAGCCTGGACAGCCGCCCCGGCCAGTTCGTCGTAGGCGGCCAGCTCCTCCGGGTCGGAAATGGCGGGGTAGACACTGACCCAGTAGCCCTTAGCCATGGAAACCTCCTGCGTTCGGCCGACCATGTCCGACTTCGAATCGACACTCAGGCCGATCGGTCCCTGCGATGGGTGCTGCGCTCGGTTGAATCGTCATATGCGCAGGTTAGAGCTTGATGGACGGTCGAGGGAAAGACCGGTACGCGATAGACTAAGAACGGATCGTTATCAATCGGCAGGGAGGCCACGTGGCGCCGGACACGGTGAGCCTGCGGTACTTCCTTGTTCTGGCGCAGGAGTTGAACTTCACCCGCGCGGCCGCACGGATCGGTATCGCACAGCCCGCACTCAGCGCCCGGATGCGCCGGTTGGAGGCGGAACTCGGTACGGCCCTACTGGTCCGCAACACGCGTAGCGTCGCATTGACCACGGCCGGTACGGCTTTGGCGGAGTCCGCGCCGCCCGCGCTGGCGGCGCTGGACCGGGCCTGGGACGCCGCCCGGAGCGCGGCGGCCGGTGAACTGGGCACGCTGCGCATCGGATACAGCCTCAGCGCCGGGGCAGAGACGGCACCGGCCCTGGTGGACAGGCTGATGCGCGGCAACAGCGGAGTTGAGGTCGGCGCCGTCCCGATGGCGACACCGGAGATCTCCCTTGCGGTCGCCGACGGCCGCATTGATGCCGGGATCACCCGAGGTGAACAGCCGGGCCGTGGGGTGCGCCGGTTCCTGCTGCGGCGTCAGCGCATCGGTGTCCAGCTGTCGCAACACCATCCGTTGGCCGAACACCCCGAGATCGAGATCGCCGACGCGGCCGCCTATCCACTGCGACTCCCGGACCGTACGGCCAACCCCGTGGTCCACGATCAGCTGTCCGCACTGTTCCAGGACACCCGACCACGCCCCCGATTCCACACGGCCGCTGTCTCCTTCGACATGTCTCAGCGCGACCTGCGCGATGGGGTCACGCTCGCCCCGGCCGGGGAATCCGCGGCCACGGCATCACCGGCCGGTCTCACCTGGCGACCGCTGCGGGGCGCGCCCAGCTTGACGTTCCACCTGGTCCTCCCGCGCGAGCAGTCGCCCCTTCACCGCCGCATCCGCGCCGCCGCCAAGAGCCTGGCGCACGAGCTGCACTGGCTGCCGGACTGACGCGTAAACGGACGTCTGCAAGACCCTCGCGGAAATGCCCTGGGGGCTCCCTCGGAGGTGCACAGGTCCGGCCCAAGCGCGAGACGGACCTCGTAGCCGTCGAGCACGCCCACGCCGCCTCGGCGTAGTTTCAGGAGAAAGGGCCTGGTCAAAGCCCTACGTCGTCCAGGGCGTTGTTGGCCCATGCCGAGCCGCGCCGCCAGTAGCGGAACACCATCGCCAGGCTGTTCCAGCGGCCGTGCTCCTGGATGGTGGAGGGGGCCGCACCGGACTCTGCGGCGGCGGTGGCCGCTCCGGCGCGCAGCCCGTGGAAGGTGTACCTGGCGGCGTCGTCCAGGTCGGCGCGCCGGGCAGCGTCGCGCACGATCGTGTTGAGCGTCTCGTCGCTGATCCGGCCGGCGCCGCGACCGGCATAGCCGGACGTACCGGCCAGGTGGTCGTGCCTGTCGATGCCGCGTAGCAGCGGGCCGCTGGTGATGCCGTGCGCGTCCAATGTGGCCACCCAGCTGCGGAGCAGGGCGACCGGGTCGGTCTGCGGACGGCGTCCTGGTTTGAGGATCACCTCTCGGCCGATCGCGTCCTGGTCGGACTTGGATCGCCGCACGCCGACGATCAGGCCGCGCCCGGTGAACGTCAGATCCTCGATGTCCAGGGCGGCGACTTCCGAGCGGCGGCCCATCATGGCGAAGCCGAGGACGAGGACGGCCTGGTCGCGCTCGGCGCGCAGCGGGCTGATCCGGTGCGCCTCCGCGGCCGAGCCGATCGCGTCGATCATGGCGCGGAGCCCGCCGAGGTCGATCTCCGGGGCGCGGCGGGCCCGGTAGCGGCGCGCCGGATCGGGATCGCTGGCGCGCTCCCTGCGGTAGGCGCGCAGCGCCATGCGGGCCAGCCGGGCGTCGCAGTCGTGTCCGGCGAGCTTGTGCGCCGACTGCACGCAGCTGAGCATCGCGTCGATGGTCGAGGGGGCGGGCGGGCGGCCGTACTGGGTGGTGGTGCCGGTCAGGTGATGCATGTACTCCGCAAGCGTCTCCCGGGTGGCGGGCAGCGCGGTCCGGCCTGTCAGCTCGCACCAGCGAGTGAAGGTGGCCCAGTGTCGCGTGTAGGCCCTGCTGGTGTTGTCGGCCAGCCCGGCCATGACGCGTGCGGCTGCGGCGGGCGACAGACCATGGTCCGGATCTACCGGTTGCTCGATCGGAGGGATGACCGCGGACGTCCCGACGGCGGTCTGCATGGCGAGAGGCTCGCGGTTGTCGCCGAGAGTGGACATGGCTGGTGGTCTCCGTGATGAACGCAGATGGTGGTTAGGAGATCCGGTGGCGACCCGGCACAGGTCGCGGCACGCCGTCGTCCCGTGACACTGCTCGCATGATCAACCCTCCTGAGGCGACGGCGCAGGTTCCACGAGCCTAGCCGATGATCTTGAATCTGGTTGGGGTTAAGTCTGCATTAACCCCAACCAGATGCTGAGGCCGAAATAGGTTTCGCGAAACCCTGAAACCTGATCGCGGTTTCGCGAAACATCCCCTAGAGTAGTGATCATGCGCTCCGAACCTGATCGGGCCTCGGTCAACGTCCCGTCCGGTGTCCAGCTCGCGGACGAGGTGGTCACCGCGCCTGGCGCCGCACCGGATCCGGATGCTCCGTACGGGCGGTGCAAGCAGTGCCAGGAACCGCTCCCCGCGCCCGCGGGTACCGGCCGACGCCGCGAGTACCACCGCAGCGGGGAGGGACCCGGCGGGCAGGACTGCAAGGAGGCCGCGCGGCGGGCCCGTGACTCGGCCGTCGGAGCCGCCCTCGCCCAGCCGCTGCAAACGCTCATCGCATGGACCGACCGGGAGGAGGCGGCCCGCCGCGCCCACGCGCGGCTGCTGCGCGAGACCGCCGACCGCGACGAGAAGCACGCCGAAGCCCTCACCGAACTCAAAGAGACTCTGGCCGCGCGCAACAGCGAGCTTGAAAACGAGATCGCTCAGGCCCGTGACGCCGTGACCGAGGCCGACAATGCCCGCAGGTCCGCCGAACGCCGCGAGCAGACCGCCCGCGACCAGGCCGACGCAGCCCGCGACGCCGTCCGGCAGGCCGACGAGCGCGCCGCCGAGGCCGCCGAGCGGACCCGCCTGGCAGAACGCGCCGCGGCCGCCGAGCAGGTCGCCCGGGCCAAGGCCGAGCAGGAGACCACCGAGGCCATCAAGAGCGGGAACCAGGCCCGCGCCGCACTGGAGGAGACCAGGCGCCGCCTCGCCGAGACCGAGGCGCACCTGCGGCGGGTCCAAGGCGAGTTGGGGCGCGTACGGGACGAGCGCGATGATCGAGCCGCCCGGCTGGAGGCATCGACCGCCGACCTGGCAGCCACCCGTCAAGCCCTCACCGAGAAGGACGCGGTGATCGGCGACCTCACCACGCGGTTGGAACACGCCGAGCAGCAGACCGACGCCGTCCGCCGGCAGGGCGTCCAGGACCTGCGAACCGCCCGCGAAGCGGCCGAGCGTGAGGTCGGCCAGGCCCGCTCCCGGCAGTTGGATGCCGAAGAGGCGGCCGAACGCATGCGTGGGGAACGCGATCAGGCCCGCACCGACCTGGCCGTAACCCAGGCCGGACACCGCGCCCAACTCCAGGCATTGGAACGCGATCGCGCCGCAGCCCGCGCCGAGGCCGACGCGCAACGCGAACGCGCCGTTACCGCCGAACAGCAGGCCGCCTCACGACACCCTTCGGACCGGCCCGGGGTTTGAAGCCTGAGCGGCGACCAGGAAAGAGGCTTGAGGAACATCTCCGCGAACTCGTGCGCGTCTGGAGGATTGACCCATGTGATTGACGCCTCCAGCCCTCGTGGCCCGCTGTTGTCGATCTCGGAGGGCGCTGGGGCGGACGGTCGGTGGCGCCGCCGGGTGCCGAGCTGGAACGGCTGGTCCTCATGGCGGACGCGGACCGGGAACTGATCCGGGAGAGGCCGTGCGGTTCTTGGGCCGGTTCACGCCCGACCTGCGGCAGGTCCGGCGGAGCAGTTGGTGAACGCTGATCCGTCGTGCTGACGGCACGGCCCGCACGCATGCCGGGGAGATACGGCAGGACGAGAGATGGGGGGACCTCGCCGAGGTCACCGGGGATCTGCGGGAGTGCATGGACGCGCGGGCGTGGACGCTGGCCTGACTGGTGGGCTCGGTGCGAGGGGCGGTCGGCCAGCGGCTGTGGGACTCGTTGTGCAGGCTGCTGAGCAGCGGGCAATGCGGGACCCGCTGCTGATGGCCGGAGCTTGCTGTTGCTCTGGAGAGGACCGCTGACGGAACGGGTGCCGCGGTGGGCATGGCCTGGCTGCCGCAAGGAGTGGTGGCGCGTGGATTCCCCCAGGGAGGTCAGCCCAAGCACACGGCGTGGCGGTCGGTGCGGGCCGGTCAGCCCGCAACGACCTCGCGAGGCGACGTTCACCTGGCCCGGCGCCCGACGAGCGCGCCGGGTCGTTCAGGACCTGCGGCCGTGGAAGGTGCGGCGCAGGTCGCTCACCCAAGCGTCGGGGATCTCCCAGGGGATGAAGTGGCCGCCGTGGTCGTGAGCATTGACGTTGACGTGGTTGCACCAATCGGCTTGCGGGCTGGACTTGAACGCGCGGACGCGCTCGTCGGCGGTGTCGATGCCGGGCGGGTTCTCGTAGGTGACGAAGGTGAGGCCGACCGGGGCCTGTACGACCGGGGTGCGGTCGTGGGCGGGGGTCCAGGGGTAGCGGTTGGCGTTGGCGTAGTAGCGAATCGATGTGGCGATGGAGTTGTTCGCCCAGTAGATCGTGGCGTGGGTGAGCATGTCGTCCTTGGTGAAGACGGACTCAAGGTCGCCGCCGTTGTCGCTCCAGGCGTTCCAGCGCTCCAGCAGCCAGGCGAGTAGCCCGGCGGGTGAGTCGCTGAGCCCGTGGGCCAGGGTGGCGCCGTCGAGCATGTGCACGGCGAGGTGGGACGCCGAGCGGCGGTCCCGCTCGATGATGCGGGCGCGGACCTCGGCGGGCTGGTCGTCGGTGAGGGGCCGGCCCTGGGCGAGGTCCCAGGCGCGGGGGCCGGTGAAGAAGTCGAGCGGCAGCCCGGAGGCAATGTGGATGCCGTACAGCTCGTCGGCGTACTTGTGGCCGAGCTGGCTGGAGACGAGCCCGCCGATGTCGCAGCCCCCGGCGGCGTACTTCTCGTATCCCAGGGTCTCGGTCATCAGGGTGTGCCAGAGGTCGGCGATCTTCCAGAAGTTGACGTCGGGAAAGCCGGTGAGCGGGCCGGGGAAACCGAAGCCGGGCAGGGACGGCACGATGACGTCGAACGCGTCGGCGGGGTCGCCGCCGAACGCGGCCGGGTCGGCGAGCGGGTCGACCACCTTCGACCAGTGCCAGAATGTCCACGGCCAGCCGTGGGTGAGGATCAACGGGATCGGGCGAGGGCCGCGGCCGGGCTTGCGCATGAAGTGCACCGGGACCCCGGCGACGCTCACCTGGTAGTGCTCGTAGGCGTTGATGGCGGCCTCGGCCTTGCGCCAGTCGTAGCCGTCCTGCCAGTAGGCGACCAGCTCACGGAGATAGCCGTCCGGGACGCCGTAGAACCAGTCTTCATTCCCCTCATCCAGCGGCGGACGGGTCAGCCTGAGACGGGCACGCAGGTCATCGAGGACCTCGTCGGACACGTGGATCGGAGTGGGCTCCAGGGGAAAGGACTGCAGGGTGGTCATGGCGTGGTTCCTTACCGGGTGGGTGAAGCGGTGCCGTCGGCCCGTTGGATGGTTGGGCGGCGAGCCGGGCCATTTCCAGGGTGGTCAGCGAAAGTGTTTGGTGACGGGGGGCTAAACAGTACGCTGCGCGGGTGGGAGAACTGATCGGCTACGCCCGATGCTCGACCGAGTTCCACGACCTCACCGCCCAGACAGAGATCCTGACCGGTCTCGGCGTCCACGACGACCGGATCTATCTCGACAAGGGACTCACCGGCACCAACCGGGAACGGCTGGGCCTGGACCAGGCCCCGGCTGCCGTCCGCGCCGGCGACACCCTGGTCGTCCGCGAAGTGCGGCTGTCGCTGGGCGGCAGCATCTACGACCCCGCCGACCCCATGAGCACGATGTTCTTCAACATGCGCGCCGTCTTCGCCGAGTTCGAGGCCGACCTTTTGAAGATGCGCACCCGCGGCAAGCTCAAAGGCCGCGCCCCCAAGCTCACCGCCCGGCAGCAGGCCGAGCTGGTGCGCATGCACGGCACCGGCGACCACACCATCGCCGAGCTGATGGAGGTGTCTCTGTTGGGCGGGCGACGGTGTATCGGGCGCTGGAGCGGATTCGTGATGCGGCCAGATGAGTTTCGGCAATTTCGCCCGCAAGGTGCGCGACCCCGCCTTGCCGTATGGGCGGCGCGTATCGGCGCTTCGCTCCTGTGTACAGCTCTACCGGCCGATCGGTTTCCAGGCGACGCTGAGTTTCCTGCAGGCCAAAGCCGGGCCGTTCCGCACAGATGAGGCCGCCCTGCTACGAGCCCTGGCCGTCCTGGAGGTCAGCCGTTCCGCCTGGCATGCCGAGCAACGGACCTACGCGGCCGCCCGCCGGCAGGCCAAGCGGACTGGCCAGCGGAGCCCCCACCCCAGCGAGCCCAACCCGTACACCCCCACACACTGGTACGGAGCACGCCAGGAGGCGGCGCTGCACGCCGTGCGCTTCTGGCACCGGCAACGACTCGCGGCCCTGATCGCCGATGACGACAAGCCCTCGCAGGAGCTGTGTGAATTCGTGCAGGTGTGCCTTGATGCGGGCGGCCGCCTGACATCCGCTCAGCAGCGGCTGCTGATTCACTGCATCGATCAGCTCACGGCCCGTCTACAGCCCGCCCTGTGGCGCGACGACCAAGCAGAGTACTTCCGCACCCGCGACCTGTTGACGGTGGCCCGGCTCCTTGAGGCGGCTGGTACAACCAACCCGGTCAGTACATCCGGAGGCCAGTGACATGACCGAGTCCGTCAGCCAGAGGGAACTAGCCTTCCTGCGAGCTTCGCCGCGATGATCAATATCCCCGAGCTCTCTTGGCGGCCCATCAGCCACTCCTCCGACGTCGTCAGCGTCGGCCAGCAGATCACCGCCGAGGTCCTCGACGTCGACATCGAGCGCCGACGGGTGCCGCTCTCTTAAAGCGCTCCAGGACGACCCGCTGGTCGAGCTCCGGCAGCGGATCGGCCGGACCGTCACCGGCCCCGTCACCAAGGCCGTCCCCTTCGGCGTCTTCGTCCGCGTCGAAGACGACGAACACGGCTTCGAGGGACTCCTGCACAACTCCGAACCAGGCGAGCGGACCGCGGAGATCGGAGATGTCCTCACCGTGAAGATCGCTCAGGTGGACGTCACGCGGCGCAGGATCGGACTCACCCTTGCGCGCTGAGCACCGAGTACTGACCAGTGTCCACAGGAGTACGGACATCCGTGCAGGCCACTACGGAACTGACCCCGTCCGCACGCCATCCGTTCCACAAGTGCGTTCCGAAAGGACCCGTACGGAGCTGACTTACGGTGCGATTCGGGGATGGGAACCGGGAATCAGCATCCTCAGGGCGGGCTCGAACTCGGCTACGCCCGGGTCTCCACCACCAAGCAGTCCCTTCGACCGCCGACTGGCCGTCCTGGCCGCCGCCGGGATCTGCGATGAGCGGATCTACGTCGACAAGAAGAGCGGCCCGCCGTCGACCGCGACGGCATGAACCGGCTCCTGGCCTAAGCCCGGTCCGGCGACACGATCGTCGTGCACACCCTGGACCGGATCGGCCGCAACCTGCGCGAGGTCCTCAACCTGGCCGAGAAGGGTATCGGCATACGGTCACTCGCCGGCCCGCTTCCCATCAGCACCGCCCACCAGGGCATGGGTCGCATCGCCTTCTTGCTGCTCGCCCTGTTCGCCGAGATGGAGAGCACCTTCACCGCCGGGTGCGCCAGCCATGCCCGCGCCGTCGCCGAACCTCCGGCCGCCAGATCGCCCACCCCGAAGACAAGATCGAATACGCCCGGCTCCTCAAATCCCAGGGCGACTCCCTCGGCGTGATCGCCGCCGAGACCGGCATCCCCAAGACCTCGTTGCACCGCTACCTCGACCGAACCAGCCAGAGAGTGGGGATGGGCGGCAGGCAGGGTGATCGCATCGGCCTGCCGCCCCCGAGATGGATCATCCATCCCGGGGGGCGGGCGCGCGCCAGTCTGAGACCGCTTCAGTCGACTGGGGTATCCAGCCATCGGCCATCCCGCATGACCGTGCGCCCGACGAATTCGTGAAAGCCGTTCCAGACTTGGATGCGCCTGGGGTGCAGGCGTAGGTAGAGGAAAATGCCCTCCGGGTGGGTGCGGGGATCTGTGGAGACTTTGGCGTAGTGCTCGGCGATGCCGGCGTCGATGTCGGGGACGTCGATCAGCGACGCGCTGGTGTCGATCATGATGACGTCGGTGGTGTCGCCGAGAGCGACCCGCGCTTGTGGGTGGGCTTTGATGTTGGCGACAGTGCGGCTCTTCGCGAAGGTCGCGGTAAACAGGGCCGAGCCGTCCCAGGCATAGGCCACGGGGATCAGATGCGCACCATGGCCGTCGCTGCCGGTGGCCAGCCACATCTGGGAGCCGGTTTCGAGCCGGTTTCGAGCATGGGCCCGCCGCTCGGCCAGGCTGCGCGGGACCGGGATTGAGGTGAGTTCTTCGTCAGTGTGCACGACGATCCTCCTTCACGTGGGCGAAAGTTCTCCGCCTGTTGGCGGCTGTACGTTCTAGATCAACGGCGCTGCGCGCTTCGACACGTCGCCGGACCATTCGTCAGCGGGAGCCTGCGAGCGGCTCGTCGCTTGGCGTGTGGGGCTGTTGGGCAGGCTGCCTCCCGGGTCCGACAAGGGATGCTTGCTATGCGGCCGGCCTGGTGGGCCGCCCGTCTTCTGCAGGGCGGGGACTATGCCGCCGGGGGTGGGTCTTCCTGGGTGCGGGGGAAGAAGGGAAGTTCGATGTGGACGCGGTCGGCGGCGGCGAGGATCCTTGAGGCGTCATCTACCGGCGGGTGGATCGCCTGGTTGATCCGCTGCTTGATGTCCTTGCCGTCGGCGCCGACGGCCATGACTCTGCGGTCCCAGCCGCGGGTGAAGATCCCTCCGGCGCCGCCCAGGTCCAGGCAGGTGACGTAGGGGCCGGGGGTGAAGTCGCGCGGCGGGATGCCGAGCAGGTCGGCCCCGGCGTTGTAGCCGGCGACCTTGCCGAGCGGGGTGGCGTGCTGGCAGGCCTGCATGACGGTGTGCTCGGCGTCGAAGGCCGCCGCGGCGGTGTCGCCGGCGACGAAGACCTCCGGAAGCGCGCGCAGGTGACGGTCGACCGGCACCCGGCCGAGGTGGTCGAGTTCGCCGGAGATCTGCCGGGTGAGCTCGCTGGCCCGCATACCCACCGACCAGACCACCGCGTCCGCCAGAACCTTGGTGCCGTCGGACAGGACGGCGTATCCGTCGCCTACCTCCTCCAGCGTCGTTCCAAGGCGCCGCTCGACCCCCAGTTGGTCCAAGGCCGCTTCGATGGCCGTGCGCGGGCCCGGGCCGAGTTGTTCTCCGATCGCCTGCGCCCGATCCACCAGCAGCACCCGGCCGCGGGCCGCGAGTTCGGTCGCGGCCTCCAAGCCGGTGAACCCGGCACCGACCACTACGACCGAGTGGTTCTCCCGGCCACGCAGATGGTCGGCGAGCCGACGGGCCGCCTCCAGGGTGTCGATGTCGAAGAGCCGTTCATTGCCGGGAAGGTCCCGCGGCCGGACCAGCGCGCTGCCCGCCGCCAGGACCAGGCGGTCGTAGACGATCTCCTCACCACCTGCCACCACCACTCGACGGTCGGTGTCGATCGTGCTCACCCAGGCCCGCCGGTGCTCGACGCCGATCGGGTCGAGGATCTTACTCAGCGCGACCTTGGCCAGCTCCGGCTCCGGCTCGTACAGCCGCGGCCGCAGCACCAGATGCTCGTTCGGCGTGATGAGCGTGATGTGCAGGTCCGCGCCGGAGTTCGTGTCCCCCGGCGTGGTGCGGGTACGTGCCAGCGCGGCTCCCGCCGCGCTCCACACGCCCGCGAAACCGCCTCCGATGATCACAACGCGTGCCATCGAGTCGTCCTCTCTCAGCCTCGCCCCCCACCGGGGATCGGTGGGGGTGCCAGGGAGACAAGACAGCGGGCTCAGATGTGACCGACACGCTCCAGCTTCTCGGGATTGACCAGTCTCCGCAGCTCGGTGATCCGCCCGTCGGTGATCTCCACGGTGTCGAGCCAGATCAGCTTCCCGCCGCAGTAGGTCGCCAGGGCCGGTCGCCCGTTCACCTCGATGATCTCGAACGCGTCCGGGCGTCGGATCTCGATCTGCCTGATCGCCAGCAGGGCGATCGGTTCAGCACCCCGAACCGGCCGGCGCGCGGCGGTCGCCCTGCCGCCTCCGTCGGCGACATAGACCGCCTCGGGGTTCAGCAGTTCGACGAGCCGGGCCATATCACCGGCGTCGGCGGCCGCCTTGAACGCCTTGAGCGCCCGCTCGGTCTCGGCCCGGCTCGCCCGCGGACGCTCCCGCACCGCGGCGACCCGCGCCCGCGCGCGGGAGGCGAGCTTGCGGCCGGCAGCGGGCGTGACGGCTAGCACCTCAGCGATGTGCGTGAACGGAAAATCGAAGACGTCATGCAGAACCAGTGCCACACGCTCGGCCGGGGTGAGCCGCTCCATGACCACCAGCATCGCGGTGCCCACCGACTCATCCAGCAGCACCCGGGCGGCGGCGTCAGAACCGGTCAGCAGCGGTTCGGGCAGCCAGGGACCGACGTAGGACTCGCGCCGCACACGCGCCGATTGCAGGACGTTGTACGACGTGCGGGCGGCCACGGTCACCAGCCAGGCCCGCAGATCACGCACCTGCACCAGATCCGCGGCCGTGGCGCGCAGCCAGACCTCCTGCGTCACGTCCTCCGCCTCGGCCACGCTGCCAAGGATCCGGTAGGCCGCCCCGAAGACCGCCGGGCGATACAGCTCCCAGTCGGCCTCCGCCCACGTGCCCGACAACCCCACCCTCGGCCCCCTGTATCCCCACAGTTCAGTGGTCGACGCCCAATGCTAGATAAGAGCGATCTACCGCCCCGAACCGACCCGTTAACGCACACCGGCCGCTATCCCCGATAGCGATCTTGCAATGATGTTCCGTAAGAGGATCCTCCAACGCAACAGCGCCCGAACCGATTTGAGTCCTAGGTCGACCACGGCTTCTCCGGCACCACCCGCCGCCAAAGGCAACGACCTCGACTAGGCCCTCGCCGCTGTCTGGGGCGAATATGCCCGGTTCCTGAAAGCCCAAGGCGGTTCGCTCGGCGTGATCTCCGCCAGGACCAGCATCCCTGGTTCTGGGCTCGATCGGAGGGTGCGGGGGGCTCGCCGCAGTGACCAGTTGGCGTCTGCGCCCGACTCCCCAGACGACCAGGCAGAAGACCAGGTGAGGTCTACCCCACCAGTGCAGGGGACTCCAGACATCCGTGCAGACGGCTTCGGAAATCGACATCCGCCTCGGCTACGCCCACGCATCGACGCACAACTCGACTCCCTGACCGAGGCCGGTGTGACGGGACTTCCCGGAGAAGATCTCCACCCGCGCCACCGAGCGACCCGAGCTGGAGGCCAGCGACGTCGGTCTGGAGTTCCTCACCGGAGAGCCGAAGGGCCCGCACGACCCGTCCGGCATCGTCTTCACCGTGCTCGCGGCAATGTCCGGCATGGAGCGCGAGTACATCCGAGACCGCACCCTCGACGGCCACGAGTCCGCACGCAAACGCGGCAAGCCCATCGGCGGCGCCGGGGTCACCGACGACGACATGCTGTCCATGGCCCTCCACCCCCGCGCCCGCCACCGTCATGCGGATGCTGCGAGAGCACGAGGAACAGGCCGGCGGCCGCGCGTGCGCTGGCCGGGGCAGGCCGCCGGTCGGCCAAGGACAGCGGACCGCCGGTGCGGCCGCCGATCAGGCGGGCGATGCCGGACGGGGACCTCGGCTTCTGGCCGAAGCACCGCTGCCAGGGTCTGCGCGCGGCCGGGTGGGGCTCAACCGATCACTAGTCCGGGAGCCGCAAGGAGTGCTGGGCGTCCGACCATGCCCAGGGCCGGCCAGTGAAGCTGCACGCCGGCCCACCTCCGGTACCGCGTCGCGAGCCCGGGCTGGCAGCTCGTCCGGGACGCTCCAGAACCGCGCGCGGTCATTCGCAGGGGCCTCATTCATGATCATCCCCTTGTTTTTCCCGCGATGGCTTGCCAAGATCATCTACAGCAAGATCGTTTGCATTGGCGGCGGTCATGGTGGCGTTCGCCTGCCTCGACTCCAACCCCGAGTCCGACGATCCAGCAGGACGGTGGCGATGAACACCTGACGACGACACTGCTCGCGCGGCGGGCGCTCGCGCATCGGCATCACCGGCCATATCTCGTGCGCGCGGGGCCCCCAATCCCGTCCGTTTCCCCTCTCGATCTCATCCTCCCGGCCCCCTCGAAAGGAAATGCCGAGCATGCGTCGCTTGACCATCGTCCCCATAACACTCGCCGCAGCGGCGGTGACCGCCGCCGCGCTCATGCCCATGACGTCGGCGATGGCCCTACCCGGCGAGCCCTCCGAATCCGAGATCGTGCTGGCCGACCAGCAGCCGATCCACCGCCCCACCCTCGACCAGATAAAAGCCGACGCGGAGCAGAGGGGGATTCCCCTCAAGCAGGCGATCGACGACTACGTTGCCCGCGCGGCGCCCAAGCTGACCAAGTCTGATGAACCCGATGGGCGGGTCGACATCCCAGAGGTCACCATCGACGACCTGACCGCCGCGGAAATCCATGACCTGAACCTGATCGCCAACGACGACGGCAAGAACCTGGCCGAAACCATCGACGCGCAGGGCTGGCAGAGCAGATTCAGTGACATCGCCGACAAGTTCGAGGCCGACTATCCGGACCTCTTCTCCGGTGCCGTCAAAGCCGAGGACGGCTCATGGGCATGGTTCGGTTTCAAGGGGGAGATCCCGGCGGCGGCCGTCGAGGACGCCAAGGCGCTGCCGGTGAAGACGACGATCAGCGGTGACCTCGGTTACAACCAGGCCGAGATAGCGGCGGAGTCCGAGCGGGTGCACCAGAAGGTGAGCGACCACCCGGCCGTCGCGGCGGTCACGGCCAGCCCCGATGCCCGGTCGGGCGTGATCAACGTCAGCGCGCAGCTCAAGCCCGGCGTCAAGCATGACAGCGCCCTCGAAAAGGAGCTGAACGGGCTTCCCGCGCTCTGCGGCGGGAGGGTCAGCGCGAAGGTCGTCATCGCCGGCGATGTCCGGACACGACCAATGGACGGCTACATTCGGGGAGGCGGGCACCTGAACGGTAACTGCACCACCGGTTTCAACCTGGAGAGGGCCGTCTCCGGGCCCGCGCTCTACCGGACCTCCACCGCCCAGCACTGCCTGGGCCCGGGCACCGAGTCCTACCGCAACCACGGCAACGACAGCGGGGGAACGGAGGTCGGCAACGTGTGGTACCACCGGGGCCAGTACGGTGACTTCGCCATCAACACCGCAGGTTCGTACACCGTCACCCGGACCTTCTACTTCACCCACACCCAGAAGCGCTACGCGACCTCGGAGAACACCCCCCGGGTCGGCATCCGGGTCTGCCACTACGGCCTGACCAGCAATGAGAAATGCGACACCATCAATGCGGTTGAACTCACCGTAAAATTCACCGACGGCGTCACGGTGGGCAAGCAGGTCCGGACCGGGAGGCTGATCGCGGCGGGCGGTGACAGTGGCGGACCCTTCTACTACGGCGGCAAAGCCTACGGCACTCTCAGCGGCGGAGGGCCTACCGGCACGGTGTTCACCACGATCCGTATTCTCCGGGACAGGACCGACTACAAGGTCTTCACCAAGTAGGACGCCACGCACCCCATCACATGGTGCTCTTAGTGTGCCGTTCCTTCCTGGCGCACGTAAGAGACCTCACGGAGAATGTGATCACGTAGCACGCAGTCCGGCGGCATTCCATTGCGGTTCGGCCAGGAGGCTGGTCCTCAATGGGATGTCGTCGTGCCGGCCGCCGGTACCGTGAAGTCGGACTTGCTCGCCGATCCGGCACCGGATGGCCGGGGGCGCGGCCCGTGATCTTCTCCGTGCCCCTACCGCGCTGCCGCGCGCCCGCGGTGGACGGGTCGGTCAGCACCGGCAGGGATCTCGGTCATCAGCGGCTGCCGGGCCTCCCCTGCTTGGCTCGTTCGGTCAACTCAGCGTCGGTCCTGGTCTGGTCCGCGACTCGCGCGCCGACACCGCGTGGTCGAACAGGGTGACGACGTCGTCCAGCACGGCGACTGGGCCGGCGGCGTCAGCAGGATCGGGTATCACCGCCGCGGGTCGGGGCGCTGCATCGCCTGGTCGGTCGAGCGGCGTCCCACAGAGGCCGTAAACCGGCGGCGCTCGGCTGGGATCATCGACACGTCCAGCCGACATGCGTCCAGGCCACGCAGGAACGGACTCGCTCGCGGTCGGCGGCTTGGTCAGCCACGCCAGCCGGGGGCATGTGCAGCGTCGTGCGCCAGCAGCCCGTTCAGCTCGGCGGTCAGCAGGGGCTCGACCTTCTCGATCAGCGCGGTCGCCGCCGTCCGGGCGACGGCTCCGCTGTCGCTGTTCCTGCGGCACGACGTCGCCATGGTGGGCGGCTACTCTTTCCGACTCCCCGATCTGCCCGGCGGACTGCGTTCCCTGAACGCCGCCGAGCAGACTCGGTGTCGGCGTGGCTGTCTACGGTTGGGTGAATGGGAATGGAGATCGATGACGTCGGGGGGTGGCTGCGGGAGCGGCTGCCGGGGCTGGCCGAGGAGTACGGGGTACCGGGGGTGGCGGTCGCCGTCGATGCCGGGGGGCGGGTCGCCGAGGCGGCGGCGGGGGTGCTGAGCACGGCGACGGGGGTGGAGGCGACGGTCGACTCGGTGTTCCAGATCGGGTCGGTCACCAAGGTGCTGACGGCGACGCTGGTGATGGGGCTCGTCGCCGAGGGGCTGGTGGAGCTCGACGCGCCGGTGGACAGATACCTTCCCGGGTTTCGGGAGGCGACCGTCCGGCAACTGCTGTGCCACACGGCCGGGTTCGAGGGGGACCTGTTCACCGACACGGGCAAGGGGGACGACTGCCTGGAGAGGTATGTGGAACTGCTTGCGGACGTACCGCAGATCTTCGAGCCCGGGGCGATGTTCTCCTACAACAACGCGGGCTACTGCGTCCTCGGCCGGATCGTCGAGGTCGTGCGGGGCGAGCCGTTCGACCGGTGCATGCGCGACCACCTGTTCACACCCCTGGGCATGACGCACGCGTCGAGCGATCCGTACGAGGCGATCCTCCATCGCGCGGCGGTCGGGCACCTGGGCGGGCGCCCCGTCCCGGTCTGGGCGATGCCGCGCTCGGAGGCGCCAGCCGGGTCGATGCTCGCCATGACCCCGCGCGACCTGCTGGCCTTCGCCCGTGCGCATCTCGCCGACGAGGGCCTGCGGGCCATGCGGGAGCCGCAGGTCTCCCTGCCCGACATCGGCTGGGGGACGGCCTGGGGCCTGGGCTGGGAGCTCTACGACCTGCCGGGCGGCCCGGTGTTCGGCCACAACGGCAACACCATCGGGCAGTCGGCCGTCCTGCGGGTCGATCCCGGCCGCGAGGTGTCGGTGGCGATCTTCACCAACGGCGGCGACCGCAAGCCGCTGATGAAGGAGATCCTCGGCATGGTCGTGGAGTCGCCTGCCGAACCCGTCCCCGACCCGGCGGCGCGCCCGGACATCAGGCGCTGCGCGGGCGTCTACCTGTCGAGCACGAGCCGGACCACGGTGAGCCCGAACGAGCGGGGACGGCTGTGGCTGGAGCAGATCCCCCTCGGCCTCGCGGTGAAGGCCGGCAACAAGCCGTACCGCACGGAGCTGCTCGGCTGGCGGGGCGACTCCCTGCTGCCCGCCGAGCCTGGCCATGGACCCGTCGCGTTTCTGGGAGACGACGGCGAGGGTCGTGCGCGTTATCTGCACACGGGCCGGGCCGACGTTCGCGCGCCTGGCCGAATCGAAGTCTGAGCATGCGAATGGATGCGCGGAAGAATCTGACGGCCCCTCGGAGACGGTCAGCCTAGGGCTGCGCCGCGGCGAGATCTCCGGCAGCCGCTTGACCCGCACGGGGAAACGTGGCCGATCTCCTCATCGGCCACGTCTCCCCCTTCTGTAGGTGGCGATCAGCGATGCCCCGTCCGCGCATGGCCAGGGCCCTTGGTCCATGCTGCTCAACCCGTGTCTGAGAGCGGCACCGGCCTCGACGACGCCCGGGTAGGACACCCTGTCCAAGGGGTGAGAGAGCCGACGCGGAGCCAGGCGGTGGCGAGTTGGCCTCCGACCACTGCGAGTGCGCACGGCCGCTCACTCCCCACATCCTCCAGTGCGTAGCCGGTGAGTGTCAGGTAGGTCGTCTGGCCAACGATCAGAGGTGCGATCAGCTCTGTTGAGGGTCTTCTGGGCGGTGTCCTCGTCGGCTTCGCGGCGGACGAGGACACCGAGCACCTCGGGAATCGGTTCTCACTTGGGGGCTGCGGGAATGTCGGCCAGGAAGGGGCGGACTTCCAGCCATTCGTGGAGGGGCTCGCCGCCGGGGCCTGGGGCTGCCGACAGTTCCCCGGCGACCTCAAGTGCGCGGTCCCAGGAGTCCACGTCGATGATGTACCAGCCGGCGATGAGGTCCTTGGTCTCGGCGAACGGGCCGTCGGTCACCGGTGGGCGCCCCTGGCCGTCGTAGCGTACGAACGTGCCTTCGGGCGTCAGGGCCTGGGTGTCGACGAACTCGCCCCGCTCCTGGAGACGGGCGCCGAACTCGCGCATGTACTGGATGTGCGCGTCGACTTCTTGCGGCATCCACCGGTCCATCGAGTCGTGCTCGACGGTGGGAGGCGGACCGCCCTGGTAGTGCTTCAGGATCAGATACTTCATCAGGGTTCCCTTGTGAGTGCGCGGTCAGGCGTTCTGACGTTCGGCCCGCTGCCGGACGAGTTCCTCGACCGCGCTGGGGAGGGTCGTCTCGAAGTCGATCAGCTTCGCCCAGGTGGGGGTCACGACGATCCGGACCATGCCGTCGTAGAGCGAACGGACCTCGGCCTCCCAGGCGACCCGCTGCTCGGGCGTCATCTCGTAGGAGCCGTTGATCTGGAGGAACTCGTCCGGGATGCCGTCGACGACGTCCAGTTCGGCCCGGCCGCGGAGCAGCAGGATCTTCGGCGGGTGCACCTCGGTGTCGATCGTCAGGGCGACCGCGGGATTGCTGCGCAGGGCGGGGAGCTTCGGCGCGTTCTTGGTCGTGCACATGACGATCTCGGAGCCGTTCCAGGTGAACGAGATCGGGATCGAGCGCGGCGTTCCGTCCTGGGCGACGTAGGCCAGGCGGGTCACGTCGCGGGCCAGCAGTTCCCGGCTGTGCGGGCGGTCGAGGATCTCGGCGATCTCGTTCGGGTGCATGGTCGGCCTCCCTGTTGCTCACATGGCCGTGGTGGCCACTCGTGCCCCAGGGACGGAGCCGATGCCGTCTTCTCGACACCTCGGACGAACCGATCTGAAAAAACTTTCGGTTCCGGCCTGCGCCACGTGATGTGGATCGCCGCCGGCCACCGATCCGGGCTCAGCTCAGGCGGGCCCGGAGTAGGCAGAACTCGTTGCCCTCGGGGTCGGCCAGGCAGTGCCAGGACTCCTCGCCGGTCTGGCCGATGTCGACCGGGCGCGCGCCCAGCGCCAGGAGGCGTTCGAGTTCGGCGTCCTGGTCGCGGTCGGTGGCGTTCACGTCGATGTGCAGCGGCAGTTTGGCGACCCTGGGGTCGGTGGTGGGGCTGAGGATCAGGGTCGGCTGCAGACCGCCGAACCCCTCCCGGGGTCCGATCTCCACCGAGCCGTCCTCGTCGGTGTGGAGCACGACGAAGTCGAGCACCGCGCACCAGAACGTCGCGAGGCGCTGCGGGTCCCGGCAGTCGAGCACCAGCTCGGAAATACGCGAAGCCATGATCGACATCCTACGGGGCGGCGCCGCGAGGCGGTCATGCGGGAGCGGGCGGGCTAGTCGACGGCGGCGGTCGGACGGGGCGCGGGTTCGTGGTCGGCCAGGGCGGACGGGGTGAGGACGCGGAACACCGGGACGATCATCAGCGCGGTGCTGGCGGCGGCCAAGGCGAAGACCAGGCGCGGGCCGGTGGTCTCGGCGACGAGTCCGGCGAGGGCGGCGCCGAGCGGGACCGCGCCCCAGCCGAGCGTGCGGCTCGCGCCGCCGACGCGTCCGAGCAGTTCGTCGGGGGTGAGGCGCTGACGCAGGGTGCGGACGGTGACGTTCCACATGCCGCTGCCGAGGCCGCCGACGAAGGTGGCGCAGCCGATGATCCAGGGGTCGGCGGTCAGGGCGGGCGCGCCGAGGAGGACGACGCTGGTGACGACGTCCCCGCCGAGGACCCACCGGAGGCCGAGGCCGCGCCGGACGAGGACGGTCAGGAAGCTGCCCGCGACACCGCCGACCGCCAGGGCGCTGAGCAGGGCGCCGTAGCCGACGGAGTTGAGGCCGACCGGCCCGGGCGCGACCACGTACAGGACGAGCACCGCCATCCACGCGCTCCAGCACGCGGCCATCACCGTCACCATCAGCGCGAGCGTGCGCATGACGCGGTGGTTCCACAGGAACCTGAGGCCGTCGGCGATGTCGGCGCGCACCGTGGCGGGCGCGGATCTCGCCGGACGGTACGCCCCGCGCAGCAGCAGCATCCCGGCGGCGGCGAGGAGGTAGGCGCCGGCGATGCCGCCGGCGGCGAGGGCCGTGCCGCCGAGGATCAGCGCGCCGCCGATGGGCGGGCCGACGAACTCGTTGAGGGTCGACTCGGTGCCCTGGAGCCAGGAGTTGGCCTGGTCGAGGCGGTCGCGGCCGACGACGGCGGGGACGAGCGCGCTCGTGCCGATGTCGGCGAAGGTCTCGCCGAGGCCGATCAGGAACGCGGCGGCGTACAGGGCGCCGAGCGAGCCGAGGTCGGTCAGCAGCGCGGCGCACAGCGCGAGGGCCGCCGCGCCGCGGGCGAGGTTGGCGCCGAGGATGAGGAGCCGTCGGTTCGTCCGGTCGACGAGGGCGCCCGCGACCAGGGGCGCGGCGGCGTAGGGCAGGGTGCGCGCGAGCGTGGCCCCGGCGACCAGGGCGGGCACGTCGGTGAGGCGGGTGGCCAGCAGGGGGAAGACGGCGAGGGCGAGGCCGTCGCCCAGGTTCCCGCCCGCGGCGGTGAGCCACACGCCGAAGAACCCTCGAACTCTCATCTGCGGTCTCCCCCGGGTACGGCGTGCGGTGGGCCGGCGCGAGCAGAGGCCCAGCCACCGGAGCCCGGTGACTGGGCCTCGCCGTGCGGGGTGTCAGCAGAGGAGTGCGGCGGTGGCGCGGGTGAAGGTCCCCTCGCCGTGGCCGCGGACGGTGTGCGCGAACGCCGCGCGCGCGTTGGCGGGCGCCGGGACGGTGCCGATCGGCTCAAGGTCGTACTCCGAGAGCATCGCCCGGACCTGCTCGCCCACGCAGTGGACGCCCTTGTTGCCGAGGATGGTGTCGGCGAGCCGTCCGACCAGGCCGGCCGCCGCGTCGCCCGACCACGTCGACACGACGTACTCGCCGTCGCCGACGCGCTCGAAGAAGCGGATGTCGGCTCCGTTCGCGCTCTCGGTGAGCAGGACGAAGATGCGCCGGTCGGCGAGCTCCATGTCCATGCCGTCCATCTTGCGGATGATCGTCTCGGGGTCGCCGTAGAGGTCGTGCACCTCGGGCGACCAGGAGTAGGCCGTGCAGCCCATGGCCTCCTGTGCGGCGTCCACCGCGCCGGCGTGGGTCGCGTGCTGGGTCTCGGCGGTCATCGGGACTCCTCTCTCGGTCCGCAGATCGTTCGCGGGGAGATCCGCGCCGCTCCGTGGGGCTGGGTTCCCACGTGATGCGCACCCAGATTCTCTGCGCTCGCCTACGTCCGATCAACCGGGCGATTGCCCTTTTGCTCTGGCTTTACGAACCGCTCCGTGCCCTTTGGGTCCGCAAATCCCGTTGCGGACGCCAGATCGCCCGGAATTGAGGTCGATCTATTCGGGTGGTCCGTTCCACAAAGGCGGAAGATTCCCTGGGCGGCCCTTTTCGGAAGGGTCTGGAAGGCGTCCGGAAACCGGCCCTCTCACGCCGGGTGGCGCAGCCCGGTGACGAGGAGGCCGACGACCCGGCGCGCGTCGTAGCGGGGGTCGCCGCCGGCGCCGATGCACAGGTTCCCGACGGCGCGCATCAGCTCGTAGGCGCCCACGTCGGAGCGGGTCTCGCCGGACGCGGACGCGGCGGCGAGCAGGTCGGCGCACACGGGCACGAGGCGGTCGAGGAAGTAGGCGTGCAGGGCGTCGAAGCCGGTGTTGTCGGGTTGCAGGACGGCGGCGAGCCCGTGTTTGGTGACGAGGAAGTCGACGAACCGGTCGATCCAGCGCCGCAGCGCGGAAAAAGGCGAGGCGTTCTCCGCCAATAGGGCGGGTCCGGCCTCGGCGCAGGCGTCGACCTGGTGCCGGTAGACGGCGATGATCAGATCCGACCGGGTCGGGAAATGGCGGTAGATCGTGGCCGTTCCGACGCCGGCCTCGGCCGCGATGTCGCGCACCGGCGCCTCCACCCCGGACCTGACGAAGACCGAGGCGGCCGCGTCGAGCAGGGCCTGCTCGTTGCGCCGCGCGTCGGCCCGCTTGGGGCGCGCCTCCCCCTGGCTCGCGTCGTTCACCGCGCCACTCCCTCCGATGCCCGGGGTTGCTAAACGGGACAGCGTTCCGTATCGTCCGAAACGGGACACGGTTCCGCTTGTGCTCATGATGCCAGAGCGGCGGTCCGGCGACCAACCCGTCCGCACAGCCCCCTCACGGAGGAGCACGAGCATGCAGTACCGCACCTTGGGCCGCACCGGCGTGCAGGTCAGCGCCCTCGCGCTCGGCGCGATGAACTTCGGCCCGATCGGGCGCACCACCCAGGACGAGGCCACCGCGATCGTGGACGCCGCGCTGGAGGGCGGCGTCAACCTCATCGACACCGCCGACCACTACGGCGGCGGCGAGTCCGAGACGATGGTCGGCAGGGCCATCGCCGGACGGCGCGACGACGTCGTGCTGGCGACGAAGGCGGGCCTGCCGATGGGCGAGGAGCGCGGCCACCGGGGCGGCTCGCGCCGCTGGCTGGTCACCGCGCTGGAGGGCAGCCTGCGCCGGCTGGGCGTCGACCACGTCGACCTCTACCAGATCCACCGCTGGGACCCCGCGACCGCCGACGAGGAGACGCTGTCGGCGCTGACCGACCTGCGGCGCGCGGGGAAGATCCGCTACTTCGGGTCCTCGACGTTCCCGGCCTACCGCATCGTCCAGGCGCAGTGGGCGGCGCGCGAGCACCACCTGGGCCGGTACGCGACGGAGCAGCCGGGCTACTCGGTTCTGCAGCGCGGCGCCGAGGCGCACGTCCTGCCCGTGGCGCAGGAGTACGGCCTCGGCGTGCTGGTGTGGAGCCCGCTGGCCTCGGGGTGGCTGTCGGGCGCGGTCCGCGAGGGCCGGGAGGTCACCACGAACCGGTCGAGGTTCATGCCGGCGCGCTTCGACGTCTCCGTCCCGTCCAACCGGGCCAAGCTGGCGGCCGTCGAACGGCTCGCCGGGGTCGCCGGCCAGGCGGGGCTGACGATGATCCAGCTCGCGCTCGGGTTCGTGACCGCGCATCCCGCCGTGACGAGCGCGCTCATCGGCCCCCGGACGCCCGAGCACCTGCGCTCGCAGCTCGCCGCCGCCGACGTCGTGCTCTCCGGCGACGTCCTGGACGCGGTCGACGCGATCGTCGCGCCCGGCCTCGACCTCGCCCCGCAGGAGAAGCACGACACCCCGCCCTCGCTCCTCGACCCGTCCCTGCGGAGGTCCCGGTAGCGGTCTCGCCGGGGATTCGGCCGGTGAGGGGCGTGCCGCATCCTCCAGAGTGCTGTCTTTGGACATGGCCAGAACAGGCCTCGCGGCCGCTCTCCGCGGGCGGAGCGGAGGGATTTGGCACGTTGCACACGACGTCGGACCCCCGGGCTCACCTGGCGAAAGTGCCCGGGGCCCCGAGTCGGGCCCCCGCCGGGTCGCGGCCCGGTCGGGCGCGGAACTCCCGGACGGGCGGGAGCGGCGTTCACCGACGTCTTGCGTGTCGTGGCGATCGCCGCCATCATTCAAAAAAATTGGCTTCGGCCTAATCGCTTCGACCACCCCGGCTGTGCCATATACCGTCCGCCTGCAAAAATTTCCACCCCCCAGCAGAAGAATTTTTCCAGCGCCGCGGCGGACGCCCGGTAATTCAACGAACACATTTCCTTAGAGTGGCCTGCCCGCGAACGACCTCGCACCAATCGACCGTATCCCCCGGCCCGGCCGACTGAACAACGGCGGCTTGCCTGGTAAGCCGACGAGAGGACGCATCATGACCGCATCCGGACGTTTTCCCGATCAGAACTTCGCAATGCGACGCAGGTCGCTGCTGCTCGGCGGGCTCGGCAGTGCCGCGCTGGTCACCCTGGGCACCACCCAGACGGCCAGCGCCCAGTCCGCGCTGCGGGCGCGGGCGGAGAATTTCGACTTCGACAAGGGCAACTTCATCCGGGACCTGCTCGACTCGCAGGACTCGCGGTCGAACCCGGACGTGTTCGCCCCCATGGATGTGACGCTGGTGGAGTGGGCCAGCCACCTGAACCAGACCGCGTGGTTCGACGCGGCGGCGCCCTACCACCCGACCGCGGTCGGCATCATCACCCGAATCCCCCGCCGCCCTTCCAGCGAGTCGAACACCAACCGGAACAAGAACATCGCCGCCCTGCACGCCTCCTGGCAGTTGCTCAAGGGCGTGGTGCCCGAGCGGTCGGGCTTCCGGAGCCTGCTGCTGTTCGTGGGGCTGAACCCCGACGACGAGTCCCTGGACCCGACCACGCCGGTCGGCATCGGCAACCTCGCCGGAAAGGGCGCGGTCGCCTATGGGCGCAATGACGGTATGAACATGCTCGGTTACGACGGCGGCCGCAAGTACAACCCGCGGCCTTTCTCGGACTACACCGGTTATGAGCCCGTGAACACCGCCTACGAGCTGATCAACCCCTCGCACTGGCAGCCGAAACTGGGCCCGCACCGCCGCCGCCTCGGCGCGCCGCCGCCCGGCACGACCGGGATCGGCGACAAGGGCATCTACACCGTCCAGCACTTCGCCACCGCGCACATGGGGCGGGTGAAGGCGATGACGTTCAAGGACCCGGGTCAGTTCGGCCTCGCCCCGCCCGAGTACATCAACCACCACAACAAGAAGGCCTACAAGGCCTCGGTGGACCACATCCTTGAGGTGTCGGCGGGCCTCACCGAAGAGCAGAAGGTGAAGGCGGAGCTGTTCGACGACAAGCTGCTGGGCATCAGCCGGTCGGTGTTCGCCGCCGCCAGGGCCAATGACAAGAAGCTGGACCTGGACGGCTGGATCCACCTGTTCGCGACGAACACGCTGGCGGTCTTCGACTCGACGGTCGCCATGTGGCACTACAAGCGCAAGTACGACGTGGTGCGGCCGGGCAGCGCGATCCAGCACGTGTACGGCCACTCCCGGGTGACCTCCTGGGGCGGCCCCGGCAAGGGGACGGTCAGGGACATGCCCGCCGACCAGTGGTCCAGCTACCTGAACATGCCCGACCACCCGGAGTACCCGTCGGGCTCCTCGGGGGTCTGCGCCGCGCAGGCGCAGGCGTGCCGGCGGTTCCTCGGCAACGACCAACTGGACCTCAGCATCACCATTCCCGTGGGCTGGACGCTGGTGGAGCCGGGGGTCACCCCCTCCAAGGAGCTGAAGCTGCACTGGTCCAACTGGACCGACTTCGCGGACGACTGCCTGCACAGCCGGGTGTGGGGCGGGGTGCATTACCTGCAGTCGTGCCTGAGGTCCGCCGACTTCGGCAAGCAGTTCGGCGACCGGTCCTACGATCTCGTGCAGCGGCACGTCAAGGGCGACGTCGGCCACTGACCGTAGCGTTCCGAGGGATCTGCCGGGAAGCCCGGGGCGAGTTCTCGCCCCGGGCTTTCCGGTGAACACCGGGGTCCGCTCAGCCGCCTTCCGCGAGCCGCTTCTTCATGCCGAGGTAGTGCGCGCGCTGCTCCTTGTCGAAGTGCTCGATGGCGGTGCGCAGGGTGATCCGCGGCAAGGTGGCGGCGTAGGCGTCCAGGAACTTCAGCAGCCTGGGGCGGTCGTGCCGGCCCGCCTCGCGCAGGAGCCATCCGACGGCGGTGTGGACCTTGTCGTGCTCGTCGTCGCGCAGCAGTTCGGCGAGCCGGAAGGTGTCGTCCACGTCCTTGCGGCCGACGAAGGCCAGCGTGCTGACGAGCGCGATGCGGTGCTCCCACCAGTTGTCGGAGGCGGCCATCTCGTAGAGGACGTCGCGGGGCCGGTCCACCAGGTAGCCGCCGACGATCTGGTGGGAGCTGATGTCCACCAGCCCCCAGCTGTTGATCTTGTCCTTGTGCTTCATGTACAGCTCGTAGAGCACCGCGCGCTCGGCGTCGGTGGCCTTCTTGTGCTTGGCCTTGTCGCCCATGATGCGCAGCGCGCCCGCCCGCAGTTCGGGGATGGGGCCGGCGAGCAGCCGCTCGACCTCGTCGAGGGGCATGGCGGTGAACGGCCGCGCGGTCGTGAGGACCTTGCCCATCCGCACGCCGAGGTCGATGTCGCCGGTGCCGGGATCCGCGGCCCCGAAATGGCGCCGGAGGAGTTCCCGCTGCTCGGCCGAGCAGTGCTCCGCGACTTTCTCCACGTACTGCTCGGCGGTGATGTCGGAGGTCATGCCGGAGGCTCCCTTCGCGCGCACGCGGCGCCCGGACCGAATGGCGACGATATGGCTCGCCATCGTCTCACGGTTCACGCCGGGATAGGCGCGAACCGATCCCGTTCAGGGCCTCCGGGGCCCGATTCCATGTCAAGGCGGGCGGCGGTTCTTCGACGTTCGCGGGTCGCCGCCGACAATCCAAGGTATGCCGCCCGGAAATTAATGGGAAACAGTCGGCGTCCCGATCCCGTGGGGCGGTCACGCGGCCGGTGTGCGCGCCCTGACGCCGAGGACGATCGGGGTGGGGTCGCCGGTCTCGGCGAACCGGTCGAGCGTCATCCCCGCCTCCAGGAACGCGTGCATGAGTTCGGGCAGCGGGCGGTGGACGGCGCCGATCCTGGCGCGCACGCCCCGGTCGGTCCAGGACGCCTTGGTCCAGTGGCCGTCGCGGTAGCCGGGCCGGATGACGACCGCGTCCGGGTCGGTGCGGTCGGCGAACCCGCCGCAGAAGCAGGGGTGGACGCCGACGTGCACGAACACTCCCCCGGGCCGCAGGACCCGGGCGGCCTCGCGGGCCACCGCCGGGTAGGCGGGCATGTCGGTGTGGACCATCACGGCGATGACGGCGGGGAGCGACGCGTCCCGGAGCGGGAGGCGCGCGGCGTCGGCCCGCACGGCGGGGAGTCGGCCGCGGGCGTGCCGCAGCATCCCGGCGGACAGGTCGGCGCCGAACGGCGTCCAGCCGAGGGCGCGGACGCGGGCGGCGTTGACGCCGGTGCCGCATCCGATCTCCAGGCAGGGCCCGCGGCCCTCGCCGAGGAGGTCGCGCAGGACTGCGCCGAGGCCGAACGCGTCGCCGTCCCCGGCGGGGTCGTGCCCGAGGAACTCGTGCTCGTACCAGTCGGCGATCTCGTCGTAGGCCGCGGTCGGCGCCATCCGCCTCTCCCCTGTGCTCACGCGTCGGGCTTCGCGGCCGACTCTAACCGCCGGGGCGTGCGGGCGTCGTCGGCCAGCAGGGCGAGGAGCTTCAGGGGAGTGCGCGGCCCCGGGACGGTTCGATCCTCGGTGAAACGTCCGGGGTGGACCGTGGAGCGCATGGGTGCTCCGACATCGACGACCGGAACCGCCGCGCCCGGACGGGTGGCGCGGCGGGGCGCGATGCTCGTGGTGCTGTGCGCGGGGATGTTCCTGGTCCTGCTGGACGTGACGATCGTGAACGTCGCGCTGCCGGGGATCGGGCGGGCGCTCGGCACGCGCCTGCCGGGGTTGCAGGGGATGGTGGACGGCTACGCGGTGGCGATCGCGGGGCTGCTGCTGGGCGGCGGCGCGCTCGGCGACCGGGTGGGACACCGGAGGCTGACGCTGGGGGGTTCGGGCTGTTCAGGGCGGCGTCGCCGGCGTGCGGGGCGGCGCCGGGCGCGGCCCCGCTGATCGCGGCGCGGGTCGTCCAGGGGGCGGGGGCGGCGCCGCTGCTTCCCGGGAGCCTGGCGCTGATCACGGCGGCGTATCCGAGACAGGCCGAGCAGGCGCGGGCGCTCGGGGTGTGAGCGGGGATCTCCTCGACGGCGCTGCCGGCGGGGCCGCTGCTGGGCGGGGCTGGCGGGCGGGGGCAACGACACCGCGCGGCAGGTCGGGACCGCGCTGGGCGTCGCGGTGTACGGGGCGGTCGCGGGTCCGGCGCGGTTCACGGCGCGGCTGCACGCGTTGGGGTGGGTGACGTTCGGGCTGTGGGCGGCGGCGCTGGCGCTGGTCGCAGTGGTCCCCGCCCGGGGGGACGCGCGGGAAAACCGGTTGGCGTGACCGGCGCGGTTCACTAGAACAGGCGGCATGCTCCGCAAATATCCGCGCACCCGGCACATCGCGGGATCCCGGTTGCAGCCGGGCGACCACGACCTGGCCGCCGTGCCGTTCGGGGAGGTCGCCGGGCGTTACCTGGTGGTCGAGGAGAAGCTGGACGGCGCCAACTGCGGCGTCAGCTTCTCCTCCGAGGGCGAGCTGCGGTTGCAGAGCCGGGGCCACTACCTGGCGGGCGGGCCGCGCGAGCGCCAGTTCGCGCCGCTGAAGGCGTGGGCGGCGTCGGTGCGGCACATCCTGTGGGAGCGGCTGGGCGACCGGTATGTGATGTACGGGGAGTGGCTGTATGCCAAGCACACCGTCTTCTACGACGCCCTCCCCCACTATTTCTGTGAGTTCGACGTCCTGGACCTGCGGGACGGGACGTTCCTGTCGACCGCGCGGCGCCGCGAGTTGCTGGCGGGGACGCCGGTGGTGCCGGTGCCCGTCCTGCACGAGGGGAGGCTGCGGGAGGTGGCGGCGCTGACCGCGCTGGTGGGGCCCTCCACGTGCCGGACGGCCGGGTGGCGGGACGCGCTGCGGGCGGCGGCGAAGGCGGGCGGCGCCGACGCGGACCGGGCGGTGGCGGAGTCCGATCCGTCCGAGGAGATGGAGGGCCTCTACGTCAAGGTGGAGGAGGACGGCCGGACCGTCGGCCGCCTCAAGTGGGTGCGGCCGAGTTTCCTGACGGCGATCCTGGACGCGGGGACGCACTGGCAGGGCCGTCCGATCATCGCCAACGGCCTGGCCGATCCGGAGGTGCTGTATGCGGGTGTTCGCTGACCTGTGCCCGGCGCCGCCGGGCTGGGCCGTGCCGTGGCCGGAGATCCGCGAGGCGTTCGCGTGGGTGCGGGCGCTCGGGGGCGTCCCGCAGGACGCGGTGCACCACGCCGAGGGGGACGTGGAGGTCCACACCCGGATGGCGTGCGAGGCGCTGGCGGCGTCGCCGCGGTGGCGGGCGCGGCCGGCGGCGGAGCGTGTCCGGTTGTTCGCGGCGGTGCTGATGCACGACGTCGCGAAGCCGTACTGCACCCGCACCGACGGGGACGGCCGGATCACCGCGCACGGGCATTCGCGGCGCGGGGACCTGATGGTGCGGCGGATCCTGTGGGAGCTGGGCGCGCCGGTCGCCTGGCGCGAGCACGTCGCCGCGCTGGTCCGCCACCACCAGGTGCCGTTCTGGGCGCTGGAGCGGCCCGACCTGCAGCCGATCGCGTTCCGGGTGAGCCTGCTGGCCCGCAACGACGACCTGGCGCTGCTGGCGGAGGCCGACATCCGCGGCCGGGTGTGCGGCGACCTGGCGGAGGTGCTGGAGAACATCGCGCTGTACCGGGAGTACTGCGCCGAGCAGGGGTGCCTGGACGCGCCGCGCGTGTTCCCCTCCGACCACGCCCGGTTCTGGTACTTCCGCAAGCCGGGACGCGACCCGGACTATGACGCCTTCGACGACACGCGGCTGACGGTGACGGTGCTGTCGGGGCTGCCGGGGGCGGGCAAGGACCACTGGATCGCGGCGCACCGGCCGGACGTGCCGGTGGTCAGCCTGGACCGGCTGCGCGCGGAGATGGGCGTGGCGCCCTCGGGCGACCAGCGCGCGGTGGCCGCCGCGGCGCACGAGCTGGCGCGCGGGCACCTGCGGGCGGGCCGCTCGTTCGTGTGGAACGCCACGAACGTGTCGCGGCAGCTCCGCGAGCAGTGCACGGGCCTGGCCGCCGGCTACCGGGGGCGGGTGGAGGTGGTGGCGCTGGAGGCGCCGCCCGGGGTGCTGCGCGGCCGCAACCGCGCCCGGGCGGCGCCCGTGCCGGACGCGGTGGTGGACCGGCTCGTCCGGCGGTGGGAGACGCCCGACCCGACCGAGGGGCACCGCGTCGCGTGGGTCGCCACCGCCTGAACCCGATGACCGGGCCCGTTGACTGAAGCCGGGTGTGCTCAGCGGTCGGCGACGGCGCGCGCGAGGTAGCCGGACTGGCGGTCGATCTCGCGGCGCGCGATCGTCAGGGGGAAGGAGGCGAACCCGTGGATGCCCTCGGCGACGACCTCCAGTTCGGTGTCGTTGCCGGCGGCCCGCCAGCGCGCGGCCATGAACAGCGAGTCGTCCAGCAGCGGGTCCTCGGTGCCGACCGTGAACCGGGCGGGCGGCATGCCGCGCACGTCGGCGTACAGGGGCGAGATGGCGGGGTCGCGGCGCTCCTCGGGGGTCAGGCCGGGCAGGTACTGGTCGTAGAACCAGCGCATCGCCGGCGTCGAGGTGAACAGCTTGCCGGCGCCGTCGCGCTGGCTGGGCGTCATCGACAGGTCGAAGACGCCGTAGGACAGCTGCGCGGCGCGGAAGGCGGGGGCGTCGGCGCCCAGGCGCAGGAGGGTGAGGACCGCCAGGTGGGCGCCGGCGGATTCGCCGGCGATGAGGAGCCGGTCGGTGCCGAACCGGTCGGCGGCGTGGTCGAGGAGCCAGCGCGCGACGTCCTCGCAGTCCTCGGCGGCGGCGGGGTGGGGGTGCTCGGGCGCGAGCCGGTACCCGACGCTGACGACGCAGACATGCGCCGCCTGGGCGAGGTCCCACAGGTAGATGTCCTGCCCTTCGGCGGTGCCGAGCGTCCAGCCGCCGCCGTGCAGGAACATCAGGACGCCGCGCGCGTCCTCGGTCTCGAACGTGCGGACGGGGACGTCGCCGCCGCGGCCGGGGACGGCCTGGTTCGTGCCCTGCGGCAGCAGGACGGGCGCGGGGAAGGCGCCCTTGCCGGCGGCGCCCGCCGCGCGGACCGCGACCGGGTCCCCGATCTCGTGCGGTCTCGGTCTGCCCGCCAGCGACGCCTTCAAGGCGGCGTTCTCGGCCCGGGTCGCCTCCGCGACGTCCTGGCCGGTCGTGATGTGACCCTCGTTCGCCATGCCGGGAGTGTCGCACCGGGCCCCGCCGTGATCCAGGCCGGACGCGGCGCGCCGCGCCGCCGGCGGTGCCGGGGTGTGGCGGGGCGGCCACGTTTAGGCGCCGGGCAGGGGGAACGGCTTTCTCGCGGGCGCCGGAACGTTCGGGGCGTCCGGACGAGAGCACGCGGAAGGGGCCTGAGGTCATGAGCACCGTGCGGGCGACACACGACGGCGAAGCGGCCGCGCCGAGCCCGGGCGCGTCCCGGCACGACTTCGCCGTCCCGGACCAGCGCGAGGAGCCGGGCACCGGTGAGCTGGTGCGGCAGGCGGCGCAGCAGGTGTCGGAGCTGATGCGCGCCGAGCTGCGGCTGGCCGCCGCCGAGCTGAAGGACAAGGGCAAGCACGCCGGGAAGGGCGCCGGGATGTACGGCGGCGCGGGCCTGGTCGCCCTGTACGGGGTGGGCGTGCTGCTGGCGGCGGCGGTGGCGGCGCTGGCCCTGGTCCTGCCGATGTGGGCGTCCGCGCTGATCATCGGCGCGGTGCTGCTGGCGGTGGCGGGGGTCCTGGCGATGCTGGGGCGGCGGGAGACGGCGCGGGCGACGCCGCCCAAGCCGGAGATGGCGATGGACGAGGCGCGCCGGACCGTCAGCGACATCAAGGAGAGAACGCACCGATGACCATGCAGGACAAATCCCACAGCGGGCCGCGCGGCGACGCGCGCGACGCACCGCATGAGCCGCACGGGCGGGACGGCGCCGGATCCGAGACCGAGGAGCTGCGCCACGAGGTCGACCGGGCGCGCCATCACCTCGGCGAGACGGTGGAGGCGCTGGCCGCGCGGGCGGATGTGAAGGCGATGGCACGGGAGAAGGTGGCCGAGGCCAAGGCGCGGGCGCGGTCGGCGGTGGCGTCGGCGCGGGGCGCGGCGGCGTCCCGGGCGGCGTCGGCGAAGGCGGCCGCGGGCTCGCCCAAGGCCCGCAAGGGCGCGGGCGTGGGCGGCGCGGTCGCGGGGACGGCCGGTGCGGCGGTGGCCGCGGCGGTGCTGGTGCGCCGCCGCCGGGCGGCCGCGGCGCGCCGTCACGGCTGGTCGGGGCGGGCGCGCCGGGTGGCGGCCCGTTCGGCGGGGCTGGCCGGCGCGGCCCGCACGTCGGGGACGCGGCTGGCGGCGCGGGCACCGGGCCCGTCGAGCCTGCCGGGCGTTCCGCGTGGTCTGCCGCGTCGTTTGGCGCGTGGTCTGCCGCGTACGGGCAGGTCGGGACGGTCGCGGCGGAGCGGCTGGGCGCGGCTGGCGGGGTCGCGGGGCGGGGGCCGGTCCGCCTGGTGGCGCCGCTAACGCGGGCGCGCCGGGAGCACGCGGGGAGCACACGGCAAGCAAGCCGGGAGCGCGGCGCGCGCGGGACGGACGGCGGTGGTTCGGGGCGGCGGGCGGAGGAATTTCCGGCGTCGGGCCGCTTTCCGGGAAATCACGGGTCGCCCAACAGGGAACCTCGTGAATAGGATCACCCCTGTGCTGCGTCCCACTTATCCGATCGAGACCGAGCGGCTGGCTCTGCGGCCGTTCCGTGAGGGCGACCTGGACGGCCTCTACGCCTACCAGTCCCTGCCCGAGGTGGCGCGTTTCCTGTATTGGGAGCCGCGGAACCTGGAAGAGTCCAGGTCGTTCCTCCAGCAGAAGATGGGCGCGTCCACCGTTGAGCGGGAGGGCGACTGGCTGGTGCTGGCGGTGGTGTGGCGGGAGACCGGCGCGCTGATCGGCGAGGTCAACCTCCAGTGGCGCAGCCGGGAGCACCGGCAGGGCGAGATCGGCTACATCCTCAACCCGCAGTACCACCGCAAGGGGTTCGCGACCGAGGCCGCCGAGGCGGTGCTGCGGCTGGGGTTCGAGGGGCTCGGGCTGCACCGGGTCGTGGGGCGGCTGGACGGGCGCAACGCGGCGTCCGCGCGGGTGCTGAAGCGGCTGGGGATGCGGCGTGAGGCGCATCTGCTGCAGAACGAGATGGTCAAGGGCGAGTGGACCGACGAGGTCGTCTACGCGATGCTTGAGGACGAGTGGAAGGCCCGCACCTGACCCGGGCCCGCGCCTGACGCCGTTTCGGCGGGGGTGTTCAGCGGTCGCGGCGGTCGGCCTGCTCGTGCAGGGTGCGGGCGAGGTCGCGGACGTGGTCGCGGAGCGCGTCGGGGCGGCGGACGGTGAAGGGCCAGCCGAGCCCGGCGAGCATGCGCGCCATGCCGTCCAGGTGTTCGGCGCGGGTGCTCAGGAGCACTCCCCCGCCGGTCTCGGTGAGGGTGGCGACGGAGGCGGGGACGCGGCGGCGCGCGTCGGTGAGGGTGGTCTCCAGCAGCACCTCGACCTCGTGCGCGTAGGGGACGCGGGCCAGTGACCGGGTGACGTGCTGGACGGGGTCGAGGTCGGCGGGGGTGTCGAAGGTGGCGGGGCGCGGTTCGGCGGAGTCGACGCGGTCGACGCGGAAGGTGCGGGTCTCGCCGCTGCGGTGGTCGTGGCCGGTGACGTACCAGCGTCCGGAGTGGAACACCAGCCCGTAGGGGTCGAGGTCGCGTTCGCTGGTGTCGCCGCGCCAGGAGCGGTAGCGGAGCCGGACGCGGCGGCGCTCGCGGGTCGCGGCGGCGAGGGTGAGCAGGGCCTCGGTGGCGGGGGCGGCGGCGTCGCGGGCGGCGAGGGTGAACCCGAGGGTGTCCTGGAGGGCCTGGACGCGGTCGCGCAGCGCGGCGGGCAGCACGCGCTGGACCTTGGCGAGGGCGCTCTCGGTGGCCTGGCCGGGCAGGCCGACGCGGCGTCCGGCGAGCAGGCCGAGCACGACGGCGGTGGCCTCGTCGTCGGTGAGCATGAGCGGCGGCAGTTTGTAGCCGGGCATGAGCCGGTAGCCGCCGTGGCGGCCGCGTTCGGCGAGGACGGGGACGCCGAGGTCGTCGAGGCGGGCGGCGTAGCGGCGGACGGTCCGCTCGTCGACCTCCAAGCGCCGGGCGAGTTCGGGGCCGCTCATGCGGTGGTGGGCCTGGAGGAGTTCGAGCATGGCCAGGATCCGGGTCGTCGGATGTGACACGGGCCACGCACCTTATCCGGGCGGTTTCTGTCCGGTATGGAGCATAGCGTGAGGTCACGGCTTCGACGGAAGGAATCCGACATGGCGACGTTCGTTCTGGTCCCGGGGTACTGGCTCGGCGGGTGGGCGTGGGAGGAGGTGGCGGCGGCGCTGCGCGCGGGCGGCCACCAGGTGCGCGCGGTGACGTTGACGGGGATCGCGGAGCGGGCGGCGGAGGCGACGCCCGAGGTGGATGTGGACACCCACGCCGCCGACATCGTCCAGGTCATCGAGGACGGCGGTCTGGAGGAGGTCGTGCTGGTCGCGCACAGCGGCGCGAACATGGCCGCGGCGGGCGCGGCCGCCCGGGTCCCGGGGCGGGTCGCGCGGATCGTCTACGTCGACTCCGGTCCGATGCCGCCGGGGCTGGCGGGCCTGGACTTCCACGCCCCGGACGCGCGGGCGGAGCTGCGGCGGCAGGTCGCCGAGGAGGGCGGGGGGTGGCGGCTGCCGGTGCCGCCGTTCGACCCGTCCGCCGAGCCGCACATCCTGGCGGGCCTGGACGCGGCGCGGTTGGAGGAGATGCGGCGGCGCGGCACGCCGCAGCCGTTCGCGACGGTGACGCAGCCGCTGGAGGGGCCGCTGCCCGACGTCCCGCGCACGCTGGTGGCCTGCACGTTCACGGTGGAGGACGTGCGGCGGATGGCGGCCTCGGGCAATCCGGTGTTCGCGATGATGGAGGGCCCGGGCTGGAGCTATCGGGAGCTGCCGACGGGGCACTGGCCGATGTTCTCCCGTCCGGCGGAGCTGGCGGCGCTGCTGGCCGAGGTCGCCGGGCCGGGCGCTCCGCTCCGGTGAGCAGGGCCCGCCCGGCGCAGGCCAGCAGGACGCCGGCGCCCCAGCCGGCGGCGGCGTCGGTGGGCCAGTGGTAGCCGAGCGCGACGACGCCGGCCGCGACGGCGGCGGCCAGGGCGTGCGCGGCGATCGTCGCGCGGCGGGGCGCGCGGGCGAGGGCGGCGGCGAACAGCAGGCAGGCGGCGGCGTTGGCGGCGTGCCCGGACGGGTAGGACAGGGAGCCGTCGGCGGCGAGGGCGTCGTGCCCGGTGCGCGGCGGGGTCCGGGCGAACGCGAGCTGCGCGCCGCGCACGGTCGCCTCGGTCGTGATGAGCCAGAGCGCGGCGGTCAGCAGCGGCCGGATCCGGCGGCGGCGCCAGGCGGCCGCGGCGGCGGTGGCGGCGACGAGGGAGCCGGCGAGCCAGTACTGGCCGGCGTTGACGATCGTCCGCCACGTCCAGTACCAGGCGCCGGTGCGGGGCGGCAGCCCGCCGGCGAAGACGCGGTGGTCCAGGGCGCGGAGCGGGCCGCCGGCGAGCACGTCGAGGGTGGCCGCCGCCGTGAGGAGGGCGGCGGCCGCCGCAAGCGCGCCGGCGGGGGCCGGGCGGGGTACCCGCATCCTCCGATCCTGCCCGATGGGGCGCCGGGCCTGTCGGAGACGCCGCTCACAGCCGGCGCCGGCGGCTCACCGGCGGGTCAGCGGCGGTAGCGCAGGCCGTGCCCGAACCGGTACAGGACGGCGGCGGGGTCGTCGGCGGCGGTGATGGTGACGGGCAGGCGGCCCCGCGGGCGGGTCTCGCCGTAGAGGACCTTGGCGGTGGAGCGGACCGCCTCGGCGGTGGCGGAGTAGGTGGCGAGGTAGGTGGGGGTCTCGGGGAACCAGGCGATGTCGTAGGGGTCGCGGGCGGCGACGACGATGACGGGCTTCCCGGTGGCCGCGAGCGCCTTGACGAGGTCGCGCTGGCCGGGGCCGTTGTGGGGGCTCTCGTCCTTGACGTCCCAGGCGCGGTTGGTGACGGCGACGAGGAGGTCCTGGTCGCGGGCGGCGGCGACGGCCTGGGCGATGCGGGCGGGGGTGGGGCTGAGGCCGGTCTCGCGGACGGTGGCGGTGGCGCCGCGCGCGGTCATCTCGGCGGCGAGGCCGGTGGTGGTCGCGGCGCCCCAGCCGGTGACCAGGACGCGGCGGGGCCCGGGGCGCAGCGGCAGCAGCCGGGCGTCGTTTTTGACCAGGGTGGTGGTGCGGTCGGTGGCGCGCTGCGCGGCGGCCAGGTGCGCGGGGGCGCCGACGACGTCGCCGATCCGGGACTCGTCGGCGTAGGGGTCGCGGAACAGGCCGCGCCGCTTCTTCAGCTCCAGGACCCGGTAGACCGACGCGTCGAGGCGCTGCTCGGTGAGTTCGCCGGTGCGGACGGCGGTGACGACGGCGTCGAGCTGGCGGGGGAACACGCCGGTGCCGGAGGCGTCGGCGGGGGGTTTGAGGAGCACGTCGGCGCCGGCCTTGAGGGCGAGGACGGGGACGCGTTCGTCGCCGTACTTGTCGCGGACGCCCTGCATGTCGAGGGCGTCGGTGACGATGACGCCGCGGTAGTGGAGGCGGTCGCGCAGGATGCCGGTGAGGATGGGCCGGGAGAGGGTGGCGGGGTCCTCGGAGGGGTCGAGGGCGGGCACGATGATGTGGGCGGTCATGATGGCGTCGGCGCCGCGCGCGACGGCGGCGCGGAAGGGCGGCAGGTCGAGGCGCTCCCATTCGGCGCGGGTGTGGCCGATGCGGGGGACGCCGGTGTGGCTGTCGGTGGTGGTGTCGCCGTGGCCGGGGAAGTGCTTGACGGTGGGGGTGACGCCGCCGGCGCGGTAGCCGTCGATCTGCGCGGTGACCATCCGGGAGACCAGGGCGGGGTCGGAGCCGAAGGAGCGGACGCCGATGACGGGGTTGGCGGGGTCGACGTTGACGTCGGCGTCGGGCGCGTAGTCCTGGTTGACGCCGACGGCGCGCAGTTCCCGGCCGGTGATGGCGGCGAGGGCGCGGGCGTCGGCGGTGCGGCGCCCGGCGGCCAGGGCCATCGCGCCGGGCGACTGGGTGGCGGGCGGTTGGACGCGGGCGACGATGCCGCCCTCCTGGTCGGTGGCGATGGTGGCGGGGATCGGGAGGGGCTGGGCGGTCGCGGCGCGCTGGATGCCGTTGGAGAAGGCGGCGAGCTGGCGGGGGTTCTGGACGTTGGCGGGGCCGGCGGAGTAGTAGATGAACCCGCCGGGGTGGTAGCGGGCGATGACCTGGGCGGCGTTGTCGGCGCCGTAGAGGCGGCGGTTGGCGGCGACGTCGGCGGGGGCGGTGGTGTCGGCGCTGGTGCCGTGGACCTGCAGGACGAACAGTTGCGCGGCCTTGTCCCGCAGGGGCATCGAGCGCAGGAGGCGCAGCAGGTGGGGGTCCTGGTGGCGTCCGGTCGCCGGGAGGAGCCCGGGGACGGGCGCGGGCGCGGGGCTCGCGGAGGCGGGAGCGGGCGCGGCGCTCGCGAGGGCCCCCGTGGTGAGTGCGGCGGTGAGCGCCGCGGCGAGCGCGGCGGTGAGTCTCCGGGTGGTGCGGTGTGTGGGGTCGAGCGTGTGGCGCATGACGGCTCCCTCCGCCCCCGAGCGGCCCGCAGAGTAGATGATCAAGGTTGTTGGAACGGTAACCCGGTGGGGCGGGCGCGTCCATGGCAATGGTCGACGAGGCGTCCAGCGTCCGGCATGGGGGCGGTAAAGGGGGGTCAGCGGCGCCGCCGCCGCAGCCGGGGCATCAGGCGGGGGCGGGGCGGCGGGGCCACGGTGAGGGGGTGCTCCTCGATCTCGTAGCGGCGGACGTAGGCGCCGGCGAACGCCTGGACGCTGGCGCCGAACGGCAGGGCCAGCAGCGCGCCGAGCGGTCCGACGACGGCGGCGCCGGCCAGGACGAGCCCGAACGCGACGGCGGGGTGCATGTCGAGGGTGCGGGCGGTGATGCGGGGCTGCAGGAGGTAGTTCTCCAACTGCTGGTAGGCGGTGATGAACAGCAGCATCCACAGCGCGGTGGAGGGCCCCCGGGTGAGCGCGATGAGGACGGGGACGGCGCCGGCGAGGTAGGTGCCGACGGCGGGGATGAACTGGGACACCACGCCGACCCACAGCGCCAGCGTCAGCGCGTAGGGGACGCCGAGCCCGGCCATGGCGGCGTAGTGCGCGGCGCCGGAGATCAGCGCGAGGAGCGCGCGGGAGTAGATGTAGCCGCCGGTCTTCTGCACGGCGATCTCCCAGGCGGACAGGACCTGGCGCTGGCGGTGGGGCGGGAGGACGGAGCAGACCGTGCGGCGGAACTGGGGGCCCTGGGCGGACAGGTAGAAGGTGAACAGCAGCACGCCGAGGAGTTTGAACACGACGCCGAGGGCGGTGGCGCCGATCCCCCAGACGTTCCCGGCGAGGTCGGACAGGTGGCGGGAGATCTGGTCGGTGACGGTGGGCAGGCGCTGGAAGACGGTGTCGCGGGACAGGTGGGTGCCGAAGGTGGAGTTGACCCAGTCGATGGTGGCGCGGACGTCGCCGGGGAACCCGTCGATGAGGTGGGTGGTCTGGGTGGCCAGCAGGGAGCCGATGCCGCCGAGGAACACGGCGGTGAGCAGGGCGATGACCAGGAACATCAGGCCGGTGGCCAGGCCGCGCCGCCAGCCGCGGGCGGCGAGCCAGTTGACGGCGGGTTCGATCGCGAACGCCAGGAACAGGGAGGTGAGCAGCAGCAGGAGGAGTTCGCGGAGCCGCTGGGCGAGCCACACGCCGACGACGAACAGCAGCACGGTGGCGCCGGCGAGCAGGAACGCGCGGGGCAGCCAGGGCGGCATGTGCCGCGGGTCGGGCGGTCCGGCGGGGCCGGCGGGGCCGGGTGGGGCAGGTGGGTCGGGCGGGGCGCCGGCGGTGCCCGTGGGCCCGCCGCCGGGCTTGTCGCCGGGGGTGTGCGGCATGCCCGCACGGTAGCGGCGGCGTACCGGCCGGCCCGCGGGTACGCCCCGGGCGGGGGGCCAACCTTTGCCGAGTCTTCAGCCCGGTTCGGGGGCGCCGGCGGGCCGGCGGCGGACCGGGGGGCGGACGGGTGGCGGGGGCGGGACGGGTGGCCGGCGCGCCGTCGGGCCAGGGGCCGTCGTCGCGGCGGCGGCTCCGGGGCCCGGGGTCAGGTTCGTCGCCTGAGGGCCCGGCACAGTTCCCGCGTGTCCGATTGAAGTGGGCGCGCGCTCGCGGGGCAAGCCCTTTACGGGATCGCCGGGTCCGGCGGGAATCGGTGGGCGAACAGCGAAGCGTAGACGGCGCGGTCGCCGTCGGTGACGATCTGCCCGGCGAGGTGGGGGGCGGTGAGGGTGGACAGCCGCAGGGTCTGGTGCCGGTCCTCTTCGCGGAGGCGGACGGGCCCGGTGGCGGGGCCGGTGAGCTGGGCGGTGATCTGTTCGGTGAGGTGGGCGAGGCGGGCGGAGCGGTCGTGGTCCAGGGCACCGCGCAGTTCGGCGAGGTTCGCGGCGTCGTAGGGCTCGGCGCGGGCGGGCGGGGCGGGTTCGGCGCGGTGGGCGGCGACGCCGTAGGCGTGGCAGGCCAGCGCGGTCCACATCTGCGCGAAGTAGGCGGGGTCGGGGGTGATCTCGACGCCGGCGAGGCGTCCGGCGATCAGGAACAGGGCGCCGACCTGGCCGGGCTGGGGTTCCAGGCGGTTCTGGAACCGGGTGAGGGCGGGCCGGTGGCGGGCGAGGAGCCGGTCGAGGTGCCCGTGCCGGGCCAGGCCGTGGCGGGCGTTGAGGTCGGCGATGGCGTCGGAGAGTTTGCCGTGGTCGGTGACGCCGCGCAGGGCGAGGGCGCGGGCACGCAGTTCGCCGGGCAGGACGAGGAACCGGGGGTCGCCGCCGGTGAGGTGGCCGCTCCGGCCCTCCTGGACGCAGCAGGCGTCCTCGCAGCGGAGGGTCCGCCCGGGCGGGATGAGCGCCGAGCGGCAGAGGGCGCGGGTCGGGGCGCGGTCCTGGAGGTGGCCGATGTGCAGCGGGACGATCGCGACGCCGCCCGCGTCGGGGTTGGTGAGTTCGACCTGTCCGCGGCCGGTGGCGCGGGAGGGTCTCAGGGCGTGGGGCGGCGTGAAGCCGGGGTGGGCGGGCCCGGAGATGGGGACCATGGTGAGCGCGCCGGCCTGCTGCGGGGTGCCGAGGCGGTGCCCGGCGAGGCTGAGCGGGCCGGGGACCAGGGTGTCGAGCGCCGTCAGGTCGGTCACGGCGGGCCCCTTTCACGCGGCGGGTCGGGCGGCGGGCAGGCGACGGGCGGTCGGGCGGGTGGTCAGGCGGCCAGGCGGCGAGGCGGTCGGTCAGGCGGCGAGGCCGGGGGTGAGGGCGTCGGCGCGGCGGTCGAGGTCGTCCAGGCGGGTGTGCAGGAAGGCGCGGAGCCAGGGCGCGCCCGCGGCGCAGTGCCCGAGCATCCAGGGCAGCAGGTCGGCGAAGTCGTCCTGGTGCCAGAACGCGCGCCGGGGCAGGGAGGGGGCGGGGGGCGGCGGGGTGGGGTCGTCGGCGGCGGTGAAGGCGGCGTGGCAGAACACGACGGGGGTGGTGACGCCGGCGGCGGGGAGGGTGGCGATGACGCGGGCGAGGTCGCCGGGGAAGAGGTTCTCGTGGCCGTCGGAGACGACGGCGACGAGGTCGGGGTCGGCGCCGAGGGCGTCCAGGACGCCGGTGGCGAGGTCGGTGGCGCCGCGGGGGGCGCGTTCGTCGCCGCCGGTCTCGACGACCTCCAGCCGGTCGCACACCTCCGACAGGACCATGCGCAGCGCGGCGGCCTGGGACATCAGCGCCCATTCGCGGGCGCCGTGGCCGCGCATGGACGCCGAGGCGTCCAGGACGAGCGCGAGGGTGCCGGGGAAGCGGGGGAAGGCGGCTGCGGCCTCGTCGAGGTGGCGGCCGAGGGCCTCGTAGAGGGCGGCGGCGGGGCCGCCCCGGTACAGGTGGACGAGGGTGGCGGCGATGTCGCCGCGGTCGGTGGCGGTGACGGTGGCGGTGGCGGGTCGGGCGCGCGGGGCGTCCAGGGTGAGGGCGGGTTCGGTGAGGGCGGGCCCGGCGGGCCCGGCGGGGTCGTCGGCCGTGCCGTCCGGGGTGGGGGCGGTGGCGTAGAGGGCGCGGACGCGGGCGGGCGCGGTGCGGGGGGTGGTGAGGAAGCGCAGGAGGCGGCGGCGCAGGTAGTCGGAGGTGGTGTCGCCGTCGGCGATGCGGCGGGCGCAGCCGCGGGCGGTGGCGGTGCCGAGGGCGTGTTCGAAGCAGTCGAGCAGCGCGGGGCGGCGGGCGGCGATGAGGGCGTCGGCGCCGGGGTGCTCCAGGACGAACCGGAGCGCGGTGCGGGTGGTGTGCTTGTGGTTGGCGCGCAGCCGCCGCAGGGCGAGCAGGACGGTGATGACGTGGCCGGGCGGCAGGCCCAGGGTCAGGACGCGGGCGAGGCGGGCCAGGACGGCGCGGGCGGGTTCGTCGAGGCCGGCCTGTGTGGCCTCCAGGATCCGCAGCAGGACGCGGGCGCGCTGCCAGGGCAGGACGCCGGGTGCCAGGGCGAGCAGCGCGTAGCCCTCGGGGTCGCGGCGGTGGGCGGCGCGGTGCAGGTCCGCGTCGTCCCAGCGCAGGGTGCCGCCCCGGGGCAGGGTGAGGGCGGTGTCGTGGGTCCGCAGGTGGTCGAGGAGCGTGGGGGTGTCCATGATTGTTGGCCTCCGCAATCATGGAGTCTAGGAATCCCCGGGAGTGCCTCGACACTCATTTTCCGGCGGCGGGCCCCGGGCGGAGACCGTCTTCGGCGGGCGCGGGCGGCGCGTCCGGCGGCGGCCCGGTCGGGGCGGCGGCGTAGTCGCCGAGGCCGTGTTCGAGGAGGTCGAAGACGCGGGCGGCGGCGGCGTAGACGTCGGCGCGCATCTCCTCCAGGGTCTCCCCCGCGCTCTTGCGGGCGGCGATCTGCTCGATGAGGGCGCTCTGCGCGGCGAAGATCATGGCGGCGGCGGTGGCGGGGGTGATGTCGTCGGGGTCGGCGCCGGTCTCCTCGGCGAGCAGCGCGGCGACGTGGTCCTGCGCCTCCTGGACGATCTCGCGCTGGCGGGCCATGAGGGCGGGGCTGGCGCGGACGGTGCGCGTCCAGATGTCGGAGCCCTCGTGGAAGGCGGTGCGGTAGGAGCGGCTGTCGAGCCCGTCGAGGAAGCGGCGGCGGAACAGCGCGACGACGCCCTCGCCGGGGAGGCGGTCGCGCAGGTCGCGGGCGATCTGCTCGATGTGGTCGCCCTGCCGGTCGAAGAACAGGTCCTCCTTGGTGCGGAAGTAGTTGAAGACGGTGTTGACCGACACGTCGGCGGCGCGGGCGACGTCGGCGATGGTGACGTTGTCGAAGCCGCTGGTGAGGAACAGGCCGGTGGCGATGTCGGAGATGCGGCGCCGGGTCTGGCGCTTCTTGCGCTCCCGCAGGCCCAGTTCGGCCTCGGGCCGCGCGGCGCTCTCCCCCGCCGGCCCCGCCGCCTCTGCGGACCGCGCCGGGGCGCGCTCGTCTGCCATGCCCGAATCCTACCCTCCCTGGGGCGACTTAAAATTTGGAGCTACTTAAAATTTGTGGTTACTCTATCGGCGTTTGCTCACCCGTCCCCTCAACGGAGGTCTCCGTGATCGACGCATGCGGGCTGGCCCGCACCTTCACCACCGGGCACGGCACGGTCGAGGCCGTGCGCGGTGTCGACCTGTCGGTCGCGCCGGGCGAGATCGTGGGGTTCCTCGGCCCCAACGGCGCCGGGAAGAGCACCACGCTGCGGATGCTGACGACGCTGCTGGCGCCGACGGCGGGCCGGGCGCGGGTCGCGGGCCACGACCTGCGCGCCGACCCGGCGGGCGTGCGCCGCGACATCGGGTACGTGGCGCAGGGCGGCGGCACCGACCCCTCGGTCCCGGTCGGCGAGGAGCTGGACCTGCAGGCGCGGCTGCACGGGGTGCCCGACCGGGCCCGGCGGGTCGCGGAGCTGTGCGGGCGGCTGGAGCTGGCGGGTCTGGAGTCGCGTCCGTCGGGGTCGCTGTCGGGCGGCCAGCGGCGCCGGCTGGACCTGGCGCTGGGGCTGCTGCACCGTCCGCCGCTGGTGTTCCTGGACGAGCCGACCAGCGGCCTGGACCCGCAGAGCCGGGGGAACCTGTGGGACCACGTCCGCGCGATGCGCGCCGAGGACGGCACGACGGTGTTCCTCACCACCCACTACCTGGAGGAGGCCGACGCGCTGTGCGACCGCCTCCTGATCATCGACCGGGGCGCGATCGTCGCCGAGGGGACGCCCGCCGACCTCAAACGCCGCGTCGCCGGCGACGTGGTGACGCTGGAGCTGGCGGACGCGGCGGGCACCGCCCGCGCGCGGGCGGCGCTGGCGGGCCACGCCGGGGTGCGGGAGGCGGCGGTGGCGGGGCGGACCGTCCGGCTGAGGGTCGGGGACGGCGAGCGTGAGCTGGCGGGCCTGGTCCGCGCGCTGGACGCGGCGGGCGCGGGCCTGGTGTCGCTGAACCTGTCGCGCCCCACCCTCGACGACGTCTTCCTCACCGTCACCGGCCGCTCGCTGCGCGACGCCGCCTGACCCTTGTTCGCCCTACGTGAAGGAGTTCCCGATGTCGTTGTCGCGGACGGTGTCCGACACCCGTCTGATGTTCGTGCGGTACCTGCGGCAGACGCTGCGCAGCAGGGTCGCGGTGGTGTTCGGCGCGGTGCAGCCGCTGCTGTACCTGCTGCTGTTCGGGCCGCTGCTGAAGGACCTGGTGGGCGTGCGGGGGTTCGGCGGCGGTGACGCCTGGCAGGTGTTCGTGCCGGGCGTGCTGATCCAGCTGGCGCTGTTCGGCGCGGGGTTCGTGGGGTTCGGGCTGATCGGCGACCTGCGCTCGGGGGTGGTGGAGCGGCTGCGGGTGACGCCGGTGAGCCGGACGGCGCTGCTGCTGGGCCGGGTGCTGCGCGACGCGGCGGTGCTGGGCGCGCAGGCGGTGCTGCTGCTGGCGGCCGGGTTCGCGCTGGGGCTGCGCGCCCCGGTGGGCGGCGTCGCGGTGGGGCTGGCGCTGGTGGTGTCGCTGGCGGTGAGCGTGGCGTCGCTGTCGTATGTGCTGGCGCTGCGCACGCGGAGCGAGGACGCGTTCGCGCCGCTGCTGTCGGCGGTGACGCTGCCGCTGATGCTGCTGTCGGGGATCCTGCTGCCGATGAGCCTGGCGCCGGGGTGGCTGGACGTGCTGTCGCGGTGCACCCCGTTCCGGTACGTGGTGGACGCGGCGCGCGCGGCGTTCCTCGGCGACTACGCCGCGGCGGCGGTCGCGGAGGGGGTCGCGGTCGCGGCGGTGCTGCTGGTGGTGTCGGTGGCGCTGGGCGCGCGCCGCTTCCGCGCCGAGAACGCCTAACCCCCCCTCCGACGCCCCTCCGACGCCCGTCCGCCCCCGTCCGATGCCGTCCGATGCCGGTTCAGGCGGGTGGCGCGGAGGGCTGGGCGCGCAGCGGCGGCCGGATGCGCCGGGGCCGGGCGCCGCCGGTCGCCGGCGGGGGCGGCGGCGGCCGGTCCCCGGCGGCGCGCTGCGCGATGTAGGCGCCGGCCAGGACGACGGCGCCGCCGGCCATCTGGGCGGGGGTGAGGCGCTCGCCGAGGACCGCCCAGGCGATGAGGGCGGCGGCGACCGCCTCGGTGTAGCAGATCGCGCCGCCGACCTGCGGGGACAGCCGCTGCAGCCCGGCGACGCCGGCGAGGTAGGACGCGACGGTGCTGATCAGCGCGAGCCCGGCCAGGAGCGTCCAGGCGGGGGCGTGGTGGTCGCCGGTGGGCACGGTGGTGGCCAGCAGGTCCCAGGGCAGGCTCCAGGGCGCGGCGACCGCGGTGAGCGCGGCGGCGGCGATCACCATCCCGGACGTGGTGACCACGAGCGGGTCGACCTCGCCGGCGAAGCTGTCGATGAACAGGAAGTAGCAGGCCTGGCAGGCGGCGGCGCCGAACCCGGCGAGCAGGCCGAGCGGGTCCAGGTCCAGGCCCGCCCACACCTGGACGACCAGCGCGAGGCCCGCCATGGCGACGGCGACGCCCGCGACGGCGGAGCGGTGCAGGGGCGCGCGGCGCACGAACCGCAGCCATCCGAGCACGATGACGGGGCCGCTGAACTCCAGCAGGATCGCGACGCCGACGGGCAGCCGGGCCGCGGCCACGAAGTAGCACGCCTGGCACCCGGCGATGCCGGTGAGCCCGTAGGCGACCAGTCTGCCGAGGTGGGGGCGCAGCCCGCGGGCAGCGGAGGCGCCGCGCAGCAGCGCCACGATCGGAACGAGCACCAGCGCGGCCACCGCGATGCGCAGCCACACCGCCTGCATCGGGGCGAGTCCGGCCTCGATGAGCGCCTTGCCGAAGGACCCCGAGGCGCCGAAGCAGACCGAGGAGAACACCACCAGGCCCACGCCCCAGGCACGCGCGCGCGCCGCACCGTCCACTCCCACCGGTTCCCTCTCCATGGATCACCGACCGCCAGGCTAATGAGCATCATGCCATAACACTCATTACAGGGCGATGGGCGCGACAATGCGGGGACCCCCGCCGGAGAGGACTACTATTCGCCGGGTGAGCTGGCAGGCGGCCGGGGCGGCACCCGGCGGAACCGGAGGCGGGCCGAGCGGGGACCTGTTCGCGGCGGTCGAGGGCAACGTGGCGGAACTGGTCGCCTCGCCGTGGTGGCAGAGCGCGCCGCCGCAGGACCGCGCCGCGCAGATCGCGGCGCGGATGCTGTGGGGCGCCGGGGAGTGGTGGCTGTACGGCGCCTGGGGGCGCTGGTACCGGTGCGGGCTGGACGGCACCTGGCATCCCTGCCCGCCCCCCGCCGCGTTCGAGGACCGCCGCGTCGCGGTGCCCGCGCCGCGCGGCGCGGGCACGCCGCCGGTGCCGCCGCAGCTGTTCCCCACCGGCCCCGACCTGGCCGCGGGACGCGTCGCGCCGCTGGGGTTCCTCGGGCCCGTGCCCGACACCGCCGTGGTCGCGCGGATCTCGCAGGCGCTGACGACGGCGCTGGCGGTGAACCCCGCGCAGTTCGCCCAGCACGACCCGATGTTCCAGCCGGGCACCCCCAGCACCGTCGCGGCCGCGTGGGGCGCGCTGCTGTGGTGCGCGGGGTCGCCGGTGGTGCTGACCGAGCACCCGCTGATCGAGTCGTTCATCCCGTTCCTGACGACCTCGGCGGAGCAGTTGCACTGGATGATGCCGCCCGACTTCGGCACGCTCGCCGGGTACTACGTGCACCGCCTCGGCGCGGGCGACGGCGGCGGCGCCGCGCACATCGCGCGGGTGATGTACGAGGTCGCGGCGGGGCTGCAGGCCGACCCGCGGTTCCGGCCGGGCGCCGACGCGCTGGCGGCGGTGACGGCGGCGTCGCTGCGGCTGGTCAACCAGGACCTGGCGACCGTCCGGTACGGGCCGGAGGCGATCGTGCAGGAGTGGCGGCGCCGCTGCCCCGCCGAGTTCGCGACGCCGATGGTCCGCGACACCGCGCCCGGGGAGTACCTGCGCCTCGCCCTGTACGACCTGCAGCAGATCGTCGCGGGGCTGACCGGCCCGCACCGCGCCGCCGGCGCGCCGGGGCAGCCGGGCCGCGGGCACGACGAGGTGCGGCGGGCGGGCGTCGCGGTGCTGGCCGCCGACCTGCAGGCCGCGCCGAACGCGCTGGCGGTGCTGCAGCGCTGGCTGGACCCCGACAGCGCGCGGACGCTGCAGGCCGTCCTGACCGACCCGGCGAACCCGCTGCGGGCGCTGTGGCCGCGGGAGGGGCGGCTGCCCGAGGCGCTGCGCACCGGCGACGCCGACGCGCTGGCCTCGCTGCTGGCCACCACCTACACGCTGGGGCTGACGTGGTGCCGCCTCGCGCAGGTGCCGCCCCCGGCGACGGGGTTCGCGGTGCCGCAGGCGGTGGCGGCGGAGCTGACCTCCCCCGCGATGCACACCCCGCCCTCGACCGACGAGCTGTCGGCGTGGGACATCATCAAGGCGGCGCGCGCCCACATGGCGGCCGAGCGCGCCATCGACCGGCCGGTCGCGCCGGTGCCCGAGCCGCAGCAGGGCCCCCCGGGCCCGCCGCCCGCGGTCGCGCCGGTGGAGCCGCCGTCGGCTCCCCCGGTCCCGCCGGTCTCCCCGGTTCCGCCGGTCTCCCCGGTTCCGCCGGTTCCGCCGCCGGGGGCGTCCGCGCCGCCGCCGGTGCCCGTGCCGCCGACCGCCGTGGTGGACGAGCGCGCCGAGCCCGCGCGTCCGGCGGCGCCGGTCGCGCCGGTGTGGCCGGACGCCGAGCCCGACCCGCCGGGCGGGCCGGGGCCCGAGCCGGTGTGGCCCGCCGAGCAGGCGACGCAGCTGGACACCGACGCGTTCAAGACCAAGCTCGACCGGGGCCGGGGCTGGCCGGACCGCACCGGCTCCCCCGCCGCGGCTGCTGGGCCCGCGGGGCCCGATCCGGTCCCGCACGCCGATCTCCCGCCGCCGCCCGCGCCGGTGCCGGGCCCGGTCCCGCCGCTGCCGCCGGCGCCCGTCCTGGATCAGGGCGCGCAGGTCGCCGAGGCGTACGGGATCCGGTTCCTGTGCGGCGCCGACGACATCGGCCGCGTGGTGACGGAGGTGCGGCGGCGCGGGAAGTGGGCGCGGCGGCTGCGCGGGCAGGAGGTGTCGAGCGCGTCGGCGCCGGCGCTGATGCTGATCGGGACGCCCTCCAGCGGGCAGCGGCGGCTGGCGCGGATGGTCGCGCGGGCGTTGGCGGAGGTGGAGGCCTCCAGCGGCGAGGTCCACGGCGTCCACGCCGAGGATCTGCGCGAGCGCGGCCCCGACGGCCTGCGGGCGGTGCTGGACGAGCACGCCGGGCACGTGCTGCTGCTGGACGGCCTGGACGGGCTGATCCTGGACGAGACGCAGGGGTCGGCGTACGCGTCGGTGCTGTACCGGGCGCGGCTGGAAGGCGTGAACGACACGGCGCTGCTGGCGACGTGCGAGCCGGACCGGGTCGGTGAGCTGTCGGCGGTCTCGCCGGAGCTGGTCACCGACCTGCGGGCGGTGCGGCTGCCGGACCTGGCGCAGGACGCGGCGCGGGCGGCGCTGCTGGGCCTGCTGGCCGAGGAGCGGTCGCTGCGGATCGGCCCGGACGCGTGGGTGGTGGTGAACCGGGAGGTGGGCGCGCTGCGCGGCCGGGGCCGGCTCACCGGCGCCCGGCTGGTCGAGGCCTACCTGGACCGGGCGGCGACGCGGCATCTGGGCCGGGCGGAGGCGACGCAGGCGATCGGGAGCGCGCTGGCGCTGACGGCCGCCGACTTCGAGGGCCTGGCGGCGGAGCTTTCCGGCCGCTGACGACCCGCCGGGGTCAGCGCGGCCGCGCCCGCGCGCGGGTGTGGGCCTGCTCGTGGGCCTGTTCGTGGGCTTGTTCGAGGGTGTGTCCCGCCAGGAGCGCGTCGGCGCCGGCGGTGAAGGCGGCGCAGTCGCGGATGTCCTCGTGCGGGCAGGCCAGGCCGTGGGCGATGGCGGTGCGCGCCGCCTGGGCCTGCGCGATCCGCTCGTCCAGTTCGGCGAGTTTGGCCTGGTACAACAACCGCCATCCGTCGCCGCCCGGGGCGCTGGGGGGGCGGAACGCCTCGATCTCCCGCAGGGTGAACCCGACGCGGCGGAGCGCGACGATGACCCCGACGAGCCGGGCCGCCGAGGCCGGGTAGCGGCGCTGCCCCGAGACCCGTTCGGGGGCCGGGAGCAGGCCGAGGCCCTCCCAGTAGCGCAGCGCGGACGCGGCGACGCCGGTGCGGGCCGCCAGGCCGCCGATCGTCAGGGGCTCGCTCATTTGACTTCAACCGTACTTGAAGCCCTTCACTGGCGATCATGCGGAGGGGAACGGCGCTGAAACGGCGCGCGATCAGGTACCTGGTGGGTCAGGCCCACCGCCCGCGGGGCGCGGTCGGGTGGGCGAACGGGTGGATGTTCGCCCTGCGGCCCTCCAACCGGAGGCGGAACGTGTGGGCGGTGGGGCTGCTGGAGGTGGGGCCCGCCGACCGGGTCCTGGAGATCGGGTTCGGTCCCGGGATCGCCCTCGCGGCGCTCGCGGCGCGCGCGCCCGGGGGCGTGGTGTTCGGGGTGGACCATTCGCGGGCGATGGTCCGGCACGCCGCGCGCCGCAACGCCGCCGCCGTCCGCGCCGGCCGGGTGCGGCTGCGGTGCGCGCCGGTGGAGGGGCTGCCGGACTTCGGCGGCCCGCTGGACGCGGTCCTGGCGGTCAACTCGGCGGGGTTCTGGCCGGACCCGGTGGCGCGGCTGGTGGAGCTGCGGGGGCTGCTGCGCGCCGGGGGGCGGGTCGCGCTGGTCAGCCAGCCCCGCTGCCCCGGCGCCACCCGCGCCACCACGGCCCGCGCGGCCGGGGAGCTGCGGGAGATGCTCACCCGCGCGGGCTTCACCGGCGTCCGGGTCGAGACCCTGGAGCTGGACCCGCCCGCCGCGTGCGTGCTCGCCACCGCCCCGGCCTGCGGTGAAGGGGGTTGAGACCTTCGCGCCACGGTGGATCGCCGGTGCGGGGGGTCACGATGGGGTGGTGGATCGCGTGGATCGGTTGCTGGCGCTGGTCGCCGAGCTGCGGGCGGCCTCGCCGGAGCCGGTGGACTCCGCCGCCCTCGCGGGTCGGCTGGGGGTGAGCGAGCGGACCGTCCGCCGCGACCTGGAGCTGCTCACCCACGGCGGGCTGCCGGTGAGGTCGGTCCGGGGCGGCCACGTCCTGCCGGAGGCAACGCCGCCGGAGGCGCTGAGCGAGGTGGCGTCGCTGATGGGCCCGGTGCACGACACCCTCGCCGAGGCGGTGCGGACGCGGCGGGTGGTGCGGCTCGCCTACACCGACCAGGCCGGCGCGCGCAGCTTCCGGGACGTGGAGGCGCACGGCCTGGTCGTCGCCCCCTACGGGGAGTACCTGGTGGGGTGGTGCCGGATGCGGGACGGGCCGCGCATGTTCCGGTTGGACCGGGTCGGGGCGGCGTTCCTGTCGGGGCGGGGCGCGGAGGTCCGCGATCTGGACGATCTGCTGGCGGCGCTGCGGGTGCCGATGCCGCGGGGCCCGGCGGGCGCGGCGCGGGCGCGCGCGTGGACGCTGGACCGGGTGGAGTTCGTCCGGTCCCGGCTGCGGGAGGTGACGGCGGAGGTCCGGGGCGGCGGGGAGGGCGCGGCGGCGCTGCGCGGTGTGCTGGGGCATCTGGCGGAGTGGACGCGCTGGCAGGTGGCGGCGGTCCGCGCGGCGGCGACCGATGCGGACCCGGTGCTGGAGGGGCGCCGTCCGCCGTTCCCGCCGGAGTTCGACCGGGATCTGCCCTATGAGCGGCGGGAGCGGATGATCCAGGACGCGATGGCGCTGCGCTCGCTCGGTGATCTGGCCCGCGACCTGCGGGAGGTGCTGGAGGCGGCGGCGCACTGGGCGGCCGACTGCGACGACGGGCTGTGGGAGGAGGACCTGCCCGATCCGCGCCCGTTCGGCCCGCCGGGGATGCCGCGTCCGCTGGCGGACCTGCTGGCGGGTTGGCGCGGTCCGCTGGCCCACATCGAGTGGCATCTGGACCGGCTGTCCGATGACCCGCCCGTCCCGGTGTCGGAGGACGAGGAGGGCGTCTGGGTCGTCGACCGCTGCCCCCTCCAGGCCTGACCCGCGCGCGTCCCCGGCCCACGCGCGCCTCCGTGGGGGCGCGGTGGAGGCGCGGTCGGGGGCGGGAGCGGCGGGCCGCGCCGGGCGACCGGCGCGGGGCTGTCGGCGCGGCGGTGTCCGCGGCCCTGCGTCTTCCGGCGACGTCGGCAAAGGCGCGCCGGTGGGGCCGCTCGGGCGGGCCGGCCCGTGCGGCTGGCTGGCGGGTGGTGCGGGACGCGGCGGACGCCGGTGGTGTCCGCTGTTCGGCTGGGGCGCCGGGGGGAGCGCGGTGGACGCGTCCTGAGGCGGGCGGGCGGGTGGTCGGGCGGGTGTCGGTTGGCGGGTTCAGTTGGCGGTGTGGCCGTTGAGGGGGGTGAGGAGGCGGGTGAACCAGACGGTCTTGCCGGTGCCGTCGGGGTGGGCGCCGAACTCGGTGGCCAGGGCGGTGACGAGCAGGAGGCCGCGGCCGGCCTCGGCCCAGTCCAGGACGCGGGGCGGGCCGCCGGGGGCCGCGGGCGCGGCGGGGTCGTTGTCGCCGATCTCGCCGGTGAGGGCCGGGCCGTCCAGGGTCAGGGTGAGGCGGACGGGCCCGGTGCCGTGCACGATCGCGTTGGTGACCAGTTCGTCGACGATGAGGATGATGTCGTCGACGTCGGCGGGGTCGGTGACCTGCCAGTCGCGCAGGGCGCGCCCGGTGAGGGCGCGGGCGTGGGACGCGGCGCGGGTGTCGGCGTCCAGTTCCCAGGCGGCCCGCCGGTGGTCGGCGCGGCCGGGATGGCCGGGATGGTCGGGGTGGTGGTCGTGGCCGGTGGGGCCCCCGGTGGGCCCGCCACCGGTGTCGTCGATGCCGAGTTCTTTGGTTCCCAATGCCCCGTCTCCTCACCTGTTGCGGTTTCCGCAGGTCAGCGGCCTCAACAGGCTTGTTCCCCGCCGACGCCGCGGTAAGGGGCCGGGCCCGCGGATATCGCCGCGCCGACAGTTCCCCGTGTCGGCGGCGGCCATGGTGGTCATACCCGGCCGTGGCGGTGCCTCCGCGCGCCGTCACGGCCGATCCTGGGACAGGTCCCTCTTTTCCCGCGTCCGTTCGGATAGTGGGACGCATCGCCGGGGGGCGTGGTGCACGGGTCAAGGCGGGCCTCACCCGCGGGTGAGGTGATCGTGACACGCGGGGACCGGTGGAATGAGCACGGGCCGGTAGCCGTTAGGGTGGGGGATGTCGGTGTGGCTTGTGTCCCCCGGGCTCTACACAACGCCTTCGGGGAATACCGCCGGTCCGTCCGGGCTGGAGCTCCGTTGTGCCTTTCGCCGTGAGGCGACCACCACACCGGCCTAAGCGTCGGGGCCCCGGCGAGATCTGATCTCGCCGGGGCCTCGGCGTTTGTACGCGTGGGTCACGCGGGCGGCGCCGTGCGGCGCGGCGGAGGGGCGTGGGCGCGGGGCCGGGCGCCGGTGTGGGTGCGGGGCCGGGAGGGCCGCCGACGGGCGGTGCGCGGTGCGGCGCGCCGGGTGCGCGGTGCGATGCGCATCTAGGACATCGCGGCGATGGCGGCGCCGGCGGCCGCGGCGAGGACCACGACGGCGGTGATCACGATGGCCGCGATCACCCGGACGCGGCGGGTGGTGCGGGCCCGGCCGAGCCGGGAGAGGCGCTGGGCCAGCCGGGGATCGTCCTCGCTCAGGCGGACCTCGATCTGTGTGAGGATCCGCTGCTCCTCCATCGACAGCGCCATGCTCTATACCTCCGGGGGCGTTCAGGTGTCTGGTTCCTGCCCACAGAGCAAGATCATTATCCCCCGGGTGCGGTAACCGTTGCGCCGCGCGCGGGTGCGCTTTCGTGGTGGAGGCGGTCCAGCGCGGTGACGTAGTAGGTGTAGGCGCGGCCGGGCTTGGCGGTGGGGTCGATGACGGCGTCGGCGCGGACGTCGGCGATGAGGCGGGCGGGGTCGACGGGCGCGCATTCGGGGCGCCGGCCGTCGGCGCGGTAGACGGCGTAGGAGGTGGCGTCCCGCGCGGGCCGCCACCGGACGCGGACGCCCGTGCCCTCGGCGGTGGCCTGGACGTCCTGGACGGCCGGCGGCGCCTTCGCCGCCACCGCGCCGCCGCCACCGGGAGCGGCGGGGTCGGCGGGGTCGGCGGGCGGGGGGATGGCGGGGCGGGCGTAGTGGTCGCGGCGGATGCGGGCGGCGAACCCGCGGCGGTTGGAGGCCAGGTCGGAGGCGGAGAAGAACACGTCGCCGCGCACCTGCGGGTGGGCGGCGTTGAGGGTGAGGTGGCGGGACAGCTCGGCGGGTTTCTTCCAGGTGGCGTCCTCGCCGACGCGGTAGGCGCCCTGCCCGATGGTCAGCTGCACGCCGGTGCCCTGGACCTGCCGGGCCCACCAGCGCACGAGTTCGGCGTAGTCGGCGCGGCGGTCGCCGATCGGCCAGTACAGCTGGGGGGTGACGTAGTCGATCCAGCGTTCGCGGATCCAGGTGCGGGTGTCGGCGTAGATGTCGTCGTAGCTCTGCAGGGCGCTGGTGGCCGACCCGGCGGGGTCGGTGGTCTTGTTGCGCCAGACGCCGAAGGGGCTGATCCCGAACCGCACCCAGGGCTTGGTCTGGTGGATCTTCTGGGAGAGGGTCCGCACGAGGGTGTTGACGTTCTGGCGGCGCCAGTCGCCGCGTTTCATGCCGCCGCCGAAGGCTTTGTAGGTGGCGGTGTCGGGGAACTCGCCGGACTCGGGGTAGGGGTAGAAGTAGTCGTCGAAGTGGACGGCGTCGATGTCGTACTTGGTGACGACGTCCAGGACGGCCTTGGTGGCCAGGTCCCGCACCTGCGGGAGCCCCGGGTCGTACCACAGGCCGCTGCCGTACTTGCGGACCCAGTCGGGGTGGCGGCGGGCGGGGCTGGTCGGCGCGAGCTTGTTCAGGTCGTCCTGGCGGCTGACGCGGTAGGGGTTGAACCAGGCGTGGAACTCCAGGTTGCGGGCGTGCGCCTCCTTCAGCATGAACGCCAGGACGTCGTAGCCGGGGTCCTTGCCCTGCGTCCCGGTGATCCACTGGGACCACGGCTCGTAGGGGGAGGGGTAGAACGCGTCGGAGTTGGGGCGGATCTGGACGACGACGGCGTTGAGGTTCATCGCCGCGGCGGTGTCGAGGAGCTTGACGAAGTCGGCCTTCTGCCGCTCGGCGGGCAGGCCCGTGTCCTTGGGCCAGTCGATGCCGGTGACGGTCGCGATCCACATGGCGCGCAGCTGCCGCGCCTTGGAGTCGCCGGGGGCCGGCACGGCGGGGCATTCGGCCTTGGCCTCGGGGCCGACGGGATCGCCGGCGCCGCGTTCGTCGGTGCCGCCGAGGGCGGGCAGGCCGCAGCCGGCCAGCGCCGCCGTCAGCGCCGCCGTCAGCGCCGCGGCGGCGGGTCGACCCGCCGCCGCCTGGATCCGCGTCCTCACTCCCCATGCCATAGCGAGCCATTGTCACCTACTCGTTGCGGTGGTACGTACGGAACGGCGATCCGCGCGTGTCACCGGCCGCCTCACCCGCCGCCGTGTCAGCGGGCGGTGGTGGCGGGGAGGTCCAGGTCGCGGCGGAGGGCGGCGGTGCCGGTGTACAGGTGGGCGCGCAGGCCGGCGTCGCGGGCGGCGTCGACGTTCACCTGCCGGTCGTCGACGAACACCAGCTCGGCGGGCGGGACGGCGAGGGCGTCGGCGACGTGCCGGTAGATGCGGGGGTCGGGTTTGGTGAGGTTCAGGTCGGCGCTGTAGAACCGGCGGCGGAACCGCGCGGACCAGGGCCGGCCGTCGATGTCGCGGGCCAGCTCGCGCGGCGCGTTGGACAGCAGCGCCAGCGGCACGTCCCGGGCGGCGAGGTCGTCCAGGACGGTGAGGGTGCCGGGGTTGAGGTGGGACCACATGTCGATGTCGAGGCCGACGAGGGTGTGGAGCAGCCCGTCGCCGTCCCCGGTGCCGGTGCCGGTGCCGGTGACGCGGGCGGGGTGGCCGGTGTGCCCGGCGGCGGTGAGGTGCTCGCACAGCCCGTCCCAGTAGCCGGCGGCGTCGACGGCGCCGCGGTCGTAGGGTTCGCGGCCGTCCCAGTAGGCGTCCCAGAACGCGGCGGGGTCGGCGGCGAGGGCGCGCGGCAGCCGGTCGGCGCTGTCGCCGGGCGGCCGGTGGCAGATGACCTCGCCGTAGTCGAAGACCACCCACACCATCGCGTCCCCCCGTCTCGAAGATCCCCGGACTTTCTACCAGGGCGGGCGGTACACGGCGATACCCGCGGGGGCCGGGCGCGGTGTCAGGTGGGGGTGGTGAGGTGGACGCCGAGGTCGGTGCGGCCGGGCGCCAGGTCGGGGCGCAGGACGAGGTCGTCGTCGTAGTCGCCGCCGGCCTCGGTGCGGTAGGGCAGCGGCGGGTCGGTGGGCAGGCCCCGCAGCCGCCGGTCGAGCGCGGCGGCTGCGCCGGCGTGGTCGGCGGGTCCGGCGCGGTCGGCGCCGGGGATGAGCAGGGGCGGCAGGACGCGCATGCCGGTGTACCAGAGCGTCCCGTGCAGGAGGGGGAACAGCAGCTGCGCGGTGTCGCCGTGGACGCCGCGCGGGCCGAGGCCGGTGGGGCGGGCGCCGGCGGTGGTGACGACGAGGGCGCGCCGCCCGGCCAGGCCGCCGTCGCCGTAGCGGCGGGTGCGGCCCGCGCCGTCGGTGACGCCGAACGCGAAGCCCTGGACGAACACGCGGTCGAACCAGCCCTTGAGGATGGCGGGCATCCCGTACCACCACAGGGGGAACTGCAGGACGAGCGCGTCCGCCCAGGCGATCTTGTCGTGTTCGGCGCGGATGTCGGCGCTGAGGGCGCCGGTGGCGTGGGCGCGCTCGGACGCGGCGCCGACCCGGAAGCGCTCGCGCGGGTCGTGGCGGTGGTCGGCGGGGGTGACCAGGGGGTTCCAGCCCATCGCGTACAGGTCGGACTGGCGGACGGAGTGGCCGAGGCCGCGCAGGGTGGCCAGGCCGTGGTCGCGCAGCGCGCCGTTGAGGGAGCGCCGCTCGGGGTGCGCGAAGATCCACAGGACGTTCATCGGTGGGCCCTTCGGTGACGGAGGTCGGGTGAGGCCGGTGCGGTTGGTCGGAGCCGGTCGGAGCCGGTCGGAGCCGGTGGAGTCGATGCTGCCCGGGGCGGCGGCGCGGGCGTCAGTGGCCCGCGGGCCGTCCTGTGCGAGGATCGGGCCATGAACGGCCGGGGGGCGGCGCGGGAGCGGCATCGGGTGGCGCATCGGGTGGCGGTGGTGGTGCGCGACGGTGTGCTGCCGATGGAGCTGGGCATCGTGCACCAGCTGTTCGGGCAGGCCAGGTCGGCGGCGGGGGCGCCGCTGTATGAGGTGGTGACGTGCGCGGCCGAACCGGGGCCGGTGCGCACCAGCGCCGACTTCGCGGTGATGGCCGAGCACGGGCTGGAGGCGGTGCGCGGCGCGGGCACGGTGTTGGTGCCCGCCTCGCACGAGCTGGACGAGTCGCGCCCCGGGGAGGGGCCGGTCCCGGCGGCGGTGGCCGCGTCGGGCGCGGAGCGGATCGCCTCGATCTGCACGGGCGCGTTCGTGCTGGCGGCGGCGGGCCTGCTGGAGGGGCGGCGGGCCACGACGCACTGGCTGTCGACCGGGCGGTTCGCGGAGATGTTCCCGGGGGTGCGGCTGGACCCCTCCGTCCTGTACGCCGACGAGGGCGCGGTGCTCACCTCGGCCGGGGAGGCGGCGGGCATCGACCTGTGCCTGCACATGATCCGCCGCGACCACGGCGCGGCGGTGGCCGCGGACGTGGCGCGCCGCACGGTGGTGCCGCCGCACCGGGAGGGCGGGCAGGCGCAGTTCGTGGCGCGCCCGGTCGCCGAGCCGCGGGTGTCCTCGACGGCCGCGGCGCGGGCGTGGGCGCTGGAGCACCTGGACCGGCGGGTGGGCCTGGCCGAGCTGGCGGCGCGGGAGTCGATGAGCGTGCGGACGTTCACGCGCCGGTTCCGGGAGGAGTCGGGGATGTCGCCGTCGCAGTGGCTGGCGCGGCGGCGGATGGAGCGGGCGCTGCAACTGCTGGAGGAGACCGACCTGCCCGTCGACCGGGTCGCCGAGCGGTCGGGGCTGGGGTCGGCGGCGTCGCTGCGGGTGCGGCTGCGCGCCGAGCTGGGGGTGTCGCCGAGCGCCTACCGGGCGACGTTCCGCGGCCCCCGCGCCCCCTGACCGCCGCGCATGGCGATCACCTCCCGCGGGCGGCGGGCGTGCCCGGCGCCGCGGGCCCCGCAGGCCGTTAGGGTCGAGGGCATGGACGTGGCACCGCACGCACCCCGAACCTCCCCGCCGGCGGAGCCGGAGGTGGTGGAGCGCTCCGCCGGGCTGGGCGGGGAGCTGGTGCTGCGCCGCTCCGGCACCGACTTCGAGATCATCGAGAACGGGGTGTTCCTGATGGACACCCGCAACGGCGAGTCCGAGCGGCTGCTGGTCCGCGCCGCCGCCGAGGGCCTGGACGCGCCGGTCCGGGTGCTGATCGGCGGGCTGGGCGTCGGGTTCTCCCTCGCCGAGGCGCTGGCGACCCCCGGCGTCGCGCACGTCCGGGTCGTCGAACGCGAACCGGCGGTGATCGCCTGGCACCGCACCCACCTGCGCCCCTGGTCGCGCGACGCGCTGAACGACCCCCGCGTCACCGTGGAGCAGGCCGACCTCGTCGACGTCCTCGCCTCCCCCGCCACCGGCGCCTTCGACGCGCTGTGCCTGGACATCGACAACGGCCCCGACTGGACCGTCACCCCCGGCAACGCCCAGCTGTACGACGCGGCGGGCCTGTCCGCCCTCACCGCGCGGCTGACCCCGCGCGGCGTCCTCGCGGTCTGGAGCGCGCACGCCGCGCCCCGCTTCGAGGCGCTGCTGCGCGACCGGTTCACCGCCGTCACCGCCCGGCCGGTGCCCGTCCCGCGCGGCGAACCCGACGTCGTCTACCTCGCGCGCGGCCCCCGCCCCGCCTGACCTCGCGCCCGCCTCGCGCCCGCCTCGGGGCCCGCTCGGGGAGGGGAGTTTTCCCCGCCGCCCGGATGTTCCCCCGGGGCCGGGGTATCCGCCCCGGATGGGCGGTTCGCTAGGTTTCGAACCGACAACACCCCTTGGGAGGATCAGTGGCTACTGCCCACGCGGCCCAGCGGCGCCCCGCCGTCCTGGTCGACCTGCTGCCCGGTTCCCTGGCCCGCGACGCCGCGCTCGTCGCCGGCGCGGCCGCCCTCGTCGGCGTCGCCGCGCAGATCGCGGTGCCGCTGCCGGGCACCCCGGTCCCGGTGTCGGGACAGACCTTCGCGGTGCTGCTGGCGGGCGCCGCGCTCGGCTGGAGCCGCGCCGGCCTCGGCATGATCGTCTACCTGCTCGCCGGGATGGCGGGCGTCCCCTGGTTCGTCGACGGCGCGTCCGGCACCACCGCGCCCACCCTCGGCTACGTGATCGGCTTCGTCGTCGCCGCCGCGCTGGTCGGCCGGCTCGCCGAACGCGGCGGCGACCGCACCCCCGCCCGGACGGTCGCGACGATGCTCGCCGGCACCGTCGTCATGTACGCGGCGGGCGTCCCCTACCTGATGGCCTCGCTGGACGTGGACCTCGGCCGCGCCCTGCACCTCGGCGTCACCCCGTTCCTGGCGGGCGACGCGCTGAAGGTGCTGCTGGCGGCGGGCCTGCTCCCCGCCGCGTGGCGCCTCACCGGCGCCTCCCGCGACCGCGCCGCCTGACCCCTCTTCCCACCCCGCCCCTCCCGCGGACGGCGCGCGGGAGGGGCGGGAGTGAGGGGCGGGTGTGGCGGACACCTCACCGCGCTCCCCGACCCCGCCTGTTTGAACAGGTTCAAATCTGGCGTAGAGTGGCTCGCGTGAAGCTCGCCGTGACAGCACCGGACCGCCTGTCCGTCCGCACCGTCCCGGTCCCCGACCCGGGCGACCTGATCTCGGGCCTCCCCCACCCCGCCGCGCTGGCCTGGGTCCGCCACGGCGAGGGACTCGTCGGCTGGGGCGAGGCCGCCCGCCTCACCCTCCCCGGCGGCCCCGACCGGTTCACCACCGCCACCCGCCTGCTCCACGACATCTTCGCCGCCGCCGACATCGACGACCAGGTCGCCGTCCCCGGCACCGGCCCCGTCGCCTTCGGCGGATTCGGCTTCGACCCCCGTTCCGACGACTCCGTCCTCATCGTCCCCCGCCACGTCCTCGGACGCCGCGACGGCCACGCCTGGCTCACCACCATCGGCACCGACCAGGCCCCCGGCCCCACCCTCCTCCGCCCCCCCACCGCACCCACCACCCTCACCTGGAGCGACGGGGCACTCCCCGCCCCCGCCTGGGAAAGCGCCGTCGCCACCGCCGTCACCCGCATCCGCGACGGCCACCTCGGCAAGGTCGTCCTCGCCCGCGACCTCACCGTCCACGCCGGCGAACCCATCGACGCCCGCGTCCTGCTCCGCCGCCTCGCCGACCGCTTCCCCGCCTGCTACACCTTCTCCTGCGCCGGACTCGTCGGCGCCACCCCCGAACTCCTCATCCGCCGCACCGGCGGCCACATCGAATCCCTCGTCCTCGCCGGCACCACCGCACGCGGCACCACCCCCACCGACGACACCGCCCGCGCCGACCGCCTCTTCGACTCCGCCAAGGACCGCGAAGAACACCGCTACGCCGCCGAAATGGTCCGCGACGCCCTCACCCCCCTCTGCTCCCACCTCCACGTCCCCGCCGAACCCGAACTCCTCACCCTCCCCAACCTCATCCACCTCGCCTCCCCCGTCCGCGGCCACCTCACCGCCGACCGCTCCGTCCTGGACGTCGTCGCCGCCCTCCACCCCACCCCCGCCGTCGCCGGCACCCCCACCCCCACCGCCCTCGACCTCATCCGCGAACTCGAAGGCATGGACCGCGGCCGCTACGCCGGACCCGTCGGCTGGGTCGACGCCCGCGGCGACGGCGAATGGGGCATCGCGCTGCGCTGCGCCCAGATCGACGGCACCCGCGCCCGCCTGTTCGCCGGCTGCGGCATCGTCGCCGACTCCGACCCCGCCGCCGAACTCGCCGAAGCCCACACCAAGTTCGGCGCCATGCGCCACGCCCTCCAAGGCTGACCCCCGCACCAGCCCCGCCCCGCCCCCCGGGGGCCCCGCTCCCCAGACCGCCCCAGGTCAGAGCACCCCCAACGATCTGCGATCATGCACGGGCGGACACCGGCACCGAGCGGAGGGACCCGAACAACGTGGACGTCGAACGCACCGCACTACCCGGCATCGGCCTGCAACACACCATGACCACCGGCCGCGGCCGCCGCGTCGGCGTCATCTCCCACCGCACCGGACGCCGCGACCTCGTCGTCTACGACAAGGACGACCCCGACAGCTGCACCGCCGCCGTCATCCTCACCCCCGACGAGGCCAACGCCATCGCCGAACTCCTCGGCACCGGACGCATCATCGAACACCTCGCCGAACTCCACCGCCAGGTCGACGGCCTCGTCACCGAACAACTCCCCATCACCCCCGGCTCCCCCTACGACGGACGCCCCCTCGCCGACACCCGCGCCCGCACCCGCACCAGCGCCTCCATCGTCGCCGTCGTCCGCGACGGCCACGTCATCGCCAGCCCCCGCCCCGACTTCACCTTCACCGCCGGCGACACCATCGTCGTCGTCGGCACCGACGAGGGCACCGCCGCCGTCGCACGGATCCTCACCGACGGCTGACCCGCATGCACTCCACGCTCCAGCTCATCGAACTCGGCGCGATCATCCTCGCCCTCGGCATGCTCGGCGCGATCTCCGTACGGTTCTCCATCTCCCCCATCCCCCTCTACCTCATCGCCGGCCTCGCCTTCGGATCAGGCGGCGTCTACCCCCTCACCACCAGCGAGGACTTCGTCGCCACCGGCGCAGAGGTCGGCGTCATCCTGCTGCTGTTCACCCTCGGCCTCGAATACACCGCCGACGAACTCGTCGGCACCCTCCGCACCTCCGCACCCGTCGGCCTCGCCGACCTCCTCCTCAACGCCACCCCCGGCGTCGCCGCCGCCCTCCTCCTCGGCTGGGGCCCCGTCGCCGCCGTCGCCATGGGCGGCATCACCTACGTCACCTCCTCCGGCATCACCGCCAAAGTCGTCGGCGACCTCGGCTGGCTCGGCAACCGCGAAACCCCCGCCGTCCTGTCCGTCCTCGTCTTCGAAGACCTCGCGATGGCCGCCTACCTCCCCATCCTCACCGCCCTGCTCGCCGGCGCCGGGCTCCTCGGCGGCGCCACCGCCCTCGCCATCGCCGCCGCCACCATCACCGCCATCCTCTACATCGCCCTCCGCCACGGCACCCTCGTCGAACGCTTCGTCGCCAGCCCCAGCGAAGAAGTCCTCCTCCTCAAAGTCCTCGGCCTCACCCTCCTCGTCGCCGGCATCGCCCAACACCTCCAGGTCTCCGCCGCCGTCGGCGCCTTCCTCGTCGGCATCGCCCTGTCCGGCCCCCTCGCCCACACCGCCCAGAAACTCCTCGCCCCCCTCCGCGACCTCTTCGCCGCCGTCTTCTTCGTCTTCTTCGGCCTCCACACCGACCCCGCCGACCTCCCACCCGTCCTCGGCGTCGCCGCCGCCCTCGCCCTCCTCGGCACCGCCACCAAACTCACCACCGGATGGCTCGCCGCACGCCGCGCCGGCGTCGCCACCACCGGACGCATCCGCGCCGGCACCGCCCTCGTCCCCCGCGGCGAATTCAACATCGTCATCGCCGGACTCGCCGTCACCGCCGGCACCAACCCCCGCCTCGGCCCCCTCGCCGCCGCCTACGTCCTCATCCTCGCCGTCACCGGACCCGTCCTCGCCCGCGCCGCCGAACCCACCGCCCGCGCCCTCCGCGCACACCGGACCCGCCGCCGCACCACCCCACCGCAAACCGACGACGAGATCCCCACCGCAACCACCACCGCGACCACCACCACACCCACCGCCGACACCCAGGACGCCGACGACGCCGCCTCACCCGCCCACTGACGCCCCCGCCGCCTCAACCCCGCCCCGGCGGCTGGCACACCGGGCACCAGAACAGGTTCCGCGACGCCACCTCCACCGTCCGCACCACCCCACCGCACACCAGACACGGCTGCCCCGCCCGCCGGTACACATACACCTCACCACCATGACCATCCACCCGCGGCGGACGCCCCATCGCCTCCGGCGTGTGCTCCGGACGCACCGTGTCGATCCGCCCCGCCCGCACCCCCTCCGCCATCAACACCACCAGGTCGTCCCAGATCGCACCCCACCGCTCCGCCGACAACCGCCGACCCGGCAACCGCGGATCCACCCCCTGCCGGAACAGCACCTCCGCCCGGTAGATGTTCCCCGGACCCGCCACCACCGACTGATCCATCAACAACACCGCGATCGGCGTCCGCGTCCGCGAGATCCGCCGCCACGCCCGCCCCGGATCACCGTCCGCCCGCAACGGATCAGGCCCCAACCGGTCACGCAGCAACTTCACCCCGCCCGGCTCCAACAACTCGCACACGTTCGGCCCGCGCAGATCCGCGTGATGCGCCTCCCCCGTCAACCGCAGCCGCACCACACCCACCGGCTCCGGCGCCGGCAACCCCCCGAACACATACTTCCCGTAGATCCCCAGATGGACATGCACCGACCGCTCGTCCGCCAACCGCAGCAGCAGATGCTTCCCGTGCGCGTCCGCGCCCTCCAGCACCTGCCCGTCCACCGCCGCCGCGCCCTCCGCGAAACGCCCCTGCGGACTCACCGCGCCCACGACACGGCCGCCGAACATCCGCTGATGCTCGGCGGCCAGACGATGAACGGTGTGTCCCTCAGGCACCCGCCCAGCATAGGGCTCTCAGCGGTTCCTCACCCCCGCAACGGCTCCCCCACCTCACGCATGTGACCCAGCGCCAACCGGTACGACTCCACCAGCCCCGCCTCCGCGAACGGCAGCCCCAACCTCGCGCAGTGCTCACGCACCAGCGGCTGCACCCGCCGCAGATTGCACCGCGGAACGCTCGGGAACAGATGATGCTCGATCTGGTAGTTCAACCCGCCCATCAACCAGTCCGTCACCGCACCGCCCCGCACGTTCCGCGACGTCAGCACCTGCCGACGCAGATGACCCCACCGCGCACCCGGCTCCGGCATCGCCATCCCCTTGTGGTTCGGCGCGAACACACTCCCCAGATGCACCCCGAACAGCGCCTGGTGCAACAGCACCAGCACCACGGCCTTCCCCGGGCTCAGCAACGCGAACACCAACCCCAGATACCCCACCGCGTGCAGCACGAGCAGCCCGCCCTCCACCAGCCGCTCACGCCGCCCGCGCTCCCGCAGGAACAACGCACTACCGATCTTCAGGTTGAAGCCCTCCAGCGTCAGCAGCGGAAAGAACAACGCCGCCTGATGCCGCGCCACCCACCGCAGCGGCCCCCGCTGCCGCACCGCCTGCTCCCGCGTCCACGCCAGCACGCCCTCCCCCACATCCGGGTCCTTCCCCACATGGTTCGGATTCGCGTGATGCCGGTTGTGCTTGTCGCTCCACCACCCATGCCCCATCCCCAACAGCAGATTCCCCAACGCCAACCCCAGCAACCGATTCGCCCGCGCCGACCCCGCGATCTGCCGATGCCCCGCGTCATGCCCCAGGAACGCCGTCCGCGTCGACACCACCGCCAGCGGAACCGCCAGCAGCACCACCCACCACGACCCGCCCGCGAACGCCACCGCCGCCCACAACGCCGCCGTCGCGGCCAGGTTCAGACCGATCGCCCGCCCGTAGTAGCCGGGACGCCGCTCCAGCAATCCGCTCTCCCGAACCCGCCGCGCCAGCGGCGTGAAGTCGCTGCCGCCCCCCTCCCGACCGGCACGCGCGGACGGGGCGTCGAGGATCGCGGGCATGAAGGCTCCTATCGCAGGGGGCACGCCCCACCGCGGGGCGCACCGCAAAGCTACGGAGCGTGCACCCCCGCGGTCGCCACGCTAGGGAGCCATCCCTGACCTGGCTCGCAGGTCCCGGTCACCTCACGCCACAGCACCATGGCCATCTGAACAGGACCCTGCGCCAGGGAACGGACACGCCGCCCCTATAGGGTCATAAGCCATGAGCGAACGCACCCGGTGGATCGACCTGGACGGCGCCGCCAACGCCCGCGACCTCGGCGGCCTCCCCACCGCCGCCGGCCGCCCCACACGCTGGGGACGCCTCCTGCGCTCCGACAACCTCCAGGACCTCTCGGTCGCCGACGTCCGCGTCCTGGTGGACGACTACGCCCTCAAGAACGTCATCGACCTGCGCACCCACACCGAGATCCACCTCGAAGGCCCCGGCCCCCTCACCCGCGTCCCCAGCGTCACCATCCACCAGCTCTCCCTGTTCGCCGAGGGCGGCCGGCACACCGACGCCGTCGCCGGCACCCCCGCACACTCCGGCACCGCCGCCACCGCCGTCCTCCCCTGGCAGAGCCGCCCCGGCGACGGCGAACCCGCACCCGAGCACGACCGCTCCATCAGCCACTACCACGGCTACCTCAACGACCGCCCCGACTCCATCGTCGCCGCCCTGCGCGTCATGACCCGCACCGACGGCGCCGCGCTCGTCCACTGCGCCGCCGGCAAGGACCGCACCGGCGTCGTCTGCGCCTTCGCGCTGGAGGTCGCCGGCGTGACCCGCGAGGCCGTCATCGCCGACTACACCCTCAGCGGCGAACGCCTCGAACGCACCCTCGGCCGGCTCCGCGGCAGCGACACCTACGCCGCCGACCTGGACTCGCGCCCCGCCGACTCCCACCGCCCCCGCGCGGCGACGATGTCGACGTTCCTCTGCCACATCGACGAGCGCTTCGGCGGCCCGCTCGGCTGGCTGACCTCCCACGGCTGGACGGACGAGGACACCGAAGCCCTGCGCGCCCGCCTCCTCGGCTGACCGGCTGCGCTTCTCTTGGGTGAGTGGTTTTTAGGTATGTGTATTAGAGGGGAAGCACACCGCCCGACGCCTTTACATTGTAAGTTTCAGAATGAAAGCATGAAGCCGGACGTCGTCGCGCTCTGAAATCAGGACGCCAGGAGGGCGCGGACGGCGGCGTGCGCCGCCTTGCGCATCTGGCCGTGCAGCGCCGCGTTCACTTCCCTGTCGGTGCGGGCCTCGACGATCCGCAGCCCCTCCCCCGCGATCGCCTTCGGCAGGTCCGCCGCGAGCTCCAGCCGCCGGTACGGGAGGCCGTGCGCGGCCGCGACCGCCTCCAGGTCCACCCGGTGCGGGGTGCCGAAGACCCGCTCGAACGGGCCGTGCAGCGCCGCTTGCGGCAGCAGCGAGAAGATCCCGCCGCCCTGGTTGTTCACCACCACGATCGCCAGGTCGGGACGGCGGTCCTGCGGGCCGACGATCAGCCCGTTCTGGTCGTGCAGGAACGCCAGGTCGCCGAGCAGCGCGTAGGAGCGGCCGCTGTGCAGCAGCGCCGCGCCCATCGCCGTCGACACCAGCCCGTCGATTCCGCTAGCCCCCCGGTTCGCCATCACCCGGATCCCCCGGCGCGGCCGCATCACCTGGTCCAGGTCGCGGATCGGCATGCTCGCCGCCGAGAACAGCAGCGACCCGCCCGGCAGCGCCGCCACCAGGTCACGCGCCAGCCGGGGCTCGCTCACCTCCGGGACGGCGTCCAGCACCCCGTCGACCGCCGCCGCGGCGGCAAGGTCGGCCGCCCGCCACGACTTCAGCCACGCGTCGTCGCCCGACACCACCGGGATCTCCACCTCCGGCGCGACCTGCGTCGCCGACCGGACCGGGTCGGGCCAGTGCGCCAGGTCGGGCGCCAGCACGATGTGCTCCTCCGCCCGGCGCAGCAGCGACAGCAGCGGACGCGACAGGCCCGGCTTGCCCAGCGTCACCACCACCTCCGGGCGGTGCCGCTCCACGAACTCCGGCACCCCCAGCAGGAAGTGGTGCGAGGACAGCGCGTGGTCGCCGTAGCGGGCGTTGCCGTTCGGCTCGGCCAGCACCGGCCACCCCGCCATCGACGCCGCGGCCACGTACCGCTTGACGTTGACCGCGCCGTCGCCCACCACCAGCACCCCGCGCCGCGTCGGCGGGACGTGCAGCACCGACCCCGGCGTCGCCGCCCGCACCTTCGTCCACGCGCCCGTCGCGTCGCCGTCCAGCGGCTCGCACCACGTCTCGTCGCCGTCGGGGATCAGCGGCTCCCGGAACGCCGCGTTCAGGTGCACCGGACCCGGCACCGGCGCCTGCGCCAGCCCCCACGCCCGGCTCACCAGCGACCGCCAGTACGCCACCATCCCCGGACGGTTCTCCGGCGCGCCGACCTCGGTGCTCCACCGCGCCGCCGTCCCGTACAGCTTGACCTGGTCGATCGTCTGGTTCGCGCCCGTGTCGCGCAGCTCCGGCGGACGATCCGCGGTGATCACCAGCAGCGGGACACCCGACTCGTGCGCCTCGATCACCGCCGGATGGAAGTTCGCCGCCGCCGTCCCCGACGTGCACACCAGCGCCACCGGACGCCCCGCGCGCTTGGCCATCCCGAGGCCGAGGAAGGACGCCGACCGCTCGTCGATCCGCACGTGCAGCCGGACCCGGCCCGCCTCCTCGGCGGCGTGCAGCGCCAGCGCCAGCGGGGCCGACCGCGACCCCGGCGCCAGCACCGCGTCGGTCATCCCGCACCGCAGCAGCTCGTCCACCAGGACGGTGGCCAGCGCGGTCGCCGGATTCACCGCGCCACCCCGAGCACCGGCGGGCCGCCCAGGTGCTCCTGCGCCGCGGCCGCCCGCCGCCGCCACGCCCCGGTCTCGTCTTCGCCGGTGACCTCGAAGCGACGCAGCGCCTCCTCGTCCACGCCCGGCCGCCGCACGGCGACCTCCCCGCCCACCGGGGCCAGCGGAGCACCGACCACGTCGCCCTCCAGCAGGGCCAGCGTCGCCAGCCCGCACGCGAACCGCAGCTCCGGCAGCGCCGCCGCCAGCGCCACCCCCGCCGCCAGCCCCACCGACGTCTCCACCGCGCTCGACACCACCACCGGCAGCCCGCACGCCTCCGCGACCCGCAGCGCCTCCCGCACCCCGCCCAGCGGCTGCGCCTTCAGCACCGCGATGTCCGCCGCGCCCGCGGCCCGCACCCTCAGCGGGTCCTCCGCCCGGCGGATCGACTCATCGGCCGCGATCGGCACGTCCACCCGCCGCCGCACCTGCCCGAGCTCCTCCAGCGTCGCGCACGGCTGCTCGGCGTACTCCAGCTCCCACCGGTCCAGCGCGCGGATCATCCGGACGGCGCGCTCCACGTCCCACCCGCCGTTGGCGTCCACCCGGACCCGGCCGCCCGGCCCCATCGCGTCGCGGACGGCCTCCACCCGCGCCATGTCCTCGGCGTCGGGACGCCCCCGCTCGGCCACCTTCACCTTCGCGGTGCGGCACCCCGACACCTTCGCCATCTCGAACGCCCGCTCCGGCCCGACCGCCGGGATCGTCACGTTCACCGGCACCCGGTCGCGCACCGGCGCCGGGAACCCCTCGAACGCCGCCTCCCGCGCCGCGCCCAGCCAGCGGGCGCACTCGGCCGGGCCGTACTCGGCGAACGGCGAGAACTCCCCCCAGCCGGCGGGGCCCTCGACGAGCACGCCCTCCCGCCGCGTCACACCGCGGAACCGCGTCCGCATCGGGATGGAGTAGACCCGCACCCGCTGACCCCCTGGCGTCACCTATCGAACCGAACCTAGTAGTACCACGGGAAACGCGACCAATCGGCGTCACGCTTCTCCAGGAACGAATCCCGCCCCTCGGCCGCCTCGTCCGTACCGTAGGCCAGCCGCGTCGCCTCCCCGGCGAACACCTGCTGCCCCACCAGCCCGTCGTCGACGAGGTTGAAGGCGTACTTCAGCATCCGCTGCGCGGTCGGGCTCTTCCCGTTGACCTTGCGCGCCCACTCCAGCGCCGTCGCCTCCAGCTCGGCGTGCGGCACGACCGCGTTCACCATGCCCATCCGGTGCGCGGCCTCCGCGTCGTAGGTGTCGCCCAGGAAGAAGATCTCCCGCGCGAACTTCTGGCCCACCTGCCGCGCCAGGTACGCCGACCCGAACCCGCCGTCGAAGCTCGCCACGTCCGCGTCGGTCTGCTTGAACCGCGCGTGCTCCCGGCTCGCGAGCGTGAGATCGGCCACCACGTGCAGGCTGTGCCCGCCGCCCGCGGCCCACCCCGGCACCACGCAGATCACGACCTTGCCCATGAAGCGGATCAGCCGCTGCACCTCCAGGATGTGCAGCCGCCCCGCGCGCGCCGGGTCGATCGTGTCCGAGGTCTCCCCCTCGGCGTACCGGTAGCCGTCCCGGCCCCGGATCCGCTGGTCGCCGCCCGAGCAGAACGCCCACCCGCCGTCCTTGGGCGAGGGCCCGTTCCCCGTCAGCAGCACGCACCCGATGTCGCTGGACATCCGCGCGTGGTCCAGCGCCCGGTACAGCTCGTCCACCGTGTGCGGGCGGAACGCGTTCCGCACCTCCGGGCGGTCGAACGCCACCCGCACCGTGCCGTGGTCGACGGCCCGGTGATAGGTGATGTCGGTGAACCCGAACCCCTCCACCTCTTTCCAGGCGCTCGCGTCGAACAACTCCGAGACCATGTCGTCCTCTCCTGCCGCCCGTTCGGCCCGCCCCATTCAACCGCCCCGGCGGCCCGGACCGTCCTCCGCCCCCGGCACACCAGCCCCACGCCACCGGATGATTTGAACGCGTTCAGCGTAGTCGTCTACCCTGGCGGGATCATGGATCGCCGCCTGCACGCCGTCCTCCTCCCGCCCGGCCCCGACCTGCTCCGGGCGCTGGCCGCCGCGCTCGACGGCACCGGACCCGCGATCTGCCCCCTCTCCCCCGGCCTCCCCCCGCCCGCCCTCCAGGCCCTGCTGGACGCCCTCGCCCCGCACGCCGTCCAGACCGAGGACGGCCTCACCCCCCGCGACGGCGGCGTCCCCGTCCACGACGACACCGCCGTCCTCATCGCCACCTCCGGCTCCACCGGCACGCCCAAGTTCGTCGAGCTGACCGCCGCCGCCCTGCGCCACTCCGCCGCCGGCACCCTCGCCCGCATCGGCGCCGCGCCCGGCGACCGGTGGCTGTGCTGCGTGCCCACCAGCCACATCTCCGGCGTCCAGGTCCTCGTCCGCTCCCTCGTCGCCGGCACCCACCCCGTCCTGCACCCCCGCTTCGACACCGCCGCCGTCACCGACCTCGCCGCGACCGCCGCCCGCGACCTGCACATCGCGCTCGTCCCCACCCAGCTCCGCCGCCTCCTGGACGCCGGCACCGACCTGGCCTCCCTCGGCGCCGTCGTCCTCGGCGGCGCCGCCGCCGCCCCCGGCCTGCTCGCCGAGGCCCGCGCCCGCGGCGGCCGCGTCCACCCCAGCTACGGCATGAGCGAGACCTGCGGCGGCTGCGTCTACGACGGCGTCCCCCTCGACGGGATGCGCGCCGCCCTCGGCCCGGACGGGCGGATCCGCCTCGCCGGCCCGTCCCTGTTCGCCCGCTACCGGCTCCGCCCCGACGCCACCGCCGAGGCCATGGACGGCGACTGGTTCCGCACCCAGGACCTCGGCGCCCTCGACCACGGGCGGCTCCGCGTCCTCGGCCGCGTCGACGACGTGATCAACACCGGCGGCGAGAAGGTCGTCGCCGGCGAGGTCGCCACCGCCCTGTCCCGCCACCCCGCCGTCCACGACGTCGTCGTCGTCGGACGCCCCGACCCCGACTGGGGCGAGCGCGTCACCGCCGTCGTCGTCCCCGCCCCCGGCGCCCACCCCGCCCCCGCCCTACCCGAGCTGCGCGCCCTCGTCCGCGAGACGCTGCCCGCCCACGCCGCCCCGCACGAGCTGGAACTCGTCGAGGCCATCCCGCTGCTGCCCTCCGGCAAACCCGACCGCGCCCGCCTGCGCGCCCCCGCCACAGGCCGCTAGCCCGCCCCCGCCCGGCGCATGACGCGGCGCCCGCCGGGGGAAGACGATCAGCATGGCGGAACAGCGCGCGGACCGGCCCGGGGAACACGCCGGCGGAGCGGAGAACGAGAGCCTCCTCACCGTCCTGCTCGCGCTCGCCGCCAACCTCGGGATCGCGATCGCCAAGATCGTCGCGGCGGTCGCCACCGGGTCGGCGTCGATGGCCGCCGAGGCCGCCCACTCCATCGCCGACACCTTCAACGAGGTGCTGCTGATGGTCGGGCTGCGGCGCAGCGGCCGGCCCGCCGACCGCCGCCACCCCCTCGGCTACGGCAAGGAGCGCTACATCTGGACGCTGCTCGTCGCCGTCGCGATCTTCGGGATGGGCGCCCTGTTCGCCTTCTACCAGGGGTTCCAGACCCTCGTCCGGCACCACGGGAACGAGGCCGACCCGCTCGTCGGCTACTGCGTCCTCGCCGTCTCCCTCGTCCTGGAGGCGATCTCCTGGCGGCAGGCGCTGCGGCAGGTCCGCGCCGCCGCCCGCGCGGAGGACCTCCCCCTCACCGCCTACATCCGCCGGACGGACGAGCCCACCGCGATCAGCGTCCTGCTGGAGGACTCGGCCGCCCTCATCGGCCTCCTGCTCGCCTTCGCCGGCCTCGGGCTGCACCAGCTCACCGGCTCCGCCGCCTGGGACGGCGCCGGATCGGTCCTCATCGGCGTCCTGCTCACCGCCGTCGCGCTGGTCCTCGGCCGCATCAACCTCAACCTGCTCATCGGCAGCCAGGCCGACCCGCGCGTCGTCGCCGACGTCCGCGCCCGGCTGGCCGCGGCCCCCGAAGTGGAATGGGTCGTGGACCTCGTCACCATGACGGTCGGCGCCGACCGCGTCCTCGTCTGCGCGCGCCTGGACTTCCGCGACGCGCTCACCGCCGGGGACGTCGAGCGCGCCTGCGTGCGGATGGGCCGCGAGCTGCGCGAGGCCCACGACGAGATCGACGAGATCTTCCTCGAACCGGTCCCCCGCGACGACCCTGAGCTGCGCGAACGCGTCATCGCACGCTATGGTCGGCCTCTGCCGCCGGAGCAGTCCGGAACTGGGTGAATTGCGTCACATAATCTCACCGCCCGGCGCCTTTACGTAGTAAGGTGACATCGGGTGAGGGTGGACGTGTGAGACGCCCCGATCCGGGCACCACGAACCCCTGGACCGTTCCTCCACGGTCCTCCGGCCGGACGGCCGATCCCGCGCGCCGGGAACAAGAACCCCTCCGCGCGACGTTCCGATAAGTGCGAGCGCAGGCAGCGAGACAGAATCCGCGCCGCACCCACACCACGGAAGGGAGGGGGGCGTCCCCATGCCGCGAACCGCCGCAGAGACCCCGCTCACGGAGCCCGCGAGCCCCGCACTCGACGAGCTCCTGAAGCGTGGCCGCGCCCAAGGGCGCCTCTCGCTCGACGAGGTCAGGGGGGCATTCGAGGCCGCCGGCATCAGCCCCGCCCAGGGCCGCTCGATCCTGCGCGAGCTCTCGGAGTCCGGCATCAGCCTCGCCGGCGAGGGCGACCCCGCCCGCCGCGCCACCTCCAACGGCACGGCGAACGGCACCGCCGACCACGCCGGCGGCGAGCCGGCGCTGACCGCGAAGAAGCGTCCCACGAGGAAGGCCACCGCCAAGAGCGCCCCCAGGAGCACCGCGAAGACCGCCCGGAAGAACGCCAAGGCCGCCGACACCGGCGACGACGAGGCGTTCGAGGTCACCGAGGTCGAGGCCGCCGACGCCCCCGCCGACCTGGACGACCAGTCCACGACCATGGGCGACTCCGTCCACACCTACCTGAAGGCCATCGGGCGGCGGCAGCTGCTGACCGCCGAGCAGGAGGTGGACCTCGCCAAGCGCATCGAGGCCGGGCTGTACGCCGAGCACAAGCTGGAGACCGAGGACCTGCGCCCGCGCGTCCGCGCCGACCTGGAGTGGATCGCCGCCGACGGCCGCCGCGCCAAGGCCCACATGCTGGAGGCCAACCTCCGGCTCGTGGTGTCGGTCGCCAAGAAGTACTCCGACCGCGGCCTGTCGCTGCTGGACGTCGTCCAGGAGGGCAACCTCGGGCTGATCCGCGCCGTCGAGAAGTTCGACTACTCCAAGGGCTACAAGTTCTCCACCTACGCGATGTGGTGGATCCGCCAGGCGATCCAGCGCGGGTTCGCCGACTCGGCCCGCACGATCCGGCTGCCCGTCCACGTGCTGGAGATGCTGAGCAAGCTCAGCCGCGTCGAGCGCGACATGCACCAGCGCCTCGGCCGCGAGCCCACGCCCGAGGAGCTGGCCGTCGAGCTGGACAAGAGCCCCGAGCAGATCCGCGAGCTGCTGCGCACCAGCCGCCAGCCGATCAGCCTGGACTCCACGATCGGCGAGGACGGCGAGACCCGCATCGGCGACCTCATCGAGGACACCGACAGCCCCGAGGCCGCCGAGCTGGTCGACCGCCAGCTCATGGCCGACCAGCTGCGCCGCACGCTGGACATCCTCTCGCCGCGCGAGGCCAAGATCATGGCGATGCGGTTCGGGCTCTACGACGGGACGCCCCGGACCCTCGACGAGATCGGCAAGGCCCTCGGGCTGACCCGCGAGCGGATCCGCCAGCTGGAGAAGGAGTCGCTGTCCAAGCTGCGGCACCCGAGCAACGCCAGCCCGCTGCTGGACTTCGCCGTCTGACCCGACACCCGACAGCGAGAACGGGGCCCGCCGGAGAACTCCGGCGGGCCCCGCGCCGCGCGGGTTCAGTCGGCGCGGCGGAACTCCAGGATCGCCACGCCCATCAGCCCCACGCCCATCAGCACGACGATGACGACCTCCAGCCAGACCGGCACGACCCAGCCGTTCCAGGTCACGCCCGGGTTGAAGGTGCGCTCCAGCGCGGGCGAGGCGTCCAGGTGCCGGAAGACCGCCTGGCGGAGCGGGTCCACCGCGTAGGTGAGCGGGTTGAAGCGGGTGAGGACGCTCAGCCAGGTCGGCAGCCCGTTCAGCGGGTACAGCGCGCCCGACAGGAACATCATCGGCATCATCGCCATCTGCATGAGGCCGAAGAACGACTGCATGCTCCTGATCCGCGCCGCCATCATCACCCCGAAGCCCGTCAGCGCGAACGCGCCGAGGAACATGAGCCCGACCAGCTCCAGGAGCAGCAGCGGGTCGTAGGGGACGCCGGCCAGGCCCGCCAGCAGCACGATCACCGTGCCCTGCACGGTCGCGACGAACGCGCCGCCGATGCACTTGCCGATCACGATCGCGCTCCGGCTGACCGGCGCGACGAGCATCTCGCGCAGGAACCCGAACTCGCGGTCCCACACGATCGACCCGGCGGAGAACATCGCGGTGAACATCACCGACATCGCGCACACGCCCGGGAAGATGAACGTCTTCAGGTCGATGTCGCCGGCGGGCCCGCTGCCCGAGGCCATCAGGTTCGACAGCCCGGTGCCCATGACCAGCAGCCACAGCACCGGCTGGACCAGCCCGCTCACCAGCCGCACCTTGTCGCGCCAGAACCGGATCAGCTCCCGGTGCAGGACGATCCGCACCGCCCGCAGGTCGTGCCGGACGCTGCGCTCGGGCACCGAGACCCGCACGACCCCCGCGGCGGGGGCCGGGGCGCTCGTTCTCGTCGTCATCCTCATCTCCTCATCGCGCGCATCATCACGCGCATGTGGTCGCCGGCCCCGGCCTCCGCGTCACGGATCGTGCTGCCGGTGAAGCTCATGAACACGTCGTCCAGCGACGGGCGGGCGACGCTGACCGACCGGATCGGGACGCCCAGCTCCGCGAACAGCCGGGGCACGAACGCCTCACCGGCGACGACCCGGAACGTGACGGCGCCCTCCGACATGACCGCCTCCAGCCCGAACCGGTCCGCGATCTCGGCGATCGCCGCCCGGTCGTCGGCGGTCTGGATGCGCACCCGGTCCTCGCCGACCCCGGCCTTGAGCGCCTCGGGGGTGTCCAGCGCGACGATCCGCCCCGAGTCCATGATGGCGATGCGGTCGCAGTACTCCGCCTCGTCCATGTAGTGGGTGGTCATGAAGATCGTGATCTCCTCGGCCTCCCTGAGCTGGCGGATGTACTCCCAGATCGACGCGCGGGTCTGCGGGTCGAGGCCGACGGTCGGCTCGTCCAGGAACAGCACGCGCGGCGAGTGCAGCAGGCCCCGCGCGATCTCCAGCCGCCGCTTCATGCCGCCCGAGAAGGTCTGCACCCGGTCGCGGCGGCGGTCCCACAGCCCGACCATCTCCAGCACCTGCCCGATCCGGTCGGTCGTGACCGACCTCGGCACCCCGTACAGCTCGGCGTGGAAGCGCAGGTTCTGCTCGCCCGTCAGGTAGCCGTCGAGCGTCGTGTCCTGGAACACCAGCCCGATGTTGCGGCGGACGGTGTCGCGCTCGGCCACCACGTCGTGCCCGGCGACCCGCGCGGTGCCGCCCGAGGGGCGCAGCAGCGTGCAGAGCATGTTGATCGTGGTGGACTTGCCCGCGCCGTTCGGGCCGAGGAAGCCGAACACCTCCCCCGGGCGGACCGAGAACTCGATCCCCCGCACGGCCTCCGCGTCGCCGAACCTCTTCGTCAGGCCGTCGACCTCGACGGCGTCTCCCCCGTCCGGCATGAGCCCTCCTCGCCGTATTCGTTTTGGATATACCAACGGTAGGATTGTCCTATCTCTCTGGTCAAGAGAAATTCGGGACACCAAGGGAGGGCCCGTGTCGGAGCAGCCCGATCCGCTGCGCGAATCGCCGACCTACCTGCTGTATGAGTTGGTCCGGCTCGTCCGGCGGACCGGCGCCGAGATGTTCCCCGGCGACCGCGTCCGGCTGCCGCACCTGATGGTGCTGGACTGCGTGGCCCGCCACGGGCCGCTGTCCCAGCGGGAGGCCAGCGAGTACCTGCGGATCGACGCCGGCGACATGGTCGGCCTCGTCGACGCGCTGGAGGCCGCCGGGCATGTGGAGCGGCGCCGCGACCCCCGCGACCGCCGCCGCTACGCCCTCGACGTCACCGAGGACGGACGGCTGTTCCTCGGCGCCGCCCGCGAGAAGCGGGCGCGCCTCAACGACCTGCTGTTCGCCCCGCTCACCGGCGACGAGCTGGAGCGGTTCAAGGAGCTGATGGTGCGCGTCCTCGCCCACCACGACACCCGCTTCGGCGACCCGTCCGCCGCGAGCGCGCCCGGCGGCAACGGCGCCGGAGGCGCGGCGCCGCCACCGCCGCGCGAACCCCACCCGAGGCCGTGACGGGCCCGCCTCGGCGCGCGGTCCGCCCCGGACACGTTCCACCAGCTCACAGGCCCTGCGACCGGGACGGCCGACCCGCCCGGCGGCGCCTTGACGATCTCGTGTCAAGCGTTGTCGACCGCTGTCATGGCCCTTTCGCGCGCCGCCCGCGCGGACCCCGAACGGATTCGCGGCGCCCCGGCGATCTCGCGGACGGATGCGGCCCCGCCCCGCACCGCCCGGGATCGTCCGGTGCCCGGCGCACCTAACCTCGGTACATGCCCGACCTTGCTTACTACGCCTCCCTGCCGCGTGCCCGCGGCGCCGCGGCGGCCCTGCTCCTGGACGACCTGGGGCGGGTCCTGCTGGTCAAGCCCACCTACAAGGAGGGCTGGTTCCTGCCCGGCGGGGTCATCGAGGCCGACGAGTCCCCGCTGTCGGCCTGCGTCCGCGAGTGCGAGGAGGAACTCGGCTTCGTCCCCCGCCTGGACGGGCTCGTCTGCGTCGACTGGGGCTCCCCCCGCGACGGCATCGACTCCGTCAACGTCTTCGTCTTCGCCGGCACCGTCACCGGCGCGGAGGTCGAGGCGATCCGGCTGCCGCCCGACGAGCTGTCCGACCACGTCCTGGTCGCGCCGGAGAAGATCCCCGAACTGGCCGCCCCGCACATCGCCCGCCGGATGGAGCCCAGCCTGCGCGCGCTGGCCGAGGGCCGCGCCGTCTACCTGGAGGACGGACGGGAGCAGCCGTTCGGCGCCGCCACCTGACGCCCCCGGCGCAGGCCGGAGGGGGGCCGCGGTTCAGACGGGCGCGGCGTCGTGCATGCCCCGGGCGTGCTCGGGGTCGGCGACGCGGGCGCAGTGGGCCGAGCAGTACCAGTGCCGGCCCACCTCCACCCCGTGGCCGAGGACCCGGCACTCGCAGTGCTCGCAGATCGGCGCCATCCGGGTGATCGCGCACTCGAACGAGTCGAAGGTGTGGACGCTGCCCTGCGCGTGCACCTCGAAGGACATCGCGTAGTCGTTTCCGCAGACCTCGCAGGTCGCCATCGGGTCACTCTCCTCTCCCCCGCCGCGTCGCTGTGACTGTCTACCCAGGTCACAGCCCCGCTACCCGGGCCCGAGGGCCTACCCGCGGCCGCGGCCGGCGGGCGCCTGGCGGGCGGGGCGGCCGCCCCGCCTGCGCGCGGACCCGCCGGCGGCGACCGGCCGGTCGGCGGGCTCCGGCCAGCGCGGCGAGCGCCCCGAGGAGCACAGCACCGACTCCCACGGGTCCCCCGCGGCGAGCGGCAGGTGCGGGACGCCCCAGTGCCACGCCGACACCAGCAGGTCGGGGTCGCGCGGGCGGTAGTCGGCGCCGGACGCGCGCGCCATGTCCCACGCGTGCAGGTGCCACTCCACGCACGCCGCGCCCGCGTGGTCGCCGACCGTGTACTTGGTGCCCCGGTAGATCAGATGCGTCCGGTCCCAGGTGTCGGGCGTCAGGTCGGCGTAGGCGCCCGCCGACACACCGAACGCCATGATCCGCTCCGGCCCCGGCTCGGCGGGCAGCACCGCCAGCTCCGCCGCGTTCTGCCGGGCCTGCTGCCGGATCAGCACCGCCGACGCGGCGTCCTGCGCGAACAGCTTCGCGAGCCTGCTGTCGGGCGCGTCCTGCAGGTATTCGAGGAAGTTCTCCGCCACGCACCGCAGGTGCCCGGCGAGGTCGATCAGCCGCCAGTCGGCGCACGGCGTCGGCACGTCCCAGTCGGCGACCCCGTCCGCCAGCGCGACGATCGCCCGCACCCCGTCCTGGTAGGACTCCAGGACGCGGTGCCGGTCCGGCGGCGTGCGCTCCACGTGACTTCCCCCCGCGTCCAGAGCACCGTGCGCGTGCCCTCCCCGCCGCGGCGTGCCCCGCACCCCGCCGCCGTCCCCGCGGCGCCTCGGTGCGGACCGCCCCGGCGCTCCCCGAGAGGGCAGACTCTCAGAGTTCGGTGGCCGGTGCCACCCGGTGATGCTGTGTCGTCCCACGTCCGGGGACATCCCGCCCGGTTCCCCGCGGACGGGTGACGCCCGCCGCGCGCCGCGCGGCGGGCCCGCTCACACGGCCGCCGGCCGCGTCCGGAAGCTCAGCCGGTGCGCCTCGCGCGCGGTCCGGAGCCGGTCGACCTCGTCGGTCCACGGCCGGACCGACGGCCGCGCCTTCGCCTTGCGGTAGGCGATCTCGGCGGCCCGGCGGGTCGCCGCGTCCTGCGCCGGGGTCGAGTACACCTTCGGGCCCATCTCGGTGCGCTCGGCGGCCTCGGCGGCGGCGAGCGCGGCGGTCAGCGCCTTGTCGAAGGCGACCACCAGCTCCCGCACCTCCGGCGCGGGCGTGTCCGCGCCCTGGGCGTCCCGCAGCGCCCGCTCCGCCTCCGTCGCCGCCGCGAGCCGCGCCGGATAGTCGGCGGCCAGCCGCTGGTCGGCCTCGTACGGCTCCGCGACGTCCTTGCTCACCCGGCGGCCCAGCGGCATGGTGGTTCTCCCTCAAGCTCACGATCTACTCGTCCGATCCAGGCAAGCGTACGCGGGCTGTCCGGCGTGTCGTGACGGGGCACACCAGGGCCGGGCCCTTTACGTAGTAAGGTAGGGGGTCCTATGGTTCGACAACCGAGCATCAACGCGCAGAACCGCGCCCCGCTGTCCATCGAGCGGATCATCGACGCCGCCCTCCGCATCGTCGACGGCCAGGGCCTGTCCCGGCTCACCATGCGCCGCCTCGGCGACGCGCTGGAGGTCGAGGCGATGGCGATCTACCACCACCTCCCCCGGGGGAAGGAGCAGCTCCTGGACGGCCTCGTCGCGCACGTCGCCGCCGCGCCCGCCACCCCGGGCGGGGCGGGCGGCGCCTGGCGGGAGGACCTGCGCGGCTGGGCCCGCGACTACCGGACGCGGCTGCTGGCGCACGCGGGCGTCCTCCCCCTCGTCGTCACCCGGCGCAACCCCGCCGCGCTGACCGAGACCGTCGTGTCGCTGCGGGAGGTGATGCGGCGCGGCGCCGTCCCCGAGGACGCGGCGGCCGTCGCCGCGCACGCCCTGCTCGGCTACGTGATCGGCCACGCGGCCCTGGAGGTCCGCGGCACCGCCGAGGACGGCGCCGACCGCGCGGTCGACTGGGACGCCCGCTTCGACGCGGGCCTGGACCTCCTCCTCACCGGCGCGGGCTGACCCACGACCGGACATGTCCCCGGACGATCCCAGCCGTCACGAGCCCACCGCGACTTCATGGACTCAGTCCTCGACGACGAGGACCTCCAGATGGCGCGGGCCGTGCACGCCCTCCACCCGCGCCATCCCGATGTCGTGGGTCGTGGACGGCCCGCTGATCCAGGTCAGCGGGCGGGACGGGTCGAGGCGCCCGAGTGCCTCCGGGACCGTTCCCACGATCTGGTCGGCGTGGACCACGCACAGGTGGTAGCCGGGGACGGCGGTCAGCGCGCGCCGCCCCTGGGCCCGGCCGCCGTCCAGCACGACCGTGCCGGTCAGCGCGACGGCCGCCGCGCAGCCGGTGACGACGCCGTCGCACGCCGCGAGCGTCTCGGTGTCGAGCGCCGGGGCGTCGGCCAGCGCGCGCACGCCGTCCAGGTCGGCCAGCCAGCCGTAGGGCAGGTCGGCCGGGACGGCGATCTGCGCGGCCTCCCGGCCCCACAGCGCGGCGGCCACCGCCGTCGGCAGCTCGTCGGCGCTGACGTGCCGCACCGCCGCCCGCCGGTCGGCGACGCGCTCGGTGAACAGCGCGAGGACGTCCGCCCTGGTCTCGGCCTCCGCCTCGGGCAGCCGCCGGGCGTACCCGCGCGGCACCGGCGGGCGCGCCCCCCGCGCCCCGCCGAGCGCCTCCCGGACGCGCCGCAGGATCTCCTCGCGCGACCCGGCCCCGCTCTCCCCGCTCACCAGCCCGCCTCCCCCGTCACGAGCCCGCCCCCTCCGTCACCGGTCCCACTCCCCGCTCACGGCCTGCGGCGCCACCAGGCGCGGAAGCTCTCCGCCGGAGGCGCGGGCAGGTCGCGGGCCTCGGTCCACTTGCCGAGCAGCCCCGGCAGCCGCCGGATCCGGCCGCCGCGCGACAGCAGCCGCGCCCACCGGGTGCCGCGCCGCAGCGCCGCCTCGTAGCGCCGCGCGTCGCCCATCGTCCAGGCGAGGCCGCGCATCATCAGCAGTTCCGGCGTCGGGACGGGACGGCGGCGCCGCGACTCGACCACCCTCCCGCGCAGGTGCACCAGCACCTCCGGGATGTCGATCTTCACGGGGCACACGTCCGCGCACGCGCCGCAGAGCGTGGACGCGTACGGCAGCGACGCGTCGGCGGCGCTCTCCACCCCGCGCATCTGCGGGGTGAGGATCGCGCCGATCGGGCCCGGGTAGACCGGCCCGTAGGCGTGGCCGCCCGTCCGCTCGTAGACCGGGCAGACGTTCAGGCAGGCCGAGCAGCGGACGCAGCGCAGCGCCGCCCGCCCGACCTCGTCGGCGAGCGCCCTGGTGCGCCCGTTGTCGAGCAGGACGAGGTGGAAGGCGCGCGGCCCGTCGCCGGGCGTCACCCCCGTCCAGGACGAGACGTAGGGGGTCATCGCCTCCCCCGCCGCCGAACGCGGGAGGAGCTGGAGGAGGACCTCCAGGTCGGCCCAGGCCGGGACCACCTTCTCGATCCCGGCGAGGGTGATCAGCGTGTCCGGGAGCGTGAGGCACATCCGCGCGTTGCCCTCCGACTCCAGCAGCACCGCCGTGCCCGTCTCGGCGACCAGGAAGTTCGCGCCGGTGATCGCGACCCGGGCGGCGAGGAACCCCTCGCGCAGGTGCGCGCGGGCGGCGCCGACGAGCGCGGCGGGCTCGTCCGGCAGGTCCGGCGGGGCGCCCGGCAGCCCCCGCAGGAACAGCTCGCGGATCTGCGCGCCGTCGCGGTGCGCGGCCGGGGACAGCAGGTGGGACGGCTCGTCCCCGCCGAGCTGGACGACGAGGTCGGCGAGCGCCGTCTCGCGCGCCGTGATCCCCGCCGCGGCGAGCGCGGCGTTCAGACCGATCTCGCGGGCGACCAGGGAGCGGGCCTTCACGACCTCCCTCGCCCCGGTCGCCTGGACGAGCGCGAGCACGATCCGGCGGGCCTCCGCCGCGTCCGCCGCCCAGTGCACGGTGCCGCCCGCCTCGGTGACGGCGCGTTCCAGCTCCTCCAGGTGCGCGTCGAGGTTCAGCAGCGCGTCGTCGCGGATCGCGCGGCCCGCCTCGCGCAACTCCTCCCAGTCGCCCGGTTCGGGCGAGGCCCCCGCCCGCTCGCGCAGCGAGGCGGTCGCGCCGCGCAGGTTGCGGCGCAGCCGGGTGTCGGCGAGCGCGGCGCGGGCGGCCGTGGCGAACTTCGGCGTCGGAAGCGGGACGGGTGCGCGCGCCTCGCCGGCCGTCCCGGAGGAGGCCGTCACACCGGCCCCGTCTCGGCCAGGATCTCGGCCAGGTGCATGACCCGGACGCCGCCCCGCAGCCGCGACAGCGCGCCGCCGATGTGGGCGAGGCAGGAGTTGTCGGCCGCGCACACCACGTCGGCGCCGGTGTCGCGGACGTGCCGGACCTTGTCGGCGACCATCGCCACCGACACGTCGGCGTTCTTCATCGCGAACGCCCCGCCGAACCCGCAGCACTCCTCCGCCGCCGGCAGCTCGACCAGCTCCAGCCCCCTCACCGCGCGCAGCAGCCGCAGCGGGCGGTCGGCGACGCCGAGCGTCCGCAGGGACTGGCAGGTCGGATGGTAGGTGACGCGGTGCGGGAAGTAGGCGCCGAGGTCGGTGACGCCCAGCACGTCCACCAGGAACTCCGTCAGCTCGTAGACGGCGAGGCCCTCGGCGGCGCGGGCCAGCCCCGGGTCGCGGGCCGACCGCGCGATCCTCGGGTAGGCGTCGCGGACGGCGGCGGCGCACGACGCGGACGCCGTCACCACCGCCTCGGAGCCCTCGAACGCGCCGGTGAACCCGCGCGCGAGCGCGGCGGCCTCCCGGTGGTAGCCGGTCGTCCAGTGCACCTGGCCACAACAGGTCTGCCCCGGCGGGTAGGAGACCTCGTGCCCGAGGCGCTCCAGCAGGGACGTCACCGCCTTGCCCGTCGCGGGGAACATCGCGTCGTCGAAGCACGCGACGAAAAGCGCGACGCGCATCCCGGCCACCCCCAGTCGCCGTGCGGAAACCCCTGCTCCCGTGGGACATCGTAGGGGTCGCGGAGGGTGCGTCCGCCTGAAACGATCGCACCCGGCCAGCTCCCGCACCAGGAAAGCACCGGTTGGGAACGTTTGCCTATCCGACGGCGTGTCGTTCTTCGTCCGTTATCGAGCCCGGGGGACGCTATGCCTGGCACCTCGGGGTGAGTCGGGTCACATCTCTCCGGTACCTCGGTACCAAAGGACAACCGTCCCAACGGGCTATGGCCGGTGGGGACGAACCGTTCCACACTGGGGTGCGTCAATAAGGAAAAGCACCACAACCGACGAGTAGTTGAGACCGGAGGCACGCCGATGTGCCCGCACCAGCCGCCCTGTCCCTCCCACGAAGCGCCCGACCGCGACGCCGCGCGGACCCTGGCCGCCCATCCCGAGCAGGGGTGGAGCCTGCTGTGCAACGGCGTCGTGCTCTTCGAGGACACCGGTGAGCTGCTGCCCGACGGGGGAATCATCGCACCGCACCGGCCGACGGACCTGCAGGCTCCGTCCGCCGCCTGACCAGTCTCCACGGGGGACTAGTTCGAACGGGTGATCATCCGCGGGGGCAACGCCCACCTGCCCTTGGCCTCTGGGCCCGCACCGGGCCCAGAGGGTCTATCTCCCGGCCGTCCGCGCCATCGCCGCGGGACGCGCCGCCCAGCGGCGAAGCCATGGCTCCACCGCCTCGCCGACGGCCGCCGGGGACCGGTTCAGATCGTGCCGCTCCCCCGGCAGCACCGTGACGTGAGCGGCGTCCGCCGCGTCCGGGACGCCGAACGGGTCGCGGTCGCCGTTGACGACCAGCACCTCCACGCCGGCGGCCCGTAGCTCCTCCACCCGCGTCTTCTCGGGCTTGCCCGGCGGGTGCAGCGGGAACGCCAGCGCGAGCACGCCCGCCGCGCCGGCATCCCGGGCCGTCCGGCACGCCACCCTGGCGCCGTTGCTGCGTCCGCCCTGCACGTAGGGCACGTTCCCGAACCGCTCCCGCAGCCGCCGGACGACCTCCAGCCACGCCTCGTCCTGCTTGGCGGGCGGGCCGGGAGCCCGCCGCCCCGCGAGCCGGAACGGCTGCGTGACGCCCGCGACCGCGCCGCCGAGCCCGAGCGCCACCTCCCGGACGGCGAGCAGGTCGGCCGCGTCCACTCCCCCGTTCGACCCGTGGGTCAGCGCGAGCAGGAACGCCGGGCGGTCCGGCCCGTCCAGCCGCGCCTCGGCCGGGCCGTGCGGGGTCACGATGTCCATTGGGGCCACCGTAACCCCCGCCCGCCGCGGCCTTTCGGGCGGGGTGGACGTCTAGCCCTCGGGGGTGCCCATGGCGAGGCGGAGGCGTTCGGCGAAGCTCTCGTGGAGCAGCGGGCCCCAGGGGTAGTCGCTGGGGACGTCGACGGCCCGGCCCAGCACCTCGTGGGTCTCGCCGGGGCGCCGCTCCCGCGGGTCGTCGGCGTAGCGGACGGCGAGCAGCGCGTACATGTGGTCGAGGGCGCCGAACGCCTCACCGGCGAGCGCGGGCAGCGTCCCGTCGGTCACCGACTGCTCGACGACCGGCTCCCACCACAGGTCGGCGGGGTCGGCGACCTCGTCGTCGCCGCCGAAGTCGCGGCGGAGCCGGGCCCGCACCTGCCCGGCGACGCCCGGGTCGGACAGGCCGCGCCGCCACACCTCGCCCGCCTCGGCGCCGCGCCCCCGCAGCGGCAGCGTGCGCGCGAGCAGCTCGGTCGCCAGCGGGCCGACCTCGGGGTCTGCGGGCTCGGACGGGTCGCCGAGGGAGGCGTGGAAGGCGGCGATGGCCTGGTCGAGGTAGGCGATGCCGAGCAGCGTCGCGAGCCGCGCGTAGGCGTAGGGGGCGCCGGCGCGGTCGATCAGCCTGAGCCCGGCGGTCAGGACCCGCTGCGCCGCCGCGGGCTCGGCACGCTCCAGCAGGCGCTGCGCGAGGTCGTGCGCGGCGGGCGGCGCGTACTCGGGGTCGCCGGTCGCGACGACCGCCTCCCAGTGCCCGCGCGCGGTCTCGAAGTCGCCCTCGTCGTCGGCGATCCTGGCGAGCGCGAGATGCGCCGGGGGCAGGTAGGCGGGGTTGCCGAAGTCGACGACGGCCCGCCACGCCGGCGCCGCTCCGCCGGGTTCCCCGGCGCGCTCGTGGGTGAGGGCCAGGTGGTAGGCGGCGCGCGGCCCGTACTCGGGGTCGCCGGTGGCGATGGCGGCCCGGTCGGCGTCGCGCGCGCGGGCCACCTCGCCCGCGTCGTCCAGGACGACGGCGAGCCCGAGCGCCGCCCGCGCCCGGTAGGGGGTGTCGCCCAGCGCGAGCACCCGCTCGAACAGCAGGGCGGCCCGGTCCGCGGCGCCGCTTTCGGCGAGCGTCCGGGCCTCCTCGCACAGCCTGGCCGGATCGTCGGTTGCGGACGCCGGGTCCGCGGGCTCGGTCATCGCTCTTCTGCCCTCTGGGGGTTCGGGGACCGCCCAAGCCTAGCGATCCCGCCACGCCCGCGTCCCGCGCCGACACTCCCCCGCGAGCCGAACCGGCGACCGGTTCCGGAGGCCCGGGGACGGCCCCGGGCCCCCGGCGGGATCAGTCCTCGAACGCCTCCGGCGGCGGGCAGGAGCAGACGAGGTTGCGGTCGCCGTACGCCTGGTCGATGCGGCGGACGGGCGGCCAGTACTTCGCCTCCCGCAGGGCGGGCAGCGGGTAGGCGGCCTCCTCGCGGGCGTAGGAGTGCTTCCAGTCGTCGGAGACCAGGTGGTCCGCCGTGTGGGGGGCGTTCTTGAGGGGGTTGTCCTCGCGGTCGTAGCCGCCCTCGGCGACCCGCTGGATCTCGCGGCGGATCTCGATCATGGCGTCGCAGAACCGGTCGAGCTCGGCCAGGTCCTCGGACTCGGTCGGCTCGATCATCAGGGTGCCCGCGACGGGGAAGGACAGCGTCGGGGCGTGCAGGCCGTAGTCGATGAGCCGCTTGGCGACGTCCTCGGCGGTGATCCCCGTCTCCTTGGTGATCTTGCGGAGGTCGGCGATGCACTCGTGCGCGACCAGGCCGTTGCGGCCGGTGTAGAGGATCGGGTAGTGCGGGGCGAGGCGCGCGGCGACGTAGTTCGCGCCGATGATGGCGCCCTCGGTGGCGGCGCGCAGGCCGTCCGGCCCCATCATCGCGATGTAGGCCCAGGAGATCGGCAGGATGCCCGCCGAGCCCCACGGCGCCGCCGAGATCGGCCCGACGCCCGAGTCCGGGCCCGCCTCCGCGCGGAGCGGGTGGTTGGGCAGGAACGGCGCGAGGTGCTCGCGGACGCCGATCGGGCCGACGCCGGGGCCGCCGCCGCCGTGCGGGATGCAGAACGTCTTGTGCAGGTTGAGGTGCGAGACGTCCGACCCGAACTCGCCGGGGCGGGCGAGGCCGACGAGCGCGTTGAGGTTGGCGCCGTCGACGTAGACCTGCCCGCCGGCCTCGTGCACGGCCGCGCAGACGTCGGTGATCGTCTCCTCGAACACGCCGTGCGTGGACGGGTAGGTCACCATGATCGCCGACAGCCGGTCGCCGTGCTGGGCGATCTTGGCGCGCAGGTCGTCCAGGTCGACGTTGCCGCCCTCGTCGCACTTCACGACGACGACGCGCATCCCGGCCATGACGGCGCTCGCGGCGTTGGTGCCGTGCGCCGAGGACGGGATGAGGCAGACGTCGCGGTGCCCCTCGCCGCGCGCGACGTGGTAGCCGCAGATGGCGAGGAGCCCGGCCAGCTCGCCCTGCGACCCGGCGTTCGGCTGGAGCGACACCTTCGCGTAGCCGGTGATCTCGGCGAGGAAGCCCTCCAGTTCGCCGATCAGCTCCAGGTAGCCCCGCGCCTGCTCGACGGGCGCGAACGGGTGGATGTTCGCGAACTCCGGCCAGGTGACCGGCTCCATCTCGGTGGTGGCGTTCAGCTTCATCGTGCAGGAGCCGAGCGGGATCATCGAGCGGTCGAGCGCGATGTCCTTGTCCTGGAGGCGGCGCAGGTACCGCAGCATGGCGGTCTCGGAGTGGTGCGCGTGGAAGACCGGGTGGGTCAGGTAGGGGCTCTCGCGGCGCAGCCCGTCCGGGATCGCGTCGCCGTCCACCGGGGCCGCCGGGACGCCGAACGCCTCCAGGACGGCGGCGACGTGCTCGGGCAGCGTCGTCTCGTCGCAGGCGACCGCGACGTGGTCGGCGCCGGAGGGGCGCAGGTTGACGCCGCGCTCGCGGGCGGCGGCGACGACCTCGGCGGCGCGTCCGGGGACGCGGGCGAGGACGGTGTCGAAGAACGCGCCGTGCACGACCTCGACGCCGCCGCCGCGCAGCCCGGCGGCGATCTCGGCGGCGCGCCGGTGGGCGCGCTGGGCGATCGCGGCGAGGCCGTCGGGCCCGTGGTAGACCGCGTACATGCCCGCCATGACGGCGAGGAGCACCTGCGCGGTACAGATGTTGCTGGTGGCCTTCTCGCGGCGGATGTGCTGCTCGCGGGTCTGGAGCGCGAGGCGGTAGGCGGGGGCGCCGGCGGCGTCGACGGACACGCCGACGAGCCGTCCGGGGAGCTGCCGCTGGATGCCCTCGGCGACGGCCATGTAGCCCGCGTGCGGCCCGCCGAACCCGTAGGGGACGCCGAACCGCTGCGCGGAGCCCACCGCGATGTCGGCGCCGGACTCGCCGGGCGGGCGCAGCAGCGTCAGCGCCAGCAGGTCGGCGGCGACCACGACCTTGGCATTGCGCTCGCGGGCCTGCGCGGCGACCGGCTCCAGGTCGCGGACGGCGCCGGACGCGCCCGGGTACTGGAGCAGCACGCCGAAGAAGTCGCCCTCGGGGAGCCCGCCGGACAGGTCGGCGGTCACCACCTCGATGCCGAGCGGGACCGCGCGGGTGCGGACGATCTCGATCGTCTGCGGGAGGACGTCGGCGTCCACCAGGAACGTTCCGGGCTCCTTGCGGCGCGACACGCGGTGCGCGAGCGCCATGGCCTCGGCGGCGGCGGTGCCCTCGTCCAGCATGGAGGCGTTGGCGACCGGCAGCCCGGTCAGGTCGCTGACGACCGTCTGGAAGTTGAGCAGGGCCTCCAGGCGGCCCTGGGAGATCTCCGGCTGGTACGGGGTGTAGGCGGTGTACCAGCCCGGGTTCTCCATGACGTTGCGCAGGATCACGCCCGGGGTGGTCGTCCCGTGGTAGCCGAGCCCGATCATGGAGGTGAGGACGGTGTTGCGGGAGGCCAGCTCCCGCAGCCGGGCCAGCGCCGCGGTCTCGCTCAGCGCGGGCGGGAGGTCCAGGGGGCGGGTGGTGCGGATCGCGGCCGGGACCGCGTCGTCGACGAGCGCCTCGGCGCCGGAGTAGCCGATCACGGCGAGCATCCGGGCCTGCTCGTCCTCGGACGGGCCGATGTGCCGGTCCGCGAAGGCGGTCCGGGGATGCTGCGGCGAGGCCACCGGGGCGAAGTACTGGGCTGTCATGGGGAGAGCCTCCTGGCTGCTGCGGTCGCTCAGGGCCACCGCCGGCACGGGCCGGCGGCCGGTCTCCCCCTCTGTCATCGGCACCTGAGAGCTTCCCCCGCGCGCGGCGGGATTTCCCCTTCGGTGAGCCGCCCTTCCCCCGGAGGGGAGATCGACGCCTGCTTTCCAGAGGTGCCTCGCCCAGGCGGTCCTTTTGCCTGAGAGGTTCCGGGGAGGTTGCCCCTTCGGCGCCCCGCACCGGCTTGCGCGAGGGCTCTCCCGCCCAGGGTCGACGGCATGTCTGGGGCAAACCCTACCCGGCGATCGTCGAGCCAGGCTTGGGCGGGCCTCGGGACTTCCGTCCGGAGACCCCGGTGACCTGGGCGGCGGCGGGCATACCCCCCAGTACGATGAGAACGGCCCGCGCGGACGGGCGGTAGGGGCGGCGTCCGGTCGACGAGGCGCCGCCGGTTCTGGGACGCTGATCACGATGACGGATGGCCAGTGCGGCGGCACGGTGTGACACGGCGGCACGAGGCGGCGCGGCCGGCCGATGTGCCCCCGGCCCGCGCCGGGGAGGCGCCCCCGGGGCCGGACACGGAGGCCCCGAGGCGCGGCACGGCCGTGCCCGTGGACGATCCGCCGCGTCCCGACCGGATCCGGCGCCCGGCCGACGCGATCCGGTTCGCGGCCTCGTGCGTGCTGCTCGCGGCCGTGATGCTGCTGGTGTCCTTCGCGCAGCAGACGACGCACGGGCTGCAGACCGACATCGCCGAGGGCACCGCGCACGCGCCCCGGCTGCTGCTGTCGCTGGCGACGCTGGCCTCCAGCTTCGGGGTGCTGGCCGTCCCGGTGGCGTTCGCGGTCGAGCGGGTGGTCCGCAAGGACGGCAAGCGCGTCGCGATCGCGCTGCTGGCGGCGGTGATCGCCTTCCTGCTCACGATCGGGCTGGACGACCTGGTGGTGCCCTCGGCGCCCGGCGGCGTGCTGGACTCGCTGATCTGGGGCGGCACCGAGACCGCGCCGGTGCACACCGACATCGCGCCGGTGATCGCGTTCGTGAGCGCGGTGGGGATGGCGGGCCGGGCCCGCTGGCAGGCCGCGACGTGGACGATGATCGGGCTGGCGGCGCTGACCGGGCTCACCGCCTCCTACGCCTCGGTGGCGGCGCTGGCGGCGACGTACCTGCTGGGGCGGGCGATCGGGCACGGCACCCTCTACGCGGTCGGGACGCCGAACCCGCGCCCGCCCGGGACGGCAGTGGTCGCGGCGCTGGAGCGGCTCGGGTTCCGTCCCGAGCGCGCCGCCTACCTCGACCCGGCGGACGGCGACACCGAGGAGCCCCGCCGGTACGGGGTCGCGCTGGCGCCCGACGAAGACGAGGACGCCGCGCGCGTCCCCGCGCGGCGCGGCGAGTGGAACCTTGAGGTGCGGGTGCTGGACCGCGACCAGCAGACCGCCGGGGTCCTGTACCGCGTGTGGCGGCTGCTGCGGCTGCGCGGCGCGACGACCGGCCGGGCGCTGCGTTCGCTGCGCCGGTCGCTGGAGCAGGAGTCCCTGATGGCCTACGCCGTGGACGCGGCGGGCGCGCGGACGCCGCGGCTGGCGGGCACCTCGGAGGTCGGCACGGAGGCGGCGCTGCTCGCCTACGAGCACGTGCCGGGGCGGCGGCTCGGCGACGTCCCCGACGAGGAGGTCACCGACGGGCTGCTGACCGACGTGTGGCGTCAGTTCCGGCGGATGCAGGCGGGGCGGCTCGCGCACCGGCGGCTGGAGGGCCACGCCGTCCTGGTCGGCGACGACGGCCGCGCCTACGTCACCGACCTGCGGTCCGGGGAGGTCGCGGTCGGCGACCTGGCGCTGCGCCTGGACCTCGCGCAGCTGCTGACGACGCTGGCGCTGCGGGCGGGCCCGGAGCGCGCCGTCGCGACGGCGGCGGCGGTGCTCGGCGAGGAGGCCCTGGCGGCGGCCGTCCCGCTGCTCCAGCGGGTGGCGCTGTCGCGGGCGACCCGGGCGGCGCTGCGCCAGGACCGGGGCCTGCTGACCCGGATCAGGGAGCAGATCGTCCGGCTGAAGCCGGAGACGGAGGCGGCGCCCGTCCGGCTGGAGCGCTTCCAGCCCCGCACGATCTTCAGCATCGTGGCGCTGTCGTTCGCCGCCTACATCGTGATCCCGCAGGTCGCCAGCCTGGACATCGCGCATCTGGTGTCGACGGCGACCTGGTGGTGGGTGGCGGTGGCGCTCGGTGCGGCCACGCTCACCTACCTCGCCGCGGCGTTCATGCTGATGGGGTTCGTCCCGGAACGGCTCCCTCTGGGCCGGACCGTGCTCGTGCAGGTCGCGGCCTCGTTCGTGAAACTGGTGGCGCCCGCCGCGGTCGGCGGCGTCGCGATCAACACCCGCTACCTCCAGCGCTCGGGGGTGCGGCCGGGGCCGGCGGTGGCGAGCGTCGGCGCGTCCCAGCTGGTCGGGATGGTCACGCACATCCTGCTGCTGATCCTGTTCGGGTTCCTCACCGGCTCCACGAACAAGGCGACGCAGGACCTGGCGCCCTCCCGCACGATCGTCATCGCCGTGTTCGTGCTGGCGCTGGTGGCGGGGCTGACGCTGACCGTCCCGAAGGTGCGCCGGGTGGTGTCCTCGCGGATGCGGAGCATGTTCTCGGGCGTGGTGCCGCGCCTGGTGGACGTCCTGCAGTCGCCCCGCAAGCTCGCCACGGGCATGGGCGGGACGCTGCTGCTCACGGTGGCGTTCGTGCTGTGCCTGGACGCCTCGATCCGGGCGTTCGGCGGCTCGCTGCACTGGACGTCGGTGGTGGTGGTGTTCCTGACCGCGAACGCGCTGGGCTCGGCGGCCCCGACCCCGGGCGGCCTGGGCGCGGTCGAGGGCGCCCTGACCCTGGCGCTGACGATCTCCGGGCTGGCGGCGGAGACCGCGACGTCGGCGGTGCTGCTGTACCGGCTGCTGACGCTGTGGCTGCCGGTCCTGCCGGGCTGGGCGGCGTTCGCCTACCTGCAACGCAAACAGGCGATCTAGAAGCCGGCGAGCGCGCGCACGGGACATCCGCTACGCCGAGGGTGCGGACTCGCGAGGCGGCGAGGTGGACCAGGCGGCGCGGACCCGGAAGCTGGGGCCCTGCGGGGCTCGGAGGCCGGTGCGGCGCTGTGCGTCGTCGCGGGGCCGGAGCCGGGTGGTGTGCGGGGCGGGAGGCCGGGGGCGCGGGGGTGGGCGCGGACCGGGTCAGCCGGTGCGGCGGGCCCGGCGGCGGTTGGCCAGTTCGTCGTGGGGGTGCTCGGAGGGGTCGTCGTCGGTGGCGGCGCGTTCGCCGGGGAGTTCGGCGAGGCTTCCCTCGACCTCCTGCCAGACGCGGCCGAGGGCGATCCCGAAGACGCCCTGGCCGCCCTGGAGCAGGTCGACGACCTCGTCGGCGGAGGTGCACTCGTAGACGCTGACGCCGTCGCTCATCAGGGTGATCTGGGCGAGGTCCTGGACGCCCCGGTCGCGCAGGTGGGTGACCGCCGTGCGTATCTGCTGGAGCGAGACGCCCGTGTCCAGGAGGCGCTTGACGACCTTCAGCACGAGGATGTCGCGGAAGCTGTAGAGCCGCTGGCTGCCCGATCCGTGGGCGGCGCGGACGCTCGGGTCCACGAGCCGTGTGCGCGCCCAGTAGTCGAGCTGCCGGTAGGTGATCCCCGCCGCGGCGCACGCGGTCGGGCCGCGGTAGCCGACATCCTCCGGCGGCGCCGTCACCTGGGTCTCGAAGAGCAGGCCCTGCTCTCCGGCACGCCGGGACGCCATGTGCCTGTCGGGGGTCGCCTTGCCCTCGCCGCTGCTCACCGCCACGCGGACCTCCGGCTTCTATCAGCCCGTGGCGCTTCGTCAAGGGGGTTTGACGAATTACACCACGGGTGTTCCACCAGCACGGTAGGTGCCGGTCAGGGCGTGGTCAACGTTCACCGTCGGCGCGTCGCATGCCCGGATGAACCGGCTTCACGTGGGCAAACTGCGCACCTTCGCCGTCACCGCACTCCTACCCCGATCGTCGCCCATCGGAAACGGCCAGGTCCAGGGCAATGCAAGACCAATCGCGGCGGGGCATGACCTTGCACCCCAGAGTGACATATCCCACGGAACCCCTACATTACACCCGATCACCCAGGGTGATCGTTCGGGGGGTGCCTTCAGGGGCCGAGCGGGGAGGTGGAGGGCATGCGGGCAGGGTCGGCGGGCAGGGTCGGCGGGCAGGGTCAGCCCGCGCGGCCGAAGTCCTCGGGCGAGATCGTGTCGAGGAACTCGCGGAACTTCTCGACCTCGTCCTCCTGCTCGTCGGGGATGGCGACGCCGGCCTCCTCCAGCACGTCCTCGCTGGCGAAGATCGTGGCGCCGGTGCGCAGCGCCAGGGCGATCGAGTCCGAGGGCCGGGCGCTCACCTCCACGCCGTTGGAGAAGACGAGGTCGGCGAAGAAGATCCCCTCGCGCAGGGCGGTGATGTTCACGGCGCGGAGCTGCACGCTGAGGGCGTCCAGGACGTCCCGGAACAGGTCGTGCGTGAGCGGGCGGGCGGGCAGCACCCCCTGCTGGGCGAAGGCGATCGCGGTCGCCTCGACCGCCCCGATCCAGATGGGCAGGTAACGCTCGCCCTCCGTCTCCTTCAACAGGACGATCGGCTGATTGGAGGGCATCTCGACCCGGACGCCGACGACCTCCATCTGCTTCACTGCGGCTCCCTGATGGTTCTCGCTGTCTCGATCGCCACGTACACCGGACCGATTCCTGACCGAACCCTGTAGCCAAAGTACACCCCGTGTCGGACCGTCCGTCGCGCCGCCGGGGAGGCAAAATCCTCCGCACCCCCGTGATCAGGGATCGAGGCTCTCACGGAGTCCGTTCGCGACGAGCGCGGCGTGCAGCCGCACCGACAGCGCGGCGATCTCGCGCGCGGTCTCGGCGGCCTGCTCGTGGGCGCCGGGGCTGCGGCGGCGGAGCTGGGGGGCGACCATCTGCTCGATCAGCCCGACCTGCCGGTCGGCGGCGGCCTTGACCGCGCGCAGGTGCCGGACCTCGAAGCCGAACTCGCCGAGCGCGGCGGCCGTGCGCGCGATCGCGAGGTCCTCGCCGTGGTAATGGGCGCCGATCCGGCGGACGAGGCCGTACTCCTCCAGGCTCGCGAGCAGGTCCTCGCCGATGCCGGCGCCGTCCAGGAGCTGGCGGCGGGTCAGCCGGACGGCGGGCTCCTCCGCCGTCGTGTCGGCCGCCACGAGGTTGCGGGGGCGGCGCCGCCCGTTCTCGGGGGCGGCGCGGCGGGCGCCGAGCGGCGGTACGGCCTCGCCGCGGTCGCGGGCCTCCAGGTGCTGCCTGATCACCCGCAGCGGCAGGTAGTGGTCGCGCTGCGCGGTGAGCACGAACCGGAGCCGCTCGACGTCGCCGTCGGCGAACTTCCGGTAGCCGGACGGGCTGCGCTGCGGCTCGATCAGCCCCTCGGACTCCAGGAACCTGATCTTGGAGATCGTGACGTCGGGGAAGTCGGGCCTGAGCAGGCCGAGGACGTCCCCGATCGTCATCAGGGACCGGGCCGGGCGCGGATTCATGGCCGCCCCTCCCCTCGCCGCCGGAGGCCCGTCACCGGGGCGCCGGCGGCCCCGCGGGCGCCCGGCACCGGCCGGGCCCCTCGGCGGGACGACCCGTGGCGGGTGTGCTGACCGGCGACGTCCACTCCGCTGGCGCTCCGCTCCGGGTCCCGGTCAGCCGTGCTGCGGGTTCGTCAGGAAGACCAGGCGGAACTTGCCGATCTGCACCTCGTCGCCGCCCGACAGGCCGGCCTGGTCGATCCGCTGGCGGTTGACGTAGGTGCCGTTGAGGCTGCCCACGTCGCGGACGGAGAACACGCCGCCCTGGCGGGCGAACTCGGCGTGCCGCCGGGACACGGTGACGTCGTCCAGGAAGATGTCGCTCTCGGGGTGGCGGCCTGCCGACGTCTGGTCCTTGTCGAGCAGGAAGCGGCTGCCGGCGTTCGGGCCCCGCTTGACCACGAGCAGCGCCGTCCCGGGGGGCAGCGCCTCCACGGTCATCTGCTCGGGACCGACCGGCTCCTCGCCCTGGTCGGTGTCGAGGGCCTCGAACCCGCCGATGGAGATCGTCGAGGTCGACTCGCCCGGCGACTCCCGGGGAGGCAGCGGCGACGGCGCGCTCCGGGTCAGCGGAGTGCCGCAGTTCGAGCAGAAGCGGGCATCATCCGGGTTGGCGTGACCGCACTGCGTGCAGTAGACGCTCGGCATCGATCGGCTCGGCCTCCTACCATCGGCGTGCCGCACACGGACGCCCCGCTGCCGCGGGTACCGCCTGCGCCACGCGCATCCATCAACCAACCCACGCCGGGGACCCGTCCCCCGACCACGGTCCAACTCACCGCCCGCACGCGGCAGTCGCCGCAACTTACGCGGGTATCACCCGAGGGGTCAACTGGAGCGGTGAGCCCGGCTGCCCCAAAGCTACCTTCGCCGATGATCGCCGGTCTATGCCGCCGCGCGGACGGCCGCCGATCACGACGCCTGGGCCGAGCCCCCGGTTTACCGCTCCCCCCGTCTCCCCTCACGGAGACCGTATCGCGCGAACGGCGATCCTCGCGCGCGGGGTGATCGACACGACGGCTCCGGCGCCCTGGAGCGTCTTCACCACGCCGCCGGGGATGTTGAGCGCGGTGGCCATGGTGTGGGGGTCGCCGATGGCGAGGAACCGGTACGGGGCCTGCAGCAGCCGCCCGTCGGCCTGGACGCCGTCCTGCTCGTCCAGGAAGTAGGTGTCGACCCCGGCGCGGACCTCGTTGACCTGGATGACCTCGGCGCCCGCGTCGCGCAGCTCCTGCAGCGCGTCCAGCAGGTGGAGCGCCCGCACGCCGTGCCTGCGGTCGTCGATCGCGACCTCCACGCCCGGCCCCTCGGCCGGGAGGGTGCCCGCTAGGAGGCCGTAGGTGGTCGCCCGTCTGCGCGCCTCCTCCAGCGCCGTCCCGCCCTGGGCGTCACGTTCGAGACCGGCCTTGGTCTCCTCCAGGTCGCGAAGGTCTCCCCTCAGCCGCTCGGAGCGCTGGCCCAGGTCGGACAGGATGCCGACCAGCTCGTCCTGCCGCGCGGTGGCGAACGTGGTGTCGCGCTTGTTCGCCTGCACCTGGGCCACCACGGCGAACCCCAGTAGCAGGCACAGAAGCCCGCCGGCGAGTTGCCCCCAGGAAACGCGGGGGCGCAGCAGATCCAGTACCCCGCCGACGCCCTTGGGAGCCTCCGAGGGCGGGGCCGATGACCTGCGTGAGCCTTCGTCCGCCGGGCTCTGGCCGCCGGAAGCCTCGGGCGCCGGGTCCTCGCCTGGTGCGGTCATGCGCCGAACAGCTTCCGCCGGATGGCCGCCGCGTTGGAGAAGATGCGGATGCCGAGGACGACCACGACGCCGGTGGAGAGCTGGGAGCCGACGCCGAGCTGGTCCCCGAGGAAGACGATCAGCGCGGCGATGACGGTGTTGCTGACGAAGGAGACGACGAACACCTTCTCGTCGAAGATCCCCTCCAGCCGGGCCCGGACGCCGCCGAACATGGCGTCCAGCGCCGCCACGATCGCGATGGGCAGGTAGGGCTGGAGCCAGAGCGGGACGGTCGGCTCGAAGATGAAACCGAGCGCCACCCCGATCGCCAGCCCGATCAGCGCGATCACTCCCGGCCCACCTCTCCCCCGTTCCCTGTTCCGCCCGCCCTCATCGGCCCTCCCGGAGGGTGGCGTAGCGCAGCTGGAGCCCGGCCGCCGCGGGCAGGCGCACCTCGTCGGAGCGGCGCGTCGCGTAGCCGATCCGGTAGCGCTCCTGGAGCTGCCGGAGCCGCCGGTCGGCCGCCGCCCCCTCGAAGCCCTTCCGCAGGGTCCCGGGATCGCCCAGGGCCGTCACCTCGTAGGGGGCGCGGAGCGGGCGGTAGTCGACGAGGATCGCCTCGCCCGCCGTCCTGATGGCCGTGACCGGCGTGACCCGCTGGCCGTTGATCCCGATCGCCCTGGCGCCGGCGGCCCAGAGGCCGTTCACCGCGACCTGGATGTCCTGATCATAGACCCGGCCGTCGTCCGCCTCGGGTCCGCCGCCGGACGGCGCCTCGTCGTGCGGCGCGTCGTCCAGCGTGATGACCAGCCCGGATCCCGCCGCGGGCGCGGCCGCGGCGGCCGTCCTCGCCTCGGCCAGCTCCCGGCGCGCCCGGCGGCCTGCGTCGCTGCGCGCCAGGGCGGCGGCCCGCCGCCGCTCGGTCTCGTCCCGCAGCCGGTCCAGGCGCCGCTGCAGGGCGTCGGTCTCGCCGGTGCGGGCATGGATCTCGTCGATGAGCCTGGCGCGCTGCTCGGCCGCCACGGGCTCGCTGCGGCGCACCTCGGCCCCCGCCACGGCCAGGAGCACCCCCACGAGCACGAGGACGAGCAGGACGCCGCCGCCCCCGAACCGGCTCCGCCGCGCGCCGTCCGCGCCCCCGCCTCCGCTTGCCTCCCGCCGGGCCGCCGCCTCCGCGTATCCGGGGTCGAGCAGTTTTCCGGAGAACAGGTCGAGGAGCAGTGACATGGAGGCGTCCGGGCGCCCCCAGCCTCCCGTCTTGGACGACCCCTCCGTCGCCTCGTCGCCCTGAGGTCCGCGCGGGTCCCGGACGCCGGGCACGGGCGTATCCGGCCGCCCGGACGGTGGTTTACGGTCGCCCGGTTCAGGAGGTTCCGGGGTGCCGTGGCGTGCGATCACGAGCCCATCATGGCAAGAGCCGGCGCGTCGTCCGCACAGGCGGCCCTCCGCCGCCCCGCCGTGCCGCGCCGGTGCGGCCCGCATGCGGGACGGGCTTGGAGGAGGGGCGTGCTCAGGCCACGGGGGCGCGGGAGCGGTCGAGGCCCATGCGCAGGGCGAGGCCGGCCAGGACGGAGCCCATGAGGTAGCGCTGGACCCGCTGCCACCCGGGGCTGCGGGTGAGGAACGCGGCGATGCTCCCGGCCCCGAGGACGATGAGGACGTTCACGGTGACGGCGACCAGGACCTGGACGGCGCCGAGCATGAGGCTCTGCAGGGCGACGTGCCCCCGGTCGGGGTCGACGAACTGCGGCAGCAGCGACACGTAGACGACGGCGATCTTCGGGTTCAGCAGGTTGGTCACGAGGCCCATCGTGAAAAGGCGGCGCGGAGGGTCGGCGGGGAGCTCCCTCGGCGCGAACGCGGACGCGCCTCCCGGCCGGACCGCCTGCCAGGCGAGCCAGAGCAGGTAGACCGCGCCGCCCAGCTTGATCGCCGTGTAGAGGGGCGGGACCAGGGCGAAGACGGTGGTGAGCCCGGCGGTGGCGGCGACCACGTAGACCAGGAAGCCCGCCGCGACGCCGCCGAGCGAGATCAGACCCGCGCGCCTGCCCTGCGTCACCGACCGCGACACCAGGTAGACCATGTTGGGGCCGGGGCTGAGGACGATCCCGAGGGCGACGAGGGCCATACCGGCCAGGGCGGCGAGCGAGATCATTGCACTTCCTCCAGTGGGTTGCCCCGATGCTAGGACTCGGAGCGGAATCAGTGCAATAATCACTTTGCTCTCGGTGCAATTTGGGGAATGCATGGATGACTTTCGGCGGGTGGCGGACGCGGTGGCCGCCGACATCAGGGCGGGGCGGCTGCGCCCCGGCGAGCGGCTACCGCCGCAGCGCTCCTTCGCGCGCGCCCGGGGCATCGCCAACTCCACGGCGAGCCGCGTGTACCAGGAGCTCGCGCGCCGGGGCCTGGTGACCGGCGAGGTGGGGCGCGGCACGTTCGTCCGCTCGGCGGAGCGCGCGGCCACCCCCGCGTTGGCCGAGCCGACGAACGCCCGCGTCAACCTCGAACTCAACTATCCCGTGGTGCCCGAGCAGGGCGCGTTGCTCGCGTCCGGCATGGAGCGCCTCCTACGTCCGGACGCCCTGGACACCGCCCTCGGCCTTGTCGGCGTGGGCGGCACCGCGGACGCGCGCGAGGCCGTGGCGGGGCTGCTGTCCACGCAGGGCTGGAGACCCGCGCCGTCCGAGATCCTGTTCGCGGGGAACGGCCGCCAGGCGCTCGCGGGGGCGGTCGCCGCGCTGGTACCGCCGGGCGGGCGGCTCGGGGTCGAGGCGCTGACCTACCCGGTGATCAAGGGCATCGCGTCCAGGCTGGGCGTGACGCTCGTCCCGATCCCGATGGACGAGCACGGCCTGCGCCCCGACGCGCTGGCCGACGTGCACGAGCGCGCGCGGCTCGCGGCCGTCTACGTCCAGCCGACCTTGCAGAACCCCTACGGGACGACGATGCCGTGGGAGCGGCGCGCCGCGCTCGCCGCCGCGCTCGCGCGCCTCGACCTCCACGCCATCGAGGACCGCGTGTGGTCGTTCGTCGCCGCGGACGGCCCGGCGCCCCTGGCCTCGCTCGCGGCGCGGCGCACGGTGGTCGTCGACAGCCTCTCCAAGCGGCTCGCGCCGGGGCTCACGCTCGGTTTCGCGGTCGTCCCCCAGCCGCTCACCGGACGCGTCGCCTCCGCGTTGCGCTCGGGCGCCTGGGCGCCCGCCCGGTTCGCGCTGGACGCGGCGTCCGGCTGGATCGCCTCCGGGGCGGTCGAGGACGTCGGCGAGGCCAAGCGCGCCGACGCCGCGTCCCGCCAGCGGATCGCGGCCGAGCGCCTCGCGGGCGCCGCCGTCCGGACCGACCCGTGCTCGTACTTCTGCTGGTGGGACCTCCCCTCACCATGGCGCGCCGACACCTTCGTGGCCGCCGCCGGGCGGCGCGGCATCGCCGTGACCCCGGCGGCCGCGTTCGTCGTCGGGACGGCCGGGGCCCCGCGCGCGGTCCGCGTCGGCCTCGCGTCGCCGCCTCCGGAGACCCTCGCCCGCGCGCTCACGGTGCTGGCCGAGATCGCGGCGGGCACGCCCGAGGACGCGGAGATCGACTGAACGCCCGCCGACCTGCGGGAAAGGGCCCCGGCGGCCCGGCGCCGGGTGATCGTGCCCGGGCCCCTGAACCTCCGGGGCGGGCGGCCGCGCCACGAGTTGTCCACAGGTCGGCGGATGGCTGGACTTCGGGGAACGGGTCGTCCATCGTTCTTGGAGAGCGGGGAGATCAGGCTGGGGGCGATGGGATGATCGAGGTCTGTGGGGTCGGGCAGCGGACCGGCGGGGGCCGGCGGACGCTGCGGGACGTGTCGCTGACGATCGCGAGCGGCGAGCTCGTCGCGATCATCGGCGGCAGCGGGGCGGGCAAGACGACGCTGCTGGACGCCATCGCGGGCGTACGGCCGCCTTCGGAGGGCGAGATCCGCCACAACGGCGGCGGGGGCACGCTCGGATATGTCCCGCAGGACGACATCGTCCATATGGAGATGCCGCTGCGGCGCACCCTGCGGTACGCGGCGGGGCTGCGGCTGCCCTCGGGGACGTCCCCGCAGGCCGCCGAGAAGGCCGTGAACGAGGTCCTGGAGGCTCTGGCACTCACCGAGCACGCGGGGCAGCGGGTCGGGGCGCTCAGCGGCGGGGAGCGCAAACGGGCGAGCATCGCGGTCGAGCTGTTAACCCGTCCTGGCGTCTTCTACCTGGACGAGCCGACCTCGGGCCTCGACCCCGCCACCGCCGCCGACCTGATGCGCCTGCTGCGCGGGCTCGCAGACGCCGGGACGACCGTCATCGTCACCACCCACCATCCGCCGGACGTCGCGGTGTGCGACCGCGTGGCCGTCCTCGCGCCGGACGGGCGGCTCGCGTTCTACGGCTCGCCCGCCGAGGCCAAGCGGAGGTTCCAGGCCGACGGCATCGAGGACATCTACCTGCGCCTCGCCGGGGAGGAGGCCCCCCGCGAATGGGCCGGGCGGTTCGACGCCCCGGGCCGCGCCGCGGGCCCGGGGATCGGCGCCTTCGCCCAGTGGGCGCTGCTCACCCGGCGCAACCTCGACCTGCTGACCCGCAACCGGCTCACCCTGGCAGTCCTGGCCGGTTCGCCGCTCATGGTGCTGGCGATGTTCGCGGTCCTGTTCCGGCCGGGGGCGTTCTCACCGGCCTCCCCCAGCCCGAGCGCGGGCGTGATGATCCTTTTCTGGATCGCGTTCGGCGGCTTCTTCTTCGGACTGACCTACGGGCTCCTGCAGATATGCACGGAACTGCCCGTCCTCAGACGCGAACGCTTCACCGGCCGCCGCCGACGGGTCACCCGCACCGGACGGCCGCCGGCGCCCACACCGCTGAGCGAGGCGACATTCCAGGAGGCCCGTCTCCCGTCCGGCAACGGCACCCGCCCAGCAAAGGAGCCGTCAAACGAACAGCGCCCCATAGAGCCTCGCATCCTCGGAGCCGACCGGGAGATGGCCGCCGATCGCGCCATGGAGGCCGAAAACGAGGCTGAGCCCGCCTCAAGAGCAGAAGACACCCGGAGATCGGATGCTCACCGGCCCGCGGACGCCGGCCGGAGCCCAGACGCCGGGCGAACCGCCGGGCGAACCATGGCGCGGGAACCGGACACCGGGCGAAGCATGACGCCAGGCCCGGAGGCCGGACGCAATACGCCGTGGGCCCCGGAGGCCGGGCAGAGCATGATCCAAGACCCGGAGGCCGGACGCGGTACGACGCGGGACCCGGAGGCCGGGCGAAGCATGACACAAGCCCCTGAGGTCGGCCGGAGCGTGACGCCAGGCCCGGAGCCGGGGCGGAGCGTGCCACAGGGGCCGAAGGCCGGGCAGACCTCGGCGCGGGAGCCCGAGCCCGGGCGAAGCATGACGCAGGGCGCGGAGGCCGGGCGGAGCGCGACACGGGAGCCGGGGGCCGGGCGGAGCGCGTCTGAAGACCCGAAGGTGGCCGCCGGGCGTGGCGGGAGGAGGGATGGCGGGCTGCGGGTCGGTCCCTACGTGCTGGCGAAGGTGGCCGTGCTGCTGCCCCTGCTGGCCGTCGTGGACGCGCTGATGCTCGGCGTACTGCGCACGCTCGACCGGCTGCCGCCGATGGGTTGGCGGACGTTCGGGGCGCTGTTCGTCACGCTGCTGCTCTGCTCGCTCGCCGCGCTGGCGCTCGGGCTGCTCGTGTCGGCGGCGGTCACCGATCCCGCGCAGGCGACGATGGCGCTGCCGATGCTCTGCTTCCCCCAGGTGCTGTTCGTGGGGGCGATCCTGCCGGTGCCGGTGATGGCGGCGCCGGGGAGGTGGTTGAGCTACGCCATGTCGAACCGGTGGGCGTTCGAGGGCCTCGGGCACAGTCTCGGGGTGGAGCGGCTCTGGGGATCGGGACGGTCCCCGCTGGGCCCGCCCCTGCTCGCCTCCTACGGCGACACCTTCTCGCGTTCACTCCTCGTCGACTGGGCGCTGCTGGCCGGATTCGCGGCGCTGTTCCTCGCGGGCACCTGTCTCGTCCTCTCGCGCAGGGCACCAAACGCTCAATGATCGACCAAAAAAGGTCACTCTGCCCCCTTGCATAACACCCTTCCGTTTTGGAGCGTCCTTTTAGGGTGTGCCGCTATTAGAGTCGGGGGTAGACGATGTCTGACTTCCAGGTCGACGCCACGCCGACACTCCATCCCGAGTACGCAGCGACTCGGCGACTCGACGAGCTTCGCGCCGCCGAGTACGGGCACCTGGACGAGCGCGGCCAGGTCTACCTCGACTACACCGGCTCGGGGGTGGCGGCCCACGCGCAGCTCCGCGCGCACTTCGAGCGGCTGTCCGGGCACTGTTTCGGCAACCCGCATTCGGAGAGCCCGACCTCCAGCGCGGCCACGGCCCTCGTGGAGGAGGCGCGCGCGGCGATCCTGAGGTTCTTCAACGCCTCCCCGGACGAGTACGCGGTGATCTTCACCGCGAACGCCACCGGGGCCTGCCGCCTGGTCGGCGAGGCGTATCCGTTCCGGCGCGGCACGGGGCTCATCCTGACGAGCGACAACCACAACTCGGTGAACGGGATCCGGGAGTTCGCGCGGGCGCGCGGTGCGCAGGTCACCCATCTGCCGGTCCGCGCACCGGATCTCCGCGTCCCCGGGGAGGAGGTCCGCGCCGCCCTCGGACGCCGCCGGGGCCTGTTCGTGTTCCCGGCCCAGAGCAACTTCACCGGCGTCCAGCATCCGCTGCGCTGGATCGAGCTCGCGCACGCGCGCGGCTACGACGTGCTGCTGGACGCGGCGGCGTTCGTCCCGGCGAACCGCCTGGACCTCTCCCGGGTGCATCCCGACTTCGTCCCCGTGAGCTGGTACAAGGTGTTCGGCTACCCGACCGGCGTCGGCGCGCTGGTCGCCCGGCGCGCGGCGCTGGCCCGGCTCCGGCGGCCCTGGTTCGCGGGCGGGACGATCCAGGCCGTGAGCGCCCTCGGGGGCTGGCACATCATGGCCCGCGACGAGACGGCCTTCGAGGACGGCACCCTCAACTTCCTGTCGATCCCCGACGTCGAGTTCGGCGTCCGCTGGATCGAGGACATCGGCATCGACCTCATCCACCGGCGCGTCCACCACCTGACGTCCTGGCTCCTGCACCGCCTCACGGGCCTGCGCCACCCCGACGGCTCACCCATGATCGTGCTCTACGGGCCGGACGGCACCGACCGCCGCGGCGGCACGGTCGCCTTCAACGTCCTCGACCGCCGGGGCCGGATCGTGGACGAGCGGATCATCGCCCGCGACACCGCCGCCGCGGGCATCTCCATCCGCACCGGCTGCTTCTGCAACCCGGGCGCCGGCGAGGGCGCCTTCGGGATCTCCGAGCGCGCCCTGCGCGGCTTCGGCTTCGTCGGCCGGGGCGCCCGCTCACTGGAGGACTACCTCGGCATCCTCGGCCTCCCGAGCGGCGGCGCCGTCCGCGCCTCCCTCGGCCTGGTCTCGAACACCGCCGACGTCGAGCGCCTCGTCACCTTCCTGGAGGCCACCTACAGCGACCGCGTCCCGGACCCCGGCGGCCTGAAACCTCGCGAACGCTGCTGAGGCCCCACCCCAGACAGTCCACCTCCCGCCTCCGATCGAGCACGAAACGCCTGCCAAAAGCATGCCGACCCGCCCACACGAGCCCCGCGAACGCTGCCAAGACCCGGCCCCATACGGTGCGCGCTCTGCCGCCGATCGGGCGTGGAACGCTTGTCAAGGTGTGCCGCGATTCGCCCGTGCGAGTCCCGCGAGCGCTGCTGACCTCGCGCCAACGGTCCGCGCCTGACCCTCGGCCCGCCCGGGCCCGTGGCCGTGGGGCTCAGGAGCATGTCGGCGTTCGCCGTGGGGCGGTGGTCAAAGCCTGTCGGCCTCGTTGCGCAATCCCGCGGACGGCGCAGCCCCTTTAACCTGACCTTCGGCCCGCCCGGGCCCCTGGCCGTGGGGCTCAGGAGCGTGTCGGCGCTCGCCGTGGGACGGTGGTCAGGGCCTGTCGGCCTCGCTGCGCAATCCCGCGGACGGCGCAGCCCCTTTAACCTGACCTTCGGCCCGCCCGGGCCCTGGCCGTGGGGCTCAGGAGCATGTCGGCGCTCGCCGTGGGACGGTGGTCAGGGCCTGTCGGCCTCGCTGCGCAATCCTGCGGACGGCGCAGCCCCTTTAATCGGCGTGTCCCTTTCTGCTTCACGCCGTGGTGTGCGGGTCGGGTCAGGTGCCTGTTCGCTCCACCACCGTCGCCCACTGTTCGAGCAGGTCCTGGGCGGAACCGGTGTCCGGGCCCTCGGCCCACAGGTGGGTGACGGGCTCGGCGGGGTCGGGGAGGACCAGGACCCAGCGGCCGTCGTCCTCGACCACCCGCACGCCGTCGGTGGTGTCGACCGTGCGGCCCCCGGCGGCCTCCACCACGTGGCGCATCACGCCGCCCTTGGCCGCCCACGGGGTCGGGACGGAGCGCCGGAGCAGGTGGGCCTCGGGGATGCGGCGGTCGATGCGGGAGAGCGTCAGGCGGGTTCTGGCGACGAGGCCGACGAGGCGGATGAACGCGGCGATCCCGTCCACGGTGCCGCTGAACTCGGGCATGAGGAAGCCGCCGCGACCGTCGCCGGCGAAGATCACCTCGGGGTGGGCGGCGGCCCGGGTGAGGACGTCCTGCGAGGTGGACGTCCACTCCACCTGGACGCCGTGGAAGCGGCAGACGCGCTCGGCGACCCGGGTGGTGGTCACCGGGAGCGCGACGCGTCCCGTGCGGCGCTCGGCGGCGACGAGGTCGAGCATGACGAGCAGGGCCCGGTCGTCGCCGACGGGTTCGCCGTTCTCGTCCACGAGCGAGATCCGCTCCCCCACCGGGTCGAACCGGACGCCGAACGCGGCGCGGGATGACGAGACCAGGCTGCCGAGGCGTTCCAGGTCGCGCATCCGCTCGGCGAGCGTCTCGGTGGGGTTGGCCTCGTCCAGGCCGTTGTTGCGGGTGAGGACCTCGACGCCGAGCTTGCCGAGCAGGTTCGGCAGGACGAGCGAGGCGGTGCCGCCAGCGCTGTCCAAGACGATCTTCAGGCCGGCCTCGCGGACGCCGCTGATGTCCACGCGGCGGAGCAGGTCGCGGGTGTAGGTCTCCACGACGCGGGGCGGGTAGGTCAGCTCGGCGATCTCGCCGGGGAACGCGCGGCGGTACTCCTGGCGGCCGAACACGCGCTCCAGCCTGCGCCGCGCCGCCTGGGACAGGTCGGCGCCGTCCGCGTCGAGGAAGAGGATGTCGACGCCCTGGGGGTCGCCGAGGGTGGTGCGGATGTAGATGCCGCCGACGCAGTCGGCGCGGCCGGTCTCGAAGCGCGCGACGGTGAGCGGGGTGACCTCCAGGTCCAGGACGTCGATCGCGCCGGCCGTCAGCGCGCTGATCACGGCCCGTTTGAGGGTGCGGGCGGCGCGGGAGACGTCGCGTCCGGCGACGACCGTGGTGCCCTTCTTGAGCGTCGTCGCGTAGGCGCTGGCGAGGCGTACCGCGAGCTCCGGCGTCATCTCCACGTTGACCAGCCCGGACACGCCGCGCGGGCCGAACAGGCTGCGCTGGCCGCGCGACTCCCAGATCACGCTGGTGTTGACGACCGCGCCGGCCTCGATGGTCTTGAACGGGTAGACCTTGACGCCGCTGGAGACGTAGGCCTCGGCCTCGATGACGCACTCGTCGCCGACGACCGCGCCCTCCTCGACGCGGGCGCCGGCCATGATGTCGGTGTTCTTGCCGATGACGCAGCCGCGCAGGCTGGTGGACGGGGCGACGAACACGTTGTCGTGGACGATCGCGCGGTGCAGGAACGCGCCCTCCTTCACCACGACGTTGCTGCCGAGGACGGTGTACTCGCGTAACTCGACCCCGGCCTCGACCTTGGCGTAGTCGCCGATGTAGAGGGGGCCCTTCAGGACGGCCTCGGCGTCCACCTCCGCGCCCTCGGCGACCCACACGCCGGGCGAGACCTCGAAGCCGCCGAGGTCGATGCCGACCTGGCCGGACAGCATGTCGGCCTGCGCCCGGAGGTAGCTCTCGTGGGTGCCGACGTCCTCCCAGTAGCAGTCGGCGACGTACCCGAACAGCGGCGCGCCGTCCGCGAGGAGCCGCGGGAACACATCGGCCGACCAGTCGACGACCTCGCCCGGCGCGACGTGGTCGAGGACCTCCGGCTCCATGACGTAGATGCCGGTGTTGACGGTGTCGGAGAACACCTGGCCCCAGGTGGGCTTCTCCAGGAACCGGCGCACGCGGCCCTCGTCGTCCACGATGATGATCCCGAACTCCAGCGGGTTCGGGACGCGTTTGAGCCCGATCGTGACCAGGGCGCCGCTGCGCCGGTGGAAGCGCACCATGTCGGTCAGGTCGATGTCGGTCAGCGCGTCCCCGGAGATGACGAGGAACGGGTCGTCGCGCAGCGCCTCCCCCGCGTTCCGGACGCTGCCCGCGGTGCCGAGCGGGATCTCCTCGGTCGCGTAGCTCAGCGCCATGCCGAGCTCGTCGCCGTCGCCGAAGTAGTTGCGGATCAGCGCCGCGAGGAACTGGACGGTGACGACGGTCTCGGTGAACCCGTGCCGCTTGAGCAGGCGCAGCACGTGTTCCATGATCGGCCGGTTGACGAGCGGGAGCAGCGGTTTGGGCTGGTTGGCGGTCATCGGACGCAGCCGCGTCCCCTCGCCCCCCGCCATCACGACGGCCTTCATGTGGAGTTCCGGCTCCTCTCCGAGCGCCGGCCGACGGGGCCGGCGCCCGGCGGCGCGCCCCCGGCCTGATCGCTCGCGGCGTCCGGCGGCGGGCCCGGATCCGGGGCGGGATCCGGCGGCGAGGCGCGTCCGGCCAGCACCAGCCGGCGCGTCTGCGTCCAGTACAGGACGGCCGCCCACCAGTAGAGGACCGTCCCCCAGATGGCGAAGGACCATCCGATGACCTTCGCCGTGGTCCCCGCGCCGCCGTCGTGGTCGCCGAGCAGCAGCAGCGGGAAGGCGTACAGCAGGCAGAGCGTGGCCGCCTTGCCGATGAAGTGGACCGGCAGCGTCCCGCCGTACCCGAGCCGCCGGACGATCGGCGCGATCGGGAGGATCGCCACCTCCCGGGCGACCAGCAGCACCACCAGCCACAGCGGGATGATGTCGCGGATCGTCAGGCCGACGAGCGTCGCGAAGATGTAGAGCCGGTCGGCGGCCGGGTCGAGGACCATGCCGAGCTTGCTGGTCTGGTTGAGGACGCGCGCGAGCTTGCCGTCCAGCCAGTCCGAGAGGCCGGCGAACACCAGCAGGCCGAGCGCCCACCAGTCCGCCTCGGCCAGGACGAGCCACAGGAACAGCGGGACGCCCACGAGCCGCGCCATGCTCAGGACGTTGGGCACCGTCCAGATCCGGTCCTGCCCGGCCACAGCATCCACCGCCGCGCTCGCCTCCCCTGTGTCCCTTGATCCTGACCCTACCGGTAAGGGTTGGAAAGCCCCCCGATAGCGTGCGGGGCATGCGATGGACGGTGCACGGCGAGCGTTCGGTCTACGACAGCCCCTGGATGGACGTGCGGCTGGCCGACGTCGAACTGCCCGACGGGCGGCGCTTCGACCACCACCTCCTGCGGGTGCGCCCGGGGGCCGGGGTGGTCGCCGTGGACGGGGCGTCCCGCGCGCTGCTGATCTGGCGGCACCGCTTCATCACCGACCGCTGGGGCTGGGAGGTCCCGGGCGGGCGCGTCGAGGAGGGCGAGGACCCCGGCGACGCGGCCGCGCGCGAGCTGATCGAGGAGACCGGCTACCAAGCCGGCCCGATGCGGCGGCTGCTGGAGGTCCCGGCGTCGCCGAGCGTCCACGACGGGGTCCACCACTTCTTCCAGGCGGACGGCGCCGAGCGGATCGGCGAGCCCACCGACGTGGAGGCCGAGCGCATCGAGTGGGTTCCGCTGGCGGACGTCCCGGAGCTGGCCGCGCGCGGCGAGTTCGGCTCCGCGGTCGCCCTCGGCGCGCTGCTCTACCTGCACACCCTCGCCGCGACCGGCCGCCTAGGGGCCGACCGGGGCTGAGTCCTTGACGGGGAGGACGGCGGTCACGACGAAGCCGCCGCCGTCCCCGGCGCCCGCGTCCAGCGTGCCGCCGATGCTGCGCGCCCGCTCGATCATGCCGAGCACCCCGAACCCCTCCGGCGTGCCCCCGGACGGCCCGCGCCCGTCGTCGGCGACCCGGACGACCAGCCCCTCCCGCTCGCGCGCCAGCCCCACCGAGACGGCGCTCGCGGCGGCGTGCTTGACGACGTTGGTCAGGGCCTCCTGGACGATCCGGTACGCGGCGACGCCGACCTCCGGCGGCAGCGTCCCGATCTCCGCGTCGTCGAGCGCCACCCGCAGCCCCGTCGCGCGCGCGGCCTCCGCGAGACCGGCGATCGCGGTGACGCCCGGCAGGATCTCCGGCGGGCCCGCCTCGGTGCCGCGCAGGACCTGGAGGGTGCCGCGCAGCTCCGTCCGGGCGTCGCGGCAGGTCGCGGCGATCGAGGCGAGCGCCTCGCCCAGCTCGTCGCGGTCCAGGGGCCGGTCGCCGCGCACGAGGTGCGCCGCCGCGCCGGCCTGCACGCCGATGACCGTGATGCTGTGCGCGAGCAGGTCGTGCAGGTCGCGCGCGATCCGGAGGCGCTCCTCGGCGACCCGGCGGCGCGCCTCCTCCTCCCGCGTCCGCTCGGCGCGCTCGGCCCGCTCGGTGATCGCCGCGACCCGCGCCCGGTGGCCGCGCCACACCTGCACGGCGATCGCGACGGCGACGACCCCCTCGATCACCGCGATCTGCTCGCGGACGCTGCTGCCGCCCGCCCGCATCGCCATCCCGACGACGCACGTCAGGAGCAGGAACCCGGCCACGCTGAGCACGACCCGGACGCGCCGTCCGAGCACCGCGTACCCGAACATCGCGATGACCTCGGCGGGCACCAGCGCGTGGTGCTGGTACTGCATCAGGTGGTAGGGCAGCGCCAGCACGACCAGCGCCGCCAGCGCCGGCCCCGGGTGCCGCCGCAGCAGCACCAGCGGCACGTGCACCGCGACCAGCAGGACCGCCCCGAGGGCGTCCAGCGGCCGCACCCCTGGCCACATCCCCGCCGCGACGGCCGCGCACGCCGCCAGCGCGCCCACCGCCGGCACCATCACCGCCGGCGCGTCCAGCGCCCGGACGCCCGGCCGTCCCCGCATCACCACGCCCCCATCTTCCCCGACCGCCCTCGCCTTCCGCACCCGCCCCCGCCCAGCCGCCCGGACCAGCACACCCCCGAACCCGCCAGGACCGCTGCCCCCCACTTCCTATGGCCGGCTCCTCGGTGCGACCGCCGGTAGGCCCCGCGCCTGGGATTGGGTGCGGGGCCTCGGGTGGGTCAGCAGGTGCAGCCGTTGACGGCCCAGGGGAGGTTGAACCTGCGGTAGAGGATCGAGCGGCTGGAGGCCGTGTCGCCGGTGTCGAGGTTGCTCTCCACCAGGGCGCCCACCATGTGGTCGGCGGTCTTGACCATGCTGGAGTAGCCGCCCTCGGCGCCGCCGTCCGACGGCGGCTTCGGGCCCTCGGAGAGCGGGCGGCTCCGCTCCCACGTCCGGGCGTTGTCGTAGCTCACGCGCACCCGCATCTTCTGGCGGGTGTCGGTGCTCGCGGAGTTGAGGAACAGGGTGCGGCGGGGAGCGTCCGGCTCGGCGTTGTTGTATTGCAGGACCGATGCCTGGTTCTTCGGGTCGAGGAGGGTGTCGTCCCAGGTGTAGGCGCCGAACCGGCCGGTGATGCCGCCGCGGGCCACCCAGCGGCGCTTGTGCCGGTTCCAGGAGTCGAGGGTGGGCCGGTCGTTGCGGTAGAGGGTTCCGTCGTCGAGCTGGGTGATGGTGGCCTCGCCGGTCTCCTCGCCGAGCTTCTGCACCTTCCAGGTCCTGCCGTGGTCGGTGCTGTAGATGTTGCGGTGCTGGGCGGGGATCACCAGGGTGCCGTCGTCCATGGAGAGGCCGGCGCCGGGGCCGACCGCGTCCCACGCCCAGTCCTTGCCGTCGGCCTTCTTCTTCGGCAGCAGCGTCGCGGTCATGTCGGTGGGCGCGGACTCGCCGTTCGCGCCGGTGAAGCTCTGCCCGTCGTCGGTGCTCTTCATGACGTAGACGCGGCGCTCACCCCACCTGGTGATCGCGGTGGTGGGCTCGCCCGTGTCGGGGTTGGCGCCGCCGCTCTGGCTCTTGTCGGCGGCGTTCCACGACAGGAACAGCCAGACGGTGCCGGTGGAGCGGTCGACGACCGGGGCCGGGTTGCCCCAGGTGCCCATGCCCGACCCGACGGCCTCCTTGAGACCGGACCAGTCCCCGGGCCTGGTGCCGTCGCGCACGCCGCGCTTGTAGAGGAGGTTGATGTTGCCGTAGTCCTTGTTGCTCTTGGCCCTGCCCTCGGCGAACGCCAGCAGCGTGCCCGCGTTGGTCCGCACGATCGCCGGGATGCGGAACGTGTGGTAGGCGACCCCGTTGAGCGATTCCTGGTTCGCGCCCCGGAAGAGCACGTCGACGGTGTGGTACTCCTCCCGGCCCTTGGCCGGGTCGTCGGTCGCGGAGGCGGACGGGGCGAGCAGCGCGGTCCCGGCCGCTCCCGCGGCGACCATCGCCGACAGTGCGCCGAGGGTTCGCGGACGAGTCGTCCTAGCTGTGTGCACGGTGACTCCAACCTGACGCGGGGAGGTGCCTGCCTTGATCATTTGCAAAGTAGACAGCGAAGGTTAACGAAGATCGAACTCGTCGGCCGGGGGCGCGGCATGATGGCGGTGCCGGAGAGGGGACGTGAACGCATGTCGCATGGGAAGCGGCGCGGTTCCGCACGTGTGGGCGAGGGCCGGTGAAGGCCGTCTACCTCATCACCGGGATCCAGGCGTCCGGGAAGTCGACGGTCGCGCAGGCGCTCGCGGAGCGGCTGCCCCGCTCGGCGCATGTGCGCGGTGACCTGTTCCGCCGCATGGTCGTCGGCGGGCGCGCCGAGATGGCCCCGGAGCCGTCGCCGGAGGCCGTCCGGCAGCTCCGGCTGCGGCACCGGCTGACGGCGGCGACCTGCGACGCCTACTTCGACGAGGGGTTCACCGTCGTCGCTCAGGACGTCGTGCTCGGCGGGCACCTCGCCGAGATGGTCCGCCTCGTCCGGTCACGTCCGCTGCTCGTGGTGGTGCTCGCCCCGCGTCCCGAGGCGGTCGCCGCGCGGGAGCGGGCCCGGGGCAAGGACGCCTACGACGCGTGGACGGTCGAGCTGCTCGACCGGACGCTGCGCACCGGGACGCCGCGCCTCGGGCTGTGGCTCGACACCTCGGACCAGACCCCCGAGCAGACGGTCGGGGAGATCCTGGAGCGCGCCTGGCCGGAGGCCGCCGTCGGCCGCCCGGCCGCGCCGTCCCGCTGACGGGCCTTTATCCCACCCGCGGCGGTTGCGGCAACGGGGGTGCGGCGGGTTACGGTCGTCAGCGACAGATCGCGGGGGCCCGGCGAACCGGGCTGAGATAGCGGCTGGGACGGCCGCTGACCGCTGGAACCTGACCGGGTAATGCCGGCGTAGGGAGAGATCGAGTCGTATGACCGAGACCGTGGTTTCCGCTGCCCGCAAGACCTACCTCCAGGGCTCGCGGCCCGATGTGCGCGCGCCGATGCGGGAGGTGCCGCTGACCGACGGCGGGTCCGTCGTCCTGTACGACACGTCCGGGCCGTACACCGACCCGGCGCATGAGACGGACGTCCGCCGGGGGCTGCCCGCCCTCCGGGACGCGTGGATCGCCGAGCGCGGCGACACCGCCGCCTACGAGGGGCGGGCCGTCCGTCCCGAGGACGACGGGCGCCGCTCCGGCGACCCGCTGCGCGACCGCGCGGCGTTCCCGCCGAGACGGCCGAGGCGGGCGTCCGGAGGGGCGGTGACCCAGCGCGCCTACGCCCGGCGGGGCGAGGTCACGCCCGAGATGGAGTTCGTCGCGCTGCGCGAGGGCGTGGCGCCGGAGTTCGTCCGGGACGAGCTGGCCGCCGGGCGCGCGGTGCTGCCCGCGAACGTCAACCACCCCGAGATCGAGCCGATGATCATCGGCCGGAACTTCCTGGTGAAGGTGAACGCCAACATCGGGAACTCGGCCGTCGCCTCCTCCATCGAGGACGAGGTCGAGAAGATGGCGTGGGCGACCCGCTGGGGCGCCGACACGATCATGGACCTGTCGACGGGGCGCGACATCCACACCACGCGGGAGTGGATCCTGCGGAACTCGCCCGTCCCGGTCGGGACCGTGCCGCTCTACCAGGCGCTGGAGAAGGTCGGCGGCGACCCGGCGGAGCTGACGTTCGAGGTGTTCCGCGACACCGTGATCGAGCAGGCCGAGCAGGGCGTGGACTACATGACCGTCCACGCCGGGGTGCTGCTGCCGTACGTGCCGCTGACGGCGCGCCGCAAGACCGGGATCGTGTCGCGCGGCGGGTCGATCATGGCGGCGTGGTGCCTCGCGCACCACGAGGAGAACTTCCTGTACACCCGCTTCCGCGAGCTGTGCGAGATCTTCGCCGCCTACGACGTCACCTGGTCGCTCGGGGACGGGCTGCGCCCCGGCTCGATCGCCGACGCCAACGACGAGGCGCAGTTCGCCGAGCTGCGCACCCAGGGCGAACTGACCCGGATCGCCGCCGAGTACGACAACCAGGTGATGAACGAGGGCCCCGGGCACGTCCCGATGCACAAGATCAAGGAGAACGTCGACCTCCAGCGGGACTGGTGCGACGACGCGCCCTTCTACACGCTCGGCCCGCTGACCACCGACATCGCGCCCGGCTACGACCACATCACCTCCGCGATCGGCGCGGCGATGATCGGCTGGTATGGCACCGCGATGCTCTGCTACGTCACGCCGAAGGAGCACCTCGGGCTGCCCGACCGCGACGACGTCAAGGCGGGCGTGATCGCCTACAAGATCGCGGCGCACGCGGCCGACCTGGCGAAGGGGCATCCGGGCGCGCAGGCGTGGGACGACGCGCTCTCGGACGCGCGGTTCGACTTCCGCTGGGAGGACCAGTTCAACCTCTCGCTGGACCCCGACACCGCCCGCGCGTTCCACGACGAGACGCTCCCGGCCGCGCCGGCGAAGACCGCGCACTTCTGCTCGATGTGCGGGCCGCACTTCTGCTCGATGAAGATCACGCGGGACGTCCGCCGCTACGCCGACGAGAACGGGCTCGGTGAGGGCGAGGCGCTGTCGGCCGGGATGCGGGAGAAGGCGGACGAGTTCCGCGCCGCCGGAGGCCGCGTCTACCTGCCCCTCGCCCCCGGCGGATCCTGACCGTCCGCCCCGGGCCCGCCGCCACCGCACAACCCGCGGCGGGCCCGGGGCACCCCCCCCCCCGCGGGAGCGCGGGCGCCGACCTGCATGGCAGGCTCCCTCGCCGGGCGGCGCGGGGTAATTCATCCCTGAGAACATCGGCTCCTCCTTGGCCCGTAAAGTGATCACCACCTTGGCCGTCACAAGGCCGCCGGGCCCCTCATGCGCGCACTCAGAAAATGGCTCGCTGACGAATAGGCCCTCTCGGCGGCGGATATGGGGAGGCGATCGACCGGTCGCCGATCCGCTCCGGGTGCGGTGGCACGACCTGTGCGACGCCGCCTCTGAGGGCGGTGGCGACGCACGTCGGTCGAACCCGACCTGATCGCCTTTCGGAATCTGGAAAGCGACCTCGGCACCCTCGCACTTCGGCTGCCGCCGCCGGACCGCATCCGGACACGGTGAAGCGCCAACTGGGTGCGGATATGGGACGTCTTTCCTATCAATCGGTGTCGGTTCGCATGATGGAGGTTCGAAATGCGCGCGCTAATCGGGGGACTGCTGTCCCTGGTGCTGTCGGTGGTCCTGGTCGGGGTGCTCGGCGCGCCCGCGTCGGCCGCCTGTAGCACCGCTTGGGGGTCGCAGGACAAGGGGACGCTGCACGACCACGCGGACGGGCCGCTGGAGCGGGTCCGCACCGGCCGCCAGGACTGTTACGACCGGCTGGTCATCGAGGTGGCGGGGTCGGGATTCGGCTACCTCGCCGGGTATGTCGACGAGGTGGTGCAGGAGGGGTCGGGCAACCCGGTCCCGCTGCGCGGGGGCGCCAAGCTGCGCGTCATCGTCCAGGCCGCCGCCGCGAGCGGGTTCCCGGCGAGTTCGCCCGAGCTCGCGAATGTCGGCGGCTACACCACGTTCCGGCAGGTGGCGGGGGCGGGGTCGTTCGAGGGCCAGACCACGATCGGCGTCGGGGTGCGGGCGCGGCTGCCGTTCCGGGTTCTCACGCTGCCGCGTGCGGGAGGCGGCACGCGGCTCATCGTCGATGTGGCCCACACCTGGTAGCCGGAGCGCCGTCCCGCGCCCCGGCCCGTGTCAGCGGTGGTCGGAGTCGATCGCCAGTTCGGTGACCAGGGTCGTGATGGCGCGGGCGGTCTCGACGACCTGGGGGGCGATGACGTCCCGCAGTTCCGCCTTGTCCAGCGGGCGGGCGATGGAGACGTTGATCGCGGCGATCGGACGGCCGGACGCGTTGAAGACGGGGGCGCCGACCCCGCGGATGCCGAGGACCATCTCCTCGTCGTTGAGGGAGTAGCCGCGGCTGCGGATGCGGTCGAGCTCCTGGCTGAGCTTGTCGAGGTCGGTGATCGTGTACTGGGTGACGGCCTCCAGCGCGCCGCCGCCGAGGATCTCCTCGACCTCCTCCCTGGGGAGGAAGGCGAGGATGGCGCGGCCCAGGGAGGTGGCGTGGACGGGCAGCCGGCTTCCGACGAACAGGCGGAGGGCCAGGAGGTCGTCGTTCAGCAGGCGCGCGACGTAGACCACGTCCGCGCCGTTCAGCAGCGCCATGTTGACCGTCTCGCCGGTGCTCTCGCGCAGCCGCTGGAGGTAGGGGCGCGCCATCTCCGGCAGTTCCCGGCTGCTCAGCGCCGCGCGCGCCAGCGAGATCGCGTTGAGGCCCGGACGGAACGTCCGCGCCTCGGTCTCCTCCAGGTAGCCGAGGCTCAGGAGCGTCTGGCAGAAGCGGTACGCGGTCGCGCGGTTGAGGCCGGTCAACGAGGCGATCTCGCCCGTCGTGAGGGCGGGCCGCCTCTCGTTGAACAGTTCAAGGATGGCGAGAGCGCGCGAGACGGACTGGATGAGGTCCTTCTTGCCGTTCTCGGCCTCACCAGGCGAAGAGTTGTTCGATGTGCGAGCCACAAGCACGATCTTAACCCACCGCGGCGGATACTTCACTCGCGCGCCCCGCGACGCCAGGCGTCGAGGAAGGTTCTGGCCTTACTCCGCTGGTGCACTGGGGGATGGTGACACGTGTCCGGAACCGCCGATCCGGTCGGCGTCAAACCTGGTCCGCCCAGGTGGCGCGGAGTATGCTCACCATATGAGCGTGCAGTCGAATCGTGAACAAGATCGAGGCCCGGCAGCGGTGCCGTGGCGGACCGGTCACCGGCGGCTCGGGGCGGCCGAGACGCGCGGTCTGCTCGGCGAGCCCGACCCGGAGACGCGGTTGAAGATCCTTGATCATCTCGACCGGAACTGCCTGACCTTCATCGCCCACTCGCCGTTCTGCTGCATGGCCACCGCCGACGCCTCCGGCGCGACCGACTGCACGCCCCGGGGCGACTATCCGGGGTTCGTCCGCGCCCTCGACGAGCGGACGCTTCTCATCCCCGACCGGCTCGGCAACAAACTGGGCGACTCCTTCTCCAACATCGTCGAGAACCCGCATGTGGGGCTGCTGTTCTTCGTTCCGGGAGTGGTGGAGACCCTCCGGGTGAACGGGCGCGCCTACGTCACCGACGACGGGGACCTGCGGACGATGCTGGAGCAGGACGACGTGCGCCCCGAGCTGGCCACCCTCGTCGAGGTCGACGAGGCCTACCTGCACTGCGGCCGGTCGCTGCTGAGGTCGCGCCTCTGGGAGGACGACATGCGGGACCTGGCGCAGGAGATCCCCTCGCCCGGCACGTTCTGGGCGGACGCGGCGGCGACGGAGGGGCTGGACGCCGAACGGCTCGACCGCCTCTTCGACGACGGCTACCAGGAGCTCTACTGAGATGATGACCCGTGAAGGCGGCCGCCTCCTCACCGTGACGGGCATCGACCGCCCGGCCCGCGACATCGTGGCCCTCCACCTGGCGGACCCGGCGGGCGGCCCGCTCCCGGAGTGGGAGCCGGGGGCCCACATCGACGTCCAGCTGATCACGCGCCATCTGCGCCAGTACTCGCTGTGCGGAAGTCCGGACGACAGGACCGGCTACCGCATCGCGGTGCTCAGGGAGCGCCTGTCGCGCGGGGCGTCCGCCTATGTGCACTCCTATCTGGACGTCGGCAAGAAGGTGCGCGTGTGGGAGCCGCGGAACCACTTCGGGCTGCGTCCCGCCGAGCGCTACGTCTTCCTGGCCGCCGGGATCGGGATCACGCCGATCCTGCCGATGGTCATGCGGGCGCGGGAGGCGGGCGTCCCGTGGCGGCTCGCCTACAGCGTCCGGACGCTGGAGGAGGCCGCGTTCCGCGACGAGCTGGCCGGGCTGGGCGAGGCGGTGACGCTGCGGGCCACGGGCACCGGGGGGCGGCTCGACCTCGGCCGGTTCGTCGGGGACTTCCGGGAGGGGACGGGCGTCTACTGCTGCGGCTCCCCCGGCTTCGTCGAGGCCGCCGAGAAGGCCGTGGCGGGGTGGCCGGAGGGGAGCTTCCACGCGGAGCGCTTCGTCCCGGTCCCCCGCGACTTCGGCCCCAGCGAACCGTTCGTGGCGGTGTGCGCGCGGTCGGACGTGCGCGTGCGGGTGGACGCCGGGGTCGGCCTCCTCGCCGCGCTCCGCCGCGAGGGCGTCCGGGTGGCCGGAGGCTGCCTGAAGGGGGTGTGCGGCTCGTGCGCCGTCACCGTGCTGGACGGCGTGCCCCAGCACCGCGACTCGCTGCTGGGCCCCGGCACCCTGGACCGCATGCACGCCTGCGTCTCCCGCGCCGCCACGCCGGAGATCGTCCTCGACGTCTAGGAGACGGGGAAGAGGGGGGAGGCGACCGGACGCCTCCCCCCTCCCGCTCTCCCCCGCCTCACCCCTCGGCGGGCGACCTCCCGGTCGTGACCGGCGAGACCGCCCCGGCGGGACGCGCGGGACCGTCGTCCGCCGGGACGGGCGGGCGCGCCTCGAACTGCACCTCCGCCGCTCCTAGCAGGCCGGCCGGACGCCATCGCAGCATCAGGATCAGCGCGACGCCGAGGGCCGCGAAGGAGATCCCGCTCGGCGCGTGGACGTCGACGCCGGCGACCGACACGCCGCTCTCGACCCGGCGCAGCAGCTCGTTGAGCACGGTGACCACGGCGGTGCCGAGCAGCGCCCCGCTGATGCCCCCGATGCCGCCCACGATCGCCATGGCGACCACCAGGACGAGCTGCGGGATGTAGAACGACCCCGGCGAGAAGGCGGTGAGCAGCTGGGCGTAGAGCGCTCCGGCGACGCCGGTGATGAACGCCGACAGCACGAACGCCCACAGGCGGGCGCGCAGGACCGACACCCCGGCCGCCTCGGCGGCGGCGGGCTGGTCCCGGACGGCGCGGGCCCGCAGGCCCGCCCCCGACCACTTGAACCACGCGCTCAGCGCCACCATCGCGGCGAGGCTGATGTAGACCCCGGCGAACGTGGTGTTCTCCGGCACGCTGAACAGCGACTGCGGGCCGCGCGTCAGCGGGGTCGCCTGGGCGAGCACGTTGCTGACGATGATCAGCAGGCCGAGGGTGGCGATGGAGGCGGCCGCGCCCGACAGGCGCATCAGCGCGGGCCCGGTGAGCAGCGCGAGGAGCGCGGCGGCGCCGCCCCCGATCAGCAGCGCGGGGACGAAGCCCACCGCGAACCCCGCGAGCGGGCCCGGCAGGTCCGGCAGGGTGATCTCCTTGTCGAGCACCGGCATCGCCGCGATCCCGCCCGCGTACGCGCCGACGGCCATGAACGCGACATGGCCGAACGAGACGATGCCGGTGTTGCCGACGAACACCTGGAACCCGATCACCAGGATCGCGTTGATGCCGAAGAGCAGGACGATCTCCGCCATCGTCGGGGCCATGAACAGCAGGCCCCCGAGCAGCGTCACCACGCCGGCGGCCAGCAGCGCGCCGGCCGTCGCGCCGAGGCGGCCGAGGAGACCGGGTGGGCTGTCAGTGCGCAACGCGAGCCTGAGCATCATGCTGCCTCCGTTCTGGCACCGCTGAGCCCGCCGGGGCGCAGCACGAGTAGGGCGATGACGACCGCGAACACGATCGCCTGCGCGTAGGTGATCGCGCCCGAGGGGAGGACGACGTTCATGGCGACCTCGATGCCGCCGAGGGCCAGCCCGCCGAGCATGGCGCCGGAGGTGCGGCCGAGGCCGCCGAGGACGATCGCGATGAACGCCTTCAGCGTGGGCTCCATGTCGGAGCGCGGCGTCACCGCGCCGACCTTGGTGAACCAGAGCAGCCCGACGATCCCGGCGATCGCGCCGCTGATCGCGAAGGCGATCATCAGGACGCGGTCGGGCCGGATGCCCATCAGGCGGGCGGTCCGCGGCGACTCGGCGGCGGCGCGCAGCTGGGCGCCGAACGGGGTGCGGTGGAGCAGCCCGTAGAACGCCGCGACGACGGCGGCGCCGCTGGCGATCGTGACCACCTGGAGCACGGGGACGCGCAGCCCGCCGGCCGCGATGACGCCCGTCAGGAAGTCCGGGGCGTTCAGCACCCGTGGCTTCTCACCGAAGATCAGGATCGCGACGTACTGGATGATCAGGAGCACGCCGAACGAGGTGATGAGCAGGGTGATCGGCGGCGCGCCGATGAAGGGCCGGAACGCGACCCGTCCCATCGCCATCGACAGCGCGGTGACGAACAGGACGCACAGCGGCACGACCAAAGCGAAGGGCAGCCCGGCGTCGACCAGGACGCAGGCCGCGTAGCCCGCCCACACCAGCAGCAGCCCGTAGGCGAAGTTGATCAGGTTCATGACGCTGAACACCAGCGTCAGGCCGAGGGCGAGCAGGGCGTAGGTGGAGCCGACGCTCAGCGCGTCGAGCACGTGCTGGACGAACGCGGTCATCGCTGCTCGGCCCCCTTCAGCCCGAAGTACGCCTCGATGAGCAGCTCGTCGGCCTTCATCTCCTCGGCGTCGCCGTCCAGGACCTTCTCGCCGAGCTTCAGGCAGCAGGCGCGGTCGACGAAGTCGAGGGCCCGCCGGGACGACTCCTCCACCACGATCAGGCTCTGGCCCGCCTCGCGGAGCCTCCGGAGCACGGTGTACACCTCGTTTCCCATCTTCGGCGCGAGACCCAGGCAGGGCTCGTCCAGGACGAGCAGCTTCGGCGCGGCCATCAGCGCCCGCCCGATCGCCAGCATCTGCTGCTGGCCGCCGGACAGGTCGCAGCCCCGGGCCGTCCGCCGCTCGGCGAGGACGGGGAAGGACGCGTAGACCTGGTCGAGGACGTCGCGCTCGTGCCGGCGCCGCTCGGCGGTCGACATCCGCCGCCGCAGGCAGGTGCCGCCGATCAGCAGGTTCTCCTCGATCGACAGGGTCGCGAAGATGCCGCGGCCCTCGGGCGCGAGCGCGATCCCGAGGCCGGCGCGCTCCTCGGCGGGCATGCCGGTGACGTCCGCGCCGTCGAACCGGACCGTGCCCTCCCAGGGCGCGAGCAGCCCGGAGATCACCTTCATCAGCGTCGACTTGCCCGCCCCGTTCGCGCCGAGCACGGCCACGGCCTCGCCCGGCGCGACGGTCAGGGACACGCCCTTGAGCACCTTGGTCGCGTCGTAGCCGACCACGAGGTCGGAGACCTGGAGCAGCGGTTCCGCGGTCATTGCGCCCCCAGGTACGCCGCGACGACGCGGGGCTGCTCGAAGGCCTCCCGCGGCTCGCCCTCGAAGATGACGGTGCCCTCGTCGAGCACCTGGACCCGGTCGCTGATGCCGAGGACGAGGTTCATGTCGTGGTCGATGACCAGGACGCCGCAGCCCCGCTCGGTGCGGATCAGGTGGATCAGGTCCTTCAGCTCGGCGGTCTCCCCGTCGTTCAGCCCGGCGGCGGGCTCGTCGAGGAGCAGCACCCGCGGGTTCCCGGCGAGCGCCCGCGCGATCTCCACCCGGCGCTGCGTCCCGTAGGAGAGGGTGGAGACGATCTCGCGGGCGACGTGCTCCAGGCGCAGGTCGCGCAGCAGGCCCTCCACGTCGTCCTTCGGGGTCTCCGCCGGCGCCGCCCCGCCGTCGCGGGACGGGCCGCCGGACGGGCCCCTCGGGGAGGCGTTGCGGCCCACGAGCACGTTCTCCCGCACCGTCAGGTCGCCGAACAGCTTGAGGTTCTGGAACGTCCTGGCGATCCCGCTCCTGGCGCGGCGTGCGCGGGACGCGCGGGTGACGTCGCGGCCGCGCAGCCGGATCTCGCCCTCGTCGATGCGGAGCGCGCCCGAGACGCAGTTGACCAGCGTGGTCTTGCCGGAGCCGTTCGGCCCGATCAGGCCGAGCACCTCGCCGGCCGCGAGCGTGAGGTCGGCGCCGGCCAGCGCGGTGAGTCCGGAGAACCGCTTGACCGCGCCGGTCACCCGCAGGAGCGGCTCCCCCGCGCCGGGGCCGGCGGCCGCCGGGGCGGGCGGGGCGCTCACGCGGCCCCGCTTCGCAGCGAGGTCGCGTTGTAGGCGGTCACGGAGGTGAACCTGCCGCCTTCGAGCCCGACGATGGTCGGGCTCCAGACCGCGTACCCGTCCTTCCACTGGTCGAGGGTGCCGCCGGGGACCTTGAGGCCGCGCTGCTCGCGGATCGCCTTGGCCGCCGACGCGGCGTCGGTGACGTCCTTGCGTTGCAGGGCCGTGTCGATGGCGAGGAAGGTCTGGTAGGCGCCGGGGGCGTTGGCCTGCTCGGGGAAGTGCCCGAACATCCTCTCGTAGGTCTTGGCGAAGGTGGCGATGGCCGGGTCGGTCTTCGGGTCGGTGCCCGCGCCGTCGAAGTAGACCTGGGCGGCGTAGTAGATGTCGTCGGCGCGGCCCGCCCCGACGAGCTTCGGCAGCTCGCGGGTCTGGAGGGTGATGTTGCCGAGCACCGGGGTGTCGACCCCGGCGGCGCGCAGCTGCTTGACGAAGGTGCCCACCGCCGGGAAGACCGCGAGGGCCTGGACGACGTCGGGGCGGGCGGCCTTGATCTTGGAGATGGTGGAGCTGAAGTCGGACTGGCCGCCGAGCGAGTCGACCCGGTCGACGCCGCCCACCTTGCCGCCGCCGCCCTCGTAGAGCCTGCGGTAGGCGGCGTCCTGCTCGGTGAAGTAGGCGAGCCCGGGGTCGAGCACCTGGAAGGTGGACGTCCACTTGCGGTCCAGCGCGTACCTGGCCTGCCCCAGCCCGAGTTCGGTGGTGGTGATGCCGCCGCTGAAGAAGCGGTCGCCGACGGCCTTGCCGAAGACGGTCGAGGACGCGGCGAGCGACAGCGTCAGCAGCCCCTCCCGCTGCCCGATGCGGGCGGCGGCGACGCCGGTGTCGAAGTCGTCGGCGACGACGAGGATCTGGGCGCCCTTGGTGATCAGCGAGCGCGCGACCTGCGCGGCGATCGCGGGGTCGGACTTGGTGTCGCCGGCGATGGTCTGGATCTTGCAGCCCTTGACGCCGCCCCGGGCGTTGATCTCCTGGACGGCGACCTCCAGCCCGCGCTTCCCGGCGACGTCGAAGAACGAGGCGAACCCGCTGTCGGCCTTGGCGATCCCGACCAGGATCCTGCCGTCCCGGCAGGCGAGCGAGCCCGAGCCGCCGCTCCTGCCGCCCGAGGCGGCGCCGCTGGAGCAGGCCACCGCCCCGGCCAGCGTCGCTCCGGCGGCCACCAGAACCGGCCAGCGGCGCTTCATGATGTGTGGGTGCGGCATGGCACCTCCAAGGTCAATCGACATGCGTGCACATGTTCGCGAAGTGAACTTACGCTAACCCGCCGGTTTTGCCCGGTCAAGGCCGTGGAGTCTTTGACATTTACGCAGGAAGAACGGTCAGCATCGACGATCGGCGAAGCCTCAACACCGTTGAAGTGTTCGCCATACGGTCGGCCATTCATTTTGAAGATGCGAACGGCCGTGCTCGGCGCGCGGCGGGGAGCGCGCGGTGCGGCCCGGACCGCCCGCCGGGGACGGCCGGGTGCCCGCGCCATCTCAGCTCCGCCCGCCCTGGGACGGCCCGTCCAGGCCCAGGGCCGCGCGTAGTTCGGCGACCCGTTCGCGGGCCGCCGCGGCGTCACCGGGCGGAAGCCAGAAGACGCACCGGTGCGCCCCCGCCTCCCTGTAGCGGGCGACGTCGGCCGGGTCGCAGCCGTAGACGGTCACCGGCGCGTCCGCCCAGCCGGCGGCGCGCGCCCGCCCGCGGAACTCGGCGATGCGGTCCGGCAGGTCGGGCGCCGGCTCGGGCAGCCACTCCGTCCCGTAGTCGAGGATCCGGTCCAGCACGGTCGGGCCGCTGCCGCCGACGAGGATCGGCACCGGCGACTGGACGGGCTTCGGCCACGACTGGATGCGGTCGAACGACACGTGCGGCCCCGAGTGGGAGGCCACGTCCTCGGCCCAGATCGTCCGCATCGCCTTGATCCGGTCGGCCAGCACCGACAGGCGCCGCCGCGGATCGGTGCCGTGGTTCAGCAGCTCCTCGCGGTTCCAGCCCGCCGCCACGCCGAACAGGAACCGCCCGCCCGACAGCCGGTCGAGCGTGGCGACCTCCTTCGCCGTGGTGATCGGATCGCGCTGCGAGACCAGGCAGATGCCGGTGCCGATCCGCAGCGTGCGGGTCGCGCACGCGGCGGCCGTGAGCGCGATGAACGGGTCGAGGGTCCGCGCGTACTCGGGCGGGACGTCGCCGCCCTCGGGCTTGAAGTGCGCCGTGCGCTCGACCGGCATGTGCGTGTGCTCCGGGAAGAACAGCGACTCGAACCCGCCGTCCTCGGCGAGCCGGGCGAGCTCCGCCGGTGTCAGGCCCTGATCCGTCGCGAAGACGGCGAGACCGAACTTCATCGAGAACTCCTGAGGGAAGGGTCCAGCGCCCGCACGGCGCACGTGGTGCGCCGTGCGGGCCGCCGAAGGCCGGGGTGGGGGGCGGCGCCGGCACGGCGGACGTGCCCGGCGCGGCCCGTGGGCCTCCCGGCCGATCCGGGAGGCCGCGGTTCAGATGTCGAGACCGGCGGCGAGCCCGCCGCTCTCCAGGCGCTCGCGCGCCGCCGTCAGGAAGCGCGCCGCGTCGGCGCCGTCGATCACCCGGTGGTCGTAGGTGAGGGCGAGGTGGAGCATCGACCGCACCACCACCACGTCGCCGAGCGCCGGATGCGCCACGGCCACGGGCCGCCGCACGACCGCGCCCGCGCCGAGGACCGCGACCTGCGGTTGCGCGATGACCGCCGTGGAGAACAGCGCGCCCCCGGCGCCCTGGTCGTCCAGCGTGAACGTGGCGGCGCTCAGGTCCTCGGGGCCGAGCCGCCCGTCCCGCGCCCGCTCGGTGAGGTCGGCGATCGCGCGGGCCAGCCCGGCGAGGTTGAGGTCCCCCGCGTCCCGGACGACCGGCGCCACCGGGCCCCGCTCGGTGTCGACCTTGATCGCGAGGTGCGCGCCGTCCGGATGGACGACCGCCTTGCGGTCCGGGTCGACGCGCGCGCCGAGGACCGGGTACGCCCGGAGCGCGCCCAGCGCCGCGAGCGCGAGGAACGGCCGCAGCGTCAACTCGACGCCCTCACGCGCCCGGAAGGACGCGGCGGCGGCCTCGCACGCCCGGACGGTCCCGGTGACGTCGACCTCCACGACGGTGGTCAGGTGCGCGCTGGTGCGCATCGACTCCATCAGCCCGGCGGCGAAGGCCCGGCGGGCGGGCGAGAGCTCCTCGAACCTCCGCCCGTGCGGTTCCACGGCGGCGGGGGCGGGCGGTGCGGGCGCCGGCCGCGGCGGACGTGCGGCCCTCAGCACGTCGCCCCTCCGGATCCGGTCGCCGTCCTTGGCCGGGCGCAACGTCGCGATGTCCACGCCGTGTTCGCGTGCGAGCCCGCGGACGAAGGGCGTCACGAACGCTCCGGACGCCGCCCGCCCCCGCCGTACGCCGCCGTTGTGGACGGCCGCGGCCTGGACGGCACCGGCCGCGACCGGCTGCGGAGCCGGTGGCGGGGTGGGCGCGGAAGGCGGGGTGGGTGCGGGAGGCGGGGTGGGAACCGGTGGCGGTGCGGGTGCCGCCGCCGGGCGCTCGGCCTCGGTGATCGTCGCTATCGGGGTACCGGTGTCGACCGTCTCGTCCTCCTGGACGAGGATCGCCTGGAGGATCCCCGACGCGGGCGCGGGGATCTCCGTGTCGACCTTGTCGGTGGACACCTCCAGCAGGGGTTCGTCGGCCTCGACGTACTCGCCGACCTGCTTCAGCCAGCGGGTGACGGTGCCCTCGGTGACGCTCTCACCGAGTTGCGGCATGGTGACGGGGACGTCCATGCGCGGAGCCCTCTCTCAAGAAGCCTGGGAAGGCGGTCGAGCGGACGCGGGCTCCGCGCGCAACAGCGCCGTGGCCGCCTCGTCGATGGACAGGTCCTCGCGCAGCGCGACGCCGTAGACGTCCCGCGCGCGCCGGGGGCTGATCCAGCCCTCCCGCACGTCCTCCTGGACGCGGGCGGGATCCCGGTCCACCGCGGGCCCGTACCCGCCGCCGCCGGCGGTGATCGACACGATGCGCTCGCCGTCCGCGAGCTCGACCAGGCCCTGCGAGGACAGCTCGGTCAGCTCGCCCGAGCGGTCGCGGCGCAGGTGCCGGGTCAGGCCGCCCGCGCCGCCGCCGCGCACGCCGAGCGCCGGGTGGACGGCGCCGTCGGACCCGTAGGCCACGGTCATGGACGTGCCCACCGGCCCGTACTCGACCTCGGCCGACGGGGCGCCGCGGAACCGGCCCGCGCCCTCGGTGTCGGAGACCAGCCGCTGGCGGCTCACCCGGATGGGGTGCGTCATCTCCGCGATCTCCACGCTGTCGCGGCGCAGCATCCCCGCGCAGCCCACATGGAAGATCGTCAGCCAGGCGTCCGACCACGGGGTGGCGGCGCCGCCGGTCACCGCGAGGAAGATCTGGTTGACGAACGGCCGCCCGCCCGACCTCGGATCGACGCCCGACACGACCGCGGCGGCCGCCGGGATGACGGCGCCGCACTCGGCGAGCCCGATGCCCTCGGCCAGCTCGGCCATGCCGCGCTGGACGGCGTTGGTCACCCGGTCGGCCAGGTTCGTCGTCGCCGCCGAGCAGCTGTGCGGATGCCGCGGGACGCCCACGGCGCAGCCGTCCCGCAGCCGGACCCGGACGCGGCGCAGGCTCCCGGCGTTCGGCGGGACGCCCTCGCCGATGGAGTTGAAGACGCCGATCAGCGCCGCCGTGGCGGCCGTCGACTCGGTGAGGTTGAGGCCGTTCGGCAGGCAGTCGACGTTCTCGGTGAGATCGACCTCGATCTCCTCCCGCTCCGGGCGGACCTCAACGCCGATCTTGATGTCGAGGCCGTCGGGGATGCCCGGAAAGGGGTCGTGCCTGGTGGACAGGCTCAGCCGCCCGGCGGGCAGCTCCGCGATGGCGGCGCGCATCCGGCCCTCGCTGTAGGCGAGCCACTCGTCCACGAACTCCTGGAGGACGTCCCAGCCGAGCTCGTCGCCGAGTTCGAGGACGCGGCGCTCGCCGAGGCGCACCGCGCCGATCAGCGCGAGGTAGTCGCCCCACCACTGGTCGGGGACCCGGACGCGGAGCCGCAGCATGCGGAGGATGTCGTCGTTGTCCTGGTAGTCGGTCTGGACGCGGCAGGCGTCGAACAGGAGGGTGCCCTCCTCGTAGACGTCGCGGGCGTCCGTCATGTAGGTCGTCGGCTTGGAGTTGCCGCAGTCGGCCTGGTGGGCCTTCGCGAGGACCGAGAAGCGGTGGACACCCGCGTCGTCGACGACCGGCACCAGCATGGCGTGGTCGGCCGCGTGGGAGTTGCCGTTGTAGGGCGAGTTGTGCAGGTAGGCGTCGCCGCGCCGCATCTCGGGGTGGAAGCGCAGCACCGCCCGCGAGATCAGGTCGGGGCCGCTCATCATGTGGATGGGCAGGCTCTCCGCCCCCATCACCAGCTCGTGGTCGGCGCTGACGATGCAGCACGAGAAGTCGTGGGCGCTGTTGAGCACCCCCGACCGGCTGGAGCGGAAGACCGTGTTCATCATGGCCTCCACGACCACGTTCAGGCGGTTGCTGATCACCGCCATGCGCACGCCGTCCATCGTCACTTCCCCCCTCGTCCGGTGGCGGCGCCCCCGGCCGGGACGGCGGCCGGGGCCGCTCCCGTCCCGGGGACGACGTGGATGGTGCCGCTGGGGCGGCGGGTGAACACGGCGCCGTCGTCGATGACGATGGTCGTGGTCGCCGACTCGACGATCGCGGGCCCGCGCAGCTCCGCGCCGACCGGCACCGCTTCCAGCCGCCAGACCTCGGCGGCGACGGTGCCGACGCCCGGCAGGTAGATGTCACGTTCCAAACGCGTACCGTCACCGGTCCCCGCCTCGGGCAGGACGGGCTCGGTGATGCGGCAGCGCGCCCGGACGTGCCAGCTCTCGAACTCGATCGGCGAGCCGGGGTCGTCGACGGCGAACGCGTCCCGGTGGACCTCGTGGAACGCCTTCTTCAGCCGTTCGAGCCCCTCGGCGTCCAGCGCCCCCTCCGCGCCCATCTGCACCTCCAGCTCCCAGACCTGGCTGGGGTAGCGTGCCTCGGCGGAGAACTCGACGGACGCCTCGACGGCGCCGGCGCCGGGTCCGGCGATGAACGCGCGGGCCCGGTCCGCGAGGTCGGCGAGCACCGCGTTGACACCCGCGAAGTCGAACGCCTCGGTGGTGGTGCGGAACGTCGTCTCGAAGCCGCGCGACAGCTCGGAGATCAGCGCGCCCGCCGCGCTCAGCGCCGGTCCCATGATCGGGACGATGACCTCGCGGCAGCCGAGCCGCCGCGCGATCGCGACGGTGTTGAACCCGGCGGCGCCGCCGCCCCCGACGAGGACGGCCTGCGCCGGGTCCACGCCCTTCTGGCCGCTGATCTCCTCGATGGCGCCGACCATCCGCTCGGTGGCGAGCCGGTGGACGGCGCCCGCCGCCTCCAGCAGGTCCAGCCCGAGGGGCTCGGCGATCTGGGTCCTGATCGCCTCGCGCGCCGCCTCGATGTCGAGCGCGGACCGGCCGCCGAGGAAGTAGCCGGGGTCCAGGTAGCCGAGGACGAGGCACGCGTCGGTCATCGTCGGGCGGGTGCCGCCCCGCCCGTAGCAGACGGGCCCGGGGTCGGCGCCCGCGCTCTGCGGCCCGACGTGCAGGAGCCCGCCCCGGTCCACCCACGCGATGCTGCCGCCGCCGGCGCCGACGCTGCGCACGTCCACCGACGGGAAGCCGGTCATGTGGCCGCGGAACGGCTCGCCGATCCAGGACTCGCGCGTCCAGGGGATCCGGCCGTCGCGGACGACGCTGACGTCGTAGCTGGTCCCGCCGGTGTCGGCGACGATCGCCATCGGCGCCGTCGTGTCGAGGCCGGCGAAGAACCGCCCGGCGACCGGGGCCATCGCCGGGCCGGAGTTCAGCGAGTGGATCGGGGAGGCCGCCACGTCCCCGGCGTCCAGCGCGCCCCCGGCGGAGGTGACCATGAGGACCCGGCCGCCGAAGCCCGCGTCCCGCAGCCGCCCCTGGAGCCCGCTGATGTAGGCGGTCATCAGCGGCTTGAGCGAGGCGTCGATCGCGGTCGCCGAGGCCCGGCGGTACTCGCGGACGCAGGGATTGAGCCGGTGCGAGAGCGTCACCGGGACGTCCGGCAGCAGCTCGCGCAGCAGTTCGCCCACCCGCAGCTCGTGGACGGGGTTGGCGATGGACCACAGCAGGCACACCGCGACGGCCTCGACCCGCTCCCGGCGCAGCCGGGCGGCGAGGCCCGCCACGGCCTCCTCGTCGAGTTCCCTGACCACCTCCCCCTGCGCGCCGACGCGCTCGGGGACCTCGAAGGTCAGCGACCGCGGGACGTAGGGCTCGGGGTAGGGCTGCCGCTGGTTGAAGATGTCGCGCCTGCCGCCCTCGCGCAGCAGCAGGATGTCGGGATGGCCCTCGGTGGTGAGGAACGCCGTCCGCGCGACCTTCCTGGTCAGGACGGCGTTCAGCCCGCGCGTGGTGCCGTGGACGAGCATCGTGCCCCGCTCCAGCAGCTCCCGCCGCGCGCAGCCCCGCTCGGCGGCGGCGACCTCGAAGGCGTCGAGGATGCCCTGGACGGGGTCGGCGGGCACGGTGGAGCTCTTGTGGACGCTCAGGTGGCCTTCGTCCTCGATGACGAGGTCGGTGAAAGTGCCACCGGTGTCGACTGCAAACCTCATGAAGACGTTCCTGCTCTCAAGGTCGCCGCGGCGACGGTCGGTACTGGCGACGGTCGGGGGGCGAGGGGTCAGTAGGCCGCGAGCCCGCGGAGTTCACCGGCGATGCGCTCGGCGGTGGGCACGATCTCGTCCTCCAGCGCGTGCCCGTACGGGATGGGGACGCGCTCGGTGCCGACGCGGACGACGGGGCCGTCGAGGCTCTCGAAGCAGTGCTCCCCGGCCCACGCGGCGACCTCGCCGCCCCAGCCGCAGAACTCGACGGCCTCGTACACGACGGCGAGCTTGCCCGTCCGCCGCAGGGACGCCTCGATCGAGGCGGTGTCCAGGGGCCACAGGTAGCGCAGGTCGATCACCTCGCATCCGACGCCCTCGGCGGCGAGCCGATCGGCCGCCTGGAGGCTGCGCTCGACCATCCGGCCGGCCGACACGATCGTGATGTCGTCGCCGGCGCGCACGACGCTCGCGCCGAAACCGTCCGGCCCGGTACGCGCATCGATGTCCCCTGACGTGCGGAAATAGAGGTTCTTGCTCTCCAAGAAAATCACGGGATCGTCCGAACGTATAGCGTGCCGGAGCATCCAGTAGGCGTCCGAGGGGTTGCTCGGCATCGCGACGACCAGCCCCGGGACGTGCGCGAAGAGGCTCTCCAGGCTCTGCGAGTGCTGCGGCCCGTGGTTGGTGCCGCCGCCGCCCGGCATGCGGATCGTCAGCGGCACGCTGAACTGGCCGTTGCTCATGTAGCGGATCTTCGCGCCGAGGTTGATGATCTGGTCGAGGGCCAGCAGGACGAAGTCCGAGAACATGATCTCGACGACCGGCCGCATGCCCTCGGCGGCGGCGCCGATCGCGAACCCCACGACCCCGGCCTCGGAGATCGGGGAGTCCAGCACGCGGTCCTCACCGAACCGCTCCAGGAGCCCCTGCGTGACCGTGAAGACCCCGCCGAGCGCGCCGACCTCCTCCCCCATGACCACGACGGTCTCGTCGGCCGCCATCTCGTCCTCCAGGGCGCCGCGCACCGCTTCGGCGTACTTGACCTCACGCATGGTTCTGCAGCTCCGGGGAGGTGTAGACGTAGGATTTCGCCGCGGCCGCGGGCGGGCGCCCCGCCGCTTCGGCGCGGGCCAGCGCGGCCTGGACGTCGGCGGCCACCTCGGCGTCGATCTGGGCGACCCGGTTGCCGGGGAACGCCTCCAGCCGGGCGCGCAGGTTGGCCATCGGGTCGTTGAGCGCCAGCCAGTCCCGCCCGGCCGTCTTGGGCCGGTACCGGTAGTCGGGGTCGGAGAGGCTGTGCGGCCGGACGCGGTACACCCCGCATTCGAGGAAGGCCGGGACCCCGGCCCGCACCCGCGCGACCATCTCCTTCGCCGTCCGGGCGACGGCGACCACGTCCCGGCCGTCCACGTAGCGCGCGTGGATCCCCGTCCCCTCGGCGATGCGGGCGATGCCGCCCGGCGCCCCGAACAGGCGGTCGGACGGCATCGAGTGCGCGAGCCCGTTGTTCTCGCAGACGATCAGGCACGGGCTCTCCCAGAACCGGGCGAGCAGCAGGGTCTCGTGGGTGACGCCCTGCGCGAACCCGCCGTCGCCGATGAAGGCCACCGCGATGTCGTCGCCGCCCCGGCGCCTGCGCGCCCAGGCCGCGCCCGCCGCCCACGGCAGGCCGCCCGCGACGATGGCGTTCTCGCCGAGGAACCCGCTCCGGCGGTCGTGCAGGTGCATCGATCCGCCGCGCCCGCCGCTGACGCCGGAGGTCCGGCCGAAGAGCTCGGCGAAGACGCCCTCCATGGTCACGCCCTTGGCGAGCGCGTGGCCGTGCCCCCGGTGGGTGCTCGTGACCATGTCGCCCTCGCGCAGCGCGGCGCACACGCCGACCGCCGCCGCCTCCTGCCCGAGCGAGGAGTGGAACGACCCGGACATGCGTCCGAGCCGGTGCATCTTCTCGATCTCCAGCTCGACGGAGCGCACGATCGACATGCCGCGGTAGAGCGCGTGCGCCTCGGTCAGATCGGCCTCGCCGATCGGGAGGCCGGTGAAGGTGTCATCCGGCCTGTGCGGACTCGCCGCTGTCTGCGTCATCGAAGCTCACTTCACCGAAACGGGTGGGATTGCAGGTCGTGCCAGGCGGCCGCGACGGGCAGGTCCTTGACGGTCCTGAGGCCCGGGGCCGCCTGGAGCACCCCGGGGATGCTGTTCACCAGCTGCGCGGACGTCGCGGGGATCGCGTCCATGCCCGGCGACAGCGTGAGGTTGACCGGGTGGAGGCCCTCGACGCTGATGGAGTCGACGGTCTCGAACCCGGCGCTCCGCGGCCGCAGGTGCAGGACGAGGTCCAGCCGGACGAACAGCTGCCCGCCGACGTGCCCGGTCGCCCGCTGCCGGAAGCCCTCGGTGCGCCCGGCGGGCACGTGGCCGTACCGGGTCGGGGCCGCGGTCTGCGCCACGAACGGCTCGAACCGCTCGGTGACCGGGCCGTCCAGCAGCAGCCCGAGCCGCTCGCAGACCAGCTCGATCGACTCGGGGAACCCGACGTGCCCGGCGATGGTGCCGGCCTGGTGGCCCTCCTCGAACTCCTCGGGCGTGTACCCGATGCCGAGGCGGCGGTGGATGTTCTCCCCGAAGCCGGACACGTCCACGGCGCGGTGCCCCCGGATCGCCCGGACGTCCCATGACACGCCCGTCGCGGCGGCGAGCAGCGAGTCGAACAGGAAGCCGGGGTTCACCCCGGTGCCGAGGACGGTCGCGCCGCCCTCGCGCGCCGCCGCGTCGACGCGCGCCGCCGCGGGGGCGTGCCGCGTGAACGGGAAGGCCAGCTCCTCGCAGGGCGAGACGACGTCCACCCCCGCCTGGGCGCAGGCCACGACGTCGTCCTCGGTGTCGCGCAGGAACGAGCCCGTCGCGTAGAGCATGATCTCGGGACCGGCCGCCAGCACGTCGGCGAGGTCGCCGACGACGACGGGCCCGCCCCGCGCGGCCGAGCCCACCACCTCGTGCAGGGGACGGCCGACGGCGTCCGGTTCCTTGGTCGCCGCACCGACGATCTCGAACCCCGTCCGATGCTCCAGCAGAAGACGGGCGGCCGCGCCGCCGATGCTGCCGAGGCCGCACAGGCCGATCCGGACCGGAGGACGGTTCATCACGCCTCCCTTGCACGATTAGCGAACATGAGTACGTATTATGAGCACTCAGCGCGGAGTGTCAAGAGCTGGACGCCCCCTCCCCCGCTTCGGGTCTTCGCTGGCAGATGGCACATCAGCAGCGCGTAGGCGCGGGCGAGATCGTCCGGGGCACTATCCCGATTCTCCCGGGCTAGGCTATGTTCACTATCCGTGCATCCGACCGCATAAGGTCGGATGTCGGGACCCACGAGAGGATCAGGGAGCCGGAATGGCAGAACCACGCGCGGTCACCGTGCCCAGCGACGGCGACCGGCTGAGCGGATTGCTCTACGTGCCGGACGCACCCGGCCCCCATCCCGCCGTCGTCCTGGCGGGGGGATGGTGCTACGTCAAGGAGGTGGCCCAGCCGCTGTTCGCGGAGGTCTTCGCCGAGGCGGGCATCGCCGCGCTCGTCGTCGACTACCGCCACTTCGGCGACAGCACCGGCACCCCGCGCCGCCACATCGACCCCTGGCGGCAGATCGAGGACTACCGCAACGCGATCTCCTACCTCCAGGGGCGCGACGACATCGACGCCGACCGGATCGGCGCCTGGGGCATCTCCTACAGCGGCGGGCACGTCCTCATCCTCGGCGCCGTCGACCCGCGCGTCCGCGCCGTCTGCTCGGTCGTCCCCGTCATCGACGGGTGGGACAACCTCCGCCTCTCGCACGGCACGGTGAGCTTCCGCGCCCTGCGCGCCGCCCTCGCCGAGGCCCGCGCCCGCCTGTTCGAGACGGGCGAGCACACCTACATCGACCACCAGCCCGTCGCGCTGGGGGCCGTCGGCACCTTCCCCTTCCCCGCGAGCCGCGACACCTTCGCGCGCATCAAGGCGACCGAGGCCCCCGGCTACGTCGGCGACGCGACGGCCCAGTCGACCGAGATGCTGCTCGCCTACAGCGTGCGCCCCTTTCTCAGCCGCCTCGTCGCCACGCCGACCCTCATGTGCGTGGCCGAGGGCGACGACCACACCCACTGGGACCTCGCGGCCGAGGCGTTCGACGCGATACCCGGCCCCCGCAAGAAGTTCCACGTCGTCCCCCGCTCCACCCACCTGACCCTCTACGAGGACGTGGAGGTCCGCCGCCAGACGGCGACGGTGGCGGCGGCCTGGTTCACCGACCACCTCTGAGACCCGGTCATCGGGGCCGGGTGGCGGTGGCGGTGACCCATGCCTGGGCGAACATCGCGGCGGGTCCGGCGGCCCAGTCACGGAGCCGGCGGGCATGAGCGGTCTGTCCCGCGTCGTCGAGTTGGACCGCGAGGTAGCCGGCGATGCGGGACGGGTCGTCGTAGCGTTCGTAGTGGGCGTCCAGGCGGCATTGCCCGAATCCCGCCTCGGTCAGATACCGGCCGAGCTCGCGGCCGACGAAGGGGTCTCCGCCGTTGGCCCGCTGGAGGCGCGTGTAGGCGCCGACGGCGTCGTCGGCGGGCGGGGCCAGCAGGAAGCCGCCCCAGTCGGGGCTGCACAGACCGACCGTCCCGCCGGGACGCAGCACCCGCCGGATCTCGGCCAAGGCCCGGTCCGGGCGGGCGAGGTGCTCCATCAGGGCGTGGGAGAAGACGCGGTCGACCGATCGGTCCTCCAGCGGGATGTCGTAGCAGGAGCCCTCCCGGAACTCGATGTTGGTGAGGCCGCGGAGCCGGGCGAGGGCGCGTGCGCCGGAGAGCTGGGCGGCCTGCCGGTCGAGCCCGAGCACGCGTCCGGGTGCGACGGCGGCGGCCAGGTCGGCGGTGATGGTGCCGGGCCCGCACCCCAGGTCCAGCAGGGTCGTTCCCGGGGCCAGGTGCGGGAGGAAGAAGCGCGCGTGCGTCGCGGCCGTCCTGGCGGCCATGAAGCCGACGGCGGAGGTGTCGTGGCCCGGTGTGTAGCGCTCGGTTCCGCCGTTCATCGTGCGACCGCCGCCCCCGCGCGCTTGTCGACCAGACCCGAGCAGGCGGCGAGGGCGAGCCCGGTGGCGGCCAGCACCGCGCCGACGGCGTTGGGGCCGGTGTAGCCGAACCCGGCCCTGATCGCCGTGCCGCCCAGGAACGCGCCGAGCGCGTTGGCGATGTTGAACGCCGACATGTTCAGCGCGGAGGCGAGGGCGGGCGCGCCCGCGGCCTTGTCCAGGACGCGCATCTGCAGCGCCGGGACGGTCGCGAATCCGAACAGCCCCAGCAGGAACAGGGTGCAGGCCGCCGGGACCCTGCTGTGCGCGGTCACCACGAACAGGCTCAGCACGACGGTCAGCCCGGCCAGGAACACGTACAGGCTGGGCATGAGGCGCCGTCCCACGTAGCGGCCCGACACGAGGTTCCCGGTGGCCATGCCCAGCCCGAAGACGACCAGCAGCGCCGTCATGCTGGACGCGCCGAACCCGGCGACCGCGGTCATCATCGGCGCGACGTAGGTGAAGGAGGCGAACACGCCGCCGAAGCCCGCCGTCGTCACCGCCATCGCGAGCCAGACCTGGGGCCGCCGCAGCGTCGCCAGCTCCGAACGCAGCCCCGCCTCGTCCTCGGGCCGCAGCCCGCGCGGGACCAGCGCCGCGGTGCCGGCCATCGACAGCGCGCCCAGCGCCGCGATCACCCAGAACGCGGCCCGCCAGCCCGCCACCTGCCCCAGCCACGTCACCAGCGGCACTCCGGCCACGTTCGCCATGGTGAACCCGCCGAACATCACCGACATCGCGCCGGCCCGCCGCTCCGGCGGGACGAGCTGCGCCGCGACCACCGACCCGACCCCGAACAGCGCCCCCTGCGGCACGCCCGCGACCACCCTGGCCACCAGCAGCACGCCGTAGCCGGACGCGACCGCCGACAGGACGCTGCTCGCCGCCAGCAGCCCCGCGACGACCAGCAGGGTCGTGCGGCGCGGCAGCCTGGCCGAGGCCGCGGTGAGCAGCGGCGCGCCGACGATCACACCGGCGGCGTAGCCGGTGATCAGGCCCCCCGCGGCCGGGATCGACACCCCGACCCCGTGGGCGACCTGCGGCAGCAGGCCCATGATGGCGAACTCCGAGGTCCCCACCCCGAACGCCGTGACGGCCAGGGCGAACAAAGCCAACGGCATGGCGCCGCACTCCTCAACTCCCGGGAAAGAACGGTGTCCAGCCTGGTCGGCGGGCCACGGGCGGCGTGAGTGGCTGAAACGACAATGTGGGATAGATTTACGCCATGTTCCGTGTGGGAGTCCTGGTCACCGAGCACGTCCGCGTGTTCGACTACGCCGTGGCCACCGAGGTCTGGGGGCTCGACCGCACCGCCCGCGGCGTCCCGCCGTTCGAGCTGCGCATTTGCGGCCCCCAGGGCACGACGGTGCCGATGCAACCGGGGGTGACCTGCGTCCCCGACCATGGCCTGGACGGTCTGGACGAGTGCGACCTGGTCGTCGTTCCCGGGGTCCGGCACCCCACCGGGCCCGTCCACCCGGACGTGCCGGCCGCACTGCGCGCCGCCCACGCGCGCGGCGCCACCGTGGCGTCCCTGTGCTCCGGCGCGTTCCTGCTGGCCGCCGCCGGCCTGCTGGAAGGGCGCCGCGCCACCGCGCACTGGCTCGACGCCGACGAACTCGCCCGCCGCCACCCCGGGGTGACCGTGGACCCCAACGTCCTGTTCGTCGGGGACGGCGCCGTGTGGACCTCCGCGGGCGTGGCCGCGGGCATCGACCTGTGCCTGCACCTGGTCCGCCGCGACCACGGCGCCGCCGCGGCGGCCGAGATCGCCCGCACCATGGTCACCGCGCCGTTCCGGCCCGGCGGGCAGGCGCAGTTCATCGCCCGCCCCGTCCCGGCCCGCGGCGGACGGGACGACGCCCTCTCGGCGCTACGCGAACGCGTCCTGGACGACCTGGCGCACCCGTGGACCGTCCCCGAGATGGCGGGCCTCGCCCGCATGGCCGAGCGCAGCTTCACCCGCCGCTTCGTCCAGACGACCGGCGACACCCCGCTGCAATGGCTCCTGGCCCAGCGCGTCCTGGCGGCCCAGCACCTCCTGGAGGTCAGCGAGCTGCCCATCGCCGCCATCGCCCGCCGATGCGGCTTCGGCACCCCCCTCACCATGCGCCACCACTTCACCCGCCACGTCGGCCTGCCGCCCCGCGACTACCGCCGGGCGTTCGGCGCCACCGCCAGGGCATCCGAATGACCCTCATTCCCCTCCCGTATGGGGCCTGACGGCCGTTCGCCCCCTGTGTTCAAGTGGGTCCGACGCATCGGAGCCGAACACTGGAGGAGACAGCCGTGCACGATGACCGCGTTGCGGGGCCCGGGGGACGGACCGTGGTGGTGATCGGCGGGACCAGCGGGATCGGCGCCGCGATCGCCGGCCGTTTCGCCGCCGACGGGGACGACGTCGTCGCCGCCGGACTCGACGCTGCAGGCGCTGTGCGCGAACTGCCCGGGAACGTGAAGAGGGTGGAGCTCGACGTCCGGCGGGAGGACGAGCTCCGCCGGTTCGTGGGCGCGTTCGAGGAGCTGCACGTCCTCATCAACGCGGTCGGCGTCATCGCGCGCGGCCGGGAGTTCGAGTCCGAGGTGTTCGCCGACGTCGTCGGGATCAACCTCACCGGCACCATGCGCAGCTGCCTCGCCGCCCGCTCGGCGCTGGCCGGCTCGCGCGGCTGCATCGTCAACATCGCGTCCATGCTGAGCTTCTTCGGCGGCGGCCGGGTCCCGGCCTACAGCGCCAGCAAGGGCGGCGTGCTGCAACTGACCAAGTCCCTCGCCGTGGCCTGGGCGGACGAGGGGATCCGGGTGAACGCCGTCGCGCCGGGCTGGATCCGCACCGGGCTGACCCGCGAACTGCACGAGAGCGACGAGACCAGCCGCCGCATCCTGGACCGCACGCCGATGGGGCGCTGGGGCATGCCCGCGGACATCGCGGGCGCCGTGTCGTTCCTCGCCGGTCCCGACGCCGCGTTCATCACCGGCGCCGTGCTGGCGGTCGACGGCGGATATCTGGCCGCCTGAGCCGGATCACCGATTCCCGAATTCCCAGAAAGGACCGATGTCATGGTCGCCATTCCCATGTCCTCCGCCGTGCCGCCGGAGATCGCCGTGGCCGCGGTGCCCGACGACGACCGGGTCTGGGTGCCGCAGGCGCCGAACGTGTGGTTCCGGCCGCTGATGTTCAACACCGTGACCGGGCAGTGGTGCAACCTGCTCAAGGTGACCGCCGCCGGGATCGTCTCGCGGCACCGCCACCCGGGGGTCGTCTTCGGCTACGTGCTCAAGGGCAAGTGGCAGTACCACGAGCACGACTGGGTCGCCGAGGCCGGCCACTTCGTCTACGAGCCCCCCGGCGAGATCCACACCCTGGAGGTGCCCCCGGACTGCCCCGAGATGGTCACGTTCTTCAACATCACGGGCGCCATGGCCTACGTCGACGAGCACGGTGAGCAGATCGGCTACGAGGACACGTTCACCAAGATCGACATGTGCCGGGCCCACTACGCGCGGAACGGCCTCGGCGCCGACTACGCCGACCAGTTCGTCCGCTGACGGCACCCCAGGGGCCTCAACAACCGATCTGCACCATTTAACTATCGGTGCGCCGCATGTAAGGTTCTCGACGATCTCGGTTTGGGAGGACGTGCCATGGACCTCAACAGCGCGCATCACTACCGCATCGACTGGATCGCGAGCTTCGTGGCGGTGGCCCGCCACGGCAGCTTCTCCGCCGCCGCCCGGACCCTCTACCGCTCCCAGCCCCGTGTCAGCAGCCATGTCGCCGCCCTGGAGCGGCTGGTCGGCCGGCGTCTTGTGGACCGTTCCGTTCAGCCGGCCATCCTCACCCCCGAGGGCCGCGGGCTGCTGCCGCACGCCGAGGAGATCATCCGCCGGCTCGACCTGCTCGCCGAGACGGCGGCGGGGAGCGTCTGCGGGACGGTGCGGCTGGGCTGCTACCCCAGCGTCGCGGCGTACCTGTACCCCCGGGCGGTGCGGGCGCTGCGGGAGACCCATCCGCAGGTCCGCCTGGTGCTGCACGAGGGCACCAGCCTGGACATCGGCGAGCGGCTCGCCGACGGCGGCGTCGACCTGGCCGCGCGCCCGCTGCACCCGCTGGTCAACTCCGACCGGGTGACCAGCGAGGTGCTGTGGCGCGAGCCGCTCGTCGCCGTGTTCCGCGCCGACCACCCGCTGGCCCGCGAGCCGGAGGTGACGCTGGCGCAGGCCGCCAGGCTGCCGGTGATCAGCATCGGGGAGATCGACGACGGCCACTCCCAGCAGTACGAGACCAACCTCGCGTTCGCCAACCACGGGCTGCACCCGGTGATCAGCGAACGCACCAACCAGCCGCAGACGCTGATCTCCCTGGTCCGCCACGGCCTGGGCGTCGGCATCACGAACGCGCTCGCCATGACCACCGCCAACACCGACGGCGTCTGCCTGGTCCCGCTCGCCGGCGCGGGCTTCGAGCGCGTCGTCGCCCTCTGGCGGCGGCAGGGCGAGGGCGGGTCGCCCGCCGTGGAGGCGGTGCGGGACTGCCTGTGCCGGCTCGCCCCGCCCGCGTGGCCGTGGACGGCGTCCGCCGAGCGCCGGACGGGCGCGGCCAGGGGCCCGGCGGGCACCCGCGCCGGGCGGCCGGGCGCCGCCCCGCCCTCGCTGCCGGCCGCCGTATAGCGGCCGGCATCCATTTGTCGAATACCTGCATTCGAGCCTCAGCCTTAACCGCTCCGACAATCCGCTCCTACAGTTTCCAGTAGCCGCACCACCGGGCCGTCACGCCTGACCAATTTCGCTCCCGGAATGCGGCGCGCTACAGGGAACGCTTTTGCAGAGAACGGAGCCCGCCATGACCACGACGCTTTCCGCCGATATCATCACCGCATTCCGTGCCATCGCGACCGCGTCGGTGGCCGACGCGGTGGAACTGGGCGGGCGCCGCGGCTTCCTGTCCGGCAGCGTCCGGCAGATGCTCCCCGGCGCGGGCCGGCTCGTCGGCCCGGCGGCGACGGTGCTGGAGGTGCCCTCGCCCGAGCCGGCCCCGCCGGAGCACGCGCTGCGGGCCATCGACGAGTCGGAGCCGGGCAGCGTCATCTGCATCGCCGCCGGCGGCGCCGACGTCGCCGTGTGGGGCGGGCTGATGGCGGCGGGGGCGGTGGCCAACCGGGTGGCCGGCGCGGTGCTCGACGCCGGCGTCCGCGACGTCGAGGAGATCCGCCGCGACTACCCGGACTTCCCCATCTACGCGCGCGGCAGCGTGCCCGCGACCACGGTGGGCCGCTACCGCACGGTGTCCCTGAACGAACCGGTGGAGATGGGCGGGGTGGCGGTGCGTCCCGGCGACCTCATCGTCGCCGACGCCGACGGGGTGGTGTGCGTGCCCGCCGAGCGCGCCGCCTCGGTCCTGGAGGCGGCGCTGGAGATCGAGCGGCGGGAGCGGGAGCAGACCGCGCTGATCCTGGAGTCGGGCTCGCTGCGCGGCGGCATCGAGAAGCACGGCCGGATCTGAGCGTGGACATCCTCGCGGTGGGCGAGCCGCTCCTGGAGTTCAACACCAGGATCGACGGCGCCCGGCCGATCCAAGACGACGACGCGTTCACCGTCGGTTACGGCGGTGACACCTCCAACTTCGCCGTGGCCGCGGCCCGCTCGGGCGCCCGCGCCGGCTATGTCACCCGGATCGGCGACGACGATTTCGGCGCGGCACTCGTGCGCATGTGGGAGCGGGAGGGGGTCGGCACCGACCACGTCGTGCGCGAGGCGGGCGGGCGGACCGGCATCTACTTCGTCTCCCGCACGGAGGCGGAGAGCAGGTTCGTCTACTACCGCGCGGACTCCCCGGCCAGCCGGCTCGCGCCCCAGGACATCCCGGTGGACGCCGTGAGCCGGGCGCGCCTGGTGCACCTCAGCGGGATCACCCAGGCGATCAGCCCGTCGGCCTGCGACGCGGGCTTCCACGCCATGGAGCTGGCGCGGCGGGCCGGCGCGCTGGTCAGCTACGACCCGAACCTGCGGCCCGCGCTCTGGCCGGCGGAGCGCGCCCGCGCGGTGATCATGCGCGCCGTCGAGCTGTGCGACATCGCGCTGCCGAACCTCACCGAGGGCCGGGCCCTCACCGGGGCGGACGACCCGCGGGACGTGCTGGCGGCCTTCGTGCGGCGGGGGCCGTCCATCGTGGTGCTGAAGATGGGGGCCGAGGGCGCGCTGGTGGCCCACGAGGGCACGGTCACCCGGATCGACCCGCACCCCGTGCGGCAGGTCGATCCCACCGGGGCCGGCGACACCTTCGACGGCGCGTTCGCGGCCCGGCTGCTGGACGGCGAGCCGGTGCCCGAGGCCGCCCGCTACGCGGCGGTGGCGGCGGCGCTCACCACGACCGGCCCGGGCGCGGTCACCCCCATCCCCCGCCGCGGCACCGTGGACGCCGCGCTCGCCGGGGGCCACCGACCCGTCCAACCGTCCAGACCGATCAGGAGATGAGTCATGTTGCGCGTGAAACGCCACCTCGCCGTGGTGGCCTGCTCGGGCATCGTGTCGTTGCTCGCGGGGTGCTCCGGCGGGTCCACCGTCGATGACGACGCGGGCGGCGGCGGCGCGGACGCCCCGACCAAGGTCTCCGCGGGATATGTCTCGGCGATCGACCAGCTCGGCCTGCCGGCCGGGGTCGAGGCCGGCTACTTCGACGACCAGAACCTCAACGTGAAGCTCGCCGACCCGTTCCCGACCGGCGTGGACGCGCTCAACGCGCTCCAGGCCGGCCAGGTGGACTTCGTGCAGGTCGGCACGCCGGCCATCGCCGCCGCCCAGAAGGGCCTCGACCTGGTGCTGGTCGGCAACTACACCGGCGCCGCCAGCAGGCTCAGCATCGACGACACCATGGCCGTGGTGGCGAGCGCGAAGTCCGGCGTGGACGGCGGGAACCTCACGACGCTGCGGGGCAAGCGCATCGGCGTCTCCGAGGGCTCCATCAACCACCTGTACCTGTTGGGGCTGCTGGAGAAGACGGGGCTCAAGGCGGGCGACGTCAAGATCGTGAACACCGAGCCGCCGGACATGGCGGTGGCGCTCAGGTCGGGCGGCATCGACGTCGCCATCGTCTGGGACCCGTTCCCGATCACCATCGCGCGGCAGGTGGACGGCGCGAAGGAGGTCCTGCGCGGCGGCGGGCACATCCCGTTCGTCGGCTACATCGTCACCACCCCCAAGTACGCGCAGGAGCACCCCGACGTCGTCAGCCGCTTCCTCACCGCCCGGGCGACCACCGACCAGTGGATGCGCCAGAACCCGGACAAGGCGGCCGACGCCGCGACCCGGTGGCTGCCCGGCACCAAGAAGGAGGTGGCCGCCGAGGCGATGAAGCACAACGTCAAGCAGCTCGACCCGCGCTTCTCCGCCTGCAACTACCTCGCGCTCGACACCGTCGCCCGGCTGCTGGCCGCGCAGGGGAAGGTCAAGCCCGGCTTCGACGTCAACAAGCTCTTCCGTCCCGGCCCGATCCTCAAGGTGATGTCCGCGGACCCGAAGCTCTTCCAGGACCTGCCCGCGACGCCGGCGTCCGCGAAGATCCAGGACGGCTACACCTTCGAGCGGACGGCGGCCGAGAAGGCGTGCCCGTCGTGACGGCGCCGACCGCGCGCCGCCGCGCCCTCCTGACCGCGCGGCGGCGCGGCCTCCTCTCCACCGCCACGGGCGCGCTGTGGTTCTTCGGGCCGCTGGCGGCGCTGGTGGCGGCGTGGGCCGTCGCGGTGCGGGTGTCGGGCGTGGAGATGCGCGTCTTCCCCCAGGTCACCGACGTGCTCGGAGCGCTGGGCGACCTGTGGTCGAGCGGGGACCTCTTCCGGCACCTGGGCGCCAGCCTGCGGCGGGCGGGCCTGGGGATGGCGCTGGCGCTGGTCACCGGGCTGCCGTTCGGCGTCGCGCTGGGGGCGAGCCGCGTGCTGTCCGCGTTCTTCCTGCCGCTGCTGCGGTTCTCGGTGGCGCTCGCCGGCATCGCCTGGATCCCGATCGCGACGCTGTGGTTCGGCTACGGCGACCGTGCCGTGATCTTCATCGTGTGGAACGCGATGTTCTTCGCGCTGACCTACAACGCGATGCTCGGCGTCCGGCAGATCCCCGTCGAGGTGCTGCGGGCCGCCCGCAGCATGGGCACCGGACGCCTGCGGATGTTCTGGGAGGTCCTGCTGCCCGGCGCCCTGCCCAGCATCGTCACCGGCCTGCGGGTCGGGCTCGGCTACGGATGGCGCGGCCTGGTGGCGGCCGAGATCATCGCGACCAACGCGGGCCTCGGATACGCCCTGTTCCAGGCGCAGAAGTACTTCCAGACCGACGTGATCATCGCGTCGATGGTGATCATCGGTGTGCTGTGGCTGCTGATGGACCGGCTCCTGCTGGCGCCGCTGGAGCGGCGCACGGTCGAGCGCTGGGGGATGACGGGAGCGGGGGACCGATGACCTCGACCACCTTTTCCACCGACGAGAAGCGCGCGGGCCGCGGATCGGGCCGGCGCCGGGGCGCGCGCCGCGGCCTGGCGTGGCGGCTGTGGCACCGGTGCCTGCGCAGCGGCGCCTTCCGCACGCTGGGGCCCTTCGTGCCGGTCGTCGCCCTGTGGTGGCTGCTGGCCGCGCTGGAGGTGTTCCCCGAGTCCTTCTTCGCCGGGCCGCCCGCCGTGGTGGACAAGTTCGGCGAGCTGATGGAGAAGGGCATCCTGCCCGGCTACCTCACGGACTCGCTCACCCGGCTGTGCTACGGCGTCGGCTTCGGCCTGCTCATCGGGCTCCCGCTGGGCTTCGCCGTGGCGATGAGCCGCGTGCTGCGCCGCGCCTGCTGGCCGATCCTGCTGTTCTTCCAGGCCGTCGCGGACATCGCGTGGCTGCCGATCGTCATCGTCTGGTTCGGCTTCAGCCTCACCACGGTGACGTTCGTCATCGTCTACACGATCGTCTTCCCGCTGATGCTCAGCGTCGTCGCCGGGGTGGAGCAGGTGCCGCGCGAGCTCGTCCGGGCGGCGCGCAGCCTGGGCGCCGGCCGCCTGCGGGTGTTCCTGGAGGTGATCGTGCCCGGGGCGCTGCCGTCGGTGGCCGGCGGTATCCGCACCGGGCTCGGGTACGGCTGGCGGGCGCTGGTGGCCGCCGAGATCATCGTCGGCACCAGCGGCGTCGGCTTCATGATGTTCGACGCCCGCCGCGTCGGCGACGTCAGCCAGGTGTTCCTGGGCATGGCGGTGCTCGGCACGCTCTGGTACGCGCTCGACGCTCTGATTCTGGCCCCGTTCGAGCGGGCGACCGTCGAACGCTGGGGAATGGTTCGCGCGATGGAGGCGGATGGATGACCGCGCTGAAGATCGACCGACTGCGGAAGGTCTACACCGACACCTACAGCGGTGAGGAGGTCACGGCCATCGACGACGTCTCCTTCTCGGTGAGGAAGGGCGAGTTCGTCTCCGTGCTCGGCCCCAGCGGCTGCGGCAAGACCACCGTGCTCAACATCGTCGCGGGCTTCGTGCGGCAGTCCGGCGGGACGGTCGTCGTCGACGGCCGCCCCGTCGACGGGCCGGGGCCCGACCGCGGGGTGGTGTTCCAGAGCCACGCGCTCTTCCCGTGGAAGACGGTGCTGGGCAACGTGGTCTTCGGGCTGCGCATGCGCAAGGTGCCGCGGGCCGAGCGCAACGCCAGGGGCGAGGAGTTCCTCAAGCTCGTCGGCCTCGAAGGCTTCGCGCACCGGTACCCGCACGAGCTGTCCGGCGGCATGCAGCAGCGGCTCGGCGTGGCCCGGGTGCTGGCCAACGAGCCGGCCGTGATGCTCATGGACGAGCCGTTCGCCAGCATCGACGCGCAGACGCGCCGCAGGCTCCAGGAGGACCTGACGGGCATCTTCGAGACCCGCCGCCCGACGGTCTTCTTCGTCACCCACGACGTCGACGAGGCGGTGTTCCTCTCCGACCGGATCGTGGTGCTGTCCCGGCGGCCCAGCCGGGTGCGCGAGATCGTGGACGTGGCGCTGCCCAGGCCGCGCCGCTGGCAGGAGGCGGCGGAGCTCCCCGAGTTCCGCCGCATCGCGAACCGGGTCAACGAGCTGCTGGGGGACGACGAGGACGCGGGGGCCGGCGCGGGCGCGGGAGACGGCGGCGCGCGCGGCGGGGAAGCGGGGGGCGAGCCCGATGCCGCCTAGGACGTCGCTGCCGCGCCGGGCCGCCAAGAGCCCGGCACTCCGCAAGATCGCCGTGGTCCTCGCGCTCGTGCTCGCCTACCAGCTGTGGCTGGTCGTCCAGGCCCAGGGCAAGGTCGGTCCGGGTGTCGGCGCGCAGCGCGACGCCCGCGGCCGCTTCGCGGTGGACGTGGAACTCGGCTTCGCGCCGGAGCGCTTCCACATCCTGCGCCTGCAGAAGCACGGCCGCATCGCGGGCACCGACGGCCATGTCGTGCACCTGCGGGGCGTGGCGCCGGCGGGGGTGGACGCGCTGGCCCGCGAGTACTGGATCCGGCACATCGAGGTACCGAGGCGAGGATCCTGACCCGACCGCCGCACGGCCGCCCCTCCCCCGTCCGACCAGCGGCCGCGCCGGGCGGCGGCCATGCCCTGAGCACATGGTGCGCACGCCCCCGGCCGCGGACCGCACGGCTATTCGGAATGCGGATCGGCCCCCATCCGAAACCACGACCGGGATTGTCCGCCACCAGGCACGGCGGTAGAGCAAAGGCATGCTCCGTACCGATCTGCGCCTCGAATGGCTCGTCTCGTTCCTCACCGTCGTCGATGCCGGAAGCTTCAGCGCCGCGGCGGAGGTCCTCCACCGCTCCCAGCCCCGCGTGAGCATGCACGTGGCCGCCCTGGAACGGGAGGCGGGCGTCTCGCTGTTCGACCGCGACCGCCGGCCCGTGTCGCTGACCGACGCGGGCGTGGTGCTCGCCGACCACGCCCGGTCGATACTGCGGCAGCTCGCCGGCGCGGAGGCCGCCATGGCCGGCTACCGCGGCGCGGCCCGCGGGGTGGTGACGCTCGGCAGCTATCCGAGCGCCAGCGCGGCGTTCGTGTCGCACCTGCTGGAGCGGATGGCGCGGACCCGTCCCGCGATCAAGGTGGTGCTGGTGGAGCGATCCACCCTGGAGCTCGACGGGGCACTGGCGGCGGGCGAGGTGGACATCTGCCTGCGGCCCATGGCGCCGCCGGCCGGGCCGTCGGTGGAGTGCCGGCCGCTGTGGCGGGAGGGACTGATCGTCGTGCACCGCCCGGACCACCCGCTGGCCGGCCTGCCCGAGCCGCTGCCGGTGGCCGAGGTCGCCAAGTACCCGGTGATCACCATCGGCCGGCTCGGCTCGCCGAAGGAGACGGGCTTCGAGCCCTACCGCGCCTTCCACGACCACGGCCTCGAACCGAACGCCGTCCAGGCGACGAACCAGCCGCAGACTCTCGTCTCCCTGGTCCGCAGCGGCCTCGGCGTCGGCGTCATCAACTTCCTGGCGGTCGCCACCGCCAACACGAGCGGCGTGGTGGCCCGCCGCCTCGACGTCCCCTGCGGCCGCCGCGTCGCGGTCTTCTGGAGCACGACCAGCCCGCTGACGCCGCAGGCCCGCACGCTGCTCCGCGAGATCGAGGTGTCGGACATCCCGGTCGGGACCACGAGGCTGACCGCGCCGGTGCGGCAGCCGCAGCCCGCCGGGTGACCTCCCGGCGGCACCGGTCCCTGAACCTCCGGTGTTCGAGGACGCATTCGATGTGCCATTACGGCTACTGGAAAACGCAATTCTTGACGGCTGCCACGCCGGCGATCGCCGTTCACGGGAACTGCCCGCGTTTCCCCCGGCACGCCAGGTGTCGGGCGGGCGGCCGCCATCCGAATAACGAATACTTCCATGCGAACGGCGAGCTTAACGCCCGCCCCCGCCCGCTTTACCGTGTGACGCACCACGAACCACGAGTCGCCTGAGGTGGCCGGATGCGAACTGAAGGAATATCACGGCGGACGATGCTCGGGCGCGGCGCGGCCGTCGGCGGCGCGCTCACTCTGGGACCGCTGCTGGGCGGCGAGGCGGTGGCGGCCGCGGACGCCGGCCTGGCCGCACCCGCCCTCGGGAAGGGCCCGAAGACCGGCTACGAGGCGATCGGCGTGCGCCCGCTGATCAACGGCCGCGGCACCTACACCGTCCTCAGCGGATCGCTGATGCTGCCCCAGGTGCGCGACGCGATCGACAGGGCGTCGCGCAAGTACGTCCAGCTGGACGAGCTCGCGGACGCCATCGGCAAGCGGCTCGCGGAGCTGACCAAGGCCGAGTTCGGGATGGTCAGCTCCGGCGCCTCGGCGGCGCTGGGGCACGCGAGCGCGGCGTGCGTGGCGGGCGGCAACCCCGACCTCCACGTGCGGCTGCCGGACCTGACCGGTTTCAAGAAGACCGAAGCGATCATCCCGAAGCACTCCCGGAACGTGTACGAGGCGGCCGTCAGCGCCACCGGACTCAAGATCGTCGAGGTGGACACCCGCGCGGAGCTCAAGGCGGCGCTCGGTCCCCAGACCGCGCTCGTCTACGTCTTCGCGATGCCCCGCGTCGACAAGCACGAGCTCAACACCGAGACGATCGCCGAGCTCGCCCACGCCGCGGGCGTGCCGGTGCTGGTCGACGCGGCGGCGGAGATCCTCACCATCCCGAACGTCCACCTGGCGCGGGGCGCCGACCTCGTCGCCTACAGCGGCGGCAAGTGCCTGCGCGGACCGCAGTCCGCCGGGCTCCTGCTCGGCCGCAAGGACCTGGTGAAGGCCGCCTGGATGCACAGCGCGCCCCACCACGGCTGGGCCCGCGGGTTCAAGGTGGGCAAGGAAGAGGCGATGGGGATGCTCGCCGCCGTGGAGATGTGGGTGCAGCGCGACCACAAGGCGGAGTACGCGACCTGGACCTCGTGGCTGAGGGACATCGCCCGCCGGGTCTCGGTGGTCCGCGGCCTGACCACCAAGATCGTCCAGCCGGAGGGGCTCTCCAACCGGACCCCGAGCCTCACCATCCTGTGGAACGCCGAGAAACTCGGCGTCAAGGGCCAGACGATCGTGGACGCCCTGTGGAACGGTGAGCCGCGCATCGCCATCAACGCCGCGGGCGGCAGCGACCCTGCCCAGTCCGGCGTGTCCATCACCCCGTACATGCTGGAGCGCGGTGACGCGAAGACGATCGCCACCGAGCTCGTCAAGCTGCTCCGCGACCCGCCGCCCGCGCCCGAGCCGCCCAAGCCGCCCACCGTCAACGCGAGCGGCACCTGGGCGCTGGACATCAGGTTCACGGCCAGCAGGTCCACCGCGCACGAGCTGAAGCTGACCCAGGACGGCGCGAAGATCACCGGCACCCACACCGGCGAGTTCGTGAGCCGGCCGGTGACCGGCACCGTCAGCGGCGACGAGGTGACCGTGCGCAGCCACTACGGCGAGGAGCACGGGGACGCCCTCGACTTCGCCTTCAAGGGCAGGCTCAGGGGCAACGGCATCAGCGGCGAACTCGACATGGGCGAATACCTGAAGGCGTCCTGGACCGCCACCCGCAAGTCCTGACGGCGGCGCCCCCGGCGCCCCGTCCCCCGCACGTCAACGCACCGAACCCTGTCTCACCCGCACCCCCTGGAGGAACCGTGTCCTCGAACCGACGGGACTTCATCCGCAAGGCCCCGGCAGTGGCGGCCGTCGCCGCGGTACCGGTCGTGGCGGGCGCCGACCCCGCGTCCGCCGACACCGGACGCGGGCACCGGCCCCGCAAGGAGGTCCACTACCCGGGCGGCCAGCAGCCGCCGAAGAACCCGCTGTTCAGCCCGATCGTCACCTACGGCGACATGGTCTACATCTCCGGCATCGGCGCGCACTTCGAGGGCGACATCCGCGCGCACACCAACCACGTGCTCAACGAGGTCAAGCGCTACCTGGAGTCCGTCGGCTCCTCCATGGAGAAGGTGCTGAAGGTCAACGTCTACCTCAACTCGCTGGACGACTACGCGGGCATGAACGAGGTCTTCCTGGGACGCTGGGGCCGCGCGCCCGGCGTGCGCACCACGATCGCCGCCGCCGGGGGCATCCCCGGCGACTCGCTCGTGGAGATCGACTGCATCGCCGTCAGATGAGTGCCGCCCTCAGCTGAGATTGGAGTCCGGATGCACGCGAGAGACCGATTCCGCCGGCGGATCATCCCGGCCACCGTCACCCTGACCCTCGGCGCCGCCCTCGGCGCCCTGGCCCCGGGCGGTGCGCCGTCCGCCGCCGAAGCCTATGACCTGGTCATCCAGCGCGGCCATGTCATCGACCCGAAGAACAACGTCGACGCCACCCGCGACGTCGCCATCAAGGACGGGAAGATCGCCAAGGTCGCGAAGCGGATCGACACCGCGGCCGCGAAGAAGACCGTCGACGCGTCCGGGGAGTACGTCACCCCGGGCCTCATCGACATGCACGCCCACATGTTCGCCGGCCCGGAGAGCGAGTACCGGAACGGCTGGGCGGGCCTGGCCCCCGACGGCTTCACCTTCCGCTCCGGCGTCACCACCGCGGTGGACGCGGGCTCGTCGGGCGCGAAGAGCTTCGACCTGTTCAAGAAGAACGTCATCGACCGCTCCCAGACCCGCGTCCTCGCCTTCATCAACATCGTCGGCGAGGGCATGGGCGGCGCGAAGTACGAGCAGAACCTCAAGGACATGGACCCGGGTCTGGCCGCGGCGAAGGCCAAGGAACACCCGGAGACGATCGTCGGCATCAAGACGGCGCACTACGAGGGGCCGGAGTGGACGCCGGTCGAGAACTCGGTCAAGGCGGGCACCGAGGCGAACATCCCGGTGATGGTCGACTTCGGCGCCAACCGCCCGGAGCGTCCGCTGAAGACGCTGCTCACCGAGAAGCTCCGCCCCGGCGACATCTACTCGCACGCCTACTCCGGGCTCCGCGGCGAGCTGGGCCCGGACGGCAGGCTCAACCCGGGCATGAAGAAGGGCCGCGAGCGCGGCGTGCTGTTCGACGTGGGCCACGGCGGCGGCAGCTTCGCGTGGGACGTCGCCGTCCCGGCGCTGAAGGAGGGCTTCACCCCCGACACGATCTCCACCGACCTGCACATCACCAGCATGAACGGCGGCATGAAGGACGAGTCCAACGTCATGTCGAAGTTCCTGGCGGTGGGCCTGCCGCTGAAGGACGTCGTCAACGCCTCGACCTGGGCGCCCGCGAAGGCGATCAAGCGTCCCGACCTGGGCAACCTCTCGGTGGGCGCGCCGGCCGACCTCGCGGTGTTCACGCTGGAGAAGGGCAGGTTCGGGTTCGTGGACAGCTTCGGCTACCGGATCGACGGCAGGCGGAAGCTGTCCACAGAGCTGACGGTCCGCGCCGGGAAGGTCGTCTGGGACCTGAACGGCCAGGCCGCCCAGAAGTGGACGCCGGACCCGGGCCGGCTGCCGGGCCCGGAGGACGGGCACTGACCTGAGCGGGCGAGGGGCGGGGTGCCGGGCGCAGAGCCCGGGGCCCCGCCCCTCGCCCGTACGTGACCACCGGCAGGGCTCAACCTGACCCCGCCGTTCCGCGACCCCGGGGCGCGCGCTCCAGTTCGTCGAGGTGCAGCGCGAGGGCGGACCGCATGCGGTGCGGGGTGTACACGTCGGGACGCGTGGCCGCGTGCACGGCCAGCCCGTCGACCAGGGCGTGCAACCGGTCGGTCTCGCGTTCGAGGCCGTGGTCCGACTCGTCGGGGAGGAGCCTGCGCACGAGTTCGCGGCAGCCGTCGCGCAGGCGGTCATGAGCCTGCTCCCGGACGGCGCGAAGCCCGGGGTCCACCAGCGCGCGGGCGGTGAAGGCCAGCCAGACCTGGTTCTCGGCGGCGCGCTCGGCGTCCATCGGCAGGAGTTCGGCCAGGACCCGCTCCGCCCGCAGGCGCGGATCGGCCTCCTCGGGCAGCGCCGCGATCCGCCGGTCGATCCGCTCGATGATCGTCCGCAGCGTGAAGTCCAGCAGCTCGGACTGCGCGGCGAAGTAGTGCCGCAGCGAGCCCATCGAGAGGCCGGCCTCGCGGGCGACCTCGCGCACCGACGCGCGGTCGAGCCCGTCCCGCCGGACGACCCGCCACACCGCCTCCGCGACCTCGCGCCGCCGTTCCACCGGATCCACCATCTTCGGCATGGGTTCTTTTTAGCACAGTCGTGCTATCGTCAAGGTAGTAGCACGCTCGTACTACAACCCTGGGAGACGCCATGACCACCCACCTGGCCCATGCCGCGCCCGCCTCGGCGGACCGCCCGACCCGCCCTCCGCGGCGAGGCCGCCGGGCACGGCGGGTCGCCGCCATGGGCGTCGGAGGCGTTCTCCTGCTCGCCGGATCGGCCTCACTGGCGGCCGCGGGCCTCCAGGCGCGCTCGGGCGGCTATTTCGGCACCCCCGAATACCACTTCGCCACCGACACGGCCGCGCTGAAGACCGACGAGATCGACGTGGGCTCGGACGGCGCTCGACCGGCCGACCCCGACCCCGACGTCGGCGAGCTGGCCCGGGTACGGATCGTGGTGCGGCCGCAGGACCCGGGCGTTCCCCTGTTCGTCGGCATCGGCCCCAAGGCCGAGGTCGAGAAGTACCTCCGGAACGTGGCGCACGACGAGTTCGCCTCCGCGCGCCTGGACCCGTTCAAGGCCGACTTCCGCCGGAGCCCGGGCGCCGCCACGGCACCCGACCCGGCCGCCCAGCCGTTCTGGGTCGCCACGTCGACGGGCCGGGGGACCCGAACGCTGAACTGGAACAAGACCCATGGCGCATGGTCGGTCGTCCTCCTGCGCCGCGACGGCCGACCGGGGGTGGAGGCCGACGCCTCGATCGGCCTGCGCTTCGGGTTCCTCCTCCCCGCCGGACTCGGCCTGCTGGTCGCCGGGACGGCGACGATCGGCCACCTGATCATCACGCGCGGGCGGCCCCGCGCGGGACGCCCCTGACCGGGCCGCAGCCGTCGGGCCGGGCCGACACGGCCGCGCCCTCAGGATCCGAGGACCTCCGCCACGGGTCGCCGCGGGTCGTGGACGGCCCAGCCCGGATCACCGGTCCGGGCGAACGCGACCCAGGCGGCGTGCGTCCGGGCCGCGAGGCCGCCCGGGGCGGGGTCGGGGCCGAGCAGTCCCGCGTCACCGTGCAGCCACGGCTCCTCGGCGACGCCGAAGACGAACGGCAACTCGACGGTGTGGGCGGCGCCGAGCCGTCCGTCCAGAGCCGTCGAGCGATACGCGAACGAGTAGACGTGTGTGCTGCCGCGCGAGACACGCGCGTGGGCTTGCGCCATGCGGGCCGTACCTGCGCCGAACAGGGCGTCCCCGAGCACCGCGGAGCGCAGCTCGCCCGGCGTCGCGTCCGGCAGTGCCGCGCGGTGCTCGGCGATCGCGGCGCCCGGGTCCGCGTACACCCTGGCGGCGAGGGCGCGCACGTCCGCGTTCGTGGACGACTCCAGGTCGCCTCGCGGGACGAGGTAGAGGCGCCCCTCCTCGGTGTTGGTGCCGATCAGCAGGTCGGCGTCGCGGCCGGGGCCGTCCGCGAGGCCGTCGGCGGGCTGGACGGCGAGGACGAGGCCGAACGGGCTGAGCCCGGCCAGCGGGTCGGTGGCGGTGCCGGTGCGCAGGTCGAGCCCGGCCAGCGCGGGCAGGATCCCCAGGAAGCGCTCGTCCGGGATCGCGGCGAAGGCGTCGGCGGCCGGTGCGACGCCCAGCGCGGCGGCCGCCGCCGCGGTGACCCGCCGCGCCTGCTCCGGGGTGAAGGCGCCGGTGCCGCTGCCGCTCTGCACGATCGCCCGCCGGAACAGGCCCGCGGCCTCCGGCGTCGCGAGCAGCGCTCCGACGAGCGTGGCGCCCGCGGACTGGCCGAAGACCGTGACGTTGCCCGGGTCTCCCCCGAACGCCGCGATGCCGGCGCGGACCCAGCCGAGCGCGGCGACCACGTCGAGCAGCCCGCGGTTGGCCGGGGCGCCCTCCAGGTCGAGGAAGCCGGGGACGCCGAGGCGGTAGTTCACCCTCACCAGCACGATGCCGTCGCGGGCGAACGCGCCGCCGTCGTAGAGCGCGGCGCGGGTCGAGCCGGTGACGAATCCGCCGCCGTGCACGAAGACCATGACGGGCCGCCTGCCGTGGTCGGCGGCCGGGGTGCGGACGTCGACGGTCAGGTACTCCTCGCCCCGGACCCAGCCCGGCCCGAAGTAGGGGGCCATGTCGAGCCCGCCGAAGTCGCGGACCGGCTGGGGGGCCGTGGGCGAGGGCCGCCTGCCGTCGCGGACGCCGGACCAGCCCGGGTGCGGCGCGGGCGCGGTGAACCGGCCGGCGCCGACCGGTGCCGCCGCGTAGGGGATGGCACGGTAGAGCTCGCCGGAGTCGTCGCGGACGCCGCGCACGGCGCCCGCCGGGGTCTCGACGACCGGGTCTGCGTACTGGGTCATGGGAAAACGCGTCCTTTCCGGAAATCTCAGGACATGCGGGAGAAGGCCGCCCACTGCTTGATCGCGAACTTCGAGCCGTCGCGCTCGACCTCCACGGCGCCCCGGCCCGCGAGGTGCGCGGGGAAGACGAGCGCGTTGTCCTCGGCGGCACGGCCGAGCAGCCTGTGCCGGGTGCTCCGCGACTCGGCCGGGTCCTCGCAGAAGCACGAGTTGGTCTCCGGCTCCACGATCTGCAGCGCGGTGTGCACGAGGTCGCCGACGAACAGGGCCCGGTCGCCGCCGGACTCCAGGGCGAGCACGGACGAGCCGGGGGTGTGCCCGGGAGCGGGTTCGAGCCGCAGGTTCGCGTCGATCCGGTACGACCCCTCCCACAGGTGCGCCAGCCCCGCGCGATGGACGGGCGCGACGCTGTCCTCGAACACGTTCTGGTTCCCGCGTCCGAGCACGGACCCGTTGCCGTTGGCCGGGTCCCAGAACTCGAAGTCCCGCCGCGTCATCAGGTAGGTCGCGTTCGGGAAGGTCGGCACCCAGTCGCGGCCGTCGAGCCGGGTGTTCCAGCCGACGTGGTCGATGTGCAGATGCGTGTTGACCACGATGTCGACGTCCTCGGGCCGCACCCCGGCCGCGGCGAGGTTGTCAAGGTAGGCCGTGTCCCGGCGGCTCCACACCGGCGCGTAGGGCCGGTCCTTGTGGTTGCCCACCCCGGTGTCGACGAGGATCGTGCGCCCCTCGCTGCGCAGCAGCCAGGTCTGGATCGCCGAACGGCACTCGTCCGTCTCCGGGTTCCAGAAATCGGGCGCCAGCCAGCCGCGGTGCTCCTCCCACGAGCCGCCGGGGCTGCCCGGGAAGAACTGGCCGGGGGTCATCTCGACCGAGCCGTAGAACTCCTTGACGCGGGTGACGCCGACGCCGCCCAGAGTGATCTGCTCGGGGTCCTGGTCCATGCGGTCCGTCCTCGGTTCGGGGCAGGTGACTGAATGGGACCGACCCTGGACGCGCGGACCCGCACGCACCACTCCCGCGTTGTCGTACCCCTCGCAGGGTGTGGCTGGGACCGGACCGTGCGCCGGATACTGGGGGCATGGACGGACCCGGCCCCCTCGGCGACTTCCTGCAGGCACGACGGGCCCTGCTGCGACCGGCGGACGTCGGCCTGCGCGACCTCGGCCCCCGCAGGCGGGTGGCCGGTCTCCGGCGCGAGGAACTGGCCCAGCTGGCGGGCGTCAGCGTCTCGTACTACACGCGGCTGGAGCAGGGGCTGTCGCGAGGGGCCTCGGCCGAGGTGCTCGACGCGATCGCCCGCGCCCTGATGCTCGACGACCACGAACGCGACCATCTCAACCGGCTCGCGGAGACCTCCCGCCACTCCCCCCGTGCGCGCCGTCCGCGTCCCGAGAGGCTCGCCGACGAGACCCGGGACCTCCTGCGGGCCGTGGACGGCGTCCCCGCGCTGGTGCTCGGGCGGCGCACGGACGTGCTGGCGTGGAACACCCTCGGCCACGCGCTCCTCGCCGGCCACCTGGACTTCCGCGGCCCGGACGGCCCGGCGGGGCGGCCGAACATGAGCCGGATGCTGTTCCTGGACCCGCACTGCCGGGCGCTGTACGCCGACTGGGAGCGCAAGGCTCGCGCGGTGGTCGGCAACCTGCGGATCACCGCGGGCAGACACCCGCAGGACCCGCTGCTCGCGGAACTGATCGGCGAACTGACGATGAAGAGCCCCGAGTTCGGCGCGCTCTGGAGCGACCACCGCGTGGGCCCCTGCGACGCCGCGTCCTACGAACTGCGCCATCCCGTCGTCGGCCCGGTGACGCTGACGCAGCAGACACTGTCGATCGCCCGCTCGCCGGACCAGGTGCTGATCGTGTGCACGACCCCCGCCGGATCGCCGTCCGAGGAGGCGCTCGTGCCGCTCCGGGACTTCCACGACCATTCGACCGGCCTGAGCCTCGAAGACGCGGTTCGATAGGACCCCGCCGCGCTTCTGCTCGACGGGAGGCCATGCGGGCCGTCCAGGTGACGGACTACGGCTCGACTTCGTCTCTTTCCGGACCCGGGCCCGAACGGGCATCCCGAGTGTTCCGCCTTCCCTCAAGAACGGCCACGAACAGCGTGGCGCAGGTGCCCGCCAACGCACTGGCCCAGACGAGCTCGCTCTTTATCGTGCGACCTGCCATGGAGATCCGCCGGGACGCGGGGGCCGACTTCTCGGTGACGACGACCGGGAAGAGGAACTTCCTACTCGCCGCCACCGGCTCGTCGGACCCGCCGCCCAGCGGCGTCATCGTCAATACCATCAGATACCGCCCCTTCTGGTGGGGCGTCACGGTCCAATACCATTCGGCGTAGGAGTTCTCGTCTTCGGTGGACTCGATGCTCGATCCGTGGGCCTTGACGACGAGCGTGGGGCTGTCGGCGGTGAGTTCGGCCTTCGTTCTTCTTCCCAGGGGGACCTCCCCGGCCCGTCGGGGTGCCGCGCTCGACCCGGGGTAGCCGGTCGGCCCGGCCCAAGCGGGCGGGCACCTGGAGCCGGAGGAGAGGCACAGGTAGGCGCGCACCAACGACGGCACCGCCACGGTCTGGTCCTCATCGAGGAGAACGGTGACGGCAGGGTCGAACCGCTTGCGGCCTTTCGTCGGTCTCGGCCGAGGAGGTGTCGAGTCACCGCGGGGCCCTGTGCGCGGAAGTCCCGAGCCCCCCGTTTCCCCCGAGCTCCCTGTTTTCCCGGAGTCCCCCGGTTCCTTGGAGGGCACGGGCTCGGTGGGCGCGGACGAGGCGGGTGCGCTGGGTCCGGGGCCATCCGGCGGACCAGGACCCGCAGGCTGGCGCACCTGCCCGGGCGCGGTCAAGGATTCCTGTGAACCAATAGGCCCGTATCGGTGCACGACGACGGTGCTCGGCGCGGCTTTGGGAGCCGCCTGACGGCGGTCCCAGAAAGATCCAAGGATAAAGGTGCCCGCGGCAAAGAGGAAGAAGGCGAGCACCAACCTCGGAAAGCGCATTCGAGAACCAGGACGACTCCCCACGGGTCCAGTATTGCCGCGAAACAAGATCGGTCGTGGATCGCGGCTCCTCATCCGTTGACCGGCACCGGCCAGCCGCAGATCATAAAGAGCGATCTTCAACAAAGAGAGCCGGGGCAGGTCCCCTTTGCGAACGCGGGCAGGCGAAGAAATCTCATATAAGGGAAATGACGTCCCGTCGTGGTGGCACGGCTTCGCGGCTGCCCGCCCGACCGGGGCCGGTCCTGGCGCAGCGGCTCCCGCCCGCGCCGCCCTCACCGCCCCTGGGGCCGAGCCCTCCCGGGCCCGGCCCGCGGGGTTCGGTGGGGCCTTCGCGTGCGGCGACGCGGCGGCGTCCGGAGCATCCCGGCTAGTATCTGGGGACCGTTCCAAAATTCCCGCGCCAGGAAGGTCCCGTGACCAGCGACCACACCTCCGCCGCAGGCCGGCCCGAGCGCGCCGACGTGCGCCGCAACCGCGCGCGGCTCCTCGCCGCGGCGCGGGAGACCTTCCCGCGCGACGGGGCCGACGCCTCACTGGAGGGCATCGCGCGGCTGGCCGGCGTCGGGATCGGCACGCTCTACCGCCACTTCCCCACCCGCCGGGACCTGCTGGAGGCCCTGACCGCCGACGTCTACGACGGTCTCGCCGCGCAGGCCCGCGCCCTCCAGTCCGCGCCCGAGCCGGCCGAGGCGTTCATGACCTGGCTGCGCGCGTTCATCGCGCGGGTGACCGGGTTCCGCGGCATGGCGGCCGCCGTCCTGGTCACGCTGCGCGACGAGCGGTCGGTGCCGTCGAAGGCGTGCCAGGCGATGCGGGCCGAGGCCGAGGAGCTGTTCGCCCGCGCGCAGAAGGCGGGGGCGATCCCGGTGGGCACCGAGTTCGGCGACGTCCTGACGCTGGCCAACGCGATCGCGATGGCCACCGAGGAGGACCCCGGCAGCGCCGACCGCCTGCTCACCCTCGCCGCCTCGGGCATCCGGCAGGACTGAGCCCGGGGCCTCACCTCGGGACGGTGATCGCGGCGGCGACCAGGCCGTCCGCAGTGGCCCAGCGGCCGGTGAACCCGTCGAAGGGCGGGTCCGGGGCGAGGATCGCGGCGGTGAACGTCCCGTCCGGGGCGAGCACGAGGCTGGCGTCCTCGAAGCCCAGCCAGCGGCGCGCCACCGGGAACCACGCCTTGTAGACGGCCTCCTTGGCGCAGAACAGCAGCCGGTCCCAGTGGACGTCCGGGGACGCGCGGCGCAGCTCCTCCAGCAGCGGGACCTCCTCCTCGCGGGCGATCGCGTCGAGCACGCCCTCGGGCAGCGGACCGTGCGGCTCGGCGTCGATGCCGAGTGCGCGGACGTCGCCCGCGCGGGCGACGGCGGCGGCGCGGTAGCCGTCGCAGTGCGTCATGCTGCCGACGACGCCGTCCGGCCAGCGGGGCGCGCCCCTCTCCCCTCGGGGGATCGGAACGGGCGCGAACCCGAGGTCGCCGAGCGCCCGGCGGGCGCACCAGCGGACCGTGGTGAACTCGCGGCGGCGCTTGTCGACGGCCCGCGCCACCTCGGGCTCCTCCTCGGGGAACAGCACGGCGCCGGGCGGGTCGTGGTAGGCGGTGGACGTGGCGACGCCCGGCGGCACGATCCGCTCGATCACGAGCCCTCCTCCTCCAGCAGGACGGGCCGCAGCCCCTGCGGCGCCTCCCCGCGCTTGCGCCACTCGCGCGGGTAGCCGACGGACACCTCCACGTGGGGGACGCCCTCGCTCCAGATCGTCCGGGGGATGTGCAGGTGGCCGTACACGACGGAGACCGCGCCGAAGCGGACGTGCCAGTCGGCGGTGCGCTCGCTGCCGCACCACTGGGCGAACTCGGGGTACCACAGGACGCGGGTGGGCTCGCGGATCAGCGGCCAGTGGTTGACGAGGACCGTCCGGGTGCCCGGCGGCAGCTCCGCCAGGCGGCGCTCGCTGTAGGCGATCCGCGCGTCGCACCAGGCGTCGCGCGTGGGGTAGGGGTCGGGGTGCAGGTAGACCTCGTCGGTGCACACGATGCCCGCCTCGTGCGCGAGCTTCAGCGCCTCCTCCTTGGTGTCCGCGCCGTCCGGCCGGAACGTGTAGTCGTACAGGACGAACAGCGGCGCGATCGTCAGCGGGCCGCCCTCGCCCTCCCACACCGGATACGGGTCCTCGGGGGTGTGCACGCCGAGCCCGCGGCACATCTCGACGAGCCGCCGGTAGCGGGCCTCGCCGCGCAGCGCCACCGGGTCGTCCCTGGTCGTCCACAGCTCGTGGTTGCCGGGCACCCAGAGCACCTCGGCGAAGCGCCCCGCGAGGGTGCGCAGCGTCCACTCGACGTCGGCGAAGCGCTCCCCGACGTCCCCGGCCACGATCAGCCAGTCGCCGTCCGCAACCGGCCGCAGCCCTTCGACGAACGCGCGGTTGTCGGGGAATCCCACGTGCAGGTCGCTGATGCCGTACAGACCGCTCATCCAATGATCGTAGGCGGCGGAGGCGCGGATCCGGCGCCCCTGAGGCCGCCGGGACCGGGGTCTGGACCCCCTGGCCGGACAAGGCCATCCGGGCGCGGGACCTGCGCCGCACCTCACGGCACCCGCCGCCGGGCCCGAGGTCATGTACCGGCCGACGCGAGGGTGAGACAATTCACGCCGGACCGGTCAGCGACGGGTGGTGGTTCGGTGGACGCGCCCGGGCCCGCATCCGACCCCGATCCCGACCGGGCGCCCCCGGGCGATGAGGACCTGCGCGCCCGGCTCGCGGCGGGCGACGAGGCCGCGCTGGGCGAGGTCTACGACGCGTACGCGACGCTGGTGCACGGGCTCGCGCGGCGCGTGACCGGCGACCACGAGGCCGCGCGCGACGTCACGCAGGAGGTGTTCGCCGGGCTGTGGGAGCGCCCGCTGGCGTTCGACCCCGAGCGCGGGACGCTGCGCGGCTGGCTGGCGACGCTCGCCCACCGCCGCGCGGTCGACTGGGTGCGGCGGGAGGTGCGGCGGAGCCGGCCTCCCGAGGAGGCGCCCGAGCCGCCGGACACGGCCGGCCCGGACGAGGCGGTCCTCGCCGGGGAGCTGGCCAGCGGGGTGAAGCGGTCGGTGAACGCGCTGCCCCCGCCGATGCGCGACGTCCTCGAACTCGCCTACTACCGGGGCATGACCTACCGGGAGGTGGCCGCCGCCCTCGGCATCCCCGAGGGGACGGCCAAGTCCCGCATCCGGGGCGCCCTCGCGCGCGTCGGCCGGCTGCTGGAACGCGAGGGCCTCATCCCGTGACGATTCCGCGCCGCCGCGCCTTGGACGCGCGCGGTGGGCGGAACGCCGGATCGATGACCCGATGTGGCCAGGCGGTCATCCAAGGGGCGCACGGGTTCGAACGAGGGTTATCAGCGGCACCGAAAAGGGGGCCGCCAGACTCGCGAGAAGGACTCAGCGATGTCATTACCGCATCATCTCAAGGCAGCCGCGCTGCTCACCGTGGGCGCGGCGCTCGCCGCCGGGGGCCTGTCCGGCCTCGGGTCCGGCGCCGCGACGGCGTCCAGCCACCGGGAGGCGCCGCTCATCTCCGGGCAGCCGCAGTACGACAACACCGACGTCTACGCGTTCGTCAGCCCGGACCGGCCCGACACCACGACGCTGGTGGCGAACTTCCTGCCGTTCGAGGAACCGGCGGGCGGGCCCAACTTCTACAAGTTCGCCCAGGACGCGCGGTACGAGATCAACGTCGACAACGACGGCGACTCGCTGCCCGAGTTCACCTACCGGTTCAGCTTCCGGGACTCCTACCGCAACCCCAACACGTTCCTCTACAACACCGGCCCGGTACGGAGCCTGGACGACCCGAACCTCAACTTCCGCCAGACCTACGACCTGACGCTGATCCAGCGCAAGGGCGGGAAGGTCACCGACACGCGCACGCTGGCGAACGACGTGCCGGTCGCGCCGTCCAACGTCGGGCGGGCGTCGATGCCCGACTACCGGACGCTGCGCCAGCAGGCGACCCGGGGGCTGCCGGACGGCGCGCGCGTGTTCGCCGGGCAGGCCGACGACCCGTTCTTCCTCGACCTGCGCGTCTTCGACCTGCTGTACGGCGCGAACCTGAAGGAGGTCGGCAATGACACGCTGCGCGGCTACGACGTCCAGTCGGTGGCACTGCAGATCCCGACGAAGGCGCTCGTCACACCGGGCCAGCCCATCGTCGGGGTGTACTCGGCGGTTCAGCGGCAGAACGCGGCCGGCGAGTGGACGCAGGTGTCACGACTGGGCAATCCACTGGTGAACGAGCTGGTCGTCCCGGTGAAGGACAAGGACAGGTTCAACGCGTCCGTGCCGTGGAACGACGCGCAGTTCGCGCAGTACGTCACGAACCCCGAGCTGGCGCGGCTGATCGAGGGCGTCTACAACATCCCGGCGCCGCCGACGCCGCGCAACGACCTCGTGCAGGTGTTCCTCACGGGGGTGCCGAAGCTCAACCAGCCGCCGAACGTCCGTCCGGCGGAGCTGATGCGGCTCAACACCTCGATCCCGCCCGCGGCGAGCCCCAAGCGGCTCGGCGTGCTGGACGGGGACGCCGCCGGGTATCCGAACGGGCGCCGGCTCACCGACGACACCGTCGACATCTCGCTCCAGGTCGTGGAGGGCGAGCTGCTCGGCCGCAAGACCGATCTCGGTGACCGGGTCGACGCCAACGACGTGCCGCTCGACAAGGCGTTCCCGTACGTGGCGCTGCCGACGTCCGGGTCCACCGTGCAGAAGGCGCCGCGGCAGGAGAGCGTGCGCAAGGCGTCCGCCGGCCTCGACGCCGCGCCCGCCGCGGGCACCGAGCACACCGGCGGCGACGGCGCGCCGATCGTCCCGGTCCTCGCGCTCGGCGTCGGTGCGGCGTTCCTGGTCGGGGGCGGCACGCTGTGGTTCCGGCGCCGCCGGGGCCCCGTCCTCTGACGCACCGGATCGCAAGGCCCGGCCGCTCCCCCGCACCGGCCGGGCCCTCCGGGGCACCCAAGGAGCTCTCATGACACACGCACTCACGCGGCGCCTGCTTCCGGTCGGGCTGGTGGCGGCGCTGGCCGCCGGCCTCACCGCGGGCGCGGCGATCCGGATCCAGCGCCCGGCCCCCGCGGCGGGCGCCCAGGCCGGGCCGGTCGCGGCCGGGGCGCCCGCCGCGACGCTCGCCGGCTCGATCGCCCGGCTCCAGCGGCACCTGCGCGACCAGCCGCGCGACGCGTCCGGCTGGGCGGCGCTCGGGCTGGGCTACGTGGAGCGGGCGCGGGTCACCGCCGACCCGTCCCTCTACCCGAAAGCGTCCGACGCCCTGGACCGCTCGCTGCGCTTACGTCCGGACGGCAACGACGCCGCCCTCGCCGGACGCGCCGCGCTCGCCGCCGCCCGGCACGACTTCCCCACGGCGCTGGCGGAGGCCGACCGCGCCCTGGCCGTCAACCCCTACGGGGCGCGCGCACTGGCCGTGCGGGTGGACGCGCTGGTCGAGCTGGGCCGCTACCCGGCCGCGCTGAAGGCCGCCGAGCACGCCGACGCGACCGCGCCGGGCATCCCGGTGTTCACCCGGCTCGCCTACGTCCGCGAACTCCACGGCCGGACGGGCGAGGCGCGGCGCGTGCTGCGGCTCGCGGCGGCCTCGGCGACCGACCGGGGCGACATCGCCTACGTCCGGACGCAGCTCGGCGACCTCGCCTGGAACGGCGGCGACGCGCGCGCCGCCGGACGCGAGTTCGCCGCCGCGCTCCGCGCCGACCCGACCGACCTCGGCGCGCTGGACGGGCGGGCCCGGGTGCGGGCGGCGACCGGCGACCTCGCCGGGGCGGCGCGCGACCAGGAGGCCCTGGTCGCCCGGTCCCCGCTGCCCGCGCGGCTGACCTGGCTCGGCGAGCTGCGCGAGTCCGCGGGGCGCCGGGACGAGGCCGCCCCCCAGTACGCGGCCGCCTCGGCGTGGGGCGCGCTCGCCTGGGCGAACGGGGTCACGCCCGACCTGGAGACGGCGCTGTTCGAGGCCGACCACGGCGACCCGGCGAAGGCGGTGCGCGCGGCGCGGGCCGAGTGGGGGCGGCGCCGCAGCGTCCACGTCGCCGACGCCCTCGGCTGGGCCCTGCACGCCGCCGGGCGCGACGCCGAGGCCCTCGGCTACGCCCGGCGGGCCGCCGCGACGGGGTACCGCAACGCCGCGTTCCTCTACCACCGGGGCATGATCGAGCGGTCGCTCGGGCAGCGGGCGCCGGCGCGCCGCGACCTCGGGGCGGCGCTGCGACTCAACCCGTCCTTCTCGCCGCTGCACGCGCCCCGCGCCCGCGCCGCGCTCGCCTCCCTCGGGGGCGCCCCGTGATCGCGCTCGTCCTCGCGGCCGGGCTCGCCGCGCCGGCGGGGCATCCGCTGGGCAACTTCTCGGTGAACCGCTACGACGGGCTGGTCGTCGCGCCGCACGAGCTGCGGATCGACCACGTCCAGGATCTGGCGGAGATCCCGGCGGCGCAGGTCCTGCACGGGAGCACGGACCTGCGCGGCTGGGCCAGGAGCGAGTGCGCGCGCTCGGCCGCGGCGTTCCGGATCACCGCGGACGGGCGGCCGGTCGCGGCGGTGGTCCGCGCGGCGTCGGCGTCCGCGCGGCCCGGGCAGGCGGGGCTGCGGACGCTGCGGCTGGAGTGCGCGGTCAGCGCGCCGTTCGGCGGCAGCAGGCTCGGGTTCCGCGACACCGGCGACGGGGGCCGCCCCGGCTGGCGCGAGGTGACGGCGGTGGGCGACCGCATGACGCTGACCTCGTCGGACGTGCCGCGCGAGTCGCCGACGGCGCGGCTGACCCGCTACCCGCGCGACCTTCTCGGCTCGCCCTCGGACCGCCGCGCGGCGACGGCCGAGGTGCGGCCGGGGGGCCCGCCGCTGCCCGCGTCCGCGCCCGCGGCCGCCGGGCCCGGGGTCGCGGGACGCGGCGCCGACCCGCTCACCCGCGCCTACACCGGCCTGGTCGCGCGCCACCGCCTCACCCCGGGCTTCGCCGTGTTCGCGCTGCTCGCGGCCGTCGTCCTCGGGGCCGCGCACGCGCTGGCGCCCGGCCACGGCAAGACGATCATGGCGGCGCAGGCCGCCGGGCAGGGCCGCCGCTCCCGCCGGGACGTGCTGGCCCTGGGGCTCACGGTCACGGTCACACACACCGCGGGGGTCCTCGCGCTGGGCCTGCTCGCGGCGACCGGCGCGTCCCTCGGGGCGCCGCAGCTGCTGCCGTGGCTCGGCGCGGGGGCCGGGGTCCTCGTCGTGGCGGCCGGTGTCTCGCTCCTGCGGCGCGCCCTGCGCCGCCCGCGCCACCACGGACATGGGCACGGACATGGGCACGGGCACGGCCACGGGCACGGCCACGGGCATGAGGGGGGAAGGCGGGGGATGGTGCTGGTGGGGTTCGCCGGAGGGCTGGTGCCCAGCCCGTCCGCCGTCGTCGTGCTGCTCGGCGCGCACGCGCTGGGGCACGCCTGGTTCGGGGTGCTGCTCGTCCTCGCCTACGGGGCGGGGCTGGCGCTCATGCTGGTGGCGGTCGGGATGCTGGTCACCGGGACGGGGCGGCTGCTGGCGCGGCGGCTGCCGCCGCTGCCGGTCCTCGCGCCGCGCCTGCTGCCCGTCGTGACGGCGGCGCTGGTCGTGCTGCTGGGGGTGGGCCTGACAGCGCGAAGCCTGGCGCCACTGGTGTGACGCCAGGCTCCCCCGCGGATCATGCGCCCTTGCCCCAGACATAGGCCCCGGCGCCCATCAGGAGGAGGCTCGCCCAGCTGAACACGGCGCGGACGGTGTTCCAGGCCGTCCAGCGCCCGGAGTAGTCCGACCAGATCTCGGCGGCCTCGCGGGTCCCGGACGGGATCCTGACGGCGTCCAGGTCGTTGTTCATCGGGATGTTCACCGCGAAGCTCGGCACCAGCGCGCCGACGACGTAGACGGCGGCGGCCGCGAAGAACAGGATCGCCGCCGACTTCTGCCCGAGCGACATCAGCAGGACCCCCGCGACGACCGCGAGGACGGGCAGCAGCATGAACGCGCCGACGAACAGCGGGTTCTGGATCTTCTGGTTGATCGTCTGCATCGCGTTGATCGCCGAGGACGGCCTGGCGGCGTTCAGGCCCGGCATAACTCCGCAGGAGAAGACGAAGAACGCGCCGGCCATCCCGGAGGCCATCAGGATGGACAGGGCCGCCGAGGCCGCCGTGAGGGAGAATTTCATGGTCGCTCCGTTGGTTCGTTCGGGGTGGGGTTCAGGTCCGGGGGTTCGGTTCCGGCGGGGGTCAGTTCCAGATGCCGCTGGCGGCGGTCTCGGCGGCGTACTCGGCGAAGTCCCGGGGCTCGCGCCCGAGTGCCCGCCGCACACCGTCGGCGGTGGGGGTGTTCCGGCCGTCCAGAACCGTCGAGAAAAGGTAGGTCAGAAAAGCGACCACCTCGGCCGGGAGGCCGTGCTCGGTGAGCGCGGCGGCGTAGTCGTCGGTGCTCACCGGCACGTAGGCGACCTCGCGCCCGGCCGCGCGTCCGATCTCGGCGACCGCCTCGCCGAAGGTGAGCGCCCGGGGGCCGGTCACCTCGTAGACCTCGCCGTGGTGCCCGTCCCGGGTGAGCGCCGCGACCGCCACGTCCGCGACGTCGTCCAGGTGGACGAACGGCTCGGGCACCTCCCCCGCCGGCAGCACGACCTCGCCCGCCTGGACCGGCTCCAGCAGGTAGTCCTCGCTGAAGTTCTGCGCGAACCAGCTCGACCGGACGATCGTCCACTCCAGGCCCGAGTCCTGGACGATCCGCTCGCAGGCCTGCGCCTCGTCCTCGCCCCGGCCGGAGAGCAGGACCACCCGCCGGACCCCGGCCTCGACCGCCGCCGCCGTGAACCCGTGGATCGCGCCGGGCGCCCCGGGGACCGCGAGGTCGGGGTAGAAGACGAGGTAGACGCGCTCGACGCCGCGCAGGACGGGCGCCCAGGTGGAGCCGTCCTCCCAGTCGAAGGCCGGGGCCGCCGAGCGGGATCCCATCCGCACCGGGACGTCCAGGGCCTCAAGGCGCTCGACGACGCGCCGCCCGGTCTTGCCGGTGCCGCCGAGGACGAGCGTCAGGCCGCTCTCGACGGGGGCCGTGCTGGTGTTTCCGCCGGTGTTTCCGCTGATGTTCTCGCTGTTCGTCATGGCTAAGAGTCAACCGGGGTGCGACCTCCGAGAACATCGTCGAGAAGCTCGTCCGCATACGCGAGCGTCTACGCTGGCGCCATGGACGCCCTCACCGACCTGCTCGACGGCCCCCGCGCACGCGGTGCGTTCATGCTGCGCTGCGTGCTCGACCCGCCGTGGTCCGTGCGGATCCAGGACGAGGCGCCGCTGACGCTGGTCGCGATGGTCCGCGACGAGGCGTGGGTGATCCCCGACGAGGGCGGTCCCGAGCACGTCCGCCCCGGCGACGTGGTGATCATCCGCGGGCCGGCCCCGTACGTCGTCGCCGACGATCGCGGCACCGCGCCGCAGATCGTCATCCACCCGGGCCAGCACTGCACCACCCCGGACGGCACGAGCCTGTCGGAGGCGATGGACCTCGGCGTGCGGGCCTGGGGCAACGCGCCCGACGGCCGCACGGAGATGCTGGTCGGCACCTACCAGATGCGGGGCGCGGTCACCCAGCGGCTGCTGGCGGCGCTCCCGGCGCTCGCGGTCGTGCGGGGCGACACGTGGGAGTCGCCGCTGGTGGGGCTGCTCGGCGAGGAGATCGGCAGGGACGAGCCGGGCCAGGAGGTCGTCCTCGACCGGCTGCTGGACCTGCTGCTCATCGGGACGCTGCGCGCGTGGTTCTCGCGGCCGCGCGCCGAGAAGCCCGGCTGGTACCGGGCGCACGGCGACGCGGTGGTCGGCCCGGCGCTGCGGCTGCTGCACGACGACCTGTCGCACCCGTGGACGGTCGCGGACCTCGCCGCCCGGGTCGGGGTCTCCCGCGCGGCGCTCGCGCAGCGGTTCGGGAAGCTGGTGGGCGAGCCGCCGATGGCGTACCTGACCGGCGTCCGCCTCGCCCAGGCGGCCGACCTGCTGCGCGAGAGCGAGGCGACGCTGGAGTCGGTCGCGCGGCAGGTCGGCTACGGCAACGCGTTCGCGCTCAGCACCGCGTTCAAGCGCGAGCGCGGCGTCAGCCCGCAGGAATACCGGACCTCGCCGGAGCACCGGCCCGCCGCGCCCGCCCGCTGACCCGGCGGGCGAGCGGGTAGAGCAGGGCGGCCCCGGCCAGCAGGATGAGCCCGGTCGGGATCCACTCGTGCGACCCCGACGGCGCGTACACGCGGCTCGCGCGCCCGACGTCGATGGCGGGCACCCGCTCCCCCGCCGCCAGGTCGCCGCGTCCGGCGCCGTACATCGTCGTCTCCCGCGCGCCGCCGCCGCCCGCGGGCGTGAACGTGCCGTACCAGGAGCACGCCTCGTGCCCGGGATGGCTGACGCACGACACACGCGCGGCGGTGAACGCGCCGGGCGCGCCGTCGCCGCGCGCCGCCCGCCAGACCAGCTTCACGTTCGGGACCGTGAAGAACAGCAGGAGGAGCGCGGCGGCGGTCGCGACCGTGACCGTGAACCCGGACGGGGCCCGGCGGGGCGGCGCGCCGCGCTCCCCCGGGCCCGCCTCCCGGACGGCCGTCATGCGCGGGCGACCGCGCAGTCGCAGGAGCGGGCGCCGCCCGGCCCGGCCGCCGCCGCGTCCCGCCGGTGCAGCAGCATCGCGACCACCATCGGGGCGAACACGACCGCGTTGTAGAACAGGTGCAGCTCCACGCGCGGGACGAGCAGCTGGATGATGCTCGTCGGCACGGCGCGGCCGCCGATGTTGTGGCCGCTCTGCGCCTGGACCAGCAGGAGCAGGTGCTCGAAGTGGTGCCACACCTGGATGCCGAGGGCGATGTTCCACCACGTCCGCGATCGTCCGGAGAAGCCGGGGCGCAGCAGGATGAACGCCACCAGCATCACCACCGCGAAGCCGTAGTGGAGCCCCTCGGACTTGATCAGCCAGGGGAACCACTGCCCGAGGATCCCCCGCGACTCCGGGACGGGCCGGCCGAGCACCCAGATCTGGTACGCCTGCACGAGGTGCTCGGCCCAGTGGCCGAGGACGATCAGGAAGAACACGTTGAGGCCGGTCCGGTGACCGCCCGCGTTGAGGCGGGTCATCCAGGTGGGCCGGTGGGCGATGGCGGCCATGGGCTACTCCTCGCTACCGCGGCGGCGCGGCGGGGGACCACGATCTTTGTGTAACGCTGTTATGGCTTCCATCTTGGGCCACCCGGGGGCCCAGGTCACGCGGACGGCCGGATCCGGCCTGACGGACGACCCGGAATCACCGCCAGCCCCCCGGCCTGGCACGCCGAAGGCCCGCGCGGGCCTTCGGCGGTCCAGGGCCTTCCGGCCGGATCACGCCTGGTGGCGCAGCGTCGGTTCGGCGCGGACGACCGTGTCGTCGGCGGCCGCGGGGATGAAGGGGACCACGAACGCGTAGTCGGCGAGGACGGACTCGGGGACCTCGCCGGACTCGCCGAACGCGGCGATCTCGCCCCAGCAGGGCGAGCCGAGCGAGCCGCTGCGGTGCCGGACCGACAGGCCCGCGCACAGGTTGGCGAACCGGAGCCGCTCGGCGAGCGGGAGGCCGGCGAGCGTGGCGAACACGAACCCGGCGGCGAACACGTCGCCCGCGCCGGTCGCGTCCAGCGCCTGGACCGGCAGCGCGCCGGTCTCGGCGCGCTCCCCCGTCCGCGCGTCGAGGGCGATGGCGCCGTCGCCGCCGCGCTTGACCACCACGACCGGGACCCGCGCGGACAGCGCGCGCGCCGCCTCCTCCGGTGTCGCGGTGCGGGTGTAGGCCATCGCCTCGGCCGCGTTCGGCAGGAACACGTCGACGTGGGCGAGCCGGTCGAGGACCTCGGTGGACCAGGCGCCGGTCGGGTCCCAGCCGAGGTCGGCGAACACGAGCGCGCCGCGGTCGCGCATCGCGGGGGCCCAGGCGGGCACCGGGCGGTCGACGTCGACGAAGCACGCCCGCGCGGGCGGCGGCGCGGCGCCCATCGACTCGTCCACCGCCGCGGGGAGGGGCCGCGCGTAGGTGACCATGCTGCGGTCGGAGTCGTAGGCCATCGACACCGTCACCGGCGTCGGCCATCCGGGGACGCGGCGCGACAGCGCGAGGTCGACGCCCTCCTGCTCGGCGAGCGTGCGCCACAGGTAGGAGCCGAACAGGTCGTCGCCGAACGGCGCCGCCAGCCCGACGCGCAGGCCGAGCCTGCTCATCGCGACCGCGATGTTGGCGGCGCCGCCGGGCGCCGAGCCGAGCCCGTCGGTGACGATCTCGGTGCCGGGCGGCGGCAGGCCGGGCAGCCCGGTGAAGATCATGTCCATGAAGACCCGGCCGGACAGGAACACGTCCAGGGCGGGGCCGGCGGCGTCCGCCGCGGCGTGCAGGCGCTCGCCCGCCGGCTCCCGCCCGGCGCAGGGATCGGTGAGGGGCGGCTCGGGCGGCCGGCCCGGAACGGTCTGCGTCACGGTGCCCCCACGGCGTGGTTGGAACGTTCTCGCGGACGATAACCGCCGCCTCCGACAGAACGCACCCGGCGCCGTGCGACGCGACCGGACCGCCGCCTCCCCCGCGGCGGCTACCTCGGCGTGTACAGGCGGACGTCGTCCACCCGGGCGCTCCCCTCGTAGAAGTTCATGTGCGGGTCGCCGATCATGAAGTGGTCGGGGTAGGCGGACCCGGCGGGCCAGGTGTCGCGGTCGACGAGCGTGCCGCCGGGGCCCTTCCACGTCCAGTCGGCGTTGTAGCGGCCGTCGTACTCGGAGGGCTTCTGGTTGTAGTGCCAGATCGGCTCGCCGTCCTGGACGAACGACCGGGTGTACCGGAAGGTCGCCTTCCCCACGTGCGCGAAGTTGCCCGACATCTCCATCGTGTACGCGCCGTTCCGCCGCTCGACCGCGAACCGGTAGGGCTCCTTGGGCAGCAGCTCCGGCTTGAGGTCGACGGTGGAGACGATCGCGCCGCCCTTGGCGAGCCCGCACCGGCTCTCCATCAGGTACTCCGTGCCCGGCGTCGTCGGGTAGCGGCGGTCGTCGGTCATGAAGATGGCGTTGACGCCGTTGCCCGTCCCGGCGGAGTAGGGCTCGTACTGCCCGGTCGCCGGGTTGCAGTACCGCAGGCCCGCGCCGGTGTACTTGTAGCGGTTGTAACCGTCCATGGCGACCTTGCGGTGCCCGTGGATGAACACGTTGTTGTGCGGCGCCACCCGCCCGTAGTCCATGATCGACATGTAGTAGAAGCCGTTGGAGTCGGTGCGGACGTCCGCCCACTGGCACTCGGGACGGCCGAAGTCGCCGCCCGAGGCCCACGGGAAGTTCGTCTTGCAGCCCTCCGGCGAGTAGCCGTTGACCCGGCCGTCGGGGTAGTCCCACGATCCGCCCCGCTGCCCGCCGAAGTCGAGGCCGCGCAGCGTCATCTCCACCCGGTACTCGGCGGGCAGCGCCCGCGTCGAGCGGATGACGACGCCCGCCTGGTGGCTCGGCTCGTCCAGCCGCGCGACGCCGCCGCGCGAGGTGAGCGTGGGCGGCGCGTCCGGCCGGCCGTCGCCGTCGGCGTCGCGGGCGGCGAGTTCGGCGGTGAGCCAGCCGCGCTTGCCGAAGGTGAACGACTTGCGGTAGGTGCTCATCTTGGCGAGCTGCGTCCGGAACGCCGGTCCCCCGACCGTGTCGAAGAAGGCGCCGTCGTTGTCGTACATGTCGACGTTGTAGGGACTTGACGGACCGTCGCCGTCGGGCTTCCAGGGCACCTTGGCGTCGTCCAGGTGCCGGTCGAAGGACTCGGCGTCCAGCAGCCGCCACCCCGCCGGGACGGGCGGTGCCGCCCCCGCGCGGGCCGCTCCCGCGAACGCCATGGGCATGACCAGGGGAAGCGCCAGTGCCAGCGCGCCCCTCACGATTGCTCTCATCTCGACCCCTCCGCGCCGCGCCTCCCGCGCGGCGCTCCGCCGGACATCGGGTGATCATCGGTGACGGTAGGTCGAGGCGTCGGCGAACGCCATGGCAAAACCCGCCAAAGTGGTATTGACCAGTCGCAACAACCGGACATATCGTGTGCCCGAACAGGAACAGCGCATCCGGGAGGTGACCAGGTTGCGATCCGCCGGTGAGTCCCGGAACGGGAACACGAAACGGCAGGCGGTGCGCCGCCGCCTGCTGGCGATGCTGGACGGGATGGACGTCGGCGACGCCCTTCCGTCCGAGCGCCGGCTGGCCGCCGACCTGGGCGTCTCCCGGCCGACGTTGCGGCAGGCCATCGACGGCCTCGTCGCCGAGGGCCTGCTCGACCGGCGGCACGGGAGCGGAACCTATGTGTCCGAACCCCGGATCGCCGTGCCGCTGACCATGACCTCCTTCACCGAGGACATGATCAGGAGAGGGATGCGGCCGGGCGGCCGGGTCCTGTCGTTCCGCACGGAGGCCGCGGGGGCGCGGATCGGCAGGCGCCTGGCCATGTCACCGTTGGAAGAGGTATTTACCATTCGGCGGCTCCGGCTCGCCGACGAGGCCACGATGGCGATCGAGACCCTCTACATGCCCCGGGCGCTGATGCCCGGCCTGCGCAGGCAGGACCTGGAGGGCCGGTCGTTCTACGAACTGCTCCGGGGCAACGGCGTCGAGATCGCCTCGGGCACCGAGACGATCGAGCCGACCGTCACCACCGAGGAGGAGGCGGCGGAACTCGGCGTGCCGGTGCATACACCGGCGTTCCTGTTCGAGCGGGTGACCAGGGACGCCGAAGGCCGGCCCCTGGAATACGTCCGGTCGCTGTACCGCGGCGACCGCTACCGCCTGGAACTCGATCTCACACCACCGTCGCACTGACCGGAGTCCCGGCGGCGACCCGCCCCGGAACCCGACCGTCCAACCGCGCTGACGGGGGCGACAGCGCACGACCCCACCCCCGAGAAGTGAGGCGATTCACCCATGGACGTCATCAAGGACATCCTCACCTTCCTGGCCGACAACGTGTTCGGCCAGGTGCCCATCCTCATCGGGCTCATCACGCTCATCGGGCTGCTGCTCCAGCGCAAGCGGTTCGAGGACGTGTTCGCCGGCGCGCTGCGCGCGACGATCGGCGTGGTGATCCTGTTCATCGGCGTCGACGTCTTCACCGGCGGGCTGACCAGCTTCCAGACCGTGCTGGCCAGCGCGATGGGCACGACGCCGCCGAAGGCCGACCACACGCTCACGCAGTTCCTGACCGACCAGGGCGGGACGATCGCGCTGGTCATCACCGTCGCGTTCCTCGTGCACGTGCTGGTCGTGCGGCTCTTCCCGGCGGCCCGGTACCTGTACCTGACCGGGCACCTGATGTTCTGGGTGAGCACGGTGACGGTCGCGTCGCTGGTGACGATCGCGCCGGGCCAGGACCAGCTCACGCTGGTGCTGTGCGGCGCCGGGTTCGTCGCCGCGTACTGGACCGTCCAGCCGCTGTGGATGCGGCCGCTGATGCGCCGCGTGATGCCCGACGACCGGTTCGGGTACGCGCACACCAGCTCGCTGTCCTGCCTGATCACCGGCTACGCGGCGCGGCCGCTCGGCAGCCGGGAGAAGCACGACACCGAGAAGCTGAAGCTGCCCCGCCAGCTCTCGTTCTTCAAGGACGTCAACGTCAGCACGGCGCTGATCATCTCGGTGATCATGCTGGTGGCGGTCGCGTTCGCCGAGGACGCCGTGGTGGGCAAGGCCTCCGCCGAGATGGACCCCAAGCTGTCCTCGTGGGTGTGGGCGCTGCTGGTCGGCCTGCGGTTCGCGGGCGGCATCGCGATCCTGCTGTTCGGCGTGCGGATGTTCCTGGGCGAGATCGTCCCGGCGTTCAAGGGGTTCAGCGACAAGGTGATCCCCGGCACCCGTCCCGCGCTGGACGCGCCGACCGTCTTCCCCGTCGCGCCGACCGCGGTGATGCTCGGCTTCGTGGCCTCGACCGGCGTGTTCCTGGTCTGCCTCGCGGTCTTCGCCGCGGCCGGCTGGTTCACGCTCGCCCCGCCCATGATCATGCTGTTCTTCGTCGGCGGCGCCGCCGGGCTGTTCGGCAACGTCGTGGCGGGCTGGCGCGGGGCGGTGCTCGGCGGCGTGATCTCGGGGCTGATCCTCGCGATCGGGCAGTCGGTCACCTGGGGCCTGTACGAGCGGACCGCGCCCGAGCTCGCCACCCTCGCCGACCCCGACTGGTACGCGATCGGGTGGCTGCTCAAGGCCGTGGACCCGGTCGTCGGCGACGGGTCGATCTGGCTGGTGCCCGCCGTGGCGCTGGTCGCGATGACCGCGACCCTGCTCGTCCTCGGGCGGGCCGAGAAGCGCAGGGCCGTCGCCGAGGGCGCGGCCCCCGGCGGGGACAAGGCGCCCGCGAACGCCTGAGAGACGGAAGGAACGGGAACGCCCCGAGGGGGCGACCTCGCGGGGCGCCCGGGCCGAACGTCAACGAAACCGGACAAGGAGTGACCCGATATGGCACTGGACCGGCAACTGGAGATCCTCGCGGTCTGCGGCGTCGGCATGGGCTCCAGCCTGATGCTGAAGATGACCGCCGAGGACGCGCTGCGCGCGCTCGGCGTAGAGGCGCGGGTGGAGAACACCGACGTGTCCACGGCGCGCGGCATGACGCCGGACGTGGTGATCGGCCAGGGCATGCACACCAGCGAGATCGCCGACCTGGCGCCGGTGGTGATCACGATCAGCGACTTCCTGGACAAGGAGGGCCTGGAGGTCCAGCTCCGCGAGCGCCTGACCGAGCAGGGGTGGCTGTCATGACGATCGCCGTGGCGACCGACGGCGTCGCCGCCGCCGACTGGCGGGAGGCCGTCGTCAGCGCGGCGTCCGCGCTGGTCGATGCGGGCGCGGCGGGTGAGGGCTACCCGGAGGCGTGCGTGCGGGTGGTCGAGGAGAACGGCCCCTACATCGTGCTGACGAAGGGGCTGGCGCTCGTCCACGCCCGCCCGGAGGAGGGCGGCCTGGCCGTCGGGGTCGGCGTGACCCGGCTGGCCGCGCCGGTGGAGTTCGGCCACCCCGACAACGACCCGGTGGACCTGCTGCTGGCGTTCTGCACCCCGGACCCCGACGTCCACGTCGGGACGCTGGCCGCGCTGGCGCGCGCGCTGTCGGGCGGCCTGGCCGACCGGCTCCGCGCGGCCGCCGGTCGGGACGACCTCGCCCGCGAGCTGAAGGAGGCGCTGCCCGATGACTGAGACCGTCCGCGCGCAGCGGCTCCCCGACCGGGTGCGGACCCTGCTGGACGACCTCGACTCCGTGTCCGGCGCGGCGATCGGCGAGGCCGCCGCGCTGCTGCTGGAGTCGGTCGCCTCCGACGGGATCGTGCACGTCGCGGGCGCGGGCCACTCGCTGGCGATGGTCTGCGAGACCTTCTACCGCGCGGGCGGGCTCGCCGCGGTCCGGCCGATCTGGCATCCCGGCGTGTTCCCGCTCGACGACGCCCTGCGCAGCACGCGGGTCGAGCGGGAGAGCGGGGTCGGGCGGGCCGTCGTCGAGGCCGCCGCGCCCACCCCGCCCGACGTCGCGGTGGTGTTCTCCACCAGCGGCCGCAACCCCTACCCGGTCGAGGTCGCGGAGGCGTGCGCGGCGCGGGGCGTGCCGGTCATCGCGGTGACCTCGGCGCGGGCCTCGCGCGAGGCGGCGGCGCGGACCCCGACGAGCCTCGCCGACCACGCCGCGATCGTGCTGGACACGCGCGTCCCGCCGGGCGACGCGCTGCACCCGGCGGGCGCGCCGCGCACCGCCGCGGTCTCCACGATCCTCGCCGCCTACACGTGGTCGCGCGTCCTCGCCGAGCTCGACGACCTCGCCTCCGCGCGCGGTATGCGGCTCCCCCGCTGGACGAGCGCGAACGTCCCGGGCGGGGACGAGGAGAACGCGGCGCTCCTGGCCCGCTACCGGGGGCGGATCCCCGAGCTGACCGGCGGCCGGGACACGTCGCAATAAACGGGGGCTTACCGTCGCACGCCACCCTCCTCCCGTAACGGTTACTTTTAGTTGCCATTCAGGCACTATTCGGTGATCGGCCCGGTTGTTACCGTTCGGGAACTCCGCCCCTGGGCGACGGGAGGCCCCGCGATGCAACGAACGATCCTCGTCGCCGTCGACGAGGCGCCGGACGGCGACTCGGTGGTCGCCGAGCAGCTCCGCCGCCTGTGCGCCGCGCTGGAGGGGCACGGGCTGCACGTCCGCTGGACGCACCGCGCCGCCGACGCGCTGGCGGTGGTCCGCTCGGACGCCATGCTGGCGGCGGCGCTGGTGGGCTGGGGGGCGGCGGGCACCGACGACGTCCTGACCGCGGTGGGCGGGCGGTTCCACCGCCTCCCGGTGTTCCTCGTGACCGCCGAGCAGGAGGCCCGCGACGTCCCGCTGTGGGTGTACGAGGTGATCCAGGGCTATGTCTTCCTGCTGGAGGACACCCCCGACTTCATCGCCGGGCGCGTCGCGCACGCGGCGCAGGAGTACGCCGAGCGGATCCTGCCGCCGTTCTTCGAGGCGCTCCAGCGCCTGGACGACCGGCACCGCTACTCCTGGCACACCCCCGCCCACGCCGGCGGGGTGGCGTTCCTGAAGTCGCCGGTGGGGCGGGCGTTCTTCGACTACTACGGCGAGCGGCTGCTGCGCACCGACCTGTCGATCTCTGTCCCCGAGCTCGGGTCGCCGCTGGACCACACCGGCCCGATCGGCGACGCCGAGCGCAACGCCGCCCGGATCTTCGGCGCCGAGCGGACGTTCTTCGTCGTCAACGGCAACTCGACCGCCAACCGCATCGTCGGGCACCACGCGGTCGCCCGCGACGAGCTGGCGCTGGTGGACCGCAACTGCCACAAGTCCGTCCAGCACGTCCTCGCCATCAGCGGCGCCCGCCCGGTCTACCTCGTTCCGGAGCGCAACGGGCTCGGGCTCGCGGGGCCCATCCCGGCCGGGTCGCTGGCGGCGGCGGCCGTCGCCGACCGGCTGGCGGGCCACCCGTTCGGTGCGGGCGCGGCGGGCTCCGGCGCCGCGTACGCGGTGATCACCAACTCGACCTACGACGGGCTGTGCTACGACGCCGTCCAGGTCGCGGGGCTGCTCGGCGCGTCGGTGCCGCGGGTGCACTTCGACGAGGCGTGGTTCGCCTACGCCCGCTTCAACCCGCTGTACGAGCGCCGGTACGGCATGGCCGTCGACGAGCGGTCGCTGCCCGGCCCGGAGCGTCCGACGGTGTTCGCCACGCAGTCCACGCACAAGCTGCTGGCGGCGCTGTCGCAGGCGTCGATGCTGCACGTGCGCTCCTCACCGCGCGCGCCGGTGGACTACGAGCGGTTCAACGAGACGTTCCTGATGCACGCCAGCACCTCGCCGCTCTACCCGATGATCGCGTCCCTGGACGTGGCGGCGGCGATGATGGACGGCCCGTCCGGCCCGTTCCTCACCGGCGAGGCGATCGTCGAGGCGGTCCGCTTCCGGCAGGCGATGGTGCGGCTGGCCGGCCGCGTCCGCGAGGACGACGCCCGCCCCGACTGGTTCTTCGGCGTCTGGCAGCCGCCGGAGGTGACCGACCCGCGGACCGGCGGCACGACCCGGTTCGAGGACGCCGACATCACGCTGCTGTCCACCGAGCCGCGCTGCTGGACGCTGGAGCCCGGCGCCACCTGGCACGGGTTCGGCGGCCTCGACGACGGCCAGTGCGCGCTCGACCCGATCAAGGTGACGATCACCTGCCCGGGCGCCGACGCCGTCGCCGGCACCACCCCGTGGGGGATCCCCGCCCGGATCGTGGCCGCCTACCTGGAGCGGCGCGGCATCGTCGTGGAGAAGACCGGCGACCACACGCTGCTGGTGCTGTTCTCGATCGGCATCACCAAGGGCAAGTGGGGGACGCTGATCGACGCGCTCATCGACTTCAAGAACGCCTACGACGGCGGCGCGCCGCTGGCGGAGGCGCTGCCCGGGTTCGGACCGCCCGGGATCTCGCTGCGCGCGCTCTGCGAGGCGGTCCACGGGAGGCTGCGCGACTCCCGCCTCGGTGAGCTGCTCGACCAGGTCTTCACCGACCTGCCCCGACCCGTCCTGACCCCCGCCGAGTGCTACCAGGCGCTGATCCGCTCCCGCACCGAGCGGGTCCCGCTGGAGGAGCTGGCGGGCCGGGTCTGCGCCTCGACCGTCGTCGTCACGCCGCCCGGGATCCCGATGCTGATGCCCGGCGAGGCCGCCGGGCCCGCCGACGGCCCGGTGCTGCGCTACCTGCGTGCCCTGGAGGCCTTCGACCGCGCCTTCCCCTACCTCGCCACCGACATCCACGGCGCGCACCGCGACGAGGACGGCCGCTACCGGATCGAGTGCGTCGTCACGTGACCGGACACGGCCCCAAACCGGAAGCGAGGGATGAACGACCGGGAACCGGGTCGGGTCGGACGGCGTTTCCGGTGGGACCCGCCCGCTCGCCGTGCGATGATGCGGGCACACCGGACCAGAACGGGGAACTGAGATGACCACGAGGCCGACCGAGGACGACCTTCTCGCCGTGTTCAGGCGCGCGGACCTCGGTGGCGACGACCGGCTCGACCTCATGGAGTTCACGCTCGTCCTGGAGAGCCTCGGGCTGTCCTGGACGCGGGCGGAGACCCAGGACAGGTTCGAGCAGGCCGACACCAACCGCGACGGCTTCATCTCCTACCGCGAGTTCCGGGCGGCCCTGGACGTCCGGGGCTGGGCCTCCGGGCCGCTGCCCGGCGCGCGGAGCTGAACGGCGCGCGGAGCTGAACGGCGCGGGCCGGGCCCGCCGGACGGATCCGGCGGGCCCCGTCCGCACGCGTCGCGTCAGACCGCCCGGCCGCGCAGCCGCCGGTAGCGGCGGACGAGCGCCGCCGTGGAGGGGTCGGGGGCCTGCGCCGGGGGCTCCTCGGAGGTGAGCGCGGGCGCCAGGTCCATCGCCATGACCTTGCCGAGCTCCACGCCCCACTGGTCGAAGGAGTCGATGCCCCAGATCGTCCCCTCGACGAACACGATGTGCTCGTAGAGGGCGACGAGCGCGCCGAGCGTCCGGGGGGTCAGCTTCGGCACGAGGATCGTGCTGGTCGGCCGGTTGCCCGGCATGACCTTGTGCGGGACGACCGCGGCGGGCGTCCCCTCGGCGGCGATCTCCTCGGCGGTCTTGCCGAACGCCAGCGCGGAGGTCTGCGCGAGCATGTTGGCGGTCAGCAGGTCGTGCATGCCCGCGCGGTCCTCGAACGGCTCGGCGAAGCCGATGAAGTCGGCGGGCACGAGCCGGGTGCCCTGGTGCAGGAGCTGGTAGAAGGCGTGCTGGCCGTTCGTGCCCGGCTCGCCCCAGAAGATCTCACCGGTCTGCGCGACGACGGGGACGCCGTCGGCCCGCACCGACTTGCCGTTGGACTCCATCGTGAGCTGCTGGAGGTAGGCGGGGAAGCGCGACAGCCGCTGGCTGTAGGGAAGCACCGCCCGGGTCTGCGCGCCGAAGAAGTCGGTGTACCAGACGCCGAGCAGCCCCATCAGGACGGGCATGTTCGCCTCGAACGGCGCGCTGCGGAAGTGCTCGTCGATCTGGCGGAACCCGGCGAGCATCTCGCGGAACGCCTCGCCGCCGATCGCGACCATGAGGGACAGCCCGATCGCGCCGTCGAAGGAGTAGCGGCCTCCGACCCAGTCCCAGAACCCGAACATGTTGGCGGTGTCGATGCCGAAGGCCGCGACCCGCTCGGCGTTGGTCGACACCGCGACGAAGTGCCGCGACACGGCCTTCTCGTCGCCGAGCCGCCCGACCAGCCACTCCCGCGCGACCTTGGCGTTGGTGAGGGTCTCCAGCGTCCCGAACGTCTTGGAGCTGATGACGAACAGCGTCCGCTCGGGATCGAGGTCCGCGAGCGTCCCGACGATGTCGGCCGGGTCGATGTTGGACACGAACCGGCACGAGATCCCCGCGTCGGCGAAGTCGCGCAGCGCCTCGTAGGCCATGGCGGGGCCGAGGTCGGACCCGCCGATGCCGATGTTCACGACGGTCGCGATCGGCTTGCCGGTGAAACCCGTCCACTCCCCCGCGCGGACGCGTCCCGCGAACTCCGCCATCCGGTCCAGGACGGCGTGCACGTCGGCGGCGACGTCCTGGCCGTCCGCGGTGAGCGGCTCGCCCGGCGGCAGGCGCAGCGCCGTGTGCAGGACGGCGCGGTCCTCGCTGACGTTGATGTGCTCGCCGGAGAACATCGCCTCGATCCGCTCGCGCAGCCCCGCGCGCTCGGCGAGCGACACCAGCAGCCCCAGCGTCTCGGCGGTGACGCGGTGCTTGGAGTAGTCCAGGTGGAGGTCCCCCGCGGTGACCGTCATGCGCTCGGCGCGCCCCGGGTCGTCCGCGAACAGCTCGCGCAGGTGCCGCCCCGCCAGCACCGCCTGGTGCTCGGCGAGCGCGGACCACTCGGGCGCCTCGGTGATATCAGCCATTGCCTCTCTCGTCTCCTCGACGGGGCCGTGCGAGCGCCGCTGTCCCCCGGGCGCTCCGCGGTCCCCCACCGGCGATCATAGGTCGACCGCGCGCGACCGTACCAAAGCCCACCCGCGCCCTGGGCGGAACCGCCGGGATCGTCAGGTCTCAGGCGCCGCGCCCGGTCGGCCGCCCATGCCCGCGGCGCCGCCGCTGACCAGGAGGAACGCCGTTGAGCTGCGAAATCCCCCGGCGCCTCCGGGACGTTAGGCTCGGTGGCCCGCCGCCCGTCTCGGGGGCGGGAATGATCACATTCCGCGGTCGGGAGGAGAGTCCGGGTGGGCGAGCGGGTGTTCTGGGTGGGCACGTACACGGGCGCGATGGGCGCCGGTGAGGGCGTCTACCGCGTGCGGCGCGGCGCGGACGGCGCGCTGGAGGGCCCGGAGCTCGCGGGCGCTGCGGCGAGCCCGTCCTATCTGGCGGTGCGTCCGGGCGGCCGCGTCCTCTACGCGGTCCGGGAGGAGGACGCGGGAGGCGTCCTCGCGTACGCGGTCGAGGGCGGGCGGCTCCGGGAGATCGGCAGGCGCGAGGCGGGGGCGCTCCCCTGCCATCTGTCGCTGTCGCCCGGCGGCGGGCACCTGCTGGTGGCCGACTACGGGTCCGGGACGGTGCGGGCGGTGCCGCTGGGCCCGGACGGCGCCTTCACCGGCGAGCCCGACGTCGTCGAAGGCCACGGCTCCGGCCCGCGCGAGGACCGCCAGGACGGCCCGCACGCGCACATGACCGCCCCCGCCCCGGACGGGACGATCCTGTCCACCGACCTCGGCGCCGACCTCGTCCGCTCGTTCCGGATCGAGGACGGGCGCCTGCGGCTCACCGGGGAGACCCGGCTCCCGGCGGGGTGCGGGCCCCGGCACCTGGCCGTGCACCCGAGCGGGCACGTGTTCGTGCTGACCGAGCTGGCGGCCACGGTGCTCGTGCTGCGCCCCGCCGGCGGGGCGGACGGCTACGCCCGGCTCGAACCGGTCGCCGAGTCGCCCGCCACCGCGGCGGGGTCGGACGGCGAGTCGCTCGCCGGGGCGATCAAGCTCGGCGGCGACGGCCGGCACGTCTACACCTCGACGCGCGGCGCGGACGTGGTCACCACGCACCGCGTGCTCGACGAGGGCGCGGCGCTCAAGCCCGTCGCGGACATCGCCTCGGGCGGGCACTGGCCCCGCGACCTGCACGTCGACGGCGCGTGGATGCACGTCGCGAACGAGCGGAGCGGGCTGGTCGCCACGTTCCGGATCGGCGCGGACGGCCTCCCGGCGCCCGCCGGGGCGCTGGAGGTGCCGTCCCCGGTCTGCGTCGTCCCCGCCTGAGCATCGGGTCCGCGCCGGGGTTCCGGCGCGGACCCGCCGGTGTTTCCCGGATGCCCCCAAGGGCACGCCCCGGAGGGTCGAAACGGACATCTCAGGGAGCATCGGACATGACAACGATCGCGACGACCAACCCCGCGACGGAACGGGTGGAGCAGACCTTCGACGCGCTCTCCGAGGACGCCGTCGACCGGTACGTCGGGCGGGCCGCCGAGGCGTTCGCGTCCTACCGCCTCACGCCCGTCGGGAGGCGGGCGGCGTGGATGAGCGCCGCCGCCGACATCCTGGACGAGGAGGCCGACCGGATCGGCGCCATGGTGACCGCCGAGATGGGCAAGACGTTCACGGCGGCCAGGGCCGAGGCGCGCAAGTGCGCGCACGCGTGCCGGTACTACGCCGAGCACGCGGAGGGGTTCCTGGCCGACCGCCCGGCCGACGCGGAAGCCGTGGGCGCGTCGGGCGCCTACGTCCGCTACCAGCCGCTCGGGCCCGTGCTGGCGGTCATGCCGTGGAACTTCCCGCTCTGGCAGGTGATCAGGTTCGCGGCGCCGGGGCTGATGGCGGGCAACGTGGGGCTGCTGAAGCACGCCTCGAACGTCCCGCGCACGGCGCTGTTCCTGGAGGACCTGTTCCGCCGGGCGGGGTTCCCCGAGGGCGTGTTCCAGACGCTGCTCATCGGGTCGCGGCAGGTCGAGCGGGTGCTGCGCGACCCGCGGGTGCGGGCCGCGACGCTCACCGGCAGCGAGCCCGCCGGGCGGTCGGTCGCCGCGATCGCCGGGGACGAGGTCAAGCCGACGGTGCTGGAGCTCGGCGGCAGCGACCCGTTCGTGGTGATGCCCTCGGCCGACGTCGCGGCGGCGGCGGAGGCGGCGGCCACGTCCCGCTGCCTGAACAACGGGCAGAGCTGCATCTCCGCCAAGCGCTTCATCGCCGACATCGGTGTCGCGGACGAGTTCGAGCGGCGGTTCGTCGAGGCCATGCGCGACCGGACCGTCGGCGACCCGATGGACGAGGGCACCGACGTGGGGCCGCTGGCCAGCGAGCAGGGCCGCGCCGACGTCGAGGCCCTGGTCGCCGACGCCGTCGGCAAGGGCGCCACGGTGCTGTGCGGCGGCGAGCGCCCGGCCGGTCCCGGCTGGTTCTATCCGCCGACCGTGATCTCCGGCGTGACGCCCGAGATGCGCGTGTTCCACGAGGAGGTGTTCGGGCCGGTCGCGTCGCTGTTCCGGGTCCGGGGCGTGTCGGAGGCGGTCGAGCTGGCCAACGCGACCGGCTTCGGCCTCGGCTCGAACGCCTGGACGCGGGAGCCCGACGAGCAGGAGCGGTTCGTCCGGGAGCTGGACGCCGGGCAGGTCTTCATCAACGGCATGACCACCTCCTACCCGGAGCTGCCGTTCGGCGGCGTGAAGCGGTCCGGATACGGGAGGGAGCTGTCGCAGGAGGGCGTCCACGCCTTCTGCGACGCCAAGTCGGTCTGGATCAAGTAGGCCGGTCGTGGCTCAGCGGTCGAGCAGGGCCAGCGCGGCCTCCTCGATCGCGCGTTCCGACAGCAGGACGTGCCGGGCGGCGTCGCCGAGCGGCACGAAGCTGTCCTCGCTCGTGACGCGGGCCGCGCGGCCCGCGAACCCGCCGTCGGTGAGCGCGGTGAGGACGGCCTCCGACACCCCGCCCGTCCGGCGGGTCTCGTCGGCGACCAGGACGGCGCCGGTCGCGCGGGCCTCGCGCAGCAGGTCGGCCGCCGGCAGCGGCGCCAGCCAGCGCAGGTCGAGGACGCGGCAGCGGACGCCGCGGCGCTCCAGCCGGCGGGCCGCGCGCAGGCTCATGCGCAGCCCGTTCGCGAACGTGACGATGGTGAGGTCGCCGCCGCCGCCGTGGGTGCGGGCGCGGCCGAGCGGCACCGCGTCCCGGCCGGGCGCGGCGAGCCAGCCGCCGTCCCCGTCCTCGTGCAGGTCACGGACGTGGTACAGCGCGATCGGCTCCAGCAGCACGCAGACCCGGCCGTGCGCGGACGCCGCGTCCGCGCAGGCGCGCAGCATCCCGGCGGCGTCGTCGGGGCGCGCGGGCGAGGCGATGACCAGGCCGGGGATGTCGCGCAGCGCGGCGACGGCGTTGTCGTTGTGGAAGTGGCCGCCGAACCCCTTCTGGTAGGCGTAGGCGGCGATGCGCACCACCATCGGGTTGCGGTAGCGGCCCGCGGAGAAGAACGGCAGCGTGGCCGCCTCGCCGCGGAGCTGGTCGGCGGCGTTGTGCAGGTAGGCGAGGTACTGGATCTCCGGGACCGGCAGCAGTCCCGCCGTCGCGAGACCCAGCGCGAGGCCGAGGATCGACTGCTCGTCCAGGATCGTGTCGAACACCCGCGCCGCGCCGGCGCGCCGCAGCAGCCCCCGCGTGACCCCGTACACGCCGCCCTTGCGCGCGACGTCCTCGCCGAACACCAGCGCCTCGGGCCGCTCGTCGAGCAGGTCGGCGAGCGCCCGGTTGACCGCCCGCGCGAGCGTCAGCCGCTCACCGCCGGGCTCGGAAGGCTGCTCGGGGGGTGGCTCGGCGCTTGACGGGTCGGCGCTCGGCGGGGCGGGGAGCGGGGCCATGACCTCGCGCGCGGAGGTCAGGCGCGGCGCGTCCGCGACCTCCGCGGCGAGGGCCATGACCTCGGCGCGCTTGGCCTCGTAGCGGCCGACGACATCGTCCGCCGTCGCCAGCCCCCGGTCGACGAGCGTTCGCGCCGTGCGCAGCAGCGGGTCGGCGGCGAGGTCGGCGTCCAGTTCGGCCTGGGTCCGGTAGGCGGATTCGACGTCGGAGCCCGCGTGCCCCATCAACCGGACGGTGCGCAGGTGCAGGAACGCCGGACGGCGCCTCTCCCGAACCCAGGCCGCCGCGTCACGGGCGACGCTGTAGACCTCCTCCAGGTCACCGCCGTCGGCGTGGAAGTAGGCGAGGCCCGGCCGCGAGCCGTAGGCGGCCTCGATCCACCCCGGCGGGGTGCGGACGCTGATGCCGATGCCGTTGTCCTCGCAGACGAGGAGCAGCGGCATCGGCACGCCCTGGTGGCCGCAGTTCACGGCCGCGTTGACCGCGCCGGCCGCGGTGGAGTGGTTGGCGGAGGCGTCCCCGAACCCGCACACGGCCAGCGCGTCGCGCGGCCAGGGCGGCTCGACGCCGAGGCGGACGGCGCGTCCGATCGCGAACGCGACGCCGAGCGCGCGCGGGAGGTGCGAGGCGATCGTGGACGTCTGCGGGATGACGTGGAGCCGGTCGGCGCCGAACACCTTGTGCCGCCCGCCGGAGATCGGGTCCTCGGCGGCGGCGACCACGCCCAGCAGGACGTCGCGCAGCGCGTCCCGCCCCGGCACCTGACGGGCGCGCTCCAGGAAGAACGCGCCCGAGCGGTAGTGCAGGAGCGCCGGGTCGTCCGGGCGGAGCGCGGCCGCGACGGCCGCATCGCCCTCGTGCCCGGACGAGCCGATCGTGTAGAACCCGTGGCCGCCCGCCCGCAGCCACCTCGCGGCGAGGTCGAGGTGGCGGCTGCCGAGCTGCGCGTCGAACAGCTCCAGGAGGCGCTCCCCGGTGAGCGGCCCCGGCGGGCGGGACGCGCCGGAGGGCCGGAGCGACGCGGCCCTCTCCAGGAAGTGGACGTCGGCGGGCTCGGCGTCGCGGGCTGCCATGCGGCCTCCTGCCTCGGTGGAAGGGGTGCGGTGTCGAGCATCGGACACCTCGCCCGCGATGCCAAGCATCCGGCCCGCTTGGCGGAGACGCGGCGGACCGGCCAAGCTTGAGTCCGTGCTCACCTCCGTCATCGGCGGCTCCCGCATCCCGGCCGGGCCGCGCTCATACCGTTCCGTCGACCCCGCCCGCGTGTCGGAGGTGGTCGCCGACGTGGCCCTGGCCGGGGCCGACGACCTGGTCGCGGCGTGCCGCGCCGCCCGCGCCGCGCAGGACGCCTGGCGCGACGTCCCGCCGCCCGTCCGGGGGCAGGCCGTCGCCGCGCTCGGACGCCTCGTCGAGGCCAACAAGGAGGCCCTCGCCCGCGTCGTCACCCGGGAGGTCGGCAAGCCCTACGCCGAGGCGCTCGGCGAGGTGCAGGAGATCGCCGACACCTGCGCGTTCTTCGCCGGGGAGGGGCGGCGGCTGTACGGGCGGACCGTCCCGTCGGAGATGCCGGACAAGCAGCTCCTGACCTTCCGCGACCCGGTGGGGGTCGTCACCGTGATCACGGCCGGGAACTTCCCCGTCGCCGTGCCGTCCTGGTACATCGTCCCGGCGCTGCTGTGCGGGAACACGGTCGTGTGGAAGCCCGCCGAGTACGCGGCGGCGTGCGCGGAGGCGTTCTATCGGCTCGTCGCCCATGCGGGGATCCCGGACGGCGTCCTCAACGTCGTGTACGCCGACGGCCCCGAGACGTTCCGGGGGCTGGAGCTGGCGCTGGAGGCAGGGCTCGTCGGCAAGGTGGGCTTCACCGGCTCCACCGAGGTCGGGTCGCGGATCGGCGCGCTGTGCGGCCGCCACCTCCAGACGCCGTGCCTGGAGCTGGGCGGCAAGAACCCGATGGTCGTCACCGAGGACGCCGACCTCCCGCTGGCCGTCGAGGGCGCGCTGTTCTCCGGGTTCGGGACGGCCGGGCAGCGCTGCACCTCCCTCGGCACGGCGATCGTGCACGAGTCGGCGCACGCGGAGTTCGTCCGGCTGCTGGACGAGGCGGCGCGCGCGGCCACCGTGGGCGACCCGTCCGGCGACGTGCTGTTCGGGCCGCTGATCGACCAGCGGTTCGCGGACGGCTTCGAGCGGGTCCTCGGCTGGATCGGGCCCGACCACACCGTGCACGGCTCGTCCGGGACGGGCCGGATCACGGCCGCGAACCCGCGAGCGGGCTTCGCGGGCGACCCGGCGGACGGCCTGTACTACCACCCGGTGATCGTGGACGGCGTCGGCCCCGGCGATGACCTGTTCGCGCACGAGACGTTCGGGCCGGTCGTCGGCGTCGCCTCCTACCGGACGCTGGACGAGGCGGTCGCGCTGGCGAACGCGCCGGGCTACGGGCTGTCGGCGTCGATCTACACCACCGACCCGGCGAAGGTGTTCGCGTTCCGGCGGCGGGTCTCGGCGGGGATGGTCAGCGTGAACAACTCAACCTCGGGCGCCGAGGCGCACCTGCCGTTCGGCGGGAACGGGCGGTCGGGCAACGGGAGCCGCCAGTCGGGCGTGTGGGTGCTGGACCAGTTCACCCGCTGGCAGTCGATGAACTGGGACTACTCCGGGCGGTTGCAGAAGGCGCAGATGGACGTCCCGGAGGTCGAGCCCGACCTCGCCTTCCGCCTCTAGCGCACCGCTCGCGGCTACCTCCGAGGTAATCGCCGGGGGTCCGGAACGTCCGTAGCGTCGGGGTCATCGACGGCAGAGGGAGGACCAGGATGACCGCGATGACCGCGATCGGCTCGGCCGGGAGACGGGGCGCACCGTCAGTGGGTGTGGTCGGGGGCGGCGGCCTCGGGGTTGGCGAGCAGCCAGCCGATCCGGTCGCGGCTCTCCTCGTCGGTCGGCACGTAGACCACGACCCGGACCCCGGGTGAGGCGGTGATCTCCAGGTTCGTGGTGCGGGTGCGGATCTCTCCGCCGGCGTGGTGCCGGAACACCTTGGTCCGCTGCCCGGGGATCGCGACGTCGTGCGAGGCCGCCCACAGCCGCGCGAACTCCGGGCTGACCGCCTGGAGCCGCTCGACCAGCTCCTTCCAGCCCGGCTCGCCGAGGTGCCTGATGTAGCGGTGCCGGAACACCGCGACGTGGATCGGCGTCTCCTCCTCCCAGTTCACGACCGGGTTGCAGCACGGCGGCAGCGTGAACATCATCCACATCGTGTTGCGCTCGCACCCGGTCGCCCGCACCACGCGCGGGAAGAGCGCGGCGTAGGCGGCGTTCCACGCGAGGACGTCGCAGCGGCCGTTGGACACCACCGCGGGCAGCGGGAGCAGCCCGTCCAGGATCGTCTGGACGTCGGGGGGGAGCGGGGTGCCGACCGTATCGGACAGGGTGGCCGTCGGGACCTCGGCCAGCCGGTACAGGTGCTCGTGCTCGGTGCCGTCCAGCCGCAGGGTGCGGGCCACCGCGTCCAGCACCTGGGTGCTCACCTTGATCGGACGGCCCTGCTCCAGCCACGTGTACCAGGTGACGCCGACCCCCGCGAGCTGGGCGACCTCCTCGCGGCGCAGGCCGGGCGTGCGGCGGCGCGGGCCGGCGGGCATGCCGACGTCGGCCGGGGTGATCCGCTCGCGGCGGCTGCGCAGGAAGGCGCCGAGCTCGCCGCGGCGCTCCCGCCCGGTGGTCTCCTCGGCGGTGCTCATGCCGGTCGTCATCACGCCCCCAGGGCCTCGCGCGCGGTGGCCGCACGTTCCAGGTGCTGTCAGTACCAGTATAAGCGGGCTCTCGTTACCGGTATCGAACCTCAAGGAGGATGACCCGTATGACTCAGACAACCGATCCGCCCGGGATTGTTCCCGACCGGGGGACGCGGAGCGGGCCCGGCGGCCTCATGCTGGCCCTCATCCTGCTCGGGCAGTTCATGGCCATCCTCGACGTCAACATCGTCAACGTGGCCCTGCCGACCATGCGCGCCGACCTGCACGCCTCCGGCGCCGGCATCCAGCTCATCGTGGCCGGATACGTCATCTCCTACGCCGTCCTGCTGATCACGGGAGCCAGGATCGGCGACATCATCGGCCACGGCCGCGCCTACCACCTCGGCCTCGCGGTCTTCACGGTGACCTCGCTGGCCTGCGGGCTCGCGCCGTCCACCTGGACGCTGGTCGCGTTCCGCTTCCTGCAGGGCGTCGGCGCGGCGCTCATGACGCCGCAGGTGATGTCGATGATCCAGCGCAACTACGCCGGCGCGGCACGGGCGCGCGCGCTCGGCTTCTACACGGCCATCATCGCCGGCGGCGTCGTCATCGGGCAGGTGGCGGGCGGCCTGCTGGTCAGCGCGGACCTGTTCGGCAGCGGCTGGCGGACGGTCTTCCTGGTGAACGTGCCGATCGGCGTCGCGCTGCTGCTCGCGGGGCCCCGCGTGCTGCCCCGGCCGGAGCCGTCGCGGGAGCGCGGCTCGGTCGTGCGGGCCCTGGACCTCCCGGGGCTGGCCACGCTGATCCCGGCGGTGCTGCTGCTGGTGGTGCCGCTGATCCTCGGCCACGAGTTCGGCTGGCCGCTGTGGGGCTGGGTGTCGCTCGCCGCGAGCGCGGTCTTCCTCGGCGCGTTCGTCGCCGTGGAGCGCGGCGTCGCGGCCCGCGGCCTGCGCCCCCTCATCTCGGGACGGGTGCTGCGCGCGCCGAAGCTGCCCGTGGCCTGCGCGGTCCTCGTGTTCGGGCCGGGCACGTGGGGCTCGTTCCTGTTCACCACGACGCTGCACCTCCAGGGCGACCTCGACATGTCGCCGCTGGAGTCGGGGCTCGCGTTCGTGCCGTGCGTCGCCGCGTTCGGCGCGGTCGGCCTGACCTGGCAGCGGCTGCCCGCCCGCTGGCACCGCCCCGCCATCCCGATCGGGTTCACGATCGCGGCGCTGGGCTACCTGTGCGTCGGCCCGCTGGCCGGCGGCGGCGTGGCCTACGAGCTGCTGACCGCGGCCATCGGGTTCGGGCTCGGCGTGCTGCCGATCGGCATGACGGTCGCGCTCTCGAACGTCCCGGCCGAGGACGCCTCGGACGCCAGCGGGCTGCTGCTGACGCTCATGCAGCTCGGCCAGGTCGTCGGCGTCGCCACGGTCGGGACGCTGTTCCTCACCCTGACCGAGGACAGCGGCTCGACCCGGCACGCCGAGTACGGCACCGGCTGGGCCCTCGCCGGGTCGATCCTGATCGGCATCGTGCTCGGGATCATCCTGGCGCGCGGGCGGACCGACCGCCCCGCCCGCCCCGCGCCCGCCGCCGAGGGCCCGGCGGTGGACCTCGCCCGCTAGGGCGGTCGGCGGGGGGCGACGGAGCACCGTCCGCCCCGGCGCCGCACCACCCTGGCGCCGGGGGGACAGTGACGATACCTACCGGTTTACTCGAACCGGGGCATGGGCAGAGTCACGGCGCGGCCCACTCGCGAGCTCGGAGCCAGGTGCTCAGGACTGCGAGCCTGGGCCGCGCCACGCTTTCCGCCGCAGGGGCCCGCGGCGGCCCGCCGTCAGCCGGTGACGGCCGCCGCGACGGTCATGCCGCAGTAGGCGGCGCCGAGCCCCGCCGCGATGCTCGCGGCGACGTTGGCCACGGAGTAGAAGCGCGCCCCGTCCTCGACGAGGCGCACGGTCTCGTATCCGAACGTGGAGTAGGTGCTGAGCGCGCCGCACAGGCCCGTCCCGGCGAAGGACATGACGCCGCCGTCCGCCGGGAGCGCCACGAGGAACCCCAGCAGCGCCGACCCCGCGACGTTGACGGTGAGCGTCCCCCAGGGGAACTCCGAGTCGTGCCGGGCCTGCACGGCCCGGTCGGTGAGGTAGCGGACCGGCGCGCCGAGCGCCGCGCCGAGCGCGACCAGCAGGATCGTCACGGCCGCTCCCCCGCCCCGGCGGCCTCGGGCGCGGCGCCGCCCGCGCGGGGCCGGGCGAGCGCGCGGGTCAGCCGCAGCCCGGCGGTCGTCGCGGCGAGCGCGGCGACGAGCGTCGCGGCGAGGTAGCCGAGCGCGGTCGCGGCGGCGTCGGCGTCCACGGCCCGCTGGATGTCCACGACGTAGGTGGAGAACGTCGTGAAGCCGCCCAGGACCCCGACGCCGAGGAACGGCCGCACCAGGTGGTGCGCCCGCCGCACCTCGGTGATCAGCACCATCAGCACCCCGATCAGCAGGCAGCCGCCGACGTTGATCCCGAAGACCGGCCAGGGGAAGTCCCCGGGCCCGTAGGGGAAGGCGTCGGTCAGCCCGTAGCGCGACAGCGCGCCGATGATCCCGCCCACCGAGATCGCGGCGAGCGTCGACCACGGCGCGCGGTGCAGCTCGAAGCGCTGCCGGGGGACGTGCAGGTCGACGTCGGGGTCGACGAGCGGGCCGGACTCCGCGGCCGAGAGGCCGTCGTCGCCACCGCCCTCGTCGAAGGCGCCGTCGGGGGCTCGCTCGGACACGGGGCACTCCTGCCAGCGGGGATCTTCGTCACCGGCGGGGACCGCCCGCGGCCGGCTCCCCGGTCCCCCCGTCCGGCCGGGGACGGCGGACCTCGCCGCCGCGGCCCTCGTCCGTCGGGCCGGCGACCAGTGTATCGATCACCCCGTCCGCCCGGCCGGGCCGGTCGCGCCCGGCGCCGGCGCCCTCGGTCCGGGGACGCCGGCCGTGTGCCGTCAGTGTTTGGCGGCCGGCCTCGGCAGCGCGCAGTGCCTGCCCAGCACGACGCGGTTGCCCTTGCCGAGGCAGCGGGCCAGCAGGTAGGTCTGCTGCCCGTAGTGGATGCCCTTGCGGACGGTGATCCTACCCTTCCGGTCGACCTCGCACGGGTTGTTGAGCGTGCAGCGCTCGCCGTCGTCGTTGCCGGTGTTGTTGATGCCGACCATCCGGCGGGTCCGGACGTCGATGATCGGCGAGCCGGACGTCCCGTGGATCGTCTGGCACTGGGGCGCGTAGCGGATGGAGTTCTTCCAGGTCCACTCGCCCTCGCGCAGCCGGTGGATCGTCGCGTCGGTCTTGCAGCCGTAGATCTTGTGCCAGTACCCGGACACGATGCGGATCTCGGTGCCGTCGTGCGGCCGGGACGTCGACAGCCGCAGCGCCGGGATGCGGTACCGGCGCTGGATGGCGGCGTAGGTGGTGTCCAGCCGGTAGAGCGTGACGTCGGTGTCGGTCATCGTGGCGTACTCGACCCGGGTCGCCTTGAGCGTGCCGAGGTCGCGCTGCCCGTCCGGGGAGAGGAGCGTGAACGTCCGGCCGGACGGCTGCCCGACGATGACCTGGCCCGCCTTCGGCATGCCGGACTCCAGGCAGTGGCCGTTGGTCATCACCAGCGCGGCGTCGCCGTCGCGGGAGCGCGGGCCGCGCACGAGCGAGCCCGAGCAGTTGTCCAGCGCCACGATGCCGGTGAAGTCGACCTTCCCGCGCCCACCCTGGTCGGCCTGGCCGCCCTGGCCGGCCTGGGCAGCGCCCGTCCCGGCGGCGCCGAGCACCGCCGCGCCGGCGGCGACGGCGAGCGCGGCTCCTGCGAGTCGTCTGGTCATGCGATTCCTCTCGGCGGGCCGGCGCCGACGCGCGGCCGGGACGACGCTGTCCCGCCGGATGCTAGGACATCACCCGCCACCGGAGAAGGACAGGACACGCCGAGGAATGGTGACTCCGCTGTGGCTATTCGACGTCCACCCAGCCGTACGTCCGTTCCACGGCTTTCCTCCAGCCCGCGTAGCCGTGTTGGCGTTGGGTGTCGGTCCAGGTGGGTTGCCAGTGTTTGTCTTGGTTCCAGTTGGTGCGGAGTTCGTCGGTGGTGCTCCAGAAGCCGGTGGCCAGTCCGGCGGCGTAGGCGGCGCCCAGGGCGGTGGTCTCGGCGACGACGGGGCGGGAGACCGGGACGCCCAGGATGTCGGCTTGGAGTTGCATGCACAGTTCGTTGGCGGTGACGCCGCCGTCGACCTTGAGGACGTCCAGGTGGACGCCGGAGTCGCGGGCCATGGCCTCCACCACGTCGCGGGTCTGGTAGCAGATGGCCTCCAGGGTGGCGCGGGCCAGGTGGGCGTTGGTGTTGTAGCGCGAGAGCCCGACGATGGCGCCCCGGGCGTCCGAGCGCCAGTAGGGGGCGAACAGCCCGGAGAAGGCGGGCACGAAGTACACCCCGCCGTTGTCGGTGACCTGCCGGGCCAGGTCCTCGCTCTGGGCGGCACCGGAGATGATCCCCAGCTGGTCGCGCAGCCACTGCACCGCCGACCCCGTCACCGCGATCGACCCCTCCAGCGCATAGACGGGCCGCTCCCGCCCGAACTGGTAGCAGACCGTCGTGAGCATCCCCGCCTGGGACCGCACCAACTCCTCCCCCGTGTTGAGGAGCAGGAAGTTGCCGGTGCCGTAGGTGTTCTTGGCCTCGCCGGGCGCGAAGCACACCTGCCCCACCGTGGCCGCCTGCTGATCACCCAGAATGCCCGTCAACACCACCTCGCCCCCCAGCACATCGGGACGGGTGACCCCGTACGGTTCGGGCGCCGAGGAAGGTTTGATGGTGGGGAGCATCGCGCGGGGGATGGTGAAGAAGGACAGGAGTTCCTCGTCCCACTCCAGGGTCTCCAGGTCCATCAGCATGGTGCGGCTGGCGTTGGTGGGGTCGGTGACGTGGACCC